>NZ_CP065936.1:1252615-2505230 GCF_003367075.2 Cylindrospermopsis raciborskii Cr2010
GATGCAGATACTTGGTGGAAAGATTTATTAGGTGCAAATAAAGCGTTAGACACCAACAAATACTTTATTGTATGCAGTAATGTATTAGGTAGTTGTTATGGCACTACAGGTTCAATGAGCATTAATCCCCATACAGGATTTGCCTATGGTGCCACATTTCCAGAGATTACAATCAGGGATATGGTCCACTTGCAAGCCCATTTAGTCGCATACTTAGGAATTAAATCCCTAGCCTTAGTAATTGGTGGATCCCTAGGGGGAATGCAAGTCTTAGAGTGGGCACTACAATATCCACATATAGTAAGGGCGATCGCACCTATGGCCACTTCTGGTAGACACTCAGCCTGGTGTATTGGTTTAAGCGAAGCTCAGAGACAAGCTATATATGCTGATCCTAATTGGCAAGGAGGCAATTACACCCTAGAAAAAGCTCCCAAACAGGGATTAGCCATAGCCCGAATGATGGCCATGAGTAGCTATAGGTCATGGCAGAGCTTTAGCGAAAGATTTGCCAGAAACTGGGATGAAGAAACAGGCCAATTTGTCATAGCCAAATACTTAAAATATCATGGTCAAAGATTAATAGAGAGATTTGATGCCAACACCTATATTACCTTAACTAAAGCAATGGATAACCATGACATTACCCAGGGGGGGAATTACGAATTAACCCTGCAAAGCATCAAACAACCTACCATGATTATTGCCATTAGCTCCGATATATTATATCCCCCAAGAGAGCAAGAAGAAATAGCAAATTTAATTCCCAACAGTCAACTAGTATATTTAAAATCCATTTACGGTCATGATGCTTTCCTTACTGACTCAATAGAAGTCAATAAACTAGTAATTAACTTCCTACACCAACTTTAGCTTCCTCAGGTAAAAATCCACCCGCCTGCATTTTCCATAGTTTGTAATAGGTTCCACCCAATGCCAGCAAATCATCATGAGAACCGTCCTCAACAATACGACCCCTGTCAAATACCAAAATACGATCTAAATGAGAAATGGTAGACAAACGATGGGCCACCACAATCACTGTCTTATCATTCATTGCCAGATCCAAAGTTTCCTGAATTGCCTTTTCAGTAATAGAATCCAAACTAGAAGTTGCCTCATCTAAAATCAAAATTGGTGCATCCTTTAAAATAACCCTAGCAATAGCAATCCTCTGTCTTTGTCCTCCAGATAACTTCACTCCTCGTTCTCCCACTAAAGAATTATAACCATTATTCATTTGAGCAATAAAATCATGGGCATAAGCCTTGATTGCGGCTATTTTCACATCTTCATCTTCAGCTTCTAAACGACCATAACGAATATTTTCCAGTAAAGTGCGATGGAACAAAGAAGGATCCTGAGGAATTAAACTAATCTGAGAATGGAGAGAATCCTGAGTCATTTCCCTAATATCCACCCCATCAATAAGAATTTTTCCTGATTGAGGGTCAAACAACCGCAAAATTAAATTCACAAAAGTGGATTTACCAGACCCAGAAAATCCCACTAAGCCCACCCGCTGACCCGGTTCAATTGCCACGGAAAGATTTTCAAAAACCTTTTTCTCCCGAGAATAACTAAAGTTAACCTGGCGAAACTCAATCCTTCCTTGAAAAAATTGGTGAGCAAGAGCATGCTCCTTATCAATTAACTCATGAGGTTGAACTATTATATGAACTCCATTAGCTATATTACCAATGTGTTCAAAAAATTCAATAAACCTGCGACTTAAGTTCTTCGCTTCACTAATAATTAACAACGACAAACTCGTTGCTACCACAAAATCCGCTGCTGTAATTAATCCCCCACTCCACAAAAATATAGAATAATACAAAGTACTAACTTTAAGAATAGCAGCAGAAATAAATTGAAACCAACGAATTCTCTCCGAATACCAATTAGCTCTCCTTACCTCCTTAAGTTCATACCTTAATCGCTCATTTAAATATTCCCTTTCAAAGCCCAAACGAGCAAATAACCTAGTGCTACTAAGATTTGTTACAGCATCAACAATAATACCTGTAGTGTCACTTCTAGCCGCTGCTGCCCTGCGAGAATAAATTCGACAACGAGTAGCTAACCAAAAAGAAATAGTAATAAACAAAACTGCCCACGTACCAACTAATGCTGCTAAGGGAGGATAGGTACGATAAAGCAAAATTGTGGATACCACATACACAATTATTAAAGACATAAACTCAGTAATCAGCATTTGCATTGTTTGAGTAACACCTAAAGATGTTTCACCAATACGATGTGCTAATGCTCCCGCAAAACTACTACTTAAATAACGATGGGAATGATATTGCAAATAGGCGTACAGTGAGCGGACAATATGCTGACGATGAATAGGATGCAGAATAGTTTGTAATAAACCCGCAGCACGCCCAAAAACTACCTCACCAATAATAAGAAAAGTAAATAAAGTTAAAGGTTGTTTAATAGCTGCAAAAATTTCTCCACTATTGGTATGAGCTACTGTCACAGTACGAATTATCTCTCCTATAGCGTATGGCAACATAATTCCACAGGTAGCATGTAATATTTCAGACACCACCATTGCCACATACCACCAGCGAAACTGGTTCACAAAATAACAAACAAACCGGAATGGTGTATTAGGCAAATTAGGTGCTTCAGATGCACGCTGAAAAGACTGCCAAGGTCTTACATTTTTGAACATTAACATCTATCTCTTACAAACCAACACCAGCAATAAAAATATCTCTGGCCAAAAGCCAGAGAGTTCTACCGTTCAACCCCCCAAATCATCAAAACCGTCTTTATACTGACACCAAATTTTGCTCCAGACTTTCTACCTTTAAAGACCTAGCTACCTTAGATTCAATTACCGTACCCTGGAAGAAATCGGGATTAGCTTCCGTATAGAACTTATAAGGATTACCAAACACATAGGCTTGGAAATCATCCTCAGAAAGCACACCCTCCTGAACCAAATCCCAGCTTTCCGCTAAAGGATCTGTTAAATCAGGCACATCCCAATGACCCACATCAGAAGAATAAATAGCGTTGATTTTTACATTTAAGGGATTAGCTCGATTATTGAATGCACTGGCAATAGTCCGGTCATCCGACTCGGAACCAAAGAAGAAACTGTTTACCCATCGATCGCGTATATCCTCAATAGATTCAATCCCCGCAGCAGCAAAATCTTCTAACTCACTGCCCACAGGGGAACGACTAAAACGAGTAAAAGAAGATCCCAAAACACTTCGAGTTAGCTCCTCTTTACTCAGAGAATATCCCTCCAGTAATTCTGCACCAAATTTCAAGAACAGCTCATACAACTCATGACTATTAGCCAGGTCCGGGTTATAGTTTTGTAACCCATTCAAACTACGCTTAGAAAAACGATCCACCAGATGAATATAAACATGAGCGCCCCAATCTGCTCCACCTTCTAACATCCCCACACGCAATTTAGGAAAACGCTTAGTTACACCACCAAAAAATAGGGCCTTAGCAAACGCCTGAGAACCATCAGCAAAATGACCAATATGGTTGTTCATATAATTACTGATGGAAGAACGACCTGTCCACCCCTGACTACCATAATGAGTAGTTACAGGTACTCCTAACTCAACCACCTTCGCCCAAAAAGGATCATAGTCATATTCACTGTCTATGCCATAAAAATCAATATAAGACGCATATCTGGCAATTTCCGGATATTCCTCAGCCGGATACTTATCCGCGATCGCCCGAATAGGTCTTTTCACACCACCAGGAATATTAGCCACCTTCAAACCCAGAGTTTTTACGGCAAATTCCAGTTCCTCAATCGCTTCTTGAGGGGTGTTCATGGGAATTCCCGCCACCACCGTCAGGCGATCGCTATATTTGCGATATAAATCGGCATGATAATGATTAATTGCCCGCTGTAGTGCTTGACGAGTATCATTACTAGCACCTGCGGGTGCTAAAACATTATTAGGGAAGAGTACGGAATAATCAGATCCTTGCTCTGCTTGGCGCTCATAAAACAATTCCGGCAAAGTATACGTAGCTAAATCTAAGGTATTGCGGGTTACTCTTGCCCACCAGGGAGAGCGAATAGTACGATAATATTGACGTTCTTCCTGTGTTTGTTCATACCAGTCTTTACCCTTAGCCTTAGAATTGAGGCGGGAAGATTCTGCTTTACGTAGTGAATCTACCAATCTTGATCCCCCATAGTTAGCAATATAATCTTCTAAAGCAGGGGTAAAATCATTGGTATGAACATCAGTATCGATTACAGGATAATTGAGCTTAGACTTAATCGCAGCGGAGCGAGAGCTTTTACGTTTGCTATATTCAGCCATATTTTCTCCTGAAACAAATTGGTTACAAACTGGTTAATAATTTATGAATAGCGGAAAAGACCTAACTAAGCCAAAACCAACGCTTGAGAATCTTTCTTAGCGGCAAATTGATTAGGTGGACGACGTAAACCCAGATTTTCGCGGAGGGTATTGCCCTCGTACTCAGTACGGAAGAGTCCGCGTTTCTGGAGAATAGGAACCACTAAATCAACAAAATCATCCAATCCGGTAGGAAGAATTGGCGGCATAATATTGAAGCCATCTGCAGCACCACTGTTAAACCACTCCTCTAATTGGTCAGCAATACTTTCAGGAGTGCCAATAATAGTGCGGTGTCCTCTAGCTGTTGCCAAAGCAAGATAAAGTTCACGCAGGGTCAAACTCCCTCGATGAGCTAAATCCTGAACCAATTTCAGACGACTCTTATTATTGTTTGTCTCACTGGGCAACTCAGGAGCAATATCATCCAGAGAATAACCAGACAAATCCACCCCCTTGTAATAGGTTTTTAAAATTCCCCAAGCCACATCCGGATGAATTAGCGACTGAATAAACTCATACTTCTCCTGAGCTTCTTCCTCCGTTCTCCCAATAACCGGAAAAGCACCGGGCATAATTTTCAGATCCTCAAAGGAACGTCCGTATTTTCCTAACCTACCCTTAATATCAGAGTAAAACTCCTGAGCATCACTCAAAGTTTGATTAGCAGTAAAAATCACCTCAGCAGTGCGAGCAGCTAACTCCCTTCCCGCTTCCGAAGCACCAGCTTGCACTATTACGGGATATCCCTGAGGAGGACGACCCACATTCAACGGACCCTTAACCGAAAAATATTTACCCTGATGATTGAGGATATGTAACTTATCCGGATCAAAGTAAATCCCCGATTCCCTGTCCCGAATAAACGCATCATCCTCCCAACTGTCCCACAAACCCTTAACTACCTCCACAAACTCTTCTGCTCGCTCATAACGCTGACTATGTTCCGGATGATATTCCAACCCAAAATTAGCCGCAGCATTTTCATTACCGGTAGTGACCACATTCCATCCTGCTCGACCATTACTTAAATAGTCTAAAGAAGCAAACTTCCTTGCCAAATTGTAAGGATCTTCATAAGTAGTAGAAGCAGTAGCAATAAAGCCAATATTCTTGGTTACCGATGATAAAGCGGAAAATAAAGTTACAGGCTCAAAATGAGCTAACTTACCATTCCGTTTTTGAGTTTCTGGTGTGCCACCCCATATTCCAGGGCTATCGGCTAAAAAAACCGCATCAAGCAGTCCCCTTTCCGCAGTTCGGGTTATTTCCCAATAGTGCAAAAAATTTAAACCAGCATCTATTTGCGCCTCTGGATGTCGCCAGGCAGAAACATGATGTCCAGTAGCCTGAATAAATGCACCTAAATGAAACCTACGCTTCTCACCCATCTGTCTATTTCCACTTATAAAAAGTTCACTATTTTAATGATGAATATACTCTTCTAACAAAGCTTAACAGCTATTTAATCTGAAGCCCTCATCACCATCAAACTAAATACCGGTAACTTGACCGAGTAAAAGTAGTTTACACCCAACCATCAAAAAAAAGATGTATCAGTCATCACATTTTATTAAAAACTAATAAAAAACTAATAATTAGACAACCTAACATTAAA
Organism: Cylindrospermopsis raciborskii Cr2010; assembly: GCF_003367075.2. Classification (NCBI taxonomy): domain Bacteria; kingdom Bacillati; phylum Cyanobacteriota; class Cyanophyceae; order Nostocales; family Aphanizomenonaceae; genus Cylindrospermopsis; species Cylindrospermopsis raciborskii. The sequence goes on from NZ_CP065936.1 coordinate 1,258,601, forward strand.
ATCCCCTAACTAAAAATAGGTTCCCAGGATTTGCACGCATTTTTAGAGAAATTTAGAAAACTTCTTGACTTATAACCACAACTATGATGTACTAACAGTTAGAAAAACTAAATATTAGTTCAGTAAAAAAAAGGCAGGTCTCCTCATGGTGGCTAAACTCACGGAAACGCCAGAATTAGTATCGGGTAACTTACCAGAAGTAATATTACAAACACTGGAACTCAGAAGATGTTTTGACAAATTTGTAGCAGTTGACGACCTAAGTATTTACGTTAAGTCAGGAGAGGTATTCGGTTTATTAGGTCCTAATGGAGCTGGTAAAAGCACAGTCATAAAAATCCTCACCACCCTATTACCTGCAAGTGGGGGTAAGGCCTACCTAAGCGGTTATGATGTGACTCGCCAACCTAATGCCATCAGGAGAGTAGTTGGCTACGTGCCACAAGCCCTATCAGCTGATGGCACCCTAACCGGCTATGAAAACCTATTAATATTTGCCAAAATCTATGATATACCTACTCGACATAGAAAACAGCGAATCAGAGAAATGTTAGAATTTATGGGATTAGAGAACGTAGCCCATCGAATGGTGAGAAACTATTCCGGGGGGATGATTCGCAAACTAGAAATTGCCCAAGCCATTCTCCACCAACCCCAGATTTTATTTCTGGATGAGCCAACCGTAGGATTAGATCCCGTAGCCAGGTCTCAAGTCTGGCAACTTATGGAACAGCTCCAGAAACAACATGGCACAACCATTTTTCTCACCACCCACTTTTTAGAAGAAGCAGACGCCCTTTGCGATCGCGTAGCCATTATGAACAGGGGTAAAGAAATTATCACTGGTTCCCCATCACAATTAAAAGCCTCCATCAACAAACCACAAGCCAGTTTAGACGACGTATTTATCCATTACGCAGGGAATCAACTAATATCAGGAGTTAGCTACAGTGAAACCGCTAGAACTAGACGTGCAACCCAACGCTTGGGATAATAGACCATCCATCCAACCAAACAGTATCTTACTAGGGATCAAAAACTTCCTCATCAAGACCCTAGTAATTGCCGAACTAGAAGTTAGAAAATTGCGTCACGACCCCAGTGATCTACTACTCAGAGCCGTACAACCTGCCTTATGGTTAGTCATTTTTGGACAAGTTTTTTCCCGAACCCGTGCTATTCCCACAGGTAATATAGCTTACCTAGACTTTATGACCCCGGGTATCCTAGCACAAAGTGGCCTATTTATGGCTATTTTTACGGGAGGTATGACCTTAATTTGGGAGAGGGATCTAGGAGTAGTGCATAAATTTTTAGCAGCGCCCATACCCCGTGCTGCCATAGTTTTAGGCAAGAGCCTAGCTTGCGGCGTCCGTTGTTGTTCTCAAGTAATAGTCATTTACCTTCTAGCCTTATTATTAGGAGTGAACTTAAATCATAGCTTTGTATCCTTACTACAAGTTATCCTAGTTGTTTTCTTGGGTGCTGGTTGTTTTTGCGCCTTCTCCTTGATTATTGGCTGCCTAGTTAGATCAAGAGAAAGATTTACTGGTATTGGACAATTGATTACCATGCCATTATTTTTTGCTAGTAACGCCATATACCCAATTTCCCTAATGCCCGATTGGTTAAAAATAATTTCCCACCTCAATCCCCTCACCTACCAGGTAGATGCTTTACGGGGAATCATGGTAGTCAACGGAACCACCAATTATGGACTTGAGTTAGATTGCGCAGTTCTTCTGTTAACATTAATAGGCTTAACCTTTATTTGTGGAAGACTTTATCCACGAGTAGTCATGTAACCAGGAGAAAAACATCCTATGTCCTTCGATAAACCCCCCCAAAAATGTGCAGCTAGGGTAATGGAAACCATTCCCCTATTAATGCGGTTTATTCGAAGTGACATGCGTAATCATAGTGCTGATTCCCTCACCATTCCCCAACTGCGATCGCTCGCCTTTCTCAAACGTAACCCGGGAACTTCCCTTTCCGCAGTAGCAGAGCATCTTGGTGTTACCTGTGCCACAGCTTCCACAACCATCGAAAGACTGGTACAACGCCATCTGGTACAAAGAACAGATCACCCCCAGGAAAGAAGAAAAATAGTATTAAATCTCACCACACAAGGAAAATCCCTCTTAGAAGAATCTCAGGAAAAAACTCGCCTTCATATTGCCGAAATTATTGAGAGCCTAACCTCGGAAGAACTATTACAAATTGAAACAAGTCTTACTTTGCTAAAAAATGTCTTTGAAAAAACCGAATCTAACCACTGACCATAGTAGCATCCATGACCCATTTGCTGCGCTAAGATTTAGAGACTACCGATTATTTACCATAGGAAGGATTCTGTTATTTACAGGTAACCAAATGCAAACAGTAGCCCTAGGTTGGGAACTGTATGAACGTACCAACTCCCCTCTAGCCCTAGGTATAGTAGGACTGGCACAAGTATTACCAGTTATATTATTAACCTTAATAGCTGGACACGTAGCGGACAAATATAATCGTCAACGCACCACTGTAGTAGCTAGCCTCCTTTTAGCTCTTTGTTCATTGGGATTAGGCATAATCTCTTATACACAGGCACCAGTATTTTTGATTTATATTTGCCTAGTCCTTACTGGTATAGCCAGAGCCTTCCTCAAACCTGCCAGCGATGCCATGATGTGGCAATTAATACCTCCACAAGTATTTACTAATGCTGCCACCTGGGTAAGTGGTAGCTTTCAACTAGCATCAGTAATTGGACCAGCTCTAGGTGGATTTGTTATTGCCATTTTTAATAGTGCCACCCAGGTGTATATACTCACATCAATTGCATCCCTATCATTTCTAATAGCTGTAGTAGCTATGAACCCACCAGAAGGAAATCTCAGTAAAGAGCCAATATCCCTGAGATCCTTAGCAGCGGGGGCAGAATTCATTTGGAAGAATCAAATTATATTAGCTGCTATTACACTAGATCTATTTGCTGTTTTATTTGGTGGTGCAGTAGCACTATTGCCAATATATGCCAAAGACATTTTAAAAGTAGGTCCAGTAGAACTCGGATATTTACAAGCAGCACCGGCCATAGGAGCATTAATTATGGGCGCGGTGCTGATACAACTTCCACCCATTACTAAAACCTGGTCTACCCTACTATGGTCGGTTTTTGGTTTTGGGGTCACAACCATTATTTTTGGCCTATCCAAATGGATGTGGTTATCCCTGCTCATGTTAGCTCTTGGTGGAGGATTAGATACTATTAGCGTAGTCATTCGCCACACCTTAGTACAACTAAAAACCCCGGAAGAATTAAGAGGTCGTGTGGCAGCCATTAATACAGTATTTATAACTGCATCAAATGAACTAGGAGCTTTTGAATCTGGACTAGTAGCTGCTCTAGTAGGACCCATACTTTGCGTAGTTGGTGGAGGAATAGGTACAATTTTAGTAGTTTTAGCAACTATGGTAATTTGGCCCGAACTAAACAAAACATAAGAGAGAGGATAATCATGACCCTTTGGCTAAAAACAAAGATATACCAGCATTTACCAGCATTTAAATCCCGAAACTTTCGACTTTTCTTTACAGGACAAACCATGTCCTTGTCAGGAACATTCATGACCCAGGTGACAATTTCTTGGGTAATCTATGACTTGACCAAATCCTCTTGGTTACTTGGGTTAACAGGATTTTTACAATTTTTGCCCACCGTACTCCTCACCCCATTTTCAGGAGTATTATGCGATCGCTGGAATCAGAAAAAGCTGCTCATACTGGTACAGATTTTAGGCCTAATGGTTTCCACCACCTTGACCACACTGACATTTTTAGGATTGATAAAAGTTTGGTTGCTAATAACAGTAGCCATTTTAGGAGGAATGTTAAAAGGTTTAGACATGCCTGTTCGTTATGCAATAGTGATTAATACCGTAGACGAACGTAACCACTTAGGAAATGCGATCGCCCTTTATTCTGCCATGTTGAGCAGTTCCCTATTAATTGGACCAGCTGTGGGTGGGATATTGCTGGCCAGCGTAGGAGCCAAATATTGTTTTTTATACGACAGTATAAGTTATATCATTGCCCTGATAACATTAGGTGCGATGAAACTGCGACCAAAGATAGTAGTAAAGGGGGGAAAGACCGCAAACACCTGGAAAAAATTACAAGAAGGATGGGAATACGTTTTTAAAAATCTAGCAATTCGGTCAATTCTAATATTATTAACCTTTCATGGTTTAGTAGGTATTTCCTACATGGCAATCCTCCCCGTATTTGCGGGATATATTCTTCAGGGTGATGGGGGTACAATGGGAATGTTGAGTGCAGCGAGTTCCATAGGTTCCCTCATGGCTTGTGTCTATTTAAGTTTGCGCCGTGAGGTATTAGGATTAGAGAAATTAATGGCCAGTTGTCCAATCGCTATTGGGTTTGGACTAATAGCCTTTGGTTTATCCAAAACGACCTGGCTATCATTATTAGTTTTAACAGTTATTGGTGGTAGTGGTATGTTGCAGGTTTCCTGTGGCAATACAATTATTCAAACACTAGTAGAAGATGATAAACGGGGTAGGGTAATGAGTTTATACTCCTTAGCCATAATTGGCACTTTACCCCTAGGTAACTTGATTGTTGGCAGTTTAGCACAAAACATAGGTGCCCCAAACACAGTTATTGGATGTGGCATTTTTTGTTTGTTAGAATCAATCTGGTTCAATCAACAATTACCTCTGCTTAGAGGTAAAATAAGAGAAACTTTAATTTTGTCTACTTCCACCTTAGAAACTGGAGCTTAGCAATCTTGTAGGGTCTCTCCTTTTTGCTAGATGCTAGGCTAGATGTGAGGTGTTTGAGTGAATTTGCAGTACATGTACTTACCCATTTAATTAATTATGAAAGTGGCAATTTCTAACTTAGGCAATATTCAAAAAGCAGAAATCGAATTAAGTCCGTTCACAGTATTTATTGGTAGAAGTGGTACTGGTAAAAGTTGGACTGCTTATACAATAGCTTCTATAGTGAGTAACTATGGTTTTAAGTCTTATCTACAAATATATGAGGACAAAATTAAACGGGAACAGTATAATTTAGAATATGATGTTTTGGAAGAAAGTATTCAGGAGTTTTTAGAATCGGGCAGTTGTCAGATAAATCTGGTCAACTTTGCACAGAAGTTTGCAGAAAAGTATGTTAATGATCTTGCTAAAATGTCCCCTAATTGGTTATCAAAATTTCTGGGAACATCCAGGCTAAATTTTAATAATCTGGAAGTTAAATTTTCTATTAATGAATTAAAACAAGACTTAGTAACCAGAATCAGGCAAATTTCATTTCAGCAAGAGATGAACTATGGGAACCAAGGGTTGAAAGTTTTTAAGCAACAGGATGAAGAAGAGATATATTTTTATCAGGTTTACGAGGGTAATAGAGATAGTTTAAAAGATAGCTTAAAACTTCCTCCATTACTAATCAGAGACTTATTTTTAAAAACTATACTGGGAATAATCCATGAATGTTTCTATGCTGATGTTCATATCTTTCCCACTGAAAGAACAGCATATATAGGATTTCCTTTTTCTGTGAATTTAAGCAAGCTGATGGAGCTAGAAATGGAGAAGACAATTTCACCAGAGGAACAAAAACCTATCATGGAAAACCTCATGAAATTCAAAAGATCAAAAAGATCGAGAAGTGGTATTATTGACAGTCTAACATCTGTCATAGCAAGTGCTGTAATAAAAACAGATCAAGAGAGAGATGAAGAAGCAGAAAAAGACCCACAGATAAAAAAATATATCGACTTGGCGAATTTTTTACAAGAAAATATTCTGTCTGGCCATGTTAAGTTTAATTCATCACCATTGGTAAATGAAATTATTTTTGAGCCAATCCCAGACGTGAAATTAGAAATGCACATTACCTCATCTATGATTAAAGAATTGACACCTCTGTACTTGTGCTTACGTTACTTGGCAAAACCTAATGAATTATTAGTGATTGATGAACCGGAAATGAATTTACATCCTGCAGCACAGGTGGAAATTACCGAGTTTTTGGCTATGCTGGTGAATGCAGGAATTAAAGTCCTAATTACCACTCACAGTCCCTATATAGTCAATCATATCTCTAATTTAATTAAAGCTGCCAACTATGAGAACAAAGATACCATAAAAGAAAAATTTTATTTGGAAAGAACCGATGCTTTTATTGCACAGAAAAATGTTTCAATATATTTATTTGAAGATGGAACAGCCAAAAACATATTGCATGAAAATGGGCAAATAGACTGGGATACTTTTGCCGATGTTTCTGACGATGTCGGTCATATTTTGTTCTAGTTATATTTTAGTAAAAGCGTTATTTTATTAGAAAGGTGTAATTTCCAGATGCTTTTTGACTATTTACTATTATCAGGTTGTTTACTGCCAAATAGATATAGCTATTCAGAAAATGGAGTTAAGATAGAATTGCAACCCCAGAGTGGCGAGTTAATTTTGTTGTTTCATATAGATGATCAATCAAATAGAGATTGTAAATTCAGAAGAGTTTTGGAATTGGATAATCAGGGTATGAAAATGTGTGATTTGATAGTATTTTACGCTAAGGATTCAACAAGAAATATATGTTTTATAGAATTAAAAGGTAGAGATATTGAAACCGCAATACAGCAGATAAATAATACATACAAGTACTTTCATGCCAAGCTAAATCAATCCAATGCATGTAATCTAGTGCCAGAGGTTAATACCAAAGCTTGTATTGTATCCAGAGCTTGTGTGCCAATAAAACCCCTAGATTCCTATACATCATATAAAGAATTGAAATATAACTTTGGAAAGGAAAACATTTCTATTAGTAAGTCTTCAAGTTTAGATAGGTTTTTACGAGGTTTAAATTATGAACCTAAAGGTAAAAAAAATAGGAAATAATCAAAGCCTATTTAAACAAAATATGTAAAATATAGCGATATGCGATTGAATGAGATACAAGCTGACGTGGTAAGCAGACGAGTTAACTAGAAAATTGGAATCTGGTCCCAAATACATCTCTTAGCAATAGAATATACTTTAAAACCACCTTAGAAACTGGAGCTTAGCAATCTTGTAGGTTGGGTTGAGGGACGAAACCCAACAAACTCCAATGTGGACTACAAGCAATTCACCAATGTCGCAGATTGGATTGAGGACCAACCATCTGGGATGATTATATGATTATAGGTGTAGACTTCTCTTAGGTTTTGGAACCACACTTGGGTAATTAGAACTCTAAATCTCATAGTACCAAATATCTTCTTGATGGACAATAATTCGATTAAGAGATTTTCTCTCAATGACTTTTTCCTGTTCTAATTGTCCTAGTAAGCGGGTGACAGTAACCCGAGTAGAACTGATCAACCCAGCCAAATCTTCATGAGTTAACCGCATATCAATTAAACGTCCTTGTTCTACCTGAGAACCGAATTTTCTCGACAACCACACTAATAATTGAATTAACATTGTTTCGACCTTTTTATTACCGCGAATTACCATTAATTCCTCTGCTTGCTCAATGTGCTTAAGCCAATCAGTTTTTGATTGATTCCAGTCCTGGGCAAATACCAAGCTTGCTTCTACGTTAGTTAAACATTGTGCTTGATAAGGTTTTATTCTTGTCAGGGACTGACCGACTATATCCCCCGCACCCCATAACCCCAGTGCTATCATTGTTCCATCTTCCAAATATGTATTAGTCATAACAAAACCGCTATTTATTTGCCAAAGATGACTATTATCTAATGGTAAAAGCGATCGCCGAGTAAAGTACCTTTGATGATCGTTAGCAGATAATTGACTTAAATCTGTAGATGATGGCATTATTACTTATATTACAATTAGTCGATTGAGTAATCGTAGTATATATTAAATTAGGATCCAAAAGATAGATTTTTAGTTTTTTTGCGCTGGGTAGACAAAAATACTAAAACCCGATAGAGTTATGATATTTTAGTATCATCAATAAGAAAGCAACTAGTTTCGCATAAACACCCATAGACAAATCAATGAACAATAGTATTTTAAACAACGATGAAAATAGTCAAAGTTACGGACTTTTAGAACTGTCTGCCAAAGTAGAGTACGCACTGTTAGCGCTATTAGAGCTAGCTATTAATCACGGGAAGAAAGTTACTCTAACGATCAGCGACATTGCAGCCAAACAACCAATACCAGAGCGTTACTTAGAGCAGATTCTCACCCAATTACGACGTGCGGGAGTAGTGCAAAGCCAGCGGGGGTCAAAAGGGGGTTTTTTGTTGGTGCGTGAACCTTGGGAGATAAGCTTGCTAGAGATAGTTTCTTTGATAGAAGGGGAGAGGAATGAAAAGAGAAATGCCAACGTTTTGACCATAGAGAAAACCCTAGTGTGGGAAATTTGGGAGCGGGCCAACACAGCTTCAGTAGAAGTGCTAGGTCGCTACACCTTGCAGGACTTGTGTCAAGAAAGGGAAATAAGATCACAAGAAAATCCTATGTACTATATTTAGACTATACAAAACAAGTATAATAATATATACCATAGATAAGAATAAACGTATCAATTGTTTATAAGGGCTGCAATATGATAAGGTACGCGGGTATATTGATATCCTCAATTGGAATTAACTGCGGATCGCATCACAGTGTAATCTAGGTTGGATTTTCTCAACCCAAGGTGAGTTTAACCATGAGTTAGGGGTAATTCTTCCCGTGGGTTTGTTGGGTTTCGTATTAAACTCAACCTTGTATATTCAGAGAAGTGGTAGGCCATCCCAAAGTGGGTCTGGACACCAGTCAGAGTAAGGGACTAAAAGCGATCGCATCTTACAGGTTACTATTGTAACATTTGTCCTAGTACAGTGTTTTTTTGCAGATGGGCGATTGCGAAGCACTCCTCATAGGCGATCGCTCTTACACAGTCTGTTTTCTAGACTTTACCATTTTGCTAATGTTTTAAGTTGCTATATTTATATATAGATTTTGTGGTATACTGGTGTGCTAGTAATCCACTATAAACTTTATACTTGATGCCTATTGGGTATTTTGAATCTCATGCGATCGCCAGTAGTAGTGTTAATAAAAACAGTGGTTCGGATAGTTTTTTCATCTCATCTAGAACCTGGCTGGATTTGTTCTCTAAAATCTCTAATAAACGACTGACATTAGAAAATTTAAATGTTACATTATATTGTTGGTTCTACAATATTGACTATTATTCTATAAATCCTCTATAATAGGGGAATTCCAGGATTTATTTTAAATTTTATTAACCAAGTATATTTAAAAAGTAAAGTAATACAAATGACACTAAAACTAGTAATTAACGAAGGAACTGCGAAGGTCAAGAAAAAACGCTGGAATGCCTATTATTTCGTCGGGAACCTCGCAGCCTTGTGGGGTAAGGGTTTCAGCCATTATTTTGAGGGTAGTGGAGGTGAAAAAGAGAGAAATTTTGCTGACCTTCGCAAAGTGGGTCTAGACACCAGTCAGGGCAAGGGCTTAAAATGGAGGGACCCGCTTCCCTCTGGGAAGTGGAATCAATGGAAACTTTCGGCATAAGTTGGCGATACGATGGGTATGTACCCTCACCCGCTTCCCTCTGGGAAGTGGAATCAATGGAAACCCAATTACTTTTTTTCCATGGGGAACGGTGCAAGACTAACCCGCTTCCCTCTGGGAAGTGGAATCAATGGAAACATCGAAGTTTAGTTGATCAGAGAGCAACCAAACGTGGACTCCACCAACCCGCTTCCCTCTGGGAAGTGGAATCAATGGAAACAAGACTTCGACTTCAACGAAACGGAACTTTCGTCCCTTGGACCCGCTTCCCTCTGGGAAGTGGAATCAATGGAAACGCTTAACAATTTGTGGACACAGTTTAGGTGGGGCTTTAACCCGCTTCCCTCTGGGAAGTGGAATCAATGGAAACCGAAATAACAAGCTCTTCTTTTTTGCTAAACATAACCCCAAACCCGCTTCCCTCTGGGAAGTGGAATCAATGGAAACCTTAACACAGACCAGACTAGACTTGACTTGACTTGACAACCCGCTTCCCTCTGGGAAGTGGAATCAATGGAAACTTCAAATAGAATGTCTCTCAGTCCTGCATCTAATAAACCCGCTTCCCTCTGGGAAGTGGAATCAATGGAAACTTATTTACTACACCACTATAAAAGTGGTGGTGAAAACACCCGCTTCCCTCTGGGAAGTGGAATCAATGGAAACATAAAAAAACCACATCAGAAATTTGTTTTTGCGTCAACCCGCTTCCCTCTGGGAAGTGGAATCAATGGAAACAAAAAATTTGTCAACTACTCGTATACTGAAAATTACCCGCTTCCCTCTGGGAAGTGGAATCAATGGAAACTATTTTTTAAACTTTATTATGGAAAGGATCAGTTAGCACCCGCTTCCCTCTGGGAAGTGGAATCAATGGAAACTTTAGTTCCAGCAAAGTATGTTAGGGAACTAGTAAGCGACCCGCTTCCCTCTGGGAAGTGGAATCAATGGAAACCACCCCTACCCCTTGCTTTACCTCTTACCCTTATTTTTGACCCGCTTCCCTCTGGGAAGTGGAATCAATGGAAACTTCCCACTTTTGGGTGGGGGCCCGGTAAGTTTGTGTCACCCGCTTCCCTCTGGGAAGTGGAATCAATGGAAACAGTGATATTACAGATACATAAATTGTAGAAGCGGTTGACCCGCTTCCCTCTGGGAAGTGGAATCAATGGAAACCCCTACGGAAACTACAGGTACATAAGGACAATAGAAACCCGCTTCCCTCTGGGAAGTGGAATCAATGGAAACTTTCCTCTGCACCCGCAAGAAAGAGAAAGGAGAAAGAACCCGCTTCCCTCTGGGAAGTGGAATCAATGGAAACTCCATAGCCTTAATCTCCTGTTAAATTCAACTTACAACCCGCTTCCCTCTGGGAAGTGGAATCAATGGAAACTTGTTTCCAGGGTACGCTCAAACTGATTACCTTTAACCCGCTTCCCTCTGGGAAGTGGAATCAATGGAAACTTCATGAACAAACAGTAAACCAGGAGTGGTTTGCTAAATTAGAAGAGGACCCGCTTCCCTCTGGGAAGTGGAATCAATGGAAACAGGTTCAGAGCGGCCTTCTTTAAGTTCTTTTAAAGCTACCCGCTTCCCTCTGGGAAGTGGAATCAATGGAAACGTGACAACCCTCTTGAGGGATGTCGGGATTGGGAGGCAGTACCCGCTTCCCTCTGGGAAGTGGAATCAATGGAAACAAAAGTCATTAATCCTGAAGACGCTAATTTACTAAATACCCGCTTCCCTCTGGGAAGTGGAATCAATGGAAACTCAGCATATGACTGAGTCGTATACTGACTCAGGTCAAAAAACCCGCTTCCCTCTGGGAAGTGGAATCAATGGAAACTTTATAGGGATAGGAGTAATATATCCCAAATTGGCGTTGCATATTTGCGGGATGAATCAACTAAACGCGGGTATTACTTCATACTTTAAATAGTGAAGTAATAATTTAATTGAATACCTAAGCATATCTACAGATTTTGAATAGCATAGCGTTTTTCTATGTAGTCGCGCTAAGTAGTGACGTAAACGTGTATTTTCACCCTCTACCCTAGTCATATATGTTTTGCTCACAATATGATCCTCTGGCTGAATAAAACTCGGATAAACCCTCCACCCATCAGTAACATAAAAAAAGCATTGCCAGAGTTTAACGATGTCCCACAAAGGTTGAAATGCTTGTGAGCTGTGGTCTCCCACAACCCAAGCCAGGATATTTTTACGGAAGTGATTTACTGCTGTCCACAACCATATTTTGTTTTTTTTTGATCCCACAAAGGTCTCCAACTCATCAAGCTCACCTACCAAGGGTGTTTCCTGGTGGAGCATCTGGAAGTATGGAACCAATTTGTTTTAGCCAGTAAATAATAGTTGTATGATGAACGCCTTTATCGCGTTCAATTGCTCTAAATCCCATACCGTTAACATAAGAGCGCAGGCAACTTTGTTTAACTTCTTCTGAATAGCCTTTAGGTGGACTATAGACATCGATAAATTGACGACCACAATCAACACAAATGTGATTTTGTTTACCTCGACGTTTGCCATTCTTTCTGATTTTGGAAGACCCGCAGTTTGGACAATGCACAGTAGATTACCTCAATTCATACCTCTATTATGCAACGCCTATGGGCCCACACGGTTGTTTGTCCCCATTGTCAGTCTGTTATTCCTTTAAGTCCTAATTGGTGGTTAAGTAAAACTAGTAATTATGGTGGTAAAGGACAAGCACGAAAAGTGACTAGTGATTGGTATGCAGTAAAACCGATTGGTAATGGTGAGAATAAGCGGGTTGATTTTGAATTAATAAGGGGAAAAAAGGGGAAGGGGACGACGATTGCAACAGATGATGGGGAATATGATCCGGATACTACAACTACTATTGGAAGGGGGGTGGGTAAGTGTGTTAATTGTGGGAATATAATTGAGGATGATTTTATTAAAAGGCAAGCTCAAGGTGAAGGTTTAGGCTATCAATTATATGCGGTAGCTTATAAAAAGGGAAAGGGAAGTCTGGAGTTTAGAATACCAAATGATTTAGATATTATGGGGGTGAAAAAAGCTGAAAATTACATAGAACATGAAATTGAAGACTGGAAGATTAAAGGATTTTTTCCGGATGTAGAAGTGACAGATGGTCAAGAAACTCATAGGTTATTTGCCATGGGTATTAATGATTGGAGTAAGTTTTTTAATCCCAGGCAACTGGTGACGCTAGTAACATATTTAGAAATTATAAATGAAGCGAAAAATCTGATTCAATCTGAATATGAATGGGAGAAATCACAAGCTATATCAACTTATTTGGCTTTGGTTTTGGATAGATGTGTTGATGAAAACTGTAGATTAGGACGTTGGAATCCCCCCAGAGCAGGTTCTGAAGGCGCATCATCCCAACATGCACTTAACTTGATGTGGAATTATCCAGAAAGAGCTGGTGATGGTCAATTGTGGCGATCATGTGCTGATGTTTTTGCCTCAGACTATAAAAGTCTTTGTTCATTATTAGGAAAAAATGTGGGAAAGACAGAAAAGTATGATATTCCCATAGATAAGAAATCAATTCAAATAGAGTCAGCATCAGCGGATAACTTAACACATATTGCTGATAAATCAGTACATGCAATAATTACCGACCCTCCTTATTATTCAACCATTCAATATGCGGAACTAGCAGACTTTTTCTATGTGTGGCTAAAACGCAGTCTAGGAGATATATTCCCCGAACTTTTCTATCTGGAACTAACAGATAAAGAAAGAGAAGCTGTCGCTAATCCTTCCCGGTTTAGGAATATGGGAATATCCCCAGAAATCCTAGCGAATCAAGACTATGAGGCAAAAATGTCCATGGCTTTTGCTGAATACCACCGGGTTTTGCGTGATGATGGAGTGATGACTGTTCAATTCAATCATAAAGATTCTGGTGCTTGGGATATTTTAGCCAAGTCTCTGATGGATGCTGGTTTTGAAATTACAGCTTCCTGGGCGGTTAGTACAGAAAATCCTCAAAATCTCCACCAGGCTCAAAAAAATGCGGTTTCTAGCACCGTTCTATTAGTGTGTCGTAAACGTTATCCCCATGCTGAACAAGGTTGGTGGGATGATGTGCGTCTGGAATTACGTAATACTATCTTGAGTAAAGCTCCAGAAATTGAACGCTCCCTAACTGCAGATTCTAGACCTGCACCGGATAGGGTGGAAGACCCCCGTCAAAGAATTAAGCCTCCGGGTATTGATTTATGTTTGACAGCTTATGGTAGTGCTTTAAGTGTGTTTACCCGTTATAGTTCTATATTGGATAGTACAGGAATTAAAGTAGAGCCTAAAGCAGCTTTTGAAGAAGTGCGTCAAGCTATAGTATCATACCGATTAGAAAGGTTGTTGGCGGGGAAGGATTTTCATGGGGTGGATACTTTGACTCAATGGTATATTCTGGCTTGGGATACTTTTGAAGCGCGAGAATTTCCTTTTGATGAAGCTAGACAATTGGCTTTGGCTGTGGGGGGTTTTGATGTTTCTGATTTGGTGAAAAAATATAAGTTGTTGGATTCTGCTAGTGGTTTTTGTAAGCTGTTAACTCCAGAACAAAGGTTGAAGAAACGGGCTTTTTCTGTAGTAGATAGGGAGTTTTCTGGTGTGAATTTGGTAGATGGAATTCATGCTATAATTTGCATTTATCAAATAGAACAAAAAATAGAGTTTGTCAGAAGGTTTTTAAAAAATACTGAGTTGGTGAGTATGGATGCTTTTATGAAAACTTTTGAGTTGGTTTTGAAGGTGATTCCTCAGATAAAGGATGAAAGAAAACGAATTATAGAGGAGAAGGTGTTATTGGATTTATGGTTGGCTATGGATGAGATAAAGGCGAAGGTGTCTTATGAACAAATGGAGTTGCCATTTAATCTATCTGGAACAAGTGATGGGCCAACTCAAATACCTCTATTTTAGGTGTGATGGAGGTTTTTAAAAACTGTTTTGGTCTGTGGTTGGAGCTATGGGTTATTTTTTTGGGGGAGATCTATTTATAAAAGGGTTTAGGATTTGTGAAAAGTCTACGGAATAAGTCTTGGAAAATCAGTTATTCTAGCAATGGTGACAATACAATTGCTGATTTCTATATTCCTGCTCTATCTGCTGCTGTTGAATATGATAGAAAGTCGGGTTTTTTTAGTAGTTACATACTGAGTAGGGTGGCTAGGGGTTTGGGAACAATGGTTGATAATGGGGGTAAAATGCGTCTGATTATGGGATGTGAGTTTACTTCACAAGATTTGGAAGCTATCCAAAAAGGATATTCCTTGCGTGACGCTTTATGGGAGCGTTTGGATGCTAGTTTTACTCCCCCAGAAAATTTCGCTCAGTTAAAACACTTAGAAATTCTCAGTTGGTTAATTGCTAATGAATGTCTGGATATAAAAATAGCTGTTCCTCTCAAACAAAATGGTTTACCTGATGTAGAACAGTTAGATTCCAAACATATTTTTCATGAGAAGGTGGGGATTTTTACTGATATTAATGGTGATAAATTGGTGTTTAATGGGTCGAATAATGAGTCTATTGGGGGATGGGAAAAAAATGTTGAGTCGTTTCATGTGTATTGTTCTTGGGAGGGAGGAAGGGATCTAGATAGAGTGGAGGAGGA
The DNA here is from genome assembly GCF_003367075.2 of Cylindrospermopsis raciborskii Cr2010. Lineage (NCBI taxonomy): Bacteria > Bacillati > Cyanobacteriota > Cyanophyceae > Nostocales > Aphanizomenonaceae > Cylindrospermopsis > Cylindrospermopsis raciborskii. The sequence continues at coordinate 1,273,811 of NZ_CP065936.1, forward strand.
GGTTTGTCGTTTTGAGCAACTTTGGTTTGATATTTGCCCTAATGTGCGGATCTTTGATATTCCGGATGCGGTGCGAGAAAGATTACTGCGCTATACTCCTATTTGCCAACCTACTGGTGACCTAGATTTTGATTGTGTTCCAGAGGATGACTTTTCACAGATGCTACACCACCAAAAAGATATGGTAGGTGTGAGTGAAGCACGGGTTGAACAAACTCCATTTATTACGGAAGAGGAAAAACAGTGTTTCAGGGAGTTAACAAATATAGACCAAAATGCAGGGTGTTTAGATTACTGTCTCAAATCTATACCTATTTCTCCCTGGCCACATCAAATTAAAATATTACGCCGGGTGGGAGAAACCTTTCCTACAAGTTATTTAATTGCGGATGAGGTGGGGTTGGGTAAAACTATTGAAACAGGGTTGATTATACGTTATCTATTGTTGACAAAGAAAATAGAACGTGTCCTAATTTTGAGTCCTGCTAGTGTACAGTCACAATGGCAAAAAGCATTGAGGGAGAATTTTAATCTACATTTTTGGAGTTACACCCAAAGTTCCTTAACTGTTGAAAGTGAATTTTTAATGAAAAGGAGTGAAAGGGGTAAACAGGGGGTTTGTGGGAATCCTTGGAATGCTGAGAATTTAATACTTGCTTCTTCTCATTTAGTGAGAAGAGCTGACCGAATAGAGCAACTTTTGGCAGCTGATTGTTGGGATCTGGTGATTCTGGATGAAGCTCATCATGCTAGAAGAAAAAGTCCCCAAAATAGAAAGGAAACTCCTAATCTGCTTTTAAGGTTGATGCAAAGGTTAAGAGAAAAGACTCAAGCCTTAATATTGCTGTCTGCTACTCCTATGCAAATTGATGTGATAGAGATTTTTGATTTACTGAATCTTTTAGGATTAGAGGGTCATTGGAGTTACAGTGATAATTTTTGTTATTATTTCGAAAGTCTGAATCAATGTTCAGCTCTGTCCATTAAACCAGAGTTAATAGATTTTTGGCAGCTGATGTGTGGGGACTATTTTCAAAAAGGGGGAAAACCTTGCCCTAATTTACAGCAATTACTTTTACAACAAGATAAACTGTTAGCTTATAGAATTCAGGATACTTGGCACAAATCCCAGAAAATATTGAATTATAAAAAAATCCTGGGGGATGAGTCGTTTTTGAATGGTTCTCGGCAATTTTTAACTACTAATACTCCTTTAAAGGATTTAATGTTTCGTCATACTCGTGAGACTTTAAGGCAATATTATAAAAGAGGTTTATTAAAACGGGATATACCTAAAAGAATCGTGCAAGATAATGCTATTGCCCTGGAACCATTCAGTGAAATTCCCCTGTATATAGCTGTTAGTGATTACGCTCGTCATTTTTATAAGTTACAGCAATTTTCATGTAGTTAAACTACAAAATAAGATAAGCTATAATAAGGGTAATAAACTAAAATAGAGTAGAAGTACTGTCAAATTATATGCCAAAACCTTATTCAATAGATTTGCGTAATCGCGTGATTGTAGCATGGGTTGCTCAAGAGGGATCTCAACGCCAGTTGGCAGAAAGATTCAAGGTCAGCTTATCATTTGTGAGAAATTTAGTACGTCGTTATCGTGAAACTGGGCAAGTTGAGCCAAAGCAATGTGGAGGATATGAAAAGCCTGTAATTGCAGGCCAATATTTAAACATGATCAAGTCTTGGCTGGATGAGAAAAATGATTTACTACTTTCAGAATTGTGCGATCGCCTGAGAGAAACGACGGGCACTAGTGTTAGTATCACAACCATGCATCGAGCCTTAGAAAAGTTGGGTCTACGTCATAAAAAAAAAGTCTAAATGCCAGTGAACAGGAGACTCCACGTGTTCAAGAATTAAGGCATGATTATCGTCGTTGGGTAGATACAGTTGATATTAGAAATTTAGTGTTTTTAGATGAATCGGGGATAAATTTAGGGATGTCAAGGTTGTTTGCCAGAAGCCAAGATGGACAAAGAGCAATTGGTAGCGTACCAGGAAACAAGGGCAAAAATATTTCTCTGATTGGGGCTTTAAATATGGATGGAATTCTGGCAGCAATGACTGTAGAGGGAAGCACAAATACAGAAGTATTTCTCACTTATGTAAATCAGGTTTTAGTACCTCAATTATGGAAAGGGGCTATTGTTGTTATGGATAATTTAAAGGTTCATTATGCCGAGCGCGTGAGATTGTCAATTGAATCAGTCGGTGCAAAAGTTAAGTTTTTACCCCCCTATTCTCCAGACTTATCTCCGATAGAATTGTGTTGGTCAAAATTAAAGCAATTTCTCCGTAGTCGGGAGGCACGAACATTAGAAGCCCTAAATGAGGCCATGACAAGTGCAGTAAATTATATTACAGCAGAGGATGCGCTTAATTGGTTCAATCATTGTGGTTTATTTACATGAAAACTGCTGTAAGTACCATATTTAAGACCTGCGCTCCTCGGGAGGAAATTTTAGCAGGGGAACTGTCGTTAGATCTATTCGCTGCTAAGTTGGAATCGGTAGTAAAAGGTACAGCACCTAAAGTATATAATGACCCGAAAACCTTTTTTGAAAATACTTTTGCTACTGATGGCTTAAAAAATTTAATTACCGAAGTATTTGGTAGACTAAGTGGAAATATGGTAGGTTCACCTATCATTCGATTAGAGACTAGCTTTGGTGGTGGTAAAACCCATGATGAAATAGCTTTATGGCACATTGCTAAACATGGTAGAAAGATTCCCGGTATAGAGAGATTTACTGATAATATTGAAATTATACCAAGTTATGCGGTTAAGGCTGGGGCTATTGCCTGTCAAGACTTAGAACCTGCGGATGGGGTGTTTCATAGGGATACGGGAATTAGGACTTATACTCTGTGGGGAGAAATTGCTTACCAATTGGGGGGAGTAGAAGGTTATAGCTTGCTCAAGGGTGCGGATGAAATGAGAGTTAGTCCTGGAACGGATGTGTTGAGAAGAATTATTCAGGATGCTCCTACGGTGATTATTCTGGATGAAGTAGCAATGTATTTGAGAAGGGCAAAAGGAATAACTGTAGGTGAGAGTGATTTGGCTAAACAGGTTATAGCTTTTTTGTTTGCGCTCATGGATTTAGCTGCTTCTACTAATAATATCGTATTGGTATATACTCTGGCTTCCGCTAGTGACAGTTTTGGAGAGGAAACGAGGGAGGTGAGGGAAGCTCTTTCTATTTCTGCTAGACAGGAAAGAATTATCAAACCTAGTACGGATGTGGAGATATATAATATAGTTAAGCAAAGAATGTTTAGTAGTATATGTTCTAATGCGGCAAGGGATGCTGGGAGGGAATATATGCAAGTTTATAAGAACAGTCGATTAGATCTACCTAGTGGATGTAAGGATAGTAGTTATGCTGAAAGTATTGAACAGAGCTATCCATTTCATCCTGAACTATTTAATCTACTGACTAAGAAGATAGCATCCATTCCTAATTTCCAGCGCACGAGGGGAGCATTACGGTTATTGGCTATAGTTATTCGCTATCTTTGGCAAGAATTGGAAGATTTAGCCGAGAATTCAGGTATAATGGGTGAAAATTCACCTTTTTGGATTCCTATGATCCATCCCCATCATATTCCCCTGGGTATGGAGGAAGAAATCACCAGTGATTTAACTTCTCGTTTGGATAGACCACTGATGCGAATACCTATCCAAGCAGATATTTACAATCCAGATGGTCGCGAAGCACATAGTCAAATACAGGATAAGGAATGGAGTGCAGCAGACAAACCACCTTTTACTAGCTGGGTTACCAGAACTATTTTTCTTAATTCTATCAACCAAGGGACTGCAGCAGGTATTCGGGTTTCGGAACTGAATTTATGTTTGCTCACACCTGGTATGGATATTGGTTTTGTACAAACGGTTTTAGAGAGATTAGGAGAGGTTGCTTGGTATTTAGATTATGACCAATTTACATCTACTGCTAGGTTTAAAGAAGAACCATCACTCAATAAGGTGATTGCTCAAGAAAAGGAGCAAGTAACTACTACAGAAACGAAGGAACGTTTAAGAAGGGAACGGGATACAATTTTTGCAGATCATTGTTTTAAACTGGTTTCTGGTCCGGTGAATCCCAGTGATGTGGATGATGTGGCGGATTATATAGCTTTATGTGTAATAGATTTTGATGAAGCAACTATTTCTGATACTACCCAAGTTGCGCCCACTTTAGTGGAAAAAGTTTTTGAAAACACGGGAGAATCGGGAAAATTCCGGATTTATAAAAATCGATTATTGTTCCTGGTGGCTAATAAGCAGGAGTTAGAACGTAGTTTGGATAACATGAGGGAATATATTGCTATAGAAAATATAATGAGGTCTGCTGATAAGTTACAGGATTTATCCGAGGGTCAACGGAAAAAGCTCAAGGAAAGGGAAGGCAATTTTAAGTTAAATGTAAGGGTGTCAATTGGCAATACCTACCGTCACCTATTTTACCCTGAGAGCGATCGGGTGAAAGCACCAAAGGGATTAATGCACTATACTTTGCCTGCGCAGGATTCAGGTGATGCTAAAAAGAAGCAGCAGGAAGTGTTGCTGAAGAAATTAAGAGATTGTGGAAAGATTAGAATGGAGGATGCAGCTGCTTATGCACCTAGTTATATAGTACAAAAAGTGTGGCCAGCGGGGATTGATCATTGGAAAACTAAGGAAATGAAAGAAGCGTTTTTCAAGGATGTGAGTTTGAAGATGTTTTTAGACGGAGAAATAAGTAAGTTGAGGGAAACCATTCGCAATGGGATTTTGGATGGTTCCTGGGATATGAAAATTGGAGAGAAGGTGTTTATTAAAGCTGAAAACTTGAAAGTTCCTGATTCTATAGAGTTTTCGGAGGGAGTGGAGTTGTATCGTCCGGGGATTTTAGAACTGCCAAAACCAAGAGAGATTGAAATAAGTGCGCAGGTGATGTTTAGTAAGGATATGAAAAAACCTGTTCGAGTGGGGTGGAGAGCATCGGGAGGGTTGAAGGTACAAATGTATGAAAATGGAAAGATTATTGATAAGGAGTTTCGACCCCGGGATGAATATAGCACTGAGATTGGGGAAACCACAATTTTTAAAATAGTTGTGGATTATGGGAATGGGGAAATTTTGGAGAAGGAAACCACAGCGTTTATAGGAGGAGGTGGTAATGAAGGTGAGAGGTATGGTGATAGCACGAGAAAGACTACAGTTGGAGGATTTAGTGCAGCAGAATCAGGAAGTATTTTTGCGGTCAAACCATTAATATTTAGCTATGCAGGAACGGTAAATAGTAGCTTTGTGAAACTGAGTGATTTTATTAAGGACAATAAACCAGCGGGAATTCAAGAAATAGAAATTTCTGTGACAGAACCCATGGACTATAGGAAGTTATTTACAGCTATTCCTCTAGTAGCCAAATTACCTCTGTATATCAACCATATAGCCACAATTAGCTTAGAGGAGCAGTTTGTGAGATTGGAGTACCAAGGACCAGAGAAAGGATTTAAAGTTTTTCAGGGAATAATGCTTAGTTTTTTAAATAATCCCCTGGTGAAAGCAGATCTACTATTGAAATTGGAGTTTAAATTTTTGTCACCAATTATGTATGGTAGAAGGGGGAGAAATAAGAGATCTTCAAAAATCGCTGGAACGGAATCCAGTAGACAATTTGAACTTAGTTGCCAAAGTTACCTATTAAGAGTTTTCACATGCAGGAATTTCAGTTGCGAATAGTGCCCACGGATAATAATAACTTTGCTGTTGAGTTATATCAATGTGCCTATAAAAAAGCAGGAGAAAAGAAACGTCCTGCTGCTAAACGAATTGGCAGGTTAAAAAGTAGTATATTAGTACAGGTTCGGGAGATGGTTTATGATTGTTTGAAAGCGAATAACTACGATCCAAAGACTTTAACGCATAATAGGCAAGCTCATTATGTATTAAACGAGGAAACGGGAGTGAACCTAGCTTTATTATTTCAGACTGTACAACCGCTTTCAAAAGCAGAAAGAATAAGTAATATTGCCCAGGGAATACAAGCTATGAGTTATGAGGAATCTCATTATTGGTTTGCTAAAGTTAGTAATGGTAAACGCAGCCAAGCTTTAAGAGCAATTAGGGTTTTGTTGGGTGATTAGATCCTCGAGCGATTGCTCAGCACTCCCTGCGGGAGCTCGCGCAGCACTCGCAACCTGGAGACAGGGAATTCATTCCCTGTCTCCTCCTACGGTTTGAATCCTTCCGTGGGTCCACCAAATGTTTTCCAAGCTGGTAAACCCCCGGAAATAATCCCTACATTCCTAAATCCAGCTGACTCCAAAATATTAGCTCCTTGGGTGGCGTGCATGTCATTTTCACCGTAAACGTAAATTTGACGGTCTTGATGTATACTGGATTTAGCACGTTCGGCTAAATTTCCCAAAGGGATGGAAATCGCTCCGGTTATTCGATGATGATTATAGGTGGGGCGATCGCGCAGGTCAACAATTGTTAATGCGGGCTGTCCCCATCGCAAACGGGCTATCAATTCACTAGCTTCAGCAGTTAAATTACTCATAAGCTGGCTTTGCTTATAACTTTAAACGCAATCTATCAGAAATAATTTTCTAGTTCTGTTTTTTTTGCTATTAATTGAAATTCCTCTAATTGTCAGTTACACTATCTATGATTCAATCTTTGCCAACGGAAGTAGTTTATTTAATCACAGCGGGAGAAGTAATTGATAGTCTAAGTGCTGTCGTTAGGGAGTTGGTGGAGAATTCCCTGGATGCAGGTGCAACACGCATAGTTATTTCCCTGTATCCAGAACAATGGCGAGTACGCGTCACAGATAATGGTTTGGGAATGAGTCTGGAGGATTTAGAACAAGCTGCGATCGCCCATAGTACAAGCAAAATCCACCATGCTGCTGATTTATGGAAAATTAAAACTTTGGGGTTTCGTGGTCAAGCACTACATAGCTTAACTACCTTGGGGGAACTGGAAATTTTCAGTCGCTGTGCAGGAGAAAACCAAGGATGGCGGGTGGTTTACAATAAAAATGGCAATGTGACTAAAACGGAAGTAGTGGCGATCGCACCTGGTACTGTAGTAACGGTGGATAATTTGTTTGGTAACTATGCTGAACGTCGACAAGGATTACCAAATAAAAATCAGCAGTTAAAAAAAGTCCAAGCGACAATCCAGCAAATTGCTTTGTGTCATCCCCAGGTAACCTATCAGGTATGGCAAGATAAAACGGAATGGTTTACAATTTACCCAGCACCTGCTGTGGAAAGAATAATCCCGCAAATTCTCAATCAAGTTAAGCCAGGTGATCTAAAAGGAATAAATTTAACAATACCAGAATTAGACTCGACAATTAACTTAGTAGTGGGCTTACCTGATCGGTGTCATCGACACAAACCTGACTGGGTGAAAATAGCCATTAATGGTAGAATAGTCAAGTCACCAGAGCTAGAAGAGGCGGTTTTTGGAGCATTTTATAAAACCCTACCACGCGATCGCTATCCAGTTTGTTTTGTACATTTGACTATCCAACCGGATCAAATTAACTGGAATCGCAACCCCGCCAAAAACGAAATTTACCTGAACAAAATGACTTATTGGCAACAAAAAGTTACCGAGAGTATTGATCAAGCATTTAGCATTGCTAGTTCTACTATCAAAGAGTCGGTGCAGACAGGTAGGATAACCAATTTATTCAAATTGGCTGAAACCAAGGGTGATTATAATTTTTCCCATTCTAACCCAGAAGAGAACAAAGGATCAAATTTAATAGACTTAAAAGTAATTGGTCAAGCAAGTAACACCTATATTGTTGCCGAATATTCAGAAGGTATGTGGTTAATAGAGCAACATATAGCCCATGAAAGAGTGATATACGAAAGACTCTGTGATCAATGGCAAATTGTACCTGTAGAATCTCCTATTGTACTTTATCAATTATCTACCGAACAGGTCAAACAACTGGAAAAAATTAATTTAGATATTGAATGTTTTGGAGAAAACCTATGGGCGGTACGCAGTGTACCGGAGATGTTAAAAAATAGAGAAGACTGTGGAGAAGCATTGTTAGAATTGAGCATGGGGGGAAACCTAGAAGCTGCCAAAGTTGCAGTTGCTTGTCGAACTGCGATTCGCAATGGTACACCTATGACCTTAGTGGAAATGGAACAATTGATATATGATTGGCAACGCACCCGTAATCCCCGCACCTGTCCCCACGGTAGACCTATTTGTTTAACATTAGAGGAGTCAACTCTAGCCAGGTTTTTCCGTCGTCATTGGGTGGTGGGTAAGAGTCATGGGATTTAAAGAAACCGGATTGAAGGGTGTTCTGATTTTTTAAAAACTATAAATAAGGTTATAAATAAAATTATAAATAATTAATAATGGTAAATGATAAGTTTCCTGTCTATTGAAAATCCTCATAGAAAAAATTAGAATAAGTGGGTGGTTGGAATTAAATATAAGATGAACGTAGGTTGGGTTGAAGTATAAAACCCATCCTACAAATAATTGTGCCTCCCTACTTATGGCAGATAAATAAACTTATCCATGAAAAAGATAGCACTTATGAATAACATAGCTAATCAGTATTATCTTTATGTTAGTAAACATGAAAGTCCAATTCCATGGAATATATATGATCCTAAACCACCCATAGAATTTGCTCTGACTAGTTATTTTGGGCAAATATTTCAGAAGATAGAACAAAGTTGTCTGCTCAGTGGTCTAATTTTTTATATCACCTGGAGTGAAATTGACGAACTACCATCATACGGAAGCAATGTTGTGGTTTTTGTTTTGGGAGATGAATGGTATCGTATACCCAACTATGCTCATAAAGTCAGAGCGGTATTTAAGTGTATAGGAACCCAGACTATTCTAGGGTGTAATCCTTTTTTAGAGCCTTCTCGTTTGAACTTACTGACATTAATTCAGTTTTTAAGAATTCTATTTGTTGGTATACCCGGGTGGATAAATTACCGTTGGCATAAATCTAAACACTGGTTATTAGGTCAAGAAAAAATTCCGCCAATTTATGATGTTCCCCTAGGGTATAATAAATCAGAATATCTGCCCATTAAAAATATCCAGGAGCGGATTTATGACACCTATTTTTCCGGGAGTGTAATGCACAGAAATTACGGAATTATGTCGGTCAAGTTCTGGTTAGGAACCCCTAAAATATTATCTCGAGAATTGATGTTATCAACCCTGAAAAAGTTGCAAGATAACTATCCTGAACTGAAAATAGAATTATCCATGACAGGTGGTTACCACGAGAGAAGTAAACAAGATGACCAGAGTTACAGTCAACTGATGATGGATACAAAAATCTGTGTTGTCCCTAGGGGAACATCCTGGGAAACAACCCGTTTATTTGAGGGTATGAAATATGGCTGTGTGTTGGTAACCGAAGCATTACCTGACCGCTGGTATTTAAAAGGAGTGCCAACAATTCAAATCAAAAATTGGCAACAATTACCCAAGGTCTTAAAAGAGCTATTAGATAATCAAGATTTGATGCAAGAAATGCACCATAAGTCATTAACTTTTTGGCAAGATAAATGCTGTGAAACTGTGGTAGCAGATTATATAATTGGTAAATTAACTCCCCAGGGGAACCTTAACTTTACTAAATTCTCAAAATATTAATAAATAACCAACAAAAGAATAAACTCCAATTCTGTGCTAGATTTAATATAACTGGAGCATTAGCTCAAATATAATGAAAATACACTTCTACAAGTGTGAAAACCCACGGTGCCAAAATAAAGGCGTTAAATTGCCTTAACGCTTCTGCGCTTCATTTATTGGTAAATCAGGTGATCACAAAATCTGCCACTTCAAAATACATCACAAGATGTGATTACATGGGTAAACCGATTTGTATTTGGTGTGAGGAATAGTAGAAATGTCTAATAATTTTGTGTGGAAATCCATGGTAGTTAGTCCTGCGGTTTTAGGAGTAGCGCTGTTAGCGTCTGGAACAGCGATCGCTTCTACCACAGAAGCTCCCCAATCTTCTTCAGAACTAGCTCAATTTACCCCTGTTTCTCAATTTTCCGATGTTCAACCTACAGACTGGGCGTTTCAAGCATTACAGTCCCTGGTAGAACGTTATGGTTGTGTTTCTGGTTATCCAAATGGTACCTTTCGTGGTAAAAGGGCATTAAGCCGTTATGAGTTTGCTGCAGCATTAAATTCCTGTTTAGGGAGAGTAAATGAATTAATCGCTACAGCAACAGCAGATATGGTGACTAAACAAGATTTAGTTACTATACAGCGATTGCAAGAGGAGTTCTCCGCTGAACTAGCAACTTTACGTAGTCGTGTAGATACTGTGGAAGAGCGTACTGCGCAGTTAGAAGCTAATCAATTCTCCACCACCACTAAATTAAAAGGTGAGGCAATTTTTGTCCTCACTGATTCTTCAGGAAATGATTCTGTTCCTGGAGAGACAGTTTTGCAAAATCGAGTCCGTTTGAACCTGCAAAGCAGTTTTACCGGTAAAGACGTGTTAGATACCCGTTTAACTGCGGGTAATGCCCAGGGATTTGGCAATACGGGGGAAACTAAACAAACCTTTGAAATTGGCAAAACTAATCCAGGTAATAACGTTGAACTGGATCAACTCACCTATCAAACACCTTTAGGTAGGGCGCGGATTTATCTAGCAGCTACAGGTGGTCAACATAGTGATTATGTAAGAGTTAATAATCCCTATTTTTCTGATAAAAATGATGATGGTAGTCTAAGTACATTTACGGCTGAAAACCCCATTTATCGGATTGGAGGTGGTTCGGGTGTTGCGGTAAATATACCTCTGGGTGAAGGTGGTAGTGGGGTTAAATCCAGCTCCGTGAGTATAGGATACTTAGCCTCGGGAAACAGAACCTCTGGCGCGGAAAACCCTGCTAGTGGAGGTGGTTTGTTTGATGGTAACTATGCAGCTCTGGGTCAGTTAAACTTCAACTTGAGTAATCGTTTAGCCTTGGCTGCTACTTACGTACATGGTTATCATGGGGTGGGTAGTACCCTATTCGACTCGGGACGGGATAATGGTGCAGTGGTGGGTACTCCTCAAGCCAATAGTTTGGGTCACAGTGCCCTAACTGGTTCCCAAATTAGCGCTTCCTCCAGTAATTCCTACGGACTGTCCGCAGCTTTCCACCCCACTAATAAATTAGCCATTACTGGTTTTATTTCCTACCATGATATCACTGGCTTTGGGGTGAATGATGATTATGAAGCGTGGAGTTATGGCATGGGTGTAGCACTACCTGATATGGGTAAAAAAGGGAACGTTTTGGGAATTTTTGGCGGAGCCCAACCCTACTCCTTTAGTAATGATGGTGGTGTAGGAAATCGGAATATTCCCTACCAAATTGAAGGTTTCTATAGGTATCAGGTTTCTGACCACATCTCCGTTACTCCTGGTTTAGTTTGGCTACCTGCAATTGGTCAAAACGATAATCAACCAGATACTTTTATTGGTACGCTAAGAACAAAGTTTTCTTTCTAAATCATTTATTAGCATTAAGATTAGAACCCGTCCCCAGGCGGGTTTTTTTATGACCTTGACTTGTAAGATTTCCCCGATTCTCCATGGAACAAGTGGAGTACAATAAGAATAAGCAAGTGTAAAGTTCAGTAATTTTCTTGTTTTGTTCCTTTATTGTAAAAATTTCATCCCGTGGAACTATCCTGTAAATCTGAATACGCAATTCTGGCGTTATTAGAAATGGCCACCCATTACCAAAATGGTGAACCGATGCAAATTCGACAAATCGCTAACCAACAAAACATACCAGACCGGTATTTAGAACAGTTACTGGCTACTTTGAGACGCGGAGGTATTATTAAAAGCCAACGAGGGTCTAAAGGTGGTTATCTCTTGGCGCGAGAACCACGAAAAATCACTCTTCTTGATATTTTGGAATGTTTAGAAGGTTTAGATATCAAGATAGCAGAAGATAATACCAACCCGAAAACTGCCCCCAAAACTGCTGATAGTGGGATTATTGATGAGATTTGGAAAGAAGCTCGTCAAGCTGCCAATTTAGTCCTGGAAAAATACTCCCTGGAAGATCTTTGTGAAAAAAGAACCCTCAGAAGACAGTTAGATATCATGTACTATATTTGATTTAAAGGAAGGAAAATGATGCAGATTGCTAAAAACATTACGGAACTAATTGGTAGAACTCCTTTAGTGCAGTTAAACCATATTCCCCAAGCGGAAGGTTGTTATGCACAAATTGTGGTTAAGTTGGAAAGTATGAACCCCTCAGCATCCGTCAAGGATCGTATTGGTGTTAGTATGATCAATGATGCGGAAAAAGAAGGTTTAATTACCCCTGGTAAAACAGTATTGGTGGAGCCAACATCTGGTAATACGGGTATCGCCTTAGCTATGGCAGCTTCCGCAAGAGGATATAAGTTAATTTTAACAATGCCAGAAACCATGAGTGCGGAAAGGCGGGCAATGTTAAGGGCTTATGGCGCTCAGTTGGAACTCACACCAGGTATTGAAGGAATGAGTGGCGCTATTCGTAAGGCCCAAGAAATTGTGGAAAAAACCACACACTCATATATGTTGCAGCAATTCCGTAACCCCTCTAATCCTAAAATACACTGGGAAACAACAGCTCAAGAAATCTGGCAAGATACTGATGGTCAGGTTGATATGGTTATCTCCGGTGTGGGAACCGGAGGTACTATTACTGGTGTCGCTGAGTTCATTAAGTCAAAAAAACCCAGTTTCCAAGCGATCGCAGTGGAACCAGCAAATAGTCCAGTATTATCTGGTGGTAAACCTGGGCCCCATAAAATTCAGGGAATTGGAGCTGGTTTTATTCCTCAAGTATTAAAGGTAGAATTAATTGATGAGGTAATTGCTGTAACTGATGAAGAGGCGATCGCCTTTAGTCGGAGGTTAGCTAGGGAGGAGGGTTTATTATCTGGAATTTCTAGTGGAGCTGCTTTATGTGCAGCGGTTCGTGTGGCCCAACGTCCGGAAAATCAAGGGCGTTTAATCGTCATGATTCAACCTAGTTTTGGGGAAAGATACCTAAGCACACCCCTATTCCAAGATTTGGAAATCAGTTAACCTATTGTTAGGGGAAGGGGGCACAAAATCAGAAAACCATAGCAAATACCCTAAGGAATCAAATTACCACCAGATAAAAAAATCCGCCACCAGATCGCTCAATCATGCATGATTCGAATCATTATCAAACACTACAAATAAACAATAAGGCGACTGCTGCTGAAATAAAAAAAGCGTATCGCCGACTAGTCAAGATGTTCCACCCTGATAGTAATCAGGATACTGCTGACCACGAAGAGATTATTAAGATTAATGCAGCTTATGAAGTCTTAAGTGATGTTGAGCAGAGGGTAAAATATGATGAACAAATAGGGAACACATCACACCCACGCACTGGAAATAGGGAAAATCCACGCCAAACTAAAAAACCAGGGGGAAAAGAAGCAGATGAAAAGGTAGAAGAGTGGTTAAAGTTAGTTTATCAACCAATTAATCGTTGGCTTTGTAGTATAGTGTCTTCCCTAGAGCAGCAACTAGAAGATTTAGCAGCGGATCCCTTTGACGAACAATTAATAGATGAATTTCAAGCATATTTAGATACTTGTCGAGACAAGTTAAAAAAAGCCCAAACCGCCTTTCGTTCTTTACCTAATCCTCCCAGTTTAGCCACATCTGCTGCTCATCTTTATTATGCTCTAAATCAGGTTAGTGACGGATTAGAAGAATTGGCATATTTTCCCCTGAGTTATGATGATCGTTATTTGCATACTGGTAAGGAGATGTTTAGAATTGCTAAACATCTACTTGACTTCTCCCCAGGTTCAAACACCAGGGAGAAGTGAAAAATAAAGGCAAAAATTAAGTTCGTACCGCTTCTGGCCAAAGTTCTCGCAAGCAAGGGGGTAGTATTCTTACCACATCTTCAATTTCCCCACGGGAGATCCTTTGGGCAATAATTTTAAAAACAGCACGCACCAAAACTTCTGGGTCAATGTCAGCATTAACATTGCGGAAATAGTCACGAATGTGCTGGAGAAAAGCATCCTTAGTTCTATCCTTGGGTAATTTTGCACCAGGTCGCCAATTTTCATAATAAAATCCACCTAAAAGAATAGGTAATTGGGCCCCCAAATGAGCAGCTTCCTCCACTGTCAGGCGATCGCGCAGAGCATGTAAAGTAGCTCGTAAACCTTGAAAAACTTGGTGTTTATTTTCCCAACCCAACTCTTTTGCTAAATCATTGATCCAAGGAATTGTTTTGTGTAAAGTTGCATCAAAGGTATCTAATCCAGTTATAGTCATGATAATTGCTCCGATTTAACTGATGTTTACCAACTCACTTAGGATTGCGAATCCATGACTTGATCAACTCTAGTCCATGAACTGAAATTTTAAAGGGATTGATATTTTTCAACTTCTAGCCAAAGTCGTATATTCTTGCTTCGTATAATTGTATGTAAGTAAAGTCTGATTAACTTTTTACCAGAAAATTAATAAATTGTAAATTTGTACACTTTTTTCTCGTAAAATTCCATACTAATATCTGTTGTCTAAAGATTAAACCCAAAATTTATCAATAGTTATGACTACACAATTTAACCGGAGAAAATTCCTCATCTATGGTTCTGCTGCTCTTGGTAGCTCCGTATTACTTAAAGCTTGTGCTAATAATACACAAACAACTACACCCGCTGATTCCTCCGCAGGTGGTAACACCATCAAGGTAGGGATTTTACACTCTTTAAGTGGTACAATGGCCATCAGTGAAAAAAGTGTGGTAGACGCAGAAAACCTAGCAATTAAGGAAATTAACGCTCAGGGGGGAGTATTAGGTAAACAGATTGAAGCCATTACGGAAGATGGCGCTTCTAACTGGGATACTTTCAGAGAAAAAGCTACTAAACTAATTGAACAAGATAAGGTAGCTGTAGTATTTGGTTGCTGGACCTCTGCTAGTCGTAAAAACGTCAAGCCAGTGTTTGAAGAAAAAGATCACATGCTGTGGTATCCTGTACAGTATGAGGGTCAGGAATGTTCTAAAAACATTTTTTATACCGGAGCAGCTCCCAATCAACAGATCGAACCTTCTGTGGACTGGTTGTTGAAAAACAAGGGTAAGGAATTCTTTCTAGTTGGCTCAGATTACGTTTTTCCCCGCACTGCTAACACAATAATTAAAGCTCAATTAGAAGCACTTGGTGGTAAAACAGTTGGTGAAGATTATTTACCCCTGGGTAATGTGGAAGTTACTCCTATCATTGCCAAAATTAAACAGGCCCTACCCAAAGGTGGAGTAATTTATAATACCTTAAACGGGGATAGTAATGTGGCATTTTTTAAACAATTAAAAGGTGCGGGTTTGACCCCAGAGAAGTATCCATCTATGTCCGTGAGTATTGCGGAAGAAGAGGTTAAGGCCATTGGAGTGGAATACTTAAAAGGACATTATGCAGCTTGGAATTACTTCCAAACTGTAGATACACCAGCCAACAAAAAGTTTGTAGAGGCTTTCAAGAAGGAATATGGTGCAGATAGGGTACTTAATGATCCTATGGAAGCTGCTTACATTGCCGTCTACCTTTGGAAACAGGCGGTAGAAAAAGCTGGAAGTACGGATTTAGTCAAGGTGCGCCAAGCTGCTTATGGTCAAACCATAGATGCACCCGAAGGTAAAGTGACCATGAATGGTAACCATCATATATCCAAGATTGTGCGTATTGGTGAAGTTAGAGATGATGGCTTGTTTAATATTATTTATTCTACCCCTGCACCGGTAGAACCTATTCCCTGGAATCAATATGTGAAAGAGACCAAGGGATTTGCTTGCGACTGGTCAGATCCTGCCAAAGGTGGCAAGTACAAACAAACCTAGTCTGATTAAATTAAAGCTTGTGTAAGGGTTCGTGGTTACAAGTGTGGGTTAAGCATTCCCCCTTAGACCTAATTAAGTTTTCATGGGTCATTTTAAAAATGACTCATGAATTTTTTGAGGATAAATTGGTGTTAACAGGATTTTTAGAAGCAATATTTAATGGAATTAGCATTGGGGCGGTACTATTAGTTGCAGCGCTAGGACTTTCCATTATTTTTGGACTGATGGGCGTGATTAACATGGCCCATGGAGAATTGATGATGCTGGGAGCTTATACTACTTTTGTAGTACAGCTTGGTTGTAAACAGTTAGGTGGTATTTGGTTTGATAGTTATATTTTCCTGGCTTTAATTATTGCCTTTTTAGTCACTGCTTTAGTAGGTTTAGTCTTGGAGCGGGGGGTGATATCCCATCTTTATGGTAGACCCTTAGAAACCCTTTTGGCTACTTGGGGAGTAAGTTTAATTTTTCAGCAGTTTGTCCGCAGTGTAAATTCAGTGCTAGTGATTGGTATCCTCTCATTTTGCGTACTATTCTTTGGGGGGGTAAGAATTTTAAATTCGCGTCAGCGGTTCCCCCAATTTGGTTACAGAGTGAAGGGAATGATCTTAGTTTTATCCTTGGGAATTGCCATGAGTTTGGGACAGTTATTTAGTCAACAGTCCTCCATGGTTCAACCTTGGTTTGGGGCTCAAAACGTTGATGTGACCGCCCCTAGTTGGTTACAATCCGGTGTATCTTTGGCCGGTGTGCAGTTACCCTTTGCTCGCTTGTTTATTATCTGTTTAACGGGAATTTGCGTAGCAGCAATTTATTTATTCTTACAGCGTTCCCCCTGGGGTTTAAGAATTAGAGCTGTGACTCAAAATCGTGCTATGAGTTCTTGTTTGGGTATACCTACGCAAAAAGTTGATGCTCTTACCTTTGCCCTGGGATCCGGATTAGCTGGTATAGCTGGTTGTGCTATTAGCTTACTGGGTTCCGTGGGTCCGAATACCGGACAGAATTATATTATAGATACCTTCATGGTAGTGGTTGTGGGGGGGGTTGGTAACTTAGTAGGTACGATTGTAGCTGCTTTGGCTATTGGTACTGCTAACTTTATTGTGGGATCGGGAACTCTAGCTTTTTTATCTTCTGGTGTTCAACCCTTGGTGGATTTTTTCAATTTTTTTGCCACTACTAGTATGGCAAAAGTGATGGTTTTTGCACTGATTATTGGTTTTTTGCAGTGGAAACCAGCGGGAATTTTCCCCCAAAAAGGTCGGAATATTGATGTTTAACCAAGGTCAGAAGATGATGAAAGATCAGGCTAAAAAGTCTATTTTGGTGGAAATTGCTGTAGTAATGGCGATCGCATTATTGCTACTTGTAATTATGCCACTTGTGTTGACAGAATTTCGCCTAAATTTACTAGGGCGATTTTTATCCCTAGCGATTGTGGGTTTGGGGTTGGATTTGATTTGGGGTTACACAGGTTTACTCAGTTTAGGCCATGGCATTTTTTTTGGTTTAGGTGGTTATGCCATAGCCATGTACTTAAAACTGCAAGTTCCCTCCGGTGAATTACCTGATTTTATGGGATTATATGGGGTAACAGAATTACCTTGGTTTTGGCATCCCTTTTACTCCTTCGGTTTTGCTGTAATTGCGGTTATTTTGATTCCAGGTTTATTAGCAGGAGTTTTGGGTTATTTAGTCTTTCGTAACCGCATTAAGGGTGTGTATTTTTCCATTCTTACACAAGCAGCGGTGATCATATTTTTTAACTTTTTCAACGGACAACAGAAGCTATTTAATGGTACTAATGGTTTAACGGCGTTTAAAACCCTGTTAGGTATAAATTTGACTGATAGAGGAATGCAACTTGTTTTGTATAGCCTAACAATTATATTTTTAATATTTACCTATGGTCTATGTCGTTGGTTAACCACTGGTAGATTTGGAAGATTGTTAATGGCAATTCGAGATGATGAAACTCGCGTCAGATTTTGTGGATATGATCCTACAGAGTATAAAGTTTTGGTATTTGCAGTTTCCGGTGCGATCGCGGGGATAGCAGGAGCATTCTACGCCATTCAAAGTGGTTCTGTGTCACCGAGAGCAATGGATATTGGATTCTCTATTGAAATGGTAATTTGGGTAGCGGTGGGGGGAAGAGGAACCCTAACTGGTGCGATTTTAGGAACTTTACTAGTTAACTATGCACGAACCTTTTTAAGTGAACAATTTGCGGAAATCTGGTTATTTTTTCAAGGTGCGCTGTTTTTGGTGGTAGTTACAGTTCTCCCAGATGGAATGATGGGATGGTTAAAAACTCAAACCCTAGCCTTTGTGAATAGGTCAAGCAAAGTTATTACATATCCAAGTTTAGAACAGGATGCAGAAGTAGAACATGAACGCAAAAATCTTGGAAACTCAAAATGTAACCGTGAGTTTTGATGGATTTAAGGCCATAAATCGCCTGAATTTCACCATGGAAAAGGGGGAATTGCGAGTGGTGATTGGTCCTAATGGTGCGGGTAAAACCACTTTTCTCGATGTGATTACTGGTAAGGTTAAACCAACCCAGGGTCGAGTTTTATTTAAGGGTAGAAATCTACGTAATTTGAGTGAACATGAAATTGCTCGCCTAGGAATTGGACGCAAGTTCCAAACGCCCAGAATTTACTTAAATCTCACTCCTCGGGAAAATCTAGAACTCACTAGCAATAGACAGAAAAGCGTTTTTTTTACCCTATTTGGCAGTCCTCATTTTCGTGAACAACAAACTATTAAAGAGTTATTGGTAACTATCGGGTTAACTTCTAAAGCTGATATTCCTGCTGGATTGCTTTCCCACGGTGAAAAACAAAGATTGGAAATTGGCATGTTAGTTGCTCAATCCCCTGATTTATTATTGGTGGATGAACCTGTAGCAGGTTTAACAGATGAAGAAACCTACAATATTGGGGAATTATTGTTAACACTTTCTCAAGATCACTCTATTTTGGTCATTGAACACGATATGGAATTTGTCAGGCAAATTGCTCGCAAAGTCACCGTATTACATGAAGGTTCCGTATTATGTGAAGGGGATTTCAAACAAGTGCAAAATGACCCCCGTGTCATTGAAGTATATTTGGGACAGCAACAGGAATAGAGAATTTATGTTACAAATCTCCAATCTCAATGTTTATTACGGTGAAAGTTATATTTTGCGCAATGTTGATTTAAAAATTGCGTCAGGAGAAATGGTTTGCATTATTGGACGTAATGGTGTGGGTAAAACCACCTTACTCAAAACCATTATGGGATTACTAAATCCTAGAGATGGTCAAATCCACTTTGCTGGTAATATGATTAACAATCAGTCACCAGATCAACGGGCAAAAATGGGTATTGGTTATGTCCCCCAAGGTAGGGAAATTATCCCCCGACTCACAGTAAAGGAAAATCTTTTACTGGGTTTGGAAGCTAGGAGAAAAAGACCAAAAAAAATGGAGATCTCTGACGAAATTTTCAGCTTGTTTCCTGTTCTAGCAACCATGCTTCATCGTCAAGGTGGTGATTTAAGTGGTGGACAACAACAACAATTAGCGATCGCTCGCGCTCTCATGGGGGATCCCCAATTACTGCTCTTAGATGAACCAACGGAGGGTATTCAACCCTCTATAGTATTGGAAATTGAGTCCGCAGTGCGTCGGATTGTGGAAACTAGGGGAGTTTCTGTTCTGTTGGTGGAACAGCACTTACATTTTGTTCGTCAAGCTGATTACTATTATGCTATGCAAAAAGGTGGAATTGTAGCTTCTGGACCTACCAATGAATTGAGCCAGGATGTAATTCAAAGCTTTTTGGCAGTTTAACAAACTACTGATCAATGCTGATCATACTCTAGGGAACTGAGGAAACCCGTAGGGGGTACTTCCCTGATGAGTATGGGAAATAGCAGCTTCCATAAAACCTTTAAACAGGGGGTGGGGGTGACTAGGACGAGATTGAAATTCCGGATGGAACTGACAAGCAATGAAAAATGGGTGCTGGGGATATTCCACAATTTCCACCAGACGTCCATCCGGGGAAGTACCACTAATCACATAACCGGAATTCAATAGGTGATTACGATAAAGGTTGTTGAACTCATAGCGGTGACGATGACGTTCATAAATCACCTCCTCTTGATATAAATCAAAAGCTAGGGTATTTGGCTGAACATGACAGGGATATAATCCTAATCTCATAGTACCGCCTAAATCGATTACGTCTTGTTGCTCCGGTAAAAGATTAATTACTGGATAATCAGTTTTAGGATCAAACTCAGCACTATTGGCACCTACTAAACCCTCTACATTCCGTGCCCATTCAATTATTGAACACTGCATACCCAAACATAATCCTAAAAACGGAATTTGTTGGTTTCTAGCATATTCAATGGCACTAATTTTGCCATCCACACCCCGAATGCCAAAACCCCCAGGGACAATTATACCATCTACTCCCAAAAGATAATTATCTGGTGGTTCTACTTCTAGTATTTCCGAATTGACCCATCTTAAACGTAAATCCCCATAAGTGGCGATCGCTGCATGACGTAGGGATTCTACTACAGATAGATAAGCATCTCCTAAACGTACGTATTTACCAACTATGGCAATTTCTACAGGAGATTGGGGATGAGACATACGCTCTACCATGGTTTCCCAGTGGGTTAAATCCGGTTCTCGCTGTTCCATTTGTAATAGGTCTAGGGTTTGTTGAGCTAGTCCTTCTTTTTCTAAAATTAGGGGTACTTCATAAATACTACTAGCATCTTGACAGGTAATTACACACTCCACAGGAACATCACAAAACTCTGAGAGTTTTTGTTTTAAACCCACCGGAATTGGGCGATCGCATCTACAAACTAAAATATCTGGTTGAATACCAATAGATCGTAATTCCTTAACAGAATGTTGGGTAGGTTTAGTTTTCATTTCTCCTGCTGAAGCAATCCATGGCAAAAGTGTCACGTGCATGTACAAAACATTTTGTTTGCCCACTTCTTTGCGTAATTGGCGGATAGCTTCTAAAAACGGTAGGGACTCAATATCACCCACCGTGCCACCAATTTCAGTAATTACCGCTGCAGGATTTGTTTCTTTAGCAACTCTAATTACCCGTTCTTTAATTTCATTAGTAATATGGGGAATTACCTGAACAGTGCCACCATTATAGTCTCCACGACGTTCCTTATTAATTACAGACTGATAAATCAAACCAGTAGTAACACTGTTTAGGCGAGACATAGAAGTATCCGTAAATCGTTCGTAATGGCCCAAGTCCAAATCTGTTTCAGCACCATCTTGGGTCACAAAGACCTCCCCGTGTTGAAATGGGCTCATTGTTCCTGGATCCACATTAATGTAGGGGTCAAGTTTAAGAATAGAGACAGAATAATCTCGAGATTTCAGCAATCTTCCCAAACTTGCTGCTACAATTCCCTTACCAATACTGGAAACAACGCCCCCAGTTACAAAGATAAACTTAGTCATAGTATTTTCAATAAATCTTGTGTGTTTGCCGTGAAAAAGGTCATAGGAATAATAATATTCGGTTGTTTGCTTACCTCCTCTGTTACTGTGGCTCAGAACTCACTTCTAGTAGTTTTTCCACCGAAAAATCACCAAACCAGTACAGAAAAAATATTTTTTATCGGTACAGCACCACCCCAAGGGGAGGTAGTAATTAATGGTCGGAAGGTTAAACGCAGTCAATCTGGACATTTTTCTCCTAGCTTCCCCCTGCAATTAGGAGAAAACCTGTTCAAAATCCGTTACCAAAATCAGGAGCAGGAGATTAGGGTGACCAGGGTTTCCACCCAACCACAACTACCAACAGGTTTAGGTTTTGCTCGGGATTCTCTCCAACCTGGAGTTGATCTAGCTAGACTCCCAGGAGAACTAATTTGTTTTAGCGCCATTGCACCTCCTCAAGCTACTGTGTTTGTCAAGTTAGGGGAGCAGATGGTTTCTTTGAAACCACAACCGTTACAGGCTAATTTACCCGCCAATTCCAGCGTGCTAACCGGAAGAAACCAACCCACTGGCTATATTCCTAACAAATACCAGGGTTGTACAACAGTCACCAGTGTTGCTGATTTAGGACAACCCCAATTTAGTTTGACATTAAATAATCAAACCATATCTCAAACTGCTCCTGGCAAAATTCAGATTCTTCATCCTGCTCAGTTATCTGTTGCAGAAGTCACATCAGAATCATGCGTAACTCGCACGGGTCCCAGTACGGATTATTCTCGAATGACTCCCTTACCCAAGGGTACAAGAGTAATGATTACAGGTCAGGAAGGTGATTGGTTCAGATTAGATTATGGGGTTTGGGTTAATAGGAAGGAAATCCAAATTATACCCGGAGCAGCACCGCCAAAAACTATTATTCGCAGTGTGGGATATAGTCAATTGCCCAAAATGACCGAGATACGATTTCCCCTACAAGTACCTGTACCCCTGAAAGTTCAACAAGGCGATCGCACTTTTACTCTTACTCTTTACAACACTACTGCTCAGACTGATACTATTCGACTAGACGATGATCCTTTAATTTCTCGTCTGGATTGGCAACAGGTCACACCAGATCAGGTAAATTACACTTTTAACCTTAAAAAGTTGCAACAGTGGGGATATAAGTTAAGATATGAGAATAGTACTTTAGTTTTAACTTTACGTCACCAACCAACTATTGCTTTAGCAAGACGGTTACCATTATCAGGTATAAAAATAGTAATAGATCCTGGTCACGGTGGTAAAGAGTCCGGTGCTATTGGTCCCACAGGATATGCGGAAAAAGATGTAAACCTACTAGTCTCTAAACTACTGCGAGATGAATTGGTCAAGCGCGGTGCTGTTGTAGTTATGACCAGAGAAGATGATCGAGAAGTATCTTTAGTAGAAAGACAAGAGATCATCAGTAGGGAAGAACCCGCGATCGCCTTGTCCATACATTATAATTCCTTACCTGATAATGGTGATGCAGAAAACACTAGAGGTTTTGGTAGCTTTTGGTACCATCCCCAATCGCACGGTTTAGCAGTGTTCTTGCATAATTATGTTGTCAGTCAACTCAAACAACCATCCTATGGGGTATTTTGGAATAATCTAGCTTTAACTCGTCCTAGTCATGCACCAGCGGTTCTATTAGAATTAGGTTTTATGAGCAACCCTCAAGACTTTGAGGAGATAGTCAACCCCCAGACACAGAAAAAGATGGCGAAAACCCTAGCGGAGGGTGTAACTAAGTGGTTGAAATCACAAGAGAAAAAGTAGAATTTCCAGATGTCATCAAGTTACCATAATTGCTATAATGATGGTAGTCTTTCAACCACTCAATTATGGGATTTACAATCACCGAAACACAAAAACAGTACAAGACCTATTCCCTCTCGGACAGTGATGCTGATTCCCATCTGGAGGTAGTCCCAGAAAGAGGTGGTATTGTGACCCAATGGTCATTAAAGGATCGCGAAATTTTCTACTTGGACAAAGAAAGATTTACCCATCCTGACCTCAGTGTGCGAGGTGGGTTACCAATTTTATTTCCCCTTTGTGGTAATCTACCCGATAACACTTACAGCCACAACGGGAAACAATATACACTCAAGCAACATGGTTTCGCCCGGGAATTACCCTGGGAAGTAACCAGTAATGCTACAGAAAATGGAGCAAGTCTTAGTTTAGTCCTAAACAGTAGCGATGCAACCCGTACCGTCTACCCCTTTGACTTTCGAGTAACTTTTACTTATACGCTAAGAGCCAATTCTTTGACGGTTGATCAAGTTTATCACAATCTCTCAGATGAGACAATGCCTTTTTCAACTGGATTTCATCCCTACTTTCAGTGTGGAAATAAATCTCTGCTAGAGTTTGACATTCCCTCTGGACAATATCTGGATCAAAAAACCAAGCAAATTTACTCCTTTGCGGGCAAATTTGACCTTGAACAGGAGGAACTGGATTTTGCCTTTGGGGATTTGCGCAGTCAATCAGCCAAGGTCAAAGATCACGACCGTAAATTAGAATTAAGCCTCGAATATGATCCAACCTATGTGGTGCTGGTCTTCTGGACCGTGCAGGGTAAAGACTTTTATTGTCTAGAACCCTGGACTGCTGGACGTAACTCCCTCAACACCGGGGAAAATCTTACCCTTTTGGCTCCCCACACTAGCAAAACCACTTCTATAAAATTGACCGCAAATTTTCTCTAACAAGTCCTTGACAGAGTGACGAGAGGTTGGTATATTGAAAAAGTTGCAAAAAACGAAAGGGTCACTAACTCAACGGTAGAGTACTCGGCTTTTAACCGATTAGTTCCGGGTTCGAATCCCGGGTGACCCATACAGTTGTACAATTTGGTTGTCCCAGTTATTTACCATACAAAAATGTGGCAAAAAATTAAAAAAATAAAATTCATCCTGGTTCTTACTTTGGCTATTACTTTCATCACTATTTACCCTGATATGGCCATAGCTGCTGGATTTAGGAGTTTTGTGGACACGGAGGATGGTTATCAATTTTCCTATCCTAATGGTTGGTTACAAGTGAAAGTGGCTAACGGTCCTGATGTGGTGTTTCATGATTTAATAGAAGTCTCTGAAAATGTATCCGTGGTCATTAGTCCCGTTCCTCAAGGTAAGAGTTTAACAGAACTGGGAACCCCAACAGAAGTAGGATATAAACTGGGTAAATCTGCTCTTGCTCCCGAAGGTTCTGGACGTTCAGCAGAATTAGTTAATGTGGCACAAAAGGAAATTAATGGTAATAATTACTACTTCCTAGAGTATGCTGTTAAACTGGGCAATGGTCAATCAAGACACAATGTAGCCAGTGTGGCGGTTAGCCGTGGTAAATTGTTTACATTTAATGCTTCCGTACCAGAAAGACGTTGGCGAAAATTACAACGAACCATTGATGAGGTTGTCAGTTCTTTTCAGGTGTATTAGTGGATTAGCAAATGTCCCGGGTCAGGAGTGTGATCCGCCTAAGAACACAACTCCTGAAATTAACTGGTGAAGTATTGAAATTATAAATTAAATCATGAACTGAATCATGAACATTCCCGAATTTGTGCTTGCGTCTGCTTCTCCTGCTCGTCATCGCTTACTACAAACCGTGGGGATTGAACCAATCATTTATCCCAGTGATTTTGATGAGTCACAAGTACAACTGAGTAACCCGCAGGAATTAGTCAATAAACTGGCTCAATGTAAAGCTGAAACTGTTTCCCCGCGTTTTCCTGCTGCTTTGATCATGGGGTGCGATTCCGTATTAGCTATGGATAATCAGATTTACGGTAAACCAGAAAATGTGGAGGTAGCGATATCTCGTTGGCGCTTAATGCAGGGGAATTGGGGTGATTTGTATACGGGTCACGTGTTAATGGATAACCTACAGAAAAAGACCATTATTAAGTGTCAAATAACTAGAGTTTATTTTGCCAAAATGACTGACCATGCTATTATCAACTATGTGAGAACCGGTGAGCCACTAAAATGTGCTGGTGGTTTTGCTTTAGAAGGTTTTGGCAGTTTATTTGTAGAAAAAATTATGGGTTGCCATAGTAATGTAATTGGACTAAGTTTACCCTTACTAAGGCAAATGTTAGGGGAACTGGGTTATGAGGTAACAGATTTTTGGCAATAGGATATACTAATAAAAAAATAAAAACAAGATACAGAACAATATGTCCTCTCAACCTTCTCTACGGGAAAAACAACATCCTTTAATTCAGCAACTAGCTAATACAATCGAAGAAGTTTGGCATGAACACCTCCAGTTATCACCCTATGAGTTACCTGAGGATTTGGGGTATGTGGAAGGTAGATTAGAAGGGGAAAAACTGGTAATTGAAAATCGCTGTTACCAGACTGTTCACTTCCGCAAAATGCACTTAGAACTAGCGAGAGTTGGCAATATGTTAGATATCTTACACTGTGTGATGTTCCCTCGCAAGGAGTATGATATACCCATGTTTGGTTGTGATTTAGTGGGAGGTAGGGGTCAAATTAGTGCAGCTATAGCAGATCTTTCTCCTGTAAATTTGGAGAGAACCCTACCGGAAAATTATCATCATCAATTAGGCAATTTAACCCCAGTTAATTTTTCCCAACCCCGGGATTTACCTGAATGGGGGAATATATTTTCAGATTTCTGTCTGTTTATTCGTCCTAGCTCTTTAGAGGAAGAATTGTTGTTTTTAAATAGAGTGAGAGAGTTTTTAAAAATCCATTGCAGTCAAGCAATTATCTCCGTTCCCGTCCCAGCAGAAAAGATTCCCTCAATTATTGCGGGACAACATAACTATTGTACAAAACAACAACAAAATGATAAGACTCGACGGGTCTTAGAAAAAGCTTTTGGTGAACAGTGGGCGGAAAACTACATGACTACTGTATTATTCGATTTGCCTTAAAGATCCCAGTCTTTGATTTACTAACTCTATAGCTAATTCTATAGCTGCTTGCATACTGGTTCCATCAGCAATACCTTTACCAACAATATCAAAAGCGGTTCCGTGATCTGGTGAAGTTCTGACAAATGGTAACCCGATAGTGGTATTAACAGCTCGGTCAAAAGCCATTAATTTAACTGGAATTAAACCCTGATCATGATAAAGAGCTAAGTAGCCATCAGCAGGATTTGTAACTAAAGAATGACCGTACCAGGCCTGACCGGGTTTTACCCACATTGTATCCGGTGGTATTGGTCCTTCCAATTGTAAATGTGGTCGTTTTTCCCTTTCTCTTTGTAACCAGGGAATCAACCAGTCTATTTCTTCTGTCCCTAACTGTCCCATTTCTCCACTGTGGGGATTTAAACCCGCAACCACTATTTTACCTGTTTTAATCCCAAAGTCTGTTGCTAAACACTCCTCGAGTAAATCTAACTTTCCCGTTAATAACTCTGGTGTTAGGGTTTGACATACTTGGTTTATGGGAATGTGGGTGGTAGCTAATAATGTTCTTAAAGTCCAACCAGTAAAGGGCGATCGCCCGACAAATAGCATACCAAAACGGTCTATACCTGATCTTTGAGCCAGAAGTTCGGTTTGTCCGGGATAATGGTGCCCAGCTGCTTTCCAAGCGGATTTAGCAATAGGAGCGGTAACAATCCCATCAAATTCACCTGCTAAAGTTTGAGCGATCGCCCGTTCCATATAAGCAAAACTAGCTGCACCACTAGCTTGATTACCCACTCCAGGGATAATGTCTGTGAGACTGGGTAGATCCAGGTTAATAATATCCAATTGACGGGGATTGGGTAAAAGTGGGTCAGTCTTTTCTGTCAGAGAGGTTAAATTTTCATAGGTCCTGGTCAGTAAATCACGATTGCCAACCACTACTAAATGGCAGTTTTTATGGAGTTGGGGATTGGCCAGAGCTTTTAAAATCACCTCGGAACCGATACCAGCTGGATCGCCCTGAGTGATTGCTAAACGGGGAATGGAATGGGTTTTAGTCATTGTTCAAACCAGTTATGAAACCAGTTATTGTTGATATGGTAATTGTAAGCCAGATTACGTTTTTAAATAAATAAAAAATGTAGACTTTATTTAAATAATTTATTTAACCTTTATTTGATGGAGCGTAAAACCATAAGGAGTGAAAAATGGCATGAAAAAAATTTAAGTTATTGGAGGAACAGTTTTTAAATACATTTGAAAAAATATGGCACAGTTAAAGGCAAATTTCGGAAGATTTGTCACAAATCTACATTTGAGAATTTAGGCCACTCTTATTTGCACAAATCATAACTTAAACAAAAAGGCAAGATAGCATGTCAAGAGTGAGCGAAAAGCCAAAGTTAACAGAACAAATTCTGGAATCACCAATTTGGTTAAAAATTGCTCTGGCAATGCCAGTAGCTATTGCAGCTGGATTTTTAGCAACAGCAAGAATCGAACAATTAAAAAAACTAGCATCTCCCACATCTATCTCTCAAACGCCCAATACAATTACTGCTGTAGGTAGACTAGAACCACGGGGAGAAGTAATCAAAATAGCTGCACCTAACTCAGGACTTTCTGCAGGTTCTCGAGTTCAGGAACTGTTGGTAAAAGAGGGAGAAAAAGTACAAAAAGGACAGATAATTGCAATTTTAGATAGTCGAGATTCTAACATGGCCGCTGTGGAAGAAGCAAGAGCCAAATTACAGGAGTCTCGCGCTAATTTAGCGCAGGTCAAATCCTCCTCACCAAGAGATATTCAAACCCAGAACGCGGTGATTTATAGGTTGCAAGCACAATTACAGGGAGAAGAAAAAACCCAACAAGCTACCATTGCTAGAATTGCTGCTGAATTGAGTGGGCAAAAACTTGTCCAATCTGCAACGGTTAAAAGATTAGAAGCAGAATTGATTGGACAAAGGGATATACTGAGAGCTTCTGTTGAGCGTGTGCGTGCAGAACAGCGTAATGCTCAAGTTGATGCCGGACGCTATGATTTTTTATATAAACAAGGTGCTATTTCTCAACAAGAAAGGGATAGAAGAAGTGTCAATGCTATAACTACTACCCAGCAGTTACGGGAGAGTCAAGCTAGTTTAAAACAGGGAATAGCAACATTACAGCAGCAAATATCTGAAGCTAGAGCTAACCAAATGAGAACTATTGCTACTTTACAACAGCAATTATTGGAGGCTATTGCTACCCGTAATCAAACCTTGTCCACATTACAAAGACAAATTGACGAAGAAAGGTCTAGATTAAACAAACTACTAGATGTTAGTCCTATGGATTTACAAATCGCACGGGCTCAAGTTAGTAGTGCCATTGCCTTAATTAAAAAAGCACAATCAGATTTACAACTGAGTTATGTAAAAGCACCAACTAGGGGAGAAATTCTCAAGATCCATACCAAATCAGGAGAGGTAATGAATCTTAATGGGATTGCGGAAATTGGACAAACTGATCAAATGTTTGTGGTGGCTGAAATTCCGGAGGATAGTATCGGTAGGGTTAGTATGGGACAGCTGGTTACTGTCACTAGTGATAATGGTGCATTTAGTGGGCAAATTCCAGGAAATATCACGGAAATTGGCAGAAAAATCGGTAAAAAGGATGTGTTAAATACAGATCCAGCAGCGGATATTGATGCTAGGGTGGTGGAAGTGAAAATTTCTCTTTCTCCTCAAGATAGTCAACGAGTTTCTGGGTTAACTAATGCCAAGGTAATGGTGGAAATTAATACGGATCAATCCAGTCGAAAAAAATAGAGTAGTCATTCTACCAATCACTTCATCATTTTTCACAATGTTACAGAAAATACCTCTATCTTGGCTACAACTAACAAGAGAAAAAACTCGCCTAGCTGTGGCTTTATCAGGTATTGCTTTTGCTGATATTTTGATGTTTATGCAGTTAGGTTTTCGAGATGCATTATATTATAGTAATGTGAGAATGCACAGCAGTTTAAAGGGCGATATTGTAATTATTAATAATCAATCTAATGCTGTGTTGGCCATGAAACCTTTTTCCTCGCGACGGCTATATAAGGCTTTAGATGCACCCAGTGTTTCGTCTGTTCATCCTATCTATTTAGATTATACTAGCTGGAAAAATCCAGTTACTGGTCGTTCCCGCAGTATTCTGACTTTTGGATTTAATCCAGAATATAATGTTTTTGATTTACCAGGAGTCTCTAACAATATTGATAAATTAAAACTTCCTGATGTGGTATTATTTGACCGTTCTTCCAGAGTAGAATATGGTCCAATTGCTAGTGATTTCGACCAGGGTAAAACTGTTACAGCAGAGATTAAAAGACGACGGGTTCAAGTAGTGGGATTATTTACTTTGGGTGCATCCTTTGGAGCAGATGGTAATTTAATTACTAGTGATGTGAATTTCTTGAGGATATTTCGTAATCGTCAACTGGGATTAATTGATATTGGGTTAGTCCGCATTAAACCAGGAGCAGATGTTAATCAAGTTGCCACCTATTTGCGAGGCTATTTACCACCAGATGTGAATGTTTTAACTAAGCAGGAATTTATAGATTTTGAAAGAAACTATTGGGCAACTAGTACTGCTATCGGGTTTATTTTTACTTTGGGGACAATCATGGGATTTATTGTGGGAACTGTGATTGTTTATCAAATTCTTTATACGGAGGTAACAGATCATCTATCAGAATATGCCACTCTTAAAGCTATAGGTTACACCCAAAACTATCTATTAAGTGTGATTTTACAAGAGGCTTTCATGTTGGCAATTTTAGGCTATGTCCCTGGCTTTTTTTCCGTTCTATTCCTTTACCAGGTCGCTAAAAATGCCACACTTTTACCAGTAATGATGAGCTACGGTCGAGCAATCATGGTATTGATATTAACTATTATTATGTGTTTTATTTCCGGAGCTATTGCCATTAGAAAGTTACGCTCGGCCGATCCAGCAGATATTTTTTAAAAACTCTCCACAACATCACTCATTAATATTAGGAGTCATATATGAATTATAAGAAACCAGTAATCTCTGTTAAAAATCTTAACCACTACTATGGTAAGGGAATCCTCAAAAGGCAAATTCTCTTTGACATCAATCTGGATGTATATTCGGGAGAAATTGTCATTATGACTGGTCCTTCAGGTTCAGGTAAAACTACTTTATTAAGTCTCATTGGTGGTTTACGCTCGGTTCAAGAGGGTAGTCTCAAGTTTTTGGGCAAGGAATTATTGGCAGCTCGTCAAGATCAATTGGTACAAATTAGACGCAATATCGGGTACATTTTTCAAGCACACAATTTATTGGGTTTCTTAACTGCTAGACAAAATGTGCAAATGGCAGTGGAATTAAATGATAATATTTCTCCACTCCAGGCTATGAAAAAATCAACTACCATGCTGGAAGCAGTTGGTCTGGGTTCACGAATTAACTATTATCCCGATAATTTATCGGGGGGGCAAAAACAAAGAATTGCTATCGCCCGTGCTTTAGTCAATCATCCCCCCCTCGTTTTGGCTGATGAACCTACAGCGGCGCTAGATAAACAGTCCGGACGTGATGTGGTAGAAATTATGCAGCGCTTGGCTAAGGAACAAGGTACTGCTATTCTACTGGTTACCCATGATAATCGCATCCTCGATATAGCTGATCGCATTCTAGAAATGGAAGATGGTTTATTGACCCGCGACTCCTCCACCATAACTTAATGAATGATCCTCCTTAACTTCTATTACCAAATCTACTGGCAATGATTTTGGGGGTGATTTTATTAAGAGCTCCATAAATAATTCTGGATGTAATGATCGCCAAAAATACTTGACAAATTCTTCTATTTGTCCATCGTTCATACCTGAAAAACCCGCAGCAATCATTTTATGTTCTGCTTCTTTACGCCACTTTAAAGAAAATCTGTAATCAGTTGGTTTAAGTATTATTAAACTATCTATTTTTTGCCACAGAGGTACATAAGCTCCTAACTGCTGGTTCCTATGACGGGCAAAAGCCTGATCTTCTGGGGTGATAATCGGTGCTGGTGCATTAGTAAATGTTTCTGGGTCTATGGGTAACACCCCCACAAACCAACCTTCAAATAACACTATATCAACTTGATCTATTATTTCTGGGGTAGTGCGATCGCCTATTCCACAAAGGGCGGATTTATCAAAACGGGGAACTGTCACGGGAAACTTGTTTTGGAGAATCTGATCCAGTAGGCTTAAACCTAGGTGAATATCGTGGGTTCCTGGTGGACCTCGCCAAATCAATCGGGGGTCTTGCTCTCTTAACTTCACGCGATCGCTGTGAGTTTTATATAAATCATCCAATGATAGACTTAAACTAGAGTATCCCAAGTGTCGGAGAACCAGGTTGAGGATCTGGCACATTGTGGTTTTACCCGTGCCCTGGGGACCTAAAATCCCCTGAATCATAGGCCTCCCTAAACTTTTTCTGCTCGAGGCAATTTTTACCCCCAGGGGTAGCCATAAGTCCCATAATGCCTGTAACATGGTTTGGGTGGGTATTTGCAGGTTATTTTCGCACAGTTGCTTAAAATCCGGAAAAACACACCTAAGAAGAGATAATCGCTCTTCCACAACCTGGTTTACATTCTCAGGGGTAATGCCAAATAGCTTTGCCCCAGCTTCCCATGTCCTAACTTCTTGTGCTAAAACTTGCCAATGTTCCCTTTCACCCGCAAGTAAACTTGCCAGTGAGACCTGACTGAGCCAACTGTTGCTCATAACTGATACTCACGAACTTACTCAAAACAACTTTCTACCCTAGGAACCTAATTTGAAGGCCTCTAAAAACAGACTATATATTAAACCAATCTTGAGCCAATTGAGGGATTCGACCCAAATGGCTCGTTGAGAAAAAAACCCACGACTATAGAACAATCTGCTGGCAACTTCCGTCAGTAAAACCAAGACAGCAGCGGCCCATATATCCAGTTGAGCTTGTTGTCCTGCGGTGGTGGAAACTACTGATCCCAAAAAAAAACCAAATAGCCAACTAATCAACAACAGACATAATCGTCGCCAAGGGTTCATGAACCATTGTGCCACATTTGTGGCAATGGTATCTAACAAATTGTTAAGACGAGTATTCTGCATATAGATTGGGGGATGAATGAAATGGGACAAGAGTTAATTATCTAATGTCTAACTGCTATTCGCAAACTATTACTGAAAACTATGATTATCAAATCCCCCGCACATCTTAAATTCACAGTTATAACTTTTACATTAATTATGCTAGGGCTACTGGGGGGATGTTTAGGACTGACTGTGTCCTTTGATTCCCAACCCTCCGATAGTATATCGCAAGCACCAGAGAAATCACCACTTTTGGAAAATGATACAGCTACACCAAGTCCCCAGTTCCAGCAGGTTGAACCTAAGACAATTAGTGACCGAACACTGGAAAAGAGCAAATTTGGCAATTTACGCATCAGTAATAAGACATATCAACCAATTCGTTTAGCCTTGTTGTTACGACATTCCCCATCCTCTCCTTCAGGGAAAAAAGGTTTAATTCCTGCTCATTGGGACTTTGCTCCCCAAGAAGGTAGTCAGGGAGGTTTAATACTGTCCTTACCAGATGGTAGTTTGAAG
This sequence comes from Cylindrospermopsis raciborskii Cr2010, assembly GCF_003367075.2. Taxonomy (NCBI): domain Bacteria; kingdom Bacillati; phylum Cyanobacteriota; class Cyanophyceae; order Nostocales; family Aphanizomenonaceae; genus Cylindrospermopsis; species Cylindrospermopsis raciborskii. The sequence continues at coordinate 1,306,849 of NZ_CP065936.1, forward strand.
TTGGAAAAAGGGGATATTTTGGTAGCTTTTGCTCAAGATGGCTCACGACGTTATTGGGGACCGTATATTGTGGGGGAAACCTCTGATCCATTATGGGATCCCAAAACTAGAGAATGGCAATTAACACTTGTCCCTTAATTAACTCAATTCATTTTTAGTTTGTATTTGCGGGTCGTGACTTTATGAGGCTAAAATCAATTAATTTATCTCCTATAAGATACTGGTTTCAAAACGTGGGCGATAATTCCATATTGATAACAATTTTTACCCTAATCTGGTTGTTAGGAATTAATTTTATTGCGTTTATATGGAACCTGGGAAGTGTGGGACTAATAGATGAAACTGAGCCATTGTTTGCTGAAGCATCCCGACAAATGTTGATCACTGGAGATTGGATCACACCTTTTTTCGATGGTCAAACACGGTTTGATAAGCCAGCTTTAATTTATTGGTTCCAGGCGATCGCTTATAAGATTATGGGTGTCAATGAATGGGCAGTACGCATACCCTCAGCCTTAGCTGCTATTAGTGTCACAGTTATGTCTTTTTATGTAGTAAAGTGGCACTTTACCGAAAAAGACCGATTAGACCAAACAACTAACCTCCCTCGTCGTTATTTTATAGCCACCCTGACATCGGGTATGATAGCTCTCAACCCAGAAATGATTGTTTGGGGAAGGGTAGGGGTTTCAGATATGCTACTCACTGGTGGTATTGCTTGTTCTTTACTCAGTTTTTTTGTGGGTTATGCCCAGAATTCTCCCCCCTCCCGCTGGCCTAATCCATGGTATGTCACCAGTTATGTTTTGATGGGTGCAGCGGTTCTCACCAAAGGACCTGTGGGTATAGTTCTCCCCGGATTTATTCTCATTGCCTTTGCTTTATATCTAGGCAAGTTTAAACAACTATGGCAAGAAGCTCAACCAGTCCTTGGCATATTCATTGTTGTAATCATTAATGCCCCTTGGTATGTTTTAGTAACTTGGCGCAATGGATGGAACTTCATTAATACCTTCTTTGGCTATCACAACATAGAACGTTTCACAGAAGTGGTGAACGGTCATTCAGCTCCTTGGTATTTTTATTTCCTGGTGGTGTTATTTGGTTTTCTACCCTACTCTGTATTTCTCCCAGCAGCTTTAATCAAATTCATAGGGTGGAAATTTTGGCAGAACTCCTGGCGCTCTTACATAATATCACAAGAACGTTCTCAACACTTGGGTTTGTTTGCCTGTTTTTGGTTCCTGGGTGTATTTATCTTCTTCACCATTGCTACCACAAAACTTCCTAGTTATGTATTACCCCTTATGCCAGCTGCAGGTATTCTTATAGGTTTGTTTAGTAGCGATTTATTTACTCATAAACCAACTGATAAATCTTTTCGTCTCAGCAGTTGGGCAAATGTGGCTTTTTCATTAACCATTGCGATCGCTTTACTTCATGTTTTACAACTTTTCGGTACAGACTCAGCTGCTCCTGAATTTTATCAAAAACTACAACATTCAGGTTTGACTAACCTGGGGGGGTGGATTTGGTTAACTACGGCTATTGCGGTTGCCTGTTTAAACTTAATTCGTAGTTATAGAATAGTTCTTCCCACCAATATTCTGGCATTTGTAATATTCCTAGCACTTGTGCTTATGCCTGCATTATTTATGATGGATGAAGAACGTCAAGCTCCTTTAAGACAATTATCCGCACTTGCTGTATCTGAAATAAAACCCCATGAGGAATTAGTCATGGTAGGTTTTCAAAAACCAACCGTAAGTTTTTATTCCCGAAAAGCAGTCACCTATCTGGAGGATGCACAGGAAGCGTTGGATTACATTCGCACCCAAAGTGTCACTACTAAAAATTCACATTCCTTACTGCTTTTATTGGAACAGCAAGAATTCATGACCATGAGTTTACCACTAGAAAATTATAAACCTATGGGTAAAAAAGGTGCTTACCATCTAATTCGTGTACCTTTACCACCCATAAAAAAGAGTCATTCTCTTTCTAAGGCTTGATTAATTTCACCTAATAAGTCTTCCATGGAAATAGAACGAGGTAATAGCTGAGTAGCAACACCCTGATTAACCTTGCCCAACCTTCCCAATAAATTCACATTAATATCACTCGTCCTTTTATCAAGCACTAAAATTGGAGGTAACTTCACCTGCAAATTTGCAAGGGAATTTAATACATTTTCTATTTCCTGAGTTGCTGTAGCTTCCCCAATACAGAGTAATATCAAATCAACACTCTGATGAATGATTTGTTGCACTAACTCCCGCCAACAGTTACCTATCCCCGCCTTAAAACCAGCAGTTTGTAAATATTGAATCAGTGCTTGAAACCATTCTCCACCCACTTGAACCTTACTTGTAGAGTTTTGCTTTGCCACCAATTTCTGTGACTGCATCATATGCTTTAAAGAATATTGGGGAGAGTCTGATCTCTGAATGTTACTTACTCTACTATGAGCGTGTTTACTGTTCACATCGGGTAAATCACTTAACATGGTTATATCCACTACTAATATATTTGGAGGACAACCAATACCAGAGGCAATTTCCAATACGGATACTAAATGATCTAAATTATGACCATGTATCGTTTCTTTGCCCATAGGCGTCAAGCAAGGAAAGACTCCCAACCCAGGTATTTGAGATGCTGCTAGGGTAGTAGCTGCATCACAGGTAACTAGAGGTATTTTGGCCAATCTGGGATATTGAGGTAACTGCTGTAAATACTTCTGCGCATTGACATTATCAGTATCTAACAAAATCACATCAAACTGCCATACCCTGGCCAAAATTTCCGCCTGTTCTAAATCATCCACTTCTATTACCCGATGCTCTGTTAAAGAGGGATGGGGATTGGATTCCAGTTCTGCACTAACTAGTCTAAGGATTTTTAAGGTTTTTTGTGTGGGTAAGGGTTCCTCCGACGGAGAATCTATCTTCTCTGATTTTGCTACCATACACCATCTTTCTACTATGGGAACCATAGCCGAATATTCCACTGGTAAGCTCAAAAAATCATCCGCTCTATTTAAGTAAGCCTGTTCTTTTTCTGCACCTGTAGCCGTAATAATTACGGGAATGTGTCGAGTCGCACTGTCTGATTTTAGCAGAGTTAGCACGTCCCAACCAGAAAGTAGAGGTAGTAGAGGATTTAAAAATATAGTCTTCGGTTGTAATCGTCTTGCTTTTTCCAGCGCTTCAGTTCCAGAACGAGCAATTACTACCCGATATCCCAAACTTTTCAGGTGTTGGGTAATTTCCTCTATATATCTACTGACTGCTTCCACAATCAAAATTAAACGCTGAGAAGATATTAATTGAGGTGTTTCCCCATTTCCCCCCGATGTGTCTGTAAAACTTGTTTTTGGCGGGGAGGGTGGCAATAACAAGGTAAATTGACTACCTTTACCTTCACGAGATAAAAAACTTACATCTCCTCCGTGTAACCGCGCCAATGCCCGGGTGAGGACTAATCCTAACCCAGTACCCTCAAACTGGCGATTTAGAGGGTTTTCTAACTGTTGGAATTTTTGGAAGATTAAATGTTGTTGGTGGTCAGGAATACCAATTCCCGTATCCCATACTGTAAAAGCAATCCATCCTTCCCATCTATTTACTCGCAGTCCCACTTTCCCAAAACTTTCGGTGAATTTGAAGGCATTGCCCAGCAAATGCACTAACATCTGTCTTAACCTTAGTTCATCCGCCACTATTTCTTTTAGTCCTGGTTCAATGCTCAAGCTAAATTCATGACTGGGCAATGATTCACCCTTTCTTCCTGTTTGATTATGTACCGATCTGGCTTCTACCAAAGCGCGATCGCACACTTCCTGAATTCGTACTGGTGATGGTGTGAGTTCCATCTGTCCAGTTTCCATGCGTGTCAAATCTAAAATATCATTCACCACACTCATCAAATGACGACCACTTTGATGAATGAGTCCTGCATAGCGAGCTTGTCTTTCGTTTAATTCTCCTAAATTCTTATCCACTAAAAGTCTTGACAAACCCAAAACTGCTGTTAGGGGAGTTTTCAACTCATGGCTAATACAAGCTAGGAATTCATCTTTTAACCGGTTAAGTTGAATTAAATCCGCATTTTTAGCAGCTAATTCCTTAAAAAGTTGTTGTTGTTCGGTTACATCTGTGGCCAAGACTAACCATAGGTCCTTGGTTAAAAGTTGTGAATTTTCCTTTGTTAATGTCAATTGTGATTCCGGACCCCAGATTTTCAGTTCTCGACTATCTAGGGGGATTTTAGCAAACTGCCAAATTCGTTCCTGGCCATTTTGCACCTCTACCACACAGATACAAGTACCCTGTTGAGAGTCTAGATAGCAGTAATTGGGGGAATCATTGGCTTTACTGTAGGATTCCTCTATTGTGTTTAAATCTGGTTGATAATCTTGTGTATGTTTTAAATTAAGTTTATTTATCTCTAAAGGTTTTTCTATAGAGAAACTAGATTTTACATATTCACTGATACGGGTGTGATTATGAATAGGTTGTGGAACTTGCATTTTAACTGCTGTTAAAATGCTTTCCACCTGCATTCTAATCCCTTCAGGATCCTTCAAAACTCCCAATTGTTCCCACCAAGCAGGATTTTTAGTTAGGATCTCACCGTTTCCGGTTTGCAACATCAAGGGCCAAGGTAATCGCTCTAACAATTGAACAAAAGGATTTCTTTGCCAGGGGCGAGTTGTTTTCCTCTGAATATCATCAGTTTTCTGGGGAGGATTGTCTTCCTTAATAACCTTACTATGACTAGTAAAAAAAGCTAATAGGCGTTTACTGTCAAGTAAACCCAAGAACTTCCCATCTGAGTCAACTAAGGCCCAGTCTAAACTTGAGTTCTTTTGATGTTTTGGATAGCGTAACAACAGGCCCAGTTTATTTAGGGAATTGGATGCTACAATAGTCTCTAGTGGGGAAATAAGATTAGAATGGCAGATAGAGATAGGTTGTTCCAGATTTAAAAGTGTTTTTTCACCAGTGGTCAACAATTTACCCATTAATTTAGTGGTAGACAACATTCCCAGGGGAGAATGTTGGGAATTGAGCACCACTAGACGGTCACACTGCTCCTTGGCAAAAATTTCCATAACTACTGCTAGAGTAGTTGTTTCGGAGCAGGTAGGTACAGTTGCCAGAAAATCATAAAGTGGGCATTCTAGCATTAACATAAGCCTTGGGGGTCTTTTTTGCTGTAGTTAGTATCCACAGGCACTTTGACCGGGTCACTGACTGCCAACACACTAATGTCATAGGAACTGCGTCAGCAACGGTCATGGCTAAAACAATTATTACTCCAAATATTGGTTTTAGAACCTTGAGGAATTATAATGATTAATATTGAGACAATACTTCAATTTTGTTTATTTATCTTATCAGTGTGGTAATCTAATGACTATGAGCTGGCGATTTCATTTGGGAGAAAAGTGCGGCTATGGTTATTTCCATATTAACCAAATATACAAGCAAACCAACATAAATGATATTAGTTATATTATTCCTATATCCTGCACTGGAAAAACTCCTCTATAGTTTAGTTACACACTATGATAATCTAATCAACACTCTTATAAATCTAACACCGGGTTCATTTATAAGCGTATCCATGAGTAATGTCTCTATAAATAATAGATCAGGCATATCAGGATTAGAACTACCTGGAACTTACTTATTAAATTATACTAAAGAAAAAAGATACCTAGGTCTTGATTACAAAGAAGGTTACACACTTGTTCTGGCTTGTGAAAACTCACACACAAATCAACAGTTTCAAGACATGACCGATGGAGAAAGACAGGAGCTATTAAAAAAGCTAAAGTTGGATTACGGGAGGATTTTGCTCAACTATTTTAGTGTGGACCAGAATTTAAAAACAACAATTGACCAGTTTATCAGTACCCTATTTTGTGCTAATATTCCTGTGCTTCAGGTTATAGAAATTCACATGGAGCTGATTGACGAATTTTCTAAACAGCTAAAATTAGAGGGGAGGAGTGATGAAACCTTACTAGACTATAGACTAACACTCATAGATGTACTAGCCAATTTGTGTGAGGTTTATCGATGTTCAACTTCTAGGATAACCTGATGAATAAAACCAAAAAGACTTATGTATTAAAGCTATATGTAGCTGGTAACACGCCCAACTCTGTGAGAGCATTAAGCACATTAAAAAACATATTAGAGAAAGAATTTGAAGGAGTCTATGCTTTAAAAGTGATAGACGTTCTCAAGAGTCCACAATTAGCAGAGGAAGATAAAATTCTAGCCACACCCACACTGTCAAAGATTTTACCACCGCCGGTGCGCAAGATCATTGGAGATCTGTCTGATCGGGAGAGGGTGTTAATAGGTCTAGACTTACTCTATGAAGAGCTGAGCGAGGAGGAGTGGGATAACATAGATGATCACAAAATTGAGGAAATAAACTAGTCCGTATGGGACAATTAACCATTTAAGATCAAGTATACAATTGGCAATGAGCGACCAGGAGAAACAAGAACAAAAAGAACAGCCAACCCCTACCAGCGCTGGAGTAGAGAAAATTCGCACTATGATAGAGGGGTTTGATGATATTAGCCATGGTGGGTTACCAATTGGCAGAACCACTCTGTTAAGCGGTACTTCTGGAACCGGAAAGACCCTATTATCATTACAATTTCTCTATAATGGCATTACCCACTTTGATGAACCGGGAGTATTTGTTACCTTTGAGGAGTCTCCCAGTGACATTATCAAAAACGCCCACATTTTTGGCTGGAACCTGCAGAAACTGATTGAACAGGGAAAACTGTTTATTCTGGATGCTTCCCCAGATCCTGAAGGACAGGACATAGTGGGGAACTTCGACCTTTCAGCTTTGATTGAACGATTACAGTATGCCATTCGTAAATACAAAGCTAACCGAGTTTCTATAGACTCAATTACCGCCGTATTTCAACAGTATGAAGCCATAGGGGTAGTAAGAAGAGAAATATTTCGGTTAGTAGCCCGTCTAAAACAGCTGAATGTCACCACAATTATTACTACAGAAAGGGGTGAAGAATATGGACCAGTAGCTTCCTTTGGGGTGGAAGAATTTGTGTCTGATAACGTAGTGATTGTTCGTAACGTTTTGGAGGGAGAACGCCGCCGACGGACCATTGAGATTCTCAAACTGCGCGGTACAACCCACATGAAAGGTGAATATCCCTTTACGATTACCAATGCAGGGGTGAATATATTCCCCTTGGGAGCAATGCGGTTAACACAAAGATCTTCTAACGTTCGGGTTTCTTCAGGGGTTAATACCCTAGATGAAATGTGTGGGGGAGGTTTCTTCAAAGACTCAATTATTTTAGCTACTGGGGCTACTGGTACTGGAAAAACCCTCCTGGTAAGTAAATTTATCCAGGATGGCTGTGTTAGCGGTGAAAGAGCCATACTATTTGCCTATGAAGAGTCTCGAGCCCAACTGTCGCGTAACGCTTATTCTTGGGGGATTGACTTTGAAGAGTTGGAACGCCAGGGTTTATTAAAAATAATTTGTACCTACCCCGAATCTACCGGTTTAGAGGATCACTTACAAATTATTAAATCAGAGATTGCCGACTTCAAGCCAGCTCGTATTGCTATTGACTCTCTTTCAGCCTTAGCTAGAGGTGTAAGTAATAATGCCTTCCGCCAATTTGTCATTGGTGTAACTGGCTATGCTAAACAAGAAGAAATCACCGGTTTCTTCACTAATACCAGTGACCAGTTTATGGGATCTCACTCGATCACCGATTCTCACATTTCTACTATTACCGACACAATTATTATGTTACAATATGTAGAAATCCATGGGGAAATGTCCCGGGCAATAAATGTATTTAAAATGCGTGGTTCTTGGCATGATAAGGGAATTAGAGAATACAACATTACAGCAGATGGACCCAATATTAAAGATTCCTTTAGGAATTACGAGAGAATCGTCAGTGGGGCACCTACCCGAGTTAGTATAGATGAGAAAGCAGAACTTTCTCGCATTGTTAAACGGTTCGAAGATAAATAAACTGTGAAATGCCAAAATGAAGTTATGTTTGGTATAGTAGCATGTTATTTGTTTCCTTGGTTATGATGCTATATTCTGTGGGAAGACAACTTTTTTTGCTCGCAGATGGTTCTTTGTGTGAGGGGATGCGGTGAAAGGACAGCAATTATTTCATAGTTTCTTGCCCGGTGTGACAGCAGCAGTATTAACAACTCAGCCTGCTTGGGCTGGAACCTTCAAGGCTAATGATTTGAAACTGGTTTCTTCTCCTGTTGTATCGACTGCGACGAATCCTAAAGTTTCTGTTGTGGAAAACAACTGGCAGCTGGCTGCAACTACGGTTGATCATGCACCACTTTTTGACTATCAGCTTGATTTTGGTCAAGCTGTTTTACCGGAACTGCCTAGTTCTAGTCCACTCCCGGTGGTAAATGGTGCTAATGTACCATCGCCAACCAAGCTCAAAACAGTTTTGTCCTTATCCCCGGTTAACCCCAAGGTGATATCAGGGAAAATTTATAATCAGGTAGCTCAGATAACATTACCTAAGGACAATCCTTCGGGAATAGCACAAACTAATTCCCAATCTGTGAACCCTACATCGGATTCTACTCAGACGATTTTGGAACGTTTTAAACCTAACCCCAACTTTTTGGATGTACCTCAAGATTCTCAAGGAGTTAAGGTGCAGACAACAGAGGCAATTAGTTTAGAACAGGCTTTGGAATTGGCCAAGCAGAATAATAATGATTTACAAGTGGCTGTTTTGCAGTTACAACGTAGTCAATCCTCTTTAAGGGAGGCACAAGCTGCTTTGTTGCCTAGCTTGAATGTACTCGGTGGTGTGACCAGAAGTCGTAGTTCCAGTGCTACTCTCCAGGAAAGACAAACCGCTAAACGTCTCAATATACCCTCTGAAAATCCAGACGCTACCTCCGTATTTGATTCTCAGGCAGAACTACGGTATGACTTATACACATCAGGTAGAAGAACGGCAGCTATTAAGGAAGCCGAAGAACAAGTGCGTCTCCAACAATTTGAGGTGGAAAGGCAATCGGAAGAAATTCGTTTAAATGTTGCTACGGAGTATTATGGCTTGCAACAGTCAGATGAGAGCGTGAGAATTGCTCGCTCCGCAGTGGAAAATTCCCAAGCCAGCTTACGGGATGCTCAAGCATTAGAGCGAGCAGGTGTGGGAACCAAATTTGATGTGTTGCGATCGCAGGTTAATTTAGCCAATTCTCAACAAGAACTGACAGATGCCCTATCCCAGCAGGCTATAGCTCGTCGTCGTTTGTCCCTGAGATTGAACTTACCTCAGTCTGTGAGTATTACCGCTTCGGATCCGGTGCAGTTAGCGGGATTATGGAAAAGCAGTTTAGAAGATAGTATTGTTCTAGCTTATGAAAACCGTGCCGAACTGCAGCAAAAATTGGCAGAGAGGAATATTAGAGAACAACAAAGAAAACAAGCCTTAGCCACACTAGGTCCGCAAATTAGCTTCATTGCCAGATATGACTTATTAGATCAATTTAACGACGGAGTGGCGATTAACGATGGTTATTCTGTGGGATTGCGAGCCAGCATGAACCTATATGATGGTGGTGCTTCCCGGGCCAGAGCAGCTAGGGCTAAAACTGAAATAGCCATTGCGGAGACTGAATTTGCTGAAAGGCGTAATCAGGTTCGTTTTCAAGTGGAGGAAGCCTATTCCAGTCACCTAGCCAATTTGGAAAACGTGCAAACTGCTGCTACTGCTCTAGATCAAGCTAAGGAATCCCTGAGACTGGCTAGACTACGTTTCCAAGCTGGTGTGGGAACTCAAACCGATGTTATCAATGCCCAAAGTGAACTTACCCGTTCGGAGGCTAATCGTGTTCGGGCTATTTTGAATTACAATTTAGCTCTAACCAGATTACAGAGATATGTCACCTCTAGGGCGGTTCAAAAGTCTTGATCCATGGGGGATTTCAGGAAATGGGGAAAATTGTGTTTTCATGAATTTTATATGAATTATCTTGTTGCTGTGCTACCAGATCGTATCCAGGCCGAATCGGCCTACTTGAGTTTAGAAAAGGAGGGTATTACTAGCTCCATTTTGGGTAGGGGATATAAAACTGCTGATGAGTTTGGGTTAATAGATCCCAATGAAGAGGCTAAAAAACAAGTTAAACTCATGGCATTTTGGTTAATACCATTTGGCTTTTTTGCTGGGTTTACATTTAGTTTAATTACTGGCTTAGACACGTTTATCTGGGCTGGGGAAATTGGTAATCATATAATTGGGGGTTTACTGGGCGCTGCTAGTGGTGCTATGGGTAGTGTGTTTGTGGGAGGTGGTGTAGGTTTGATTTTTGGTGGTGGTGATGCTTTACCCTATCGCAACCGGTTATCCGCTGGGAAATACCTAATTGTAGTTCAAGGTTCAGAAGCTCTGACTCGCCAAGCTACACGCATTCTCCGTCAGTATGATCCAGAGAATATTCAAGGTTATGCAGATAATGGTTAGTAAAGCAGCTTAAAAACTAGTCAAACCCCACTTTGAAGATTAATTATGTTGCCAAGAGAAGAACTGTTAAAGGGTGTTGAAAACCGCGATATTATTGCCCATGTAATTGACCAAGCAGAACAGGCTATAAAGACCTGGGAAGTGGTAATAACTGACTTTTTATCTCCCCCAGAGTTAGCTGAAATTGAACGAGTTTTTAGCCGGTTAATGGAGGTGCATTTAGTAGCCTGGGGTGGATATCTCCAAGCTGAACGTCAACGAGTGGCTATCGCTCGTTCTGAAATGCCTTTAGATATATCCCAAGTGGTTGTTACCGTTTTAGACATAGCTGGAAATTTTCTGTTTGACACTGCCACCCACCGGGATTTTTTAGGGGCTATGCTAGGTACGGGGATTGTGCGAGAAAAAACAGGAGATATCATTATTTTAGGGGAGAGGGGAGCCCAAGCAATAGTAGTTCCAGAACTGGCAGAATTTTTAACCATGAATTTGCAACAGGTGCGTTCTGTGCCAGTGAAAACTCAGGTCATAGATTCTAGCGAGTTAAAAATTAGGGAACCCAAAAAGAAGGAATTAACTACAGTAGAAGCTTCTTTAAGATTGGATGCCATTGCTTCTGCTGGTTTTGGTATGTCTAGAAGTAAAATGGTTGATTTAATTGATTCCGGGGATGTGCGTGTCAATTGGAAGGAGATTACTCAAAGCAGTTACCAGTTAAAAATGGGAGACTTAATAGCAATTCGCGGTAAAGGGCGTTTGCAAGTGGGCGAAATTGCTGTCACCAAAAAGGACAGATATCGAATCCAGTTGACTAGGTATATGTAGATCTGGTTAACAACCTTAAATATAAGCTAAATAAATAGAAATTTTCTATAACTTCGATTCATAATTGAATGGGTAACTGCTAAAGGTGTGACAGTGGTTGGTATTGTTATTGTTTCCCACAGCAAACAATTAGCTCTAGGAGCACAAGAACTAGCTGCACAAATGGTACAGGGAAAAATTTCCCTTGCTGTCGCAGCGGGTGTGGATGACCCCACAAACCCATTGGGTACAGATCCAATTCAGGTTTATCAAGCCATCTCTTCTGTATTCTCTGAGGATGGGGTCATTGTATTGATGGATTTGGGTAGCGCTCTTATGAGTGCAGAAATGGCATTGGAGTTTTTACCACCAGCACAACGGGATAAAATCTATTTGTGTGATGCTCCCTTGGTGGAAGGTGCTATTGCTGCTACTGTTGCTGCTAGTACTGGCAAAAATGTTCAGGAGGTTCTAAGGGAAGCTCAAGGTGCTTTGCTGGCTAAATCTCATCAATTAAATTTAATCGCTCATCCCTTACATAACGATTCTAACAATATTGACGGTACTGTTCCCACAGAGGAACTTCGCATTCAAATCAAAAACCGTCTTGGTCTACATGCTCGACCTGCAGCTCAGTTTGTCGCTACCGCCTGCCGTTTTGAAGCGAAAATTCAGGTGCAGAATTTAACTAGAAATACGGAAGCAGTTAGAGGTGATAGTATTAACCAAGTTGCTACCCTGGGCGTACGTCAAGGACATGAATTATTAATTACTGCTAGGGGTAGGGATGCTCAGGAGGCAATTACAGCTCTACAGTCCTTAATTATCCATAATTTCGGAGAGCAAGATGCTGTTCTGGAATTGCCAACCCACCCCATCTCCCCCCTCCCCGACAATCCTGGTCAATTTACGGGAATCGCCGCTTCTCCTGGCATTGCGATCGCTCCTGTAGTTCATTATCAATTAGCTCCTGTGTCTATTACGGAATACCACATAGAGAATGTGGAAATTGAGTGGCAAAGACTACAACATGCTATCCAAAGGGCGAAACAGGAGATTACGATGTTGCTTTCCCACGCATCGGTGCAAATAGGTGATGCGGAGGCGGCAATATTTGATGCTCACCTTTTATTTCTGGCAGATCCAGTAATGTTAGATGCTGTTCGTAGGTATATTATAGAAGATAGATTAAACGCTGAGGCGGCATGGCAAGCGGTAGTGGAAGAGGTAACCAACTCCTATCGCCAACTGGAAGATGCTTATTTGAAGGAGAGAGTGGATGATGTGGTAGATGTGGGAAGAAGGGTATTGAGAATTCTGCTGGGTAATTTGCCCACGGAATTACATATCTTGGAACCATCAATTGTAGTGGGGACGGATTTAACTCCCTCGGATACAGCTAGGTTGGATCCTCGCAAGGTATTGGGGATTTGTATGACTGCTGGTAGTGCTACTTCTCATAGTGCTATTATTGCCCGAACTTTGGGTATTCCTGCAGTGGTTGGTGTGGATTCCCAGGTTTTGACCGTGGAAAATGGTGCTGTAATTGCTCTGGATGGTGAAGGTGGTAGGGTGTGGATAGAACCAGAGGGATCTGTATTGACTGCTCTAGAAAATAAACGTCAAGTCTGGCAAACTAATCAAGCTGAAGCTAGAAAGAAGGCCCACCAACCCGCAACTACCCGCGATGGTCAAAGAATTCATGTATTCGCCAATATTGGCAGTGTGGCTGATGCTAAAGCTGCTGTTGGCTATGGTGCAGAAGGTGTGGGTCTGCTACGAACAGAATTTTTATATTTGGAACAGATTAAACCACCCACGGAGGAAGAACAGTTACAAGTTTATCAGGATATTGCCCAAACTTTAGGGGAACTTCCATTGATTATCCGCACTTTGGATGTGGGAGGAGATAAACAAATACCCTATCTGGGCTCTACTCTCCAGGAAACTAATCCCTTTTTGGGTGTGCGCGGCATTAGATTTTGTTTGGAACATCCCTATTTACTCAAAACTCAATTAAGAGCTATTTTACGAGCCAGCGCTAAACACCACATTAAAGTTATGTGGCCTATGATTAGTACTTTAACTGAGTTACGTGCCGCTAAATCAATTTTAAACCAATCCATGGCAGAGCTTAAAAAAGATGGTATGGAGTTTGATGCCAAACTGCCCGTAGGAGTTATGATTGAAACCCCAGCCGCTGTAGCTATTGCCGATCACCTGGCCAAAGAAGTAGACTTTTTTAGTATTGGTACAAATGATCTGAGTCAATATGTTATGGCATGCGATCGCACTAATCCTAAAGTAGCAAATTTAACTGATGCCTTACAGCCAGCCGTGCTGCGGATGATTCAACAAACGGTAGAAGCCGGGCACGCAGCTAATATTTGGGTCGGACTATGCGGTGAAATTGCCGCTGAAACCGCAGTTGCACCTATTCTTATAGGTTTGGGAATAGACGAACTGAGTACTAATCCCCAGGCGATCGCACCCTTAAAGCAGGTCATTTCCCAACTGACTACCACTGAATCCCAGGTTTTAGCCAGGGTGGCATTGAACCAGGATTCAGCTTCCAGAGTCAGGGAGTTGGTTTATCCCATAGGTTAAGGGAAAAGAAATTGGAAGTTAACGGAGAAAGCTACTAACAAACCACATTAAAATAAATGTTAGCACAGCCGAGAACTGGTTAGGAGAAATTGACTTTCCTAAAATTGACAGGCTATCCAATGGTATTCCCCCAGCTATCAGACCTCCCATCATTAAACCCAGTACCAGAGTTACCAATGTCAACAAAACCGCCCTCAGAAATTTGTTTTCCTTGCGATTAATGAAATAAATACTTAGAACTAACCCCACAAGTAATGTTAACTGTAATACTTGTGCTGTATTATAGTCGACGAACATACTGATAGAAATTAACCCTAAATAAGAACCTGCTGGCCATAGTATGTCGGAGACACTGGGCTGATCCCAAAATCTTTGTAGCCAAGACGGGGAGTAAGCGCTGGGGTTAACAACTTGTTTTTGGGGGGATGGCATTCGCATTTCAGGAAAGCGAATTCCTTCAGGAACCTTAATTTTGCCCTCCTGACGCATTCGCAGACGCTCCATTAGAATTGCATCATAAGCTGCTTCAACAATTTCCCGAATCCTATTATCACTACCATACTGTTCTAACAGGCGATTTCGAGCATTTTGAATCTCATCGAAACTAGCATCTTTTGACACCCCAAGATTTTCGTAGGGACTTTGATCGCTCATAGCTGTTTTTGGCTTAGATCTTATTGATACTTTTTCCGTTTAAAGAGGATAGCACTCTTGATAGAGGGGAACAAAACTGCCAAACACCTCGTCAAGTGTTTTGAATAGACTGAACGTAGCTGTTTGGAATGGCCAACTAGAATTTAGTTATCACTATTAATAAGAAATGAGGTTTAAGTGGGTGGAATTAAATATAAGATGAACGTAGGTTGGGTTGAAGTATGAAACCCAACGCCACGGGTCTCGTTCCTCGACCCATCCTACAAATAATTCTGTCTCCCTACTCAGGTTTAGTTCTAGTCATGTAATATAGTACCATATTATGCCATATAATTAAGATTATGCCATATAATTAAGTAACTGAAGATAAGTTTCGTGAGGGGTGATGTTATGCGTGTCCTACTGGTTTATCCCATATTTCCCAAAACCTTCTGGTCCTATGAAAAAATCCTCGACCTGGTAGATAGAAAAGTCCTACTACCACCTTTAGGCCTCATTACAGTAGCTGCTATTTTACCCCAGGAATGGGAGTTTAAACTAGTAGACCGTAACATTCGTCCCGCTACAGAAGAGGAATGGGCATGGGCTGATGTGGTTATTTTCTCAGCTATGATTGTCCAAAAACAAGACCTGTTAGATCAAGTACGCGAAGCAAAACGTCGTGGTAAATTAGTAGCTTTAGGTGGGCCCTACCCCACATCCACACCCCAAGAGGTACAAGAAGCGGGAGCGGATTTTCTGATTTTGGATGAGGGGGAAATTACCCTACCCATGTTTGTCACCGCCATAGAAAGCGGTCAGAAATCGGGCATTTTTCGGGCTACGGAAAAACCAGATGTCACAAGCACACCAATTCCTCGATTTGATTTGCTAGACTTTAGTGCCTATGACATGATGTCAGTGCAGTTTTCTCGAGGTTGCCCTTTTCAATGCGAGTTTTGTGACATTATTGTCCTCTATGGCAGAAAACCCAGAACTAAAACTCCAGAACAACTTTTAGCTGAGTTGGATTGTCTTTATCGGTTAGGTTGGCGGCGTGGTATATTCATGGTTGACGATAACTTTATTGGCAATAAACGTAATGTTAAATTATTGCTTAAAGAGTTAAAGGTTTGGATGGCAGAACATGAGTATCCTTTCCGGTTTGACACGGAAGCATCTATAGATTTAGCCCAAGATCCCGAATTAATGGAATTGATGGTTGAGTCTGGTTTTGCCGCAGTATTTTTGGGCATTGAAACCCCCGATGAAGATAGTTTACAACTAACCAAAAAATTTCAAAATACCCGCAGTTCCCTAGCAGAATCGGTACAAACTATTATTAAGACGGGACTGCGACCCATGGCAGGCTTTATTATTGGTTTTGATGGGGAACAAAAAGGTGCAGGCGATCGCATTGTCAGATTTGCAGAGCAAGCTGCCATTCCCTCCACCACCTTTGCCATGTTACAAGCATTGCCAAACACTGCATTATGGCATCGGTTACAAAAGGAAGGAAGACTAAGGGAAAATCAGGATGGGAATATTAATCAGACAACTTTAATGAACTTTATCCCCACCCGTCCTTTGGAGGACATTGCCAAGGAATATGTTGATGCTTTTTGCGCCTTATATGATCCCATTAAGTATTTAGATCGTACCTATAGGTGTTTTCTACTCATGGGTTCACCCAAGTGGAAAGCTCCCTTCAAAATGCCTGATTGGGTAATCGTAAAAGCCCTGTTAATAGTTATTTGGAGACAGGGAATTAAAAGAGAAACCCGGTGGAAATTTTGGCATCATCTATTTAGCATTATCAAACATAATCCCCAGGTGGCAGAACATTATTTGGCAACTTGCGCCCACAACGAACATTTCTTGGAATACCGCCAAATTGTTCGAGATCAAATTGAAAGTCAACTAGCTGTTTATTTAGCTCAAGGAGCAGAAAAACCTTATGTGGTCCCACAAAAGGAAAAAGTAGGGGTTTAGGGACGGACCATCCCCCCAATTTTAAAACTCTTTTACCATCAAAGTCCAAACCTCCTCCCCCGGATGGACAATGGTTTTACCCACGGGTAAGATTGCCAAAGCGTTAGTTTGAGCTAAGTTGACCAAGTTTGCTGAGCTGTGTTTACCCTCAGCTTGGCAAAACTCACATTCACCATTTCTCAGCTTCAACTCGCCCTGAATATAAGTTTCCATTTTGCCATTGGATTGTAATTCTGACGAGGATTTTACCTTGAGTAATTTCCCCTCCCACCCCCTAGCCATTCCCGACATTTTTCTGACCGCTGGCTGCACAAACCGCCAACAAGTCACTAAAGCGGATCCAGGATTCCCTGGTAAACCAAAATATAATTTCTGTAATTTGTCGATTCCCGCATAGTTTAGTCCTTCATTTGGGAAAGTAGCAAAGGTTAGTGGTTTTCCAGGACGCATTTTAACTCTGTTAAAATGAATTGTTGCCCCCAAAGAAGCTAACGTTCTGTATATATAATCATAGTCACCTACAGATACCCCCCCAGTGGAAATTACAATATCTGCACTGGTAATTGCGTAATCTATGGTTTGTTCTAGGGCGATGGGATCATCTGGTACGATCCCTAATAATAACACTTCAGCCCCCAACTGGCGCATCAAGGTAGCCAGAGCATACTGGTTAGAATCAAATATCTGTCCAGGTTTTGGTAACTCCTCCAATGTTACCAACTCATTGCCTGTGGAAAAAATAGCTACTCGTATATTGCGAAAAACACTGACTTTTTCCCTACCAGCAGCAGCTAAAAGGGCAATTTCCGTAGCACTCAAGACGATTCCGGAAGGTAAAAGATCATTTCCTGCTTGGTAAAATTCCCCTTGATGGATGACAAACTCATGGGATTGGGGTGCAATGAACACTAAAACCCGGTTTTCCTGACGGTGGGTTTTTTCTTGCATGATTACCGTGTCAGCACCCTTTGGTATCATAGCACCGGTAAAAATTCTTACAGCTTGTCCCGATTCAAGGGTTACAGAAGGTTCATCACCAGTTCTAATTTCCGCTACAACTTGCAAAATAACTGGTTTATCTGCCCTGGCATGCTGTACATCATGATAACGCACTGCATAACCATCCATTAGGGCATGGTCCCAATGGGGGAAACCCCGAGAACTAACCACGGGACTGGCTAAAATTCGTCCATTTGCGGTCAATAAGTCTATGTACTCTATATCTCTTTGGTTGTCTAGTGGTTTTACTGCATTTAAAATAGTAGATTCCGCATCTCTAACTGATAGCATTGTTGGTTATTATAGATTCACTTTATAATACCAGATAGTACCACAACTTTCTCCTTTAGGATTATGGTGAAAATAGTTTCTCGCCGATATTTAGGAAAAGCGGATGTTTATGACATTGGAGTTGCCAAAGACCACAATTTTATCATCAAAAATGGCTTGGTTGCTTCCAACTGTTTCAATAAATCTCACTCTACCGCCTATGGTTATGTCACTTACCAAACAGCATACTTAAAAGCTAATTATCCCTTGGAATATATGGCAGCACTGTTAACAGCTAACAGTGGGGATACGGACAAAGTTCAGAAATATCTCAACAATTGTAATAACATGGGGATTGAAATTGATCCACCAGATATTAATCGTTCTGGGTTAGATTTTACACCAGCAGATCAGAAGATATTATTTGGATTTTCCGCAGTGCGTAATGTGGGACAAAATGCGATCGCTGGTATCTTAGATGCTCGTCAACAAGGAGGAGAATTTACATCTCTAGGTGACTTTTGCGATCGCATTGATTTACGGGTTGTCAATCGTCGCACCCTAGAGTCATTAATTCAATGTGGAGCATTTGATAAAATAGAGTCGAACCGCCATCAATTAGTTAAAGATTTAGAATTAGTATATGAATGGGCCCAATCCCGTGCTAAAGATAGAGCTATTGGTCAAGGAAACCTATTTGACTTCATGGGTACTGGCATTAGTAACGTGTCCACAAGTAGTAAAAATGGATTTAAGTCCATACCTAAAGCCGACCCAGTGTCAGACTATCCCCCCCAGGAAAAACTGCGAATGGAAAAAGAATTATTAGGTTTTTATGTATCAGCCCATCCTTTAAAAAATATTAAACAATCTTCATCTTTATTAGCGCCCATTAATCTTGTCGATTTAGGAGAGCAAAAGGATAAAAACCTAGTTTGTGTAGTGGTGATGCTGAACCACGTCAAAAAAGTGATGACCAAAAAAGGGGAGCAAATGGCAATTTTGCAAATTGAGGATTTAACCACAACCTCAGAAGCAGTTGTGTTTCCCAAAACCTATGAGCGGATTAATGGAATACTAGAAATTGATGCCAGATTAATTGTGTGGGGGAAGGTAGATAAACGGGATGAACAGACCCAATTGCTGGTGGAAGATGCAGAGCAGGTAGAGAAAATTCAGATGGTAGTAGTGGAATTAAATCCCCACGAAGCCAGTAGTATTGATACTCAACATCATTTACGCTCTATTTTAAAAGAACAATCGGGGGATAAAGATAAAGCCAAAGTTCCTGTGATTGGAATTGTTCAAGCGGGAAGTTACCGTCAAGTGGTTAGGTTTGGTAAGCAGTATTGGGTACAAGATGCAAGTCTTACCGTCCACTCCCTCAGAAATGCTCAGTTTAGTGCTCATGGTAAACAGTTAAGTGATTAGGGGAGAAATATTACGGTAATTCGAGGTTAAGAGAAATTTTCTATATCACCAAACTAAAACAATGAACAAAGTGACTAAATGGTTTAACACAGCAGGTCCGTGTAAATCAGATATACACTATATGCTCCCCACAATGGAAAGACTACCACAGTTAAAGCGGTTAATTGACCAACAAAACTATTTTGTCATCCACGCACCGAGACAAACAGGAAAAACCACAGCCATGTTAAACCTGGCCCAGGAGTTAACTGCTAGTGGGGAATATACGGCAGTGATGGTATCGGTAGAGATAGGTAGTGCTTTTAATCATCAACCGGATGTTGCTGAACAGGCAATTTTAGGTGCTTGGCAACAAGCAGCAAGATTCTGGTTACCGCAAGACCTGGAACCACCCACATGGCCAGCAGCATCACCCGGACAGCGAATAAATGCTGCTTTAACCACTTGGGCAGAAATATCACCTCGTCCACTGGTAGTATTCATTGATGAAATTGACTCTCTCCAGGGCGAAACATTGATTAGTATGTTACGTCAATTGAGGGATGGTTTTCCCCGTCGTCCCAAAGGATTTCCCCAGTGTGTAGCCCTAATTGGTATGAGGGATGTGCGGGATTATAAAGTTGCATCTGGAGGTAGTGATAAATTAAATACTGCCAGTCCTTTTAATATTAAAGTAGAATCCCTGACCCTAAATAACTTCAGTTTAAAAGATGTAACTAACCTCTATCAACAACACACCCAAGCTACGGGACAGATATTCACACCAGAAGCTGTTCACCGTGCTTATTATTTGACTCAAGGTCAACCCTGGTTAGTTAATGCTCTAGCTCGTCAAACTACAGAATATTTAACCACAGATCCCCAGATTCCTATTACTATAGACCTGATTGATCAAGCCAAGGAAATCCTAATTCAAAGACAAGATACCCACCTAGATAGTCTAGCAGAAAGATTGAGAGAAAACCGGGTTCAAGCAATCATAGAACCTATTTTAGCGGGGGAAGAATTGCCCAATACTCCCGAAGACGACCGGCGTTATTTAATCGATTTAGGATTAGTTATACGTAGTCAAGAAGGGGGATTAAAAATTGCCAATCCTATTTATCAAGAGGTAATTCCTCGTATGTTATCCCGGGGAACTCAAGACAGTTTACCCATGATCCAACCCACCTGGTTAACAACTACAGGTCTATTGAATATTCCAGCTCTGCTAGAGGCATTTTTAGACTTTTGGCGCCAGCATGGAGAACCACTACAAAAAAGCGCCGCCTATCCAGAAATAGCACCCCATTTAGTATTAATGGCATTTTTACATCGAGTGGTAAATGGAGGGGGAACTTTAGACAGAGAATATGCTATTGGTTCGGGAAGAATGGATATATGTTTACGTTATGGGAAAGAAGTATTAGCAATGGAATTAAAGGTGTGGAGAAAAGGTAGCTCAGACCCATTAAAAAAGGGACTGCAACAGTTGGATAAATACTTATCAGGATTAAATTTGCCCACGGGATGGTTGGTGATTTTTGACCGTCGTCCTAATTTACTACCTATAAGCGAAAGAACAACCACGGAAATGGCAATTAGTCCCCAGGGGAGAAATATTACGGTAATTCGAGGTTAGGAAGTGTGACACGGTTAATTATTAATTAAAACCTATTGCGACAAGCTTTTAATGTCTCCTGTTGTAACTACTGTAAGTTGATCAGGATTGAGAATCTGACGTGCTAACTGATTGACCTGATCCCTGGTAACTTTTTGGATCTTTGATGGGAAAGTTTGTAGTTCCACCTGCTCAAGTCCAAAAAATTCGTTCATTAAAATTCTGGTAGTTAATTCCTGGAGTTTAGCTAAGGAAAGATTATAACTACTAATCAAGGAGTGTTTTGCAGCTGCTATTTCCCCATTGGTGACTCCTGTTTGATATATGTCTTGCAGAATTTCACGAGTTTTCAATATGGCCTGCTGAGTATGTTGGGAACTAGTTTGCATTTCTATAATAAAAGTCCCTGAGTTCTTTCCCCCTTGCAAATTACTGTAAATACCATATGTCAAGCCTAATTCATCTCTTATTCGTGAACTTAACCTACCGGATACGGTATCCCCTGTTAAAATTTGATTTAATACTAAAGCTGAGTAAAATCTCGGATCTTGACGTTTTACACCCAGATTTCCCATATAGGTGACGGTTTGTGACTTCCCTAGTAATGGGTAATTAATCTGGAAACCTCGTTTTTTTCTTGCTACTTGTGGATATTGTACTGCTGGTGCTTTCCCACCAACTCGCCAATTGGCAAACTCCATTTCTAATAGTGATTTAACTCTTGCAAGTTCAAAATCACCTACTATTGCTAAAACCATATTATCTGGACGATAATACATTTGTCTAAAATTCAACGTATCCTCCCTGCTCAGTTTTTGTATACTTTCTAAGGTGGGAAAGATGTGTAATGGATGATTTGACGGATAGAGTGCTTGGATAAATTTGCGATTTGCTACTTCATCAGCATCTTGTAAGTCTGACTTTAGCTCATTTATGGCCTTTTGACGACTGATTTCTAACTCTTTGGCGGGAAAGTTACTATTTTTGACTACGTCAGCAACAGTATGTAACAATATGGCTAAGTCTTCTCTCAGACTTTTTCCTAGTAATCGGACTCCCTCCCTAAATACAGTAAATTCTAAACTCGCTCCTCTACTGTCTAAGGTTTCTGCAATCACAGACATACTTTGCGTTGTGGTTCCATTCATCAAGCTATCTGCTACCAAGGATGCTAAGCCAGCTTTTTGTGCTTGGTCAAATTCTTTACCACCCTGAATGTATCCAGCTACTGTAATTGTAGGAATGCTTCTGTCTGCTAACAATAGTACCTTTAAACCATTATTTAGCTTTAACTTTTGGGGAATTATAGCTCTCACTATGGGAATCTCACTGTTATTGCTAGATGGTAAATACTTGGTTACCTCAGCATCACTCACTTGCTCTCTACTGTTTAAGTGTTCTAATGGTACCTGTTCTAAGAATTCCTCAGTTTTCACACCCGGAGTTTGATAAGAACTATTTGAGGTGTTTTGATCAGGTACAAAAAAACCAATTACTGCACTTTTAGTTAAGTATTTTTTTGTAACATTAATAACCTGATTCGCATTTACTTGACTAACTCCTTCTAAATATTTTTCTGTATATTCGTAATCATTAGCAATTAGCTGGTCATTAGCCAATTGCATGGCTTGACTAGTTACATCTTGTCTGTTGAAAATTACTGATGCTATGATTTGTTTTTTAGCTCGTTCCATATCTTTGTTTTTAATACCTGTTTGAACAAGTTCGGTGATTGCGCTTTCAATAGTAGAGTATACGGTTTGTAAATCTTGATCCGGTGCAGGAATCACCGATAAATCATACCAACCACCTTGTCGCAAGCTCACAACACGAGCAGAAAGGTCTGTAACCAAACCAGAGGAGACCAAAGTTTGATAAAGATGGGAATTTTTTCCCCCAGTCAGAATATAGTCCATTACTCCCAAAGCGGGAATATCTGGATGATGCAAATTGGGAAGTGGATAAATTATTTGCAAAAGTTTTTTCCCCCCGGGTTCCCGCAGAATTATCGGTGAACTGGAAGGTTGGAAAACAGGAGAAGGGGGAAATGAGGGTAATTGTTGACTCGGAGGAATTTTACCAAATATTTCTTTAACAGCTTGCAAGGTTTTGCTGGTGGTAAAGTCTCCCACAATTACTAAAACAGCATGGTTGGGATGATAGTGTTTTTCATAATGTTCCCTGAGCTGCTCAACGGTCAAATTGACTACATCGCTTTTAGTGCCACCCGTGGGTAACCCATAACCATGATGGGGAAATATGGACCGCATTACAGCCCTTTTGAGACGGTATTTGGGACGGTTTTCATAACCTTCTAATTCGGAAATCACTACTTGCTTTTCGCTGGCTAAATCTTGACTATCAATTAGCAGATTCGCCATTCTATCCGCTTCTAATTCCAGTAATGCTTGTAGTTGATTTTTGTATACAGTATGATAGTATGCTGTTTGTTCATAACTGGTAAATGCATTTGAGTTACTACCTAACCTGTTAAATATTTTAGAAAATTGTATGGGACGTTTTTTTGTACCTTTAAACATTATATGCTCTAGTTGATGAGCAATCCCACTCATCCCTGAACTATCCTGGGATGAACCTACATTATACCAAACTTGTACTGTCACAACTGGAGCGCTGTGTACTTCTCTGGTTAATACTGTTAACCCGTTGGATAGAACTATTTTTTGGACGTTGCCAACCATTCTACGATTATTTATTTCCAGTGCTTGTGGGGGTATTTTTTCTAATCTTGCTTGGTAGGTTTCTGATTTCGGTTCCATAAACCCCAGGGGAATATGGAATATATCTCCCAAATACAGTCCTAGGGTAAGGGAGAATGATAATATAAATAACAGTAAGAATAAACGAGACCGGTAAAAGGCAAAAATCGCAAGCATACATTTTAAAACATATCACTAAATATACTATTCGTAGTATTTAACCTTTATTCTCTACGCTTAAACTATTTGGCAAAAAACGGATAAACTCTAATGGTAAATTATCCATGTCAGCAATAAAAGTTACCTCTAAAATGCGATCGCCTATTTGTTGTTGAGTAGGTTCTAAAAGAACTTTCAGGGGTGATAGTTCCAAAACCAAAGACATTTTCTGTTGCAATTCTAACAGCCAAGCAGATAAATCTGACACTCGGGAAGTGAGATCAAAGGAAAGATGATAATAACCCACATAATTCTCATCCGTAAAAGCATCCGGTGCGGGTTTGGGTTGAGGAATTTGAATCAATTCGATGCGACTATCTAATCCCTCCAACCAACAAGCTAAAGTATAACCTGTCGTGAAGCGAGTGCCAACTACAAAACCTAGTTCTTGATAAAATGCGATTGCCCGATGAATATTACCCGTTCTAATAGAAACATGATGCATAGTTTGGCATAGTTTAGGGATTTGAGGACGGAATAATGACTCACCTAATCAGGTTAGGTGAGAGACGAGCTGCACGACAGCTTACTCAAACAGTCGGAAATAGGGGTAACGCACGGGAGCGCCTGGTTCCTTATCCAAATCAAAGTTAATCACATCCCAGCATGGCTCATCAAGCGGATCTGGTCCAAACTCCACTGGTAAACCATACAATCGAGCATTACCTGTTTCCGGTTGTTCTGACCGCCAAGAACTACTTCGCTCCAAGTAACCACTCATTAGCTCTTGATAACGCCGGGCAATAATCACTCTTGTAGCACGATAACCCTGAGTATAGAGCTTATCTAGCGCCTCATGAATTTCAAAGCGTATGCCATCAGGATGAGTATGTTGTCTATACCATTCATTACCCCATTTGCGCCAGTGACGACCCGACTGGAGATGTACTAACTCCTCAGTTTTGGGATTAGCTTCAAAAGCACCGTGCCGTATGCACAAGTAAGTATCAGTCAAAGTCAGCGCCGGAATGGTCTGGCGACAGTGTGGACACTGTATTTCAGGTCCAAATATTGGGTACTGTAAGCCTGGATTCATCATGAAGTGTGTACAAGCATAGTTTTATATTTAGCAGCACCAATAGGTTGGATTTAACACCCTGGGTCAAAAGATAAGGATAAGCAATCCCCAGCAGTTATTACTGATTGTACAGGACAAATGACTGTGATATGCTAATTATGCAACCAATTTCTTAGGTTGAAGTTTTTCCAGTGTTCCTGGTTACCATATCAAAATTCTATCGTGTCTACTGCTTCCTATTGGACATCTCCGGATTTTTCTCAAGCCGCTTTTATAGCCACCAATGCCATTGTAATTGGATCGGTTAAAGTTGCAGCAAGGTCGAGTATTTGGTATAGTGCAGTGGTTAGGGGAGATGTGGAACGGATTGAAATTGGGGAATGCACAAACGTACAAGACGGAGCTATACTACATGGAGATCCTGGTCTACCTACTATTTTAGAAGACCATGTTACTGTAGGGCATCGTGCTGTGATACATTCTGCCCACATTGAACGAGGTAGTTTAATTGGCATTGGTGCAATAGTTTTAAATGGGGTTCGTATTGGTCATAGTAGCATCCTGGGAGCAGGTGCGGTAGTAACCAAAGACATACCTCCCTATTCTCTTGTCGTTGGAGTACCCGGTAAAATAGTCCGTCAAGTAACAGAAACTGAAGCGGCGGAACTTTTTGAACATGCCGAAAAATATCATCAGTTAGCCCTAGTCCATGCAGGAAAGGGGAAGGACATAGGTTTTATCCCACATTCTGCTCCCTTGGAAAAATGACCAACTTGAGGTAAAAATTAAGAAGGGAGCGGATAAAGTATCCATCCCCTCACGAACATTATTGTTCCGCTGTCACCTTCGGGTTGACGCTCCACCCCTTTAGGGCTGGAAAAGTTACAAACACTTTAATTCCCATATAACAGAGGTTTTCTCGATATGAACATTGATACCCGCATAGTAATTGTCCTAGCACCCTTAGTTATTGCCGCAAGCTGGGCTGCCTTTAATATAGGTGCTGCAGCTCTAAGACAAGTACAAGCCTTTTTAAATAAAGAAGCCTAAATTATGCAAGCGGTTGAACGCACCCCATCTATAATCAATGAGTGGTGCGTTCAATTACCTAACTGTCAACTTGCCATCTACTCCTTACTTAGTTCCCTATTATGCCGTGGATTCTTTACTTCAACCTTTCAAGCACTTTGGTGTTAACTTAGGACTTACCCGTATTGTCAAGTTACTAGAGACCTTAAATAGTCCCCATAGACAGGTTCCCATAATTCATGTTGCGGGAACTAATGGTAAGGGTTCAGTTTGCGCCTATTTATCCTCCATTTTAACAGAGTCAGGTTACAAAACAGGTAGATACACTTCGCCTCATTTAATAGACTGGAATGAACGTATATGTATCAATGAAAAGCCCATTGCAAGTGAAGAACTAACTAAATTAATCGAAAGAGTGAAAGCTGTGATTAACTCAAATGAAGAGCAGCCCACACAATTCGAGATAATTACAGCAGCATCCTGGCTATACTTTGCCCAGGAGAAAGTGGATATAGCAGTAGTAGAAGTTGGACTGGGGGGGAGATTAGACGCTACTAATGTTTGTGATCAACCATTAGTAACAGTAATCACCTCAATTAGTAGGGATCACTGGCAGCAGCTAGGTTCAAGCATCAGTGATATTGCCAGAGAGAAGGCGGGGATCATTAAAGCTGGATGTCCGGTAGTGATAGGGAAATTGCCAGAGGATGCCAAGAAAGCAGTGATATGCAGGGGTGTAGAACTGGAAAGTCCAATTATGGTCGTATCACCTGCAAGAGAAATTAGTCCTGGG
The DNA here is from genome assembly GCF_003367075.2 of Cylindrospermopsis raciborskii Cr2010. NCBI lineage: Bacteria > Bacillati > Cyanobacteriota > Cyanophyceae > Nostocales > Aphanizomenonaceae > Cylindrospermopsis > Cylindrospermopsis raciborskii. Next base: position 1,333,510 of record NZ_CP065936.1, read on the forward strand.
TGGGCAGAATATCAAACCGTAGAACCGGGGGGGCATATTAAAGCAATTAAATATCCATTACCATTGAAAGGGGAAATTCAACTCACTAATTCCGCTCTAGCATTAGCGAGTTTAGGAATGTTGCAAAAACAAGGATGGGAGATTTCTGGTCAAGCCATAATTAAGGGTATGGAGAAGACTAAATGGCCAGGAAGAATGCAATGGTTTAATTGGAAAAATCACCAACTGTTAATTGATGGTGCACATAATCCAGAATCAGCAGAGGTTTTGAGGAATTATGTAGACAGTATAGGAGATAGAAACAAAAATATAACTTGGGTAATGGGGATGCTAACTACAAAAGACCATAAAGATATTTTCAGAGAGCTGTTAAAGACAAAAGATAGATTATACCTAGTACCAGTACCGGGGAGTGATTATGCAAACCTAGATTATTTAAAGGCTCTGGCTTTAGAAACTTGTCCGGACTTAGATTTTTGTGCAATATATGAGGATATATTTTTGGCATTAAATGCTGCCTTTGGTTTGTTAAAAACTAAAGATAATACGAATAATAATAGAAATAATAGTACAAATATAAATGGCCCGGTTGTTTTATGTGGTTCTTTGTACTTAATTGGTCACTTCTTTTCCCAGGTTAGTCCTGCAAAATAGGCAGCCAGAACATCCCCTCAAGTTTTGAGGTATTCTGGCAGTTATATTCTTTAGCTTTGGCGAATTGTGACCAATTCCTACCTACTATCCCATTGTTTGGCAGCATCAGCAACAGCTTGATCTACAGTTTTTCGTCCCAACATTGCTGCTTGAAGATTTTCGTAAATTGCCCTTTGTAGCAATTTAAAATCCTTCATTTTAGGAGTTAAAACCTGAGCCTTTTGCATTTCTTGCGCACTGATAATACGTGCTTTTTCCACAGTAGAAGCATTAGCAGGAACTTCCCGAAAATAACTGTTAGATAATGCTCTAACAGTTGATGGTAAAACATTAGCTGCTTTTGCAAAACCTAATTGATTGTCATCATTGGTAACAAACAAAGCAAATTTGAGTGCTGCATCCGGATTTTTACTGCTACGAGGAATAACAACATTCATCACAGCTACATTTTTTTTACCCGTATTACCCGTAATTTGGGGAGCTATGGTAGAAGACTTAGCGATTTGTGGAGCATTGTTGGCAATAGTTTTTAAAAACTCAGCCCCCGATGCCAAAAATGCAGTTTCTCCCGACTGATATAGATCAATAGCGTGACGATGACCCTGAGTTAAACATTCCTTAGGTAATAGTCCCTGCTGATATAGATCCACCCAGTATTTAAAACCAGCCCTACCCTCGGGTGTATTAAAAGCCGCTTTCTCTTGCTTATCCACTAAATTAACACCCATTTGCACAAGAGATTCTAAAACCTCACCTGAGTCTTGAGGAACAAAGGTGGTGAAAAAGGCATACTTGCCCGTTTTGTCATGAATTTGTCGTGCTGCTTGGGCTAGTTCCTGATAGGTTGCTGGTGGTTTAGAGATACTTGCTTGTTTGAGTAAATCAGTGTTATAAATAGTTATGCGGGTGGTCAAATACCAGGGAATGCCAAAACTCTTACCATTAAGAGTGCTGGCTTGCCATATGTTTGGCAAATAGGATGAACGAACCTCAGGTGATACCTTGGCATCCAAATCTAACCAGGCATTTCGTCCCGCTAATTGGGCAGCAAAATCTGGGTTTAAATTAACCACATCTGGTGGGGTTTTTGCGGATACAGCCGTTAAAATCTTACTTTCCATGGCAGCCCAAGGCACATCTACCCATTTAACCTTAATACCAGGGTTTTGGGATTCAAAGGTGGAAATTAAACCTTGGAAATAACTGGTGAATTCCGGTTGCAGTTGCATAGTCCAAAATTCAACAGTCGTTCCCACATTTGCTGTGGTACAACTAACTACCCAGCTGGCTAGTAATCCTACTAGACCTAAAACAGTGAGCCGTGAAAATTTTGATGATCGGATTTTTGGCATAAATTTGTTAAAATTTCTACAAAAGTAGCGTAGATCAATGGTAAAAAACTTAGGTTTTAGTGACTTTTTAAGTTACTGGGGTAATTTTCTGGGTAAGTCTACTAGGGGTGTGGGTGTGGAACTGACAGGAGATAGGCTAAATATAGCCCAACTGCACAGGGTGCGTCAGGGTTTAAGAATAGAGTCATTGAGCACATTTCCTATTCCAGAAGGGATAATGGTCAATGGTGAAATTTGTGATTGTCCCAGGATGGGAGAAATTATCTCACAAGCAATAGTGGAAAGTAAAATCAAAACCACTCAGATTAGAACTTGTATACCCGAAAAACATGCTATTGTGCGTATAATTCCCGCACCATTAGAGTTGGAGGGCCAAGAGTTATATGATTTATTTATCAATCAGGAAGCTGGATTATATTTACCCTATCCACGAGAGGAAGCGGATATAGACTATCAAAAGTTGGGGTATTTCATAGATCAAGATGGCATAGAAAAAGCACAGGTTCTCCTAGTTGCTACCCGTAGGGAAATTACGGACAGTTATATTCACACTTTTGCTCTAGCTGGACTGAAAATAGAGGTTTTAGAAATTAAAAGTTTTGCTACTATTAGAACTATCCAAAAGCACCTATTAATATTGAGACCTGAAGAAGCTGTAGTGTTAGTCAATATTGAATTTGACCATACAGAAGTTGCCATGATTATCAATGGTGTGCCACAGTTTTCCCGTACTATTGCTATTGGTACGTTTCAATTAGAAACTGCTATATCTAGGGAGATAAGTTTACCTGCACGGGAAATGATGTTAATGACTATTCCTTATAGAGCAGAATCAGAATTAGACATGCTAGAGCAATTAGCAGCTGAGATAGGTCGTACTATTGATTTTTGTATTAATCAAATTGAGTCTATGGAGGTATCCCAAATTTTTCTAACTGGTGCTGGAGGAGGGATGGAACAGCTAGATGAGTTTTTGACTGATAGATTGGGTTTTACAACCAGTAGAATTAATCCTTGTGAAGATCTATTAGTGGACAGGGATAAATTTCCCTCGTCACAGGATCCTAGTTTAGCAGTGGTCTTAGGTTTAGGGATGCGTCAAATATAGATAGTCCATTATATATATAATATTTTCCTATGTACAATTTAGAAATTAATTTTCTCCAGCATCGCTCAAGTAGCAAATTAAAGGTAGAGTATGGGAATGAGGTTAACTCAATAAATCAGTCAATCAATAAGAGAAATTTTATCCCCATATTTGTGGGATTGGGATTGGGTTTATGTTTTCCAGCTTTAGCATGGAGTAGTTTGTGGTGGTTACAAGACCAAAATAGCGGTTTAGAAGGGGAAGTTGCCCAACTAAACAACCACAGTCAAAACCTAGATCAGCAATTAATTCAGATGCAAAAAATCCGGGAACAAACCACTACAATTGAACAACAAACTGAGAACTTAGTCACAGTATTTGAGCAAATGAGATCCTGGTCAGTTATTTTACAGGAACTGGGCAATAGGATTCCTAGCAAAGTTCAAATTGAAAGTCTTGAGCATAAGCAAATTACTACCCTATCTACCAAGACAGAGCAATTAGAAATTACGGGTTATGCTCTAAATTTTAAAGCTGTAAACCAATTCCTCTTAAATATAGGAAAATCTAAACTATTTAATGCCAAAAATAGTCGAATTAATATGGCAGAATTAGTTGATGCACCCCCAGTAACTGGTGCTATAGTAACCCAACAGTCATCCATGGAATTTAAACCACTTCAAGTTGTTAAATATAATATGACAATTAGTCTAACTGATGTGCCAGTATCCAATCTAGTTAGGGAATTAGAAAAAAAAGGTGCCATGGGATTAGTGGAAAAAATTCGTCATTTAGAAAGAATAGGAGCTATTAGTAAATGATATTTAATGAGGATTTAAATTTTCCTGAAAAAACCAATTCTAATAATTCTTTATCTTCCTACCCAATCGCATTTGGTATTACCTTCACACCCATGGTAACTGGGTTAATAATCGGTGTCTTAGGATTACTAGGGTGTGGTTATATCATACTGAATATGCTCATACCAGAGTTTGAAAAACATAATCAACTGAAAACGAAAATTATCCAAATCGAACAAGAGCATGAGCAAAAAAATCAGCAAGCTCAACGAATTAATCTAATTCAGAAACGATTGGCCCTATCCCAGCAGCAAAAAAGTCAAGTTCTATCCTTAATGGGGGATGAGAAAAACCTGAATAATATACTTCTTAGTATGAACCAAATTATAGAATTTACTAATAGTCAGTCCTTGGGTAATCCCTATATCAAAGCCAAATTGAAAAAATTTACTCCCCTGGATGACAAACCACAAGTTGTTACTGATAACAGTCTGGGAGAATCACTAAAAAACCAACTAAAACGACAGATTATTAAAGTAGAAATCGAAGGCAATTTCTACCAAATTCAAACCATTATGGCAAGTCTAGAAAAATTGCCACCTCTGTTATTAATTGACAAATATAAATGTCAACTCCTAGCTCCCACCATAGATACTCAACAAATAGTCAACACAGGTAAAATATTAACCTCCTTTGAATTAGTCATACCCATCCCAGAAGTATCAGAAACAACTGCTAAAACTCCCCTACAATAGCAATTTTAGGTTATTGATCAAGGTTCAGGTTCAAACACCAACTTTTTCTTCCAGGATCTTAAAACTCTTTTTCGTAGCACCGCAAATAGGACAAGTCCAATTATCAGGAATTTCTGCAAAAGGAGTACCAGGTGCAATCCCCGAATCAGGATCACCACTAACCGGATCGTAAATCATACTGCATTGTCTACAAATCCATTTTTGAGTTTGGGGATCGGGTTTGACAATTCTAGTTACGGGTTCTCCTCCATTTAATACTTCTAAAGCTTCTGAATAGCGATCCGCATGATAATTTTCAATGAACTTTAGCAACCCAAACCGGTGACCAGCATCGCGAAAGATTTTGGCGTGCTCATTGGAATCCTCTGCTTGTTTTGTAAATTCTTCTACTGCTAAATTGTCCCTATCTCTTACAGCATCAGCAGCAAAATTGGGATACATAGTAGTATATTCGTATGTTTCTCCTTCAATTGCTAAGGACAAACAATTAGACATAATAGCTCTTTTTTGGTCATCGGTTAAACTAGCTGGATCTTTTACAACTAGCTCTGGATGTAATAACTCAAAATGAGCGAAAGCATGTTCAGTTTCTTGCTCTGCTGTTTCTTTAAATAGTTTTGCTAAGTCATTAAAACCTAATTGACGTGCTACTTTAGCAAAAAATAGATATTTACGATTTGCCATGGATTCACCACTGAAAGCAGTTTCCAGATTTTGCAGAGTTGTGGAATTTGACAAGTTCATAATTTTGGGACCTGAAGATGGTTAATTGAATGATTTCATAAGGTCTATTATGGTTAGATCATACATGTTTTTCGTTAAAATAACAGATTATTTCTAAACAGTTCTCTTTATTTAAAGAAACATAAAAAATAGAGTGGGAGGAGACATTACCAAGCGTCATTCACTCCCACTCTATTTAGTGCTGCTGAAGCGATTCGGGAATAAACTCATGACCCTGGTCGTTAATTAGGGGGGTAATAAAATTAAACGACTGGGGTTATTGAATGAGCATTCCTATTGCAGCAATCGGTCATTTTGTTTTGTTGTGAGACAAACCCAGCACAGTAGCTTTTGTTTCTCTAATTTAATTTAACTTGCTTCTGAATTGTTAGGTTGCCAAGTTGGCATTTTCTAAAAATCTTTTCTCTCTTGATAATGCGCCAAAAAATATGCCATAACAGAAATGACAATACTAGCAAGTGGGTGTCTATACATGAAAAATCCTCAAATCCATTTTAGCGATCGCCTGACAGAAATTGATATATATCAACTTCAACATTTATTTAATCATACTGCTTTTTGGGCTAAAGGGCGTAGTATAGAGGATTTGAGTACAGCTGTTGCTAATAGTAAACCGGTAATTTCTGTTTGGGACAGAGAAAAATTAATTGGTTTTGCTAGAGCGAATTCTGATGGTATATATCGCGCTACCATTTGGGATGTGGTAATTCATCCAGATTATCAAGGAAGAGGTTTGGGAATGAGGTTAGTGAGGAGGATTTTATCCCACCCTCTAATGCAGGTAGAGCGTGTTTATTTAATGACCACTCATCAACAAAAGTTTTATGAGAAAATTGGATTTCAACATAATAATAGTACCACCATGGTACTACATAATAATTCTAAATTAGGTTCTATTGAGCAAGAAGAACTTCAGGAATTGAAGTACTTGTGATTTGGGGTAGGGTAATTTGCAATCGGGTGAAATTTGTCGTCTCATTACTGATGGGAGGAGAATCAGGTTCAATAATTTCTAGTTTCCCTCCCATCATTTCCAGTAATCTTTGATTGATTAATAATTTCATTCCTGGTGACATATCTCTGATTTCTGAATCATGGTTATCAGTTATGCGTAAACAGGTCTCTAACCTTTCATGGGAAATTACTGTATTGCTAGGAAGATCCAGATAAATATCAAGATGATTATTTATATCAGTAGTAATATTGCCATCAGGGGATTTGATAAAAAGACAAATATATCCCGATTCCATTGTGCTAATTGTGTTATCTATCAAGCTTACAAGGATTTGCCGTAACCAGCGTTTATCTGCTAACACATAAATTTCCGATGGGGGTAAACAGATTTGCAAAGGGAAATTGCGATTAGCAGCTAACATATAAGTCAGTTCTTCCACCTCTTGAAAAACCTCCCTTATGCCCACGGATTCAATTACCAGATGATTAGTTCCATGTTCTATTCTCGCAATATTTAGCATTTGATCAATGATTTTTAAAAACTGTAGCGACCTTTCGTATGCTTGATTAATAAATTCTCTTTCTTCCTGGGGATTTTCACATAAGTCATGTAAAATTAATTGGTGAAGTCCGATTAATCCATTAATAGGCGATCGCAATTCATGACTAATCCTGACCAAAAACCCCGCATGAAATTGGCTCATTTCCCTGGCCATTTCATAAGCCAATTCTGTTTGGTGTAGCTGCTGTAAAATTTGTGTTTGTGATCTTTCCCAATTGTTTTCATCCGGATTAGGTTGATATCCAGATGAATTTGCTGAGTTGGAAAATAATTTCATAGGTAGTTTATCAATGGCAATTCCTAGCAAAATTCCGATGGCTAAATATAAAAAGTTAGTAAAATTCATGGGTTTTTCATAATAAAGATATTAGCCCAACAACCTTAACCAATTATAATACTACCTTGACGAAGAATTTGCCAATGATTTTCTGTCCATTTGGCTACGGTAGATGGAACTCCTAAACCTTTATATTCTATCAATTCTTCAGTGAGAACATCTGGAAATTCTCCAGCTATTTCAGCTTGTGTTTCCAAGGGGGGTTTTCCTGATAAATTAACACTCGTGGTTGCCATAGGTCCGGTTTGTGCCAAAATTGCCCGAGCTATAGGATGATTGGGAACCCTAATACCAATAGTGGTAGGATCTTGAGGATTCATTACCCTAGGAACTTTATCACTAGCTGGTAAAACTAGAGTCAATGCACCAGGCCAATATCTATTAACCACCTCTTGCCAAATTTCATATTCTTGATCACTACCTTTTACATATTCCCACAAACTTTCCGGTTCAGCTCCCATTAAAATTAAGGGTTTGTCTAAACTGCGCTGTTTAGCAATATATATTAATTCTGCTTTTGTGGGTATGGTAGCCATCCCAGGAACTGTATCTGTGGGGAAACTAATTATTTTCCCCTCCTTAGCACCACGAATTAGACGATCTAGAGAAATGTTCATACAGTCTTTATTTAAACCACTCCTTATCAACCATCTATTAATTTAGCTTTAGCTTGTTGCCAAAGCGCCTCTAATTCCGCCAATTTATAATCACTAATCGGACGATCCATAACCTGTTCCATAGTTCTTAAACGTTGAACAAATCGTAAACTTGTTCCTGCCAAACCTCTAGCAGGATCAAGATTATACCATCTAGCTAGTTGAATAATTGCAAATAATAAATCTCCCAATTCTGACTCTTGTCTTTCTGGTGTTTCCCCAGCTAAAGCTTGGTCAAACTCAGCTAATTCTTCGTGAAATTTATCCCAAACTTCCTTAATATCACTCCATTCAAAACCAACCTCAGCAGCTTTTTGAGAAATTTTCATAGCAGCATTTAATGGTGGAAGACTACGACGATAGCGATTTAACTTATCACTGAGTTTTTGGGTTGCCATAGTTTGCCCTTTTTCTGCTGCTTTGATTTCATCCCAATTTTGGCGCACTTGCTCTACATTTTCCACTTTCACATCACCAAACACATGGGGATGACGACGAATTAGTTTTTGGGCAATACCCTCAGCTACCTCTTTTACAGAAAAATCCCCCTTTTCGCTGGCTATCTGAGCTTGTAATATTACCTGTAATAGTAAATCTCCCAACTCCTCACATATAGCACTTTGTTCTCCTGTACTAATCGCGTCTACTACTTCGTATGCTTCTTCAATTATGTAGGGAGTTAAGCTGGTTTGGGTTTGTGCCAAATCCCATGGACATCCACCTTCAGGCGATCGCAATTTAGCAACCACATCTATTAACTCTTGTAAAGCCACTAAATGAGCGTTATCAGCTATGTTACTATTGATAAATTTATTCTGTGCTGTCATAATTAGCATTACTGTTTTTTATCAGCTTTAGGTTTAGAACTACGAGAACGACGACTGTGAATCTTACGTTTTCTAATTTTGCTACTGGGTAGTAAAGCATGAACACCTTGTTTTTGAAAACGTTTGTAGGTAGAACTTGTCCAATCACTGAGGTAATGACTCATAGCACCAAGTTCACAACCTACAAACCAGGCAAAAAACTCTCTGGCGTATGTAGACATATTTTGTCTCACCCTTGCCCAAATGTCACCCCAGTTCACAGATAAGTTAGAAAAACTGGCGAGTATTAATAAAATTAACCCAGTAGTAGCAGCTATAAATACCATTAAATAAACTACCCGAAGAGTAGTACCAATAATTGGGCCGTGGGACAAAAAAGAGCGGTGACGCAAACTTTGTTGATAGGGTAACCAAATCCAACGGAACCAACCCCAGCGCTGGAACTGACGAGAATAAATATCCAAGTCAGGGCCAAACATCAAACCGCCAAACATAAACCCCCCCAGCACCACCAAAGTCATATTACCGCTACCAGTAGCAACTAAAGTTACACTGGCAACTAGGGGAATAGACCAGATAGTAATGCGGTCATGTGTTTGTCCAGAAGGCATTGGAGAAAACTAACACCTCAAAATTCAAAACTTAACAACTAATACCTGCCCAGTATAGCCAATAACCTGCCATTAGGAAAGTCCCAAAATCAAAAAAAATTTTTTCTAAACCCCTTGCCAAATTCCAAAAGCTTGTGTTATATTAATAAGGTGAAAAAACAAGGGCGGTTAGCTCAGTTGGTAGAGCGCCTGCCTTACAAGCAGGATGTCATCAGTTCGAGTCTGGTACTGCCCATTTAAAACAACAACTAACGTGTGCGAGAATGCCCAGTCAAAGACTGGGCATTCTGTTGTGCTAATGATTAAGAAAAAACCATTGCACCCAAAACAGAATGAGTTCTTTTATAAACAGGTAAGCGTGGTAGTAGGGTCCACCCACCAGATAGTAAAACTTCCCTAAGTCTATTTACTTCCCGATGGGGATAATCAGGATTAACTTCATCCCTGGGACCAATTCCTCCCAAATCCCTAGCTCCCGCATCCAAACAAGCCAATAACCAGTTTTCCTCGGGGACTAAATTGGGGGGAATTTGAATGGTGATATCCGATGGTAAAATCTCCCGCGCTTGAGCTATGACCCGGGGTAGCTGATAAGGATCAAAAGCAACTTCATCAAAGGTTTGTTCAGATCCCGGACTATGGGGTTGTAAAATAACTTCTTGTATGTTTTGATACTTTAAATGTAAATCAGTAATAGCCATGAGGGTTTGTCGTCTATCATCTTCATTTTCACCTATTCCTAATAACAAACCAGTAGTAAAGGGAATTTGTAACTCTCCGGCCCATTGTAAATGTTGTAAACGTAACTCTGGAATTTTACTAGGTGCATGGCGGTGAACAGTATGTAATAATTTAGGGGTTAACTGCTCCAACATTAACCCCATAGAAGCATTGACATTTTTAAGCCTTTGCATTTCTGAAAAACTGAGAATTCCAGCATTAGTATGGGGTAGAAACCCCATAGAAAGAGCTAGGACACATAGGTCATAAATCAGATCCAACCATTCCTGACGTCTAGATGATAAAGGGTGAACTTCACCACTGAGAATTAGGATTTCACAAATACCTTGACCTTTCAGGGAGAATAAAATTTTCTCTGCTTGCTCTAAGGTCATCCAAGGATGGGAACCTATATCAGAGCGAAAGTTACAATAGGTGCACTTATTAAAACACTCATAGGTGGGAACAAGAGTGTATGCGGGGCTATAAGTGACTATCTGGTTGGGGAGTGGTAACATTATGAAAAATCACCAGAAAATGTTTACAAAAGTATAAAGTCCGTAGTACTTAATATATATGGGTTTTTAGGTCTGGATATAAAAATATGAATAAATTTTAGTAGAGTATCTTTTTGACACTCCCCTGAACCTTTGAATAAGCGTCTTTTCCAAAGCCATAAGATTGGGTAAACCTCCCCATATAAAAAGGGGGATTTTTACCCTAGAAAGAATTATCCTTATGGAAAGAAAATTATGAGTGTAGGATTGGATTTGATCCCAAATACCATGATAGAATACTTATATTATCTAGGCAATGCCAGTCTCACCTTAAGAGTTGTTCAGCACCTCTACAATCGCCCACAAATGCCAGTTTCCTTTATCACCGTAATTCATCAAATTAATGGTTGGGTAATCAGGATTAAATTAAAAGAGGCAATTTCTACTCAAGAAGACGGTGATTTTCGAGCTTTTTGTAATGAGCTAGGGATTAGCTATGAACCGCCTATGAGATTACAAATGGCATTTTGGAGTTTAGAAGCAGGACAAAGTCCCATAGAAGTAATGCAACGCTACCAAATAGCCATTGTCTCCCATGGTGGTTCAGAAAAAGAGGAAATTGAGGCGTTTAGACAACAGTTTGTTAGAGGTTTAGGCTATTGTCCAGAAACCTTAGCTTAAAATGGAGGGAGCATCAATTGTAGGTTATCCTGATGTAAGCACTACAAACCAAGAGAATTATGACAGTTGAATTGCCATCTTTCACAGCAAAACTACTAGCAGCTAAAAAAGCCAAGGGGTTGAGCTTTGCGGATCTAGAAAGGTTAATAGGAAGAGATGAGGTTTGGATTGCCTCTTTGTTTTATGGTCAAAACAGCACCAGTGTAGAAGAAGCAACCAAAATCGCCGATATTTTAGGTCTAGGTCAGGATATAGTCGCTGCTTTAACCTCTTTTCCTAGTAAAGGTTTAGGTCCTGTGGTTCCAACGGATCCTTTAATTTATCGCTTCTATGAAATTATTCAAGTCTATGGTTATCCTATAAAAGAAATAATTCATGAGAAGTTTGGTGATGGTATTATGAGCGCCATTGACTTTACCCTTGACATCGAGAAGGTAGAAGATGAGAAAGGTGACCGGGTAAAAGTGACCATGAATGGCAAATTCTTACCCTATAAAAAATGGTAGTAAATTTATGAACTGGAATAGGTTTTTGCCAATTTACCGTTTATGGCAACGTCGCTGGGTCTACCCTGTAATTTCATCCATTGTTGCTCTAAGTCTGTGTTTGAGTACGTCCCTGCCCAGTCGCGCCATAGATTTATTACCTCTCTTACTTCAGGGTGCACAAATACTACAACTATCTAATTTATCCACTAATCAAGAAGTGGAACTGGGAAGACAGATGAATGACCAGGTAGGTCAAGAAGTACGAATTTCCCGTAATCAGCAACTAACTAACTATGTGTCTCAACTGGGTAGAAGGTTGGTACTTAATGCTAACCGCCCCAATATTCCCTATACCTTTCAAGTTGTGGAAGATGAACAAATTAATGCTTTTGCTACTTTAGGTGGTTTTGTTTATATTCATACTGGATTATTAAAAGCTGCTGATAATGAAGCCGAGTTAGCCAGTGTGATTGGACACGAAATGGGTCATATTGAGGGCAAACATTTAATCGAGCAAATGAAACAAAGGGCTATTGCTAGTGGTGTAGCTAGTATAACTGGTTTGGATCGTAGTCAAGCTGTAGCTATTGGCGTAGATCTAGCCTTAAATCGTCCTAGAAGTCGCAAGGATGAGTTTGATGCTGACGCTAGGGGATTAAGAATTTTAACACGGAGTGGCTACTCACCCACAGCAGCAGTTTCTTTCATGAGAAAACTTCAGTCACAGGGTTCCATACCAACTTTTTTGAGTACCCACCCTGCAACCGGGGACAGAATTAATCGGTTACAACAACAAATCAATCAATTTCCACAAATCAATTCTAATGGTGGATTAGACAGTGCTAGTTACAAAAGCAATCTGCAAGTACTATTCCGATAGCTTTGTGGAGGGGAGCCAGAACGCTTATCCAACTTGTTTGTAGCGACCACTAAGTTTAATTTCTTGTGGATTGATTCTGCTTACCGCTTTTTCCAGGGGTAAACAGCGAGTGGTGTTTTTAAAAACATTCACCTGGTAAACCAACTTGTTAGTTATATCCAGTCCGGTCAACCAACCACTGCGGGGATGATATACACCAGTGTCAATATCTAGCCACCCTTGACCCTGTGCTAACTCTCCAGGTCTCATTCCTGGCAAGGTAAAGGTGATTGTGTGTCCCGTAATAATTAGTTTGTTTGTAAAGTAGGGCGTTTCCATGCTATGAAATTCCTCTCTAATCCAGCATAGATCTCCTCCTGTTTGCTCAGATAAAGACTTATTTGGATTGACTCCCGCATGGGCTAACAAAATATCTCCCAAATCAAGATATGTAGGTAAACTGCTAAACCAGTCTAAATCTTCTTGAGGTATTCTTGCGGATCTATAACTGGCCATGGTAGCTTGTCCCCCGCTATATAACCATGATTGTACAGCCTTATTTGATGTGTAATGATGAATCATCACATTCAGAAGCATTTCCTCATGATTACCTAGGAGACAGGGATAATTATTTTCTTTAACAAACTTGACCACCTGAGCACTTTGTGGACCTCGGTCTATTAAGTCTCCCAGGAAATATACCTGATCCCCTGAGTTAGGTGCTATTTTTTCCATTAGGATCATTAGACCTTGATAGTGACCGTGTACATCCCCGATAATAATTCGCCGTGAATTAGTTGCGCTCATAAGTGTTTCAATTTGTCTGATAAATTAAAAGTCATTAAGATAAAGATCTTAGATTAAACGTTGTATTTTTACTCTGCTAGTTTTAAACTACACAGTTGTGAGTTGGTTTTCAGATATAGCGGTTGATTTTTTCTGCAAATCATCTTTAGAGAACTCCTGGATACCCTCGGAGGTGGGTTGTTGACAGTAAATGTTAAGTGATATTACAAACTTTAGAAAAATATTGAGAAATTAATCTTAGAGCAATCATGATTTTAAGGTAGAACCTATAGGATAGACGGGAGGCAATGATGAATAAGAATAATATTCAAAACTATCGCTTTGTTTGTACCCTCACATTTGGTGATATCTACGGTCAAATTGTTGCTTGGTTAATCACAATTACACTTAGTCTAGCTTCGGCTTTAGCATTAATAGGTGCTAGAAGACCTGTATATGCTTTAGCTGCGGTAGGACTTGTGGTTGTTTTTACTCTCCCTTTTCTGTTGTTTGCTTTTGTCACCACTCTATTAAACCATATAGAGCTAAATGCTGTCGAGTTGGAAACAAAAACACAAGCGACAGCAGATGGTGTTCCGGTGCAAAAACCGATTCAAGCCACCAGTTGAAATCAGTAAAATATGGGTGGTGCTTACCGGTTTAATGACGACTGAAAATAACATCCCTGTTCCCAAACAGGGTATTTTTTTCCAATAGGGGGTTGATGACGATGATAGAACATGATGTAGTTATTGTTGGTGGTGGTTTAGCTGGATGTCGAGCAGCATTAGAAATTGCCAGAACGGATCCTAGCTTAAAAGTAGCACTGGTGGCTAAAACCCATCCTATTCGTTCTCACTCGGTAGCTGCTCAGGGGGGAATGGCTGCTTCCCTGAAAAATGTGGATACTCAAGACAGTTGGCAAGCTCACGCTTTCGATACGGTTAAGGGTTCGGATTACTTAGCAGACCAGGATGCTGTGGCCATTCTCACTCAAGAAGCACCAGATGTGGTGATTGATTTAGAACATCTGGGAGTGTTATTTTCTCGTTTACCAGATGGGAGAATTGCTCAAAGGGCTTTTGGTGGACATTCTCATAATCGCACCTGTTACGCAGCTGATAAAACCGGTCACGCCATCCTCCATGAGTTGGTTAGTAATTTGCGCCGCTATGGGGTACAAATATATCAAGAGTGGTATGTGACTAAACTGATTATGGAAGATAATGAAGCCAAAGGTTTAGTTATGTTCCACTTACTAGATAGTAAAATTGCAGTTCTACGCGCCAAGGCAATTATGTTTGCTACTGGTGGCTATGGTCGTGTTTACAACACTACTTCAAATGATTATGCCTCTACGGGTGATGGTTTGGCAATGACCGCATTAGCTGGACTACCTTTGGAAGATATGGAGTTTGTCCAATTTCATCCCACTGGTCTATATCCAGTGGGAGTGCTGATCTCCGAAGCGGTTCGAGGAGAAGGTGCCTATTTAATTAATGCTCAAGGTGACCGTTTTATGGTGAACTATGCTCCTAGCCGCATGGAGCTGGCACCTCGTGATATTACATCCAGGGCGATCGCCTACGAAATTCGCGCAGGCAGAGGTGCTAGTTTAGACGGAACTGCTGGTGGACCCTTTGTTTATTTAGATTTACGACATCTAGGAAGGGAAAAAATCATGAGTAGAGTACCTTTTTGTTGGGAAGAGGCCCATAGGTTAGTGGGTGTGGATGCGGTCACCCAACCCATGCCAGTGCGTCCCACCATTCATTATTGTATGGGTGGTATTCCGGTGAACACCGATGGACAAGTACGTTGCAATAGCACTGAGTTAGTTGAGGGCTTTTTTGCCGCTGGAGAAACTGCCTGTGTATCTGTTCACGGTGCCAATCGTTTAGGTAGTAACTCGCTATTAGAATGTGTAGTTTATGGCAGACGCACCGGAGCGAAACTGGCGGAATATGTACAAAACCGTAAACTACCAGTTATAGATGAACAAAATTATATAAGAGCGACCGAGGAAGAGATTGAGAGTTTGTTAGCACAACCGGGAAAATATCGCATCAATCAAATTCGTGAACAACTTCAGGACACAATGACAGATTTTTGTGGAGTATTTAGAACCGCAGAACTAATGAAAGAAGGATTAGAAAGAATTGAAGAAATTGAAGCTAAGTCTTGTCAGATACACTTAGATGACAAGGGTAAGTGTTGGAATACGGAATTAGTAGAGGCTATGGAGTTAAAGAGCTTAGTGGTGGTTGGTAAAACCATATTAGCATCAGCATTTAGTCGTCGAGAAAGTAGAGGTGCCCATTTTAGAGAAGATTTTCCCAGTCGAGATGATCATCAATTTTTAAAGCATAGTATGGCTTACTACTCACCATTAAATCTTAGAATAGAGTATATGCCAGTAGTAGTAAACATGTTTGAGCCCCAGGAGAGGAAATATTAAAGATACCGCAAACCCATGGCAAATATAATGTGAGAAAATGGTGCTACCAATAAAAGAAACTATGCTGAATAAAACTCAAGATAAAAAAGAAATAGATTGGAAACCAATTATTAAAGAATTCATAGCCGTGCTAGGTGAAAAAGGTGTAGTTCAACGGAAAGAAGAACTAATAACCTACGAATGTGACGGTTTAACCAGTTATCGTCAAAGACCAGCGGTGGCAGTTTTACCCCGCACCACTGAACAAGTGGCAGCAGTAGTAAAGATTTGTAACCGGTATTCCATACCCTTTATTGCCAGAGGTTCGGGAACAGGGTTGTCTGGTGGGGCTTTGCCATTGGAGAATTCAGTATTAATTGTCACTTCTCTCATGCGGCAAATTCTCAAGATAGATTTAGAGAACCAACGTGTTATTGTCCAACCTGGAATTATCAACAGTTGGGTAACTCAGGCGGTTAGTGGTGCAGGTTTTTACTTTGCCCCGGATCCTTCGAGTCAAATTATCTGCTCTATTGGTGGTAATATTGCGGAAAATTCTGGAGGTGTACACTGTTTAAAATACGGTGTGACTACTAACCATGTGTTGGGTCTAAAAATAGTTCTTCCTGATGGGTCAATTACTGATCTTGGCGGACAGATTCCGGAAATGCCCGGTTACGATTTAACGGGAGTATTTGTGGGTTCAGAAGGAACTTTAGGCATTGCTACGGAAATTACCCTGAAAATCCTCAAAACTGCCGAATCAATTTGTGTATTACTAGCGGACTTCACCAGCGTAGAAGCTGCTGCAGCTAGTGTGTCTGATATAGTGAGTGCGGGTATAATTCCCGGTGGTATGGAAATGATGGATAACATTAGTATTAATGCTGTAGAAGATGTGGTAGCTACTAATTGCTACCCCCGCGATGCAGCGGCAATTTTATTAGTAGAGGTGGATGGATTAGCAGTAGAAGTTAATGCTAATAAACAAAAGGTGACAGATATTTGTTTAAAGAATGGAGCGCGTAATATCACAGCTGCATCGGACCCGGAAACGAGATTGAAATTGTGGAAAGGTAGAAAAGCTGCTTTTGCTGCAGCAGGTCATATCAGCCCAGATTATTACGTTCAAGACGGGGTTATTCCTCGCACCCAACTACCTTATGTTCTCACAGAAATTGAGGCTTTAAGCCAAAAATATGGTTATAGAATAGCCAATGTTTTTCATGCAGGAGATGGTAATTTACATCCTCTGATTTTATTTGATAATTCCATACCAGGAGAATTAGAAAAGGTGGAAGAAGTGGGAGGAGAAATTCTCAAGTTATGTGTGAAAGTTGGTGGTAGCATTTCTGGAGAACATGGTATAGGCGCTGACAAGAAGTGTTATATGCCAGATATGTTTAGTGATACGGATTTAGAAACTATGCAATGGGTAAGAGAGGTTTTTAACCCTCAGAGCCTAGCTAATCCAGGGAAAATTTTTCCCACACCGCGTACCTGTGGAGAAGGTGCAAAAGCATCTTCAAGTGCACAATTTTCTTCACAACTTTCACCTCATATAGAAAGGTTTTAAACATGATTAAACTCGATCAGTTTTTAAAATTCTTAGGCATTGTCTCCACTGGTGGTCAAGCCAAAATTATGATTGTTAATGGTGAGGTGAAAGTTAATGATATGATTGAAACTCGAAGGGGGAGAAAATTACTAGTTGATGATATAGTAACTGTGACTGGGAAGACTTTTAAGGTAGGAGATATTATTTCCTAACAGTTTCCCAATTTTCCCAGACCATAATCAGGAATCATGCTGAAATTACCTATGACTATAGATCAATCAAATATGAGACTAATTAAAAAATCTGAAAAGTTGCTTCTAGAACAGCTCAAGAACACGGAGGTGCAGGAAGAAAGTTCTGAACCTGATATTACAGATAATTTGGAAGACCTACTTCCAGAATCAGGCCTAATTGAAACCGATAGTTTTTACATCAATTACATTCCCCTGCGAGATAATGCCATAGTTTATTCTGTTGGTAATACAGGTTGGCAGGTTTCCGAAATTTGGAAAGAAATCAGATTGGATGATTTCTATCACAGTTAAGAAGAACAGAGCAAGATATTTACTCACCCAGGGAGTGAGGGCATAATTTATCTTGAGTCCCCCCCTGGAACCTTAAAATGTCGAAAAAGTATCATATATATTTTATTAAGTAGGTGGGTGGAATTAAATATAAGATGAACGTAGGTTGGGTTGAAGTATGAAACCCAACACCCCCATCGGTTACGCCATGGCCCCTACAAATAATTGTGCCTCCCTACTTACCATATTAATAAATTAATCTTGTTTATAAATTAATCTTATTTTTAAGTCAGCACACCCACACATAGGTTAGCATAGTAATTTCATGAGATGATAGTATGATGATATCATGATCAGTCGTTTGTTTAACCTGTTCATTGCTGTAGGGTTTTTATTCAGTGTTATTGTGTTTTCTGTTGCTTCTAATTCCGTTGATTTAAAAACAACAAATAATCCTCTATTAACAGAAATTAGAGGAGTTTGGTTAACCAATGTAGCCAGCGGGGTACTTTTTGTACCTTGGGGTATAGAACGAGCTATTAATCAATTAGCAGAACTCAATTTCAATACGATTTATCCTGTAGTTTGGAACAGAGGCTACACTTTCTACCAAAGTCAAGTTGCCCAATCGGTTACAGGTGATATTACCGAGCCATTCTTGAATTTTATGAATGGGGGAAATGATGTTTTGAAAAAAATAGTTACCTTGGGCAAAAAGAAAAATTTAACCGTGATTCCTTGGTTTGAATATGGGTTTATGACTCCACCTAATTCTAATTTAGCTAGACTGCATCCAGAATGGTTAACTAATGGTCGAAAAGGCGTAAATTATGTAAATGCCAATCTGCGGGAAGATATTGACAGTTCCAGCATTTTTAATCAACAACTATGGTTAAATCCTCTCCATCCTCAAGTGCAAAATTTCATTCTAGATTTAATTTTAGAAGTGGTTAAAAATTATGATGTAGATGGTATTCAAGTAGACGATCATTTTGGAATGCCTGTGCAATTTGGTTATGACCCATTTACAGTTAAGCTATACCAAAAGGAACATCTAGGCAAAATTCCTCCCTCAGACCCTTTCAATTCTGAGTGGATGAGTTGGCGGGCAAATAAAATCACTAGTTTACTGACAAGAATTCGTGGGGAAGTGAAGAAGATTAAGCCCCAAGCTAAAATATCTGTTTCACCTAATTCCCAGGATTATGCCTATAAATACTATCTACAAGACTGGCAAAATTGGGTCAAGAAAAATTTAGTCGATGAGTTGGTTTTGCAGGTCTATCGAGATGATAATCTATCTTTTATTGCCGAAATTCAAAAACCTGCAGTTCAATCAGCTGTGAAAAAAATTCCTGTCAGTATTGGTATTTCTTCAGGTACTCTAACCAGTCCTGTTAATATTCACAGTGTTAAACAAAAGGTGCAAATTGTACGAGATAGTCGGTTTTTGGGTTTTTCTTTTTTTTACTGGGAAAGTCTCTGGGGTTACATCTCCCCTGAATCACCTCAACAAAGACGCAGAACGTTTTTAAAAATCCTCGAACATCCAGCTGTTAGACCTGTTTTCTTTAGGAAAATACAATGAAAAATTTCAGCCAACAATCTCTCACTACATAATCAAAATGACCGAACCACTACAACTCAAGAGTCACAAATTTGCAGATCTCTGTTTTATATCAATATGGAGTTTTACAACCCTAGCTAGTTTTCTCCTCAGTTTGCTAGTAGTTGAAGTCGGTGAAAAATCTGATTTGGAAGTTGTAGATGCGGCTATTGGTGGGTTAGCAATCGCTATTCCCCAAAGTTATCTTCTAAGAAAAATTATTCCTCCCTTAAATTGGATTATATCAACAGTTTTAGGATGGGTGCTAATTACAGTCATAGGTATTGGTACAATGGGATGGTTTGTCTTGTCTACACACACCTTATATAATCGTGTTTTAATTAGTATGATTGATTCTGGTATTGGTGGTTTAGTTATTGGATTGTCACAGTCCTGTTTAGCCATTCCCCCATCAGTTCCCCAAAAATGGTCATGGGTGTTTGTGAATGCTATTAACTGTATCCTAGGCTTTACTATTGGATCTCTAATTGGTATTTTAACTGGTAAAAGCTCATTTTTAAGTGAAGTATTTGGTTTGAGCATTGGATGGTTAATAGTGGGAATTCTAACTAGCATTAGTGCGAACAGGTTTTTAAAAATAGATGAGGCCAAGTACTAGTAAATAGTCAATCTTCTCCCTCCCCACTCGAATTTTTGATTAATAATCCCGGGATCTCTTGCATAATTCTTCACAATTTGTTACAAAAATATAAAGAACTTCTAGAGACCCAGAATCTAATGTTAAGCGGACTTGCTGGTTTAACAGATCCCAAAGGTAGCGACTGGGGAGAGCGAATGCTCAATACAGTTGCCAGTCAAACGATTCGCCACTTATTTACCCAGAGCGAGTCAGTAGAAGTCCTTGTGCGTTGCTATCCTTCCAGCAAACTTTTGCAGGGGAGTATTGATAGCTTTAAGATGAGTGGACAGGGCCTAGTTATCCGTAGAGACTTCGCTATAGAGGAAATGTGTTTTGAAACCGATGCTGTGTCTATTGACTTTAGCTCGGTTTTAAGTGGCAAACTTAAGCTAAAACAACCCACACAAGCTGTGGCACAGGTAGTATTATTGGAATCAGGTATCAATCATGCTTTTAAGGCTGAATTGGTGAAAAAGCGTTTAATAAACCTTTCTGAACCAGCTTTAATGGAAATATCTAATGGTGAACCAGTTTCCTTTCCTGAAATTAAAATACAGTTATTACCTGAAAATCGCTTACATCTTATAGCTAAAGCTGACATTAACAATGGCGAACTTGTACCATTAAGTATGACAATTAGTATCAGTATTGAAAAACGAAGACGGGTTTCTTTCAAGGATGCCAGATTCCAATTAGATGAAGTACCAGATCAACAGCGAGAAATTTCTCAAAGATTAGGCGCAGCTCTGGTCACGATCTTAGATGGGATGGTAGACCTAGACCGTTTTGATTTAGATGGGGTAAAAATGCGGTTAAATCGTTTAGAAACCCAAGGTGAAAAGTTAATTTTTAGTGGATATGCGGAAATAGACCACATTCCCCAAAGTGGGTACTAAAAGAATAACCGACCATCGTGGTCGGTTATCCTACAAGTGGGAATGGTTGGCATCAGGTACACCCAAAACGGGCGAGGAGGGATTCGAACCCCCGACACCGTGGTCCGTAGCCACGTGCTCTAGTCCACTGAGCTACACGCCCCTAATTAACTTCTACTATATTAGCATACCCTTTAGAAATTATGCAAGAGTTTTTGCCAAAATCTTCTGATCTTTCTCATCTCACCACCCAGGGAGAGGTGCAAATGGTTGATATATCAGGAAAAATCCCCACAATTAGGGAAGCGATCGCAATGGCCAGGGTGCGGATGTTACCAGAAACTCTGGCTGTGATTGAAGCGGGCAATGCACCAAAAGGGGATGTGTTAGCTACCGCTAGAATAGCTGGCATTATGGCTGCTAAACAGACCCCAAATTTAATTCCTCTTTGTCATCCTTTACCTTTGCAAAAGGTCACAGTGGAGATTAGACTAGATGAGCAACTACCCGGGTATGAAATTCATGCCACAGTTAAAACCAAGTCAGAAACCGGTGTAGAGATGGAAGCTCTTATGGCTGTTTCTGTAGCTGCTTTGACTTTATATGACATGGCTAAAGCTTTAGAAAAGTCTATTCAAATCCAATCTATAGGTTTAGTGAGTAAAACCGGTGGTAAATCAGGTTCTTGGCAAGGTTAAGCCTCTAATTTTTATAAATGATATTGAATTAGCATATTGAATTTTCTTGCTTGTTATATACTGGAGAGAAAACAGCCAAATTAATATCAAATAGAGTAAATACAAAGTAATTATGAGTAAGCAAGTACAAACTCTCACCCTTACCAAAAATTTAAATTCTGAAAGTGCATTAGAATTTCAGAGAAATATTGCCAAAATTGTAGAGAGTAAAGCCGAAGTGGTTTTAATTGATTGTCAACATATTACTTTTCTAGACAGTCGTGGTTTAGGATATCTAGTGTTGGCTTTTAAAAATTTACAAAAAGCGGGCATTAAAATGGTACTCTGTTCCCTGAGTGAACAAGTAAGAATGATATTTGAATTAACCAGTATCGATGAGATATTTGAAATATTTGCTAACCAGGATGACTTTCATCGCGAATTGGTGAATAAGACCTAATCAAATTTAATCTGGATGATGGCTAGGTCATCATCAAAAATTTCTTTGGAGTTTAAACTAACCAAATATTTTATTACATATTCAAGTTGGGATTTAGGTAGATTATGGGATCTAACTAATAATTGAATAAACTCCTCTAAACTCCAAAGAATTCCATCAAAATTAGTAATTTCATAAGCTCCATCACTGAAAATATAAAGACTACTTAATTCTCCAATTTGACAAATTTCATCCACATATTTAGCTTGGCAAAACATACCAATGGGCATACCCGGGGTTTTGAGAAGTGTTATATCAACATTAAGAGATTTTGGTGACAGTAAAACTGCTGGTGGATGTCCTGCACTAGCATAGGTTAATTGTCGATTTACATGGTTATATACACCATACCAAATTGTGAAGTACTTCTCGGTTTTATCATCAGTTTGAAAAGCATCATTTAAAGCTGATAATACCTGACTAGGTTGATAATAATTTACTCCTTTAAGTGCGCGAGAACGAAGTAAATTTAACACAGAAATTGCCGGGAGAGTGGCCCTAAGTCCATGACCAACAGCATCCAATAGATAAATTGCCAGGTGATCACCATCTAACCAATAATAATCAAAACAATCTCCTCCTAATTTTCGAGAAGGTAAGAACATATAATCAATATTCACTGGTTGATTAATAGGTAGTGGTAAAAGGGACTTGACGTAGTCTGTAGCTTCTGACAGCTCGGTTTCTAACAATAGCTTTTGGGTTTGTAAATCTCGATTTAACTGGTGTAGACGTAGTCCAGCTCTAACTCTAGCTTGTAGTTCATTTTGTTCGATGGGTTTGGAGATAAAATCATCTGCTCCCGAGTCTAGTCCCTTAACCCGATCTGATACTGAATCTAAGGATGTTAATAAAATAAAAAATGTACTAGATAAATTTGGGTGATTTTTAATAAAATTGCAGACCTCTAAACCACTTAATTCAGGCATCATCCAATCACAAATAATCAGAGCAGGAGGAGAAGCAACAGCTTGCAAAATCCCCTCTCTCCCATTACTGGTTGTGATAACTTGATAATGCTGTTTTTCTAAGATCCTTTTGAGAAGGATTTGGATTGAAGAATCATCATCAATTACTAAAATTTGGAACATAAGGTTTAGAAGATTTATATCATCAGTATTCTATTTAAGTAGGGAGGCACAATTATTTGTAGGATGGGTTGAGGAACGAAACCCATGCGGGCGTTGGGTTTCATACTTCAGCCCAACCTACGTTCATCTTATATTTAATTCCACCCACCCACTTACATTATGTCCACAAATTAGGAATCTAGAATGAAAAGCTGATAAAAACTTGAGCTATTTATGTTAATCCGATAAAGACTCTAGAGGGTTAAGCCAGAATAGCATTACTTTTTGCAGCTGGTGTAAATCTCTATAAACCTCTTGTTTAAACCACTGGGCTATAGCATCTAGGGGAGTAAAGGAATTTCCTGATTGCCATTTAATGTCTTGACCTAAAGGAGTTGTGTGGTTTCCGGAGAGAGTTTTTACGGTAACCATTTGAGAAAAACGGTTTTTTAAAATTTTCGTTAACTCTGCTGATTGATCTAAATTGTCATTGTGGAATTTGATTAATAGGTTGCGTCTAATCTGATAGGATTCTTCGATAATTTGATTAGTTTCTGTGGGTGTGGGACTAAATTCAATCATTAAATCACTCATGAGGGTAGAATTTAGTTGCTCCACTAGAGGAATAGCGTCTTTAGCAGTGTAGTTATTAAAGGAAATCAGAATATTACCCGCTCGCTCTACTTCAAAAAGACTGCCAATCAATAATTGCAGCTTACAACCCATGCTGTGTCCAACTCCATAAATTGGTAAGTATAGTTTATGTAATTCCCCATAATAATGTAGACGTTCCAAAGTCCTTTCAAATTTCAGTAGAACTGATTGGGCGATCGCCTGGTGATCTAGTCCATTGACAAATGGTGTGGCAATTATGACGTAACCTTTGTTAGCAAGCTGCTCTAATAACCAACGGTAGGTCAAATGGGGTGCACTAGCGACAAATGCACCTCCCAAAAAATGAATGATTCCAACGGGGTGACGGGGAACAATTACCCAATTACCTCTTATTTCTTTCCATTCCATCGGATTCTCACCTGATTATTCTGTTTCTATAAGTAGGGAGGTGCAATTATTTTTATATTTAATTTCACCCATCCACTCAGTATAGCAATAGTCATTGAAAGTTGACAAGTGATTAACTAGCTAATTACCTTCTATTGCGCAAAGTAGATAAAGAATCTTTTAGACTAGTCTTGTAGTTTTCTCATTTCTTGCTTAACATCCATAGCAATTTGTAATGCTTCATTTAGCAACCGGTCGTGTTCTGCTGCCTTTTCACTAACTTCCATAGTGCTTAAACTGGATAAATTGTGGGTAAACAGATCCGAATTAGTTAAGATAAACGCTTTATTTTCTCGCAAAATTCTTTCGGTTTTCAACGCTCTGACTAAATCTAACTTGGTGAATTTTAGAGATTTAATCACTTTATCTCTGTTTTGTATACCTACTGCTGGATTACCTGCTGCTTCTATTTGATCATTAATATTTATGGCATGAATAATGGAATTATATCTGGAAACGTCATTTAATAAGACCTTTAGGGAGCTAGTCATGTTCTTCTTGAAGAAGCGGGTTTTGTACTTCCACCACAAATATAACACCCCCTGACTAACACCACTTAGCCAAACCAGGGTTAAAATAAGTAATATCCATGATGGTAAAGTAATCCAAGCTACTAAATCTTTAACTAACCAATCGAAAAGCAAATATGTAAAAATTAGAACAGAAGAGCTAATAAAAACCACTGTAGCTCCCTCAGAACCCTGAACTTTGTCCAGTAATAACTTCCCCAACTGGTAGAGGGAATCGGTTATAATAGGGAATTGATTATCTACGGGTAAGTTAGTTAGGTCTTGCAATTCTTTATCTGTAATTCGCAGACTCTTCAAATCGTCACGCACAACCCCTCCAACTCTACTAACTTAGGACTGATCAAATTATTAATAACTCTTGTAGATTTGTCAACAAAACTGTGAACTGTGGTACATTAATTGTTGGGTTTCCAGTACCTAAACAGCAAAAACACTAACCACAGCACCATGATAACCATAGTCATAGTTTTCCTGACTAATATCGTGATTTCACTGATGCTATTATACCTAGCTTGGCAAATGTGGCAACTTAAACACAAGTTGACAATAATAGCCAATAATCTAGAAAGTAGGGAATCAGCTAGTTATGGGGTTCTAGCCACAATACGGGATAATATTAATGGAGAACGAGAACAAATTTATTATTGGAGACAAAAGCAGCAAATGCTAAAACAGCAACTTCAACAAGCTTGGCAAACCTTTCAACTGGTGAAACTTCTTACCACATCCGCTTGGAGATTATTAGCTCAGAAAGTGCAAAAATAGCCCATTCAACCCTAAAAGAATTATACTGTTCCTATCCCTAGCTCAAGACTGGGAGTTTTTCGCAAATTTCTGTTATAAAGAATTAAAATGTCTTAAAATGTCTAATAATCGTTCCGGAATATTTATTGGTGGTGTAATGCTGGGAGCTACAATTGGAGCTTTAGCAGGCTTGCTTGTTGCACCCCGTACAGGCAAAGAAACCCGTAAGCTCTTGAAAAAATCTGCGGATGCTTTACCAGAATTGGCAGAGGATATATCCACCAGTGTGCAAATACAAACAGATAGACTCTCCGCTAATGTAGTTAGAAACTGGGATGACACCTTAGATAGGTTGCGAGATGCGATCGCATCGGGAGTAGAAGCTACACAAAGGGAAAGAGAGTCATTAAAGAGAGTAAAATCTCATAATGCTGATGAAAATCCAGATCATCTCCACCAAAATCCAGAAAGTCTATAAATTATAGTGTCACCGTGATTGATCCTTTATTTTGGCTGGGACTATCTTTACTATTAGTAGCTACTAGTCTAAGTGTGGTATTGGTAGTAGCCATACCTGCTGTACAAGAATTAGCACGAGCTTCGCGCAGTGCTGAAAAGTTCTTTGATACTCTTTCTAGGGAGTTACCCCCCACCCTAAAAGCTATCCGCAATACGAGTTTAGACATCACAGATTTAACTGAAGATGTCAGTGATGGAATTAAAAGTGCGGGTCAAGTAGTTAGACAAGTAGATCAAGGTTTAAATACTGCTAAAAAGCAAGCTGATAATGTGCAAATTAGCACTCGCAGTCTCTGGGTTGGTGTGAGAACTGCCTGGAAAACCTTTACCAATCAAGGATCTAATAAACGTAGCCTACAGGGAATCCGCACCAAATCATGACTCAAGCTATACGTATATACCCCATAACTGGCAATTTTTGGGAATATTGGTTTTTGATGGTTTAAGGTGATCAGATTAGGGTAAAGTAAACAATTGTAAAGAAATATCACTTTTCTCGTAACCTAAAAATAGCAGTTGTTTACTCTCACCTTTAATATTCGTATAGAAAATTCCATGCAGCGTTCTTTTTGCCAAAAAATTCTAGTATCCATTGCAGTCTTTGTTTTTGCTGCATCCATTTGGGTAACGAACTCACCATTAGCTCTAGCTTATGAAAATCCCGATTTGCTACCTGATACCTTTACCCCAGTAGTTGACCTAGCCAAAACCTTACCTGATCCACAGGAAGAAAAGTTAGTAAAGGAATTAGAGCAGTTTGAGGTGGATACTGGCTGGAAGTTGCGGGTATTGACTCAATATGACCGGACTCCAGGGAGAGCAGTAATTAAATACTGGGGACTAGATGATAAAAGTATTCTCCTAGTTGCAGATGCACGTGGTGGTAACATTCTGAGTTTTAGTGTGGGAGATGCAGTTTATGAGCTCTTACCGCGTACATTTTGGATTGAATTACAAACTCGTTTTGGCAATCTCTATTTTGTGAGGGAGAATGGTGAAGATCAGGCTATTTTACAAGCACTAAATTCGGTGAAAGGTTGTTTAGCTCAGGGGGGTTGTAATGTGGTTCCCGGATTACCCAAAGAGCAATGGATACTTACCCTCATTACCTCAGCTATTGGCGGGATAATTTGCGGATTTGCAGCCCAACCTCGCAATGATAAACAAGTGTTTGCTTGGCAATGGGCGTTAATTTTTTCACCGTTGTGGGGAATTTTGTTTATTGCTTTTGGTATTGCTCCTGTGATTACCCGTACCAGTGATTGGGTTCCCTTGGTCCGCAATATTTCGGCCTTTTTGATAGGTCTGTTGGTGGCTTATCTTTCCCCCGTTTTTAGCCGTCCTGTTTCTAGGAATGAGTCTTAAATTTAGGAATGGTGAAGTTGTTCATTTTTTCCTCACGCTGAATTTTTCCATAATTTCAGTGTTTGTATTAATGATTGAATTTCACCATGCCACCAGTTTTTAAAAACTATAGTCTAAAAAAGGCTATCAATGGTTTCGTAGTCATACTCTGCTATAACTTCATTAAAAACTGCTGTAGCTGTATCTCCATCTAGTTCTAAATCCCCTGCTAATTGAGACCAATATTCATATTCTTCATCGGTGAAGTATTCGTCAGCAATAGCAAACTCCACAGACATTTGAAAAGCTTCTATTGCTGCATCTTCAGCAAGAATAATTTGTATGGCAGCATTATATAGCATTTCTAATCCACCAATTTCTACCAGACTATCAATTTTTTCTTGCAGCAGTTCTGTGTCAATCTCATAGGTTTCATACAGTCCCATCAATAACTCTGATTCTTCCTCAGACAAGTCATCTACAGACGCACCACATAAACAAATTACTGCGATCGCTTCTACTAGTGTTAAATAACAGCTTTCCTCTTCTTCTTGTTCCTCTTCCTCATAAAATTCTTCGTCAAAATCCTCATCCTCCTCCACCCAAACATCAGCAGTTAAATCAAAGTCTGTTGTCCCTTTAATTTTCCAGCATTCAAAGCAGAGGTCTGGGTTGGTCATATACTCATAAGGAATATAGCAATATCCTGAGTCCCCCCATTCCTCACCCCAGGAATTCCGGACAATAAATACTTGAGCACTATCCTTATATCCAACGCAAAGCATAGCGTGATTCCCATGCTGTTCTCTACCCTCATCACTATTTAGATCTGGCATAGGAACTCTCCCCTGGGCTGTAACACGATCAAAAGATTTAAATAAAACTAGCCCAAAAATAAAAGGATATCCTTCTGCTAAGCAGTGCTTCATTGAGTATATGTCAGGATTAACTTGCTCTGGAGTTTCCCATTGAAAATCCTCAATACTAGTTAGTTCTGCAGCTTCACTGTAAGCCTCATAACTAGGTTTGGTATTGACGTTTTTAACTTTGCCATTTTCTGCTATATGATAACTCCAAGTTGACTCGTGACAAATACCCTGCTCTTGCAAACTAACCAATGCTAGGGAAATATTGCTTCCCTGGTCTTGAATTTTATCACCACCGGAAGCCTCTATTCCTAGCAATCGTGCATTATAATATACAAAAAGACGACTGAAATCAACATCTTTGCCTAGACGGTTCATTATATACTCATAGCCACCAACAACTGCATTGGCTGTACAACTGTTGGCACCTGCTTGATTTTCTACAGGGGTCATAAAGGGACGGAGATCCACCTGTGGTGGTAGTTCTTCTTCGCTAAACCTCTGTGTATCGTAGAGTTGAGAACCAGGAATTCTTGAAGGGGAGGAGCTACAACCGCTCAGTGCTCTCCATTCACCTGTTTTGCGATCTACAACGTAGGATAATACAGCTTTTTTAGACATAAACTCTGATGTGGATTGCCCACAAAAATAATTATCAAAATTCTATATTAGGTATGCTATGAAATGTCACACAAAAAATTTGTAATTCCTCAATAATTCCCTGGTAGATTCTATAACCTCATGCTTTTAATTTGGACTAGGTTCAGCAAATGAATGATTAATCGCTTCCAGCAGTTCCCTGGGATGATCAATCAAAAAGTCAGGATTTTCCCTAGCTAGTGCTTCAGGAGAATTAAACCCCCAAGTAACTGCTATAACTTGCACATTGGCTTTTTTAGCTGCTTCTATGTCTCTGGTTTCATCACCTACATAAATGACAGTCTGGGGCTTAATTTGTCTTTGTTTAATTACACTACTCATGATAGTATTCTTACCAAAAATTGTTACCCCCGAATGAACAAATTCAAATAGATTGTCCAACTGATGACACTTGAGAAATTGATGGACATTCTCTTGTGCATTAGAGGTAATAATCCCTAATTTATATCCCTGATTACTTAGCTCTCTTAGTGCTTCAGGAATTTCTGGTATGGGTTGTAAATCCTTGATTTTATTTTTTAATTCTCCTTTCACTCTTTTAACTAAAAAGGGTATTTTAAATAGGGATACACCTGAATACTTAATAATTTGTCTAGCAGTTAAATTTCTTAATAGTTTTAATTCCTTAGCAGATATTTGCATATAGCCAAACTCCCGGGCTAGACGATTAGCAATTGTTACCAAAGCGTCTAATGTATCTGCAATTGTGCCATCAAAGTCAAAGATGATTACTTTTTGAGTCATTATTTAGTTTCAATGTGGTAAGATTAGCACGGGCATTTCTACGTAACATTTTTGGTTTAATCCGTCTCAAAGCTGATGCAGGAAATTTTTCACTCCACTGCTCATCAGTGATCCCCGATAATTCTACCAGATTGGGTGCTAAATTTCCAGGATAGGGATGAAAATCTACCACATCTGTTACTTGAGAAAACCGCTGATTCCAAGGACAAACATCTTGACAAATATCACAACCAGCAACCCATCCTTGTAAATTTCTTTCTATGTTTGTTGGCAGGGTTTCTCCTCTATTTTCAATGGTATGATAGGCAATACACTTATTGGCATCTACAACAAATGGCTGGGTAATTGCTTGTGTTGGACAAGCTTCTATACATCTATTACAAGTACCGCAGTGTTGGGTAGCTGGAGTATCTCCCTCTAATTCTAGATTAGTTAATACTTCACCTAAAAATACCCAGGAACCATATTCCCTAGTAATCACATTACCGTTTTTGGCAATCCAGCCAATACCCGCTTTCTCAGCCCAAACTTTGTCCTGTATGGGTCCTGTATCCGCATAATATCTGGCTTTTATACCCTCACCCTGTGATTCTAACCAGGTGGCTAATTGTTTGAGCTTTTTATGCAGAATTCTATGATAATCTCTCCCCCACCCATAACGGGATATCTTCCCATACTCTCCCCCCAGGGGACGGGAATGGGGTGTATAATAGTTTATCGCTACACAAACGAGCGATCGCACTTCTGGCATGAGTAATTTTATATCTTCCCGTTTTGGATTGGTCATCCAATCCATGTCAGCATGATAACCCAGACTTATCCATTTCCTCAACCTTTCCTTTTCTTTACTCTCCACCCCCAATACAACTGCGACACCAACTTTATGGAATCCTAATTTATAGGCTTTTTCTTTAATGGTATGAGTACTTAAGCTAGTTAAAGAGGACATGTGGACACAGGAGTTAGGTAGTTTGATTATACAACAGATAACAGATAGCGAAAAACCCTAGTCTAAAGTTTGGAGTATAATGGAGTTGTTCCTAAGCAAGGATGAAAAACAGTGAACCAAGCGGAAATTAGTACTCTCATTAGACAACAAATGGAACAACTAATTGTGGAAGACCCTGTGATCAAGAATTTGATTTTAGGTTCCATGTCGCAATATTATATTGGAAGACAAGACGCGGATAGTAAATTCGACCAGACTCTGGCACAATTGCAGTCTTATCAGGAAGAGCAGAATCGTAAATGGGAAGAGCAAAATCGCCACAATCGTGAAATCATGGCACAATTGCAGTCTTACCAGGAAGAGCAAAATCGCCACAATCGTGAAATCATGGCACAATTGCAGTCTTACCAGGAAGAGCAAAATCGTAAATGGGAAGAGCAAAATCGCCACAATCTGGGAATTTTAGAAGAAATTAAACAAATGAACCGGAAACATGAAAGTACAGTTGGTTCCCTAGGTTCGCGATGGGGTTTATCATCGGAAGCAAGCTTCAGAAATGGACTAAAAGGAATTTTAAAAGATTCTTTTGGCGTGGAAGTGTTGAACTTCCTTGATTTCGACAATGAAGGAGAGGTTTTTGGCAGACCAGACCAGGTGGAAATAGATGTGATTATCAAAAATGGTTTGGTAATTTTATGTGAAATTAAATCCTCGATTGACAAAGCAGGAATGTATATCTTTGATCGGAAAGTAGCATTTTATGAAAAACATCATCAAAGAAGAGTTGATCGGAAATTAGTAATTTCTCCCATGGTAGACCCAAGAGCTTTGTCAGTAGCACAAAACTTGGGGATTGAGATTTATAGCTATGCTGAAGATGTAAATAGGATTTAGTAAACCGTCCATAAAGGAATAGTCGTTTCCAGTTTGAGACAGTTAGCACCATTGACCTGTAAATGATATTCAACCTTATCCATCAACCGATTCATAATCAGCCAACCATAGCCACCTTCTTGTTTTTGTTCAGGATGGGGAGGGAAGTAGGTGGTTATGTCAAAACCATGTCCATAGTCCCAAACTTCAATAGCTAGTTTCTGATCTGTCAGTTCCAGACGCAATAGAATTGGCACATTTGGTTTATCTTTGTGAGCATGACGAACCGCATTTGAATATGCTTCAACTAGTGCAAGACGTAAACGACTGGATTGGTTTGACCAATCCAGAGAATCCCTCAAATGTTGTTTTAAGTATGCCAACAACCAGTTTTCGACCGTGTTGACAAAACTTAAATCACTGGGTACATAAAGTTCACTTTTCATCGTTTACAAAATTTCCAGAGAGAGAATGGTCTGATCATCTTCTTGGACAGGATTATCGCTTTGAATTTGAGCGATTAGCTGTTCAAGGGACAAAGGTTGAGGTTGTTCCCGTATAAGTTGCCAAATACCTTCTTGATTTAGTATAGACCAAGTTAGTGCCTGAGTGCCACTGTTATTTTTAATTAGTGATTTGGAGCTTATTGTTACTTTTGCTTCCGTAATACCGTCGCTCAGAAGTAGAAGGGTGTCTTTTGGAGCGAGAATTAATCTACCAGACTGTGATGACAGCTCAGGGAAAATCCCCAGAGGTACACTGCGGGTTGTGAGATATTGAGGTTGGGCTAGAGAAGCTGGATATGACCATAATAGGGGATAAATGTGTCCAGCATTAGCATATATGAATTCTCGAGTAGTTTTATTATATTTGGCAATGACAAGAGTAATTAAATAGTTTACACTGATTAGGTCTTCAGCTAGAGCATAGTTGAGATTTTGCAAGACAATATTTGGCGGTGGTGGTGATTCCTGAGATAATTCACGACGCAAAAGAGAAATAGCACTAGCCATAAATAAAGCTGCAGGTACACCCTTACCGGAAACATCACCCACTGCTAACCACAGTTCACCAGATGGATGGAGAAACACCTCAAAAAAATCTCCTCCCACTTCTCGTGCGGGGTAACAGCACGCCTGTATTTTCAAACCGTCAATTTTTGGTAAAGTTTGACGCAGCAGATTGTTTTGAATTTGACGTGCTACTTGCAGTTCTTGGCGAGTCTGTTCTTGTTTCTCTTTTAAGCTTTGGTCAAGCTTGGACTGGGAAAGGGCCAGGGATGCTTGTTTGGCTACATCTCCAATCAGTTCTATATCCTCCTGCTCCCATGGTATTTCCACAGTGCATTTACACAGGGTCATTACGGCTAGTAGATCATCCTGATAAGAAAAGGGAACGATTAAATAATGGGCGTGATTGACCTTATCTGTATATTGAACTACTTGATATTTTCTCCCCAATATAATTTTTTGAATTAAGCTTAATGACTCCTTGGGTAAGTCAGGGGTTAGACAATCAAAATCACAATACAAAAATATAGATGTTTTTAGGATATCACCTTCTACTAACCTTAGCAAACAACTACTAGCTGCAAATTTCTCTCCAATTGTAGCTACCATTTTATCAAGGGTACTTGTATAACTATGGGAATCTCTAAGTATCTTAGTAATAGCATTAAATAAAGACTCTCTTTTCAAAGCCTGACGTAACTCTCTGGTGCGAGTTTTTAATAAATTGTAAGTATCCCTTCCCCGTTCAACTAATGCTCTAAGTTGTTGGGGTTTCCATGGTTTGGTAATATATTTGAATACTCGACCTGAGTTAATTGCATCTACTAAATCTTCCACATCAGTATAAGCAGTAAGAAGAATGCGAATGGTATCAGGAAAACGTTCAACAATTTGACTAAGAAATTCTGTACCCTTCATATCTGGCATTCTTTGGTCAGAAATAATCACTGACATTTCTCCCACCTGATCCAAGATAGTCCAAGCATGACTGACACTGTTAGCTTTATAGACTTCAAAATCACGCCAGAAAGTGCGATACACCAGGTCTAGATTGTCCGGTTCATCATCCACCACCATTAATTTAGGTTTTTGCACATCATTGTCGTAATTAACCATACTACTGGGCTGAAAAAGGTCAAAAGTTTCCGAAAAACTTGATAAACTAGTGTAAAGTTTGGTGTGAGCTTAGTTTAGTCTAATTTAAAATACGATGTTAACCTATCAGTCACCTGAAAAATTTTCCGTTTTGGGGTTACCGGTTCATGTGGTGGAAAATTACCCCCATTGGTTAGTAGAGTCTCTTCAACAGGGTAGAGGAACCCATGTGGTGACTCTCAATGCGGAAATGACTATGCAAGCTAGACGGAACCCAAGTTTATCCACAGTTATTGAAAACGCTGACCTGGTTATCCCAGATGGCGCAGGAGTGGTATTGTATTTACGTTTCATACTCAAACAGCAGGTAAAGCGTTTTCCTGGTATTGAATTAGCAGAAGGTCTACTCCAAGAACTAAGTAAAAAAGCACCATCTACAAAGGTATTTTTTTATGGCGGATCTCCAGGAGTAGCAGCTAAAGCTGCGGAGTTTTGGCAACAACAAGTTCCTAATTTGAATTTTGTCGGTACTCACTCTGGATATCATTCCCCAGAAACTGAAAAAATATTACTGGAGACTTTAACGGAGTTACAACCTCAAGTCATTTTTGTAGGCTTAGGAGTTCCTCGTCAAGAACTATGGATCGCTAAAAACCGTACCCTATGCCCTCAGGCGATATGGATTGGGGTGGGCGGTAGTTTTGATATTTGGTCTGGTGGCAAAACCCGTGCACCCCAATGGTTGGCAAATAATAATTTAGAATGGCTTTATCGTTTATATCAAGAACCTTGGCGCTGGCGTCGAATGCTTTCCTTACCAGAGTTCTTATTTCAAGCTCTAACTTCAAAAAACCATTAAGATGGAAACCGTTGGGAGCATTTCTCCATATAGATGCTCAACTAATCAAGGCTATTTACCATCTTTGAGCCGAATATCAATCACAGAAGCGTTGAAATTGTAGTTAAACCCTTCTAGTTCAAAAGGCATGCCAATTTTTACTTTACTATTACCCAAGACGGGCCCATTATCCGTAACTTGTGCTTTACCCTCTAAGGTCAGTAGAAAATCCGTACTAAAATTATTACTTCTTGGATCTGGTAGTTCCTTAATTGAACCATCTGGTTGGGGTACTAGGAGGGTTCTCTTTAACTCTTGAATGGATTTAATCCCAATTTGTCCGTAGGGTTGGTTACGAATAATTACGTTAGTTTTACCACCTTTGGTAAATCCCTGTTTAAATAGTTGCTGACTGTCTCGGACATTTAAACCCCTTACTATTAGGTCTACTTCTATGGGAACTGTTTTCGTACCTATCTGAGCTACAGAACCGGAAGTCCCAGGGAATATAAAAATGCCAACTATCACTAGCAATATTACTAGTGCTGCACTTAGATCTAGGAAGTTAATTTTACCGAATAGCCGCCCCTTGGCATCTAGAATATTCATTCTACTCCTTCGCACCTGCTTGTATTAATAAATTACTTGTCTTCGTATAATTGTTAGATTTGGCAATCATTAAGGCTGTATACCCACCTTGATTTTTTATGTTTACATTTGCTCCAGCTTGAATTAACATATCCACCGCTTGGGTATATCCTTGTGCAGTAGCATACATTAAGGGTGTGACACCCACTGGGTCTTGTAGGTTGACATTTGCTCCTTTTGTCAGGAGTAGTTGAAAAATTTCTGGATGGTTACCGATTATAGCTTTAACTAGGGCACTTTTGCCATCTTCAGCTATAACATCGATATTAACCCCACTTTCCAATAAAACCTTGACCGTTTCAGTATGTCCTTGGAATGCTGCCAAGGTCAAGGGGAATTCCCCCAAATTCTTTTTGCCACCATCTGCTCCTGCATCAAGTAGAACCCTGACTATTTCTTGGTATCCTTGAAATGCTGCTAAAATTAGGGGGGTGTCTCCCAAATTGTTTCTGATTTCTAGGTTAGCACCCCTATTCACTAGGGTTTGCACTGTCTCTAGGTGGTTTTCGACAACGCTAAAGTGCATAGCTGTTTCACCTTCTTGATCCTGGTGATTAATCTCTGCACCCCGATCTAACAGAACTTGGATAATTTCAGTATGTCCGCCAGCAGCAGCAGCTAGTAGTGCTGTAGTTCCATCACTATTCTCTAGGTTAGAGTTAACACCATATAATAAAGATGTTTTCACTATCTCTAGGTTACCATTATCTGCTCCCATAATTAACAGGCTTTCAGTTTCACCCTTAGTTTGACTGTTTTTTACGAGAATGTTCAATATAACTCTATTATTCTGCCTAATTGCTAGTTTAAATGCATCCTCATTATGTTGGTCTACAATTTTTGGATCTGCTCCAAAATCTAACAGGTTTTGCACGGTCTCAATGTAGCCTTTTTCTACTGCTATCATTAATGCTGTGCTTCCATCTTCATTGACTGCATTTGTATTTGCTCCTTGAGATGTTAGCAATTTTACCACGTCAACTTGATTATGTGCAGCAGCTAACATTAATGCTGTTAAACCATGGAGTTTCCTGGGTAAATCAATATCAGCTCCAAAATCCAATAGGCAACGTACAATCTCCGTGTAGCCAAAATTAGCAGCAAACATTAATGCTGTCGTACCATGGCGATCGCCTGTATCTACTGGAAATCCCGATGCCAGTAATTGACGAACCTGCTGAACATTACCATTTTTCGCAGCCGTAAGTAAATCAATCATCTCATTAACCTCAATTTAAGTAAATACAATTAGTTGTAGTGTTATAATTGATGAATTATTATGGAGAACCCAAGTAAATCACTTTTTGCAGTGTTTGCCGTAATTTATGCTAAGTTTTATAAAGATTTAATACTTTAGGTAAATAAACCATGAGTTTAGAACTTACTCCAGACGTAAAATTCGGTTTGGAATTTTTCCATCCCGCAATCATGTGGATATTGTTAGCGCTGTCATTATATGCAGCTTACTTAGGGTTACAAGTACAGCGTACCAGAAATGCCCAAGGAGAAGAGAAGAAACAACTAATTAAGGGTAAATATAGCGATAAGCACCACAAAATTGGCTCTGTACTCCTAGCGTTGATGGTAGGGGGTTCTATTGGGGGAATGGCGGTTACCTATATTAACAATGGTAAGTTATTTGTTGGCCCCCATCTCCTAGCTGGTTTAGGCATGACCGGTTTAATTGCTTTTTCTGCTGCATTAGCTCCATTTATGCAAAAAGGAGCTAATTGGGCCCGGGCCACACATATTCTATTGAATTTTGGGATTTTGGGACTTTTTATTTGGCAAGCTGTGTCTGGTGTAGAAATTGTTCTCAAAATTATTGGTCAAGCCTAGAATAGTTATAATACTAGGGAGGGTAAATCCTCTCCCTAGATGTAAATGAGGTAGAACGCCTGGTCAACTCTCACTTTTTCCATGAAAGTCTTCTTGTACCTTACGAGTTAAGCGACGAGATACCTGACGGACAACTTGATTTAACAGGCGATCGCCTGTGGACTGTACGAGGGAACTTGGTAAGCGTCTGATAAACTTGGGGAATTGTAAACAAACAGTTAAATCCAATTGCCATTCCACTCTGGTAATACCTGGTGTATTTTCAATGAGTTGCATATGGGCATTATAGTTAATGTGGTAACCGGGAGATTGGTAGTTGGGGATGGGAATGGAGCGGATTTGACATTGATTTTTTCCGGGGACTAACAATTCCAAACCTATTTTTGGCTCTACTTCATAACCAAAAGCACCAAATCTACCAATTACCAATGTATAACCATTCTCACCCAGGGGATGAACTACCATAGGTTGGGCACAACGTATAAACCATGCTGAATGACAGTTAAAATATTCCATCACCTGTTCACTAGATGCTTGCATTTTCATAAACTCTCGATGATGACTATAGAATTTACTAGGAAATGCTTCATAGTTTTCTGTTAATGCGTCCTCACTAATAAGATGAGATATAGGACTTGACAAAGAAGAATCAAGCTCATCTACTCCTAATTCTAAAGACTGAAATTCCCAATTATTTGCTACCATAATTCCGTTCTCTCTATAGTCAAAAGTTTTTGTATATTGCGTATCAATCATGATTTTCAAGCTGAGGTAGCTTGCTCAGACAAAAATTCAATTTTCATAAAGATATGGAAAAAAG
The DNA here is from genome assembly GCF_003367075.2 of Cylindrospermopsis raciborskii Cr2010. Taxonomy (NCBI): domain Bacteria; kingdom Bacillati; phylum Cyanobacteriota; class Cyanophyceae; order Nostocales; family Aphanizomenonaceae; genus Cylindrospermopsis; species Cylindrospermopsis raciborskii. The sequence goes on from NZ_CP065936.1 coordinate 1,371,307, forward strand.
CATCTACAAGACAGTTGTGCGTATATAACTATTATGCCATTATGTCATCCTATCCATAGATTCCTTAGAATAAATAACGAAACCAACAAACATATTGTTTCCTAGGATAACCTTAATTATGAAAGCATTTGTAGCAGGTGCAACAGGTCAAACAGGTCAGCGGATAGTAGAAGAGCTAGTGTCCAGAAATATTCCCGTGCGAGCGCTAGTGAGAGACGAGCAAAAAGCTCGAAATCTTCTTCCTTCCCAAGTTGAATTAATTGTGGGGGATATTTTGCAACCTGAAACCCTGGTTGCTGCTTTAGGTGACAGCACAGTAGTTTTATGTGCAACTGGTGCTAGACCGAGTTTTGACCCGACTGGTCCCTATCAGGTAGATTTCCAGGGGACAAAAAACCTAGTCAAAGCAGCTCAAGATAGAAAAATTCAACATTTTGTCCTAGTTTCTTCCCTATGCGTTTCCCAGTTATTCCATCCTCTCAACCTATTCTGGTTAATTTTAGTTTGGAAGAAACAAGCCGAAGAGTTTATTAGAAAAAGCGGAATAACTTATACAATTGTGCGACCTGGAGGATTAAAAAATGATGATAACTCTGATGAAGTTATTATGCAGGGTCCTGATACCTTATTTGAAGGTAGCATTTCTAGGAAAAAAGTAGCTCGGGTTTGTGTAGAATCATTGTTTGAAAAAGCCAGGTGGAATCAGATTGTGGAAATAATTGCTAAACCACTCAGTTCCAGTTAATAATTTTGAACTCTTAACTGTAACAATCTGATAAAATTTATAAGGTCTCTTTGAGCTAGGAGCAATGGGAACGACTGGTGTAAGAATCGCGATTGACGCTATGGGGGGGGACTACGCACCCGCCGAAATTGTTGCTGGCGCACTGCGAGCGAAAGAAGAATTGGGCGTTCACATCTTGCTAGTAGGTGATCCCCAACAAATTGAAGCTGTCATACCCCTTAAAAGCAATAGGTTAGGAATAGAAATTGTCCCAGCCCAGGACACAATTGGCATGGACGAAGAACCTTTAAGCGCTGTTCGTAGAAAGCGTGGAGCTTCTGTCAATGTGGCAATGGACTTAGTTAAAAACAATCAAGCTGATGCTATATTCTCTGCTGGTCATTCCGGAGCAGCAATGGCATCAGCTTTATTACGACTGGGTAGGTTGCCGGGCATTGATCGTCCCGCTATTGGCACAGTATTTCCTACCATAAAAGCAGGTAAGCCAGTATTAATACTTGATGTTGGTGCTAATGTAGACTGTCGCCCCAAATTTTTAGAACAGTTTGCGGTGATGGGTTCGATTTATAGCCAATACGTGCTGGGAATCAGTGAACCAAAAGTGGGATTATTAAATATCGGTGAAGAGGAAAACAAAGGCAATGAAGCTGCTGTGCGTGCTCACGAGTTATTACGGGAAAACACTCAAATTAATTTCAGTGGTAACGCAGAAGGACGTGATGTATTGTCCGGTGAATTTGATGTGATTGTCTGTGATGGATTTGTTGGTAATGTGTTGTTGAAATTTGCGGAGGCGGTAGGGGGTGTAATTTTACAAATACTGCGGGAAGAACTACCCCAAGGTATTAGAGGACAAATTGGCACAGCGATTTTAAAACCTAACCTCAAGCGAGTTAAACAGCGCATGGACCATGCTGAACATGGGGGAGCTTTACTATTAGGAGTCAATGGAATTTGTTTCATTGGCCATGGTAGTTCCCAAGCACCCTCTATTTTTAGCGCCATTCGCATGGCCAAAGAAGCTGTAGATAATCAAGTGCTAGAAAGACTACAGTCCAAATACAAAGTTCTACAGGGTGAACCCCAGTAAGAATTCTAGATGAATTTGAGGTTGTTAAGCCTATCCGCATAGCTTTCTAGAAGCGGTTAGCTCAATTCTAACTGCTTCCTGATGTTTTTGCAGAAAATCTCCACCTCTAGCAAATTCGCTCAACCCAAATGACGGTGGTTTCGTCAGTCAATTAAACTGACCGTGAACAAATGACAACGGAGATTAGGAGTGCAAAATTTATTCCTACAAGGTATAGCAATTACGGGTAGTGGGTCAGCCATAGCAAAAACTACCGTAGATAACCAGTTGCTCACTCAACTGGTAGAAACTTCCGAGGATTGGATTACCACAAGAACAGGTATTTGTCAACGACAGTTGGCACTACCTCCCGAATCATTAACTACCTTAGCTACTGATGCTAGTCAACAAGCAATAACAGCAGCTGGGATTAAACCAGAAGATGTAGATTTAATCCTGTTGGCAACCTCTACTCCAGATGATTTATTTGGCAGTGCTTGTCAAGTACAGGCTGAAATAGGTGCCGTTAAGGCTGTGGCCTTTGATTTAACCGCAGCTTGTTCTGGATTCGTCTTTGGACTGGTGACTGCGGCCCAATACATAAGAACAGGAGTTTACCAAAATGTACTTCTAATAGGTGCAGATGTCCTCTCTCGTTGGGTAGACTGGCAAGATCGTCGCACCTGCATCTTGTTTGGTGATGGAGCAGGAGCAGTGGTATTGCAAGCTAATAAGAGCGATCGCCTATTAGGATTTGCCCTCAAAAGTGATGGTACACAAAACCACTATCTGAATTTGAGTTACCGAGGTAAGACCCAAGAGCTCAAACCAAATATTCATACTCCTATAGGTAGTTATGAACCCATCACAATGAACGGTAAAGAGGTTTATCGTTTTGCTGTGCAAAAAGTTCCAGAAGTGATAGACAAAGCTCTATTTAGTGCTAATTTGACTGTAGAGAGAATAGATTGGTTGATTTTGCACCAAGCCAACCAGCGAATTATTAACGCTGTTGCGCAAAGACTTAACATACCCGATCATAAAGTAATTAGTAACGTTGCTAATTATGGCAATACCTCTGCTGCTTCTATTCCCCTAGCGTTAGACGAAGCAGTGCGCCAGGGAAAAATCCAATCCAATGATATAATCGTTACATCCGGTTTCGGAGCGGGGTTGAGTTGGGGTGCAGCAATTTTCCAATGGGGTAAATAATAACAAGTCTAATGACCAATTATCAGCAACCAAATATCAAATGACTAAAACTGCATGGGTATTTCCCGGACAAGGTTCTCAGTGCTTAAATATGGGAATAGATCTACTAAGTATAGAATCTGCCAAAGCCAAATTCGACCAGGCCAGAAATATTTTGGGGTGGTCCGTAGATGAAATCTGTCAAGGTGACGAAGCTAAATTATCACAAACAGTTTACACTCAACCCTGTTTGTATGTAGTTGAAAGTATTATAGCAGACCTGTTACGAGAAAGAGGGCAAAAACCAGACTTAGTTGCTGGTCATAGTTTGGGAGAATATATCGCCCTGTATGTAGCTGGTGTATTTGATTGGTCAACCGGATTGCAACTGGTCAAACGACGTGGGGAAATAATGGATAATGCAGCTGGGGGAATGATGGCAGCATTACTTAATTTTGACAGACAGCAATTAGAAGAAGAGATTGCTAAAACACCTGGTGTTGTTTTAGCGAATGATAATAGTCCAGCTCAAGTTGTAATTTCAGGTATACCAACAGCAGTAGAAGCTGTAATGTCACAGGTAAAGGCAAAACGAGCAGTTGCCCTAAAAGTTTCTGGTGCATTTCATTCGCCATTAATGAAGGGTGCATCCGAGGAATTTCAAGCAATATTAAAAGATATAGCTTTTGAGACAGCAATAATTCCCGTATCTTCCAACGTTGACCCAATTCCCAGCACCAACCCACAGGTTTTGAAGGAACGTTTAATTGAACAAATGACAGGTTCAGTAAGGTGGCGAGAAATTTCCTTACAACTACCACAATCTGGGATTGAGAAAGTAATAGAAATAGGACCGGGTAATGTATTAACCGGGTTAATCAAACGTACTGTTCAGGGTATAGAACTGAAAAACATCCAGAATCTTGAACAAATTTCAAGCTCACCCGTAAAAGGAAAGAACCACACGAAAACCGGACATTCTTAAACCACCCTCTGCTTCATTCCAACTGCGACTGGCGCTACGACAAAGTTCTGCACTAAAATTCCAAGCGCCTCCACGCAATACCCGACGATTAATATCACCATTTGTATCCCAAACACTACCATCCCTAGGAGCGCCATGGTAATTATTATGCCAGGGATCAGCACACCATTCCCAAACCAGACCGTGCATATCATACAATCCGAAAGCATTTGCTAAGTTCAGGTTACCAACCTCTGTAATTTGTGGAGTGAAGTTTCTGCCAAAATCCGCTATATAAGATTGACTAACATTACAATTGATTAAGTCTGGAGTAATAGTTTCACCGAAGTAAAAAGCAGTAGTAGTTCCCGCACGACAAGCATATTCCCATTCTGCTTCACTTGGTAACCGATAATTTCTACCAGTGGTTAATGATAAACGTAAACAGAATTCCACTGCTTCGTACCAAGAGACATTTTCTACAGGTAAATTGACCCCCTTAAATTTGCTAGGATTGGGGTTGAGATTTTGGGTAACCTTTGGTAATGTTGCTACTGCTTTCCATTGTGCTTGGGTAATGGGATATTTAGCCATATAAAATGGTTCAACAATTACCTGATGTTGGGGATGTTCATCCCCATTACCTTGAAATTCTGGTGAACCCATTAAAAAACTACCACCGGGAACTAATATCATTTCTAAATAGAGATGTTTATTTAGTTCTTCTGTAAAGAATTTTCCTATTCTTCTTTCATGCTTAACTTTATCATTTTCTTGATGGGATATCATGGTCTGAAACTCGAAGATTTCCAAGGGTGGAACATTCACAGCAAGTTTTTGCTGGGTGGTTGCTACTTCTATAATAGGAGTACCCAAGTTAATTTTTGATTCGTCGGAATTGATATAATTGAAATCACTGGTTAGGGTATGAGAAAAATCATTTTGTAGGTCATATAAAACTTCCATTGCTGACTGATATCTATCCTGGGCAAAATGTTGTAGCAAACGGTTCAAAATATATATTAATTGCTGACTAACTATAACACCTCTACCCTGTAAAAATTCTTGCCATAACCATTTTGCTCTCATAGGGTCATAAAGAGGATCTTTGAGTTGATAACTATTTTGTACGGGTAAACATTGGGTCAATAGACGTATACAAGTTACACCTAAAGCATATAGGTCGCTAGCATGACAGGCAAAACCTGCCATTTGTTCTGTTGGTGCATAGCCTAAAGTGTATATAGCTGTTGCTTGTCTAGCCATGGTAGTTTTAGTGACTTGTTTAGCACCCCCAAAATCAATTAATACAAGTTTATTATCCAAACTACGACGAATAATATTTTCAGGTTTGATATCCCGATGGATAACATTTTTGTGGTGAATAAAATCCAGAACCGGTAATAAATCCAATAACAGTTGACGTATTTGAGCTTCAGTATAAGGTCGTTCTTTCACCTCTTCTAATAGAGTTTTACCAATGATAAATTCCTGAACTAAATATAAACTTGAACCCTGTTCAAAGTAAGCTAGTAAGCGGGGAATTTGAGAATGATTTTCTCCTAGTTCATATAAGCGATAAGCTTCTTCCTTAAAAAATTCTGCTGCTTTAGCACGTTCAACAGTTCCCTGAACCTGAGGAAAAAATTGTTTAATTACACAGGGTGCGTCTAATCTATCCACATCCTCTGCAGCATACGTCTTGCTGAAACCTCCCTCACCCAATAACCGCAAAACGCGGTAGCGGTTTCTGAGGATTTCACCAAATTTATCATGTCCGCAAACGATGCAAAATCTACTGTGGTTGAGGTTGAACGGGTTAGAACAATTGGGATTTTGACAGATTTGCATAGGTCCTAGTAAGAGAGAATTTTGTGCAAATTCCGACCCAATTTTTTATCAGTTTTCAGTTTTCAAGTTTCAGTTTTGAATTAGAATCAATAAATTTATATATGTGGGTGCATAGATTTATAATTGACTTATAACATCATATTATTTTGGGATTAATGGTAATGTTTAGAATAAGCATTAATTGATCATGGTAAAATAGGGACTTAATCTACTAGAGCTGAAAACAAGTTTGATGGGTAAAAATCTGTAATTGAGAAAATGGTAAAATAACTTTACGTTCTGTTGGATTTTATACGATTTCCAATTTTGGTCACCGCTATACTGGATACCAAGGTTCTACCTGGGAATTGATGAAGTGGCCAAACCACTTCATTTTTATTTAAGTAGGGAGGTACAATTATTTGTAGTAGCGTAACCCAACTAATCTATAATCACTATAATCAATCATTAGCTAAGTCATCCCGCCATTTTTGGACGTTTTGAGGTTTTTGTGACTCCATTTGTTGGTTGTCTGTGAACCTTTCCCAGCTCCAGGTTCCCCATTTGAGAGGTTTTTGTCTCTCTAAATGACTAATAAATTCTATAATTGGTTGATCTAGTTCTAGGGGATGTTGTAAGTTAAACTGAATGTTGTTACGATTATTTTTCCCCGGTTTAGGAAAAAGTCTACCGTGTTGATTTGACATATAGTTAATGGCATTAATCACGATTTTACTCAACCAAAGAAGGAATTTGCCATATATATGACCAATAATACCTGGACGTTTTTTAGCGATAAAAATTCTTATTCCCGTGGTTTTTCCTGATTCTATTAAACGCAGTGCATAAAGGATGTGACAGTTAAACTGAAAATGTAAAAACCTAATTTCCACCCTGACTATCATTGTGATCCCATACCAGTAACAAAGATGATAGCTGATAGGTGGATTAAGCAAAAATCGGAGAATTTTAATTGGAGAATTAGAATTATAGTTATTACACTGCTGATTGTACCTGAAAATAATTGCATTCTCATTCAGTTCTTGTTTTTGAAAACTAGATTCCCATACTTGTCTATGAATATTGTAAAAATGCTGAGCATCAATAGGATTAACCATCACAATATGAGGATGACAATGGATGAGAAACTTACCACCAAAGGCTATATCTAGTTCTGCAACTTCCAACTCCGGAATAAAAGGTAAAGATTGCTGAGGATTTTCTCCTGTCCATACCCAAATCAAACCATATTTTTCCTCGGTAGGCCAATTTCTAGCTTTAATAGATTTAGTAGCTGTAGTATCTATGCTTTCATCCAAACAGGGAATCTTGGTGCAAAAACCCTCTTGATCATATTGCCAGTGATGTAAAAAACAACGTAGTTCATTACCTTTCACCTTACCCTCCCCAAGATGAGCACCCATGTGTGGACAGTAAGCATCGAAGATAACTACCAGTCCATCTTCTCCACGATAGATTACCAATTCTTTCCCCAAAATAGTGATAGGTTTTACCTCACCAACTAATAATTTATGGGAAGGTAGCACCCAGTACCAACCTTCAATAAAACGCTCTGGTTGGTTAAATATTCTTGGCTTTCTGGTATAGTTAGAATTTATGGGTTTAGGCTTCATTTTCAGAATCTACACTTGTGGTGAACTGGGTAATCTAGCAATATCATTTTCCCAGAACAAAAACAGTTGTTTTCAGTACTATAGCTGTAGCCAACTCTCATTCTTCTCCATTATCCATTAAACAATTATTTGTAGGGGCGATCGCGTAACCGATGGGGGTGTTGGGTTTCATACTTCAACCCACCTACTTATCAAGTATATCTTTACCGTTAATTACAAATAAAAACGGGAGGTAAAATGGCGTTTTGTAAATTGGCACCTGTTAAATTAGCACCTGTTAAATTAGCACATCTAAGATTCGCTCCCTGAAGATTGGCACCAGCTAAATTAGCATCTTTTAAATTAGCACCTGTTAGGTCAGCACTAGTTAAATTAGCTTCCATGAAATTGGCGCGACATAAATAGGAACTTCCTAAATGGGATCTGCTTAAATTGGCTCTGGATAAATTTGTGTTATATAAGTAACTATTTATAATTTCAGCTTCATACAAATTACAGTCTTGTAAATTACTACCAATTAAATTAGCTCCGATTAAGTTGGCAAAACTCAGATTACTGCGTATAAGTTTACTATAAGCGAAATCAACACCGTTTAAATTGGCATAATAAAAGTCAGTTCCAATTAAGTTGGCACTGGTAACTACTGCATCCTGTAGGTTTGAATTTTTTAGATCTGCTCCAATTAGAACTGCTCCATCTAAATTTGCACGCATTAAGTTGGCATTTTGCAAGTTAGCGACACTTAAATTAGCCTTTCTAAGATTTGCCTGAACTAATTTAGCGCTATTTAGATTAGCAGCACTTAAATTGGCATCTTGAAAATCTGCTCTTACCAGCAAAGCATGGCTAAAGTCCACCTGATTTAAATTGACATTTTGGAAATTAGCACCACGAAAATTCTCCCCTCTTAAATTAGAGGTACTTAAATCAACTTGAAGTTCTGGGTTTCGTGCTCTCCAATCTAACCAGGTAACAGCACCTGCTTTGAGTAGGGTAAGATGTGTTTCAATTGCCATTTTAGTTATCCTGTCACTATTCTTTACGATGGCCTTGGGGAGCACGACCGGGAACATTTTCAATAGCTGCTAAAGCTCCAGCAGCACCAGCTAAAATATCTCGTTCTGTTCCCCCTAGATAAAGTCTGCCAAAACTACCCACTGGTAAAACTTCTAGAATATTAATCGCAGCAGCTTTTTCCGCTTCATTAGCAGCTAATGCTGCATAAGCAGCAGGTTCAACTTCTAAAACGTAGAGGGTTTGTCCAGCTAATAACAGTTGTCCACGACGACTACGGTTGATCAGCTGAGTTTGATAAGCATCAATGTTGCGAATAATTTGACTGGAAATGACTCGTGGTTTGAGACAGTCCTCTTTTTTGACTCCCAATAGGTCCAAAACTGCTTGTCCTGCTGCTCTTGTTTCCCCCTGGGATCCCGAGTGTAGTTCCAACATTCCATATAGTCTTTCTACTATTTGCCACCCTGGACGCACGGAAGCAGATTTTAAGGCAACATCAGTAATTTTATTGATTTCAATACCGGGTGAAATTTCAATCCAGATGGAAGTGTCACCCGGTAAAGGTAAAAAACCTTGGGCCACTGTTCCCATATATGCCGCATGTTGCGGTTGTAAGTTGTCTAGAAATACGTAACTGCGTAATTCTATGCCCAAAGTTTTGCACCTCCGTCTGTTCGTGTCAACAGTTTACCAAAATATCTTCTCAGAAAAAACGCGCATTTTGGTACAACTATAACAAAGAAATGTCTGACACTGGTAGGATGGGTTTAGGGGAAGTTTGATGAGTCAGATTGAGAATGACAACTAGGTAAAGTAGAAAAGTAATGAAAACTGCCTGTATGAGTCTTTGTAGCATAACACTCCCCCCACTTAATAAATAGCATTTTTAATCTGATTAATTGAACCACTAATCTGAATACAGCCTTGGGATTTACCCGATGATATGTTATGATATTCGGGTCTGTTATAACCCAGACCGGAAGTGCCATTAAAAGTTCCTCTTGAAATATGAGATATGGCCATTAATCCAGTCCATTCTCTCGAACCTCGAATAAAATAAAGGGTAAATAGCTACAAATAACCTCATGATTCCTATCGTTATTGAACAATCGGGTCGAGGCGAACGCGCCTTTGATATCTATTCACGTTTGCTGCGCGAACGGATCGTTTTTTTAGGGCAACAGGTGGATAGCAGTTTAGCTAATCTAATAGTGGCCCAACTGCTGTTCTTAGACTCTGAAGACCCGGAGAAAGATATTTATATGTATATCAACTCTCCCGGTGGTTCAGTGACAGCAGGAATGGGAATTTTTGATACTATGAAGAACATCCGCCCTAATGTGTGTACTATTTGTACAGGACTGGCTGCCAGTATGGGGGCCTTTCTATTGAGTGCAGGTACTAAAGGTAAACGTATGAGTTTACCTCACTCGCGCATCATGATTCACCAGCCATTAGGCGGTGCTCAGGGACAAGCTACAGATATAGAAATTCAAGCTCGGGAAATTCTATATCACAAACGCAAGCTAAACGAATATTTGGCTGAACATACTGGTCAGCCATTTGACCGAATAGCCGAAGATACGGAGCGAGATTTTTTCATGTCTCCCCAAGAGGCCAGGGAATATGGACTTATTGACCAAGTAATTGACCGACATGCAGCTGGTAGTCGCCCCCTGGCCCTACTATAAACTGTGGATGATTGGGAGTAATCCCCATCATCCAATTCTCCAGAATTTCAACAGCGGAAATTTGGATTCGAGTGCTAGTGATACCTTTAATAGTGCTATTAATAATGCTATGGTGATTACCTCAACTAAAATGTCTAGGAGTATTTTCTGCGAGTGTGCTCTAAATCTACAATAATGAAGATGGAGTTCGCTGTCATTGCTCATTCAGTTGCCAACCTGATTGTCACCAATTTTACAAATAATTGGGTAAATCGGCAGTTTCTCTTGGTTAAAACTCAGATTCATACGTTTACGAGAGTCTAAGGGAACGGGTAAATCGTTGGCAATATGTGTAGACTGTGAGGATATACAGGTAAGAACCAGATAACAAGAAAAATGATGTTTTGACCAAAGGCCAGTTCACTGCATGGAATTTTCAATCGCTACACTCCTTGCCAATTTTACCGATGACAAATTGGTAGCTAGGAAGGTTCTGGAAAAAAAATTGGGTTGTGAAGATGAGGATAGTTTGGAAAAACTTCATATTGCTTTGGAGGTGCTCGAAAAAGTTGGACTTTTAGTTAAGGACCGGGGTAAGTATCGTCGCGTATCAGAGGAGGGGCTGATAGAAGCGAAGCTGCGCTGTTCCAGCAAGGGATTTTGTTTTGCTATCCAGGATCCCGAAGGTGCAGAAGATATTTACATTCGAGAAAGTCATCTTAGTCACGCTTGGAATGGAGACCGCGTATTAGTTCGCATCCTCAAGGAGGGAAGTCGTCGTCGTTCTCCTGAAGGTGAGGTAAAGTTGATTTTAGAGCGATCTAATCACACTTTATTGGCACGGATTAAGCAAGTGGAAGGTGGTTTCCGCGCGGTACCTTTAGATGACCGATTGCTGTTTGAATTGAAATTGGTGAGCAATGGAATTAATTTGCAAGACGCTATCGATCATCTGGCACATGTGGAGGTGATCCGCTATCCCTTGGCACAATATCCCCCCCTGGGTCAGGTTGTACAAATTCTTGGTACGGATGCTGAAGCCGCTGCTGATATAGATTTAGTTACATGCAAACACGACCTATCCAGGAACTTTGCAGAAAATGTATTAGATGCAGCAGCTAGGTTACCGAAAAATCTCCTCAAGGCCAATCTGCGCGAGCGTCTGGATTTAAGGAGTGTATTTACTCTGACTATAGAGGGGGTAGATGGGGATGGAGTGGTGGAAAATGCTTTTAGTCTGGAGAAGCATTCTGTCACCAACTGGCAATTGATGGTTCACATTACAGATTTATCTGTCTATATCCACCCGGATGAAATTTTGGATCGGGAAGCACTGAAACGGGGAAAAACTATTCACCTTGGCAATCTCATCTTGCCCATGCTACCTCATACAGTAGCAGAGTGCTGTTCTTTACTACCCGATAGCGATCGCCTGGCTTTGTCTTTTATCATCAATATTGATATTGAGAAGGGACAGATTACAGAGTGGGAAATTCAACCGAGTGTAGTCAATGTAGATACAAGTATTACCTATGAACAGGCCCAGTCGTTCCTTGCAGGTGAGTCATCAGAGTTAACCCGGGTGATAGAGATGTTAAATGATTTAACATCTTTGGCTCAAATCATCAAGAAAGACCGTTTATCTCGTGGTTGCTTAGAGCTGAATCTACCATTGGGTTACAATCCTTACCATGATGAAGGTAGTATGGGAGCAATTATTCCCGACAGTTCACCACTGGGATCGGTTTTGAGGGAGTTAATCCTCATGGTTAATCAGTTAATGGGTCAACACCTGAGTGCTTTGGATATTCCAGCACTTTGGCGTGTTCAGGGATCTCCCGATTCTCAAGATGTTCAAGAAATGCTAAAACTGGCAGTTAATTTGGGTGTGGAATTAATCATAGACCCCGAGTTGGAAATTCAATCTGTGGATTATCAACATTTAACAGGCGTTTTTGCTGAATCCCCATCAGAACAGGTTTTGACTTACTTACTACAGGATACTCTAAAACCTGCCGTTTATAGTACTGTTAAAGCACCTCACTTTGGATTAGCACTGCCAGCATATATACACTTTAGCTCTCCTTTACGTCGGTATCCAGATTTAGTTATGCAAAGAGTGTATCATGCTGTTCTTGAGTATGGGCGCGATCGCCGTAATAGTCGTGTCAAGGAGCGGGTTAATCTACGTCATTCTTCTTCTCATCAAGAAATTAACTGGAATGTTTTACCTCCGGAAGTACAACAAGAGCTACAAACAGAATTAAACAGGATTCTGGTCCAGATTAATGAGAGAGAGAAACAAGTTTATGATGCTGAAACTGATCTAGCTGGATTACAAAAAGCACAGGTGATGAAACAGCAGATTAACCAAATCTTTCCTGGTGTGATTACTGGGGTTCAATCCTACGGTTTTTTTGTGGAGATAGAAGTTCCCCCAACCGAGGAAGTTGGTTCTCATTTAGCCACCCCTTTACGAGTAGAGGGATTAGTTCACGTTAGTTCTCTCAAGGATGATTGGTATGAATACCGCGCTCGACAACAAGCCCTATTTGGTAGAAAAAATCGCGCTTCCTATCGCTTAGGAGATCAGGTATTTGTACAGGTCAAAAGTGTAGACTACTATCGTCAACAAATTGATTTAGTTACCACTGGAGCAGATGGTAAAATTAATGGTTCGGAAACAACCAATGATGACAGATCAAATATCTACCTACCTGATCAAACCCCACCCTTTGATATAGATTAACCACTTGTGGATTACAGTTAAAAGGCTAGGGGTTTAAGACACATCTTTGTCCTAATGCCTTTTGACATTTATTAACCCCATGTTACCTACTAACTTTTTTGAGAAACTTCGTGTCTAATCACATTGATAAAAGTAACAATGACAGAAATCATAGCAAACCTCTAATAATAGGAGTATCTGGAGCATCTGGTTTGATTTATGCTGTGCGCGCCCTTAAGTTTCTACTAGAATCCGATTATAGTATAGAACTGGTTGCCTCTAAATCTACTTATACAGTTTGGCAAGCAGAGCAAAACATCCGTATGCCTCCGGAAGCGATCGCTCAGGAGCAATTCTGGCGATCGCAAGCTGGTGTCACCTCCATGGGTAAATTACGTTGTCATCCCTGGAGCGATGTAGGTGCTGGTATTGCTAGTGGTTCTTTTAGAAGCTTAGGGATGATTATTATTCCTTGTAGCATGAGTACAGTAGCGAAACTAGCGGTAGGTTTAAGTTCCGATTTGCTAGAAAGAGCAGCAGATGTACAAGTTAAGGAAGGGCGCAAACTGGTAATTGTGCCCAGAGAAACACCCTTTAGCTTGATTCACCTGCGGAATTTAACTACCCTAGCTGAAACAGGGGTTAGGGTTGTCCCCGCCATCCCTGCTTGGTATCATAATCCTAAGAGCATAGACGATTTAGTAGATTTTGTGGTTGCTCGTGCTTTGGATCAATTGGACATTGATTGTATACCCATTAAGCGCTGGCAAGGTCATATTTAAATTAGAGCTAATTAAACAAGAACGAACAAGTAAAGTTGACAAGGGAGAAAATGAGCTAGATAATAGTAGATAAATTTGAAGTTCAGGTATTTCAAATATTTACAGTTAGAGGACAACCGCACAGAGATTATGAGTAACACCCCTGTAAACGAATCAAAACCTAGTTATGTGAAGCTGGCAATGCGAAACATGGTCAGAAAAGGTGGCACCTCCCTCAAACATTTCGGACTAACTACCATGGGATTGTTAGCTGTTCTGGTTGGTCTAGCATACCTCACTCGCTAAATAAAGGAAATTCTGTGTCCTCCCAAACCAAAGTACAGACTCAATTACAAGTTGAGTTATTTATTGAAAATAGTTATGACTTGAACTTGACTAATCAAGTATCAGAAGAAAAATGGTATATGTGGTTTAGCCAGTGGTTGACCCTGCTTGCTGTCGAACTACCACGGGCTTTGAGTTATGAAATCGGATTGCAGTTAACCAATAATGCCCAAATTCAAGAATTGAATGCCCAATATCGTCAGAAAGACCAACCAACAGATGTTTTGGCTTTTGCTGCACTGGAGAATAATTTCCCCTACACCGAGGAAATGCTAGCCAGTCAACCCTTATATTTGGGTGACATTGTCATATCTATAGATACCGCCATTAGTCAAGCTGAGGAGCGGGAACATAGTTTAACTACAGAGTTAGCTTGGTTGAGTGCCCATGGTTTATTGCATCTTTTGGGCTGGGATCATCCTGATGAGAAAAGTTTGATAGAGATGTTAAACAAACAATCAATGCTGCTAAAATCAGTTGGTATTGTTAGTAATATTTAAGTAGAGATTATAACGAACAGGAGTAGGTTCTTTGCCGCTCAAACCAGTTTAAACAAGATTTAAAATCTCCTTCCATCCGACTATTATGGCCATATTGATAGTAATTCTGTCACAAATTGTTTAAAGTTATGACAAATTCAAATTAGTCCCTTAGAATGTGTTCAGTCTCCTCCCACCCATTCTGATTACACTTAATTTTTGAATCTCCAACATCCTATGTTCCCCAAGACTTCAATACCACCAACACCACCAAAGCGCTTACCAAAAATTGTATCTTCGGAAAGGGAATTTTCTTGGCAAATAGCTTCTAACTTGCTTGCCAGCTTTAAATACGCTTGGGCTGGAATCAGCTATGGTTTTCAGACCCAGCGTAACTTTCGGATTCATGTAGCTGCTTGTGCTTTCGTGATTGGTTTGAGTATTTTTCTCCATCTTAAACCAGTAGAAATAGCCATAATTAGTATTACAAGTGGTTTAGTTTTAACCTTGGAGTTAGTTAATACAGCCATTGAATCTCTGGTGGATTTAACTGTTAAGCAGACCTATCATGAATTGGCGAAAGTGGCTAAAGACTGTGCTGCTGGTGCTGTGCTTATCTCAGCCATGGTATCACTAATAGTGGCAGTCACACTATTGCTTCCTCCTTTAATACGTTTAATCACAACTATATTCTTATCAGAATGGTAGTTAGTATTTGTAATTAGTTCTTTTAATTAACACTTGTGGGTGCGAATTGTGATTATAGTCATTGATAATTATGATAGTTTTACATACAACTTGGTGCAGTATTTGGGGGAGCTGGCAGTGGAGTTTCCTGCTGCTGCGGATCTAAAAGTTTTTCGTAACGATAAAATTACAGTGGAGGGAATTAGAGAATTAAAACCCCATGGACTAGTGATTTCTCCTGGTCCTGGTCGTCCTGAAGACGCGGGGATTTCCCTGGATGTAATTGAAAAGTTAGGTTCCAGCTTGCCAATTTTGGGTGTTTGTTTAGGTCATCAAAGCATTGGCAAAGTATTTGGGGGTAAAGTTGTTGCAGCAACAGAATTGATGCATGGTAAAACATCTCCAGTGCTTCACAACAGTGTGGGAGTATTCCAAGGATTAGAAAATCCTATTACCGCTACAAGATATCATAGTTTAGTCATTGAGCGTGAAACCTGTCCAGATGTATTAGAAATTACTGCTTGGGTAGAAGATGGAACAATCATGGGAGTGCGACACAGGAATTATCCTCACATCCAAGGTGTGCAATTTCATCCAGAGAGTGTGTTAACTATAGCTGGTAAGCAGTTACTGTCTAATTTTCTCCGGGAGTTAGAGACCTGACGCTGTCAATGGAAAGTGGCGATCAAGCGATCGCCCTGGGAATGTATTAACCTATGCAGTGTACCATTCTGGAGTCAACCTATCGACTTCAGAAACAGGAGTTTCACTAGCTATAGTACCATTCATGTTCCAGATTTTATCTGCACCGGTTTGTTGGTCTCTCCAGTAAATATCGGTTTTACCATCCCCATTAAAATCACCAAGAGAAGCTGTTAGACCAGGGGGATTGCTGGGTAAAAAGGCCTCAGACTGAATACTAGTACCATTCATTAACCAAGCGGTGTTTTCTCCGGTAGAACTATTATGCCAGAAAATGTCCGTTCTACCATCACCATTAAAATCACCGATATTAGCAGTCCAACCCTGACCTAAGGTGTTGACAACTCCTTCAGTGATAAAAACACCATTCATGGTCCAAATTTTGTTTTCACCAGTGGTGTTATTACGCCACAAAATATCTGTTTTTAAATCACCATTGAAGTCTCCCAGAGTGCTAGTCCAGGCGCCATCCTGAGCTTGTAAATCATAGTTAGTGACTTCAGTACCATTCATAAACCAAGCACTATTGGCACCAGTTAAACTATCACGCCAAAAAATATCACTTTTACCATTACCGTCAAAATCAACTATGGTAGCTGTTAGGGCCACATCCTTTGTTTCCAACATAGTAGCATTTACAACCTTAGTACCATTCATTTCCCAAATTGCATTTTGACCAGTAGTGGTATTGCGCCAGAAAATGTCGGTTTTACGGTCACCATTAAAATCGCCAATTTCCGCTTTCCAACCTGGATCTACCCTATCCAACATTAAGAAACTGGCAACTTTTGTACCATCCATCAACACCACTAGGTTTTCACCCGTGGTCTCATTACGCAACAAGAAGTCTGTTTTATTATCGCTGTTAAAATCAGCAGTTTTATAACTCCAAGTTCTTAGATCGTACTGACCTAAAGAAGCTTGTTCTATGATTCTTGTACCATCCATTAGACGAACAAAAATTTCACCTGTTTGTACATTCACCCACATTTTATCTGTTTTACCGTCACCATTGAAATCGGGAACAATAGCGGCGCTGGTTAAATAGGGATTGGGATTAGGATTAGCGCTAATAGGTATTTTTGGCAATTCACCCAATGGTGGTGTGGTAGGTAATATGGGTTGCTCTGCTAGGGGTTCAGGAGAAACATTAATAGGGAAGGAAGTATTGAGATCTGTCGTCAAATCTCCTGATTTGCTAATAGAAAATACTCCCAGTCCGGAGGATTCTGAATAGTTGTTGTTATTACTGGTCATGCTGGTTTTTTTATGAGTAATTAATATCAAGTTTTAATGGATCAAAAATGAAGATTCTGTAAATTACAAACATTTGTGAAAACAAATTCATTTAATTGTGATTGTTTCTGTATATCTTTGATTAGTTGACACTAAGTGGGTGGGTGGAATTAAATATAAGATAGACGTAGGTTGGGTTGAAGTATGAAACCCAACGCTACGCTATCATCAAACCATATTTTATTACCATCTTGTATTATACTCGTTATATTACTGACAAGAATCCTACCAACTTAAAATTCATATGGGCGTGAGTAAGATGAATACAATCTGCTGTCTAAATCCGCACTGCTTAAATTACAATCCAGACAATTGTAAATACTGCCAAAAATGTGGTAGCAAATTAATCCTGCGAGAAAGATTCATTCCCAGAAAAATTCTGGGACAGGGAGGGTTTGGACGCACATTTTTAGCAACAGATACGGGAAAACCCTCCCAACCTTTATGTGTCATTAAACAATTTTTACCCCAAGCTCAAGGAACAGACACTATTGACAAAGCATCCCGTCTATTTAATCAAGAAGCAAGACAATTAGAGGAGTTGGGCCAACATCCCCAAATCCCAGAACTGTTCGATTATTTTACCCACCCTGAGGATAATCGTCAGTATTTAGTTCAAGAGTATATAGAAGGTGATACTTTGGAGGTAGAACTCCAGAAAAAAGGAGTGTTCTCCACCACCCAGATAAGGGAACTATTAATAGAGTTGTTAAATATTCTAGCATTTGTCCATGAAAAGCAGGTTATTCATCGTGACATTAAGCCAGAAAATATAATTCGTCGTGCTATGGACAGTAAACTTTTCTTAGTAGATTTTGGTGCAGCTAAAGTGGTGGATGGACAAGCTGAAATGAAGGAGGGTACAGTTATTGGTTCCATGGAATATTGCGCTCCGGAACAAATTAGAGGTCAAGCCACATTTAGTAGTGATATATATAGTCTGGGTGTAACTTGTATGTACTTGGTCACTAATGTTGACCCTACTAGCTTTTATGATACCACAACAGAAAAATTTTTATGGCGTAACCATCTAGGTACTAATTCTGTCACTGACCAACTGGGAAGAATTTTGGATAAAATGACAGCATCTGTCCGTGAACGTTACCAGTCAGTTGGTGAAGTGATAAAAGAATTAAATTTTGCTGAGTCGAATCAGTCCGAAACTAAATCAGATGTTAACCCGGTCAATTATTGGCAAACATTAGTTTCCCGTGCTGTAGAGAAAGGGAAACAAAGTGTGCAACAATGGTTTAGTATTAATGATAGTCAAGTGGCAGAAATTTTGGCCACAGTTACTAGTCAATTACCCACTACAGAAGCTTTATTACTTGGGAAACCACAAACTGGTAAAAGTTCAATTGTTAGGGGTTTTACAGGTGTGTCTCCAGAGATTATTGGTCAGGGTTTTCGTCCCCACACTCAAAATACAGAAAGATATATCTATCCTAATAATGATTTACCATTAATTATCTTTACAGACACAGTAGGTTTGGGCGATACTGACAAAGATACAGAGGTTATTATTCAAGAGATAATTAAGGATTTAAATACTGGAACCAAGCGAGCAAGAGTTTTCATACTAACTGTAAAAATCAACGACTTTGCCACCGATACCCTACGAAATATTGCCCAAAAATTACGTCAGCAGTATACACATATTCCCTGTTTATTGGCAGTAACATGTTTACATGAAATCTATCCACCGGATATGAAAAATCACCCTGATTATCCACCAAATTTTGCAGAAATTAATCGAGCATTTGATGAAATTAAAGCTAACTTTTCCGGGTTATATGACCGAGCAACTCTGGTAGATTTTACCTTAGAGGAAGATGGTTATAGTCCAGTTTTTTATGGACTAGAAGCATTTCGAGATAGTTTAACCAGTCTTTTACCAGAAGCAGAAGCTAAGACAATTTATCAGTTGTTAGATGAACAAGCGGGAGATAAATTAGGCAATATTTATCGTGATACCGCTAGAAGATATATTTTACCTTTTTCCATTATGGCCACTACTTTAGCAGCAGTACCTTTACCCTTCACTACTATGCCAGTTTTAACAGCTTTACAAGTTTCCATGGTTGGACTTTTGGGCAAATTATATGGTCAAACTTTGACCCCTTCCCAAGCAGGTGGAATTGTTAGTACAATTACAGGTGGTTTTTTGGCTCAAGCTATAGGAAGAGAATTAATTAAATTTATCCCCGGTTTTGGCACTGTAATTGCAGCATCTTGGGCGGGTGCTTATACCTGGTCTTTGGGTGAAGCTGCTTGTGTTTATTTTGGAGATTTAATGGGTGGTAAAAAACCCGATCTACAAACAATTCAAAATGTCATGGAACAGACTTTTCAATCTAAAGAGAATACGCAAAAGGAGGAATGAGATGCTGTAATAGTTTGGGTGGCTATCCATTCCCAGATTCTCTTAGAGCTTGTAGAAGTAGGTCTGTTAAATTTAATTTTTTCCCCCATTCTCCAAGATAGTCAAAGTCGAGAAGTTCCTTTTGGAGTTTTAAGACACCTAAAATATCTCGCCACTGTTTTTGAGATTCGCTGTTAGCCATCCGAAACCAGAGCAGTTTTTGTAGGATTGTATCTTCCGGTGTACAGATATAGAAAGATTTAGTCCTATCCCCATCCGGAAGGTGTAGCACACGACGAGACATTTGAGAAAGGGAAAATTCATCCTCTTTCATCACAAAAATGTCAGCTTTTTCCGTGGTAGTTAAATGGATGACATTAAATGATAAAGTCTTTCCATTCACAGCTTCTTCCACAGCAGTATAGCTGATATAGAATTGATCTGTCATGGCCCTAATTAGTGGCTGAATTTGACTATTTTCAATGTTGGCGATTACATCCAAATCCTGGGTGAGTCTCACCTCCCCCTGGAGAGAACTAGCAACTGATCCTCCCACATAATAAATGATATCCAATGAACTCAAGATAGATGCTAACTCCAGTGCTAACCAAATTGGATCCTCTATCATTAAATCTCTCTCATATTTTAAACCCGATAATAAATTAGCCCACTTATCTCCTAAGCGTTTTCTAATATAGTATTCTCTTATTATTTCTTTTGAAGCATTAGGAAATTGGCTTTTAATTCCCGCTAATGCTAATATAGAACCGCGTTTTGTTATTCGTTTAAATAGAGATTCTTTTTCACCTGAACTCATGTTTCGCCAAAGTCTAAACTGTACTTGTTCAGCTGCGAACGAAGTATCCATAGACTGGGTTCGGTAGTTCACCGGTTTGCTTACTGTCATACTCAAATAATAGTTACCCGTTAGTACCCACAACAACGGTCAATCCCTAAACTATCCAATAACAGATCGCTAACTGCGTTGGCGATCGCAAATTCCCCATAAAAGCTTTTAGAAAAATCAAAAGACTGCATTTCGGTCACAATAGCAATCACCAAGGAACCCAAATCATTTTCCCCCTCCATACGTTGTCTAACAAAAATCTGGGCTGCGCGCTGGGCAATTTTCTGATTAACCACTTCCGGGAGGAATTCCGTATCCAACCACTGTAGAAGTCGTTTTTGTAACCATTCCCCCTCGATTTGGGGATTTTCTGCAGGTGGTAAAGTAATAGGAGAAATAGGTTGGTTCATTTGAATTCTGGTGTTTTTAAAAAACGATGAAACGTGATACTGATGATACTTATGATGTTAATATTATTATTCAAGGTTATGCTCAAGGATATTTTCTCATGGCCGATGAGTATAATCAACTTAGATGGTATAGAAGTAAGGAACACACCCTAATTCCCCTAGATGAAAGATTCCGCTATCCTAGGTCCTTACAAAGGGCTCTCAATCAACAGAGATTCACAGTCAAGATCAACCGGGATTTTATGGGAGTAGTTAGGGGGTGTGCCAATCGGGAAACTACCTGGATTTCCCCCCAACTGCAACAAATCTACTGGTTATTGTATCAAGCTGGTTATGCTTACAGTTTTGAAACCTGGCAAGGTGATCAATTAGCAGGGGGGATTCTAGGAATTGTCATCGGTGGTGCTTTTATTGGTGAGTCCATGTTTTATCACATCCCTGAAGGATCCAAAGTAGCCATGGTTAAACTAGTAGAAAGACTGCGGGAGAGGAAATTTCTTGTGTTTGACGCACAAATAATGAATCCCCACCTGGCCAGATTTGGTGCTTATTCCATTCACGTTGAGGAATATAACACCTTACTGGGTTTAGCCATTGCAGCACCCTGCGATTTTCCATAGACAGGGAGATTACTCGCCACCTCTATTTAATATTCGCTCGTGCGTCCTTGACCGCAGCAACAAACAACAAGACGGTCACAGGAATACTAATAGCCAAAATAATAGCAGTGGTTTGGAAACCAAAATTAGGTTGGCCATAACTGAGTTCAAATACCGAACCAACAGCAGCGATCGCTGTTATACAGGAACCACCTAAAAACAGGCCACTTTTGGGAGTTAAATACACAGCTAGATCACCTCGACTAATGGTTTAACAGCTTGATGAGAGAAACCATTTTTAGACAGTTCCTCCGTCAAACTGAGAGAATTTTCCACACGATCAACAAATACCACACCATTGAGGTGATCCATCTCGTGTAAAATACATCTTGCCAACAAATTATCAGCTTTTAGGGTCTGAGGACGGCCATATTCATCTTTATAGGCAATTTCTACAATTTTTGGGCGTTTGACCTCCAAAAAAACTTTGGGGATGCTTAAACACCCTTCTTGAGCAACACAAAGCTCACTACTAACTTGTTTAATTACAGGATTAATCAATACCAATGGGGGTATTTCCGGCTTATCAGGGTTACAGTCAATAACAACTAACTGTTTATTAACTCCCACCTGAGGTGCGGCCAAACCAATACCATCTTCGCTGTACATAGTTTGGAGCATATCTCGGATCAGTTGACGAAGTTCATCATCTATTTTAGTGATCCGTTTAGCAGGTTGACGGAGAACCCGGTCACCTAAGTAATGAAGTTTCAGGGGAGGTTTTGTTAACTTTTTCTTTTCGACAGTGATACCAGAGGACATAGTTAGATTAACGATTAGATGAACGACTAATGACTAATAAGTGCCTAATTAATTCTATCCTGATTTTCAGGGGAATTTTTCATCAAAGAAGTGAACTCTAGGCTCTAAAGTATGGCAAAATATCCTGGTCACCAATTTTGGATCTCCAAATGAAGTCTCAAATATCCCTATATGAGCAAGATTTTGCCCTATGGTCGGAAAGGATGGCCGACCTAATTGCTGCCAAACGTTTTGAAGATCTAGATATAGATAATCTGGTAGAGGAAATTAGAGACTTGTCTAAACGAGAGAGAGATAGATTATTGAGTAGTGTTCGTCTAATTCTCCATCACTTACTTAAATGGGACCACCAACCTGAAAAACGCTCTCGAAGTTGGCAAATTACCATTGAAAGGGAGAGAAAGAATCTTGATTTATATTTGGAGGATAGTCCTAGCCTAAAACGCTATTTTTGTCAAGAGTGGGTAAACAAAATGTATCCTACTGCCCGATTAGACGCAATGAAAGAGGCTGAAATAGATATGCCACAAGACTGTCCTTATTCCCTTCAAGACGTAGTTGAAAGAATACTGTAATAGAATTTACCCCCCGAATACTCCTGGTTTTGGGATATAATTCCTCCTGTTAACCTAGACCCAGCGAAATGCTAGGATTGGAACAGGAATTGCTTAGAATTTCCCAGGGACATCTGAACTTAATTGAGAACTGTCCCAGGAATTTCCAGCATACATGTTTAGTGCGATCGCATCGCCTCGTAGGTTAGCTTTAAACAACAAGTTAAAGTTAATTAACAACTATAATAAACCTCGATAACGAATAAAAATCAAAACTGCTGCCCAAGATCCCAACGCCACTTTCAGTGCAACAATAATATTTAATATGGGTAGGATCCCACCACTAAATAATTTCCCCAGTTCTCCATGAGGTAACTCAAATCCCGATAAGGTAACCACTGATAACACGATAAAAATCAAAACTGAAATCTTTTCCCATATAGCTGCACGATACCGCTGATAAATATCCTCCATCCATTGATAAGATGAAGTAATTGCCACTAAACCTATTGCTGTTCCACCTGCAACACCTGCAGCAAATCCCCCCCCAGGACTTAGATGTCCTCTAATTGCTAATTCTATACCCACTAATGCTGCAATGGTTGCTCCCAAACGAGCTAGGGTGATAGATGCTCTATCTTTGAACTGATAAATAGTACAAGATGGATTTTCACTGGCTAGTAAAAAATTACATCCTAAAATGGCAATTGTGAATACAATAACCTCAAAAATCGTATCGTAAAGGCGATTCCTAAAAATAATTCCCGACACTGCATTCACAACCCCACTTTCAGCAACTACTTTTTCCGTGATGGAAATACCCGCTGGAACTATATTGGACATGGTGTCTTTTATAGTTGACATTCCAGATAAGTTAGACGCCACATCGGAGAGGAATAACATTTTTAAAAACAATGCTATCCCAGCTAGAATATAAACTAATCTCATTTTCATGGGTGTTTTTCCTCCGGTACTAAAATATCAACATATTCTAAATTTTTTAACCCTGTATTTCTTGGCAGGATTTCACTCTCAATGATGTTATAAACACGGTGAACTCTAACTTCTGTTTGATAATTCTGGTTTTCAGTTTTTGTTGGCTCATCCCTAAATAAGGTGGGGAAACAGGTAGCATGAACCTCTTTAGAAATTAAGGCATTTCGGAGAGCTTGTTGATTGTTGTAGGTCAGAACTTCCAGTCTCATATAATGTTTACTGAAAACCCGGCGAAAATCCTCTATTAGTTTTTCAATCCCCCCATCTTGATTTTCTACTATTAATTCATTTTCCATTACCCCTAAACGTAAAACCAAAGAAGAACGTACTGCTATGGCATACAAAGTTACAGATAACATGGTACCCATTAATGCCTCTGTTAAAGCTACATCAGCCGCCCCTAAGACTGCATCTACCAAAGCGGCGATCGCACCTAAGACTCCGCGCAAAATTAATCCATGATAGGGGTTAACCTGGGTAACCAATAAACCCGCAGTTAGGGGTAACAAAGCAACAATTATATAGAGATAAGAATCATTCATTTTCCACCTCTGGGGTTATATCTTCCGTTGAGCAATGGGCAATTACATAACCCAACATAGTATTCCAAATCGCCAGGGAAATAATTGCCAAAAGTAGTAGTGGCCATTTACTGGGAATTATGAATAAAATGGCAAGTATGATCAGCATTGAACCCAGGGTATCAGCTACAGAAAGTCCATGCAATTTGAATAGTACTGATTTATCACTAACTAAATGGGAAGTTCCCCAAAACCAGAATAAAATCCCAATTGTCATCAAGATATAACTAATAAGATCCATCATTTAACCTCCTTATCACATGTGCTAATAACATAAATCCTGCATTTCCCAAACTTAAAATAATTGCCGCTACTACTCCAATCATCCAATCATCTCGCACAACAGAAATGACTAAAATTATGATTGATACTTTACTAGAAATACTACCTAGAGACAACATTAATTGCCAGGTATTATCTGTTTTCCATACCTCGTAAATGGGAATTAACAAACCAGCAATCATTGCTACTAAAACAATTTGTAAATACATAGTTATTTTTTACCTCCAGGTTTAATTTGATGGACTTCGTAAAATCCCCGTTCATTATGATTAAAAACAATAGTTTTAGGTGTGAACGTAATCAGAAATATATCCATGAATATCAGTAAATATGAATGTTTATTTTTCACATTTTCTCTGATAATTTCTTCCTGATAATGGGGAAACAAGATGATCTCAAACGCCTCTTTAAAACCTACAACAATGGCAACTAGTACCTGACCAAATACTCTTAACCATTCCGTAAATTTTGCCCTGGAACTGTAACCTCTAGGTAGTAAAAATGCAATAGCTACGCCAATTATAATATTAACGGTGCTAAAATCAGCTGTCAGCAAAAACCAAATTGTCAGTCTTAGTATTAAGTGCCCAATCATGATAATGCCATCCCAAATAAAAAGATTAAGGTTAAACTCATTACACCTACTAAATGTTCAAACTTCTCCAATGTATGTGGTAGATGAACAGCTAATTGTGGAGCTAACTTTTGCAGAATTAAATGATATATCAGCCAACCAATTACAGTAGTGACAATTGCTTTAAGTATATCCCCAAAATTGTAGGCTGGTAAATATACAATATTAGTAATGAATAAACCAGCAATTAACACAATTACTGCTATCCAAAACCCAGATTTTACATCTTGTTTAGTCCCTAGCTTATCATTGAACTTATGGGGAAGAAAAATGAATTTAGCAAAAAAAATCGCTGTGCCTAATGCTGCGACATTCATGGCGACAAACTGCCAAGATGTGAAGTTTCTCAAAGTCAAAACCTTGGCAGGAAACCCCGCCAATAAGGGAAATCCAGAAATCGATAAACTGGCAAGAACTAAGGGTATCCAAACCACAGTATTAATTGATTGAGATTGCAGCTCCTTAAAGTTACGTGTCGGTAAAGAACCAACAATTAAAAACAAGGATGATTTAACCATTCCATGGGTTAGTGCATAAAATCCTCCTACCTCTGGTGCAGCTAAAATAAATCCCAACTGGGATATAGTTGAGAAGGCTAACATCCGTTTTGTATCTTTTTCTAAAATCGCATAATATACACCCATTAAAGCTGTTCCTGCGCCAAAAATTACCACAATATGATAAATATTTTCGTCTATCGCAGCGCAACGTAATAGGGGTAAAAGGCTGGCCTTAACTACAATACCCGAAAGTATTGCAGAAACTGGTGTTTCTGATTCAGCGTGAGTGACAGGTAACCATAAACCAGAGACAAAAACTCCTGCTTTAACTAACAGTCCCAACAAAATTAATGCTATGGCTTCTGGTGGTGCATTTTTTAATGCAGAAAAACTAAAAGATAAGCTTTTTTCATAAATTAATACAGCCCCCATGAGATAAAATAACATAGAAATGTTGCTAACAAATAGATAGCGCAAACCTACCCAAATTGAGCGATCACTCCTACTATATGCTATCAATAAAAATGCAGCTATTCCACTTACTTCTAATGCCACATACAAACTGATAAAATCTGCACATATAAAAGCCGCATTCAAACTGCCATGAACCAATAGAACTTGGGCATAAAAAAAGGCATTTTTGTCACTTTTCCAACAGTATAAAACTACTGCAATTGTTACCACAGCATTGGTTAAGATAAAGTAGCCACTTAACTGGTCAACCACTAAGGTGACCCCAAAACTGTTCAATAAATTAAGTTGAATTTGTGGTTTATTAATTAATAGCCCTATACCATAAACAGCACTAGCTAATGTACCTAAAAATGCCAGGTGTCTATTAAGTCGTGGGACCAAAAAAACCATAAATCCCAGAAAAAATGGGATACCTACCCAAACCGTTGTTATAGTATTCATCTTTATTAATCCACGTTAAATTTATGGGGCGTTATTCTTCTCGATTTCATCAATTTCTAAGGTAGGATTATCTCCAGCTAGTTTCATTACTCCCACCAGCATCAGAGCTTGAATTGAAAAGCCAATAACTATTGCTGTTAAAATAACTGCTTGGGGAACAGGATCAGCATAATTACCTTTTTTCACTTCCCCAAGAATGGGAGTAAATAAACCTGCTTTGGATGCAATAAAGACGTAAAAGGCTATTACCCCCGTACTCATCACATCCATGGAGATGATCTTCATCACTAGATTTTTTTTGAAAATTATCCCAAAAAATCCCAACAATATTGTTAGCAACACACATGCTTCCATTATCATAATTTTATACACCTCTTAATCAAAATGAACGTAGGTTGGGTTGAAGTATGAAACCCAACACCCCCATGGGTTTCGCTCCTCAACCCATCCCACAAATAATCATGCCTCCCCACTCAGGTAGGAAAATTTATATTTGGAATTTTAAAGTGTTATAATATTAATAGCACCATTTTTTAGTGCTGTCTACCTGCTCAAGTTCAATAATAATTATAGTAATGATAGTAAATAAGTTATGTTTCTAATGTCAACAGCTACGGAGGAGAAATCTGTTAACTTTGATTTATCTACCCCATTACAATTAATTGGTCGTTCTCACGAGTTTGAGCTTATTACAAACATACTTTTACATGATAGGGACTTATTAATCACGGGAGTACCTGGTAGTGGTAGAAGAACATTGGTTAAGATTGCAGCTCAAGAGGTAGGCGCTCTAATATTAGAAATAGACTGTATTCGTGCGATCGATGGAGAGAGACTACTGCAATTGTTCACAGAAACAATTAATCATAATTGGGAGGTGAGCAAAATTGAGACATGGGTGGAGCAAAATGGTGGAGAATTGTTTATTTTTAATACAGAAACTAGGCTCAAATTATCTCATGGTCTCAATGATAAAAAACTGTGGCAGGCATTTGTTATGCTATTGGACTTGTTGCAAAATATAGCCAACGATTTAAATCGAAGAGTGGTATTAATTTTGCAAAGTTTTCCCCATATTCGCTCTTGGGATCGTCATAATGTATGGGAATCTACCTTGAGACAAGAAATTAATAGTCATCCGGATGTGAGTTATGTTATATTAGCGACAATTGCCGAAACAAGCCATCATCAAGATGAGGAGAAGTATGCAATGGAAAAAATTGAATTAGCTCCTTTAGAAAGGGATGTTATGGCAGTTTGGGCCCGGGAAGTTTTGGAAAAACAAAATCTTAAATTTGATCGTCATTCTCAAGCACTAACCATATTTTTAGATGCGGTTCAGGGGAGCATTGGTGATGCGATGGCATTAATTCATAGACTATCGAGTTTACAACATGAACAAGGATTAATTAAAGAAGAAAAGGTCAGACAAGTAATAGAAGCAATGCTGAGGGATTTATCCATAACTTATGAATCTTTATTGATGTTACTACCCGGTAATCAGATTCACCTTTTAGAATGTTTAGCCATAGATCCCACAGACAAACCTCAAAGTAAAGAATATATTCAAAAACATGGACTTTCTCGAGGTGGAACTTTGCAAGGTTCCCTAACAGGACTACAGACTAAGGGTTTAATTTATAGTGCCCAACAGGGTTATAAATTAGCACTACCTCTATTAGCCTTATGGTTAAAACAAAGACTAAATTAAGCAGCTACCTGGAGGCAAGCCAGAACGCTGTAAACAAGCTTGATGGGCAAAGTACTGAATAGGCGTTCTGGCTAAAGCTATTAATTAAGCTTTCTTCAACCAACTAAACATGGCGCGTAAATCCTTGCCAACTTCCTCAATGGGATGTTCAGCTTCCTGACGACGCATGGCTGTAAAACCAGGTTTGCCAGCTTGGTTTTCTAAGACAAACTCCCGTGCAAACTGTCCAGATTGAATTTCACTGAGAATCTTTTTCATTTCAGCCTTGGTTTGGGCAGTTACAACCCGGGGACCACGAGTATAGTCTCCATATTCGGCGGTATTAGAAATACTATCACGCATGGTCGCTAAACCACCCTCAACAACTAAGTCAACGATCAGTTTAACCTCATGTAAACATTCAAAATAGGCCAACTCTGGTTGATAACCAGCTTCGATTAGAGTTTCAAAACCTGCTTTAATTAATGCACTCAAACCACCACACAATACTGCTTGTTCCCCAAATAAATCCGTTTCGGTTTCTTCCCGGAATGTGGTTTCTAACACACCCGCCCTAGTACCACCAATACCTTTAGCATAGGCCATAGCTCGGTCTCGTGCTTTACCTGTAGCATTTTGATATACGGCAAATAGGGCTGGAACTCCTTGTCCCTGTTCGTAGGTACGACGGACTAAATGACCAGGACCTTTAGGTGCAACCATAATTACATCCACATCCCCTGGGGGAACAATCTGCCCAAAATGAATATTGAATCCGTGAGCAAAGGCTAAAATATTTCCTGCTTCTAAATTAGGCAGGATTTCATTTGTGTAAATTGTCTTTTGTACTTCATCAGGTAATAATATCATGATTAGGTCAGCAGCTTTAGCAGCATCAGCTACGTTTTTTACGGTTAACCCAGCTGCTTCAGCTTTTATAATTGATTTGCTACCAGGATACAAACCTACAATGACATTTACACCACTATCCTTTAAGTTTAGCGCGTGGGCATGACCTTGGGAACCATAACCAATAATAGCTACGGTTTTTCCCGCTAAAAAGTCTAAGTTGGCATCCTCATCATAATACATACGCGCCATGAAAGCATCTCCTGTTTATCAAAGTGGTAAATAAATTGTCGGTTCATCATCATACCTCAATTTGCTCACCAGCTATCCCATGGGTGAGCAATGATTATTCCAGGTTACCTTTATTTTTCCTTCAAAAGTTCACAATTAACAGAAATGTTTGTGACAACTTTGATACAAAAATGTTAAGAATAGTTACAGCAGCAGTAATATAAGGAAAATAATTGTTATGATTGAATCTTCTAGCAATACCCCACCCCATCATGTGGTAATCGTAGGTGGTGGTTTTGGCGGACTATATGCGGCTAAAGCATTAGCTAAAACTAATGTGAATGTAACGCTAATAGATAGGCGGAACTTCCATTTGTTTCAACCTTTGCTTTACCAGGTGGCTACGGGGGCTTTATCCCCTGCGGATATTTCTTCTCCTTTGCGTTCCATCCTAAGTAAGAACAAAAATACTACGGTTTTATTGGGGGAAGTAAGTGATATTAACCCTGAAGATCAGACGGTGATGGTGGGAGGTGAAGCAGTTCCATACCACACCCTGATTGTGGCTACTGGTGCAAAGCATTCTTATTTTGGTAAGGATAACTGGGAGGAGTTTGCACCCGGGTTAAAAACCCTAGAGGATGCCATAGAAATGCGCCGACGGATTTTTACCGCCTTTGAAGCAGCAGAAAAGGAAACTGATCCAGCTAAACGGCGGGCTTTGTTGACTTTTGTGGTGGTTGGTGGTGGTCCCACCGGTGTGGAATTAGCTGGAGCTATTGCTGAATTGGCTAGAAAAACCCTGAAGGAGGATTTCCGCAATATTGATACCTCGGAAACTCGGGTTCTACTGTTGGAAGGTTTAGATAGGGTTCTTCCTCCCTTCGCACCGGAACTTTCCCAAACAGCGGCAGATTCTTTGGCGGAGTTAGGCGTGGAAGTGCAAACCAAAACTTTGGTCACTAATATTGAAGATGATATTGTTACTATTAAGCAGGGTGATGAGGTAAAAACAATTGCCGCTAGAACCGTATTGTGGGCAGCTGGTGTGAGTGCTTCACCTATGGGCAAGGTCTTAATGGCAACAACCCACGTCGAATGTGACCGCGCTGGTCGTGTTATGGTTGAACCAGATTTGAGTATTAAAGGATACCCAAATATCTTTGTTGTTGGCGATTTGGCTAACTTCTGTCATCAAGGTGGTAAACCTTTACCCGGTGTTGCACCTGTAGCTATGCAAGAGGGAGAATATGTAGCCAAGCTAATCAAAAACCGTCTCTTAGGAGAAGGGACTCCATCATTTAACTATATGGACAGGGGTAGTTTAGCTATGATTGGACAGCACTCGGCAGTTGTAGATCTGGGCTTTATTAAAATTAGGGGTTTCTTGGCTTGGTTGTTTTGGTTGTTTATTCATATATACTTCTTAATTGAGTTTGATAACAAGTTGGTTGTGATGATTCAGTGGATGTGGAGCTATTTTACTCGCAGTCGCAGAGCTAGACTAATCACTGGCAAGGAAATTATCAAACATGCTTCAGATGAAGAGCAAGCAAATTATAAGCCTTTGCATGCCAAGCAACCAATGAATGTTTAATTAGAGGTTATCCCGCCTATTCCCATTTAATTTTATTTGTTTGGGGAGATAGGGCGGGGAGGAAGGATCAATCCAATTGCTCAGAACTGCTATTGGGATCATGGGTAGTATCGGTAGCAAGCAAACCAGCCATTGGTACGAAGTCAAAGGAGCTGTAGCAAATAAGACATTCATTACACTCCACTGACTAAAGAGAATTTGTAGAGCTGTTGCGATAGTAGTTCCTAGAATAAGAATCGGGACATTAGGGATCCCACTAGCTCGACCACGAAAATACTGAACAATACTCGTACCCAGTTGGCTGATGCTAATCAAATAGATCATTCGAGCTGCAACCAGAGCTTGAATTGCCATGGTGCGAGCCAGCACTATATTTGCTGTCTGAACCTTGACCCATTCAAAGATTCCGAAAATCAAAATCCAATTGAACAGCGACACTAACACAATGCGTCCGAGCAGTTTTGAAGTTAGTAATCCTTCATTAGGGTTGCGGGGTGGCTGTCCCATTGTTCCTTGGGATATAGGTTCGAAAGCTAGAGGAACAGTCATTGTAATTGAGTTAATCATATTCAACCACAGAACCTGCAAGGGTAAAATTGGCAATTCCCTTGCCAACAAACTACTAATCAAAATAGTCATAGATTCTCCGCCATTGACGGGTAGTAGAAAGGCGATCGCTTTGCGTAAATTTTGATAAACAGTCCGCCCTTGTTCCACTGCGGCTTCAATGGAAGCGAAATTATCGTCAGTCAACAGCATGTCAGCAGATTCCCGTGCAACTTCCGTACCATTTTTACCCATTGCAATACCAATATCAGCTTTTTTTAGGGCTGGGGCATCATTAACACCGTCACCAGTCATTGCCACGATATGGCCTTGGGCTTGGAGTGCTTCTACTAGTTGCAGCTTTTGGAATGGGGTAACTCTGGCAAACACTGAACCTTCAGCTGCTGCTTGTTTGATTTCCCCTTCGTTCATTTGAGCTAATTGTTGCCCTGAAAAGGCAATTACTCCAGCAGCAGTTTTAATCCCCATTCGTTGTGCGATCGCCCGTGCCGTGCCAATGTGATCACCGGTAACCATCTTAACTTGAATGCATGCTGACTGACAGACATGAACCGCAGCAATGGCCTCCGGACGAGGTGGATCAATCATGCCCTGTAAACCCAGAAAGACCAGGTCAGTTGCAATATCCTCATGATCGATTGTGTGCTGATCCGACGATAAGAATTTTTGAGCAAAGGCCAGCACCCGTAAACCCTGACTCGTCATTGTCTCGACCTCTTGTTTGATTTGGGTAGGTTTGAGGGGAATCTGTTGCTCCTGGGCATCAAGCATTTGGGTACAACGACTCAGCAAAGCCTCTACCGATCCTTTTACATAAATGATCCGAGACTCGGCATTGTGCAGGGTCGCCATGTATTGATAATCAGATTCGAACGGAATTGCATCCAATCGAGGTTTGTCGGCGGTAAGTTGCACCTGAGTGATCCCTGCTTTTTCCGCTACAGCAATTAAGGCCCCTTCCGTTGGATCACCAACTACTGACCAATTTGTTCCCATTTGTTTTAGCCGGGAGTCGTTACATAACACCCCTGCCATTAAACAATCTGTTAAGACGGGCGCGGTTTGTTTGCCCTCAAAGGCAATCTGATTCTCATCCTTGACCAAAGTAATATCACCCTTTGGACTATAACCGCCACCACTGACGCGATAGTGTTGACCTCCCGCATAAATTGCCTGCACGGTCATCTGGTTTTCTGTTAAAGTTCCAGTTTTATCTGAACAAATCACCGTCGCGCTACCTAACGCTTCCACTGCTGGTAACTTGCGAATGATGGCATTGCGTTTGGCCATACGATTGACTCCGATGGCCAAGGCAATGGTCACGACAGCAGGCAGTCCTTCAGGAATAGCGCTGACTGCCAATGCTACCGCCACCTCAAACATATTCACCCAAGACTTGCCATGTCCCAGTCCCACTACAAAGGTGAAGGTTGCCAAAGTCAAGATAGCATAGAGCAAGGTGTGGCTGAATTTCTCAAATTTACGGGTCAGGGGCGTACTTAGACTCACTCTGCTTTCCATGGATCGGGAAATTTCTCCTACCTCTGTCCTATTGCCAGTGGCCACCACAATGCCTTCTCCCTGGCCAAGGGTAACGAAACTCCCGGCATAAGCCATGTTTTGACGTTCAGCTAGTGGTTTCTCAGCCGGGATAATTTGGATTGATTTCTCAACCGGAACGGACTCCCCCGTTAAGGCTGATTCATCTACCTGTAAGTTGCGAACCCGCAATAATCTCAAATCCGCTGGGACTTTATCCCCCGATGTGAGCACAACTAAGTCCCCAGGCACCAGATCTCTGGCCGGAATCCTCATAGGTTGCCCCTCTCGCAATACAATGGTTTCAGTTGTAAGGACTTTGGATAGACTGGCGATCGCTCCTTCTGCTTTGGTTTCTTGCACGTAGCCAATAACGGCATTGATCACCGTTACTCCCCAGATGACGGTTGCATTTATCCAAGAACCGAGAAGGGCCTTCACGGTTCCAGCTAGTAGCAAAATGTATAGAAGTGGTTGATGAAACTGTAGTAAGAATCTTAACCATTCTGGTTTGCCCGGCTTAAATTGCAGTTCGTTCCGGCCATACTTTTCATAGCGTAGAGCCACTTCTTCTGCGCATAACCCAGTCTGTGCGTTACTCTTAAGATTTTCTATAATCTCAGAGCAAGAAAGTGCATGATAAATTTTAGATGCGGAATGTACAGCCATGGTTTTTCCCAATCATGATTAAGTAGAACACGATCTAGCTGGCCACGCCAAAATAAGAATACCCCCCGATTCATCCCAACGGAACGGTGGAGCAGAAACCTTTAAATTCGGCGTTAACACTCATAGGTCTGTTCCCACAATACTTATATTGACTAATTAACGAAAGCAACTTGGCTTTAGACCAATTTTCTACAATTTAGAACTGCCTAAAACCCCTTTGACAACCTGTAGGCTACCTCCAGCATATAATACTGGTCGGCCCACATCAAAACCATTTTCCTTTAGTAACCCGACTACATCTGTTTTGATCCACTCCCAAGCTGTTGAAGTTTCAAATAACCAAAAGAATAATGATAAACCTGGCCAAAATAGGGGATTAGTGGGAGGATGAAGGTCTACTAAAGTGAAAATTCCTCCTGGTTTTAATACCCTGTTTACCTCTTGGATAATTTTCCTCCGTTGCTCAATTTCCATCTCGTGTAAAGCAGCACTGGTGTGTACCACATCAAAAGTATTGTCCTCAAAAGGCATATCTTCTGCCCATGCCTCTATATATGTAGCATCTGGCACGTTATTTTTCGCTCTTTGTAATGATATGGGGGAAGCGTCTAATCCGGTAACATGGTGTGATAACTTGACTAAAAATGCAGTGGCTTGACCACTACCACAACATAGATCTAAAATCCGAGTGTCAGGGTTTATTGTTAAACCTTGAAGAGCCAGTTGACGAAAACGCTGCTCCCCACCCACGGTTAACGCAGCTACACTAGATATGCTATCATATAGCCACTGGTAACGATAACTCAAATCCCTAAAAATTGTCGCCATTGAAATCTTTCCTGAGCGTTAAGCTTTATATTTATTAATAATAATAAAAAAAGTAAGGATTGGGGGCAAGTAACTGCTATGAGTCGTGTAGGCGTATTATTACTCAATCTTGGTGGACCTGACAAACTGGAAGATGTCGGGCCATTCTTGTATAACCTATTTTCAGATCCCGAAATTATTCGCCTACCATTTCGTTGGATGCAAAAGCCATTGGCATGGTTTATTGCCACGAGACGCACAAAAACTTCTCAGGCCAACTATCGGCAAATTGGTGGCGGTTCACCACTTAGACGCATTACTGAAGAACAGGGAGAGGCTTTAAAATTTCAACTCCATGGTATGGGTAAGTCAGCTACAGTCTACATGGGGATGCGTTATTGGCATCCCTATACAGAAGAGGCGATCGCCCAAATAGGGGAGGATAAAATTGAAAAGCTGGTAATTTTGCCATTATATCCCCAATTTTCCATTAGTACCAGTGGTTCTAGTTTCCGACTATTGGAAAAACTCTGGCAAGAAAATCCCCAACTTCAGCCACCAGAATATACGGTTATTGCTTCATGGTATAAGCAACCGGGCTATTTAAATGCCATGGTGGAGCTAATTAATGACCAGCTACATCAATTTCCCCATCCGGAGAAAGTGCATATCTTTTTTAGTGCCCATGGCGTACCCAAAAGTTATGTTGTGGAAGCTGGTGATCCCTATCAGCAAGAAATTGAAGAGTGTACAGACTTAATTATGCGAACTCTTAACAGTACAAACAACTATACTTTGGCTTATCAAAGTCGTGTTGGTCCTGTGGAGTGGTTGCAGCCATATACGGAAGACGCACTCAGAGAGTTAGGAGCTAAAGGGGTCAGAGATTTGGTGGTTGTACCCATTAGTTTTGTGTCTGAACACATAGAAACCCTGCAGGAGATAGATATTGAGTATCGGGAAATAGCTCATGAAGCAGGTATTGAGAATTTTAGACGTGCAGCTGCACCTAATACTCATCCACTGTTTATTGAAGCCTTGGCCCAATTGGTGGTTGATGCTTTGGAAAAGCCCAGTCTAAAATTATCTCAAGTTACCCAAATGAGGAAAAAGGTAAAAATGTACCCTCAAGAGCGTTGGGAATGGGGATTGACAACCAGTGCTGAGGTATGGAATGGTAGAATTGCCATGTTAGGTTTTATAGCTCTGATTATTGAAATAATTACCGGTAGGGGTTTACTTCACGCCATAGGACTCTTGTAGGATGGGAGCAAGCCCTACCTAACTCTCGTTTTTACCCATCAACCCTTTCTAAGGTGTTCTGGCTAAAGCTATAACCTAACCCAACTAAGCCAGAACGCCTACCCAATTCTATCAATATATAACTAGATACCTAATCGCTCATACACTTGATCTAAATATTTTAAGTGCTGCTTTGCATCAAAGCAGGCATCTATTTCCGAGTCAGATAATTTTTCTCGGACACGCAAATCTTGGGTAATGAGGTGACGGAAGTTACCTTCTGGGTTGTTCCACGCTATGTGGGCATTTTGTTGAACTATGGCATAGGCTTCTTCTCGCCTAGTTCCTTTGTCTATTAAGGCCAGTAAAACTCTTTGACTAAACACTACTCCACCATAGCAGTTAAGGTTTCTTGCCATGTTTTGTGGATACACCAAAAGATTAGTGATTAAATCAATGATTTCATGGAGCATAAAGTCAGTTAATATACAAGCGTCAGGAAGCATCACCCGCTCCACAGAACTGTGAGAAATGTCTCTTTCATGCCATAAAGCTACGTTTTCTAATGCTGCACCCGCATGACTTCTGACTAGTCTAGCCATACCAGTTAGTCTTTCGGAACGAATGGGATTGCGTTTGTGTGGCATGGCACTGGAGCCTTTTTGTCCCTTGGAGAAGTATTCTTCCACCTCCAAAACATCAGTTTTTTGTAAATTGCGAATTTCTACGGCAAAGCGTTCTATGGAAGCTGCTAAAAGAGCTAGTTGTTGTACAAACTCAGCATGAATATCCCGAGAAATTACTTGGGTGGAAGCAGTATCAGGTTTGAGTCCCAGTTTTGCACAGGCGATCGCCTCTACACGTGGTTCTATGTTAGCATAGGTTCCCACCGCTCCCGATATTTTACCCACCGCAACATTTTTCCTGAGTAATTG
The DNA here is from genome assembly GCF_003367075.2 of Cylindrospermopsis raciborskii Cr2010. Lineage (NCBI taxonomy): Bacteria > Bacillati > Cyanobacteriota > Cyanophyceae > Nostocales > Aphanizomenonaceae > Cylindrospermopsis > Cylindrospermopsis raciborskii. The sequence continues at coordinate 1,408,053 of NZ_CP065936.1, forward strand.
TAACCGCTCCTGATGTCGGAGAACCTCAGCTAACCAACCAGCTAATTTAAATCCAAAGGTAATTGGTTCCGCGTGAATCCCATGCGATCGCCCAATCATTACAGTATAACGATGTTCATGAGCCTTAATGCGAATTGCCTGGATGAGATTTTCCACCTTTTGACATAATAGATCCAAACTAGCGACTAACTGTAGTGCTAATGCTGTATCCAAGACATCCGAGCTAGTTAAGCCCAGATGAATATAACGCCCTGCATCACCTACATATTCATTTACATTAGTGAGAAAAGCAATCATGTCATGGCGAACTTCTGCTTCAATTTCTAGTACTCGCTTAGGATCGAACTTGGCTTTAGCCTTAATTTCATCCACCGCTGCTAGGGGAATATAATCCAGTTCGCCCTGAGCTTCACACACAGCAATTTCCACTTGTAGCCAGGTTTGTAACTTATAGGATTCACTCCACAGATTGCCCATTTCGGGCAAGGTATAACGCTCAATCACATTCAGACATATAATACAACTGTCATATTTTACTTCTAATTAGGGTTTGCATCAAATTTTTCCGTAGGATTATTTTAAATAACATTTACACACGCCTAAAATAAAACTAGAGAAAAGAATTTGACATTGGCAGTCCCCCCAATCCTAAAAGGGGGACTAATATTATCTATTATGCTTCCACTAGAACACGCTGTTTTGCTGCCAAATAGTCTTTTTGTAAGGTGTCTAATAACTCTTCTCGTCTGTCGTATAATCGTTTTAGAGATCGTGGTTGACCCTGATTTAATGCGTATGCCGTAATCAAAGGCAGGGCAATTGTACTATCAGTGTAACAAACTATTGTACTGGGCAACTCGTCAGGATCTATTTTACCCCAACTCACCGCTTCTGCTGGAGTTGCACCAGACAATCCACCAGTATCTGGACGTGCATCTGTAAATTGAACAAAGAAATCATGTCCTCTTTCTTCTAAACCCAGGACTTCGTGAATTTGTGGTTGGGTCTGAAGGAGAAAGTTTTTGGGACTTCCACCACCCAGAATCACCGCTGCACTTTTCCCCTCTCCTTCCCTTGCTCCGTAAGCAATAGCCGCAGTTTCATTTACATCAATAGCTGGATCTAATACCAGCTTTGAACCCTCTAACGCCAAGGCTGCTACATTCATCCCTATAGAACTATCACCGGGAGAAGAAGTATAAATAGGAACGCCATATTCATAAGCTGTAGCTAGGAGACAGGAATTTTCTACCCCCAACTGCTTTTCCACTTCTCGTACATATTTGCCAAGCAGGTAGTGAAATTCAGCCGTTCCCATGCGCTTTTGAAAGGGTTCTGCTTGCAATATTTTACGAATAAAAGCATCAGTTTCTAGTAGCACATCATAACCGAAGATAATGTCATAAATTCGGATTGTTCCCTCTTCCCGTAATTTAACATCATCCAAAAAGGGACTACCTGCAAACAGGTCAAAACCTAAACCATAGTGCATATCATGATAAAGATTGGCACCGGTGCTAATCATCCAGTCGATATAACCATGACGAATTAAAGGAGCTAAAGCGGAAACACCAAATCCTGCTGGTGTCATAGCACCAGAAAGACTTAATCCCACCGTTACACCCGGTTGGAATATATCCTCAGTTAGTAATTTACACGCCTCTCTTAACCGAGCTGAATTATAAGCAGTGAAGTAGTTATTAATTAAGTCAACTACACTAATATTCGATGAAATTGGTGCGGGTGCAATTTTTTTACCTTGTTTCTTTGACATTTTTTCACTTTCCCATAGTCAGTATTCCGATTCTAATGATATGAGAGATAATATGAGATATTTGGAGGCTTAATTTTTTCCAGTTCTCATGGGATGAAGATACACGGATGAGTAGAAACACATCGGATCAGTTGGGCGAGGATCAAGAAATTGGTGGGTTGATTGATGAGGTCATGTCATCATCCTTGAGCGATGAGCAGTACCGTCAGAAAATGCAGCGTCGTAAACAGATACAAGATCAACGTATAGCGGATGCCATTCCTCAAAAGGGGTTAATTATAGTTAATACTGGTCATGGCAAGGGGAAAACCACTGCTGCTTTGGGTATGATAGTAAGAGCACTGGGACATGGATATAAAGTGGCAATTGTGCAATTTATTAAAGGTGCTTGGGAACCATCAGAAAAGCGGGTTTTTAGCTCCTGGTCCGATCAACTGGAATTTCATGCCATGGGTGAGGGTTTTACCTGGGAAACCCAAGACCGGGACAGGGACTTAGATAAGGCTAATGTTGCTTGGGAGAAGTCTTTAGAGTTTATTCGCCATCCTGAGTTTCACTTGGTTTTGTTAGACGAAATTAATATTGCCCTAAAACTTGGTTATTTAAAGGTGGATCAAGTTTTAGCAGGTTTAGCTCAAAAACCCCCTGATAAGCACGTCATTTTAACTGGTCGGGGCGCTCCACCAGCTTTAATTGAAAAAGCGGATTTAGTTACGGAAATGACTCTGATCAAACACCCATTTAAGGATCAAGGAGTTAAAGCTCAACCAGGAATTGAGTATTAGTGGTGACAGAAATTCTAAATTTAGACCGTCTCGTAGGTTGGGTTGAGGAACGAAACCCAACAAATTATGATGATAATTAATTTTCCAGATCGCCCAACCTGCATTCCTGCATTATTTATAATTGCTGGTTTGGCGGTGTGTCAACTAGCATTTGTGCAATTTTGCCAGTAAAATGATGATTTCATCCATTGCTTTCCTGACTGCTGATGGGTGTTGTGATTGATTAACTATCATGCTAAACACTAAATCATCATAATTGGGAACATTAATATATCCAGATAGAGAAATTACACCAGTCATGGAACCTGTTTTTCCTTGAACTATTCCCCAAGCAGGAGTTTTTAAAAACCGATTTTTTAGGGTACCATTCATACCACCGGTAGCTAGGGATGCACGAAACAGATTGCCATCAGGTGATTTTGCCATCACCTGTAATATTTTTACCAATGCTTCTGGACTAATTAGGTTCTTGCGAGATAGTCCAGAACCATCCACAATCATATAAGTATTAGGTTCTATTCCCCATTCACTCAGGGTAGTTTTTAGTATTTTTAAGCCTTGGTTTACAGTGGTTTCATTTTTGTTAGTTGATTCACTATTACCTAAATGTCTGAGTAAAGATTCGGCGTAGAGATTATTACTATTCCTATTCACTTCTTTGAGTAAATCTGGCAAGGTAAGGGATTCAACGACAGCTATTTCTGGCTTTTGTTCAGCTATTTTATAGTGTTGGTATTCAAAAATAGGTTGAATTTCCTTAACGTTTATCCCTACTTTTTCCCAGGTCAAACGCAAGTTTTTTAAGAAGTTATCTATGGGGTCAATAACTGATAACCCTATGGTTTGAGAAGGGGAATTAATAGGCAGTTTGCCATCAATCTTTAATACTTGACCTTTTAGATCTCTGGTGACTTGGAAAAATCTCGACTCATTTTCAGCAACAGTGATAGAATTATTTTCTATTCCACTATATAATTCCATATCGTTAGACCAAGTAATGTTTAATTTTTCTCCTATCTTGTTGGGAGATAAAGTCAAAATTCCAGTATTTTCATTGACCATTAAACTATTGACTGGGGCACCATAATCAGCTTGTATATCTTCCCATTGCCAACTGGCATCAATGTATTCTCCTTGAAAGTAACTATCATCCACAATTAGCTTGTTAATTGACCGAATTCCCCGTTGCTGCAATTTCTGAGCTAGGGCGGTTAATTGGGCATTATTAAAACTGGGATCTCCTCTACCAACTAAATAAAAATTACCTTCATCTCCTTGATGAATTGAGGTACGAATGCGAAAGTCTTTGCCCAGTTTTTGCCATGCTGCTGCTGCAGTTAATATTTTGGTGGTAGATGCAGGAATAAAATACTTTTGGGCATCCCGACTGTAAAGAATTTGGTCAGATGATAGGTTTTTAATCAAAATTCCCCACCTCATTCTTTCAAATGTAGGAGAATTGATTATCTTCTCTATGGAAGATGGTATTTGAGATGCGCAAGTGTGCTTTAATTCTTCTTCAGTATCTAATCTGGGTGTTTGCCCTACTACAATCGGCTGTTTAATAATAGTGTTAATACTGATAATTACAATTATTAGTATTATATAAGCAGTAATATGTCTACCAGTATGCTTAAACTTTTTTTGCTTTTTCTTCATTATAATCAATTAACAATTAATTAAACAGATGATGTTGAGTTTAATTCCTAAACCTAACCTACTTTCTTTGCTGCTACACGAAGAAAGCAGTGAGGTGTTTCCCCTGGTGATCAATCTCCCGTATATCGTAGGTTTTGTTACTGTTGAAGTTAAAAATGAGTATATATCCCTCATTTAGTCCGTAGGATTCCAGGTAGCTGCAAAGCTGCTCAATCCCATCCTGAAGACGCTTTTCACCGTACCAAATTTTCAGTTCAATCACGTAGCGCTGGTTTCTGTAGGTGACAACCAGATCCATCCTACGGTTTTCCGCGACCACATTTTCCTTGAACATGTATCCATTACCGTTGATAATCGGACGGAAGAAAGACATGAGTAACATACGCCCGTTCTTCTCCAGGAAATCGTTGTCCCAAGAGGAATGATGCTCCCGCATAAACCACTGGAACCTTTCCAAAATCAAGCTGACCTGGAGCTTACCGTCGCTTATAAAGCTGCTATCTCGGTATCTATCAAGATGTTCATGGGCGGTTTCCCGTTTAGAAATAAAATAGCTGATAATTCTGAACTCGTAGATTTTGTTGGCGATGTCGCATCTACCTACTGAATTGTTCTTGATAATACCATAGGTCGCCCCCAGATCAATCAAGGGATTACCCCGGTCAAAGACTAAATCCTCCCCATCAATAGCTATTGCCCGAATTAACTGGGAAAAGTCGGGATTATTTTCAAGATTCTTGTACACATCATTAAAATTAGTGGTGGAGTAGGATACATCCACTAAATGCCTATAAGCATCCTCAATATCATTAACTGACCAAGGTCGCTGGTTCTGGTGCATCTCGTCAACCACCTGGCACATCTTGCTAACGAGGAAGGGATTGCCACTGGTATAATAAAACAGAAGGCGAGCCAAAACAGGGCAGTCCATTTTAAATCCATGATCATTTGCGTATTCCGCGAGCATTGGCTCAATTTCCTCCTGGCTGAAGGTGAAGTCAATATCCACGTCCACAGCAATGTTCCAGGGGCTATTCAGTTTACGTTCTTCATCCCGATCGAGCTTCAACTTTAAGGTCTTCACATCGTGGACTCCGATCAGGACCACCGAGTGGAAGGTAGCATCCCTACCTTGTGCTGTTGCTAGGTATTTATCCCGCAACATGGCTAGGAAACTGATGAATACCTGATTATTGCTGGCTTTGTCAATTTCGTCTAGGAGCAGGACAATTTTTAGTCTGGATTCCCTAACCCAGTCACTGACAAATCTTGAAAGCTGTTTGAAGCTGTTGATTTGCCCGGACTTAACTTCAAGCCATTCAGCGAGTTCTGGATTGTTGAAGAACAAACCTTTGGCTAAAACTGCGGGGACTACCGATGCCATCTGCTCTTCGCTTTGGAATGGTAGGTCGCCAATACCCTCGAAACTGGTACTGATCACCAGATATTCTTCCACCCCCTGAAAACTTTTTTCCAGGAGATGCTGCATGGTGGTTTTTCCGTATTGCCTCGGAAAGTTAATGGCAAAATATTTACCACTTTCGATTAGATGGCGACATCTATTGAATTTAGTGGTTACGTCGCACATGTAGTGCTTTTTAGGTAAGCAAATACCTACTGTGTTGAACTCTTTCATCCTCCAACTTATTAGAGGTGTTAAAATATGATAGTCATTCTACCACTTTTCTTGACCAATGGCTAATTTTCTGCTAGATCATCGAGTACTATTCCTCTACTTAATATGAGTCACACCCGCAAAACACTGTCAATACCTAATATGGAAATTTCCTATTTGGAATGGAGTCAGGGTCATGAACCTTTACTACTACTCCACGGGATGGCTGATAATGCCCTGGTTTGGTTAAGTTTGGGCGATTATTTGTCCCCAAATTACCATGTTATAGCTCCCGATATGCGTGGTCATGGTAACAGCAGTAAACCGGAAACAGATTATTCCTTTACAAGTGCGATCGCTGATTTGGAAGCCTTAATGAATAGTCTTGGTTGGTTGAGTGCTAATGTAGTTAGTCACTCTTGGACAGGTAAACTAGCAGCTATTTGGGCTAGGCAAAATCCAGGGAGGTTAAAAACTATGACTTTAGTAGACCCGATTTTTATTTGGAAGATGCCTAGGGTACTTAAATTAATCTTTCCTTTGTTGTATAACGTATTACCATCTTTACAAACTATGGGTCCATTTAGCAGTTATGAAGCAGCTGAGGAGAAAATCAAAAAACTGGTTCACTTTCGAGAATGGAATGATTTGCAACAACAAGTTTTTCAAGGGGGAATAGAGCAAAAACCGGATGGCACGTGGGGTAGTAAATTTACCGTGGCCGCTCGTGACGGAATTTTTGATGCAGTATTAGAAGTAGCTGGTTTTATTCACCCCGTGGAAATACCCACCCTGTTTGTTCAACCTGAAAAAGGAGTGAATCGCCAAGATTGGCAAATCAAACCTTATAAAGACAACCTTAAAAACCTCACCTGGAAAAAGATCCCAGGAACCCATTGGCCGTTTCTAAGTAACCCAGAAGAATTTAATCTTACTATAGCTGAATTCTTAGCACAATCAATATAGCTTGATTTAGTCTCATTCTATTTTAACTTATATTTAACTTGTATTTAAACTATGAGTCTTTGCATAAACCCTGTTTGTCCCCAACCAAAGCATCCAGATAACGATAGAAACTACTTTTGTCAAAGTTGTGGTTCCCCATTGGAATTATTAGGAACTTATCGGGTAGTACGTTTATTAAGTGATCACACTGGATTCAGTAAAGTTTATGAGGTCTATCAACAAGACATACTAAAAATACTTAAAGTGCTGAAACAACAAGTATCTAATGATGACGAAGCCAAAAAAGTATTTGAACAAGAAATGAGTGATCTAGGCCAATTGGAACAAAATGATATGGCACCAGAGTATTTTACCCATCAAACCAGCACAGGGATGACCCTTCACTGTATGGTTGTGGAAAAAAATGTGATGGGCGGTTTAAATACACAAATAGTCACAGAAACAAACACCAAACAAAACCTGGGTCAAAATTCAGAAAAGCCATTGGCAAAACTACCACTAGTAGCATTACTTTGGGCATTACTTTGTTCATTGTTTTTGCTGTGGTTAGTAGCATTTACCAATAGGGATAATAGATTTGTGGTTTTTCCCTCCGACTATGGACAATTACCGATTAAAAAGGGGGAAGTAGACTACTTTGCATACGAAGAGGGTCAAGACAGTCAAGGTAGAGTAGCAGAATTCAATATAGCAGTTTTATCAGTAGAATATAAATGGCAGTTGGGTAGTACCTATCAGATTAAGTATAATAATGAAACAATTAATCTTGAATCCTTAAAATCCAGATTACAAGAGGAAGGGATACAAACAATCATGGAAGATCCCAGTGAGATTATTTCCGTAGGGACAGCTTCCTGTGAAGGTGATATAAAATCGGAACAGAGTCGTGCTTTGGAAAGATCCAAGCAAATTCAGTTATTGGTGAAAAAACTCTTTAGTGATAGCTTGAGTGTTAAAGCCTATAGACTATTGAATCTTGGACAATTTCAAAGAAAAGATTGTCAGAGTGATCAAGATTTAACTGCATATCAAAGGAGCATTATTATTATTGGGGTAAAGAAACAAGATGAGGGAGTTATTTTAGATGAGGCCTTGAGAGACAGACTAGAGAAAAAACCTTTTGCAGATTTTAAATTAGAGGATTATTCTTTGGGAGGGGTGGATATCTTTAAAACTATCTCTAGTAATTTGCAGTTGGGAGACGGTTTTTAAAAACTGTAGATGGCAAATTATACCAATAGAGAATTTGTAGACAAAATTTATCTATCTAAAGAGAGACTGGTTTTGTATCCAATCAAGACTATATATTAAATAGCCCGATTACCCTACCGGACTTTAGCTCCAAACCTCCTCTTGCAATTTTAATTTGTTTCATAATTACATAATTAAAAGTTTCAAGAGGGGGCTTTATTCTGATTTTCTGGGCATTGCTATAGAGACTAAGTAGGGAGGCACAATTATTTGTAGGATGGGTCGAGTAACGAGACCCATGGGGGTGTTGGGTTTCATACTTCAACCCAACCTACGTTCATCTTATATTTAATTCCATCCACCTACTGATTAGGGATTACAATATGGACATAATCCAGGATCGGCAAAAAATTTACCATCGGGATATAACTTCTCTTCTATAAAATTACACTTTTGACATTGGTAAATTACTCCCATAGTTAATGAGGTAGGTTGACCACAACTTTCACATGGTAAACCTTGAGTTCTGTCGGTAATACTAAATCCAGGTGTACCACATTGAGGACAACAACTGTAAATTTTTTCCACCAAATCCTGAGTAGCTTTTGCAATGTTGTTCATGCGGGTGGGATTATAAAGCGCTCGCATATCAGTCTCTATATGTAAATTACCATGGGGAGAATTATTTAAGGCAAAATTTACAGATTCATATAGCTGTTCTTGAGTGGTGATACCTTTAATAATTTCAGTATCTTGCCCATTGGAAGATTCAAACCAAACCACTAAACCATGGTCAGGAAAACCAACTTTAGCAGCAAATTTTTGTGCTGCTTCAAAACTATTGATCACCAAATGATTAAAATTAGTCTCTGTGGAAAACACCTCTCCCACAATTTGTAAGTCATTTTGTTGATCTAAAAGTAATACAATTTCTCTATTGGCATAAATATAAGGAAAATTAGGATGAGGCACAAAACTACCCTCACTTCCTATACCTATAGTTTCCCCAGTCATTTCCATTGCTTTTTTGGCTTTTAATTTAGCTGTGACTATTTGGGTATCTGGACGTTTTATATCTCTGGTAAACGTACCAAATTGATCGGTATTAAAGTTTGGGGGAACGACAACTTCTAGCCCCAGTTGCTTTTTTAATAATGGAGCAATGACATTTTCTTTATGGTGCATGGTTGCCAAAACGGCTACCCGATTGATAAATAAACTATTTAATAATTCTTGGGACATATTACTTTAGATGATTTCATTACTCCCCATTTCCCCCCTTTTTCTACCTCAGTCTAATTTTGGACTTGGGGAATCTGATCAGTTGGATTGTTTTGATTAACTTGATTCATTTGCACTAGTAACTTTTCTTTATTTCGTCTGCGAATTTTGGCATATATCTGAATACTAGCAGCCATCAAAATCACTAATCCAAAAATTACCCAAGCAGTAATATCAGTGGGGAGATTATTTTTGAAAATAGCCAACATGACAATAATAACTAGTAGCAAAGTTGGTGCTTCATTTAAAGCTCTTAGTTGCTGTCCACTCCATTTGCACTCATTTGCAGCCAACTGTTTCATCAATCTACCACAGTAATGATGATAAACTAATAAAATACCTACAAACCCCAACTTGAAATGCAACCAGGTTTCGTGAAATAGATCAAGATTGGTATAAAGAATGCCACCCGCCATAGCTAAGGTGACGATCATTCCGGGGATGGTGATGATATGATAAAGACGTTTTTCCATGATTTCATACTGATTTTTCAGTATGGTCTTAGCCGGTTCAGGTTCTTGATTGGCCTCAGCGTGGTAGATAAACAACCGTACTAGATAAAATAAACCAGCAAACCAGACTACAAACCCAACAATATGAAATGCTTTAAACCAATAATAAGCCATAAGTTCTCAATCACTCCGATTCAAGTTACAGACAATTGTAGATGATTGTATAATTAGTCTACCTGATCAGGATTTTTGTGACTGGGTATTGGTCAAGCGCACAAAGGCTAATAAATCCTGTAAAATCACCTCGTGGTAATGCTCTTGAGGATAATGACCCACATTGTTAAGTTTTATGATTTCAACATCGGGTACAGATTGAGCAAAACTCTCCGCCAGTTCTACAGACAACCAAGGATCAATAGCTCCCCACTGCACTAAAATCGGTTTTTGCCATTTCTGAAATCCCATTTCGATTTCTTTGGTTACTGCATCCAGTTGTAAGTTTCTAATGGTTGATAACAAGCTCCTTCCCGAAGCGGAGGTTTTTAAAAACGGTTTTCTATAAATGTCCAAATCTTTGTCTTCGATGCGATAACAGCTACCGCTTTCTAAGGTTCTATCCACTAATAAGGGGTCTTGAGTTATTATTTCCCCTGCTATGGGTAAACCCATTTGTCCGATTTTCCATGGAAGTTTGGCACTAGTGCCAATGGGGGTATTTAAAATAACAATGTTGGCAATTTTCTCAGGATGACGTAAAGCATATTGAAGTCCCACCGAACCCAAAAACCCCTGCACCACTAAGGAGAATTTTGGTAAATCAATGGCTTGAACAAAGTCTTCTAGGGCGTGAATAAATGCTTCCGGTGTGTAAGCAAAATCCTGCTTTTCAGGTTTACCTGAAAAACCATAACCAATCCAATCGGGAGCAATTGCTTTTGTCCCTTGTGCTGCTAATGCTGGTATAATATTTCTCCAGCTGTAACTTTGGGAAACTATACCATGTAGCAATAATACGGGTAATAGATTGCTCTTGCCCATGGGTTCAGCTTGTCTATAAAACCATTCTAGTGAGTTTACTGTTATTTTATGTTCTGTTATTGACATTTAATTTGAGAATTGGCGAATATTATCTGTTTAAAGCTGCAATAATCTGTCCGTTTGCAGCAGGAAATTCAAACTGCTCTAAATCATCTAAATTGACCCAACGGAATTCAGCACACTCTAAGGTCTGGGGAGTACCATCCAGGTAGTCACAATGATAGACCCTCAAGGTGACCTGCAGGTGGGAATAGGTATGGTCAATGGTTATCAAATGTTCTCTCACGGCAATTTTAATGCCTAATTCTTCCCTAATCTCCCGCACTATACAATCTTGGATGGTTTCCCCTTCCTCCATTTTCCCACCAGGAAACTCCCATAGATTGGCCATGGACCCTGTGGGTAACCGACGGTCAATTAAAATTTGTTTTTCCTGATTCCAAATCACCCCAACCCCAATAATTTTATGGGGAAGAATGGTGTTCTGTTGAGGGTTAGGAGTTGTCATATTTAAAAACTAAAATCTAAAATATAGTAGTTTTTTATTTTGGTTTAAGTGGGTGGGTGGAATTAAATATAAGATGAACGTAGGTTGGGTTGAAGTATGAAACCCAACGCCCACAGGTGTATTATTCCTTGTTGTCGCTTTTACTTGTTTCAGTTTTATCCAGGGACAGATCAAAGTTCATCCTCTGCTCCGCATTACGTAAAAAATAACCACTGATCATTGCTGAAGCAAGCAATCTACCCAAGTTTTCCTTACTGGTGGTAATGGCAATTCCAAAGTGTTCTGAGGGTAAATTACCCAGTAGTCCCACAATGTTGCGCTCCATCACCTGAAATACTTCTGAGGATGTAGGTTTAGACAGTTGATTTACTGCTTCAGGACTCAAAGACTTAACGTATTGCCATAAGAGGTTACTGTTCTCAACTTCACCATGAAAAAACTCGGATACTTCCCTAGGTTGGTTACTCACTGCTGCTCTCCTTTGCTACAACTACGTAATCTGATAATTGATACCTAAATAATTAGCCAGTTAACGGTTTTGTATCTGAAATGATAAAAAATTTAGGCTTACGACCTGACACTTAATATAACAGGTTATTCTGAATCTGGAAATTAGGTTTAACCGTACAAAAATTAGATCAGTTGTCCGAACAGGGTTGGTAAATGGCGAAGTCCCATATCCAATCCCTGTCTTCCACTTAACTAACAAGATATTCACTCATGCTAGTTTTACATCTACGCAGTCTTGTTAAGGCTTCTCTTTCAATTTGTCGCACCCTTTCTCGACTAATATTCAACACCTCTCCAATTCTGGCCAAGGTCATAGACTGACCGTCTACCAAACCAAAACGCAGTTTAATTACCTCCCTTTGCTGGGGAGTAAGATGGGTCATCATCCGATCTAATTCGGAAGATAGGGAAGATTGAATCACATAATCTTCCGGTGACGCACCCGGGTCTTCTAGCATTTCTCCCAGTTCAGTGTCGTAATTATCCCCTAAACGTAAGTCCAGGGATAAGGGTAGGCGAGCTTTTTCTAAACAGTCCCTCACTTGTTTAGGTGTTATTTCCAGCTCTTGAGCAAGTTCAGCTATACTGGGTGACCTTCCCAAGGTTTGTGATAAATACCTTTGGGCTTTTTTGATTTTGTTGAGTTTTTCAGTAATGTGTATGGGCAGTCTAATAGTCCTGGCTTTTTCTGCAATAGCACGAGTAATTGCCTGACGTATCCACCAATAAGCATAGGTGGAAAACCTATAGCCTTTACTGGGGTCAAACTTCTCCACGCCCCGCTGCATCCCTATACTACCCTCCTGAATTAAATCAAGTAGGTCTACATTACGCTTAATATATTTTTTGGCTACAGATACTACCAGACGTAAATTGGCTTCTACCATCTTACGTTTAGCAATTTCCCCCTGACCCAGCAACCGATTTAATTCTTGTGGATCTAACTGCGCTGCTTTTGCCCACTCTTCTAAACTTGGCTGACGGTTTAACTCTTGAGCTAGATTATCTTTTGTCTCATACAATGCTGTGGATTTTTGCACCTGTTTACCATAATAAATCTCCTGTTCATGGGTTAAAAGTGGTACTTTGCCAATCTCCCGCAGGTAAGTCCGCACTATGTCCGTGGGTGTTTGAGCGGTTTTCATGGCGTTACTGTTTAATGATGCTAGGTTTGCTGGTAGTGTCATTAGCTAATGCCTTACTATTTTACAACTCGGGTAAACTGGGAAACCATCTCAAGTTTTGTAACTTATACACCCGATCAGGTCGGTTGTTGATATCAACTCGATAGAGGCTTTTTAACTGTTAGAGTTTATGGTGATTTATTGGTACTGAAAAGTACATATAAACTACATACAATGTTTTAAGTAATCCGTCAAATATTTTTACTTGATGTGATTATTACGAATTGTAACTTTTATGAGAAAAGTTGACTACCGGGAAACCCGAACTTTTTTGGTTTTATAGAGTACGGTTAATTTACCCAAAAGAGGACAAAGGCGAACTAGAACGCTTTCTCAATAATCATTTTTAGCTATTAACTCCCCTCCTGAGCGTTCCAGTTGGATTTACATTATAAATCGCCACATAATTGTTAATATCTCTCAATAATAACCATATTAATTTACCCATATTGATAAACGGTTACCAATATGGGTCATTTCTAAATCCCAGTTATGCCCACCTCCACCTATAGGGGGGTGAGCCCCTGCAATTACGCCATTAACTCTCCTTGATGTGGAGACTTGGGAAGATAGGTTTTTAAAAAGAGTACTCCTGAATGGTTTTGACATCCAAGCTTATATTCTGTAAAGAGCGAATAGCAGCTACGGTTGCTTTTGCACCCGCTATGGTGGTAATTATAGGTATCTTATACCCTAATGCTGTACGTCTAATCAATTGTCCATCAGTACGGGCTTCTTGTCCTGAAGGTGTGTTAATGATTAACTGAATTTGTCGGTTTTTAATGGCATCCAGCACATGGGGACGACCTTCATGCAGTTTAAGAATGGTCTCAATTTGTAGACCCTGTTCCCTTAGAAATTCACTGGTTCCCTGAGTAGCAATCACCTTAAAGCCTAGCTGAATAAATTCTTTGATCACTTCCACTACTAAGCTCTTGTCTCGATCGCTCATAGATACAAACACAGTACCTTGGAGTGGTAATTTTTCCCCTGCACCCATTTCTGCTTTAGCAAATGCTCGCCCAAAATCAACGTCAATACCCATTACCTCACCGGTTGAACGCATTTCCGGTCCTAATAGGGTATCTGTACCAGGGAATTTATTAAAGGGTAAAACAGCTTCCTTAACTGCTATATGTTGGGGAATAACTTCTTGGGTAAAGTTTAATTCTTCGAGTGTTTTACCAGACATAATTAGGGATGCCAATCTAGCCAAGGGAACTCCTGTAGCTTTAGAGACAAATGGCACCGTACGAGAGGCACGGGGATTGGCTTCTAAAATGTAAACCTGGGGAGAATAGCTACTAGCACCCACAACGGCAAACTGAATGTTCATTAAGCCGACTACTGATAAGGCTTTTGCCAGTTCTACAGTCCAAGTTCTAATTTGGTTCAAAACCGCAGGGGAAAGAGAAATGGAAGGGAGGGAACATGCCGAGTCTCCTGAGTGAATACCCGCCTGTTCAATGTGCTCCATAATGCCCCCAATCACTACTCTCCCTTGATGATCGGCGATCGCATCTACATCAACTTCAATGGCATTTTCCAGGAACTTATCAATGAGGATAGGATGTTCTGGCTCTACTTGAACTGCAAAGCTCATATATCTTTCTAATTCTGAGTCAGAGTAAACTATTTCCATAGCTCTTCCTCCCAGAACGTAACTAGGACGAACTACCACTGGATAGCCAATGCGCTTGGCTACAATTAATGCATCTTCATAACTTCTGGCTATACCATTAGCTGGTTGGGCGATTTTTAGTTTTTCCAAAATCTTTTCAAATCGCTCGCGATTTTCCGCCATATCAATAGAATCGGGAGATGTTCCCCAAATACGGGTAACTGTGGATGGGGATTTCTCCAAGTATTCTTGTAGGGGGACTGCTAACTTGAGAGGAGTTTGTCCACCGAACTGAACAATAATACCCACTGGATTTTCCGCTTCAATAATGTTGAGAACATCCTCCTTGGTCAGAGGTTCAAAATATAGGCGATCGCTGGTATCATAATCTGTAGAAACCGTTTCTGGATTAGAATTAACCATAATGGTTTCATAGTTGGCGTATTTTAAGGCGTATGCTGCATGACAACAACAATAATCAAATTCTATTCCCTGACCGATGCGGTTAGGTCCACCACCTAAGATCATTACCTTAGGCTTATCAGTGGGTAGAATTTCAGTTTCCTCCTCATAGGTGGAATAATAATAGGGTGTAAAAGCCTCAAACTCCGCTGCACAGGTATCCACAGTCTTATAAACTGGAATTACACCCAATTGTTTACGATATGCTCTAACCTCATCCTCCTTAGTTTTGGTGCAGAAAGCAATTTGGCGATCGCTAAAACCATTGCGTTTAACCTCATACATCTGCACCTTTGTCAGTTGTTGTAGAGGTGTGCGTTTCAAGAACTTCTCAGTTTCCAGAATTTGGTGCAATTTATCCAAAAACCAGGGGTCAATAGCAGTCAATTCATAAATTTCCTCATTGCTCAGACCCAACTGCATAGCGTGACGTAGGGCAAAAATCCTTTCAGGATTGGGGGTACGTAATTGAGCGCGAACCTGTTCTCCACTGGGTAGCTTTTCCGCTTTATCTGCTCCCCATCCAGCACGACCAGTTTCCAAAGAGCGTAAAGCCTTTTGGAAAGACTCATTAAAAGTTCTGCCAATAGCCATTGCTTCACCCACAGACTTCATTTGAGTGGTTAATACCGGATCTGATCCAGGGAACTTCTCAAAAGCGAACCGGGGAATCTTAGTCACCACATAGTCAATAGTAGGTTCAAAAGAAGCGGGGGTTTTTTTGGTAATATCATTTTTAATCTCATCCAAAGTATAACCCACAGCCAATTTAGCGGCCATTTTAGCAATAGGAAATCCAGTAGCTTTAGAAGCTAAAGCGGAACTACGGGATACACGGGGGTTCATTTCAATCACCACCACATCCCCATTTACCGGATTGACAGCAAATTGAATATTAGAACCCCCCGTTTCTACCCCTATTTCCCGGATAATCTTAATTGCCATATCCCGCAATCGTTGGTATTCCTTATCCGTTAGGGTTTGAGCTGGAGCTACAGTAATAGAATCCCCAGTATGTATCCCCATAGGATCTAAATTCTCAATAGAACAGATAATTACCACATTATCTGCTAGGTCTCGCATTACTTCCAACTCATATTCTTTCCAACCCAGTAAAGACTGGTCAATTAAAATTTGTGACACAGGACTAGCATCAATACCCACCTGGGCCATCAATTCAAATTCTTCCTTATTGTAGGCAATACCCCCACCAGTACCCCCCATGGTAAAAGCTGGACGAATAATTAAGGGGTAAGATCCTATTCTCTGTGCGATCGCCTTTGATTCTTCCAAACTGGATGCTGTACCACTGGGACAAACATTCACGCCAATTTTCTCCATGGCGTCATTAAACAATTTTCGGTCCTCAGCTTTTTCAATTGCTGGTAATTTGGCACCAATCAGTTCAACATTATACTCTTCTAAAACGCCATTCTTAGCCAAAGCTACGGCAATGTTTAAAGCAGTTTGTCCACCCATGGTAGGGAGCAGAGCATCAGGACGTTCTTTAGCTATAACCTTAGCTACCATTTCCGGTGTTAAAGGTTCAATATAGGTGCGGTCTGCTGTTTCTGGATCGGTCATAATAGTAGCAGGGTTAGAATTAACTAGTACTACTTCAAAACCCTCTTCCCGTAAAGCTTTACATGCTTGAGTACCTGAGTAATCAAACTCACAAGCCTGACCAATCACGATTGGACCAGAACCTAACAGAAGTATTTTGTGGATATCTTGACGACGGGGCATAGTTTTTACTTTAGATCGGGAAAATACAAATCTTGACTATTATGAACTAACTGTTAACAAAATATATGGAAAATACATAACATAATATGGAAAATACATAACACATAGGAAGTTAGAATTTCCTCGTGTTAGGTGTGCGATACACAGAAAGTTGAAATCAGGCAAGTTTCAGCGTGTGATTTTGAAGTGTATTAAATTCTATTAAATTTTATTAAGGTTTAAGCACAAAGTTAACTGTTGTTCTTACCCCTCTTCTACCCCCCTCCAAAGGTCTTAACTTCCATTCTTCTACCCCCTCCCTAGCAGCTTCATCCAGCTCATTATCACCACTGGGACGATCCACAATTACAGAAGTAATATTACCATTACTATCTGCGTCCAGAATTAAATGAACAGTAGTTTTTGTGCCACTTCTACCCCGCCTTTTAGCTCCCTCCGGATATTTGAGGGGTGGACATCGGATACAATCCACACGACTTAGAATGGCACCGCTGTTGGGACTCGCTTTAGGGGTTGGTGTCTCCTCTATCTTTCTTGTATTCTCCACCCCATCACCATTTCCAATACCATCACCATTCCCAACCCCATTACCATTCCCAACCCCATTACCATTTCCAACCCCATCACCATTTCCAACCCCATTACCATTTCCAACCCCATTACCTAGTGGTGTTTGGGGAATATTATTTGCATCAGTTCCACCGATGGGTGTATTGTGAGCGTTTCCATCGCTGACGGTTGTTGGCTGTGCGATCGGTAACTTAGTGTTAGTGATACTTGTTACTACAGGTTGTGTAGTTTCTGTTTGTATAACTTTGGGTATTGGTAGTTGAGGATTTGGTTTGATCTGATCTCTCACTTTAGTAGTAGGAGCAATTTTTGACCCTACTCTTCTTGTTGTGACCCGAGGAATAGTTGAACTCAGTGGATATTTGACAACAGAATCCCCCGTATTTAAATTCTTAGGTTCAGGAATAGGATTATCCATCCTAGGAAAAGTGGCCCTGGGCATGAGAACCTTAAAGTTTTTATTACCAGTGATCTTTCCACTACTTAGACTACCAGATTTGCTCTCAGTTGGTGAGATTTTCATTTCTGGTGGTTTGGTCACTGTTTCCTTTATAGGTTCAGGTTCCTCAATAATTTCCAGTTCAACTACTTGTGGATTCTCTTGTTTAAATTTCCGTAATAATTCCCCAAAAACTAATCCTATCAAACCAATATGTATTACGAAAGAGGCCATGACACTGTACATCAAAAAAGATTTTAGTGACCTGGCTTCTTTTTCTCGCTGTTTGAGAACTATCCTTGAAGATGCCATACTTAAATATTAAACTTCCTAGCTCTGAAGAGACAGAGATTTGTTGAATAGTTCATAAATGTGATCTCCTAGGCTGACACAAGTGCCAATAGGAGATGTTTGAGCGAAGAATACCGTTAATGGTAATTTAGTTTACTAGCAATAAACTTACTTCTTCCAGCCTTTATCCGCTTGTTCTAGTACATAGGCTGCCACATTCTCAATTTGAGCAGATTTTAGTCTCTTACCGAATGCTGGCATAGCACCTTTACCCTTTGTAACCTGAGAAACAATGGCTTCCTGGGAGTACATGCCATACTTTTCTAAAGCCTCTTTTTTGAGTGTCTTAGCTGCATTGACTAAGTTTTTACCACCAAGATGACATTGGGCACAATTAGCTTTAAATACACTTGCTCCAGCTGCTGCATCCACTGCTAAAGCTGAATTGCTGAAGGCAAGTGTGAAAATTGCAATACCCAGTAGTAATACGGAAATAATTCTCTTCATGTGTTTTCTCTTTACAGCAAACTTGGATTTCGGAGTTAATGGAAATTTCCTCGTTTATTTTATTGGTCCTGTTTTCCATTAGTCAAACGACAGATGGTCAAACTTAGGCTGTCCTCAGGATGTATAAGTGAGTTTATGAGTGGCATCTCTCCGGATGCTTGACACGTTAGCTTGAGTTTTAGCCAGTTCAAAAATAGCCTTAGCGCGATTCTTAGAACCAAAGTTGTAATTATGTCTAGTTACTCCGCAATGTTGACGGAATAGAGTCTCCTGTTTGTTATTGGGTTTTAATTCCCAACATACCCATGACAAAACTAGTCGGTTGAAAACCGACTTGAGCTTTGATCCAGGACTATCCTAAGACATGGGTAACTGCTTGAGCTATATAATGAGATAGTCCCCGATTACCAACTAGACTTGACAACTCCAGGTAATAAACCTTGGTGTGCCCATTCTCGAAGAACGTTGCGAGATAGTCCAAAGTCCCGATAAACACCTCTAGGACGACCAGTCAACCAACAACGGTTTTGACGACGGGTAGGTGCGCTGTTGCGTGGTAGTTGTTGAATTTTTCGGTGCACCTCTAGTTTTTCCAGAGGTGATTCTGTAGTTCTAAACTCTTCCAACAGTGCTTCTCGTTTGGCAGCATACTTTGCTGCTAACCCAGCGCGTTTTTTTTCGCGCTCAATCATGCTCTTTTTAGCCATAAAAATCCAATTTATTAAAAGGCCGCATTCCCTATATTACATCCTACATCTACAGAAAGTCTCTATCAAGTCAAATAAAATTCAAATTTATCAAAATTTGTGGTCTAAAAACATCGTCTTTGATGACTTCTAATTCTTTAGCTATTCTAAGCCCGTGACGAGGATTGAACTCGTGACCTCACCCTTACCAAGGGTGTGCTCTACCACTGAGCCACACGGGCAAACCATAGTATGCTTTTACGTTTAATTAAGTGGTGGGCCGGGCTAGATTCGAACTAGCGTAGGCGCAAGCCAGCGGATTTACAGTCCGCCTCCATTAACCGCTCGGACACCGACCCTTTCTGTTCCACTTTTACTAAGTTAGCAGCACTTTTTGATTTTGGCAAGGGGTTAGGAAAAATTTTTTCTGGCATAGTGAAATAGCTGAGCCATAGTTGACCTCTCCCCGCTCTAATTGGTATATTAGCCGTTCAGTCCACAATTTTGCCAATTCAACCACAATTGAAAACATGTCTATAGAAAATAATCCAGCTTCTGTGACCAAACAAGCCCTGGCTGCTCTTGCAAGTGCTATAGAGGCTCAAGGGCACAAGCGCGAGTATGCTGAGGCTATGGCAGCATCGATAATTTTTCAGGCTGATCTGGACCTGCGGAATGCTCAACTTGCTAATCTTTTAGGATGGCTCAAACAAGAGCATGAGGAAATTTATGAATCCGCCTTGAGTGTAGTTGAAAGCACTCGCCAGGAGTTTGAAAACCGAGTATCTAGAGGTTAAGTTCCTGATAATTTTATTCCACTGGCTCCACAGGTGATTTCCATATTATTTGTAGGATGGGTTGGCGATGGTATAACCGATGGGGGTGTTGGGTTTCATAGTTCAACCTAACCTACGTTCATCTTATATTTAATTCCACCCACCTACTTACTAAGGATTTTTAGCTATTTCCTTACCCAAAATATCTAATGCCTTAGCAAATTGGGGATCTTCTAGGGTTGCCAGCTTTTCCCGTTCCTTCACCCACAAATTTTGTCTTTGGGCATCGGTTAAATCTACAACTACATCGGGATCAATACCATGCTTATTAATATCTCTACCAGCGGGTGTATGGTACTTAGCAATAGTAACTGCTAGTCCCGATCCATCCCGTAAAGGACGGACTGATTGAACTAAACCTTTGCCGAAGGTTTGTGTACCCACCACCATTGCCCGTCTATTGTCTTGTAGGGCCCCAGAAAGAATTTCACTAGCACTAGCGGATCCTTTATCTACCAATACAACTAAAGGTTTACTAGTTAAAGCGCGATCTCTGGCGGATTCTCGTTGCTTTTCCCCTTGGCGGTCAATAGTAGATACAATGGTTCCCTTATCTAACCACATGCGAGCAATATCTATACTTGTATATAGAAGTCCACCCGGATTACCTCGTAAGTCTAATATATAGCCATCAACCCGATTAGCTTCTAAATTTTCAATAGCACCTCTCATTTCCTTGCTAGCATTGGCACTAAATTGATTAAGGCGAATATAACCAATATTACCTGCAGGGGTTTGTTTTTGAGAAAATTTAACTGGGTGAATTTCAATTCTGGCCCTAGTAATATCAAATGTTTTAGTCTTTCCATTTCGGGAGATTTTCAATTTGACCTGAGTTCCCGGTTCGCCCCGAATTAGAGAGACGGCCCGATTGGTATCCATACCTTGAGTGGTTTTACCATTAATTTCTAAAATTACATCTCTGGCCAAGATGCCCACCTTAAATGCTGGTGTATCTTCAATAGGAGCAATCACAACTAGTTGTTTAGTTTTTTCGTCTTGACTTATAGTTATGCCAATACCCGTTAGCTCACCGGATGTATCAACTTGCATATTTTTAAATTCATCCGGATCCATAAATCGAGTGTAGGGGTCTCCTAACTTTTTGAGCATTTCGCGAATTGACTTATAGGCTATTTGTTTATTACCATAGGACTTGCCTAAGTACTCTTGACGAACAGCTTGCCAATTGACCTGATTAAAACTACCGTCAACATATTGGCGGTTTACAATTTGCCAAACCTCATCTATCAGTTCCTTGGGACTGGACTGAAACAAGGCCTGACCACGGCAGTGAATACCAAGACCACCGACCACAATTGTAGAAACAGCCACAGCTGTAGCACTTAGAACAAGTCTACTTTTTGTAATTACCATAATGACAGTTATGCCAGGAGAAAAGTTGATTGTCACATGACTAACATAACACAGGATTGAGTTGACGCTCTACCGTACTGGAACGGGGGAGAATTGGCAGGCTATCGAAAGATTCCCAAACGGTTTTTAGTTATTATCCCTTTATATAGCGTTTTGTCCAAGTAGATATTAATTTGTGTTGATTCACTTTGCTATTGTTTTTTGGGGAAGATTTAGGCTGAAATTATTGTCATAACTGGGTTAGAGACTTTTTTAAAAAATCTCAAAAAACTACTTGACATTCCCAAAGATAGTTGTTAGATTATTTGGAGTGAGGCAAACAAGCCCCGCAACCGAACCGAGACAAAATAATACTTTGAAAGAATAAAGACAACCATTCCTCGTCTAAGAAATTCAAGCTAACGAATTCTGGCGATGCAAAAGGATTCGTTAGTCAAATCATAATAGTAGAGCTAAAAGCAAACTTAACAAAACGGAGAGTTTGATCCTGGCTCAGGATGAACGCTGGCGGTATGCTTAACACATGCAAGTCGAACGGGGTGCTTAGGCATCTAGTGGCGGACGGGTGAGTAACGCGTGAGAATCTGGCTCCAGGTCGGGGATAACAGTTGGAAACGACTGCTAATACCGGATGTGCCGAGAGGTGAAAGATTTATTGCCTGGAGATGAGCTCGCGTCTGATTAGCTAGTTGGTGGTGTAAGGGACCACCAAGGCGTCGATCAGTAGCTGGTCTGAGAGGATGATCAGCCACACTGGGACTGAGACACGGCCCAGACTCCTACGGGAGGCAGCAGTGGGGAATTTTCCGCAATGGGCGAAAGCCTGACGGAGCAATACCGCGTGAGGGAGGAAGGCTCTTGGGTCGTAAACCTCTTTTCTCAAGGAAGAAGAAAGTGACGGTACTTGAGGAATAAGCATCGGCTAACTCCGTGCCAGCAGCCGCGGTAATACGGAGGATGCAAGCGTTATCCGGAATGATTGGGCGTAAAGGGTCTGCAGGTGGAACTGAAAGTCTGCTGTTAAAGAGTTTGGCTTAACCAAATAAAAGCGGTGGAAACTACAGAACTAGAGTGCGGTAGGGGCAAAAGGAATTCCTGGTGTAGCGGTGAAATGCGTAGATATCAGGAAGAACACCGGTGGCGAAAGCGTTTTGCTAGACCGTAACTGACACTGAGGGACGAAAGCTAGGGGAGCGAATGGGATTAGATACCCCAGTAGTCCTAGCCGTAAACGATGGATACTAGGCGTGGCTTGTATCGACCCGAGCCGTGCCGGAGCTAACGCGTTAAGTATCCCGCCTGGGGAGTACGCACGCAAGTGTGAAACTCAAAGGAATTGACGGGGGCCCGCACAAGCGGTGGAGTATGTGGTTTAATTCGATGCAACGCGAAGAACCTTACCAAGACTTGACATCCTGCGAATCCTGGTGAAAGCTGGGAGTGCCTTAGGGAGCGCAGAGACAGGTGGTGCATGGCTGTCGTCAGCTCGTGTCGTGAGATGTTGGGTTAAGTCCCGCAACGAGCGCAACCCTCGTTTTTAGTTGCCAGCATTAAGTTGGGCACTCTAGAGAGACTGCCGGTGACAAACCGGAGGAAGGTGAGGATGACGTCAAGTCAGCATGCCCCTTACGTCTTGGGCTACACACGTACTACAATGCTACGGACAGAGGGCAGCGAGCCAGGGATGGCAAGCGAATCCAGAAACCGTAGCTCAGTTCAGATCGAAGGCTGCAACTCGCCTTCGTGAAGGAGGAATCGCTAGTAATTGCAGGTCAGCATACTGCAGTGAATTCGTTCCCGGGCCTTGTACACACCGCCCGTCACACCATGGAAGTTGGTCACGCCCGAAGTCATTACCCCAACCGAAAGGAGGGGGATGCCTAAGGTAGGACTGGTGACTGGGGTGAAGTCGTAACAAGGTAGCCGTACCGGAAGGTGTGGCTGGATCACCTCCTTTTAGGGAGACCTACCCATTGAAGAATCGAAAGCCGAAGGCGAATAGAGAATCAAATGGTCTACTCTAGGTCGGTCGAGAATTGGTCAAGTCTCTTTCAAAGTATTATATTTCCGGTGATTCCCAGCAACTAGGAAAGACCTAGACTGCTGGTGAGAACCAGCCAGAACCTTGAAAACTGCATATAGATAGATAAGAGAGCCGAAATCGAAAGATAGAAGCAAGTGAAGAACCAAGTGGTCAAGCTAATAAGGGCTCATGGTGGATACCTAGGCACACAGAGGCGAAGAAGGACGTGGTTACCTGCGAAAAGTTCCGGGGAGTTGGAAGCAAACAGAGAGCCGGAAATATCCGAATGGGGCAACCCTGAACACTGCCTGTTGAATATATAGACAGGAAAGAGCGAACCTGGCGAATTGAAACATCTTAGTAGCCAGAGGAAAAGAAATCAAAAGAGATTCCCCGAGTAGTGGTGAGCGAAAGGGGAAGAGCCTAAACCAAGGGGTATACCTCTTGGGGTAGTGGGACAGCAACATCGAATCTAGAGACTAGACGAAGCAGCTAAATACTGCACCAGAGGGGGTGAAAGTCCTGTAGTCGAAAGTCAAAGGATAGAAGCTGAATCCCGAGTAGTACGGGGCACGAGAAATCCCGTATGAATCAGCGAGGACCATCTCGTAAGGCTAAATACTACTGTGTGACCGATAGAGAACAAGTACCGCGAGGGAAAGGTGAAAAGAACCCCGGGAGGGGAGTGAAAAAGAACATGAAACCGTGAGCTTACAAGCAGTGGGAGTCCGATTAAACGGATGACCGCGTGCCTGTTGAAGAATGAGCCGGCGACTTATAGGTACTGGTAGGTTAAAGCGGGAATGCTGGAGCCAAAGGGAAACCGAGTCTGAAAAGGGCGCTAATCAGTATTTATAGACCCGAACCCTGGTGATCTAACCATGGCCAGGATGAAGCTTGGGTAAAACCAAGTGGAGGTCCGAACCGACCGATGTTGAAAAATCGGCGGATGAGCGGTGGTTAGGGGTGAAATGCCAATCGAACCAGGAGCTAGCTGGTTCTCCCCGAAATGTGTTGAGGCGCAGCGGTAATGAAAAAATTGGGGGGTAAAGCACTGTTTCGGTGCGGGCTGGGAGACCGGTACCAAATCGAGGCAAACTAAGAATACCCAAGGAGCACATTGCCAGTGAGACGGTGGGGGATAAGCTTCATCGTCAAGAGGGAAACAGCCCAGACCACCAGCTAAGGTCCCCAAATCATCACTAAGTGAAAAAGGAGGTGGGGTTGCAAAGACAACTAGGAGGTTTGCCTAGAAGCAGCCACCCTTGAAAGAGTGCGTAATAGCTCACTAGTCAAGCGATCCTGCGCCGAAAATGAAAGGGGCTAAGTGATGTACCGAAGCTGTGGGATTAGAAATAATCGGTAGGGGAGCGTTCCGTAGTAGTGAGAAGCAGTAGCGGCAAGCAGCTGTGGACGAGACGGAAGTGAGAATGTCGGCTTGAGTAGCGCAAACATTGGTGAGAATCCAATGCCCCGAAACCCTAAGGGTTCCAGAGGCAGGTTCGTCCACTCTGGGTTAGTCGGGACCTAAGGCGAGGTCGAAAGGCGTAGTCGATGGAGACCGGGTCAACAATCCCGGACTACAATATGGGAGCAGAACTAGGGACGCATGAAAGATAGCCACGCCCTGAATGGATTGGGAAGACCGTTACGACGGTCGAGTGGTGAAGGAAAGTGCCAAGAAAAGCTAGGGTTGTGATGAACATATAGTACCCGTACCCGAAACCGACACAGGTAGGGAGGTTGAGAATACCAAGGGGCGCGAGATAACTCTCTCTAAGGAACTCGGCAAAATGGCCCCGTAACTTAGGAAGAAGGGGTGCCTGCCGAAAGGCAGGTCGCAGTGAAGAGATCCAGGCGACTGTTTACCAAAAACACAGGTCTCCGCCAACTCGAAAGAGGACGTATGGGGGCTGACGCCTGCCCAGTGCCGGAAGGTTAAGGAAGTTGGTCAGTGGAAACATGAAGCTGACGACCGAAGCCCCGGTGAACGGCGGCCGTAACTATAACGGTCCTAAGGTAGCGAAATTCCTTGTCGGGTAAGTTCCGACCCGCACGAAAGGCGTAACGATCTGGATGGTGTCTCAGAGAGAGACTCGGCGAAATAGGAATGTCTGTGAAGATACGGACTACCTGCACCTGGACAGAAAGACCCTATGAAGCTTTACTGTAGCCTGGAATTGTGTTCGGGCTTGGCTTGCGCAGGATAGGTGGGAAGCGAAGAACTTCTCCTTGAGGGGGGAAGGGAGCTAACGGTGAGATACCACTCTGGCGAAGCTAGAATTCTAACTAATCACCGTAAGCCGGTGAGAGGAAAGTTTCAGGTGGGCAGTTTGACTGGGGCGGTCGCCTCCTAAAAGGTAACGGAGGCGCGCAAAGGTTCTCTCAGCACGCTTGGAAACCGTGCGACGAGTGTAAAGGCAAAAAGAGAGCTTGACTGCAAGACCAACAAGTCGAGCAGGGACGAAAGTCGGCCTTAGTGATCCGACGGCGCAGCATGGAATGGCCGTCGCTCAACGGATAAAAGTTACTCTAGGGATAACAGGCTGATCTCCCCCAAGAGTCCACATCGACGGGGAGGTTTGGCACCTCGATGTCGGCTCATCGCAACCTGGGGCGGAAGTACGTCCCAAGGGTTGGGCTGTTCGCCCATTAAAGCGGTACGTGAGCTGGGTTCAGAACGTCGTGAGACAGTTCGGTCCATATCCGGTGCAGGCGAAAGAACATTGAGAGGAGTCCTCCTTAGTACGAGAGGACCGGGAGGAACGAACCGCTGGTGTACCAGTTATTCCGCCAGGAGTAGACGCTGGGTAGCCAAGTTCGGAGAGGATAACCGCTGAAAGCATCTAAGTGGGAAGCCCACCTTAAGATGAGTGTTCTCACTACGAGAGTAGGTAAGGTCACGGGGAGAACACCCGTTGATAGGCTTTATGTGGAAGTACAGTAATGTATGCAGCAGAGAAGTCCTAACAGACCGAGGGCTTGACCTCAAAAGGTAATTCATTCTTATCGAAATATATGCAGTCTTCAGGGTTTTGAAGTGGAAACTTTGAAATCGACAGGTTTTCCTGGTGTCTATGGTGCGGTGGAACCACACTGATCCCTTCCCGAACTCAGAGGTGAAACGCTGTTGCGGCGACGATAGTATGGGGGTTGCCCCATGTCAAAATAGCTCGATGCCAGGTTTATTATTACATAACCGCTCATTCCACGTATTATGGAGTGAGCGGTTTGATTTTGACTCCAGCGATCGCCTATTTTTAAAAACATTTACCTTAATGTAAAACCCCACCGTTAATTATGGTGTACGTGAATTGGTTGTATTATAGGGTGGGCGGTTTGATTTTACTTTCAAAACAGCGATCGCCCGTTTTTAAAAACATTTACCTTAATGTGGAACCCCACTGTTAATTATGGGCGGTTTGGTTTTACTTTCAAAACAGCGATCGCCCGGTTTTAAAAACATTTACCGTAGGTTGGGTTGAGGAACGAAACCCAACAAACCCCACTGTTAATTATGGGCAGTTTGGTTTTACTTCCAAAACAGCGATCGCCTATTTTTAAAAACATTTACCTTAATGTAAAACCCCACCGTTAATTATGGTGTACGTGAATTGGTTGTATTATAGGGTGGGCGGTTTGATTTTACTTTCAAAACAGCGATCGCCTATTTTTAAAAACATTTACCTTAATGTGGAACCCCACTGTTAATTATGGGCGGTTTGGTTTTACTTCCAAAACAGCGATCGCCTATTTTTAAAAACATTTACCTTAATGTAAAACCCCACCGTTAATTATGGTGTACGTGAATTGGTTGTATTATAGGGTGGGCGGTTTGATTTTACTTTCAAAACAGCGATCGCCTATTTTTAAAAACATTTACCTTAATGTGGAACCCCACTGTTAATTATGGGCGGTTCGGTTTTACTTTCAAAACAGCGATCGCCTATTTTTAAAAACATTTACCGTAGGTTGGGTTGAGGAACGAAACCCAACAAACCCCACTGTTAATTATGGGCGGTTTGGTTTTACTTTCAAAACAGCGATCGCCTATTTTTAAAAACATTTACCTTAATGCAAAACCCCACCGTTAGTTATAGTGTACATGAATTCATTGTATTACAGGATGAGCAGTTTGATTTTACTTCCAAAACTGCGATCGCCTATTTTTAAAAACACTTGCCGTAGGTTGGGTTGAGGAACGAAACCCAACAAACCCCACCGTTAATTATGGTGTACGTGAATTCGTTATATTATGGAGTGGGCGGTTTGATTTTGCTTCCAGCGATCGCTTGTTTTTAAAAACATTTACCTTAGAAATACTTACTTAACTGGCAACAATTTTGTCACCTTGAGTTTAAAGCTACCAACTCCAGTTTCTCCAAAAGACCTCACTCTAATAATATATTTCCCAGTTTCAGTGATGCGGACAAATAACAGAGAATTACTGGTGCCATCTGGACCATCATCATTTTCCCCTACCGTCAAACCATTGGGACCTAAAAGTGTGATAATTGTATCGAAATTTTCCGAAGATGCATCAATTACTAGATTATCTCCCTTGTTCAGGTTGACTTGATAATCACGCGCAAATCCCCCTTGACCCGTGGGAATGTCCTTTAGAGTCAATTTATCTGTAATCTCCCCTTCTAGCTTTAATAGAATGGGATTATATATATTATCCCTATTTCCAGTTTGGGCGATCGCCTGATGAGAGTAAATAATTATTGACAAAAAAGTTATGGGCAGAATAAGTACCTTTTTAAAAAGGGGTATATAGTAACTTTTCATAGTTTGTTAACAGGTTATGAATAAATTATATATTTTGTGGATCATCCTTAATAGCTTTAGCTACAGTAGCCAAACCAATGACATTTATTCCATAAGCATCCAGGCTGTGTATAGCAGAATTAGCGGTTGCTCCTGTAGTGTAAATATCATCAATCAACAATATAGGTTTATTAGGATAGCGATTAAAAAAATCCTTACCCAAATCAAAAGCACCCATTAAGTTATTTTGCCTGTTATCAGCTGATATTCCAAATTGCGGTTGTGTATGTTTAATTCTCATTAATCCATGGGGTTTTAACCTGAGCCCTGTCACGTCACAAAAACCTCTAGCAATAAGCTCAGATTGATTAAAACCTCGTATTTTCATTTTATCCGGGTGTAATGGTATGGGTACGATTACAGGAGCTTGATATTTACAGCTAGAATTTAACAACCATGATCCTCCCAGGAGCTGGCCCAAAAAGAGTGCTATTTCTGGGCGGTTTTCATATTTCATCATCATAATAGCCCTTTTTAATATTCCCCCGTAGCTACCCCA
Source organism: Cylindrospermopsis raciborskii Cr2010 (assembly GCF_003367075.2). NCBI lineage: Bacteria > Bacillati > Cyanobacteriota > Cyanophyceae > Nostocales > Aphanizomenonaceae > Cylindrospermopsis > Cylindrospermopsis raciborskii. Next base: position 1,436,903 of record NZ_CP065936.1, read on the forward strand.
AGCAAAAAGAGGTATGGGGGGTTGCCATGAGCAATTAGGGTCGTGTAAACAACTTTTTTGCAATTGTTGATTACAGTATGGACAAAATAAATTTGGTGTATTACGTTGGCAAAGAGGACAGGTATTCTGCAAAAAGAGATTCAGTAGACCTTTCAGCATAGTCATTAGCCATCATCGATTTTATCCCTACCCTAGTGTAACACATAAAATATTTTCAACCCTCACTTTACCAAAAGGTCAGGTAAAACCTATAATTGTTAGCCATCATTAGTTTACGTACTTATGTCTAAGGTTCTTGTTTCCGATCCAATTGATCAAGCTGGTATTGATATTCTCTCTCAAGTAGCTACAGTTGATGTCAAAACAGGCTTAAAACCAGCCGAATTAGTAGCAATCATTGGTGAATATGACGCACTCATGATTCGTTCGGGAACCCGCGTTACAGAAGAAATTATCGAAGCTGGTACCCAATTAAAAATTATTGGTCGTGCTGGTGTAGGTGTGGATAATGTAGATGTGCCAACTGCCACCCGAAAGGGTATTGTAGTAGTCAATTCCCCTGAAGGAAATACCATTGCAGCAGCAGAACACACTCTGGCAATGATGTTATCCTTATCCCGTCATATTCCTGATGCTAATACCTCCCTAAAAAAGGGAGAATGGGATAGAAAAACCTTTGTTGGTGCAGAAATATATAAAAAGACTCTAGGTGTTGTTGGATTAGGAAAAATAGGCTCCCATGTAGCCCATGTGGCCAAAGCCATGGGCATGAAACTATTGGCCTACGATCCTTTTATTTCCACCGAGAGGGCCGAACAAATCGGTTGTCATCTGGTAGATCTAGACCTACTATTTCAACAAGCGGACTATATCACCCTACATATTCCCAAAACACCAGAAACAACTAACTTAATTAATGCTAAAACCCTAGGAAAAATGAAACCCACCACCCGCATCATTAACTGTGCTAGGGGTGGTATAATTGATGAGTTGGCCCTAGCGGATGCCATTAAAAACGGTAAAATCGCCGGTGCTGCACTAGACGTATTCCAGTCTGAACCCCTGGGAGATTCCCCCCTGCGATCGCTAGGCAAAGAAATAATTCTTACGCCTCATTTAGGTGCATCTACTACAGAAGCTCAGGTAAACGTCTCCATAGACGTGGCGGAGCAAATTAGGGATGTATTATTAGGGCTACCAGCTCGCTCAGCGGTAAACATTCCCGGATTAGGGCCTGACATTATAGAAGAGCTCAAACCCTATATGCAGTTAGCAGAAACCCTGGGTAATCTGGTAGGACAATTAGCAGGTGGAAGAATAGAAACACTGAATGTTAAACTGCAAGGAGATCTGGCCACCAACAAAAGTCAACCCCTAGTAGTAGCAGCATTAAAAGGACTACTATATCAAGCGTTAAGGGAACGGGTTAACTATGTTAATGCGACCATAGAAGCTAAAGAAAGAGGTATTAGAGTCATTGAGACTAGGGATGCTTCAGCCAGAGATTATGCGGGTTCATTACATTTAGAAGCTACAGGTACATTAGGAACTCATTCTGTCACCGGTGCTTTATTAGGAGAAAAGGAAATACACCTCACAGATGTAGATGGGTTCCCCATTAACGTACCACCCAGCAAATATATGCTATTTACCCTGCACCGAGACATGCCAGGAATTATTGGCAAATTGGGTTCCTTATTGGGGAGTTTCAATGTCAACATTGCCAGCATGCAAGTGGGGAGAAAAATTGTGCGAGGTGATGCGGTTATGGCTTTGAGTATTGATGACCCATTACCAGATGGCATTCTGGAGGAAATTAAACAAGTTTCTGGAATTCGGGATGCTTATACAGTAACCCTATAGGTTCGGTTTGGGGAAGTGGGGGAATTGAGTATGAACACTACTAATAACCAAAACATAATGACAAATACCTGGTGGGAAATCCAAATTTTATGTACACCTGACCTGGAAGATTCTATCTTTTGGCGGTTGGAAACCTTCGGTTGTCGGGGCGTTGCTGTGGAAAAAAAGGATAGGTTTCTATTAATTAGAGCTTATCTCTCCACCTTACAGGCACAATTATCAGATCTTACTAACTTATCAACATTATTACATGAAGACTCAATAGCTATTGGTTTACCTACTCCCGAATTAAATTGGCATCAAATTAATGAAGAGGACTGGTCTACCAGTTGGAAGCAATATTGGCACCCTCAGGAAATAGGTAATCTGTTTTTGATTAATCCTGCATGGCTACCCATACCCCCATCCACATCCAGATTGGTTATCCGTCTTGACCCGGGAGTAGCTTTCGGTACGGGAAATCACGCCACCACCCAATTGTGTCTGGAATCTTTAGAAAAATATTTAACTCAAAATAGCATTCATACTAGTATTACTGCTCCCCAAGTAATTGCAGATATTGGCTGTGGTTCGGGTATTTTGGGCATAGGCGCACTTCTACTAGGTGCGAAAAAAGTCTATGGGGTAGATAATGACCCTTTAGCAGTAGAATCGACTAATAGTAATTGTATTTTGAATCATCTCAATCCAGAAAAATTAACCTGTGCCCTAGGTAGTGTACATACCCTAACAGAAATCCTCACTGAATCTCTAGATGGCATAGTTTGCAACATCTTAGCTGACGTAATTATTGAGTTAATTCCACAAATGACAGACCTGGTCAAATCCGGTTCCTGGGGGATATTTAGTGGTATTTTAGTAGAACAATCTCCATCCGTAATTACCACGTTGGAAAAAAACAATTGGGTAGTAGATAAAGTTTGGCAGCGTCAAGAATGGTGTTGTTTAAATGCTAGAAGGTAATTAGAGGACCTAAGTCCCCCAATTATTTCCTAACTATCAAATTAAAGTTTTTAAATGTTGAATTAATTGAGGTGCTTGTACCACACCCTCAATTTTATCAACTGGCTGACCATTTTTAAACAAGATGAGAGTTGGTAATGCTTCTATACGATATTGAGTAGCTAATTGAGAATACTTCTCAGTATCGATTTTTACAACCCTTAGCTGACCTTGGAAATGAGTATTGACCTGCTCCAAGATGGGAGCCATCATTTGACATGGACCACACCATTCAGCGTAAAAATCCACCAGCACGGGTACATCGGATCCAGATAACATTTCTTCAAAGCTATTAAATTGTTTTTTAGTTGTCATAACGGTACACACCTAACAGTTACTGCTTTCTCAATAGTAGTTGGCAACCAACAAAAATCAACCAAATCCTTGCTAGTTAGAGTTCTATCATAAGATATCCTAACGGAGGGAGTAGGGAACAGAAAACTGCTCCACCAAGGGAGTATAACCCAACCATGGGGTTCCCGATTGAGAAAACTGTTGAGGAGACCCACTAACGACAAAACGAGTGGGCATAGGTAAAAGGCGATTTTTGATGTTTAGTATTTCTAACTCTCGCTGACAGACCCTAACAACATGAACTGCAGGATCTACCAGATGGATGTGATTTGGTATGAGAGTCTTTATTATAGGTTCAAGTAAAGGATAATGAGTACATCCATAGATTAAAGTATCTATTTCCTGTGCTAATAAAGGTTCTAAATAGGATTTAGCAACTGCAAGAGTGTAGGGGTCATGAAGGCGATTTTGTTCGATTAAGGGAACAAATTCAGGACAACTTACTTGCCATACCTGAACATTAACTTTAAGTTCCATTATTGCCTGACGATAGGCATTACTTTTAGCTGTGGCAGGAGTAGCAATCACACCAATACGTTTACCCACATTTACAGCAAACTTAGTAGCAGGTGAAATCATCCCCAAAATGGGGAATTTATATTCCAAACGAACCGTTTCCAAAGTGAGAGCGGAACTGGTGTTACAGGCCATAATCACCATTTTCACCCCTTGTTGTTCCATCCAATTGAGTATTTCCCTGACATATCCTAAGATTTCTTTTTGGGAGCGGATACCATAGGGAAGATGGGCCGTATCCCCAAAATAAATAACCGACTCATTGGGTAGTTGCTGATAAACCTGTCGCAGGACAGTTAACCCACCCACACCACTGTCAAACACACCAATGGGAGAGCAGCTGGGAATTTCCTGAATGGAAAATGCTTGGGAATTACCTTCAAAAACGGGATATGAGTGCATAGGGGAATGGGTTCAGGGACTACTATAGAATAATAGTTCATCTTTGTTTTAAATACTGGAGAATTCCCTGAGCAATGGCCTGGGCCATTTGATTTTGGTAGGTAGACCTTTGTAAATTAGCCACATCCTCTTCTCCCGTTAGATAACCAAGTTCTACCAAAATCGAGGGTATAGAATTTTTTCTCAGAACATAAAACCTTGCCTTCCTTACTCTTCTGTCCCTGACATTGACATTTTGCAAAATTTTGTTGTGAACAGTTCGTGCTAAGTCTAAACCACTATCATAATAATAGGTTTCTAATCCGCTAACTTCAGGACGATTAAGACCTGCTGAGTTAGCATGAATACTAACAAATATATCAGCTCCAGTGCGCTGTGCCATTTCCACCCTTCCTGGAAGGGTGACAAAGTAGTCAGCATCTCTGGTTAATACGGTCTCTACGCCATTTTCTTGCAGAATTTTAGCAATTCTTAGGCTAATGGGCAAAATAATATCTTTTTCCTGCACTCCAGCAATCCCTATAGCTCCTGGATCTTTGCCACCATGTCCTGGATCAATCATGACTAGCAATTTACCCTTGGGGGTAGTGCGACGAGGACGAGGTTGGGGATTGGTTTCTGGTTTGGCGTTGGGATCTGGTAAGTGATTACTTCCACCCTGATCTAGGGGGGGTAAGCCAATTGGCGATCTTACCTGACTGGTCCTTTGGATTGGCAAAGACAACATTCCGTTGCTAGTTTGACCAAGTTGACCAATACGAACTCCTGATGCTGGTTGTACTAGAATAATTACATTGTTTAACGTCCCAGACTGGACACGCACTCCCAATACTGGACTGTTAGGTGGTAGATTGACTCTGGAAGCTTGAGGTGCTAATTTGGCATTATTAATACTAATGCGAAACATGGCGGAACCTCTGTCCCAACCTGTAGTTACAGATGATTTCTGACCGCCTTTAATTAATAATTCTGTGCCATTGTCGCTTAACTGCACCGATTCAATGGTATCAGTCCCGGTCTCATTATTATTTTCTACGTCATTAACATCAGGAAAATTAGGAGTTAGGGTTTCACCTCCCTCCCGTGAGTTAACAAATCCCTTCACTGGTAAAATCACCAGTCCATCACCAACAGTGCTTACTTCCCAATCGGGACTTTTTGCATCCACCTTAAAGCTAACTTGCACCGTGCTAGGAGTAGTTCGCAATTGGATCAGCTGAACCCGAGTAACGCCATGGCGATTAACCAAGATGCTTCTTGCTGTTAATTGTGGAGACAAACTTGCACCCACAATATTCATGAAGATGGTAGTCCGGTCAACACTGCGGTTGATTCTAGCTTGGGGGGAGATACCACTAGTGCGAATAAAGAAACCATCTCCAGTAGTTTGTAATTTTTCAACTTGGGTTTTTCCCGCTGAAGAAAACTCTGGTGGAGATTGGGTAGAATCTATAGTTGCTAAATTATAATTGGAATTGTCATCTCTATTATTGTTATCCTGTGGGGTGTTGGAGGATACCCGCTCTAGTTTTGGCAGTTGTACTATCCAGCGACTACCACTGACGGGTGTAAACTTGATAGCTTGAGGGTCAACCGTATAACCCGGATTAAATTCCACTACTACACGGGTAGTTTGGGGATCAAATTGTCCTATGCGAACCACACGAACCCCACCACCTATGGGTCGAGCAACTTGGGGTTGACCAAATTTGGTGTTCGGTAAATCAATCACCAGTCGCGTAGGGTTAAAAACTAATTGAGCTTGTGGTTGAACAGGTCTAGTTGTTCTAATTTCTAGCTTGTTTTCGTTAGCATCAAACCGCCAAGAGTCAAATTGAGCCGCTAAACTAGGTGAAGACAGTAAAAGAACTGTTCCAATTGTTCCCGTTAGTAAGTAGTGTAGTCTCAAATCCCTTCTCCTATATTTAACATCATAGACTTAATCAATATCCCAATCTGAGAATTTTGCCAAGTCGCGGTTGCCAAGTCTGTAGATAACCATCTCCTGGCTAGGACTATATGTCGGGACGGTAATATACAAATATAAGTTTCAAGTTTCCCCATTTCCCCATTTCCCCTATACCTCTGAGGTGGAATCTATTGCAACCGAAGATTCCCCTTGGGGAAAGACAACTCGTAATAGGGGGGGAGCTAAAAAGGTGGTGATAATTACCATCATAATGATTGCTGCTCCTAAAGGTTTGGAAAGCACTCCACTAGCTGCACCAACTCCCGCAAATACTAACCCTACCTCACCTCTGGGAATCATACCTACACCAATGGCTAAACGGTTAATACCTGGCTGACCAAAAACGGCTAAACCTGTAATCACTTTACCAATAATCGCTATTGTAATCAGGAAGGTAGCCATCACCAGTCCTTCTCTATTGGTTGGTATAGCTGGATTTAACACTCCTAAATCTGTTTTCGCTCCTACTGCTACAAAGAAAATTGGCACTAGCATGTCCGCAATTGGTATAACTTGCTTTTGCAGTTCCTTTCTCTTTTCTGTTTCCTCTAAAACTAATCCAGCTGCAAATGCTCCTAATATCGCTTCTAGATTAATGATATCCGCCAGGTAGGACATGATAAACGCAAAAATAAAAGCGGGAATTACCACTCCCCCCCTGGTCTTCAACATATCCGCGATCGCCACGAAGGATTTATTAAAAACATTACCAAGAATTACGGCACCAATAATAAATCCAGTAGCGCTGGCTATTAAATAAATTACGTTACCCACATCCACTGCGCCATCTTTAGCTAAACTAGCAACTACCGCCAAAACGATAATTCCTAAGATATCATCTATGACAGCTGCACCAAGGATAATTTGTCCTTCTTTGGAATTCAACCTACCAATTTCTGAAAGCACTCTGGAGGTAATACCAATACTAGTAGCAGTTAAAGCTGCACCAGCAAAAATAGCAGGTACTGGAGCAATGCCAAAGATGATCATCAACCCTGCAGTACCCGCTGCAAAGGGAACAGCTACTCCTACCACTGCGACAACAAACGCTTGAATGCCAACTTCCATCAAATCTTTTAAGTTGGACTCCAACCCTATTTCAAACAGAAGAATAATTACACCCAATTCTGCTAAAACGGAAATCACCTCTGATTGAGCAGCAAATACTGCGGGTGTAGCTTCTGGTGTTAACCCAGCGGTAATTTGCAAGAAGGACATAATCAAGGAACTGGAGCTATCAGTACCACCTTCTGGAAATACTAGCAAGTGTAGAACTGATGTACCAACAACCACACCTCCAACTAATTCACCCAGAACCGGTGGAAATCCTAATTTGTTGGATAGTTCGCCCCCTAACTTACTAGCTAGGTAAATAACTACTAAACTGAGGAGAACTGCTGCTACCACGATGGTATTGTCCACCGACTCATTGGTAGAGCTGGCCAACAGGGGAATAGTAAACTTGGTGAAAATGGTCACATCAACTGTATTTATGAGTGGCATTGGTTTTATAAATGTTTATGAGTTTTTTGTCCTTACCTTTTTATATCACTTTCTTTATATTTTTTATCTGTGGTTTCAAATCAGATCGATATTCCAGTATATATCAAGTATAAACTGAAATATCGATATTTTTAAACTTAAACTATAGCTTTAGATGCTGTAGTTTAAGCAAGACTAAACAAAACTGAAGTTACTGACAGTAAGTGTGCTAGTATTTACTCCAATTAAGGTAGCTATAGTGTTGCCATTGATGATAATGTCGTTATTGGTTAAGGTTAGATCCTTAAAGCCAAAGCTCTGGACTTGACCGCTAATACCCAAAACATCAGTACCAATCTGAAAATCCACAATGGTATTGGCAAGGTTTTTGTTGTCAACTTTGGGGATATCACCGGTAGCGATCCAAAACTGGTCTGCACCAGCACCACCGGAAATTAAATTGCCCCCACCTTCGCTAACAAAGAATTTATCATCTCCATCACCACCTAAAGCGCGACCATTCACACCTAGGTGAAAAACGTCATTACCAGATCCACCGGAAAGGCGATAGTCCTTGGCATCTGTAGCGTAGATTTCATCATCCCCACTACCACCAAAAATGCGATCGCCATTACCTGCGTATATAACGTCTTTGCCACTACCTGTGTGAATAGTATTTTCGCCCCTGGGAAAACCTTCCAAGGAGGTATTGAGAGTAGTGTCTACCTCATCATTTCCAGAACCGGTAAAGATTAGGTCTTTAATACCATCAGTTTGGGAAGGAATTACCACAACATCACGATCCGTGGTGCCAAAGACCAACTGGGATGCTTGGGGAACATTATTGGCATTTGGTTCCACCTCAAACTGACTGACAATTTGGGGTTGCAGATTGATAATAGCATTAGGATCAGCAACTAACTCAGCTTCAGTATAGGGTTTGATTCCATAAGTAGTGACCGTTAGCTTTTGAGTAGTTGGGTTGATGTTAAATTCCGTCCAACCGTAGGTGTGAGTCGCAATATAGTCTCCTTGTAGTAACTTAGAGTTAATTAACCCATCAACTTGAGAAAGGTTGTTGTTTAAACCTATTGGATCGTAGCCAAAAGGTTGTAATCCATTGTTGATAGCTTGTTTAATGAAATCATCCTTGTCATTTACAACACTATCCCCATCACTAATTGTAGGTAAGGAATCATAAAATGCCTTTTGCTGTGGTGTTAGGAATAAACCAGCCACTGTTGGTCCAAAGGGAGCATCGTAAGCTACGGAACCAGTAATAATTTCCCAGGTATTGGTAGGAATTTGAGCTTGACCGGGTGCGGTTTGATAGGTGAGATTATTTACTATTGTACCGTGGAAATCAGCAGTAACAAAAACAACGTTTTTAATTTTGTTGTCATCGATAAACTTGAGAAGTTCCGTTCTTTCAGCTGCATATCCTTCGTAGCGGTCACTTGCTGCTGCTACACCCAGGTTTTGGATTGGTCCTGACAACATGATAAACTTCCAGGTTATACCGCTGTTGCTTGCGCGCAGGAGGTCTTTTTTGAGATCTTCCACCTGTGGTCTTCCCAACAGGGTGCGATTGGGATTAAAAGACTGGGCCAGGAAATTGCCAACCTGAGTTGAATCACCTGGGTTGGTAACGGGGGGTAGTTCCGTATCTCGGAAAGAGCGAGCATCTAATACAAAAGTAGCTGCGTCACTACCATAGGTGTTATAGCGATAGAGTTTCCTTTCTCCATCAATTCTACTATCACCGGTTTGACTATAAAACTGATCGCTAATGGGGTTATACTCTTGGAAAGCCTGCAACCCATTTTCATAGAAGGGATTGTCATTGGTTAAACCCGTGCCAGAAGGAGACATACCAGCAAAGTCATTGTAAACCTCGTGGTCATCTATAGTAGTTAAAATGGAGGTAGATGCTCTTAGGTCTCCCCAGGTATTTTGTCCATAGCGTAGTCCGTATACTTCAGAGTGTTTAGCTCGATAGTCTTCTAGGGTAGTAGCTTGAGGTATTTCCACTCCCTTGCTATCCTTGAGTCCTGGTGAGGGAACGTCAGCATAAATGGTATCTCCCAGTTGGACAAAGAATTTCAAATTAGCTGTATCCGCATTATTAATGGCTGGATAGGGCGCTAATTCACCACGCCAGTCACCCGAGACTCCAAATTTCAACCCAGCTCTAGTTGTGGAGGTAGCTGCTGTGCTAAACTTACCAGTAGCAGTTCCACCACTTACATCGCTGACCCGATAGTAGTAATTGGTTCCCGGTGTAAGTCCATCTACTAATACTTTAACTGGTTGAGTAGTATTGGTTACGTTGACTGTCTTTTTGCCAACTATGGTACTAAAGTCTGGAGTTGTACCATATTCAAAGGTCACCTGTCCGGTGAAAAGACTGCGGGTCCAGAGAATGGTAGAAGTTTGGGTGGTGTCACCGCTAGCAACTCCGTTAACTAGGGACTGGGCTATGGGAGTGCGGGGATTGAAAGTGGTAGTATCAATTTTTAAAGATGTGGGGAAACCATTGGCAATATTTTCCCAGGGGACCAATTTAAAATTGCTGTTGATGTTCTCACCATCAGTAATTTTAGCGGGTTCGTTATTGCCATCTTGAGTGACAAATAAACCCATGGGGAAATTAGCGCCTAGGGGTAGATTAATCACATCTGCACCATCAGACTCCTGCACGCTATCAATTGCGCCATTACTGCCAACAGCAAATCTCCCCAGAAAATCATTGCTACCTTCACGGGTGTAAACGGCAAAGCTGTTATCACCTTGGCTAGATGCTAATAGGTAACCGGTGCCATTTTTGCCATAGTAAATTGTGAGACCCTCCGCATCATCTGTAAGGTTTTGACCACCTTCAAATTTAACCTTATCTACCAGTTTACCAACGTTGCTACCATTGGGTTCTGCATCGAATTTCCAAATTCCCACATCCTCCTGACCAATGTAAACAAAGCCCATTTCCTGGTCTGCTACCATACCCTCGGTTTGAGCAGAACGGGTAGAATCACTAGGAGCAGGAATGGTAAATTCTCTAACTCGTTCATAGCCTACTTTGCCATTACCTTTGTCAATCAGTTTAAATTGAGCCACATCTCCCGTTTGACGACGGGAAGCAAACACGTAGTAATCTTTAGTTGCCAGGCTACGGTAAATAGTTATTCCGTAGGCGCTGCGGGATGATGATGAGTAAGGAGCAACAAAGGGTAAGCTTTGAAACAGAGTAGTGACACTACTATCAGTGATGTTCTCTAAATAGTTCCCACCTGTTCCCTGGGGATTAATTTTGAAAATCACCAACTTGTCGTTTTGGCGATCGCTTGCTACCGCAATATCTATCTTTTCTCCACCCAGGGTGAAGCCATATTGGAGATCAATATTATTGTAGCGAATTGACCCAGGATTAATTTCCTGTAATAATTTGCCCGTTAGGTCATAGACTCGCAGTCCAGCATTTTTCACCGCTGTTAAAATGATACTCTTACTGGGGTCTTGACTATTGACGTAAATGGCTGGGTCATCCGCATCTGCTCTTTGAGATGTTGGTAAAGTAGGATCATCAAATAAATCCGGGCGGGTTTCTACCGTGGGAATTACAGTAGGTAATAGTTCCCCACCCAGAGTGAGGATCTGGGTAAATTGGGTCGCACCAAAATTATTGTCACTGACCAATACTATGGACTGACGACCATCAGCTAATCGGGGGCCAAAGCTCAATCCTTCTATATTGTCCGTTCCCGTAGGATGGTTCCCATCACTATTGGGTAAATTTAGGGTATCAAGGTTGAGGACCAGGCGTTTTTGTACAGGTTGAATCGCTGCTAGTTGATCACTAGTTATTCCACTCAAGGAATTAATTGTAGTGATATCCGTTGCTCCTTGAAGAGTCACTTCGTAGATCTTGATGGTGTTACCTTGTCCCACCGCAAAAGACCTTTCCAAGGCTAATAGAGTACCACGATTGTCAATCGCTAGTAAGTCCACTAACCCACTATCTGCTGCTGTACCACCTGTAGGTGCTTTGGCGATCGCATCTGCCAAGTATAAATATTCTTTTTCCGGTTGTCCAGTAACTAAATTATACTGAATAACACGAGAACGACTAGGAGCGGTTAAGGACGTGCGATCGCCATCTTGTAGTAAGGCATTTTCCGTGGCGGTATATAGAGTTTTTTGGTCAGGGGAAATAGTCAAACTTTCAAAAGCCAAGTTATTGCGCACCCCGGATGTTTGAGTATCACCAGTATTAACGACCCCGTCACCATTAGTATCTTGAACCACAGGTAAGAACTTGCTGGGAACAAGCAAGGTTCTAATTTCCTTTCCTGTAGTCAAATCAAACTCTTTAATAAAGGGGTTGGTGACACGACCTGCTGAGGGATTAGCCTCACCTTCAGAGGAAATAAACACAGTTCCATTGCTAGTGAGAGCAATACCCTCTGGGCCAAGACTCAAGGCTGGGAATAAATTACCACTGGTATCCGTAATCGGAGTAACATTAGTAAAGGTGATGTCACTAGTAGCAGGATTCAGGGTAAAAGTATAAAATCGAGCTGGACCAAATTGGGAACGGTCATCAGAGATAGCATAAAAGAGACCTTTAGCCACATCATAGACAACACCGGATAAACCACCCATGGGGGTGTCTGTGCCATTAACTTTTCCTGGAGTACCGGGGGGGATAAAACCAGTGACAAAGGTTTTTTGACCCACAAACTTTAGATTGGGAACTGTCTTTCCTCCCGGGGTTGGGTCAACTTGAATATCAGCCAGTACTAGGCGATGATCGGAGCTGGGAAAACCACCAGGTAAGCTAGAATTAAAGGTTCCTACCAGTGCAAAGTTAGGGTCAGTATTAACCGGCCAAAAAACTGCTGAATTGGCAATTTTGAGATCCGTAGAAGGTAAAACATAATCTGAACGTAAGTTACCGGGGGTTGTATCAGCAAAATCAGATGTATCAAAAGCTGGGTTGCTCCGGTGATTGACATTTGCTCCTCCCTGTAAGGTTGACTGTTGCACAGCGCCTAAACTGGTAGGGATAAAATTGGTATTAATATTAGGATTTTGGAGCAATTGCAAAATGGCCTGATTGTAGCTGTCTCCATCCTGGGGATCGGCATTTTCATCGCCCATAATGACAAAACTAGACCCAGATGCTAAACTACCTTTTTTACCCGTGTCATCATAGATATAGTCCCCCTTACCAGGAGTTATATAGTCACTCCAAAATCTAATTTCATCGTAATTACGTTTGCCATTACGGTCTTCTGTACCGTCAAATACGGGTGGAGTGGGGTGACTAACTAGAACGTGAATGGTTTGATTACCAATCTTGATGGGTACATCCCAATGACTTTTGGAAGAAAGACGTAGTACGGCAATTTCTTCGGGTGAATAAAAGCTACCAAGATTTTCATTAACTGTGGTAGTAGCAGGATTATCTACCGTGGGGTCATTAGTTAATAAATTGCCTGGCATATCCTTCCATAAGAAGTTTTGGAAGGTGCGAACATTTGCCGTGTCAATTTCATACTTAGACAGTAATAACATGCCAAACTGCCCAGGGAAATTACCAAATCCAAAGGAATCATCACCATATCCAGCAGCACCAGGTGTTGTGACCACTGCACCATTGTTATTTAAGTCAAATCCAGAAGCAATACCAGTATTAGAAGGAGCAATATAGAAGTACGGGTAGGTGATGGGTGTTGCTCCATTTTGACTCACACCAAGATAATTCTGTTGCAAAAGTTGAATAGCTTGGGTGGGATTGGTTTGAACGTAATCAAATTCATTAATTAACAGTACATCTGGGTTAGCGCGTTGAATTATTTCCGCTACTGATTTGGCCTGGGCATTAGTAGTGGTAGATAAATCTGTAACTAACTGATTGCTAGTATTACGGTTAAGGGAAGCATTGAACTGGGAAAAACGGACTGTTTTAATAGTTGCCATTGTTCACCTTTGGGGTTGGGGTTTATGTTGAGCTAGAAGCAGTTGAAGTTATCAATTAAGTTAATTGCTACATAGCAATACCTCTAATCACACAACGTTAACTCCAAGACGTTAAGATTTAGTTATCTAAAGATAAGGAAAAGTTCAAGGTTAAAGAATTTTTGACCCGAAATTTTTGGGTATGGATCGTGAATGCTAACTATTTTTGTTAAAATAGTTAAACACACTCATAGGCCTTGTTTACCAAAAGTGTATATAATGGACAATGACTTTTAAAAACTATACCTGACATACAAATAAGATTAACTATGAATACAAACCAGTTAAAATTTATGCTAAGACTACTGGCATCCCCAGATCATAATGCTGGTTGGACTTCTTCTGCGCTTGAATATTTTAAAAAAGAAAAAAGTAAAATTTGTCAAGAATTAGAAAAGAGAGAATATGTAGATTACTCCAGAGAAATTGTTTCAGCGCAGATCTTACCTGCTGGTAAAGCTGCATTACAGATTGAATCTTCCCAACTACCCATAGCGCCTGAAGAAATAAAGGTGTTACAAAATATAGCTAAGAGCAATCAGAAAATAGAGGTTAGTAAAATTAAGATTAAATCTTTAAAGTCCGATGAAAAAGACGGAATTTTAAAAATCCTGAGTGAGCGGGGTTTAATAAAGGTAGAACAGAAGATAAAAAGGACGAAAGCACAAGTTTGGCTCACAGATAGAGGACTTGAGTTTTTACGTGATGAGTACATACCACAAAAAGATTCTCATCCTGTAATCAGTTTAGACATGCTGGGTGCGTACATACAATTTTTGCGTAAGAATGCCCAGGGAAAAAAATCAGTAATTCCTAGGGAAATAACTGACGAAGAAATTTTACAAACTATTGAAAATTTAGATCGAGAACTGGGTACAGAAAATTACCTACCCATCTTCCATGTGCGAGAGAAATTACAACCGCCCCTATCAAGAGATGATCTAGATCAGGCATTATATAGATTGCAAAAGATGAATAAAATTGATTTTGATCCTTTACAGGAAGTAACCAATTATACTGGAATTCAGATTGATGCGGGAATCCCCCAGAATATTGGTGGTCCATTGTTTTTTATTATAGTTAATTAAGAGCCAATAATTACTCACTTTCAGTTGTTTACCCTTTACATCCATGACACACATTAATGACATTATCAAACGCCAAACTAACCCCTTTGATTCAATCCAAATAAAGCCCACTGATTTTTGGGTAGAAGAGCAAGATTCCACAGTGATGGTAGACTCAATTCACCAAGAAGCAATAAAAGAAATTGAAAGTCTACTCGAGCTAGTAGCCAAAGATCATCGCAGTCGGACAGTTTTGATAAGGGGTAGTTCTGGATCTGGTAAAAGTTATCTCCTGGGTAGACTGAAACGTAAGTTGAATTCCAAAGCCTTTTTTGCCTATGTTTTTTGTAATTGGAGCAGTAGTGCTGAAATATGGCGACATATTCTCCGTCGTACCGTTGATAGTTTACTGCAAATTCCTGAAGGAGAACAAGAATCGCAGCTAATGTTGTGGCTAAAAAGTCTCAGTGCATTTACTAAAAGTGGTGTCAAACAGAAAATATTCAATACCAATTTTTGGCAACTCCTAAGAGGCGATCGCCCAAAATTTATTAAACACCTCAAAAGTACTTATAAGAAAGGAATCTATCATCCTGATATTTTTTTTGGTGTGCTCCATGATCTGACCAATCCAGATTTATATGATTTGGCATGTGAATGGCTAAGGGGAGATGACCTAAGCGAAGAATCCATGAAACTAATTAAAGTTAAAAGCTGCATTGATACAGAGGAAGCTGCCAAAAATATTTTAGCCAATTTTGGTAAAATTTCTACCCAAACCCAACCGATAGTTTTGTGTTTTGATAACCTTGATACCATGCCTCAGCAACCCGGAGGTACTTTGGAAATTCAGCCTTTTATGAATGTTAATACAACCATTCATGGTGATAATTTGAAGAATTTCCTAGTAATTATCAGTGTTATTTCTGATACTTGGGAGCGGAATCGTGACAGTATTCTTCCAGCTGATAAAGCGGGAATTGAAAAACAAATCAGGTTACAAAATATTAGTATAGAACAAGCGGAAGCACTGTGGATTTGTCAGCTCAAACCACTACACAGATTAGCCTATCCCATACCAGAATCTCCTCTTTTTCCTCTCAGTCGAGAAATATTAGATAGAAACTACCCTGGTGGTAAAAGCACACCTAGAAGTACATTAGTTTTGGGTCGGAAGGAGTATCAGGAATATAAGCTCTCCCTCAATGGGAATTATAGTGCAGCGCAGGAGGAATTACCACCCCAGAACACGGTTGTGGATGACGGTTCCCAAAACCAAAAAGTGGATGTTAAGGGTCAAAATGCTACATTTTCAGCTAACCAGGATATAAACCAATCGGAATTCGAATTATTATGGCAACAGGAGTATAAAAAAAGCCAGCAGAAATATAGCAAAATATCTTTATTGTCATCATCTGATTTGACTCAAATGCTCATATATGCTATATGTGCCATGGATATTCCTGAAATTCAACCTAAACTAATTAGTGGCAAGTATACCACCCATTCCTTTAGTTATCTCCATCCTCAAAATAACCAAAAAACTGGCGTTGTCTGGACAGAAGAACATAATATGAATAGCTTTTATCATATTATGAGTGCTTGTCAAACAGCTATTCAAAAAAAGGCCTGTGAAACACTTTACTTAATTCGTAGTGGAAATGTGGGTAACCCTGAATCATCTGGTAACCAAATTTATCGACAGATATTCGTAAATACACACAACCTTCATATTAGGTCTAGTTTGACTGGAATTCATTTTTTAGCAACTTATCAAAGTTTGGTGAATTCTGCTAAGTCCCAGGATTTACTCATTGGTGGTAAAACAGTTGATTTACGAAAGTTAGAAGATTTTGTGCAAAGGTCAAAAGTTTTACACGGGTGTGACTTATTACAGGCTTTGGGGATTGTTAGTAAAACCTCAAATCCACACACCAGTGAAAACCGTGAGGAAAATTTAGAAGTTGTCAAAGGTTTCTTGTTTAATTTAGTTAAGATTAACCAATGTATTGCAGTAAAAACTGCAATTGATAATACACTTAAGGAGTTTCAGTTTCCTGAGACTCAAACAGCTAGTGTTCAAAATTTAATTGATTTATTGTATCAGGAAAAGAAAGTGAAAATTTTGGGATCCACATCCAAACCGGAAGAGCAAATAATTCTGTGGTGCCCTGATTTTTCTTAATCAAACTCAAATCTCCCTTAGTTAAGCTAGGGGTGAATCTTATTTAGGTGCAATTGATGATTTAGTCCGCCTTGAAAGAGAAGATCGCATTGGTCGTTTGTTAGAGTTAAACCCTGTACAACCAATCGCACTAACTGTAGGTTCTTTATCTTATGGACGTGTTAGTATTACAGAGCCTAGTGATGTACGTCGTCAGGCGATCGCAAAATTACGAGGATACCCTTGAAAACTATGTTGTTCTATCAGAAGATAATATCGTCTCAAACTAAAGGTTGATGAGATTTATTTAAGAGAAAGAAGCCGAGCAAGGGTTTAAATACTAAATGTTAAGTCTATGCGACATCAATTTGAGAAAAACGACATTTAATTTGGCAATATGGACAAATAATCTGGCAAGCGACATGTACAAATGGAGAATAGGAGACTCGAACCCCTGACCTCTGCGGTGCGATCGCAGCACTCTACCAACTGAGCTAATTCCCCTAGGTTTACCCTATTGTAACACGCTCTCCATTTTTCCAATCTTTCTGCTCAAAAGTTTCCCAAATTCGTTCCCACTCTAAATCCCTTACATGGTCTACTGTCCAGTTAGCTTGACGCTGGAGGATGTGAAAGGGGTAAGTATTAGCAATTCCCACAACTTTCATTCTAGCGCGTTTCGCCGCTTCTATGCCAGCTAAGGTATCTTCCAAGGCTAAACAGTCTTCGGGTTGTAAACTTAAATCAACATTTATATCAGAATATACTTGATTAAGTCTATCCACGGCTAATAAATACCCTTCCGGTTGAGGTTTACTAGTAGCGATATCATCACCTGCAATGATCACCTGAAAATATTCTCTTATATTAGCACGTTCTAAGACCAACTCTATTTCTCGAACCAGGGCACCACTAACTAGACCCACGGGCAAATTTTGAGACCGGGCCTGTATAATTAAATCCTCTATTCCAGAATAGAGCGGTAACTGTTCCAGACTCTCTAGTTCCTTAATATATTTGTTTGCTTTATTTCGCAGCAGGTTGGTTAAATGGTCTTGACTGACCACCCTTCCACGACGCTTTAATAACTCCTCAAAACAAGCGCGATCGCTCCTTCCTAAACATCTCAAACGTTCATCTGGCTTTTGGGGTTGTAAATTTTCTTCCACCAGAATCTCATCTATCAGTTTTAAATGTATTGATTCGTCTTTAATAATCACTCCATTAAAATCGAACAGGACTGCTTTTAAAGGCATATAAAAATCTAAGTAAACATAACTAACATTCCCATTATTACAGGAATGTGTACACTAATAGGGAATACGGAACGGGTTGAGGATACAAAATTTCCCACCCAAAACATAAAATAGTAGGTTGTGGTGTGAAACTTAACATAGGAGTGGAGTGATGGATTTACGTCGGGATGCTTTACAAATTCTCAAGGAAACTAGTAGAACCTTTTATATTCCAATTAGCATTATGCCATCAGGACTACAAGAAGCTGTGGCATCAGCATACTTGTGTATGCGTGCTATTGACGAGATTGAGGACCATCCAACTCTGGAAAATCATACTAAGGGAATTTTACTACAAAGCATTAGCCAAACTCTACAAGCAGGAGTGGATGGTTTTGCAGTGGATGCTTTTTCCATGGGATTTAAGGGTTATGAAGATTCCTTACCTGAGGTCAGTGTCAGGATTAGGGAATGGGCAATTTTAGCACCAGAAAGCATTGCACCTCGCATTTGGGATGCAACAGCAGCTATGGCCGATAGAATGGCTTACTGGTCACAAATAAATTGGCAAATTAAGAATGAATACGACCTGGACCGTTACACCTTTGGCGTTGCAGGTGCAGTAGGTTTGTTACTCTCAGATTTATGGTCATGGTATGATGGAACCACGACTAACCGCATGGAAGCGATCGCCTTTGGTCGAGGGTTACAAGCAGTAAATATCCTACGTAATAATAGTGAAGATTTAACCCGTGGGGTAAATTTTTTCCCCGAGGGTTGGAATCACCAGGATCTTCAACAGTATGCTCGTCGTCATCTAGCTTTAGCGGATAGTTATACTAATAGTCTTCCTCCTGGACCCGCTCTACAATTCTGTCAAATTCCCCTGGCCTTGGCCCATGGTACTCTGGATGCACTAGCTAATGGTAAGGAAAAACTCAGTCGTCATGATGTCTATGCTCTAATCGAAAATCTCATTAATGTCAATGCAGTAGTATAAACAACCCCATCCCCCGGGTGGGGATGGATAAGAAAATACCAGTCCCAAATTATTCATCCATGAACACAAATCTTTTAGGAAAAACTCTGAGCGATCGCTATGTTATTATACGCCAAGTAGGACAGGGGGGATTTGGACGTACCTACCTAGCTGAGGATATGAACCGATTTCGGGAGTATTGCGTTTTAAAAGAATTTTCTCCTGTTGTCCAAACTCCAGAAGCTGTTAAAAAAGCCCAAGAACTATTTGAAAGGGAGGCCACTGTACTTTATCAGTTAGAACACCCTCAAATACCCCGGTTTCGGGAATTATTGCCCATTAACCTCGAGGGAAAGGAATATCTATTTTTAGTCCAGGATTACGTCCAAGGAATAACCTATAGCTCTTTACTCAATACTCAACAACAACAGGGGCTAAAATTTTCTGAAACTGCAGTTCGTCAACTCTTAGAACAAATTCTGCCAGTTTTGCAATACATTCACAGCATGGGGGTGATTCATCGAGACATTTCCCCTGATAACTTAATTCTAAGAAATTCCGATCAGTTGCCAGTACTAATTGATTTCGGAGGAGTAAAACAAGTTGCTGCAAATTTAGCTTCTCAGTATTACCAATCCGGTCAAAATACTCCTAGTAGTGGCACCTTATTAGGCAAAGTGGGATTCGCACCACCAGAACAAATGCAAACAGGTTTAGTTTACCCTCATAGCGACCTATATGCTTTAGCTGTAACTGTTTTAGTATTACTTACAGGTAAAATGCCCCAGGAAATAATTGATACTCAAACCTTACAGTGGCAATGGCGACGAGAAGTTAGACTCAGTCCACTCCTAGGTCAAGTTTTAGACCGCATGCTCTCCTATAAACCAGGCGATCGCTATCAAACAGCCAATCAGGTTTTAGATGCTCTTAACTTCCAAAGGGTGAGTTCTCCTATGTCTGGGTCGCTCACTAGTCAAACAATGGCAATTTCTCAACCATCTACACCCATGACCTCCACACCTGAAACCACGGGTGTTTGGACCACAACTAACATAATGATGGTTACTATGGCTATATTCACCAGTGCAGGACTATTATGGTGGGGGTTTAATAATCGTTATCAGCCAACTAACACCCCCAGTGTCGCATCTCCCACACCCACCACTACACCCTCTGTAGATCCCACCGCTAATTACTCCCCAGAAGAAAAACAACGTAAGCAAAAACTGCGCGATCGCCTGGAAGAACTAAACATCAATTCTAGGTTCTTTAGCAGTTTGGTGAATCAGGTATTTTGGGAAAAAAACCCCAGTCTAACAGGAAGGACTCTTAGCAGCGAACCGGAGGATGAAAGTTTACGGAAAGAATGGGATAAAACTGCCATGGAAGTTGTGGAAAAACTTGCTATCCTCAGCGAAAACTCACGTAGACAGCTAGGAACTTATACATCATCCACTCGACAAAAATGGCAAATGGTAATTAACAGCAAAAACGTTAGTAGTAATGCCCTATATGACCTAGCTGATGCTGCTCTTTTACGTATTTTTCCTGAGCAAAAGGGTAAGAATTTTATTTCCAAACCTCTCGGTCAAGTTTGGCAGGGATTTGCCAACGATAGACTCAATGACATCATGGAAAACACGGCCTGGGAAAAAATAGTATTGGATCCTGGTAATACAAGTAAAATGGCTAGGGGAACTCTAGATCCAGGAGGAGGCAAAGTTTTCATTGCCAAATTGGTTAAAGACCAAAATATGCAGGTGCAACTGGATGCAAACACGGAGGTTTTACTGTCAGTTTATTCTCCATCTGGTAAGACAAAATTTTTGCAAGATTCAAAATCGCGTCAACTCTCCCAAATATTACCAGAAAGTGGATTTTATGAATTTGTTGTAGTTTCCACAGCATCAAATCCTGAAGACTACGAATTCTCTCTTACCATAGAAAATCCTCCCGCACCAGAACCCATAGAAACCCCCACCCCGGAAACCACTCCAGAACCTGTTCAATAAAAATATCAACATCAACAAATGGTTTCATAATTATGAACAAAATCGTGGGAAAGGATGAAAGCAGAACTGATAAAAACAACCTACCCGGTTGTCAAGAGGAAAGGATTCTTTGTCCCCATTGTAAACGTACTGCTACTAATGGAATTAAGTGTAAAGGTATTTGTGTAGCTGACAGTGACTACTGATAATCACAACTAATATTACACTCCGTCCACGGTCAGCCCTAAATAGTTGCGAACAATTTTCAAGATTCGCTCTGCTGCATGACCATCTCCAAAAGGGTTAATAGCATTTGCCATTGATAAATATGCTTGCTTATCACTTAACAACTCACTAGCAGCAGTTACAATTCTATCTGTTTGTGTTCCTACTAATTTAGCCGTACCCGCTGTTACCGCTTCTGGTCTTTCTGTAGTATCTCTAAGCACTAACACGGGTTTACCAAGACTAGGAGCTTCTTCTTGCAGTCCACCAGAGTCTGTTAACAATAAGTAAGAGCGCCCTATTGCTCCTACTAACTCCGCATAATCTAATGGTTCTGTTAAAAAAATCCGGGGGTGTTTACCTAGTATTTGTTGTAATGGCTCTCTAACAGTAGGATTTTTATGTAGTGGTAATAATAAAGCTGTGTCGGAAAACCGATCTAAAATTTCTAGGAAACCTTGAGCAATTGCTTGCAGTGGTTCCCCCCAATTTTCTCGTCGGTGAACCGTGGCTAAAATAGTTCGATATTCTCCCCACTTTAAACCGGGTATATCACAAGCTGGGTTGGCTTTTGCTACGTTCAACAACGCATCAATTACGGTGTTACCAGTCAGGTGGATTTCCCCTAAAACACCGGAATTCTGTAAATTGGTTACCGCTAAGGAGGTAGGTGCAAAATGTAATTGACTAATTTGGGAAATTAATCTTCTGTTAGCTTCTTCCGGATAGGGATTAAACAGATCGTCAGTTCTCAACCCCGCTTCCAAATGACCTACCGGAATTTGCTGGTAAAAAGCTCCTAAAGCTGCTGCAAAGGCAGTTGTTGTATCTCCCTGAACAATCACTAAGTCTATATTTAGCTTTTTATATAAAGTCTCTAAACCTTGCAAACTCCTACATGTAATATCATTAAGAGACTGTTTAGGCTGCATAATCTCTAGATCCCAATCCGCTTTCAGGTTAAACAGCACCATTACTTGTGCGACCATTTCCTTATGCTGTCCTGTAAGAATCACTTCTACTTCTAAGTCCGCAACAGTTTTAAATATCTGAATTACTGGTGCTAGTTTAATTGCTTCAGGACGAGTACCTAAAACAATGCCAATTTTTTTAGTCATTACTTATCGAATTATTGATCATGAAATAGTACAGCAGCCATAATTCTATCCTAAATCATTCCCATTCGTTAAAACAAAATTTTTTCCCCTCTCTTAAACACGAAAAAACCCGGCTTAACCGGGCAGATGGACTGTTTTTTTAAATTTGACCTATCAAGTTGTAGCTCTAACTAAAACTCTATAAACAGAGTTTATGGCTGAAAATGAGAGTCGGGTAGATGATCGCCTACCCTCCCTACAGGTGGCTACCGCTATTAATTGACATGTCAAACTTATATTAATCATTTGATCTCACAAGTTAAAGGACAAGAAGCATAAACGGTAGTT
Organism: Cylindrospermopsis raciborskii Cr2010; assembly: GCF_003367075.2. Lineage (NCBI taxonomy): Bacteria > Bacillati > Cyanobacteriota > Cyanophyceae > Nostocales > Aphanizomenonaceae > Cylindrospermopsis > Cylindrospermopsis raciborskii. The sequence goes on from NZ_CP065936.1 coordinate 1,459,618, forward strand.
TGCACCCTTTCCGCATCACCATATAGCCAACTTAACCACTTAACTTCTTTGGGATGAACACTCTTAGCAGTCAAGACACCTGCCACGATTAAAACTGACATAACATTGAAAATTACTAAAGTACCTGCTACGAGTAAAACAGCGCTCGCAGGCATAACAGATTGCAAAACAATAGAGAGTAAGCAACCTACTGTAGCCATAACTACAACTAGTGGAAAACCTACTACTAACAAGCACACTGCTAATGTGAAAGTCCAAATTAAAAAGCTTTTCATCATTAACAAGGAGTACATCTTCCCTTGATTAGAGCTTTGAGCCACAACCATGATCTTTCCTCCTAAAATTACACAGCAAGGTTTAAAGTTGAATTTCAGTTTTGCTCAATTCTTGAGATCACTGTTTTCATTCAGTGAAATTCAGTATATAGAACCTGAAGAAAAAGATGAGCATTTCTTTATTAATCTTTACACTTAATTTTTCGTAATCATGGATTTGATGCCCAAACCGGGTTTGGTTCACTACTCCTAATTCCCCATATATCCCTGGATATATAACTTTGGGAATAGCAATGCCCATGGATCTTACCCAAAATCTGTCTTCTAACTTGCTTAACATTTCTTAATAAAAGTCTCCTTATCTCTCATAATTGAAATGGAAAATAAAAGGCTAGTAGTGACCTATAATTTAGGTAACGCGGTTCCACAAAAATAAATGCTCTGCATTGACAGTGACCAGTGTTAATAACAAACAACAGGTATTAACTAAATTTAATGAGTATTTATAACTTAGGTACAAATATAGATAAACCATCTTTACCTCAAGTGTTTAAAGGGATTGCCTTGTTTACACCGGGGGGAGATTTAATTTACTGTATTGATCCGAGTAAACAGAAGCGATGGCATTTGCATTTGTGTGGGGTCTTGCAGGAAATACTGAATCTATCAGAACCTCCCCATTTTTTAGTTCCTTGTTATACAGCTACAATTGATCATTGGTTAAATCCACGTACACAAAAAATACAGACATTTGCGGAGGCTTATCCTGCGGTAATGAGCTATCAGCCAGTATTGGGAGCAATTTTTGGGACAGGAAATGAAGTGTGGCAAAGGTCACCTTGGCGAGAGGATGTATGTGATCCCATGGTAATAGAGAGTTACCGTTCAACCTTTCCCCAATTATGGGAGGATCACGATTTGATCGTGCGTTTAGATAGTATGTCCATGCCTTATTCACAGAAGCATGTCAATCAAAAACAGATAATACAGAATCATGAAGTTTATGTTTTACGTTTATTTGTTGCTGGTCATAACATATCCACTGAAAGAATTTTAGAGAAACTACATGAATTATTAGAAGAGTACTTGGGGGTTCCTTACACTCTCAAGGTAATTGATGTTTTAACACATCCGGAGCAAGCGGAGATAGATCAGGTTTCAGCCACACCCACATTAGTTAAGATTTGGCCCCATCCTGTTCGTCGGATAGTTGGTAATTTGGATAATGTGGAAAAGGTGTTACAGACCCTGGGTAAAAAAGATAATTTTTAGGAGGGGGAAACCAATCCTTGGCAAATAAGTATTATAATGTATAAGTGATATAAACATCTTAACCTATTTAAAACTACAGTGAAAAGTATGTATTTTACCTGGCTTGACAGTAACAGTTGGCTATTAGAAATTGGGGGGTGGCGCATTCTTTTAGATCCCTGGTTGGTAGGAGATTTAACCTTTAATAATGTAGATTGGCTATTCAAAAGTTATCGCCTGCAGGATCGTCCCATACCAAACAATATAGACTTAATTTTGTTATCTCAAGGTTTGGAAGATCATGCTCATCCACCGACTCTTAAACAGTTGGATAGACATATACCTGTTCTCGGTTCCCCCCAAGCAGCTAAGGTGGTAGAGAAATTGGGATATTATCAAGTGAAGACTCTCCATCACGGTGAAAGTTTTACCTTAGAGGACACTTTAAAAAATAGCACCTTAAAAGACCAATTAGAAATTAAAGCTCTTCCTGGTTCTCCTGTAGGACCCAATGTGAGAGAAAATGGTTATGTGATCCGAAATATATCCAATAATGTGGGTCTATATTATGAACCACATGGTTATCATTCATCCGCACTTGAAGAATTGAGTCCAGTAGATGTAGTCATCACACCTATAATTAACTTATCTTTGCCTCTCCTAGGTCCAGTAATTAAAGGTATGAATAGTGCTTTGGAAGTTGCCAAATTGTTAAAACCCCAAATTATGCTCCCTACCGCTGCTGGTGGAGATGTGTTCTTTGATGGGATATTAAGTAAGGTATTACAAGCAAAGGGGAATGTGGCAGAGTTTAAGGAGTTATTAGAATTAAATAGTTTATCTACACAGGTAATTGAACCTAAACCTGGAGAAAGGATTTCCGTTTAGGAGGATATGGACTGGATTAATTTATTGAGATCCCTACAGTCAGATTTTATTAAAAGATTAAATTCTGGTTGTTTATTAAATTGTGAAATACCAGGAAGTCATAGTGAATTAACCATTATTTCCGGACAAAGACTGAAATCTCTGAGGGAATTTTGCTGGTCTATGGCGGAAAAGTATAAGCGTACCTCTACGGTGCGCGATGTGTTTATTAGTAATCTCAAAGGTAAATTAGGTGAAGAAGTAGTTAAAGAAAGATTAGCAGATTTTATCACTGAGGTTGATTATGAAAAGCGTTTAGGTGGGGATGGTAAAAGTGATTTTACCGTCACTGCACATCCCTGGATTGGGATAGAAGTTAAATCTCGTCACGGGGATTTTGATAAGGTGAGATGGTCTGTGAGTTCCCAAGAGGTAGGAAAAAATGCAGTTATTGTTTGTATTTTAATTCGGGAGGAGGTGACGGAAGCTCAGTCCGCATATCATCTTTTTTTAGCTGGGTTTCTCCCGACAAAAATGATTAAGTTAAAAACTGGCAGAATCTCGTTTGGTATTGATCAGTTGTTATATGGTGGAGGTTTATTAGCATATTTAGAAGATTTACCAGCCATGATTAGTAATGGCATTTCTCAAGAGGTAATTTCATCTAATACAAACGGTTTATACAACTCACACAATTTACCAGCACCAGATATGGGGAGAGATGTGGTGGAGTTTTATGTGAAATTGGGGGATAAACATTTTGATGATGGTGACTATATTGTGGCAATTAGTAATTATAGTCAAGCATTACAAAACAATAAAAAAAACAGTTATTACCAAGGGGAACTCCAAGCTGAACTTAATCTCAGCCATAAATATACTGATAATGTTGGTAATATTGACATTTATGCCTACTATAAACTTGGTTTAGCCTATTATAAATTAGGTGATTATGATATGGCAATTTTCAACTATAACCAGGTAATCAATGCCAATGTAAATCATAGCAATGCTTACAATAAAAGAGGTTTAGCCCATTATAAGTCACGTAATTATCACAGCGCCATAGAAGATTTTAGCCAGGCGATTTCTATTAACCCCGAATTGGCAATTAACTACAAAAATCGAGCCGAAGCTCGTTATTTAATAGGAGATTATCAAGGAGCAACAGAAGACTATAGTCAAGCAGTTAGTATTCATCCCGATTTGTTAGATCAACCAATATTGGTAGGAGATCTAGGAGAATTGTTTAACATTAAATGCCATGATGAAGTTATTTATAAAAATCGAGCCGATCATCTCTATCAGCTGGGAGCATACGAAGAAGCACTAGAAAACTATAATCAGGCGATCGCTCTAAATATTAACTATGTAGATGCTTATTATCAACGAGGTAAAATCTATTTTAATAAGGGAATATATGAAGCAGCGGTGGATGATTTTAGCATGGTTATCAAAACCCAACCCAACTACGGTGATGCATATTATTATAGAGGGAACTGCTGGTTAATTATGGGAAATAAACAGACAGCAAGTGGAGATTTTAAAAAGGCGGCGGATATATATTGGCAAGATGGTAGGTTAGCAGAATACAAAGAAACCCAAGCCATGATCTTAGATGTAGAAATCGAACAATCCTTGGATATTCTAGATTTCTGATGGATTTTTAACAAATTTTTCCACTGGATAAAAGACTGGAATTTTTTTAAAAACCCCCTTTTTAAAACCTGACCAGTTTCATGATAAGTAGGTGGGTGGAATTAAAGAACGTAGGTTGAGTTTAATACGAAACCCAACGCCCCCATGGGTTACCCTACCACTAACCCATCCCACAAATAATTGTCCCTCCCTACTTACTAGCATGATAATATAGCTCAAGTATCCTTATTTTTAATCTGACCATCAACAACCCACCGCTCTCCAGGAGGGATGAAATATGATTCCACATCTACAACAATTATTAGCAACTCAAGATTCGGTTATTTCTCAACTATTGAGGTTTAACCTATACGGACTCAAGGAAACATTAGGACAGGCTAAAACAGCATATCCCGCAGATCCAGGCTATGATTTATGTTCCCAGGTCATTGGGGAAATTGATGGTCTTTTACAGTTGAATTCAGTTGGAGAGTTTGAAGATGTTGAACTCGCAATCCATGATTCCACATCTGGTCAATTACTTACAGAATTAGGGGAAATTTTTAATTCTGATTTAGAGGTCAGGTTTTACTTGGGAGACCAACCCTTACACAGTGATAATGACTGTGATCTCTGGAATGAAATTCACCACAAGTTGCTGCGCTTACCAGAAGATTTGGCTACAATCTGGAAAAACCGCTCTCTGGAAATTGCCAAAAAACTGGGTGCCCTGGAAGATTATGTGCATCTTCGTTATTTACCCTTTGTGCGCGATGAAATTATTTATCCCGGTCTAAATGGCACAATCGTCTCTCCCGGACTCTCTTTGTCTAAAAAAGCTTTGCTCAAATCAGACCTGGCTCAATTACATAACTCCGATAATTGGCATTTTTTAACCAGTTTCCTCTCCTTATATACTAGTTTCATTGATATCGACCCAGACCTACATCACGCCCTAAAAAGTGTCTTTAGCTTTGATATTATCTCTTTTCAATCTCATCCCGAACAAAAGCAATTATATCTGGAATCATTTAGCGATCGCCTGCAACGTCACCAAAAACTTAATGATGATTCCAGCAGCATCATCAATTTACGCAGTTGGCTAGATCTAGATGAAGCAATACATTCTCTAGTATTTGTCCCCCCAGCAGAAAGATATTCCTGGTGGGGAAAACTACAACAAGAATCAAGACGTATACTCAAAAAAATGGCTGATCAAGCTACGAAAGCAGGTAATAACATCAAGATCAAGCAACTATCAGGACTATATGCTGATATTTGCCAGTACACTAAGGATGATTTACAACTGGAGGATGGGGGAACTCCAGGAGAGGTTCTATCCTGCCTTCGCTTATACGCAAAAATAAATGAGGAAGAATATCCAGGAAGGGTAATATATAGAGCTTGTTAAAACAGGGATTTTTAACCCACTCATCCAGTTCTAAAATTCAGAAGAATGATTTTTTGAGCTTTGAGTGATAAAGACATCAATTCAAAACTCAAAATTTCATTCAACTACATGGCTATGGCTTTAAGCCATTTGATTTTCAATTGCCCAGCGTGCTAGCTCAGTACGATTATGCAGGTTAGTTTTGCCTAACATATTAGATACATGGCTTTCAACCGTACGTTGACTGACATTTAATTCCTCAGCAATTTCCCGATTTGCTAAACCCCTAGCCACAAATTGAACTACTTTTAGTTCCGTGGGGGTCAATTGAACATCAAAAGGAACTTGGATGCGAGAACCAGGTTCCCCTACCTTGGTTTGATGTTCTTTCCAGCGACTGGTTTGCTTGAGTGAGGATTCTACTTGGGCCACAAGTTCTTCCGGTTCAAAGGGTTTGACCATATATACATCAGCTCCCTTATTTAACCCTTTTACCCTGTCCGCACTTTGTCCTTTCGCTGACAGAAAAAGAACGGGTACCCAACTAGTCCGCTCGTTTTGTCTCACCTGTTCAACAAAGGTATAACCGTCCATTTCTGGCATCATCACATCACAGATGATCATATCGGGAATATCCTGTTCTAAAACACCTAGAGCTGTTCGCCCATTTTCAGCTGTTAGAACGTCATATCCCCTAAATCCTAGATAGTCTCTGACTAGCAGAATTAAATTAGGATCGTCATCAATCAGTAAAAGTCGTTTTTGGTCTTTCATGCTGAATTCTTTTATAGCGTTGGCATTTTTCGCGCTTAGATCCTTCCCGGAATGGGATGGAGGAGCTTCTTTCCACCTAACTCATTCCTGTTGGTTGTGGTTTGGGAGGGTGGTTGTTACTCCTTACATAATACTAGTAACTTAATGACAAAGGTCTAGTAAGGATACGGAGAGCAAAAGTATTTATAATGCGCTATTATATTTTCCTTTGCCAGAAGCGGGTGCAAGAATCTGATTCAATCATTTTGACAAGTTCAGTGTTGAGCTAAAGATGATTTTTACAACCCTACCCGCATTTCTATTAGGTTACTATTGCCCATACAATATCCAAGTTTTAGCGTTGAAGTTAAATCACACAAGAAAATAAAATTGGAGAACCGATTTTACATTTCTATATCTGTTTAACTCTTGCTAAAGGATTCACCTTTAGTGGTTGAACGCCACAACTCCCTATCCTCTCGGCAGTTAACGCCTCTGAGGAATACATTCTAATTATGTTCAGGCTACTATTGAGGTCTGCATTAATAACCTGACCATTAGCGGATCTAAATAGTCCTCGATGTAATCGTTCCCCCAAGTATTTTTGATGTTTTGCTATGGGTTCAAAATCCCAAGCAGAGCACTTGCTGGTATATGCCTCATTAACTGTGATTAGTTCAATCTGTGCTAGTCGGCATTTATGTTTCAGTATATCAATGAGTCTACTATGGGGTATTGGCATAAAGTTGTGTCTCTTGCTTGTACCCATCCTAGTCTCTTTTTCCCATTCATCGTTCTTTCCCACTACTAAGGTTTTAATACCATTAGACTTGAGATAATTGATTACGATAGAGGAGGTCTGATGAAGATAGTTATCTAATCGGTTATGATGTTTGGTGGTTATCCCACCCAATCTTTGACTAGGTTGACTCTCAGACTGATAGGATCCTATTAGATCCAGCTTTCTGTTGAACAGTCGATTGAGGGATTTTAACGGTTTACCATTCACCAATAAAGGTCTAATAGTTGAACTATTAGTTGTTAAGGCAACCAGGTTATTAACTCCTAGGTCTATACCAGCTATAACTCGTGTAGACCTAGTTGTAGGCTCTTGCACCTCATAAATGAATTTGAGGAGATATGAGCCATTATTCCTGGGAATAATCATGGCTTCTACCAGTTTTCTAGCCTTACCAATGGAATCGTTCACATCACCCTCAAATAGACCCTCAAATAACTGGCACATTCCTTGGACCAGGGATGGTTGATCCATGGTTGGACAACCCTGATATACATTGTATACGACAATTGGAAAGCGTCCCTTAATTTTGTGTTTGTAATTGGGAATTTTTGGTGGATCCACATATTTAGATGGATTAGCTTGCCAATCTTGCCAAGATCTGATATAATTTTTCCACCTTTGTAATACCTGTCTAATGACTGACAAACCTCTGTGAGTAACTGCCATCTCCTGATAAGCTCTGGAACTAAACACTAAGCTATACAGCTTCCCACTAGAGAGTATCTTGCCTGTTTTAAAGAAAGACTGCCTTAGATAATAGGTACACAAATTGTAGAGACTTTTGGCTCTAAAGCAGATTAAATCACATCCCTGCCAATACTTATCATTTTTGTAAATGGGATGCGTTTTAACTAACTGCATCTAGTTTTCTCCTGCAAGTAGAATGTGGAAATTGACGAAATTTGGTTGCACCAATAGCCAAAAGTTGGGAACTCCTGTATTGTTACTCATTCAGCGATTCCTTGACTACATTTCTATAACAATTTTCCTCATTTGGAAATAAAGTTGTTCATATAAAAATATTCACTACTTACGCAACAGAACCAGACAACTAAAATAATTCAGTATTTACGCTTGATTAGCAGGTAATAAATATAGCTAAATACAGTGTAGAAAGGCAAAAATCTAGTTGATTCCGTTTTCCTCACCTATTGAGAATTTATCTGGTTCGGAAAACCGTACAGATAAGATTGTTGCCATTTGTGGTCTTTTTTCGGTACATTAGCACTCAGGAGTTGAGAGTGCTAATCAACGACATTTAAAGATAAGGAAAAAATATGGCAGCAGTATCTCTAAGCGTATCCACAGTTAAGCCCCTAGGCGATCGCGTGTTTGTAAAAGTCACAGCAGCTGAAGAAAAGACAGCAGGTGGTTTATATTTGCCCGACACAGCAAAAGAAAAGCCCCAGGTAGGGGAAGTAGTAGCTTTAGGACCTGGTAAGCGTAATGATGACGGAACCCGTCAAGAAATTGAGCTGAAAGTAGGGGACAAAGTACTATATTCCAAGTATGCAGGTACAGACATCAAACTGGGTACAGACGAATTTGTACTACTTTCTGAAAAAGACATTCTAGCAGTAGTTGGGTAATAGTAGTTGGGTAGGAGAACGAACTACCCTAGAAGCTACCCTAAAAAGTTGATAGTTAACACATAAGCAATTCAAGAAGTAAACAGATTATGGCAAAGCGCATCATTTACAACGAAAACGCCCGTCGAGCTTTGGAAAAAGGTATTGACATTTTGGCCGAAGCTGTAGCTGTGACCCTAGGTCCCAAAGGACGTAACGTAGTTCTAGAGAAGAAATTTGGCGCACCACAAATTGTTAATGATGGTGTCACCATTGCTAAAGAAATTGAATTAGAAGACCATATTGAGAACACAGGCGTTTCCTTGATTCGCCAAGCTGCTTCTAAAACCAACGATGCTGCTGGTGATGGTACCACCACAGCCACCGTATTGGCCCATGCAATTGTGAAGGAAGGTCTCCGTAACGTTGCTGCTGGTGCTAATGCGATTCAGTTAAAGCGTGGTATTGATAAAGCCACAGCATTCTTAGTAGACAAGATTGCGGAACATGCTCGTCCCGTGGAAGATTCCAAAGCCATTGCACAAGTAGGCTCCATTTCTGCTGGTAACGATGAAGAAGTGGGTCAAATGATTGCGGAAGCAATGGATAAAGTGGGTAAAGAGGGTGTGATTTCCTTGGAAGAAGGGAAATCCATGACCACAGAATTGGAAATCACCGAAGGTATGCGTTTTGATAAGGGTTATATTTCCCCTTATTTTGCTACCGACGCTGAGCGCATGGAAGCAGTATTTGACGATCCTTATATTCTTCTTACCGACAAGAAGATTGCCCTAGTGCAGGATTTAGTACCTGTGTTAGAGCAAGTAGCACGTCAAGGTAAACCCCTAGTCATCATTGCTGAAGACATTGAAAAAGAAGCTCTAGCTACCCTAGTAGTTAACCGTCTACGCGGCGTACTGAACGTAGCAGCAGTGAAAGCTCCTGGTTTTGGGGATCGTCGTAAAGCCATGTTAGAAGATATTGCAGTTCTAACTGGTGGACAAGTAATCACAGAAGATGCTGGTTTAAAACTAGAAAACACCAAACTAGATAGTTTAGGTAAAGCGCGCCGCATCACCATTACCAAAGACAACACCACCGTTGTAGCTGAAGGTAATGAAGCTGCAGTAAAAGCTCGTTGCGAACAAATCCGTCGTCAAATGGATGAAACTGAATCTTCCTATGACAAAGAAAAACTGCAAGAGCGTCTAGCCAAACTCTCTGGTGGTGTAGCAGTAGTCAAAGTTGGTGCAGCTACCGAAACCGAAATGAAGGATAAGAAGCTGCGTTTAGAAGACGCTATCAATGCTACCAAAGCTGCTGTAGAAGAAGGCATAGTTCCTGGTGGTGGTACAACCCTAGCTCACCTAGCACCCCACTTAGAGGAATGGGCCAATAAAACCTTAACCAGTGAAGAGTTAACAGGTGCTTTAATAGTTGCCCGTGCCTTACCTGCTCCTTTAAAGAGAATTGCAGAAAACGCTGGACAAAACGGTGCTGTAATTGCTGAAAGAGTGAAAGAGAAAGAGTTCAACGTAGGGTTTAACGCTTCTACCAACGAATTCGTTGACATGTTAGCTGCGGGTATTGTAGATCCTGCGAAGGTAACCCGTTCCGCACTGCAAAATGCTGCTTCTATTGCTGGTATGGTACTAACAACCGAGTGTATTGTGGTTGACAAACCAGATCCCAAGGAAGCTGCTCCTGCTGGTGGTGCTGGTATGGGTGGTGGAGATTTCGACTACTAATCCCTAATGTGGGGGAAGATTTGACACCTTCCCCCAAGTGGGTAAGTGGAATTAAATATAAGATGAACGTAGAACGTAGGTTGGGTTGAAGTATGAAACCCAACACCCCCATGGGTTACGCTCCTACTTATGATTTAAGGAATATTAGCGAGAAGGAAGCTGCTCCTGCTAGTGGAGACTTGGACTACTAATCCCTAATGTGGGGGAAGATTTGACACCTTCCCCCAAGTGGGTAAGTGGAATTAAATATAAGATGAACGTAGGTTGGGTTGAAGTATGAAACCCAACACCCCCATGGGTTACGCTCCTGCTTATGATTTAAGGAATATTAGCGAGAAGGAAGCTGCTCCTGCTAGTGGAGACTTGGACTACTAATCCCTAATGTGGGGGAAGATTTGACACCTTCCCCCAAGTGGGTAAGTGGAATTAAATATAAGATGAACGTAGGTTGGGTTGAAGTATGAAACCCAACACCCCCATGGGTTACGCTCCTGCTTATGATTTAAGGAATATTAGCGGGATAGCACCAGATTGCTAGTTAATGTAATAGCCAAATCCTGTTCTGGGCGTAGAACAAACACATCAGCCCTGTTTTTTCTCAGTAACACACTGGCTAAAGCGCCCGCTGCTGCACCACCAATGGGTTCTAAAACCTCCACCTTTTTATTACCAGTGACCAGAGCTATCAAGGTTGCAGCACCAGCACCAATAGCAGCATCGGTTAGAATTTGACCAGTGTTACTTCCCTTAGTGATGGTTTCAGTTTTAGTGATGGTTCTGGAGTTGGCACTAATTGGTTGGGTTTTACCATTAGGAAACACCAATTCTGTAGCGACGAATCTTACCCCCCTTCTATTATTGCCACCTAAATTAACCGGTGTCAATTCTCCTGTTACCTCGCTATTAGCAGGGATTAAGATATTTCTATTACTATCCATAATATCATTAGCTATTCTCAGGGTCAGGGGTATTCTTTCCCCTGGTTGGAGAATTATTTTTTCTTTTTCATAGGTTACAGGTAGGGTCACATTAGCTGGAATGGTAATCGTGCGCGGTTGGTTAAAGTTAAATTGTGCTTGAGCAGGATTAGGGTAGATCCAGGGAATAACAGCCCCTGTGTTAATGGCTATGGTCATTAATGCAGCAGCAGTTGATTTCCAAGTTATTAGACCACTCATAAGATATTACCAATAATTGTCTTGGATAGTATGACCTAATCCTGGCAAAATAGGTTCCAAATAATAACCCGCCCTAGGGCGGGTTATTAGAGTTTAACAGGTTACTAAGTCAATGTTGAGCTTAGAAGCTGAAGGTGGTACGCAGTGTACCTACATAGATATTGGGGTTATTTTTGTTGTGTTCAGGATCTAGGATGACTAACACACCTGGGGTAATGAGAACGTTGTCAGAAACTTTGATTTTATACAAGCCTTCTACGTGTAAGGAAGTATCAGTTTCTCCGTTTATATTAGTACCTCCACTCTTACCGCCAGTGAATTTGGGAGGTTGACCGAAGACGAAACCAAGGGTGTTGCCTTCTCTCAGGAAGTCTTTAATTGCCACATTACCAGCCCAGTACCACACATCTCCACTGGTGGGAGTACCTCCCAAGGTGCTCACAGTTGTGTAGCCTGCCCAACCACCTAATGAAATGCTAGGAGTAGCTTTTAGGTTCAATGCCACACCGTAGTTACTGGTTTCGACTTTTCCATTTAATCTTGCATTTAATGTTGTACCTACAGTACCTACAGCAGCACCACCACCAGTACTGTCAAACCCACCACTAAACCCACCAGATGTTTGGTAAACATGGGCGTAGGTTAATCCGAGATTGATAGCCTGATTCGGCTTAAACGCCAACTGACCAATAATGGTACTGTCGCCCTCAAAAAGTCCTTTATTGGGACCCGGGTCAGACGCAGTAGCACTACCTCTAGCATAGTAACCAGCACCCAGGGTGATAGCGTCATTAGCTTTGAGGTTCAGTGCGATACCAGATCCACCACGAGCTTGACGATAGATGGGACTAAAACGTCCGTAACGGGAGATGGAACCTGATCCACTGCTCTTAAAGTCAGGGTTAAAGGCTTCAAAGTTGTCATCTAGGTCAGCACCTATGGCATCAACCTTCACACTAAGATTGGGAAGGGGGTTGAAGGCGTAGTTGAGTTTATCAACTGAAAGCGCGTTATCCGCAGTGCTGTCATAACCCAAACGAGCCATGTTAGTACCCGTGCCACCTGCAGCAGCATTGCTAGCTAGACTGCGAATATTCCCAGCATTTAACCTAGTTTGCAACTTATCCTTACCGCTAAAGCTGCTTTCCAAAGTCAACCTTACCCGGTCAGAGAACGTGAAGTTGGAATTAATTTTCTCGGTACCGCCAGCTACACGGTCTCCAAAAGCTTGGGTAAGACCAAAAATAGCTTCACCCTTCAACTTGGTGGTGGTGGAGAACTGATTAGCTTCCAACTCACCAGTACGTGCTTCCAACGCATCAACTTGACCACGGAGAGTAGCCAATTCAGCGGAAAATTCTTCTTGTAAACGCTGTAAGGTGGCCAAATCTTCTCTTTTAACTGCATCAGCCGTTGAAGAAGCAATTAGCTCACTAACTCTTTCTAAACAAGCGTTTAAACTAGCCGCGAATTCAAAGCGGTTTAGGGTGCGGTTACCACGGAATGTACCATCGGGATAACCAGAAATACAATTATAACGCTCAACTAAGGATTGCAATGCTTGGAACGCCCAATCTCTTGGCTGGACGTCACGAAACTGAGAAACAGAAGTTGTTTGACTAATCTTATCAGACGACAATTGAGCAACGCTGGTGGTTGGCTCTTTCACTTCATTTGCTAATACGCTGTTGGCAGAAAGGATGGTAGCTGCAACAACCGGACTCACTCTGAGAACACTCCAAAATAGTTTTGTCATGTTTTTACCTTTTCTCACACCTAAAGAAAATCAGGAAGATTTAAATCCCTATCATCAAATCCATTGATGGTTCGGGGAATTTACATATCATACCCTTACTGACTACTATACACTATTTTTGTTCCGGAACACAAATTATAAATTTTAATTTTTTATAGCCTTGGCTATCTCCAAGCCAGAATGGCTATTCTACCTGGCTCAACCGGAGAATAATACTGCGTTTGTGACGTGATATTTTTCCCTGGACCTCAAATTTCTGCAACAGTCTGGTAATTGTCACCCTGGTTGTGTTCAACACCTCTGAAATATCTTGATGGGTCAGGTTCAAATCAATCAACTTGCCCTGTTCCAAATCCCTACCAAATTTATCCCCTAACCACAGCAAAAAATGCCACAATCTTAACGACGTGGGCTTACAATGCAAAATATGTAAAATTTGTTCTGTCTGTTGAATGTGGGATAGCAAGCACTCAATGTGTTCATGCCACAAATGGGGAGGTATGATTGTTGCTTCTACACTAGTTAAACACTGAATTTGATAAGGTGTGACTTTTGACAAAGCATGACCAGTAATATCTCCAGGTCCCCAGTAACCTAGGGTAATACCCGTGCCCTCTTCATTCCAGGTCAAGGTGCGCACTACACCACGCTCAATCCGCCACAGAACATCATTTCTGACCGGAATGATTGAGTGCTGGGTGAGTATCTGTTGCGGCAAATGCTTTCTTGGTAGATGGATGATATTTTCAGTAGGGTTCATTGCCAGAAATGCCAGAAGGGGTTATTAGTAAAGGTTAGTTACTGCAATGTTAAATAGTGACATCTTAATAATTGTTAGACTTTATAATCAGTTATTAAGCTCTACAAGCTTTAGCTATATGGTTTAAAGGCAATTTTAAGAGCCTATCACCCTTTGGCTAAAGCCGTAACATATTGTTTGACAATATCTGACTACAATAGCAAAGATTAATAATTAAAAGGTTAAGAATGAGTTATCATCTGGTAAAAAATTGAACCCAGCTTAAGACCCCCAAGGGTAAGCTGTCGTGCAGGTAATAATTTATTGATCGAGCGCAAAACCCCATCCCCTTGTGGGTGGGGCGGTTGACTTTGACAATCGTCTAGTATTGTCCGCCATCGGTTGACCGTCACTTTCTGGGTAGACAATTTCAGGCGTCTTTGCACCCTGATGAATGTCACGTAATAAGGTTGTTTCCAACAGCCTTATTACGTCACAACACCTATTCCTTCTTACGAAGGTCAAGACTATTTAAGTCTAATGCGGATGTGTTTGTGGCTGGGGGGTTTCTAGTCGCAATACCTATTCCTTCTTAAGAAGGTCAGGACACTACCATAACACACCTTTTTTTGGTTGTCAACCAATTGTCGCAATACCTATTCCTTCTTACGAAGGTCAAGCTTACGTACAGCAGAAGAAGTGCCAACCGTTTTTTGTTGACCTTCGCACTTTCTTCGTTAATTACTGATTTTTCTGTCCAAAGATAGATGTAACTATTCCTATAGACAGAAGACAAAGTTTTTATTACCAGGTTAATATTATATTTAACCAGAACCCTAACCTATCATTACAAAACAAATAACCAAAGGGGGATCTAAAACAATTGGTATTCATCGAACCAGAACCCACCCAATTCCTGCCACTACAGCAGCAACTATACCCAGACCCTAACCTACCCACTGAAAATCCTGGTTTCGCCATCCATCCAGTTACCGGAGAATGGCAAGATGTGGATGGCGCTGTAGGGAGATTAGATTTGAGAGTGTACCTCTGGACAATGTGGAACCCTATCCCCTGAATGGCCAGCAATCATGGCAAGTATATGGGGAGAACGTAAGGGCTTTAAGCGTGCAATGGCAAGCCTCACCCAACTTACGTTCATGTTTAATTCCAATTTTATGCTTATAAATATGCCATTACAAGAAATATCACACTTTAAAAATAAAATTATCTTTGGTGATAACTTATCTGTTCTTAAACAAATAGAAAATGATACTTTTGATTTAATTATTACCTCACCTCCATATTTTCAGCAGCGTAATTATGGCAATGGTGATTTAGAAATCGGTAATGAATCCACAGAAGCAGAATATTTAAACAATATACTAACTGTTTTTCAAGAATGTGTAAGAGTTTTGAAAAGCACAGGAGCAATAGTTTTTAATTTGGGAGATAAATATATTAATGGAAGTTTATCCCTCATACCTTATAAATTTGCTATTCAAGCTACTGAAAATAATAATATTTTTTTGATTAATCAGATTACTTGGTCAAAACTTAACCCTACACCACGTCAGGATAAAAAAAAGTTAATACAAGCTACAGAACCTTTTTTCATATTTGCTAAATCTAAAGATTACTATTTTAATCTAGATAATTATTTACAACATTTAGATACATTCAATAAAACAGCAAAAACTAAACCATCAGATAAATTAGGTAAAAAATACCTGGAATTAATTAAAAATTCTGACTCGAGTGCAGAACAAAAAGCAAATGCCATTAAAGCATTAAACGAGGCAATTTCAGCAGTGCATAATGGCGACATTGAAGGATTTAGAATGAAAATAAACGGCGTGCATAAATTGGCTTATGGTGGTCAAAATGGAGGTAGAAATAACCAAATCAAAAATAATGGATTTACTATTATTAGAATTTTAGGAAATGCCATGAAAAAGGATATTATAGAAAGTCCGGTAGAAGTAACTAAAAATAATCATCATCCAGCAGTTTATCCTTTATATATTATTCAGGAACTTATTAAGTTATTAAGTAAAGAAGGAGATTTTGTCCTTGATCCTTTTTGTGGTAGTGGTACAACTTGTTTAGCAGCTAAAAATTTAAATCGTCATTATTTAGGAATTGAAATCAATCCTGATTATGTTAATCTAGCTAATAGTCGTATGGCAGAATCTAATTTTCAACAACAGGAATTATTTATATAAGCAGAAGTTTTGAATGTTAAAAATATCGGTTCTAGAATAGAATCGGTAAGGTTATTTTTTAAAAACTTCACCATGGCTAAACACTTTAACACTGCTGTTACATCAATTACAGTGGCACCCGTTATCAAAGTTATGTCCCTATTCAAAAGACAAGGTGTGCTTAGGCGATCGCTTCAACTCTATAATAGAAGCAATCAACGTTACAGGTATAAGTTATGATAACAATCCACAATTTTCGCCGTTACCTCCTCCGCACTGAGTCCATCAGTTTCTATTTCTAACGCGTCTGACGCTTTTCTCAAAGGGGAAATCTTTCTGGTGCTATCTTTTTCGTCCCTTTCCTGAATCTCTTGCTTCAACTGCTCTAAACTCACTTCGCCTCGCCCCTGTTTAATAAAGTCTTGCTGGCGACGACGGGCCCGCTCCTCTACTGAAGCTGTAAGAAATATTTTTACTTCCGCATCAGGAAAAACATTAGTACCAATGTCTCTCCCTTCAGCGACTAAACCCCCTTTCTCACCCCATTTTTGCTGTTCTCTCACTAGGAACTGACGAACCGCACTTTGACCAGATACACCTGATACTTTTGCTGTTACTTCTCCACTGCGTATCTCTTTGGTAACATTATGATTGTTTATCCATACCTCTAGCGGAATTTCTGGATTTTCCGTGGCAATCAGTTCTATTTTACACTCTCTCGCTAAACAGGCGATCGCCTGTTCATCTTCAGGATCAGTGCCGGTTTGTAACACTAACCAGGTTATGGCTCTATACATAGCTCCTGTATCTAAATACACTAGCCCTAACTGTGTTGCCACTTGTTTAGCTACAGTAGATTTACCAGCACCAGCGGGACCGTCAATGGCGATAATTGGTTGTCTAGTCTTCACATCAGATAAAATTGTGTTGTCAATTAGTCTTGTATTACCAATGCGGGCTGCGATCGCCAACATTCCTTCTTCCTGAATTTCGTTTAAAGGCATTAGTGTACTTGGTTCAACTAATTCAATATATTCCACGTAGATATTCGTAGATTTTGCTATTTCAGCTTGGACTATTCCTAGAAGCTGATCACTATGGCGAATACCAGATTTGAAAGCTGTCTTGGCTTCAACTAAGCTTTGATGCAATAAGACAGCTTGCTCTTTTTCGGTGTCAGTCAAATACTGATTACGAGAACTCAAAGCTAAACCTGAAGCTTCTCGTACTGTTGGACAAGCAACAATTTCTATAGGAAAATTCAAGTCAGCCACTAGGCGTTTAATAATAGCTAGTTGCTGACCATCCTTGTTTCCAAAGTAAGCTCGATCTGGTTGTACCACATTAAATAGTTTGGTGACAATAGTCGTCACACCTTGAAAGTGTCCTGGTCGATAACTAGCACATAAACCGTTAATCATACCAGATGGAGGCAAAACTTGTGTAACCTGATTTTCTTGTTTGCCAGAAATTCCCATTTCTTCAGGACTAGGTGCAAAAATAACATCTACTCCCGCTTGTTCACAAAGTAATTTATCCTGATCTAAAGTCCGAGGGTAACGTTGATAATCTTCCTGAGGTCCAAATTGAAGCGGATTAACAAAAACACTGACTACTACCGTATGGTTTTCTTCTCTAGCCCTTTGAATTAGGCTTAAATGACCTATATGAAGTGCGCCCATGGTAGGCACTAACCCAACAGGAGTAGGAAACCACTGAGCTTGTTCACTCAATAATTGAGTATTATTTTTATTATTTGTTTGCTGACGACGCTCCTGTAGGCAACATCGTAAACTTGATATAGTTGTTAGTACACGCACAAAATTCCTTTAAAGTGTTCTGGTATAGCTGATAATCTCCAATGAAAAAACCTGATCTCCGAGCCAGGGAATTGAATTCCCTGGCCACCTCCGGAGCTATGCCAAGGTATGGATAAGTGCACAGGTAGAGTCGAGGAAAAGTATTATCTACCTAGAACCTCAATCCGTACTGCAGCAACACCACTACTAACCATCCCTAAGATTCGGGCGGCGCCCACAGAAAGGTCAATAACTCGACCACCTATATATGGTCCACGGTCATTAATTCGCACCACTACGGAACGACCATTGTGAGTGTTTGTGACACGAACTTTTGTCCCCAGAGGTAAACTGCGATGGGCTGCGGTCATGGCCTCCGGATTAAATCTTTCCCCGTTGGCCGTCTTTCTCCCAGCCCAATCATAACCATACCAGGAGGCCATACCTCTAAAGTTGATTCTGATCCCACCAATAGCAACTTTTTGGGGGAGTTTGGGTATAGATATATTTCCTGGCTTGGGTAAGTTGGCAATTTCCCTGACCTCAGCTGTTTCTCCCAGAATTTTTCTCAAATGATTGGTTGCTTGTAAGGCATCCTTTGCCAGATCGTTTGTACCATCTGCTAACCGGGTGGATTCATTGATTTCCACCAGCTCTTTGCCGTCAAATCTAATTGTATAACCTGGATTTACTGAAGTGGGTACACTTTTATTCCCACTCGGACGATTGTTGGTAGAATATTTCCCTTTGGGATTCCAACTGACGGTAACTTGTCTACCGTCTGCACTGTCTAGCACTAGCTGGTTAATTTTCGCTGCTACTAAGCTGGCTCTATATACTGGGTCATTGACCAAAATGGATCTGGGAGACTCCTTCGCACCCCTAATACCGCCCCCGCTGGTAATTTGGGGTGACTTACCGGTGTTTACGTTGCCGTATTTTACAACTTTACTACTCCCCACCTTTGTTTCTCCGCGAGAACCCAAAAAGGTGAGAACTGGAGTATTTCGGATGTAAAGAGTTGCTGCTTGACGACCCTGTAGGCTATGTGGTTGAATTCTGGTCACACCCTCTAGCTCAGGTTCCCGTGTTGGGGACTGGTACTCTCCCACTTTTACCGCATCACCTTTGGTAGATGCTTGTTTAATTGGGGTACTCCCCTTAGCTGTTTGAGTAAAACCCATTGCAGGTAGGCTCGCAACAGATAGAAACACGGCAGCAGTAGTCCACAAATTTTTTTGATTCATGAGTTTGTTTTTAAAGCGACTCTAGAACTTTTGTTTTTTTTACTTCTTGATGTCCTTGTGTCTTTTACCAGGTTTTGGTAACCGAGAGGACAACGCGAAATCGTTCCGTTTTCACTTTTGATTTGTAACCCGATTACACTAACATGAATTTTTGGGATTGGGGATCAGGGATTTACCGTAGGTCTGGCTTTGTTGCTTCCTGTCATTATTCTCTTTTTTCACTCCAAACCTTTTGTAAATCAGCTTTTTGGACGTGTAACATTTTTTTTCAAATGGTAAATAATTTTTTCTTAGGAAGCCATATTAACCTGCTCTTAGCTGACTGGGCTAATATCTTGATCGTTAAATCCGACAATAATTCCCCATACAGTAGTGAGAGTTATATTTGAAACACAAGTTTTATAGAGTATTTAGTTATAAAAAATATGCTTTGATAGAAATCTACGTACTATTTTGGTGGTTATATTCCTGTAAAATACCATAAAAGTCCCATCTTAACTGGCTGGTGGATTTATGGTTCAGTAAGAAAAATGTGATTTAAATGATATAAAAAGTACATCAATCTGATAAAATGTAAAGTATAAAAGTATTTGGAATGATTAACTAAATATATTGATAAGAAATTAATAGCAGTATACATAAGCCGTATTAACGGATTAAATAATACTAGTGGTGAAATAGCCAAAAAATCAGCTCAATCTTAATTCGTGGTTTTTAAGGTAATAAAAGTTACTTCGTTTTTATAAGATTTACTTTATCTATCAAATATATTGATTAAAACCAGGTATTAGCTTGATAGTAACTTTCTATATGCAAAAATTTGGTGTATTTTGTTTGTTTTATTGAAATAAGTTAAAATATGTGTTTTACAATTAGTGCAAAGTCAGTTACCTTTTACATTAGTTTATGTATTTATTAAGTTAGCATTAATGTTGGCTTAGTATGTGGTTCGCATGTAAAGTGTATAGTATGGGATAGATATATTAGTGGGCTTGAGCTAAAAAAAATGGTATCTAACACTACATCATTCAGAGATATTGAAAATCATTGGGCAAGTTTATTCATTCGCGCATTAGCCCAAAGGCGAATTCTCAATGGCTACCTTGATGGTACATTTCGCCCAGATAACCCCGTCAGTCGTGGAGAGTTTGCAGCCATGATGGGGGCGATTATCAACTTACCAGTAAAAAGGGAATATATAACGTTTAAAGACGTTCCGGATAACTACTGGGCTAGAAATGCGATCAGAAGAGTATATGAGACAGGAGTGATGACAGGTTATCCTGATCAAACTTTCCGTCCCAATGATAGGGTGTCCAGAGCCGATGTATTAGTTGTTATAGTTAATGCTTTGGGAATTGCCAGTCAGTTTTCCCCCGAACTGGTGGGTAGACTGGCACAGGCCTATGAAGATGCAGCAAATATTCCCAGTTATGCCATTAATTCTATTGCGATCGCATCTGGGAATAGTTTAGTAGTGAACTATCCGAATATCAAACTACTGAACCCCCAAAGTGGAGCGACTCGTGGAGACGTGGCGGTGATGATGTATCAAGCCCTTGTGTACTTAGGTAGAGTGCAAAAGATTAATTCACCATATATTGTCACACTACCTTTAGGGGTCAAGACTGTAAAGGTGAGTCACCAGAGGGAATTTCGGGGCGCCTGGATAACAGTAGTCTGGAACAGTGATTGGCCATCTAAACCGGGATTAAGTGTGGAGCAGCAGAAAACTGAACTACTGGAAATCATCAAACAACTGCAATCCTTAAACTTCAACGCTCTAATCTTGCAAGTACGTCCAGAGGGAGACGCGGTGTATGCTTCCCCCATAGAACCATGGAGTGCTTGGATTACAGGAACTCAAGGCAAAGCTCCCGAACCGATTTACGATCCCCTGGAATTTGCCATTGAGGAATGCCATAAGCGTAATATAGAAGTTCACGCCTGGTTTAATCCCTACCGAGCAAAAACCACCACCAAAAGTGGATCTAATGTTAGTCCCCATATAGCCATAACTAATCCCGAAGTGGTTTATAGATGGGGTAATCAGTTATGGATGGATCCTGGTGCCAAAATTGTTCAAGACAGAGCTTATAATGTTATTATTGATGTACTAACTCGTTATGATGTAGATGGTATTCATCTAGATGATTACTTTTACCCCTATCCCATATCTGGTCAATCATTTCCCGACGAAAAGACATACAGTGCTTATAAAAATAGCGGTGGTAAATTGAGTGTGGAAGATTGGCGAAGAGAGAACGTCAATCAAATGGTGTGGAGGTTATCGGAAGGCATTAAAAAAATCAAAGCCCATGTAAAATTTGGCATTAGTCCCTTTGGTATTTACCGTCCGGGACAACCAGCAGGAATTGTGGGTTTAGATCCCTATAGCGTTCTGTATGCTGATTCAAAAAAATGGTTACAGGAAGGTTGGATTGACTATTTAGCACCTCAGCTATATTGGCGGACAGATCAAACACAACAAAGTTATGAAACCCTGCTAAAATGGTGGACAGAAGTCAACACTAAACAGCGACATATTTACGCTGGTAATAATATTGGACAACTAGATGGTAAAGTATGGAAAAATTCAGAAATTGAAAAACAAATTGTCATTTCTCGCAACCTGGCTGAAAATTTTTCCCTAGGGAATATCTTTTTCAGCATGAAATCCCTAGCGGAAAATCGTCAAGGGATTGGGGATCAATTTAAACAGGTGTATTACCCTCGTCCTTCCATCGTTCCTACTATGTTATGGAGAAATCAAACACCTCCACCGCCTCCTCAAAATATAACCTTTCAAGATGGAAAACTAAATTGGCAAAGGGGAGATAATAGATCTGTACGCTCTTGGACTCTCTATCGTCAAACTGGGGATACCTGGATAATACAAAGAATTTTATCTGCTGGTACTACTTTTGCAACTGTACAACCAGGTAATTATGCAGTATGTGCGGTAGATAGACTGGGTAATGAGAGCTTAGGTGTGACAATTACAGTTTCGTGAACTGAAGAGAGATAAAAAAGGGTAAAATATGTAATTTACCCTTTGTGTTGGATTAAAAAAATGAAAGAAAGACTAGACATATTATTACTAAAACTAGAACTATGTGTTTCCCGTCAGCAAGCTCAAAGACTAATTCAAGCTGGGGAAGTAATGGTCAATCAACAAATAATAGATAAACCAGGAACAGAAATAGACATAAGTGCGGAAATTCAAATTAAAGAGCGTCCCCCCTTTGTTTCTCGTGGGGGTGAAAAACTGGCCAAAGCAATAAAACTGTTTGAAATTTCTGTGAGGGAGCGCATTTGCTTAGATGGGGGAATTTCCACGGGAGGTTTTACCGATTGTCTATTACAAAATGGTGCCAAACAGGTGTATGGTATTGATGTTGGTTATGGACAGGTTGACTGGAAAATCAGAAATGATGGTAGGGTGATTTTAAAAGAAAGAACAAATTTACGAGAATTACAACCAGAACAATTATATCTAGGGTTAGATAGCTTTGCTGATTTAGCAGTTGTAGACGTTTCTTTTATTTCTCTTAGTAAAGTTCTACCTGCAGTTTGGCGTTTAACTCAAATACCAAAAGAGGCGGTGTTATTAGTCAAACCCCAGTTTGAAGTTGGCAAAAATCGTGTAGGTAAAAAGGGAGTAGTACGGGATGCTAAAGACCATGCCCAGGCAATTTTCCAGGTTTTACAAACCGCTTTACAACTGGGATGGAATTATAGGGGATTGACTTTTTCTCCCATCACAGGACCTGCGGGGAATATTGAATATCTTTTATGGTTGAGCATGATAGGTGAAGTCTCCCAACCGGAGTTAATAACCATCGAGGAGCTAACTAAAAAAGCAGTAAGGGAGTTAACTACTAAATGAGCAATAGTTCAAATATAAGTTCAAATATAAAATCTCTCCATGAAGAGAACTATCAATTGTGGTTAGAATCAACCATTGACAATTTAAAACAGGGCAATTTTGACCATATAGATATTGACAACTTAATAGAAGAGATTTCCGAAATGGGCGGTAGTTTAAAAGATGCCTTAGAAAACAATTTAATTGTGATTTTAGCCCATTTACTCAAGTGGCAATATCAACCCCAAAAGCGTTCTGGTAGTTGGAAAGCTAGTATTAAAGAACATCGACGCCGAATTAATAAATCTATCCAAAAACACCCCTATTTAAAAAAATATTATGAGAAGATTTTTTCAGAATCCTACCTCCCCGCTGTAGATTGGGCCATGGAAGAAACTGGATTATCACCGGAAACTTTCCCATCCCAGTGTCCTTTTACCCCTGAACAGGTGTTGAATGACCAATTTTTGCCCGGAGACTAATGATGAAAAAAGATGAGCAATTGCTATCCGATAAATATAATATAGGTTACAATAGGAAAACTGTAAAAAAATAGAATGTCAAATGTTTTGGGCTGATAAAATCGCTGCTGATGCACAAGGTTACCAGGTAGTTAATGATTCTAAAACCCCTTCAGGAAGGGTTCACGTCGGATCATTGCGGGGTGTAGTTATCCATGACGTTATTTACCGTGCCTTGAAACATGCAGGTAAGCCTGTAAAATTCACCTATGGTGTGGATGACTATGACGCTTTAGATACGGTGCCCAAATATTTAGACCGGGAAAAATTTAAACCTTATTTGGGTTTTCCCTTGTGTAATGTCCCTTCTCCTGGGGAAGGTGCGCCAGACTATGCTAAATATTTCATTGGTGAGTTTTTTGAGATTTTTGAGTATTTAGGAATCCAACCAGAGACCTATTTCCTACGTGATTTATATCGTTCTGGTAAAGTTAATTCCCATATCAACATCTTTTTAAAAAATGCTCACCTGGTTAGACAAGTGTATAAACAGGTCAGTAAAGCAGATCGTCCAGAAAACTGGTACCCTTTTCAGGTGATTTGTGAAAATTGTGGCAAGATAGCTACCACTGTGGTTACAGATTATAACGGTTCCGAGGTTTTTTACACTTGTCAACCGGACTCCACTAATTATGTTCAAGGTTGTGGTCATTCTGCTTGGGTGTCTCCTCTTAATGGTAATGGCAAATTACCTTGGAAGGTTGAATGGGTAGCCAAGTGGGACGTTTTGGGTGTAACTATTGAAATGGCCGGTAAAGACCACTCTCAAAAAGGTGGTTCTAGGGATGTGGCTAATGCCATTTGTCGTCAAGTTTTGGAGAAACAACCTCCCTTTCATTCACCTTATGAATTTATTCTTGTCAATGGCACAAAAATGAGTTCTTCTAAGGGTGTGGGTTCTAGCGCTAGGGAAATTGCTAATTTATTACCACCTGAGTTATTAAGGTTTTTAATGTTAAGAACTCAGCCAAGAACGGTTATTAATTTTGCCCCCAATTATGAAACCATTACTCGACTGTTTCGGGATTATGATACCTTAATTAGTAAGTATGAGGTTAATCCTGAATTAACTGAAGAGTTAATGTCTTTATTTTATGCTCAACTAGGGGATGAGGTGAAGGTTTTTCAGCCTTTTGATTACAGCACATTAATTTCTTTGTTGCAAATCCCTCGGTTAAATATTCAAGATGAAGTTGTGCAACGTAGTGCTAATTCTTTAACTGAGTATGACCAATTTATTGTCAATCAAAGAATTGCTTCAGCTCAAAGATGGTTAGAAGATTATGCGGATGAGGAAGAAAAGTTAGTTTTGTACTTAGAACAAGTGCCAGAAAAAGCCCGTGGGTTAAGTTCAGAACAGGTAACTTATATTCAAAAGTTAGCTGAAAATCTGGAATGTGCTACCCCTTGGGAAGCAGAAGCATTACAAACCGTGATTTTCTCCACTACTAAAGAGTTAAACATCCCTCCAGCGGATGCTTTTAAAGCCTTATATCTGGGATTTTTAAACAAGGAAAAAGGACCTAAAGCAGGGGGTTTATTCTCCTATTTGGAAAAATCTTTCGTTATTTCCAGATTACAAGAAATCACAGCCTTATACCATTAGGTTCTTTCCGTGATGATTTCTGCTGTTTTTAAAAACAGATTCTAGCTATCCATACTCTATGGGTAGCTTAGATTAGTTAGGAGTTTTTAGCACAATTTTCGTAGGGTTCTATTTTGGCAGGTGTAGTGAACTTTATACATGACTTCATTGCGATTGGGTGATCCCAAGGAGAGTACGGATTTATTCCCCGAATGAGGGGTAAGAGTCTTGGGAAAAATATTATATGTTGCCAACTGCTTAGCCAGTTGTTGTAAAAGCTTGTCCTGTTCAGCTCGAAAACTAGAAACTTGATTACCACGATTGATAATTGTAAACCACACTAAACCGCGATCGCGTGTAGGAAGCACCCCAGCCAAAGCACTAACATCACTGAGAGTGCCAGTTTTCATGACAGTAGCATTTGGCATATTCCGATGCTGCATTGTTCCGCGATTATCTAATCCAGAGGTAGGAAACAAATCAGCTAAGCTCAAATTACTCGCCATTGCTTCTCGCTGAAGTGCCATAAACATAGCAGCAACTGCTCTGGGAGAAATGCGATTTTCCCTTCCTAGTCCAGAACCATTAATTAATTGAATTTCTGACTGAGGAACCATAGCCAATTGAGATGAGATGGATCTAACCACATCTGCACCACCTATATACTGCGATAACATTTCAGCTATTTCATTATTACTATACACATTCATCTCTTTGATGATTTGATGTAGTGGTAAAGAAAGATGACGTATTAATAAAGTTTGAGGTAGTAGTTGATTGTGGCGAGATGGTGGAGCGACCTTTATGGCACCATTAATTACCAGTTGAGGTTTCAATGTTCCCTTAGGCATAATAGAATGCTGGTAGGTTAAATTACGGTTCCAAGTTTTGTGATTGAGGGCTTGTTTAAAGATTTGACCTGCTACATTGGGATTGCTAGAGAAATTCATCGCAAACTTGCCACTAACAACCAAATTACCCTTTATCTGTTGAATACCCATTTTATTTAAAGTATTACCAATAGCAATAGCTTCTTCCCCCACAAACATAGGATCGCCACCACTACTAACAACTAAGTCACCATTGACCACCCGATTAACTATAGGACTAGTAATACCAACTAGTGTTTGAAACTGATAATTGGGACCCAAGGTTTTAAAGCTCGCTAAAGAAGTAGCTACCTTAGTTAGGGATGCAGCAGGTAGGGGTACAGTACCTTGGTGATTGGCCATTAATATGGGACCTGATTGTAGCCAAATTCCCTGATGACCGACTAAATTGGGCTCGATTAACTTAGAAGATACTAACCCTTGAAGATATTGCCTTGTGGTCATAGCTCCTACCAGACTTGGATCTGGGGCAATCACAAAGCCCGGACTGGTTTGTCCTGCTAGTGTTTCTAGAGCGCTGACAGGTTGAATTTTAATTCCCGCTAAATCCAGCCAAATAGAAATTAAACCTGAACCCAATAATTCCAGCATATTTAATTCCCTTACATTAGAATATGTAATATAATCTTATATTCAATAGATTAATATATAGATTTCCTGGGCAAGAAGAACGCGCCCAGGTTGAAATTATAGCTTTTTTTTGCCAAGTTTGCAACAGTGTGGATTTAGACACCACACCCACAATCCACCTTTACCCCTGCTCTGTACCCCTTTGCTCTGTTTCGAGTATCTTTTCCACAGTTTTAGACAAAGTGGATTTTTGCTCTGTTTCGAGTATCTTTTCCACAGTTTTAGACAAAGTGGTTTTAGGTACTGCACCTACATGGGAATCAACCTTTTCTCCTCCTTTAAAAAATATCAGTGTAGGAATACTGCGAATACCATACTTACTTGCAACATCTGGGCTTTCGTCTGTATTGATTTTAACGACTTTCAGTTTTCCTGCATACTGTGTAGCAATTTCCTCCACCACAGGGGCAACCATACGACAGGGACCACACCAGGGGGCCCAAAAATCAACCAATACGGGAATTGGACTGTCAATAACTTCTTGTTTGAAAGAAGCGTCTGTAACTTCTAATGCTGCTGACATTGCTAAAAACCTTCATCTGATATAGTTGTGAGCTTTATGACAATTCTATCACACCTTGACATATTGGAGATTTGATCAGAGACTTTTGCCGAAAGTGCCTCATTTTTCCTTCTAAGATTCTAAGATCTAATAATTAAGAAACCGCCCGAAATAAAGTTCAGGCGGAGTGTGGTGTGAGGAGTGAACGGAAACATTTGTCTCCGCTATTTCTATTGTAAGCTACAGATATGGTTTTTCGCAGGTTTGTTGACAGTAGTGGCAAATTTTTTTTCCACAACCTAACTTAACTGACCTTTACTTACCCATACCCAGTTGTTGAGCTTTTTGATAAACCTTACCCTCTGTTAGTAAAGAAGGAGCAATTATAACTTCCACCTGTTGCATCTCTTTGAGGTTTTTAGCCCCTAGGGTGCCCATACTGGTTTTTAAAGCCCCTAACAGGTTATGAGTTCCATCATCCAGTCCAGCTGGACCTTTGAGAATTTGTTCTAGGGTACCTGTTGTACCAACGCGAATGCGAGTACCACGGGGAAGAACAGGACTAGGAGTTGCCATACCCCAATGATAACCCCGACCTGGCGCCTCTGCTGCTCTAGCAAAGGGTGAACCAATCATCACTCCGTCAGCACCGCAGGCAATACACTTACAAATGTCTCCACCAGTAATTAAACCTCCATCGGCAATAATGGGAACATATTTACCAGTTTCTTGATAAAAATCCTCCCTAGCTGCAGCACAATCAGCAACTGCGGTAGCCTGGGGTACGCCTACACCCAAGACACCACGGGATGTACAAGCAGCACCTGGTCCAATACCTACTAAGACGGCTGCAGCACCAGCTTTCATTAAGTTCAAGGTTACTTCGTATGTAACACAGTTACCTAAAATAACTGGTATGGGCATAGAATGGCAGAACTGCACTAAATCAAGTGGGGTGATGGACTCTGGTGAAATGTGGTCAGTAGAGACCACCGTGGCTTGGATGAAAAATAAATCTGCTCCACTTCTAGATACCACTTCACCATATTTGCCAGCTCCTGCTGGTGTAGCACTAACTGCGGCGATCGCACCCTGTTGTTTAATTTCCTGAATACGTTTTTCAATTAGTTCGGGCTTGATTGGTTCGGCATAGAGATCTTGCATGAGGGAAACAAACTCTTCTTTACCCACAGAGGCAATCTTATCCAAAATGGGATTTGGATCGTCATAGCGAGTTTGAATTCCTTCTAGGTTGAGAACCCCTAAAGCTCCCAACTCAGATAACTTTACAGCCATATCCACATCAACCACCCCGTCCATGGCACTGGCAATAATTGGTATTTCTCTTTCGATATTACCAATTTTCCATCTAGTATCCGCCAAACTGGGATCTACTGTTCTTTTACCGGGGACTAGGGCAATTTCGTCAATGCCATAGGCTCGGCGAGCCTTTTTTCCCCGCCCAAGTTTAATTTCCACTCTTGCACCTTTCTCAAATCAGTTTAAGCTAGGGTATCAAAATTAGGGGGATATTGGGGGAGGAAAAAACTATGAACATTAATAATTATCTTGCAGACTGGATTCTATCAAATATGGCACCATCGTCAAAGAATTTTTTCTGCACTGCATCCCAACCACCTAAATTGGACACTGTATAAAGCTTAACAATTTTGGGAAATTTACTGGCTACCTCTTTGGCTACTGTGGAATTAACTGGTCTAAATCCAACTTTGGCAAATTCCCTTTGTGCTTGTGGCGTAAATAAAAATTCCACAAATGCTTCCGAAACTTCACGAGTACCTCGTTTATCCACAATTTTATCCACTACGGTTACAGGACCCTCTATAGAAATATTCGTTGGTGGCACTGCGTAGGTTGTATCTGCTTTACCCTGTTGTGCTGCTAAAATTAGTTCGTTCTCATAATTCAGTAGTACATCTCCCTGATTCTTTTTATAAAATGCGTCACTTGCTTCTCTAGCATCTTTGGGTAACACTACTACATTTTTGAACACCTTCTGCACAAAGTCTAGGGCTTGTTTTTCATTACCTCCATTTCGAGTCACTGACCCCCATAAAGCTAAAAAGTTCCATCTTGCCCCTCCTGATGTTTTGGGATTAGCTGTGACTATTTTTACTCCTGGTTTAGTTAAATCTTTCCAAGTATTAATACCTTTAGGATTTCCTGCTCGTGTTTCTATGGCTACAACTGACCGAGTAACTATAGAGTTATTAGGTGCTTCCTTTTCCCACCCTGGGTTAATCAAACCTGCTTTTTCTATTCTCTTAGTGTCCAGTGCTAGTGCTAATCCTACTACGTCTGCTTGTAATCCATCAATCACCGCACGAGTTTGAGTACCGGAACCACCATAACTTTCTTTGATGATTACATCTTGACCTTTTTCCCTTTTCCACTTGGCTACGAACTCGGGAATAATTTTACTGTAAGCAGCTTTTGTAACTGCATAAGTTACAAGAGTAATCTCTACGGTCTTGGGTTTCTGACTAATTAACTTGTTTTGATTTGCACTTCCCGCCAATACGGGTAATACGGTGCTAACACCTAAAATAACCGCCAACACTGTATTGGTAGTTTTTAAAAACGCTACATTTTTGATAGACATGGTAACTTTTCCTCTGATTGTTGTAATCCACTGTAAGTTGATAGGCAATTTGTAATTAGCCTACTGATTGGACTCTATCAAACCGCTCACTCAAAATCAATAGTTAAAAGACTAAATATCTACCGTATAATCGGTGTATTTAATTAAATCATAGATTATAGCTTTATTATAAGTAATACTTATCTAATAATTTTCTAATAATTTTTTTGATCTAGTGGGCAACTTTTGTCCCTAACCTGCTAGAATCACCTCATTGTCTATCGTCAAAGTCAGGTTTTCTTTCCCATATTTTTAAAATTACCAAGGAGAACACAAATGGGTTGGGGTTGTAGATTACCCGTAAGCATACTGCGCGTAAAACCGACCAAGAGTTTTATTTCACCTTGCTTAATAGGTATATTTTTAGGTGTGGTGGTTAGTGGTTGTGGAGATAGGGGAACTAATTCCTCTAGTAAGAAAGAGGTGGAAATCACTTTAGTGTCCTTCGCCGTGACAAAGACCGCCCATGAAGCGATTATTCCTAAATTTGTGGAAAAATGGCAACAAGAGCATGGGCAAAAAGTGATATTCAAACAAAGCTATGGGGGTTCTGGTTCACAAACTCGTGCGGTAATTGATGGTTTACCCGCTGATGTTGTGCACCTAGCTTTGGGCTTGGACACTAAAAAGATTGAAAAAGCAGGTTTAATTCAACCAGGTTGGGAAAAAGAAGCTCCGAATAATGCTATAGTTTCCCAGTCTGTAGCTGCTTTGGTAACCCGCCCAGGCAATCCTAAAAATATTAATACCTGGGCTGATTTATCAAGGGATGATGTAAAACTAATTACTGCTGATCCTAAAACATCCGGGGTAGCACGTTGGAACTTTCTGACTTTGTGGAACTCAGTGATTAGGATTGGTGGTGATGAAGCCAAGGCTAAGGAATTTGTGAGCCAAGCATATAAAAATGTTCCCATTTTAACAAAGGACGCAAGGGAAGCGACGGATGCCTTCTTTAAACAGGGTCAAGGGGATGCTTTGATTAACTATGAAAATGAGATATTTTTAGCGCAGGAAAATGGAATGAAGGTTAATTACACAATTCCTGACGTGAATATTTCCATTGATAATCCCATTGCGATTGTAGATAGGAATGTTGATAAACATAACAATAGGGAAGTAGTGGAGGCTTTTGTTCAGTTCTTATTTACTCCCCAAGCTCAAGAGGAATTTGCCAAAGTTGGTTTTCGTCCAGTAAATACTACCGTAGCAAAAAGTAAAACCTTTGTAGATAAGTATCCTCCCGTTAAGACTTTGAGTACAGTGAAAGATTTAGGCGGTTGGGGAGCCGTGCAGAAAAAGTTTTTTGATGATGGAGCCTTATTTGACCAGATTCAAGCCCGGGGCAAATAGTTGAATCAATTATGAATTTAGAATTATGACCTTATCCACACCCACAGATGTGAGCAACTCCAACAGACCAGGTTTTGCCAGAACATTGTTAAATAGCGCGACTCGTTTATCTTGGACATGGCGAATTACTATTTTTTACCTGTTGGTCATGTTATTTTTACCCGTTTTGGCTATGTTTCTCAAAGCTGGTACGGAACCACCAACAAAGTTTTGGCAAATTGCTACCAGTGAAATAGCTTTAGCCACTTATAATGTGACTTTTATTACTTCCCTTTTGGCGGCGGCGGTTAATGGGGTGTTTGGAACCCTAGTGGCCTGGGTTCTGGTCAGGTATGATTTTCCCTTAAAACGAATTGTGGATGCCACCGTAGATTTACCATTTGCCTTACCCACTTCAGTAGCCGGTTTAACCTTAGCGACTGTTTACAGTGATAATGGTTGGTTAGGCTCTCTATTGGCACCTTGGGGAATTAAAGTTTCTTTTACTCGGTTAGGTGTAGGTGTAGCAATGGTATTTATATCCTTGCCTTTTGTGGTGCGAACTGTACAACCTGTATTGCAAGAAATGGAAAAGGATGTGGAAGAAGCTGCGTGGAGTTTGGGCGCTTCCCCATGGCAGACATTTATGAAAGTGATTTTGCCACCCCTATTACCGACAATTTTAACCGGAGTGGCTTTAGGTTTTTCCCGTGCTGTGGGTGAATATGGCTCCACAGTGATTATTTCTTCTAACACACCATTTCAAGACTTAATTGCACCAGTATTGATTTTCCAAAGATTGGAACAATACGATTATTCGGGTGCAACAGTAATAGGGGTGGTCTTACTGCTGATTTCCCTGGTTTTATTGGTGGCAATTAATTTATTACAGGCTTGGGCAAGAAGATATGACAACAAATAAATCACGACAAAAATCACAATATCAAAAACAGCAAAGTTGGGTACCATCTGTTTTAATTGCCATAGCAGTTGGTTATTTATTTCTG
Organism: Cylindrospermopsis raciborskii Cr2010; assembly: GCF_003367075.2. Lineage (NCBI taxonomy): Bacteria > Bacillati > Cyanobacteriota > Cyanophyceae > Nostocales > Aphanizomenonaceae > Cylindrospermopsis > Cylindrospermopsis raciborskii. The sequence goes on from NZ_CP065936.1 coordinate 1,491,830, forward strand.
GTACAGTATATTCCAGCTATTAATGTTTTTGTTCAAGCCTTTATTAAAGGTGTTGAACCTTTCTGGAATAACTTAACCAAAACAGACTTTCTTCATGCGGCCTGGTTAACTCTCTTATTAGCAGTAATTTCCGTACCTATTAACGCTGTATTTGGTCTATGTGCAGCCTGGGCGATCGCACGGCATAAATTTCCTGGGCGTGCAATAGTTTTAAGTATTATTGACCTTCCCTTTTCCATTTCCCCCGTAGTAGCGGGTCTAATGATTGTTCTGCTATACGGGAGACAGGGATGGTTTGGAGGTTGGTTGCAATCCCATGATATTCAAATTATCTTTGCCTTTCCTGGGATGGTTCTAGCGACTTGTTTTGTCAGTATGCCATTTGTTGCTAGAGAAGTGATTCCAGTATTGGAGGAGTTTGGTAAAGATCAGGAAGAAGCAGCAAAAACCCTAGGAGCTAATGAGTGGCAAACATTTTGGCGTGTTACACTACCCAGCATTCGTTGGGGTTTACTTTATGGTTTAATCTTAACTAATGCCAGATCCATGGGGGAATTTGGGGCGGTTTCTGTAGTATCTGGAAACATCGCTAATACTACCCAAAGTTTACCTTTATTTGTAGAGGATGCCTATAAACAATATGAAACGGAGGCGGCTTTTTCTGCAGCAGTTTTGTTAGCACTTTTGGCAGTGGTCACCTTGGTGTTAAAAGAGATTTTAGAGCGCAAAACTCGTATTAAGGATGATGGGGAAAACTAGAAAACTAATTGTGGGATAGGCGTTCTTTCCCACCTTCACCTGGTTGACGGCTATAATTGACCAAATAACAGCAAATATATAGGCATGAAACCGTGACCGAAACTGGAAAGTACAAGGATACCGTTAATCTCCCCCAAACTGATTTTGATATGCGGGCAAACGCAATAAAACGCGAGCCAGAAATCCAAACATTTTGGGCGGAAAATAACATTTACTCGCGCCTGGCTCAAGAAAACCCGGGCGAACTATTTATACTTCATGATGGACCTCCCTATGCCAATGGCTCATTGCATATTGGTCACGCTTTAAACAAGATTCTCAAAGATATTATTAACCGTTACCAATTACTGCAAGGTCGTAAAGTTAGATACGTGGCTGGGTGGGATTGTCACGGACTGCCAATTGAATTGAAAGTCCTGCAAGCTATGAAGTCCCCAGAACGGCAAAATCTCACTCCCTTACAGTTACGTCAAAAAGCAAAAGATTTTGCTTTAGTAGCAGTTAGGGAACAACTAAATAGTTTTAAACGTTATGGGATATGGAGTGATTGGGATCATCCCTATTTAACCCTACAGCCAGAGTATGAAGCCGCCCAAATTGGTGTATTTGGCAGAATGTACTTAAAAGGATATATCTACCGAGGTCTCAAGCCTGTGCATTGGAGTCCCAGTTCTAAAACCGCTTTAGCAGAAGCTGAATTAGAATATCCAGAAGGACACGTTTCTAGGAGTATTTACACCGTTTTTCCAGTAATTAAGGTTTCGGAAAAGCTGAAATCAGTTTTGGCACCTTTTATGCCCGATTTGGCACTGGCTGTGTGGACAACTACTCCCTGGACCATACCTGGCAATTTAGCCATCGCAGTTAATGGGTCATTAAATTATGCGGTGGTGGAGGTTTTACCTAATGAAACTTCCCTTTTCCACCACAAATATCTGATTGTGGCCACTGATTTAGTTCCCCGCTTGACCACCATTCTCAATGTGGATTTGAGAGTGCAGGTGAGTTTTGCAGGTGAGGATTTAGAACATACTATCTACCGTCATCCCCTATTTGACCGGGAAAGTCCTGTGCTTATTGGTGGTGATTATATTACTACCGATTCCGGTACGGGTCTGGTACATACAGCTCCCGGTCATGGTCAAGAAGATTACATTGTCGGACAGCGTTATGGCTTACCAATCCTCGCTCCCGTAGATGAAAATGGTAATTTTACTCAGGATGCTGGTAAATTTGCTGGCTTGAATGTTCTAGGGGAAGGTAACCAAGCAATTATTGATGCTCTTGCACAAGCAGGTTCTTTACTAAAAGAAGAGGCTTATCAACATAAATATCCCTATGACTGGCGTACTAATAAACCAACTATCTTCCGAGCTACAGAACAGTGGTTTGCTTCAGTTCATGGCTTTAGAGAGGATGCTTTAAAGGCGATCGCCTCAGTAAGGTGGATTCCTCCCCAAGGGGAAAACCGTATTACCCCCATGGTAGCAGAGCGATCGGATTGGTGTATTTCTCGTCAACGGGCTTGGGGTCTTCCTATTCCCGTATTCTACGACCAAGAAACGGGGGAGGTATTGCTAAACGAGGACACCATTAATCACGTTCAAGCTATTATTGCCCAGCGAGGTTCTGATGCTTGGTGGGAACTAGAAATTGCAGAACTCTTACCAGAACCCTACCGTAGTAATGGGCATAAATATCGTCGAGGTATGGATACTATGGATGTGTGGTTTGACTCTGGTTCTTCTTGGGCAGCTGTAGCTAATCAGCGACAGGAACTAACCTATCCCGTTGATATGTATTTAGAAGGTTCAGATCAACATCGAGGGTGGTTCCAGTCTTCCCTATTAACCAGCGTAGCAGTAAATGGCATTGCTCCCTATAAAACCGTATTGACCCATGGATTTGTCCTTGATGAACAAGGAAGAAAAATGAGTAAGTCAATTGGTAATGTGGTAGATCCACAAATTATCATTAATGGTGGTAAGGATCAGAAAAAAGACCCCGCCTACGGTGCAGATGTGTTGCGATTATGGGTTTCCTCCGTTGATTATTCCGGGGATGTCCGTTTAGGGGGTAATATCATTAAGCAACTAGCTGATATCAGGAATAAAATCCGTAATACGGCAAGATTTTTATTGGGTAGTCTACATGACTTTGACCCGGAAAAAAATGCGGTTTCTCTGGAAAAATTGCCGGAATTGGATCGGTACATGTTGAATCGTATATACGAGGTGTTTAGTGAAGTAACAGCAGCCTTTGAAACCTTTCAATTTTTCCGATTTTTCCAAACAGTTCAGAATTTTTGCGTTGTAGACCTGTCTAACTTTTATTTGGATATTGCCAAGGATAGATTATATATTAGCGCAGCTGATAGTTTTAGAAGGCGCAGTTGTCAAACAATCCTACATATAGCCCTGGAAAACCTAGTCAGGGCGATCGCTCCAGTGTTGTGTCATACTGCGGAAGACATTTGGCAATTTATTCCCTATTCCAGAAGTGAGAAATCAGTGTTTCAAGCTGGGTGGGTAAAGGTTGATCCCCAGTGGAAAAATCCTGAATTGGAAAATAAATGGCATACTTTGAGGATGCTGCGCACGGATGTTAATAAGGTCTTGGAACAGGTGCGGATGGAAAAAAGGATTGGTTCCTCCTTAGAGGCCAAAATATTAGTTCACCTTACCAATTCGCATTCACCCCTATCTCAAACCATCAAAGACTTCCATTTCAACCCGGATAGGGAGAATGGAGTGGATGAACTGAGATACCTGCTCATAGTATCACAAGTAGAAATCCCAGAGGATTTAACCCAACTCTCCCAATTGCAATATACAACAACTACAGAAAATTGGACCATAGGGGTGGTAAATGCGGAGGGAGAGAAATGCGATAGGTGTTGGAATTATTCCACTCATCTGGGAGAGTCCTCAGACCATCCCCTGTTGTGTGAGAGATGTGTTTTGTCCCTAGCGGGTGAGTTTTAGACCTGTCTAAGTAGGTGGGTGGAATTAAATATAAGATGAACGTAGGTTGGGTTGAAGTATGAAACCCAACACCCGCACGGGTTACGCCACCGCTAATCCATCCTACAAATAATTGTGAAATTGTGCCTCCCTACTTAATGGAACTAAGCTGAGATTGAGCTATTCTTCCTCCTGTTCACGAGGGGGAATAAGCTCAAATTCTTGTTCTAGCAGATCTCTGTCACTACCATAAATTACATTTTCTTTGCCAATAACTGTTTCTTGGGCAAAGTTACGGGTGAAGTCTATTTTCTTTTGTAAACTCTCACTAGGATCTGCGAGAACTCTTACTCGCTCTAAACGCTCGCGGTTGCGACTGGCAATTTTTTGGTTGCGCGATTGAATCCAAAAATAACGTCCCAAGGGTATCCCCAAAAAGCCAATTCCATAACTCAACAGTAACCAATAAATACTTTGCACAAAACCTACTAGTCCCCCCGCTTCTAAGCCAACTGTCTGAGTGAGTAAATTACCTAGCACTAAAGCTCCTACCAGATTTAGCGCTCCCAAACCGGCACTCATCATAATTTGTCCAGAATTAGCAGCACTAAACTGCCATGGGTTCTCTTCTAAGAATAAATCTACTGGTTCATCTATTTTTTTGCTGGCTTGTACCTGCAATTCAGGAAAATAATACACAATTTGTCCATCTGGACTTACCTGAGGTTTACCATTGTACCTGACCAAAACTGGTAACATATAATCTTCATATTCCTGTTGGTATTTTTCCCCTAAATTATCTAAATAGGGGGCAATTTGTTCAGCAACTACTGCTCCTTGATTATTAGTAATTACACTGCCAATTTGTTGCCAACGTCTTTCCTCTAATTTGCTGTTAGGATTACCATCACCAAATAAAAAGGAAAATACTGCTTCCAAAAAGTTTAACTCCCCATTCCCCCGATTTTCTTTTCTTTCTATTCGTCTTTCTTGACTATAATAATTCGGACTAAAATACCAAAACAAATCTGGAAAAAAGAAGATATCAAATCCCCTAAATCCTCCATCCCTATTATCTTCATCCCGATTTGAGCTGCTGGCAGTAATAATGATAATTATAGTTAAAGTGATGATGACAATTGAAGCAATCAGTAAAACACCAAAAGAAATCCTAATTATATAAAACAGCACCTGCCAAATCTTTGCCCACCACTCCTGTAAGCGCAATTGCACATACTTGTTTCTTAAAATTGTTCTAAAATTCTGTGGAAATTGATAAACAATGTCCCCCGTATCTGCTACTTGTAAATGCCCACCTGCGTCAGCAGCTAAAACTAACATTCCTTCATTTGCTTCAGCAAGTCCCAAACCAGATCTAGCAGCTACATCACCTACTGTAACACGGTAGCCGAGCTTTTCTATGGCTCCCATAATAGCGGGATTAGGTATCATTCTCCCCTCCTATTGTATTCCATGAAGCAGGTTGTTTTTTTTGACTTCATGGTAGTGATTATAGCATTTTTGGGAAGCTAAAAACTGGGGCGCTAGGATTCGAACCTAGGGATGGCGGGACCAAAACCCGCTGCCTTACCGCTTGGCTACGCCCCATTGATTTCACTTCACTACTATAGCAGTTACCCCTAGGATGGTGTCAAGTATTTTTTTAAAAAATTTTTTCTGTCAACATCTAAGGTCACCTTGTTGGTCAGGGAGTATGTCAAGATAGTGATAGACTCGCTTGATTTATTTTATGATGAGATTATGAGCCAAGAGGAATCTTCTACTGCAAAACTGACGGATGACGGGTGGGAGGAACCAACTACTCCTGTAACCCCACCGCCGACGGAAATTTTATCGCCAATTGAATCTTATGTCAGTCAGGTGGTGGAATCAGATCCCCATCTCAATTCTTTGTATACGGTTACAGCAGAACAGGTAGCTGATTTACAATCTACTCAAGCTGCACTAAAAACGGAAATCTCCCAACTACAAGTAACTTATATTGCGCTTCAAAGTCAAGTATCGGAGACCCAAACCAATCTTTCTAGAATAGTGCAGGAGTCATTATCTCTTTTAGAACAACGTAAACAAAATCTACAAATATCCGTGGAGCAATTAGAACGGAGACAAGAACGCATTAAAAATGAAATGCGCACAAGTTTTGCAGGAACTTCCCAGGATCTGGCAATTCGGGTACAGGGTTTTAAGGACTACCTCACAGGGAGTTTACAGGACTTGGTGACCGCAGCGGAGCAATTACCTCTTGTTCCCATTCCAGAAAAACTTAAATCGGTAACTACGGAAGTTAAGCAGGATTTTGCCAAAGAAGTTAAATCTAATGTAAGCCAGTCTGTTAGTGTACAGTTCGCTCAACAACAGTTTCAGGAAACAACCAAGCAGATTCAGCGACTATTAGAACAGTATCGCAATCAACCAGACTATTATGGTCCTCCATGGCAACTAAGACGCACTTTTGAACCCGTCCATGTAGAACGAGTTTCTAAATGGTTTTTTACTCTGGGTGGACGTGGTGCTTTACAAACCATGAGTAGTCGTCTGCAAAATGTTTTGATTTCTTCCGCAGCAGTATCAATTCTACACAAACTATATGGCGATCGCCTGCGTACACTAATTTTAGCGAATAGTCCTGAAAGGTTAGGGGAATGGCGCAGGGGTTTACAAGATTGTTTGGGTATTGGTCGTTCTGATTTTGGTCCGGACAGAGGTGTGGTATTATTTGAAGCAGCTACCGCTTTAGCCCAAAAGGCGGATAGACTAATTAAGTCTAATCAAATGCCTTTGATTATCATTGATGATTCTGAAGAGCAGGTTAGTTTAGGACTATTGCAATTTCCTTTGTGGTTAGCTTTTGCGCCTGATCCTAAAATGATGCGAGATAGATATGATGAAGATTTCTAATAACTAGGTTGTAAATTATGACTATTTGGTTTGTGTGGTGTGGGTTGGTAATTATATTAGCCTATCTATTGGGTTCCTTTCCCACAGGATATCTGGTGGGTAAAATATTAAAAGGCATTGATATTAGACAAGTCGGATCTGGCTCTACTGGTGCAACTAATGTTTTGAGAACTTTAGGTAAAGGTCCAGGTGCTTTTGTACTAATCATTGACTGTTTGAAAGGAGTTCTAGCCATTAATTTAGTGTATATATTATACAGTAGTCAATTGAACTTAATGGATAGCAGTTTAAATGTGGAAGCATGGCAATCGTGGTTAGTCACCTCAGTAGGGTTGATGGCAATATTGGGACATAGCAAGTCCATATTTTTAGGTTTTACTGGTGGTAAGTCAGTAGCTACCAGCTTAGGTATTTTATTAGCAATAAATTGGCAAGTAGGTCTAGGTACTCTGGGTGTGTTTGTAGTGATGATTGCCATATCTAAAATTGTTTCTTTAAGTTCCATTGCTGGTGCAATTGCTGTTTCCATTTTGATGGTAGTTTTTCAACAACCCTTGGCTTATATTATATTTAGCTTGCTTGGTGGTTTGTATGTAATTATTCGTCACCGTAGTAATATTGACAGACTATTAGCAGGTAAAGAACCAAAAATTGGACAAAAGGTGGAAACTCAGTCAGAACAACTAACCGGGGAAGGTTGACGTTTCTTGCTTTTACCTAAGCTGAGTGAACGTAGGTTAGGTTGATTAAACTCAACACCTGCACCAATTAGAGTACGCTTGTGGAACGTTCGGCATAACTAACCTCTGCACAAAAACGGTTCCAATCAATCCCCGTCTCTTTAGAGCGGGGAGAAGTCAACATCATCATTTTTCCTTGAGAAGATGCTATTGGTTTATCTCCTGACGAAAATCGTTTTTAAGACTTAAACTTAGCGAAATTGACTTGATAAACAAGCCACAAAAATTGTACTAAAAATAGCTGTGACTATTGCAGCGAGTAAAACTCCTTTAGCAATAGTATCTATCAAGTTTCTTCTTAACAAACTTATTTCTTTTAACAACTCTTCATGAGTCGTTTTTATTTGTTTAACTTCGTTTAATAAAAATTTTACTTCTGAGCGATTTAAGTTTTCTAATTCGTAATTTACGTTTTCCAATTCATATCTAATATTTTGTAATTCTTTTAAAGATTCTGTCGAATTATTATTGTTTGACATAATTAACTCTCTAAATTTTAAACGTGGAAGGAATCTATAGCCTTAGAAGGGTTTACCTCCCATTTATTGGTCAGGCGATCGCTCGTAGGGGGTGGTTTGCGATCGCACCTCTTACCTAGGGTATCCCCCTAAAATTAAATCATCACAACATGCGATCGCTCTGCCAACTTACTGTTCTCGGATAGAATTGTGTTGGTCAAAATTAAAGCAATTTCTCCGTAGTCGTGAGGCACGAAAATTAGAACCCGCTCTATAGGATCTACCCAAAGCTACCCAGACTTCACGGATCTGGACTTTAGAACCTACTTCCTGTTTCATCGTAGTCTCAAGATGATTCTTGAGAGGTTTGTCTACTCCACAAGCTATCTCGGTAGAGCTTACCTGGGAGTTATTTAGTCCAGGGGGACGCACTATTACCGTCATTCGCAGTTAGTCGCGAAGCACTGGGTACGCGAAATCGCCATTGTTGTTTAAATCATTAATGTTAGGTTTCCTAGCGTCAACCCAACCTACAAACTTAAAAACTCGTCTATATACATATAAAATACCTCCAGGAGGCGAAAACCCCCACCATATATATAACATCCTCATGCACCTTTAACCAATCAATCATTGATTCTCAAGGTCGTGTAATCGGTACATGGGCTGACGTAATCAACCGCGCTAACCTAGGTATGGAAGTAATGCACGAGCGTAATGCGCACAACTTCCCCTTAGACCTAGCTGCTGGTGAAGTAGCACCTGTAGCATTAACCGCTCCCGCAATCAACGGTTAATAATTTAATAACCAATACTGGTAAATGAAAAGCTCCTCACCTGGTGGGGGGCTTTTTTTATGGCGTATTATTTGAGTAATGCCATGAGTTGAGGGTGTTGGGTGCTGGTTTCAATGAAGATCCCTTATGAGCTGGTCTATAGAGGTTCTAGAATAAAATCGGTAAGGTTATTTTTAAAAACTCCTTCTCACCATGCCCAAACACTTTAATACTGCTGGTCCTTGCCAATCTGATATCCACTATATGCTCTCCCCAACGGTTCGACTACCGGATTTGAAAGCACTAATTGATGGTCGCAATTACTTTATCATTCATGCGCCGCGACAAGTAGGCAAAACCACCGCTATGATAGCTCTAGCTCAAGAATTGACTGATAGTGGGGAATACACCGCCGTCATGCTCTCTGTGGAAGTAGGATCGGGATTTTCCCATAATCCCCAGCAAGCGGAGCAGGTTATTTTACAAGAATGGAAACAGGCAATTAAGTTTTACTTACCCAAAGAACTACAACCATCCTATTGGCCAGAGGGTGAAACAGACTCAGGAATAGGCAAAACTTTAAGTGAGTGGTCTACCCAATCTCCAAGACCTCTTGTAATCTTTTTAGATGAAATAGATTCCCTGACAGATGAAGCTTTAATCTTTATTTTAAGACAATTACGTTCGGGTTTTCCCCGTCGTCCCCGGGCGTTTCCCCATTCGGTGGGGTTGATTGGTATGCGGGATGTGCGGGACTATAAGGTTAAATCCGGTGGAAGTGAAAGACTTAATACTTCCAGTCCTTTCAATATCAAGGCTGAGTCTTTAACCCTCAGTAATTTTACTTTATCAGAAGTAGAAGAACTTTACTTACAACATACACAAGCTACAGGACAGGTGTTTACCCCGGAAGCCATCCATCAGGCATTTTATTTGACCGATGGACAACCGTGGTTAGTCAACGCCCTAGCTCGTCAAGCTACCCAGGTTTTGGTGAAAGACATTACCCAACCCATTACTGCTGAAGTCATTAACCGAGCCAAAGAAATTCTCATTCAGCGCCAGGATACTCATTTAGACAGCTTAGCAGAAAGATTACGGGAAGAGCGGGTCAAAACCATTATTGAACCAATTTTAGCAGGTGAAGATTTACCTGATGTACCCCAGGATGATATTCGTTACGTCCTGGATTTAGGACTGTGTCGAGACCGAGGACAGGGTTTGGAAATTGCCAATCCAATTTATCGGGAAGTTCTACCCTTGGTGTTAAGTTACACAACCAGAGCTTCCATTGGAGTTATTGAACCTCGTTGGTTAAATGAACAGGGGGAGCTATTACCCGATGAATTATTGGAAGCATTTCTGGAGTTTTGGCGACAACATGGGGAACCACTACTCAAAAGTGCGCCCTATCATGAAATCGCTCCCCATTTAGTGTTAATGGCATTTTTACATCGGGTGGTAAATGGTGGTGGTACGTTAGAACGGGAATATGCCATTGGTTCTGGAAGGATGGATATTTGTTTACGCTATGGCAAAGTGGTGATGGGCATAGAGTTAAAGGTGCGGAAAGAAAAGTTAGATCCCTTAACCAAGGGTTTGACCCAACTGGATAAATACTTGGGTGGGCTAGGATTGGATACAGGTTGGTTAGTGATTTTTGATCGCCGTGCGGGATTACCACCCATGGGCGAGAGAATTAGTACGGAAGAGGTCATTAGTCCAGGGGGACGAACCATTACCGTTATTCGTAGTTAGTCGCGAAGCACTGGGTATGCGTCGCCATTGTTGTTTAAATCATTAATGTTGGGTTTCATACTTCAACCCAACCTACGTTCATCTTATATTTAATTCCACCCACCTACTTAGGTTCTAGAATAAAGTTGTTAAGGTTATTTTTTCAAAACCTCCACCATGCCCAAACACTTTAACACTGCTGGACCATGTAAAGCTAACATCCACTATATGCTCTCCCCCACCGCTCGCTTACCGGAGTTAAAAGCGCTAATTGATGGAGAAAATTACTTTATCATTCATGCGCCGCGACAAGTAGGCAAAACCACCGCTATGATAGCCCTCGCTCAAGAATTGACTGATAGTGGGGAATACACCGCCGTAATGCTCTCTGTGGAAGTAGGATCAGGATTTTCCCATAATCCCCAGCAAGCGGAGCAGGTTATTTTACAAGAATGGAAACAGGCAATTAAGTTTTACTTACCCAAAGAACTACAACCATCCTATTGGCCAGAGAGTGAAACAGACTCAGGAATAGGCAAAACTTTAAGTGAGTGGTCTACCCAATCTCCAAGACCTCTTGTAATCTTTTTAGATGAAATAGATTCCCTAACAGATGAAGCTTTAATCTTTATTTTAAGACAATTACGTTCAGGTTTTCCCCGTCGTCCCCGGGCGTTTCCCCATTCGGTGGGGTTGATTGGTATGCGGGATGTGCGGGACTATAAGGTTAAATCCGGTGGAAGTAAAAGACTTAATACTTCCAGTCCTTTCAATATCAAGGCTGAGTCTTTAACCCTCAGTAATTTTACTTTATCAGAAGTAGAAGAACTTTACTTACAACATACGCAAGCTACGGGACAGGTGTTTACCCCGGAAGCCATCCATCAGGCATTTTATTTGACCGATGGACAACCGTGGTTAGTTAACGCCCTAGCTCGTCAAGCTACTCAGGTTTTAGTGAAAGATATCACCCAACCCATTACTGCTGAAGTGATTAACCAAGCCAAGGAAATTCTGATTCGACGCCAGGATACCCATTTAGATAGCTTGGCAGAAAGATTACGGGAAGATAGGGTCAGGGACATTATTCAACCTATGTTAGCTGGTGAAGACTTAGCTGATACGCCAGAAGATAACTTACGATACGTGTTAGATCTGGGTTTATGCCGTCGCGATCGCGGGGGTGGACTGGAAATTGCTAACCCTATTTATCGAGAGATTTTACCTAAAGCTTTAGCCTCCGTGGCGATCGCCTCTTTAACTTCGGTGGAACCCAACTGGTTAAACCCTGATGGCACACTCAACCCTCAAATCCTATTAGACTCTTTTTTGGAATTTTGGCGACAACATGGGGAACCACTGCTCAAAAGTGCGCCCTACCATGAGATTGCTCCCCATTTGGTATTAATGGCATTTTTGCATCGGGTAGTGAATGGTGGTGGTACGTTAGAACGAGAATATGCCATTGGTTCTGGGAGGATGGATATTTGTTTACGCTATGGCAAAGTAGTGATGGGCATAGAGTTAAAGGTGCGGAAGGAAAAGTTAGATCCGTTAACCAAGGGTTTAACCCAACTGGATAAATACCTGGATGGGTTAGGATTAGATACAGGTTGGTTAGTGATTTTTGATCGCCGTGCGGGGTTACCACCCATGGGAGAGAGAATGAGTACGGAGGAAGCTATTAGTCCGGGGGGACGAACCATTACTGTCATTCGCAGTTAGGGCGATTGCCATTGTTGTTTAAATAATTAATGTTGGATCTTCCCCCCATATCTAGGGACAGGGGCTAGATCGCCCCATTTATGCTTATCTACCAAAAACAGTGCTGAGAGAACGAGCTATATTTTGTGGTTGCATAGCATCTATTGCTGCAGTTGGTTCATAACCACAATGCACCATACAATCGGCACATTTAGGATTACCACTAGCGCGCCCATACTTACTCCAATCGGTTTGGTCTAGCAACTCTTGGAAAGTTTGATAATAACCTTCGTTTAATAGGTAACAGGGTTTTTGCCATCCCAAAACACTGTAACTGGGACTACCCCAAGGAGTACATTCATAGTCCTTCTCACCAATGAGAAAATCCAAAAACAGGGGGTTGTGATTGAAGTTCCAGTTTTTCTTTCCTGATTGATAGGGGGCGAGAATTTCTCGGAATAATGCTCTAGTTTGTTCCCTTTGTAAAAAGTGATCTTGGTCTGGAGCCCATTCATAACTGTAACCGGGAGAAATCATCATCCCATCAACTTTCAAGGTTTCTAGAAAATCAAAGAACCCTTGCATTTCTTCTACATTACAACCGGTGAAAATAGTGGTGTTGGTTGTAACGCGAAAACCTTGGGATTTAGCAGCACGAATTGCCGCTACAGCAACATCAAACACTCCTTTTCTATCTACACAGTGATCATGCCACTCTTTCATTCCATCTAAATGAACACTAAAGGTAAGATAGGGAGATGGTTTGAACTTATGCAGGCTCTTTTCTAAAAGCAATCCGTTGGTACATAAGTATACGTATTTTTTACGATCTACTAAACCCTGGACAATTTGATCAATTTGTGGGTGTAATAGGGGTTCTCCTCCCGGAATGGAAACTACTGGTGCACCACATTCTTCCACTGCTGCAAAACACTGCTCTGGTGACAAGTTTTGTTTAAGAACTTCCGTGGGATGCTGGATTTTTCCACACCCTGAACAGGCTAAGTTACAACGAAACAGTGGTTCTAACATCAAAACTAAAGGGAAGCGTTTTTTTCCTGATAGACGTTGTTTGAATAGGTACTTCCCAATATCCATCGCTTGTTGCAGATTAATTGCCATACAAAACCCCTCTAGTATTTTACATAACCATTAGACACAAACCAACGGACAGCATCTTGGAGTGCTACCCGAACAGAAGACTGGGGTAGTCCTAAGATGCGGATGGCCTTGGAAGCATTATAATACATTGGTTGCTGTGCCATGCGAACTCCGTCTATAGGAACTGTGGGGGTTTTTCCTAAAGGTGCCAAAACCTTCTCTTCTATCCAAGCTACACTTAATGGGATAAAAGATGGTAGGGACAATTGTGGTGCTTTGATTCCTGTGATTTCTGATAGTGTGTCTAGCAGTTGTTTTAAACTCAGATTTTCATTCCCTAAAATATAGCGATCGCCTGTTTTTCCTTTTTCTAGGGCCAGTAAATGTCCTTGAGCTACATCTCGCACATCAATAAAGTTTAAACCTGTGTTTACGTAAGCTGGCATTTGCTGGCGCAAAAATCTGAGAATAATATCTCCTGTGGGTGTGGGTTTAATGTCTAAAGGACCTATGGGACTGCTAGGATTGACTATTACTATGTCTTGACCTTCTTGAACAGCTGTTTTTGCCACCTGCTCTGCTAGAAATTTGGACTTTTTATAATCTCCTACTAGTTTGTTTAAGGGACTTTGGTGAGTCTCATCTACAATTTCTCCTGACTTTCCCACTCCTATAGCTGCTACAGAGCTGGTATAAACTGTCCGTTCAATTCCCGCTTTTTGAGCTGATCTTAAAAGATTGCGCGTCCCCTCTACATTATGATGATATAATAAGTGACGGTCTTTTTGCCACAGGGAATAATGAGCTGCTAGGTGAAACAGGTAATGACAACCCCGCATCTGCTCCCAGATTCCTGGGTCATTCAGATCCCCTATCACCATGTCTATTTCTAAACCCTTTAAGTTTTCTAGGCGGCTATTTTTACGTACTAGTGCTGTTACTTTATATTCCGATTGCAGTAAACATCTAACTACGTGAGCACCTACAAAACCCGTACCACCAGTGACAAAAGCCCGCATGTTATCCCCCCTCTATCTCGTCAATTTTGTATCTCTAGTTTGGATGTTAATCTTAGGGATCTTCAGGAAAAACCCATTTGGGTGGTTCCATTATCTTTTTCCGCAGTCTCTCCTCAGCTATTTCTAACATTTTATCGAGGGGGGTGTCCTGAATGAATTTTGTTGTGGCTGCTCTATACTCAGTATGGGGACATTTATCTCCTAGTACACAGCCATTAACACAGGCTTCGGCGCAATTAATTGTTGGTTCCATAGTTAGTTTTTATGACAAAGTTATTATCTCATGCTGGGACGATCGCCGCTATAGCTACTGCTGTTGTTCCCCAACAGGGTAGTGTGGGTATTGTGCGGGTTTCGGGTGACCAAGCAATGGCGATCGCCCATACTTTATTTTATACTCCAGGGAAACAGATTTGGGAAAGTCACCGGATTTTGTATGGGTTTGTGCGTCAACCTGAAACCAAACAGGTTGTAGATGAAGCTTTATTACTGATTATGAAAGCACCTCGGTCTTTCACTAGGGAAGACGTGGTAGAATTTCATTGTCATGGGGGAATCATACCAGTACAACAGGTATTACAGCTGTGTTTAGAAAATGGTGCAAGATTAGCTCAACCGGGGGAATTTACCCTGAGAGCTTTTTTAAATGGTAGATTGGATTTAACCCAAGCTGAGAGCATAGCTGATTTAGTGGGTGCTAAATCTCCTCAAGCAGCACAAACAGCATTAGCGGGTTTGCGGGGGAAATTGGCTCGACCGATTAGATCCCTACGTAATCAGTGCTTGGATATTTTAGCGGAGATAGAAGCTAGAATTGACTTTGAAGAGGACTTACCCCCTCTAGACCAGGAAAGAATAATTACTCAAATAAATCAAATTAGTGTGAAAATTGCTAGGTTATTGAGCACTAAAGAGAAAGGTGAATTATTAAGAAGCGGTTTAAAAGTTGCTATTGTTGGTCGTCCCAATGTGGGAAAATCTAGTTTGTTAAATGCTTGGAGTCAATGCGATCGCGCTATAGTGACTGATTTACCGGGTACCACCCGGGATATAGTAGAGTCCCAGTTAGTGGTGGGGGGAATACCCATTCAAGTTTTGGATACTGCGGGAATTAGGGAAACAGTAGATCAGGTGGAAAAAATTGGGGTTGAGCGTTCCCGTCAAGCTGCTAACAGTGCGGATTTAGTATTATTGACCATTGATGCTACAGCGGGTTGGCAAAGTGGAGATGAGGAAATTTATCAACAAGTAAAACACCGTCCATTGATCCTAGTTATCAACAAAATTGATCTAGTGGAAGATTTAGGGGGTATATGTAGTCCAAACATAGAGAAAGCGGTGAAAACTGCTGCTGCTCAAAACCGAGGAATTGAAGATTTAGAGCAAGCGATTCTAGAAGTAGTACAAACTCAAAAGATTGTAGCTGGGGATCTAGACCTAGCTATTAATCAAAGACAAGCAGCAGCTCTAATCAAAGCTCAAATAGATCTAGTACAAGTGCAGAAAACCATTGTAGACCAATTACCCCTGGATTTTTGGACAATTGATTTAAGAGGAGCAATTCACGCACTGGGAGAAATTACCGGAGAAGAAGTAACCGAATCATTATTGGACCGCATCTTTAGTAGGTTCTGTATTGGGAAATAGAGGATAAGGAGAGTTTTTATCCCAATCAGCATTATCTAACTTAGCACCCTGTAAATTAGCTTGGCGTAAATTTGTATAAAAGAGCATAGCGCCCCGCAGATCTGCACCTTCTAAGTTCGCATCACTTAGGTCAGCATAGCTTAAATCGCATCCGCGCAAATTAGCCCTACTTAGATTGGCACTGCTCAAATCGGCATAACTTAAATCAGAACCCTTTAAATCCAGATTATGCAAATCAGCTTCCCTTAGTTGTGCATTTTGGAAATATCTGATTCCCCCCGTGTAACTTTTCACCAGTTCGTCAGGACTATTGATTGGACGTGGAGTACTTACTTCGGACATATAAAAGCCTCACATTTATAACTTTATGAAGATTTTGGTTTAATTTATTAATTTTTGGGGATGTTTCCTCACAAGTTCCTCAAATTTTCCCAGTAGTCTTAAGGTAAATCAAAAATCAATCAGGAGAATTTAGAATTTCTGATTGTTGACTACCTTATAATCGCAATTTTATCACATTCACGACAACTTAGGGGGTGCAAAATGTATCAACACTTAGAAATACCGGTAGGCGATTCAAATCTCTCTATGTCCTGTATACGGAATAACTCATGTACATCATCATATACTAAAACATTTAATTCAGTTGACTTTGGCTCAAAAATGGTCACTGGCAATTGTTTTCCCACAGGTAAAACACAAACAAATGCTAATGTATAATTTTGCCTACTTAATATGAAAGAAAACAGATCTTTGAATTCACCAATCTATCTAATTGTATTATATATCCCATGAATGCCAGAACTTCTCAAAGTCTCAATCATTCGGGTTCTCAAATATTAGGTCACATTCACTCACTAGAAACCTGTGGTACGGTGGATGGTCCAGGTATAAGATTTGTCGTTTTCACCCAAGGCTGTTTATTAAGATGTTTGTATTGTCACAATCCTGACACCCGTGACATGAAAACAGGAAAAGAAATAACTGTAGGAGAACTAGTCACAGAAATAGAAAAATATAGGTCCTACATGAAATTTACTGGTGGGGGAGTTACCATTAGTGGTGGTGAACCCCTATTACAACCGGAATTTGTCCGAGAGGTTTTTCGTCAGTGTCAAAAATTAAACATTCATACTGCCTTAGATACTTCTGGATTTCCCGATTTAACCACCTCCAAGTCCGTACTAGAATTTGTAGACCTAGTTTTATTAGACATCAAGTCTTTTGATCCTAACACCTATCTTCATGTTACGGGAGTTTCCATCGAACCAACCTTGAGATTTGCCGAATATTTACAGGAGATTAATAAGCCAACATGGGTAAGATTTGTTCTAGTTCCCCATGTGACAGATGGTAATGAAAACGTCCATCAACTAGCAAAGTTTGTATCCCAATTAAACAATGTGGAAAAAGTAGAAATTTTACCTTTTCACAAATTAGGTGAATACAAATGGCATGAACTAGGATATCACTATGAACTTGGGAATACTATTCCTCCTAGTCTGGAAGAAATAGAGAAAGTCAAAGATATTTTCAAGCACTATGGAGTTAAGGTGGAATGAATCGGATTTTTAAAAACAAATCAAGTAACTGACACCCAATTTTCCATACCTAAGTTGACAACCTATATAGCTCATAAATTTACTAAAATTACCACCATGTATACAACCCAAAAAACTACAAACCCAGTCAAAACTTCAGAAGATCTACAAATTCTCATTCAAGAGGTTAAAACAGCTCAAGCCAAATATGCCGAATATACCCAAGAACGGGTAGATCACATTTTTAAACAAGCTGCTCGTGCTGCTAATGCGGGGAGAATACCCCTGGCCAAAATGGCAGTAGAAGAGACAGGAATGGGGGTTGTAGAAGATAAAGTAATTAAGAACCACTTTGCCTCCGAATATATCTACAACAAATACAAAAATGAAAAAACCTGTGGCATTATCGAAGATGATAAACAGTTTGGAATTCAGCGAATTGCCGAACCTGTGGGCATATTAGCAGGGATTGTACCCACTACCAACCCCACCTCAACTGCTATTTTTAAAGCCTTACTGGCTCTTAAAACCCGTAATGGGATAATCTTTTCACCCCATCCTCGTGCCAAAAAATGCACAATTGAAGCGGCCAAAATAGTTCTGGATGCTGCAGTAGCAGCTGGAGCTCCTGCAGGAATTATTGGATGGATTGATGAACCAACAGTAGCATTATCACAACAGTTAATGCAGCATCCACAGATAAATTTAATTCTAGCCACTGGTGGACCTGCAATGGTTCGTGCAGCTTATTCTTCAGGTCATGCTTCCTTGGGTGTGGGTTCGGGTAATACCCCAGCAGTAATTGATGAAACTGCCCATATTAAAATGGCAGTCTCTTCAATTTTGATTAGCAAGACTTTTGACAATGGCATGATTTGTGCTAGTGAGCAATCCGTAATAGTTTTAGATGATGTTTACGAAGATGTGCGACAAGAATTTTTTAGCCGTGGTGCTTACTTCTTAAATGACCTAGAAAAGCAAAAGATTAGAGATTTAATTTTCATTAATGGTCGGTTAAATCCAGAAATAGTTGGTCAATCTGTGGCCAAATTGGCTCAAATGTCTGGACTAGATATAGCTAAAGAAGCTAAAGTTTTAATTGCAGAAGTAGATGAAGTGGGCACCCAGGAACCATTATCTTATGAGAAACTTTCCCCCATTTTAGCTATGTACCGAGCCAAAAATTTTCTGGAAGCTGTAACTATAGCTGAAAAATTAATTGAGTTTGCTGGAATGGGACACACCTCTGTCCTTTATACAGCACCAGAAAGACGAGATAGAATTACGGAGTTTGAAAATACCCTGCGCACTAGTCGAGTGTTAGTTAATACGCCTTCATCTCAAGGTGCAATTGGTGATTTATATAACTTTCGTCTTGATCCCTCCCTTACTTTAGGGTGTGGTAGTTGGGGAAACAATTCCGTTAGTGATAATGTTGGTCCCCGTCACCTGATCAACATCAAAACTGTAACGGAAAGACGGGAGAACATGTTATGGTTTCGAGTTCCCCCAAAAGTATATTTCAAATATGGTTGTTTACCAGTTGCACTAGGGGACTTAAGAGGGAAAAGTCGGGCTTTGATTATTACAGATCAACCATTATTTGAATTGGGAATCGCAACTAAAGTCAGCAGCGTACTGGAAGAAATTGGCATTAAGACCCAGGTGTTTTGTGATGTGGAACCTGATCCATCTTTAACTACGATTCATAAAGGACTAGCTCAAACTAATGGTTTTCAACCAGATGTAATTATTGCAGTTGGTGGTGGTTCCCCAATGGATGCAGCTAAGGTGATCTGGTTAATGTATGAACATCCAGAAACGGAATTTGATGGGTTAGCGATGCGGTTTATGGATATTCGCAAACGAGTATACGAACTACCTAGCTTGGGACAAAAAGCCATATTTGTCGCCATTCCAACCACATCAGGAACCGGTTCAGAAGTGACACCATTTGCAGTGGTGACGGATGATCGAACGGGGATCAAATACCCTTTAGCTGATTATGCACTAACTCCTAGTATGGCAATTGTGGATCCGGAATTAGTGCTAAATATGCCTAAGTCACTAACAGCTTATGGTGGAATTGACGCGCTGACTCATGCTCTTGAATCCTATGTTTCTATCTGCGCTTCTGAATACACTAAGGGATTGGCTTTAGAAGCAATTCGACTACTGTTTAAATACTTACCATCTGCATATAAAAATGGAGTTAAAGATACTAAAGCTAGAGAAAAAGTTCATTATGCAGCTACAATAGCTGGCATGTCGTTTGCAAATGCTTTTTTGGGTATATGTCATTCCCTTGCCCATCAACTAGGTGCCCGATTCCATGTTCCCCATGGGTTGGCTAATGCTTTGATGATTTCCCATGTGATTCGCTACAATGCAACCGATGCACCTTTTAAACAGGCTATTTTTCCCCAATATGAATATCCAAATGCCAAGTGGCGCTATGCCAAAATTGCAGACCACTTACATTTGGGAGGTGCTACGGAAGATGAGAAGGTAGATCTATTAATTGCTGCTGTGGAAAAACTGAAACAGGATGTGGAGATTCCAGCAACTATTAAGGATGTGATTAAAACCGATGAAAAAACTTTCTACGAGAAATTAGAAATAATGGCTGAGCAAGCATTTGATGATCAATGTACAGGTGCTAATCCCCGTTATCCACTGATTAGTGATTTACAGGATTTGTATATCAAGGCCTATTGGGGAAATTTGGGTCAATAAATAAAGAAGGGAAATGGGGAATATGTGAGAATTGAATTAGATGACATTGGAGGTAATTATGATAGCAAATGTAGAACATTCAACGCAAAATATATCCGACAGTAATTTACATCCACAGTGGCAAGATTTTTGTGGTGGTAACTGGGATGAACAAATTAATGTTCGGGATTTTATTCAATGTAATTATCAACCCTATACGGGAGATGATAGCTTTTTAACTGCTCCAACTGAACGCACTCAGAAATTATGGACTATGGTCTGTGATTTGATGAAATTAGAGCGAGAAAAAGGAATCTTAGATGCTGATACTAAAGTGCCATCAAATATTGTTTCTCATGCTCCCGGTTATATTGATTCTCATCTAGAGCAGATTGTGGGGTTACAAACGGAAAAACCCCTAAAACGAGCTATTATGCCTTTTGGTGGTATTCGGGTGGTAAAAAACTCCTTAGAATCCTACGGTTATCACCTTGATGCTCAAACGGAAGAAACATTCACAAAATATCGTAAAACCCATAATGATGGTGTTTTTGACGGTTACACCCAAGAAATGAAATTGGCTAGACATTCTGGGATTATTACTGGATTACCAGATGCTTATGGGAGAGGAAGAATTATTGGTGATTATCGTCGGGTAGCATTGTATGGAGTTGATCGGTTAATTCTGGATAAAAAAGAACAGTTAGCCTCATTAGAATCAGATGATATGCTAGAGTCTACAATTAGACTACATGAGGAACTTGTTGAGCAAATTCGAGCCTTAACAGAATTGAAAGTTATGGCTAATAGCCACGGATTTGATATTAGTTTACCTGCTGCTAGTGCTAAGGAAGCTGTACAGTGGACATACTTTGCTTATTTGGGTGCTGTTAAAGAACAAAATGGTGCAGCTATGTCCTTGGGTAGGGTTTCTACATTCCTAGATATCTACTTTCATCGCGATTTAAAAAATGGGATTCTGACAGAATCTGAAGCTCAGGAAATCATCGATCATTTTGTAATTAAACTGCGCATGGTAAGGTTTTTAAGAACGCCTGAATATAATCAATTATTCTCCGGTGATCCCACCTGGGTAACAGAATGTATTGGTGGAATGGGTGAAGATGGTAGGACTCTGGTGACAAAAAGTAGTTTCCGATTTCTCCACACCTTATCTAATTTAGGCACTGCACCAGAACCAAATTTAACTATCTTGTGGTCACAGGATTTGCCGATTAATTTTAAACATTTTTGCACCAAGGTATCTATTAACAGCAGTTCCATTCAGTACGAAAATGATGATCTCATGCGCCCAGAATATGGGGATGATTATGGCATTGCTTGCTGTGTTTCTGCCATGAAAATTGGTAAACAAATGCAATTTTTTGGAGCTCGTGCCAACTTAGCTAAGGCTTTATTATATGCTATTAATGGTGGTAAAGATGAAAAAACTGGGCAGTTAATTGTTGCAGGTTTTGATGCCATTACTTCAGAATATTTGGATTACTCAGAAGTAGTAGATAAGTTTGATAAAATTATGAACTGGTTGGCTAGGTTATATGTAAACACGCTCAATGTGATTCACTATATGCACGATAAATACTGTTATGAACGTTTGGAAATGGCGTTACATGATCGTGATATTTATCGAACCTTGGCTTGTGGAATTGCTGGCTTATCCGTAGTAGTAGATTCCCTTTCAGCAATTAAATATGCCAAAGTCAAGGTAATTCGAGATGAAAAAGGCTTGGCAATAGATTATGCTATTGAGGGGAATTATCCTCAGTTTGGTAATAATGACCATCAAGTTGACGAAATAGCTGTCAATCTTGTTCGCAGTTTTATGGATAAACTGCGTCAACAAAAAACCTATCGTCAAGCAGTACCAACCCAATCAATTTTAACAATTACCTCCAATGTGGTTTATGGCAAAATAACTGGTAACACCCCTGATGGGAGAAAAGCTGGCGAACCTTTTGCTCCCGGAGCAAATCCCCTACATGGTAGAGATACAAAAGGAGCGATCGCATCTTTAGAATCCGTAGCCAAACTTCCTTATCAACACGCTCAAGATGGAATTTCTTACACTTTTTCTATTGTTCCCAATGCTTTAGGTAAAAATTCCCAAGACAAAATTAATAATCTACGAGGAATGCTGGATGCTTATTTCTATAATGGTGGTCATCATATCAATGTCAACGTTCTAGACCAAGATATACTTGTTGATGCTATGGAACATCCAGAAAAATATCCTCAACTGACAATTCGTGTTTCTGGATATGCTGTAAATTTCATTAAGTTAACTCGGGAACAGCAATTAGATGTGATTAAACGGACATTCCACAAAAGCATTTAACATCCAACAATTCTGATAAAAAAGGTAAAAACTATGGGAACCGCAATAGTCATTGGTTATGGTAACGAATTATTTGGTGATGACGGAATAGGACCACTAATAGCCAAAGTGATACAAAGGTGGCGTTTACCATGCGTCCAATCACTTGCGGTTCACCAGTTAACACCTGAACTAGCTGAACCCATAGCTAATTCTCGATTAGCAATTTTTGTGGACACTTGTATTAATTCCCTGTATAATCAGGTTCAGGTACAATCACTATTACCATCACCGCTGAATTACACTCACACCCATAGCAGTGATCCACAATCTCTACTAACTTTATCTCAATTTCTCTATGGTAATTGTCCTTCCGCGTGGTTAGTCATAGTCCCAGGAGAAAAATTTCAATTGGGTGACCCTATTTCACCCCTGGGAAAAAAGGCCATAGGGATCGCCCTCAATAAAATCACTCAAAAACTAGACACATTAGTTCATTGATTGAGGTAAGTACATGTTAAAAAACAAGGAGCAGTCATGGAAACATCTATACCCTTGAGATTAGATAAAGCATCTGATATATTGCGCACTGAGAAAACTAGTGCACTGGATGGGATCTTTGCACCCCAAACCGTAGCAGTTATTGGTGCAAGTGAAAAACCTGGGAGTGTGGGTAGAACCTTGTTATGGAACTTAATTACCAATCCATTCAATGGTACAGTTTTCCCCATTAATCCCCATCGTCACAGTGTATTGGGTATAAAAGCCTATCCAACAATTTTTGATATTTCCGAAAAAATTGACCTAGCTGTAATTGCTACTCCTGCACCCACAGTGCCAAAAATTATTGCCGACTGCGTGCAAGCTGGAATCAAAGGAGCAATTATTATTTCTGCTGGTTTTAAGGAAGCAGGTGAAAAAGGAATTGCTTTAGAGAAAGAAATATTATCTGTAGCACAGGGAGGAAAGATCAGAATTATTGGACCAAACTGTTTAGGAATGATGAATCCCATTTCTGGTTTAAACGCCACCTTTGCTAGTAAAATGGCCCAACCAGGGAGTGTGGGTTTTCTGAGTCAAAGTGGTGCATTATGCACATCAATTTTGGACTGGAGTTTACAGGAAAATGTAGGTTTTAGCGCCTTTGTTTCCCTAGGTTCAATGTTAGATATTAGTTGGGGAGACTTAATTTATTATCTAGGAGACGATCCCCACACTAAAAGTATAGTTATTTATATGGAATCTATTGGTAATGCTCGTTCTTTTTTATCAGCAGCACGGGAAGTAGCATTAACCAAACCAATTATAGTAATTAAAGCAGGTCGTACAGCAGCAGCAGCAAAAGCAGCAGCTTCCCATACGGGTTCATTAGCAGGAAGTGATGCGGTTTTAGATGCAGCATTTAAAAGATGTGGAGTATTAAGGGTTAATAGTATTTCTGATTTATTTGATATGTCAGAAGTATTAGCAAAACAACCTTATCCTCAAGGTCCTAGATTAACCATTCTCACCAATGCGGGTGGACCGGGAGTATTAGCGACGGACTCATTGATAGAAAGTGGGGGAGAACTAGCAGCAATTTCTCCCCAAACTATGGAAAATTTAAATCATATATTACCTCCCCAATGGAGTCATAATAACCCCATAGATATTTTGGGAGATGCGGATCCACAACGTTATACAAAAGCCTTAGAAATTGCCAGTAAGGATACCAATAGTGATGGTTTATTAGTAATTTTGACTCCTCAAGCTATGACTGATCCCACCAAGATTGCTGAGGAATTAAAGCCCTATTCTCAAATGCAGGACAAACCTATTTTAGCCAGTTGGATGGGTGGAGAGGATATTGCAGAAGGGCAAAAAATTCTCAACCTTGAGGGGATTCCCACATATTCCTATCCTGATACTGCTGCTAGGATATTTAGTTATATGTGGCGCTATAGTTATAACTTAAAGGGTATTTATGAAACCCCCGTATTACCCGCATTGGAATGTGATAGTAATACTCGCAATTGTGGTTTAGTGACAACTATTATTGCAGAAGCTAGAAAAGCGGGAAGAACAATTTTAACTGAATTTGAATCCAAGGAAATTTTAGCAGCTTATGGCATTCCAGTAGTGGGAGGAACCATTGCCAAAAGTGCACAAGAAGCGATAGAATGGGCGGAAAAAATTGGCTATCCTGTAGTATTAAAATTGTATTCCCATACAATTACCCATAAAACGGATGTGGGGGGAGTTCAGTTAAATTTAAGAAATGCTGAATCAGTAAAAAAAGCCTATCATTTTATAGAAACCTCAGTTTTAGAAAAAGCTAGACCAGAGGATTTTTTAGGTGTAACCGTACAACCCATGGTCAAAACTAATGGGTATGAATTAATTATTGGTAGTAGTCTGGATCCCCAATTTGGTCCAGTATTATTATTTGGCACCGGAGGACAATTGGTAGAAGTCTTTCAAGATAGTTCTATTGCTCTACCACCCCTAAATACCACCCTAGCACGTCGGATGATGGAGCAGACTAAAATTTATCAAGCTTTAAGGGGGGTCAGGGGTAGACAAAGTATTGATATGCAAGCTTTAGAGGAACTGTTAGTAGTCTTTAGTCATTTGGTAGTAGAACAACCGTGGATTAAAGAAATAGATATTAATCCTTTATTAGCAATTCCCCCCACACCCGATCATCCAGGTGGTTTAATCGCATTAGATGGCAGAATAGTATTACATCCAGCTGAGATGGAAGAGCAGCAATTACCTAAATTAGCAATTCGTCCCTATCCCCATCAATATGTGTCCAATTGGAGATTGAAAAATGGTAGGGAGGTGATTATTCGTCCTATTCGTCCTGAGGATGAACCATTGATGGTCAAATTTCATCACACATTATCGGAAGAAACTATTTATTTTCGTTATTTTCATCTAATCAAATTAAGTCAAAGAGTTACCCATGAAAGACTGACCAGGATCTGTTTTATTGATTATGACCGGGAAATGGCCTTAATTGCTGAACAGGAAGACCCACATACTCAACAGAAGGAAATTTTAGCAGTAGGAAGATTAAGTAAATTACATGGTAGTAATAGTGCGGAATTTGCCATGCTGGTCACTGATGGTTACCAGCGCAACGGGTTAGGTACAGAAATTCTCACAAGGTTAATGGAAATAGCCAAGAATGAGAAAATATCTGTGATTTTTGCTGAGATCCTAGCAGAAAATATAGCCATGCAGAAGGTATGTCAAAACTTGGGTTTTGAGATTTTTCCAACTGAGGATGGAACTATCTTGAAAGCAGAAATCTATCTATAACTGGGTGGGTAGAATTAAATATAAGATGAACGTAGGTTGGGTTGAAGTATGAAACCCAACGCCCGCATGGGTCTCGTTCCTCCACCCATCCTACAAATAATTGTGCCTCCCTAATTACTAAGATCTGACATCGAGGTTGGAAATTGAGGAGCTCGCTTTTGGGATTTATTTTGATTTACGGAACTAATCCCAGATTTAATAAAGTTCACAAATACTTGTTCAACTTTTTCATATTCCTCCAATTTTAGAGATGGCGATGGTGCCCCAACTACCTGAACCATTTTTTTAAAAACTATAAGGAATCAGGGCTAAGAGGTGTTCATCATCTAATCCTCACAAATCCAGATTTTTCAATTAATTCCTGACCCTCATTGGTTAAAAGCCAGTTGGCGTATGCTTCTCCCACCTGTTGATCTATTTGATTATTCTGCTTAGTTATAACAAACAAATTTCGGGTTATGGGATAGTTACCATTGCGAAAATCTTCAATGTTTAACCGGTTGCGCTCTTTAGGACAGTTGAAGCGAGGAACCTCTGGTTTTTGATAGGGCGCTATAAATTTTCCACTAACTCTACCCACTGGTAAGGATTTGACCCCACATTGGGGAACAACCTCGGGTGCAGAACCATAGTAAATTCCCCCGGGAGTAGCATCTATTTTCCTCAGAGCTTCCGTTGTCGTACCAATATAAATTACCTGAGCGCCAAAGTTCTCCTTATTTAGGATATTTTCCACAAAAAACTCCACTGTACCGCCAGCTTGTTTATCACGAGAGATGGGCTTAATCCCTAAATTAGGACCCCCTACCTGTTGCCAATTGGTAATTTTACCGGTATAAATATCTTTGATTTGAACAATGGTTAGTCCAGGAATATTCAAACTATGATTAACTGCGATCGCAATGCCATCAATTCCCACAGGAATCTCTCGCAGACTAAAACCTTTTTGTTGAGCTTTGACATTTTCTTCTGGTTTTAATGGACGGGAAGACTGAGAAAAAGTTAGTTGATTATCTATCAACATTCGAATACCTGTTCCTGAACCTGGACTCTGATTTACAGGTTGGGTGTAGCGCAGGATAAACTGGGGGCAATTCCGCTGCAAAATACTATCAGCAATTGTACGCACGGGTGCCCAGGTTGTACTTCCACCATAGCTATATGTTCCTTCTAGTGAGTTTGATATATCACAAGTGTTAAAAACCTTGAAAATATTAAATTTTTGGGCTGAGTTTTGATTATTAGTTTGATGGTTCACAATTTGTCCCCACCGTTCCATTAGAAACCATGAACCTCCAAAAATTAGGGTGGTGGTAGCAACTAGAGATAGCAGATTAATTAAGGTTTGGTTTTTTTGAGTCATAAGTAGTTTTTTACCCTTTTTAAGTTCTTCAAAGAATTGTTGATAGAATTTTATGAATCAGACTAAATAAGGTAATTGCGCCAATACAAATCAATGCAGAGGCTATACCTAACACAACCACTATTTGAATATCTAACCCCCCTGGCAATAAAGCAATCAAGAATATGACTAAAAAACTAATTAATAGAATAAGTAACAGGTCTTTTACCGCTAACCACCCCTGACTTTGCACCACCACTAAACTGCTTACCATCACTAGGGAAATAGCCAGTCTAATTATCGGTGTCTCGACTAAAAGACCAACCGCAATTACAATTAATGCTCCCTCAAAACCAGTAACGGCGCCTCTCAATAGCAATTCCCCAAATGAAAACTTTTTAACCATTAGGCCTTTAAAAGGGAGATTCGATGGCTGGGGTTGATCAGGTATGGTTATGGAAGGTATTAAAGCTGATAATACCTCTGTAGCTGAACTAAAACGTTCATTAATAGCAGGCATCAGCATTTTATCTAGTATACCACTTAGATGGGGACTAATTTTTACCTCCTGTCGCCATCGCCACTGATTGATCTGGGGATCAAATAACTCTGTGGCTTCTTTTCCAGTGAGTAGAGTTAGAATTGTTACCCCAAGTGCATATATGTCTGTAGAAGGAAACACCTGACCTCTGGTTGTCTGTTCTGGCGCAGCAAAGCCTGGAGTATAAATAGCAGTGGAAGCACTAGATACTTTAGCACTAGTGACTTGTTTAACAGAGCCAAAATCTAACAAAAATAGTCTACCATCTTGTCGGCGCATAATATTAGATGGTTTAATATCTCTATGAATAATACCTCTATCGTGGATAAATTGTAGGACGGGTAAAATTTCTTTGAGAATAACCAAGACCTCTGTTTCGGAAAAATTGCCTCGATGCTGTAGTTCCTCTTCAAGATTTTTTCCGTCAATATATTCTTGTACCAGATAAAAAAACTGATCTTGTCTTCCCGGTTGCAAGCTAGGAACCACTACGGGAAAGAACGCAAATAAATAGGGAATTTGGTCATGGTTCATACCAACATCGGCTAGAACCGTTGCTTCTCTTTCAAATAACTCTTGTGCTAGATCTAACTGAGCCGCATTCAAGCTTGTGGACGGTTGAAATTGTTTAACTACACAATTTGGTATTCCCGGGATACGGCGATCCCGTGCCAAAAATGCTGCTCCGAATCCTCCTATTCCCAGTAATTTTACAGGCAGATAGCGACCATCTAATAACAGTGGCATACCACAACTAACACAGTATTTTTGTTGGGTAGCTTGCAGGGTAGTAATGTTGTCTAAGTCCGGGAAGTAATTTTGCGGACGTGGACAGTGAGGACGAGTGCAGTAGACTTCCATATCATTAGTTATAAGGTATTCATAGGCGTAAAAATAATACTAATCACTTGACATTATAGCTGCTTGCAGGTTTAAATTACCGAGAGAGTTATCAAACTTTACCTATTTCCGGCAAAAAATACCGCTAATTCAAATTTAAGCTGTAGCTTAAACTACTTCAAATTTAGAATTGCTGGGGGTTGACTGGCAAATTTCACCATGATATACTCGTGTGCTATAATGATAAAATCTGTGCCCCCATATAATTGACTCCGCTCATTAACGTCTGATATTTCCCAAAGACTAACTCAAAAATTAAAATCACTGTGGTAACTAATATAAAAATTCCCCAACTCCCCCTATTATCAGCAACTGGACTTTGTAAAAGTTTTGGTGGAATTCAAGCTGTAAAAAATGCCAATATTGAGGTTAACCAGGGTAGTATTACCGGACTCATAGGTCCTAATGGCGCTGGTAAAACAACTCTGTTTAATTTACTATCCAATTTCATCCGTCCAGATCAAGGGAGAGTAATTTTTAACGGGGAACCAATTCATAACTTACAACCCTTTCAAATCGCTCAGCAAGGTCTAACTCGCACCTTTCAAGTGGCTAAAACCCTTTCCCGTTTATCAGTCCTAGAAAACATGTTGTTAGCAGGACAAAAACAAACGGGTGAGAATTTTTGGCGGGTGCAATTCGAGCATCATATAGTCCTCAGACAAGAAAAACAAATCACCCAAAGAGCAATGTCTTTGTTGACATCCGTCGGTTTAGCACACAAAGCTCATGATTATGCAGGTAGTCTATCCGGTGGACAGCGAAAATTATTAGAAATGGGAAGGGCCTTAATGACAAACCCTAAACTAATACTATTAGATGAACCAGCAGCTGGAGTAAACCCTAAACTAATAGATGATATATGCGATCGCATTATTAAGTGGAATCGGGAAGAAAAACTAACTTTTTTAATTATTGAACATAACATGGATGTGATTATGTCCCTATGTGACCGTGTTTGGGTACTAGCAGAAGGTCAAAATTTAGCCGTTGGCACTCCCGTAGAAATTCAGACCAACCCCCAAGTTTTGGAAGCATATTTGGGATGCTAACAAA
The DNA here is from genome assembly GCF_003367075.2 of Cylindrospermopsis raciborskii Cr2010. NCBI lineage: Bacteria > Bacillati > Cyanobacteriota > Cyanophyceae > Nostocales > Aphanizomenonaceae > Cylindrospermopsis > Cylindrospermopsis raciborskii. Next base: position 1,521,389 of record NZ_CP065936.1, read on the forward strand.
CTAAGTTTTCTTTCCTCACAACTGCGATCGCTAAGTAGGGAGAATTTAAAAGGAAATAACCTCTTCAAAAACATTTGTTTTGAAGTCATCAACCAGGATAGAAATTAGTTTATTTAGACTTGTTTGTTTGACATGTTCCAAAATTTGTGCCGTGTCTTTAAAATCCGGACTAATGTGAAATTTTTGCTCTGATATGTTGTCGTCTTCTGGGTATCCTTTCAAAATATTACAGTGAATTAAAGATAAACAAAGATTATTCAGCTTATTACTTTCAAAAGTAGGAAGCTCCTGACTAAAAATATCCAATATTTCAGAGATATTCATTAATATGTCACGTTTTGAAATCAAAGTATCAACAAATATTTCTAGACTGTATTTGTCCTCAATTGTGATTCTAGGTTTGCCACTGGCCAATAAGCTCTGATAGCGTTCGGGTGTGTGTAAATCTTCATTTAATATATCTGAGAGTATAACCACCCCATTGGGAATAGAGTTTCTAAAAACCAGTAGTGTGTTTGATGGTGGAAGAGTTCCCACACACAATTCTGTATTTGCACAAATAAATTGCAAGAATTCTGCAAATCTCATAAAGCCTACCATTTCTGGTTTGAATTCTGGTATGGCATATTTGAATGCTTCCCTGACCGTAGAAAGAGGAATTCCATGACCATACATTTGTCTTCTGGATTCTGGGTCTTGACCAAACCAACTAATAATTTTTTGACCATGAGAAAAAATCGTTTTCTTATCTGCTTGATGAATGGTTTGAATATTGTTTGCCATCCTAACCACCAAAGGATGATTTATGCCAACGCCTAACCCTTTATTATTGCCAAAGGTTGTATTTTTAGGATCTGTGTTGATATCTTCTGGAGAATATTCTTCAGGAAGTTCTAGTTTTATAAAGTAATCACATACTGATTTAAAAATATCATTGGCTGAATTCTCGTAAGCACAACCAATAACTTGCTTACCATACTCATGTAATTTCTTTGCTAGAGAAGCAAAACCTCCATCTCCGGATACAATTACGTACACTTCAATGTGGGGAAAACGAATAGTTATATCCATGGTATCAACTACTAGTTGAATATCAGCAGCATTTTTTTTGTGATAACGTGCGAATCCAAAAATTTGAATTGGGTCTATACCTAATTCGTTAATTTCTCCTCTGAGTAAACTTAATCTATGGTCACTCCAATTTGCATAAGCTCTCTGTAAACAGATTTTATTAACAATATCTACCTCTAGAATTTGGCGATATATCTGCTTTAATGATAATTCCTTAATAAAGTCTTTAGAAAAGCTATAGCCCTTAGTGAGGTTTTCAATGTCATAAAATATGGCTGTGTTAAATATCGACATATAATTTTACCTTTGTAAACTACAGTAAGCCTAAATATTTATTGTGAAAGGATTTGACGAGTCTTGTCTCAAGGGGTGCAACTATTCCCGTTTATGGCAATATTTAAGGGGAGCGATCGCATGGTTACATTGACATATTGGGGACAAAATGTCAATATATAGAAAGTTGGTTAGAACCGCCGTGGGATGCTTCATCTCTGGCTTATAAAGACAAGAGTTTTGGCGATTCCCTATTTCTCCGTAAGTTAACTACTATTCTATGAATTATCAAACAGTTAAGGAACAATTACAAGCGTTAATTGAATCACTACGTGAGTCACTGACTAAACAGAACGGTGGTCAGCCCATGGGTGCCCCAATTACTAATATAAAGATAGAGGAGAATCAAGCATTCCGAATGGAGGAGTTGACGGTTGAACTAGAAAGACTGAATCCCAATCCTCAACCCCTGCGCAATGCTATTAATCTACTTAATGGAGCTTGGAAGTTAGAATACTCCACAGCTAGGGAAATTAGGGTTTTAGATTCTCTCCCCCTGGGACTACAGGTAGGTCAGGTATTTCAGGTGATTAACGTAGCACAAGCAGAATTTTTCAATCTTGCTGAGGTGAAACACCCATGGAAAATTGTCTGTGGTGGTGTTAAGGTAACAGCTAGATTTGAAGCAGATTTGGATGACTCCGGGTTACCTAATCAACGTATTAATGTCTATTTTGATAAACGTTATTTAGCCATTGATGAAGTTTTGGGTATTAGCACTCCCATGCTTAACCCATTAAACGTTGCACCTGCTAATAATCCTAAAGGAAGAGTTCCCAGTCTGGATATCACTTACCTGGATGAGAATTTCCGAATTGGTAGGGGAGGTGATCAAGGTCTGTTTATTTTACACAAGGTCAATGATATCCACAATATTAATTTTTGACCTGTTGTTAAGCAAGATCTTGTAATTTCCTTTGCAGTTTTTCCCAGGTCGTACCCACTAAATTGGGTACCACAATGTGGGCACTCCCTACCTTTTCCGGTGATCCTATTCCTACTACCCACATACCTGCAGCTAGGGCTGCGTCTATACCTGATGCTCCATCTTCAAATACTACACATTGTCGTGGAATAACTCCTAATTGTTGAGCTGCAAATAAAAACAAATCAGGTGCTGGTTTTGGTTTGCTTACATTATAACCATCTGTAATAGAATCGATTTCTTCCCCAATTCCTAGTTTCTCTACAAGTAATCGAGCATTTTTGCTGGAGGAACCTAAAGCTATTTTTAAACCCACCCGACGTAGATCATTTATTAGGTACTTGACCCCTGGGAGTAAATTGTCAGGGGTAATATTTTGGATGAGTTGAATATAATATCTGTTCCTCCGCTCCATTATCTCCCTTAATTGCGATTCTGAATATTGGCGATCGCCTATTATGGAAGTTAAAAAATCCCAATCGGAGATTCCTCGGAGACTTTCATTAATTTCCCGGTTAAAAGGTATTTTTTCTTCATTGGCTAATTTTTGCCAAGACTGGTAGTGATATTCACAAGTGTCTATCAACACTCCATCCAAATCAGAAATAATCCCCCCTATGGGACGAGATTTTTTTTGAGTAACTATTCCTGGGTGTAAATCAAAATTATGCCATTCACCATTCCAGTATAATTTAAACTGTAATCTTGTCCAACCTGGGGGTAAATGGGGATAAGCAACGGGTTGATCATCGATAAATTGAATACCTCCAAAAGCAAAAACTACAGTTTGCCAAACAGCACCTGCGCTAGCGCCATGAATACCATCTATGGTACTTCCCATAATTTCTTCTAAACCTAACATTGCTGTTTGCATAAATTTTTGATATGCTTCATCGGATCTAGCTAAGTCCGTCGCTAAAACATGGTAGCGATAATTTAGTAGATTACGAGCTATGACTGGTTGGGTAAAAATCAGAAATGGCAAGATAAAAATTTCTGTGTCCCAAGACACATGACTGTGGTAGAAAAAAGCGGAGATGGTTTTAGCTGGTATGGTGACCTTCTCATCGTAATGAGAAACAGCAGTTAGCATTTGAAAAATATTATAACGGATAGCAAAAGCTGCTTTACTATCCCCCTCAATCAAAATATCACTTTGTTGCCAAATTTGATTCCATTCTTGTTGATTAGCATTATGTAAGGTAACGTAGTCTGGAAGATAATAGAGTTTAGACTTTGCAGCTAATAGTGGATCTGGAACATCTCTTGAGGTAAATAGGGTGATAATCTTCTCAATGGTGATGGTCTGATTTGGTGAGCACCTAAAAGTTGCACTAATACTGGGATAACTAGGAGCAGCATTGACTTGCGAATGGCCCTCTACTCCCAAAAGATTAATTTTTCCCGCTATTCCCATATCAAGTCGACTTTGACGATTACGACTGTGTAACCAGAATCCCTGGTCCAGCTTTCCTTGATCTAGTCGTTCCCAATGATTAAATTCCCTATTTTCTGGATACCCATTAATCCCACTTTGCAATTCAATTCTCCCATCAAAGTCTAAGAAAGTTAAAGTGCAACGTTGACATAGCACATGCTGATCTGCCATGCTGGCAAATCTTTCAAGATAGATATCTATAGTTTTACCACTGGGACTGCGCCATTGTAAAGAACGACTCAGAATTCCTTGGCGCAAATCAAGTTCCCGATTGTACTGTAGTATTGTACCTTGATCTAGACCAAAGCGATCGCCCTCAATTGTAATTACTAATGGTAGACAATCTGGACAGTTAGCCATTTCTGTGTAAAGGGGGGGAATAGGATCATAAACCCCATGAATAAAGGTAGCAGGTGAAGCACAAGGATAACCTTCTTCAAAACTACCTCGTATCCCTAGGTAACCATTACCAATAGTGAAAATAGTTTCTCTGGTATGTAGTTGTTCTGGTCTAAAATTAGTTTCAATTAAAATCCAATCTGTGTAGATAAAATCTTGATTTTTTTCCATTTTTTAGTCAAAAATTGCTTTTTTAGGATCATTATCTTCAGGAGCAATAAAATTCAAACAATGAACGTTTTTGCTAACAAAATGACTGATAAGCTGAATATATAGAAGCTTTCTATTTAAGTGGGGAGGCACAATTATTTGTAGGATGGGTTAGCGGTAGGTAACCCATGCGGGTGTTGGGTTTCATACTTCAACCCAACCTACGTTGATCTTATATTTAATTCCGCTCACCCACTTACATTGACTCAATGTAAATAAATTACTAAAGTAATTGCATCTGACTCAAGTATGAAAATATTACTTCCTGAAATAATTCTTGAAGTATAAGCTTGAGGATTGTGACCTTTGATATAATTTGCCAGAGTGGCTAAAAAAAACCAAAAAACATAGTATTCTACATATCATCACAATTGTTTTCCTATTAAATCAAGACTTCTCTTGAATGGCTAAATCTTTCACCTAAGAATTTAGACCAATATCCGACCAAAATAATATCAGGGTTATTATGAACTACTCCACTTCTTCCACTAGTAATTTCGAAAGTCCCATTACCCCAGAAGAACTCAATCACATACTTACTGCTATTTCTAATGGTAGATATTCTTGGGCTTGTGTCCTTATTTTAAGATCTATGGGTTATAACCCGCTTCACTATATACCTCAGCGTACCTATAGTCGAATCGCTAAAGAAAACAACTCAGTAGTCACCACAGCTATTTCCACCCCACAAGAAGTATTGGAGACCATCAATAGTCATTCTTAACAACCTCCGGTAAAAACCTATGAAATCTTTTGGTGCGAAACCCCTATATAATCTGCTTGGGCGATCGCACTAATTTTACATTAAATTACTCTCTATCCTCACAAGTTCCTCAACTTTTTCTTATATCCTAAAAGGGAATCTGGGAATATTAATGCCTACACGGTATTACATATATCTATTAAGCACGTATGTTTACTAAAGTCAATAATCAATTAGGTTAGGGAATTATGCCCGAAAATAAAGGTAAAAATCAAATCCACGGCATAATAGATGGTAACGAAGCAGTTGCTAGAGTTACTTATCCACTGAATGAGGTGATTGCCATCTATCCAATTACACCATCTTCACCCATGGCCGAATCCTCCGATGGATGGATGAGTGATAACCGACCAAATGTTTGGGGGATTGTTCCCACGGTGGTACAGTTACAAAGTGAAGGTGGTGTTGCGGGTGCTGTACATGGAGCTTTACAAACCGGTTCCCTGACCACCACATTTACTGCTTCCCAGGGATTAATGCTAATGATCCCCAATATGTATAAAATTGCTGGTGAACTTACCTCCACCGTATTCCACGTCGCAGCGCGATCGCTCGCAGCGCAAGCATTATCAATTTTTGGGGATCATAGCGATGTCATGGCTACCAGAAGCACTGGTTTTGCCATGTTATGTGCAGCATCAGTGCAGGAAGCACAGGATTTGGCAGTGATTTCTACCCGCACCAGTTTAGAGTCTCGCATACCGTTTCTACACTTTTTTGATGGTTTTCGCACTTCCCACGAGGTAAATAAAATAGAAATCCTCACCAATGAGGAGTTAAAAAGTTTCATTCCCATAGAGTTAGTTATAGCCCATCGTAAAAGAGCTTTAACACCTGATAATCCAGTATTAAGGGGAACTGCCCAAAATCCTGATGTTTACTTTCAAGCAAGGGAAACAGTGAATCCATTTTACTTAGCTTGTCCGGACATTACCCAAAGAGTAATGGATGAGTTTGGTCAAATGACAGGTCGTCAATATCAACTGTTTGAATACCATGGGGATCCACAAGCTGAGAGAATAATTGTCCTCATGGGTTCAGGTTGTGAAACAGTCCATGAAACAGTGGACTATCTCAATCAACAGGGAGAAAAAGTGGGTGTGGTTAAAGTAAGACTATATAGACCTTTTGACACCCAGAGGTTTATTGATGCTCTACCAGAGACCACCCTAAGTATGGCAGTTTTAGATAGAACTAAGGAACCGGGAGCAATTGGTGAACCTCTATATATAGATGTTGTTACAGCATTAAGAGAAGCCCAACTCCATAAAATTCAGGTGGTAGGTGGTAGATATGGGTTATCATCAAAAGAATTTACACCTGCTATGGTAAAAGCTGTGTTTGACCATTTACTTCCCAGAGTCCCAAATCAGAATATATCTAATAATACATATCCTAAGAATCATTTTACTGTTGGTATCAGGGATGATGTGACCCATAGTAGTTTAGAATATGATCCTGAATTTAACATTGAAGCGGATAGTATTGTGAGAGCCATATTCTATGGTTTAGGTGCTGATGGTACAGTTGGTGCGAACAAAAACTCAATTAAAATTATTGGCGAGGAAACTGACAATTATGCCCAGGGTTACTTTGTCTATGATTCTAAAAAATCTGGCTCAGTTACCGTTTCTCATTTACGATTTGGTTCTCAACCAATTCGTGCCACTTATTTAATCACCAAGGCTAATTTCCTAGCTTGTCATCAATGGGAATTTGTGGAAAAATTTCCCCTGTTGAAAGACCTTGTTCCCGGTGGCACATTTCTCCTCAATTCCCCGTATAACCCAGAAGAAGTATGGGATAAATTACCCACCTCTTTGCAAGCAGAAATTATCAATAAACAAATCAAATTCTATGTAATTAATGCCTACAAAGTTGCCAGAGAATCAGGTATGGGTGGATATATTAACACCGTCATGCAGGTCTGTTTCTTTGCTGTTTCTGGTGTTTTGCCTAGGGAAGAAGCCATAGAAAAGATTAAAAAATCCATTCGCAAAACCTACGGTAAAAAGGGTGAAGAAATTGTGGCTATGAATATACAAGCAGTGGATAAAACCCTAGACAATTTACACCAAATTACCCCAAAAGCAGCATTAGCTACCTCCCCCCTAGAATCACCTATCCCCGATCATGCACCCATATTCGTTAAAGATGTGTTAAGCAAAATGATGGCTCGAGAAGGGGATGATTTACCAGTTAGTTGTTTACCTGTGGATGGTACATATCCCACGGGAACATCAAAATGGGAAAAACGCAACATTGCCCAGGAAATACCAGTTTGGGATCCCCAAGTTTGTATTCAATGTGGTAAATGTGTCATGGTGTGTCCTCATGGGGTAATTAGAAGTAAGGTTTATCAACCTGAAGAACTGGTAAATGCACCTCCTACTTTCAAAACCGCTAATGCTAAAGAACACCATTGGCATGAATTGAAATTTACCATTCAGGTTGCAGCAGAAGACTGTACAGGTTGTGCTTTGTGCGTTGATGTGTGTCCAGCCAAAAATAAAGCCCAACCTAAGAAAAAAGCTATCAATATGGCACAGCAAAGACCATTAAGAGAACAGGAACGGGAAAATTGGGATTTCTTCTTGAATTTACCAAATCCAGATCGGAGGACTCTAAATTTGCACCATATCAATCAACAACAAATGCAGGAACCCCTATTTGAGTTCTCAGGTGCTTGTGCAGGATGTGGTGAAACACCTTATATTAAATTAGTGAGTCAATTATTTGGCGATCGCATGGTTGTGGCCAATGCGACGGGTTGTTCATCTATCTATGGTGGTAATTTACCCACCACACCTTGGACAAAAAACTCCCAGGGAAGAGGTCCAGCTTGGTCTAATAGTCTATTTGAAGATAATGCGGAATTTGGTCTAGGTTTTCGGGTTTCTATAAATAAACAACAGGAAACAGCAGCTTATTTACTGCAACAATTAGCATCCCATATAGGGGAAAATTTAGTTAGTGAAATTCTCAACTGTGAACAAAAAACCGAAGCGGATATTTACGAACAAAGAGAACGGGTGTCAGTTCTCAAACAAAGACTGGAGGAACTAGGGGAATCTGAAATCAGCAACCAGATCAAAAATCTCCAATCCCTAGCTGACTACCTGGTGAAAAAGAGTGTGTGGATTATTGGAGGTGACGGTTGGGCCTATGATATTGGTTACGGTGGATTAGATCATGTTATTGCTAGTGGAACTAATGTAAATATTTTAGTATTAGACACAGAAGTTTATTCTAATACTGGTGGACAAATGTCCAAATCTACCCCCAAAGGTGCAGTAGCTAAATTTGCTGCGGGAGGTAAAGCAGCAGCTAAAAAAGATCTAGGTTTAATGGCCATGAACTATGGTAATGTTTACGTTGCTAGTGTGGCCATGGGAGCAAGAGATGAACACACATTAAGGGCATTTTTAGAAGCAGAAGCTTACGATGGACCATCCCTAATTATTGCCTACAGTCATTGTATTGCTCATGGTATTAATATGAGTACAGCCATGCAAAATCAAAAAGCTGCTGTGGATTCAGGAAGATGGTTATTATATCGTTATCATCCTGAACGATTGCTACAGGGATTAAACCCTCTACAGCTTGATTCTCGCCACCCCAGAATACCTGTAGAAAATTCCATGTATATGGAAAATAGGTTCAAAATGCTCACCAAAATTAATCCTGGAAGAGCTAAGGATTTACTCCAATCCGCTCAAGAAGATGTGAATACTCGCTGGCAAATGTATCAGTATTTAGCTGCTAGAAAATTCTCAGAACAACAAGAATAACACATACCCATTATGAACCTGACTACCAACTATTTAGGAATGGAATTAAAATCACCCCTTGTACCTTCTGCTTCTCCTCTTTCTCAAGAGGTGGATAACATCAAATTGATGGAAGATGCGGGTGCGGGTGCTGTGGTGATGCACTCACTATTTGAAGAACAGTTGACTTTGGAAAAATATGAACTCCATCATCATCTTACCTATGGAACAGAAAGTTTTGCAGAAGCGTTGACCTATTTTCCTGAACCAGCAGATTTTCGCGTTGGACCACAAGAATATTTAGAACATATTCGCACAGCTAAGGAGCAAGTCAATATTCCCATCATTGCCAGTTTAAACGGTTTCTCTCCTGGTGGGTGGACAGAATATGGCCAACTGATGCAGCAAGCAGGAGCATCTGCACTGGAATTAAATATCTACTATGTTCCTACCAATCCAGATTTAACCAGTGCGGAAGTAGAACAGAATTATATTGATATTCTCCAGTCAGTCAAAAAATCGGTGACAATTCCCGTTTCCGTCAAACTCAGTCCCTATTTTACTAATACTGCTAATATGGCAAAACGTTTAGACCGTACTGGAGCTGATGGACTGGTCTTATTTAATCGGTTTTATCAACCTGACATTAATTTAGAAACCCTAGAGGTTGAACCCCAGGTTCTTTTAAGTACGCCCCAAGCCATGCGGTTACCCCTGCGCTGGATAGCGATCCTCTATGGTCATATTCATGGTAGTCTTGCTGCAACTAGTGGTATTCACAATGCTCAGGATATCATTAAAATGCTTATGGTGGGTGCAAGTACAACTATGCTCTGCTCTGTAATTTTGCGAAATGGAATTAATTACCTTAAATCATTACAGGAGGATGTGATTAAATGGATGGAGACCCACGAATACGAATCCGTTAGACAAATGCAAGGTACCATGAGTCAGCTCAACTGTCCTGATCCTACCGCTTTTGAAAGGGCTCAATATATGAAAGTTTTGCAAAGTTATCAACCGGGATCGGAAAAAAAAGATACAAATCTCAACGCAGATAAGTTAATTGGTCACAGATAATAAGTCACTGGTATTAAGAAATTTAAGGTAGTTAGTAATATGAAACGCATTGGTATCCTCACAAGTGGTGGAGACTGTCCGGGGTTAAATTGTGTGATTCGCGCAGTCGTAAGTCACGCCATACTAACATATAATTGGGAAGTGGTTGGCATTCCTTATGCTACCCAAGGGTTACAGCAAAGACAAACTATCCCCTTAAGTATACATGGTTGGAATTTACGGGGAATAGATCCTTTATTGAATATGGGGGGAACAATTTTAGGTAGTATTAATGAGGGAGATACCCTTGCTGCTGCTGGAGAAATTTTGTCCGGTTATGAAGCTTTGGGTTTGGATGCTCTAATTGCTGTAGGTGGAGATGGAAGTTTGAAAATCATCCATGAACTGGCTACCATGGGGAATTGGCATTTAGTTGGTATTCCTAAAACCATTGATAATGATGTGGCTTTGACCGAACGTTCTATAGGTTTTGACACAGCAGTTAATACTATTGTGGATGCCATCAACTGTCTCACATTCACTGCTGCTAGTCATGATCGGGTAATGATTGTAGAGGTTATGGGACGCACTGCTGGTCATTTAGCTCTCCATTCTGGGATTGCTGGTGGTGCGGATGTAATCTTAATTCCGGAAATACCATATACCATTCAGGGTATTTGTGACCATTTGAATGAACTTCGAGATACTTGGAAAAGGAAATTTGCCATTGTGGTGGTTGCTGAAGGTGCTACACTCTGTTCAGAAGATTTAAATAATGGTCATAGGGTGACTGTGGAGAATATACCAGATGCTAACATTGGATCTGCCAAATGTGGTCGTGGTCAATATGTTGCAGCACAAATTTCCAATTTTGCCCATGGTTTCGATACCAGGGTTTCTGTACTAGGTCATATTCAAAGGGGTGGTATTCCCTCCGCTCTAGACCGTCTAGTTGCTACCGCTTTTGGTAAAACCGCAGTGGATTTAGTTGCTCAAGGGAAAAATCATCAAATGTTGGCCTGGCAAAATGGCAAAGTTACAAGTATTCCCATCGAAAGTTCTTTGAATCAAAGTCCTCAGCTTGTAGATCCAAAATCAGATTTGGTAGAGATTGCTCATGCTTTAGGTATATATGTAGGACTTACTGAAAAAATGACTAAGGTTTTAGTTTAGGAAATTCATGGGGGAGGAATCTCCCCTAATCACCATGCTCATACTACTTAACAAATCGCTGGCACTATAGGGTTTTAGCAAAACTCCTTGTATTTTCATGTTAGCAGATTTTGGAATTGCTTCTATAGTGGATATTCCACTGCAAGCAATTATCTTCACCAATGGATTAATCTTTTTCATGGCTTGAATAGTAGCGATGCCATCTATCTTTGGCATCATTATGTCCATTAAAACTACACTGATATCTTGTTTATATTGACCATAAATGGCGATCGCCTCCATACCATTACTAGCAGTGAGGGTGTCATAATTGTGGGTTTCTAAAATCATCCTAGTCACATCCCGAATTTGTGGTTCATCATCCACTATTAAAATCAATTCCCCTCTTCCTATTTCTGTGGGTAATTCTTGGGGAAGGGGGGGGTGTGGAGCTTCTATGGATGGTAGAAACACTTCAAATTTACTTCCTTGTCCCTGTTCGGTATAGAATTGCAGGTGACCATTATGCTTTTGAATAATTCTAGAGACTATGGATAAACCTATGCCAGATCCCACACCATTTTGTTTAGTGGTAAAAAATGGTTCAAAGATCTTATCTGCTACTGCTCGTGACATTCCTATTCCCGTATCAATGATGGTAATGACAATATAGTGTCCCTGTTGTAATTTTTCGTTTATCAGATTATTCCCATCAATAAAAGTATTTTCCGCTGCTATAGTTAGCACTCCTCCCGATGGCATAGCATTGAGAGCATTAACCACTAAATTTATCATTATCTGATACAATTCGGTACTATCTCCAAACACAGTGGACAGATTATTAGCTATTTTAGTTTTCAACTTAATGGACTTAGGAAAAGTGTGTTTAGCAAGGTTAACAATTTCTAAAATTAGGTGTTTAATTTGCACAATTGTCCATTCATTACTTGCTCCTTTTGCAAAAGAGAAAACTTGTTTAACCAAGGAAGAAGCTCGTGTAGCATTGTCCTCAATCATGGTCAACAATTGGGGATGGGTAATATGGTCTTGGAGAGATTTACGTTTGAGCAGTTGAGCTGAGCCTAAAATAGGTGTCAATATATTATTTAAATCGTGGGCAATACCACAAGCTAAAGTGCCAATGCTTTCTAGTCTCTGGGTGCGTAAAAATTGCTCTTCTAGTTGTTTTTTATCTGTGATGTCTGTATCCACAATCAAAATAGATTTTGGTTGTCCATCTCCATCAAACATGAGTGTCCAACGACTCTCAACTGTCACCTGTTCTCCGGATTTTTTGTATTTGCGTAATACTCCTTGCCAACTTCCCGATCTAACCACAGCTTTTAGGGCAATTACCTCTTGTTTCATCGCTGTTTTTTGACAAAATAAATCCCTCAGATGTTTACCTATGGCTTCTTCCTTAGTCCAACCATATATCCTGAGCGCTCCCTGATTCCAAAATAATATCTCAGTCTGAAAATCTCTCACAAAAATAGCATCAGTGGCAATATCTAGTAGAGCTGCTTGTTCATAGAGTTTTTGTTCTTTTTGTTTGTAGGCGGATATATCTTGCACTGTGCCAATCATGCGGGTAGCTTCCCCTTTTTCGTTACAGAAAACCTGTGCCGTGCTAGTTAACCAGTGTAAACTACCATCGGGCCAAATAGCACGAAATTCAATGGTAAATCCGCTTTTTTTATCTAGGGCTATCGTTAATTTATTACTTAAAACTTCTGCGTCTTCTGGATGAATTAACTTGAGTAAATCTTCATAACAGGATGGAGATATAGTACCTCTTGGCAGTCCGTACATTGGCCCAACACTTTCAGACCACATATAGTCCTTAGTGATTAAATTCCAATCCCATATACCCATTTTGGCAACTTCTAGGGCTAAGGTCAGTCTCGTTTCACTTTCTCGTAGTGCTATTTCTGTTTTTTGATGTTGTCTGATTTCTGCTTGCAAGGTTTGATTCAGTTGCACCAATTCTTCTGTACGTTTTGCTACTCTCTGTTCCAAATCCTCCGCTGCTCTGGTCAACACTTCCTCGGCTTTTTTGCGATCGCTAATATTGTTAATTAACCAGATCCAACTATGTTCTTTTTTATGGGGATCGTATATGCCAACTATTTTCACACTAGCTGGAAAAAGTTTTCCTTTTCTTGGTTGCAGGTAAATTTCTTGCTCTGGTGATTCTTGTTGTGGTTGAAAATCTGCTATTTGGCAAGTGAATTGCTGACGATATTTTGGAGCAATAAAGACTATGATTGGTTTACCTATTAGGTATTGTTTTTCTACGGAAAGTAAGGTTGATGCGGTTCGGTTGGCATTTTTAATTATGCCCACTTTGTCAGTTACCAAGTAACAATAGGGTGTAAGTTCAAATAATTGATGATAGCGGTTTCTTTCCAATTCAGCTAACTCATGGGCAATTACTAATTGTTGATTTTGTTGTCTGAGTTCTTCTTCTATAATTTGTAATTCTTCTATGGTTTGCTGGAATTCTTCTTGAATATTGACTTGCTCAATTTTATCCTCTGTTAATCTCTGGATAGCATTAGCATCTTTTCCAGGATCCAGTTGTTTCCACAACACACTTTGTCTGATAATTCCTACAACTTTACCCTGATCATCTATTACTGGTAAATGATCTATTTCATTCCTGCTAAAGGTTGATACTAAAGTTCCAATATTTAGTACATTTGATATATTTGACAGTTTGAGTGTGGTGACTGGTTGGGTCATCACTTCTACAATTTTCGTTTCAGCAAGATTGCTACCACTAGCAACTACTCTGGCCAAATCTGTTAAAGTGAATATTCCTAATAGCTTTTTGTCTGTTTGGATTAAAACGTAGCCAGTTACCTCCCATTTCGTGTCACTGTCTGTATAACAATTTCCAGACTGAGGAAATTGGGATCCAGGATGTCCATGGTTCCGTTTCTGGTTCATTAAAACAACTGCGTCTAATACGGAAGTGTCAGGACTGATCAATAAGGGCTGAGGATCCATAACCTGATACACATCTAAATCCGTATCCCTGGTAGAATCTAAACTTATCTGCTCAATTCGCTGGTCCTGGGAAAAATCGGGAGGTGGATACATTGGGAGATAAGAACTTGGATCTAAAAAGTGGATGAAGAACTTGAGGATGATTTTGTTCCCCAGATATCCCTAAATTTTTCCAGAATTTAGGGATATGGTAGATTTTTCTAGTTTGAGCCACTGTTCAACCTTACATCATACCTTCTGCTGATGCAATCTCTAACATGGTTTTAATTACAGAATCAGGGTTAAGACTGATAGAATCAATGCCCAACTCCACCAAAAACCTGGCAAACTCTGGATAGTCGCTGGGAGCTTGACCACAAATACCAATTTTTCGATTACACTCCTTAGCAGTGGCGATCGCTTTTCTAATGGTACGTTTTACTGCTTCATTACGTTCATCAAACAAATGGGCAACCAACTCAGAATCCCTATCTAGTCCTAGGGTTAACTGAGTCAAGTCGTTAGACCCAATAGAAAAACCATCAAAAACTTGACTATATTCATCCGCGAGCATCACATTACTGGGTAGTTCGCACATCACATAGACTTCTAAACCATTTTCTCCACGAACCAAACCATGTTTTGCCATTTCTTCCAACACCCGTCTTCCCTCTTGGGGGGTGCGACAGAAGGGAACCATGAGTATTACATTGGTTAAGCCCATATTATCTCGCACTTGTTTCATAGCTTTACATTCTAGTGCGAAACCTTCCCGGTAACGGGGATCGTAGTACCGAGAAGCACCACGCCACCCAATCATGGGGTTTTCTTCCTTGGGTTCAAATTGTCTACCACCTAAAAGATTAGCATACTCATTACTCTTGAAGTCAGATAACCTAACTATTACTGGTTTAGGGTAGAATGCAGCAGCAATTGTGCCAATACCTGCGGCCAATTTGGTAATGAAAAATTCCGCTTTGTTCTCATATTGGGCAGTTAATTCCCCTATCTTATGTTTGGTCAGTTCATCTTCTAGTTCGTCAAAGTGTAACAGTGCTAATGGATGAGCTTTGATGTGGTTAGCAATAATAAATTCCATCCTAGCTAAACCCACCCCATCATTGGGAATAGCAGTTAAACCCAAAGCTTCCTCTGGGTTACCCACATTCATCATAATTTTGGTGCGGGTACGAGGTAAATTATCCAAAGGTAATTCTTGGATGGCAAAGTTTAATAATCCTGCGTAGACCTTACCTGTTTCACCTTCAGCACAACTGATGGTAATTTCCTGTCCTGTTTTCAAAACTGTTGTCGCATTTCCACAACCAACTATAGCTGGAATGCCCATTTCCCTGGCGATAATTGCCGCATGACAGGTTCTACCACCGGAATTGGTCACGATGGCACTGGCCTTCTTCATAATCGGTTCCCAATCCGGATCAGTACGATTAGTGACTAACACTTCTCCGGATTGAAACATTCCAATCTGATGAACGTCAAGAATTACTCTAGCTTGACCCTGACCAATCATTTCCCCCACACTACGTCCTGTTAATAAGACATCACCCCTTTCTTGTAATTGGTAACTTCTAAGAACAGTTTTAGATTTTTGTGATTGTACGGTTTCAGGTCTCGCTTGCACGATAAATAGTTCTCCCGTAATGCCATCCTTTGCCCATTCTATGTCCATAGGTGTTGCAGTACCACGCACTTGGGAATAATGGTCTTCAATAATGCAGGCCCAATTTGCTAATTGTAATATTTCATCGTCGTTTAAAGCAAATTTATTCCTCTGTGCTGGAGATACAGAAACGTTTTTGGTGAGTTTGGTTCCACCTAAATCGTAGACCATTTTAATTTCTTTGGTTCCCAAACGTTTTTGCAGAATGGGTTTATACCCCTGTTTTAAGGTGGGTTTAAATACTAAGTATTCATCTGGATTAACAGCACCTTGCACCACATTCTCACCTAGTCCATAAGCTGCAGTAATTAAAGCTGCGTCTTTGAAACCGGTCTCCGTATCAATGGAGAACATCACTCCAGAACTTGCTAGATCTGAACGTACCATTTTTTGCACCCCTACTGATAGAGCAACCTCAAAGTGGTCAAACCCCTTCAGTTGTCTATAAGAAATTGCTCGATCAGTAAAGATAGAGGCAAAACATCTATGGCAAGCATCCAGAACACCTTTAATTCCATGAACATTTAGGTAGGTTTCTTGTTGACCCGCAAAACTGGCATCAGGTAAATCCTCGGCGGTTGCGCTGGAACGTACCGCCACATCAAGATTAGCACCATATTCTTGACACAGGGTCTGATAGGAACGGGCGATCGCCTCTTGTAATTCTACGGGGAATGGGGTTTCTAGCATCAGGGATCTAGCTTGTTTACCACATTGGTGTAAATTTTCAACATCATCTACATCCAAATTAGCAAAAATGCTTCTGAGTTTAGTTTCGAGTCCTGCAGTCGCGATAAAATATCTGTAAGCATAAGCGGTAGTGGCAAATCCCGTGGGAACTTTCACCCCTTGTTTAGTTAACTGTTGGATCATTTCCCCTAGGGAAGCATTTTTACCCCCCACAAAAGGAATATCCGCAATGCCAACGGTATTAAATGGAAGAACTAATGCTCTTTCTTTATTCAGTTGAGTAGTTTCTTGATTGGTTTGGATTTGTTGCATCATGATCTTGATTCCCTAGAAAACTACGAATAAGTGGGTGGGTGGAATTAAATATAAGATGAACGTAGGTTGGGTTGAAGTATGAAACCCAACGCCCGCATCGGTTAACCCATCCTACAAATAATTGTGCCTCCCTACTTATGTCAATTTAGCAGTGTTAATTTAGTGCTTCTGCGTTTTTATTTTGACAATTTCTTTTATAGAAAAAAAACTTGAGGAACTTGTGAGGAAAAAATTCATCTCAACTATCTCAACCTTGAGAACCGGTCATAATTAAAACCACTCCCTCTATTTTTTTATCAATCAGAGGGGTTAGACCTACATAACACTCAATAATTTTACCTCGACGATTGGTAGATTCTACGCGCACTTCTTGGAAATCTGTCTTCCCCGAGAGAATATCTAAAATGGGCGCTCGCAATTCCTCTACGGGTAAACTAATATCCAGACTAAATAGAGATTTATTGATTACCTCATCATAACGCAGTCCCCATAAGTCTTCTACCAATTCGTTCCAGTTTAAAATGCTAAAGTTTTTGTCAATAACTACTATGCCTTTTTGTAAACTCTTGAAAATGCAATTGATAAAAACATTGTTTCGGTTCAGTTCTAAAGTACGTTCGCTTAATTCTTGATTAATAGTTTGCAGCTCCTCATTGGCAGAATGCAATTCTTCATTCATAGTCTCTAGTTCTTGATTAGTGGACTGTAATTCCTCATTAGTAGTTTCCAGCTCTTCATTGGTAGATTGCAGTTCCTCATTGGTCGTTTCTAATTCTTCATTAGTAGATTGCAGTTCCTCATTGGTCGTTTCTAATTCTTGACGAGAACGTTGTAATGCTTCCTGTAGCTCCACATAACGGGTAACGTCATTAAAAGCAATGCTCACTCCTAATAGACTCAAATCATTCTCTTGTAAGGGTGTAATTAACACATCAAAATACTGTTGTTCCGAGTTGGGAACATAGCGTTCTATACTGTTTAAAGTAATGGGACGACGCTCATTATATGCTCGCTCAATTAAAGAACGCAATTCTATGGGACGATAGGAAAGCTCCAACTCATAAAACTGACGCTCTAAATCCATTTTTGACAAGCCAAATAAATTGCGAGCTGCTTCATTAATAATGATTAATAAACCATTGATATCAATCACTATTTCTGCTACGGGTGCTGACTCAAAAGCTAAATCTCGCAGACGAATGTTTTGAGATAACTGACGACTGGATTCGTCATCTACCGAGTTGGCCATAACTAGCAGGCGATCGCGTATATTTGTTGATGATAACTTAGTAAATAATCTATTTTTTATGTCTACAGGCATAAATAAACTAGAATACATTAACAACATTTCTGCTTTTCCTAAAAACAGATAACCAGTATCATTCAAGGCGAAATGAAACCTAGCCATAATACGACCCTGAATCTCAGAGTTAAAATACATTAACGTATTACGACATACTAATAGGTCTAGGCGAGAAATAGGAGCATCAATAAATAAATTGTGCCTGCCAAAAATCACAGAACGGCGTAAATCCTGACGGAAAATATAATTACTTCCCGTTAAATCAAAATACTTATCACGGAATTTTCTAGGTACGGATTCAACACTTTTAACAGGGAATAATGCCTGTCGAGCCTGATTAAGAGCTTCTTCATCTATATCTGTAGCATAAATTTTTACTCGCTGACGAAAATCTTCTGCACCCAGATTTTCAGTCATCAGTATAGCTAGGGTATAAGCTTCTTCCCCGGAAGCACAACCAGCACACCATATACGAATTTGTTCATTCTTTTTTTTGCTTTTAATAATATTAGGGATCACTTGATTTCCCAAGTAATCCCAAGCTGAAACGTCCCGAAAAAAATCAGTTACATTGATTAAAATGGTATTAAACAGATTATTAAATTCTTCTGGATCAACTTCCAGATAGTCCATATAGTCTATAAAATTATCTATATTTAGTGCTTGAATGCGTTTAGTTACTCTCCGGACTAAGGTAGATCGTTTATAACCGGTAAAGTCAAAACCTCGGTTTTGTCTAATGTAAGTGAGCAACCTTTCAAAACAAGGATCTTTTTGTTCAAGATTCATTTCTCAAAAATCACTAAAGGTTCGTTACTAATGGATTTTAGCAGTTGTATGGCTGCAGAGGTACGAGATAAACCAAGAAGCCTACTCATCAACTTTATCCATAGTGCTTTGGCTAAAGCTATATTATGGCAAGAATTGTCTCAAATTTAAAGCCCTCCTGATAGGATGCTGACTTAATTGACAATTATTGGCATGCAAAATATCTGGAACATTGGTTTCATGGTAAAGATATTCAAAAAGCTATGCAACGCCAGAAATCCAAATACATTAGTCTAGACAATTTTTTTGATTGGGCGTTGAATTACCTTGATATTAATCCGTACCCGATTTGATTGAATTACGCAATAGAATTAGCTCTCTTTAACCAGTATTTTCCCTATGGTTAATACTGGTTAGAAAACTAGTGTAACTAAAGCAACTTCATGGTTTTGGTAATTACCTGTAAACTTTCTTCAAACAAAGCTTCACGACCCCAACGTTGCACTTGTTGACTTAATAAGAACTCTGGTTTTTGTTCTGCAAGGGAATTAACCTGTTGAAACAATCCAGCACTTTGGGCTCCACCCTGAGTTTCCATTCTCATACATCCGCCAGTTTCCGTGCAAATCACTGTACCACAATTAGCTTCAGGATTAGAAGAACTCAATCGTAGAGCAATTAAATCACCTACGATTTCACCAATATCAGCAACTGGAACACCCGCCAACTCAGCTGCTATTTGTCTTTGATCCTTAGATACAAAAACAATATTGGTAATGTCATAGTCCCCCGATTCCTTCTGATAAGAAACCGGTTCCCATTCTAAACGACTGGCTAACCAACCCAAAAATAATAAGGCTTGAGCGGGATTGCCCTTTTCATAATCAATATTCACCCGATCAACTTGTCTTAAAGCTGCTCTACGTTGAGGCGCATCATAAGCTTCAGCGGTTAGTTCTTGCCATGCAGAAAGTCTGCGCCAATTTAAGTCAGCCAGTGGTACACCCGTATCTGCTAAATCCTGTAGAGTTAATAAATCCTTTTCAGGAGAATTAAAGTTACAGGAATCAACAATTACATTATTACAAACTGCTGCTAATCTCTTAAATAGAGGGTTTTGGGAGTCAGGAGTAGCTTTCCACCATAAAAACTTGGGCAATCCGCCAATTAATAAAGCTGGGATCATGCCACCAATTCGTTCCAGCGCCGTGGTAGTTCCCGTGAGAGTGATATATTCACAACAAACCAGGGTGCTGGAACTTTGTTTTTGAATGGGACAATAAGCAGAAACCTGTGCTTTTACCCCTTCATCTTCCCCTGCGATGGGACATAAAGTAATAATTCGACAAGGGTTACGCAAGGCGATTTCATCAGCAATGGTGGGACTGGTAGGACTGTGAGTATAACCCATGGCCGCACCATGACTGTCTCCGTGTTCTCCACTATGCTGAAGTTTGAAATATTCTTTCCGTAAGACACTAATGGTTTCTGATGTGGGAATACCAGTTTCCGACAGACCGTGTTTTTTCTGCACCTCTCGAATAGAAGTTTTGGTGTGAGGTCCCAAAATACCATCAATTGGACCAGTATAAAAACCAGTTGCTGCCAATAGATATTGGGTTTCTTCTGGCTCATACACCACTAAAGTAAACGTGGTAGCACGAATAGCTGCTGGTAAAGTTCCATTTTCACCCTGAATACCGTAACTTTGCCAAATCTGAGCCAGTTCATTTTCAATATCCGTCACGGAAATGTCTTTAGGTGCTTGCAGGGAATAAATTGTAGAAGTTTCAGTTACCATATTTTTGCACTTGTCTGTTTGGATCTGTGATTCTAGAGTCTGCGCCAACGACGACCATCTTGATTAATCAGTAATTCTGCTTCTGCTGGTTCCCAAGTACCTGCTTCGTATTGAGGCACGGTATCAGGATCTGATGGTAAGTCCCATACGGAAAGCGCAGGTGTTACTACACGCCAAGCTGCTTCCACTTCGTCTGAACGAGTAAATAGGGTTTGATCCCCCATCATACAGTCTAAAAAGAGTCGGTCATAAGCATCTGATGTGGCTTCTATACCAAAAGAACCGTAAGTGAAATCCATATCCACAGAACGAGTGCGGAAATCTCCACCAGGCATTTTTACATCAAAACGTAAGGAAATACCCTCATTGGGTTGGATCCGCATGGTTAAAATATTAGCATTTGCTTGTAAGGCCGCAGAAGGGAACATTCTGGAAGGAACTTCCCGAAAATGAATGGAAATTTCACTCACTTTTTTGGGCATCCTTTTACCAGTTCGCAGGTAAAAAGGTACTCCTTGCCATCTCCAGTTATCCACCACAAATTTCATGGCTACGTAAGTAGGTGTTGTTGAGTTAGGATCCACCCCCGGTTCCTCCCGGTAACCAGCAACTGGTTGTCCTTTCATCCACCCCCCACTATATTGTCCCCGAATAGCAGAACGGGATAAGTTATTAACATCAGCCAATCTAGTAGCTTGTAATACCTTTACTTTTTCCGTGCGAATACTATCCGCATCCATGGAATTAGGTGCTTCCATAGCTGTCAAACAATAAAGCTGCATTAGGTGATTTTGCAGCATATCCCGTAAGGCTCCGGACTTCTCGTAGTATCCTGCCCGATCTTCCACACCTACGGTTTCAGCAACGGTGATCTGCACATGATCCACAAATTGCCTATTCCACAGGGGTTCAAAGATAGCATTGGCAAATCGGAACACTAGCAAATTTTGAACGGTTTCTTTGCCCAAATAGTGGTCGATACGGTAGACCTGGTTTTCTTTACAAACCTTTTGTACTACTTGGTTCAGGCTTTGTGCTGATGCTAAATCCCTACCAAAGGGTTTTTCAATCACTAGACGGTGTTTGTATGGGTCTTCTAACATTCCCGCTCCCCCCAATTGCTTAATTGCTTCTGGGAAAAAATTGGGAGCAACCGAAAGGTAAAACATCCGATTCCCCCTTGTTCCCCGTTGGGGATCAAGTTCGGCAAGGAAATTTTTCAGTTTTTGATAACCTTCTGGATTGTCTATATCACCTGCACAGTAGAATAAACCTTGACAAAAGTCCTGCCAAAGCTCTCCTAATTCCACTTTAGGATGGGCTTCTCGCATACCTTTTTCCATCTGTTCCCGAAAATAGTTATGACTCCAGTCACGACGGGCCACACCCACAATGGTGGTTTCTGGGGGAATGCGTCTTTCTCGACGGAGTTTGAACAGAGCAGGAACAAGTTTACGCCAGGTTAAATCACCGGAAGCACCAAAAATCACAATAATTTGGGGTTCTGCCATCCCCTGTTGTTGTAACCCAACGCGCAAGGGATTTTCTAACAAACTGACCATAGGGATTTGAGGGTTGAGATTTTGTTGAGATTTTTAATTTGACATCAGGTAATTCTTAATGTAATGGTTACACCAACCAGATTTCCTGGCCGTACCCTTCCATTAACAATACCTATACTGGTGACAATATCTTGATTTTCTCTTTTAAAGAGTTCATACGGGACTGGAATAGTTTTAGATCCCTATCAACTTTCATATTTTCTAGGTTAGGAATTGGCAGCTTTCTGTCCTAAATCCTTCCCTAAAAATGACTCTACTTTGGCTACGTCGTCTTTACTACCGATAATTAGCGGTGTTCGTTGGTGTAATTTGGTTGGCACTAAGTCCAAGATGTCTATTTTTCCATTACTAGCACGACCTCCCGCTTGTTCTATCAGAAATGCTAAGGGTGCATTTTCATATAATAATCTTAACTTACCTTCTGGTTTTTGTAATGTCCCAGGATACAGAAATACACCACCTTGTACTAGTATCCGATGAATATCACTAACCATAGCCCCACTATAACGTGCTGTATAGCCTTCCGTGCGGTGAACGTAGCGAATATATTCCCTAAATGGTTCCTCCCATTGCCAAAAGTTGCCTTCGTTTACACTATATACAGGCCCATGTTGGGGAATTTTTACTTTTTCTTCTGTGAGAATAAACTCTCCTAAACTGGGATCTAAGGTGAAAAAATGTACCCCTTTACCTATACTATATACCAACATGGTACTGGGTCCGTATAGTATATATCCAGCTGCCAGTTGTTTTCTACCATGGTTTAAGAGGTCTTTTGCTTCACCGTCTAAGTCTGTTCCTTCCTGTTGTCGAATGGAAAAAATTGAACCCAAGCTCAAGTTGATGTCGGTGTTGGATGAACCATCAATGGGATCATATAATAGGGTGTAACGTCCAATTGGGCAGTTTTCTGGAATGTAATAGGGTTTTTCCATCTCTTCGGAAGCAAGACGACAAACTAGTCCACTTTGCTTGAATACGGATATAAATACTTCGTTGGCATAGATGTCCATTTTTTTGACGGTTTCACCTTGGATATTGGTTTCCCCCGTAAAACCTAAAACATCCTCCATTAATCCCGCACGGGTGAATCTACGAGCGATTAGTTTACCTGCTAAAGCAATCCGATTCATTAGGGCACTTAGGTCTTGGGCTTGGGAGTCAAAGCTTTCCATCTGTTGCAGAATATGACGAGACAGGGTTGTACAATCTCTGTCTAAGGTTTTATCTGTGGATGGTTCTGAATTTGCTTTCATTTGTGTCATTTCCTATAGCCTGCTTGGGAGTGTTGTTTGATCGCAATCTTCTTGTTTTGATGATCTCTCTTCCAATTCCATTCTTTATAGTTTTGATGCGCTACCTTTAACTCTCATTATAGTTTATAGCTCTAACCATCTGCAAGGGGACAAATTACACCCACAACCCTAACTCATCAACGAACTCCAGTTTTGGTGCCATTTTTGCCTGCTACATCCTCCGGTAGTTCCACGCCAAAAACACGAGCAAAAGCCTTTTCTACTTTATAGCCAGAATCAATAGACTCTAAAGGGTCTTTACGTAAACGATGACGTAGGCACAACGTAATGACTCGACGAATATCTTCAACTGTAACTTCCGTCCGTTCTTCAAATGCAGTTAAAGCCTTAGCTGCACGATTAGTCACAATGTCTCCCCTTAGCCCATCCACATCTAACTGTGAACAAACTTCGGAAATTTTGACTCGCATATCATAATCAATATTTACACTTGGCAATAGCTCCTGTGCACTGACAATTTGCTGCTGTAATAACTCTTGCTGAAATTGATAATTATCTAGAAATTGAGCCGGATTTTGATCAAATTCTGAGCGTTGTTCCACAATTTGCACCCGCAAAGCAGGTTCTTTGACAGTGTGAATTTCTGCGTGCATCCCAAACCGGTCAAGTAGCTGGGGACGCAGTTCTCCTTCCTCTGGGTTTCCTGAACCAACCAACACAAATCGCGCTGGATGACGAATGGAAATGCCTTCCCGTTCCACCGTATTCCAACCACTAGCAGCAGAATCAAGCAGTACATCCACTAAGTGGTCATCTAATAGGTTGACTTCATCCACATAGAGAATACCCCTATTGGCTTTGGCTAATAAACCCGGTTCAAACGCTTTCACACCTTCGGATAAAGCTTTTTCAATGTCAATGGTACCACAAACTCGGTCTTCCGTTGCACCCAGTGGTAAATCCACCATTTGCACCTTTTTATGACCAATGGCAATTTCTAAACCTTCGGCTACTTGTTGACGTACTTCATCACTCATCAAGTCCGGATCGCTAGGATCACTGTTAAAGGGATCATTAGCCACTACAGGAATCTCTGGCAATAAATCCGCTAAAGCCCGAATTGTGGTAGATTTACCAGTACCGCGATCGCCCATAATCATTACGCCACCGATTTTGGGGTCAATTACGTTGAGCAATAGGGCTAGTTTCATTTCTTCCTGACCAACAATGGCGGTGAATGGGAAGACTACGCGGCGTGTACTTGTCTTAGATTGAGCAGTTGAAGTCACTAAAAATTACCTTAACAATATTTTTTTCGATTACAACTCCCTATTTTGCCATGTTTAGAGGCGATTGAGATCTTTATTGACAACTCCCCTGTCTAAAGACGCAGGGGATTCACAACAAACCTAAGAAAGGTGCGATTCCGAGTATTAAATTTTTCTTAATTTATGGATCTGTAGTTTCCTATCTACGGTATTTTGACTATGTCAATTGACACTATCTAGGAGAACCCGTTATGAGGTACGCTGCTTTCTGGCCAAGATTTTTGGCCTGGCTTATTGATTCCATAATACTATCAATTATAGGATCGTTGTTGGGATTTGTTCTGGGCAAAAAAGCTGGTGCTATTGCGATTGTTGTTAGTATAGTAGCGAACTGGCTGTACTTTGCAATCTTGGAGAGTTCTGACAAGCAAGCAACTTTAGGAAAGCAGGCTTTAGGTATAGTTGTGACCGATATGAACGGCGAGCCAATTTCCTTTGCTAGAGCGACTGGCAGGTATTTTGCTAAATTTCTCTCAGGACTGGTTCTTCTGATAGGCTATATAACCCACATTCCGCACCCTCAACTATCGGGGAGGGAAATTACTGAGATAAAAATCAAAGTTAGCATAAAAATAAACATAGAGAGTGAAAAAAGCATTCGAGAAACAGTAAATCAGCAAAAATGTCATCAAAATCTATTCTCAATAAGCAGCAATAAGAATTCACATTACCCAGAGAGGTGAACAAATAAATAAAATTAAGATATTCAAGGTAAAATCATAAAATAGACTAATTTTTCCAGGGTAAAAACAAGATTATAGACATAGCAAAATGGAGCTGTAAATCAAATAGCTCATTTAAACATGATAAATTAAATTGATAGAGACAATAATTAAGTTACTAATCGATAGTAACGTAAACAATCATTTGGCAAAAGATTCAAGATAAAATCTCTATCTTTAGTCCAATTAGAGACTTGTTTTTCATTGTTATATTCAACTAAATGAATACCCTGAAAGCATTGAAAAATCCAGCGTAAAGTAGGGCGGTTAGTTAGTTTACCTAATTGGTCTTTAATTGTTGATTTAGACTCTCTGAGTGCGGCTCTAATTTCACGTTGAGCCAAAGTATAAACCAGTAAACATAAACCCATAATCATCCCCATTGACTCTATTCTTTTAGGACTTTTGAGGAAAATACTGTCTGCAAAAAATAATGGGTCTTTGAGAAAACGAAACCCTCTTTCACAACACTGCTGGGCTTTATATTCACTGAGCATGGAATCATTGCTCAGTTCCTTTGAATCCAAAACATTAGTAGCAATAATAAAACGTCCCGCACTCAGGGATTCTCTATTAATTTTACGTTCATCTTCCGAGACTTTTGCTAATATTTGATAGGATGTTTCTCCTGAACTATCTTTTTTATTAGATTTGACTTGAGTAACTGTACTCTCGTTAATTTTATGATATTTGAACTGTTTTGATAATTTTGATAATGCCTTGATAGCATCTGCTTCACAAGCAAATTCTTCTTGTGATAATTTTCTCAAATCTTGCACGGCTTTTGATTCTGATTTGATAATTTTTTGGGTGAGCTTACGCAAGTCTGATTCTCTCCTCTCTTGACTTTGCACTACTAACCATCTTTGTTCTATTCCGGCATAATTTTCTATTTTTGATGCTAGTTTATATCCTGGTATTGTACTATCAATAAATTCTGATTCTGGTATTGTTAAGATTAATGATTTTGCCGCTTTTATACTTACTGGTACTCGACACAGCCAAGATAATTCTGACATCATTTTCAGGTTTGATTCTGTATATAAAGCCGAATCAGCCACCATAAGACTATTAACTTCTAATTGTTTTTGATATTCTACTGCTATTTGACCAAAACATGATGAATCTACTTGGTTGCCCGATGCTAGTTTTAAAAATATTGGCATGTCTCCATCTCCCGAACATATCATTTCTATAATGAATTGTTTTAAGTCTGGACGATGGTCACGAGAATAACCATAACTAATAGTTATTTCTTTTGGTAATTTCGCTGTCATTTCCTCTAATTCTTGGTTATCTCCTATTTTTTGACTCTCAAATATTACTTCTTGTAAGCTAGTGTTATACTTCCCATGTACGTGCATTGATGATGAGTCTAGATGTGATGTTGATAGTGATACTCCAAATTTTTGGGCAGCTTTTACTGCGATGATAAAAAAGATTGTACTCAATCCTTTTTCAAACATCTTATCCATGACTCTCCCCAGTTTATCATCGTTGAGATATTCTGGTTTTACTCCTGCTCCTATTAGATGTTCACAGGCTATTGTTTCAAAATATTCAGGAAACATATATAACGGTTTTGAGACAAATCCTAACCCGTTTATTATCATGGCTTTTACTACTTGACCTGCATTTACTTTTTCGTCTTTTTCGACTCCTATCAATTCATTTATTATTTCCACTATTCCGATTGAATCTATTATTCCTGCTACTATCCCTAGATGGTCTATATTCTGAATTTCTATTTCTTCACTTTTTAATTTCACAACAGTTTCCTCTACTATTTCTGTTGCAATCAATTATTTCTTATTTGGTTATCAATTCTCTTTTTTGTTACCAAACTTTACTTTCTCACACCATGTCTCTATTAATGCTATTTATTCTCATTAAGCCCTTTAATCCCTGAATTAATTTTAGTTATTATGTACTACATTAGGATCCTCTTTGATCTGTCACAGCTTAGGGTGCGGAATGTGGGATATAATGGCAGCCTTCACGGAGAAAAAACAGGCCCTACATGATATGCTTGCTGGCACTTTGGTAATTAAACCATAATACCAGGATTAATGGGTAAAAATTCTAGCTCGCCTCCGCATTCTTATGGGTGCTAATCCCCTACCATAATATTGAGCCTCCCTGGTTTTGGAAACCGGGGAGGCACCTTATTCGCTTTTACTCGTCTTCAGCAAAAATGAAGCGATATAACTCACTAGAGTCAGGTTCAGGACTCTCCTGGGCAAAACGGACTGCATCCTCAATTAAACTCTGTATTTTCTTCTCAATCTGTTTTAAATCTGATTCTACCGCTAAATTATGCTCCACTAAATAAGCACCTAACTTTTTAATGGGATCGCGAGAAAACCAAAACTCCTTTTCTTCTTTACTACGCAATTCATCAGGATCAGCTAGGGAGTGACCACGGAAACGATAGGTAAGGGCCTCAATTAAAGTTGGTCCTTCCCCCGCACGGGCTCTAGCTACTGCTTCTTGGGCAACTTGACGCACTGCTAAAACATCCATACCATCTACTTCTACTCCTACCATGTTAAACACACTGGCTTTTTTGTAAATTTCTGGATCCGAGGTTGCTCGTTCGTGCGCCATACCAATTGCCCACTTGTTATTTTCTACTACAAACAGAATTGGTAGTTTCCACAGTGCTGCCATATTTAGGGTCTCGAAAAATTGACCGTTGTTTGCAGCTCCATCACCAAAAAAACAAGCGGTTACTTGATCTGATCTTTCATCTCCTAATACTTCTCGACGGTACTTACTTTGAAAGGCTGCTCCAGATGCTACCGGAATACCTTCCGCCACAAAAGCATAACCACCCAATAACCGATGTTCAGCAGAAAACATGTGCATGGAACCACCACGCCCTTTGCTACATCCTGTGGCCTTACCAAACAATTCCGCCATTACTTCCCTAGCTGGCACACCTGCGCTCAAAGCATGTACGTGATCACGATAGGTACTGGAAACAAAGTCCTCACCAGGACGCATTGCACCCCTGATTATACCACTGGAAACTGCTTCCTGTCCATTATATAAATGGACAAACCCAAACATTTTTCCCCGATAGTACATTTCGGCGCATTTATCTTCAAAATAGCGTCCTAGTACCATATCCTCGTATAGTCCCAGCCCCTCTTCTCTAGTGATTTGGACTGTAGCGGTGTCAAATTTGGGTAACGTGCGTTCTTGAACCATTATTGTAAATTGTTCCTATCGTAAAAGATAATCTGCTATAAAACAGATGGTTGGTGAATTTTCCACTGACTCCTATTATATTGGCTGTATTACAGGAAAACTAACTAATAAATCACAAGAACATCACTTATGCAATTACTAGCTGGAGATATAGGTGGTACTGGAACTCGACTCAGATTAGTGGAGTTTTCCCCATCCCTGGGTTTACGCACCTTATATGAGGACAATTATCGTAGTGGAGATTTTGATGATTTAGTACCAATTGTAATTCGCTTTTTAGAGGCGGGACAAACTGCTACAGGAACTATATTTGCCCCGGAAAGAGCCTGTTTTGCGATCGCAGGTCCTGTGGTAAACAATAAGGTGAAGTTAACTAATCTCTCCTGGTTTTTGGAGGGGGAAAGACTGGCACAGGAACTGAATATACCCACAGTGTCTCTGATTAATGATTTTGCAGCTGTGGGTTATGGCATTTTAGGTTTACAAAGCCAGGATTTAATTACG
Source organism: Cylindrospermopsis raciborskii Cr2010 (assembly GCF_003367075.2). Classification (NCBI taxonomy): domain Bacteria; kingdom Bacillati; phylum Cyanobacteriota; class Cyanophyceae; order Nostocales; family Aphanizomenonaceae; genus Cylindrospermopsis; species Cylindrospermopsis raciborskii. Next base: position 1,550,643 of record NZ_CP065936.1, read on the forward strand.
CTACAAGATGTCCCACCCCAACCCGGTGCACCAATAGGAGTAATTGGAGCGGGGACAGGTTTAGGAGAAGCATTTTTAATTCAACAAGGTGAAAATTATCAGGTTTTTGCCACAGAGGGTGGTCATGGAGACTTTGCTCCCAGGAATGAATTAGAATTTAGACTATTACAATATATTCTCAATAAGTATGGGATTGCTCGCTCCTCCATAGAAAGGGTGGTTTCCGGGTTAGGGATAATTTCCATTTACCAGTTCCTCAGAGATACAACCCAAGAAGCGGAAAACCCAGAAATCGCTCAAGTTGTCAGAAACTGGGAAAACGGTCAGGGAGGATCTGATCCAGGAGCTGCTATTGGCACTGCAGCGCTCAATAACAGCGATCGCCTGTCCATAGAAACAATGAGAATATTTGTCAGTTGTTATGGTGCGGAAGCCCACAATTTTGCTTTAAAACTATTACCTTATGGAGGATTATATATTTCTGGTGGTATAGCTCCTAGAAATTTACCCCTGATGCAAAATGGCAACTTCCTGAAAAATTTTGTTGAGGGAGGTACCATGACCTCCCTACTCCAAAATATCCCCGTACATATAATTGTCAACGAACAGGTAGGATTAATAGGAGCTGCTCTGTTTGCATCCAGACTTTGAGGTTATGGTTTTTCGGGATGGAAGCCAAGGAACTACCGCTGAAGTAAATTCCTTCTCCACCAACCCTGTATGCAGGTTTTATTAATGTTGGGAACCAGTATGTACCGTCTTAACCCACTTGAGGCGTTTAGGACGTAGTGACACCCTAGCTGTAGTGCTACTCATAACCACTAACCAGTGCAACATATAAATGCTGCCACGAATAGTTTGTAAAAGTAGCATAAAATAATTAGAGTTTTTCTGATCTTGTCGAGTGCGCTTTAAACCAGAGAACATGCCAATAAAAGACATAGTGACAGATAAACTAGTAATAGGCGCTAATATAGGAGGACGATGACGAATCAGAGACATAAGTAAATCCGGTACTGCTGCTGTAGGTATAATATACATAATCAGCATAAAAATCAGTAAATCAACGGTTTTACCTGCTCTCATGCGACCTTTGAGGATGAGATCCCAGTAATCTAAATAACGCTGGTATCCACCCTCAGCCCAACGATTACGTTGATGCCAAAGGGCCACCACATTGGTCACACCCTCTTCCAGTACGGGTGGATAGAACATACATTCTATATCCCAACCAGTTAGATTTAAGCGAATGGTTAAATCCAAATCATCAGTGATGGTTTCCTCATTCCACCCACCACAACCATTGAGAGCTTCCCGACGCACAAACTGACCATTACCCCGCAATTCACCCAACCCACCAATAGCAGTGCGTTGTTGTTGGAACCAGGTGTCAAGAGCCATTTCCGCCATTTGTCCCTTAGTCCAAAAATTTTCCTTAGCATTGGCGATCGCCTTTCTAACTTGTACAGCACCGACCTTTTCTCGTTGAAAAGTGGGTATAACCTGTAACAATAAATCCGGACTAATTTGGGCATCAGCATCAAATACGGCAATAATTTCACCTTTAGTCATTGGTAAGACCTGGTTTAGCGCCCCAGATTTTCCACCGGTAGCATTAGCATCTCTACGAAAGACATTGAGTTGTTTGTAATCTTGCTGTAATTGTGCTAATATCTCAGAAGTTTTGTCTGTGCTGTGGTCATCAATAAGCCACACCTCATATTCGCCATGGGGATATTCCAGACTACAAAGATTGTGCACCAATCTAGCAATAACTGCCTGTTCGTTTTTAGCTGAGACTAAGACCGATACAGAGGGTAAATCTCCTTGTATTTGCTTATGGTGGTGGCGGGGTCTGACAAAAATGATTCTAAGAGCATGAACACCCAAGATAGTGGTCAGACCGAGAATAAAAGCAAAACCCCAGGAAACTAAATGTAAAGCAATAGTTCCCCCCCAAACCATGGTTAGGACCAGAATGGCCTTAGGTCTGCGTCCTTGAAAGCGGGAGCAAATATCCTTAATCCCATTTTTGGATTTCCCCTGGGCTGAAAGGTCAGATAGCAGGGAGTCTAGACCATCAGAATTTGCTGTATAGGAGTCCTGATCTGTCCAGGAATTCGCTGGCATAGTTATTTTGCTCGCAACACCGTTATTTATGTTAAGTTTACCAAATACTGGAGCAATTAGGGGAGGGATTGAAATTTTTGGCAAAAATGTGTACAGTGTTGGTCTACACCAAAAAGATGTGGCACCCATCCAGAGTTTGCATCATGATCAACAAATTAGTCAACACCAACATTAAGAGTTCCCACGTTTTACCAACTCCTAATCAAGTTAAAGAAAAACTACCTTTAACTAAATCCGCTGAGCACACGATTTTACAGTATAGAGAAGAACTAGAGAATATTTTAGATTTTCAAGACAGCAGAAAATTTATTGTAGTTGGCCCCTGTTCTATTCATGATCCAGAAGCTGCTATAGAATATGCAGAAAAGTTAAAACTCCTAGCACATAAAGTCCATGATAAATTGCTATTAATCATGCGGGTTTACTTTGAAAAGCCCAGAACCACTATTGGATGGAAGGGACTAATTAATGATCCGGACATGGATGATTCGTTCAAAGTAGAAAAGGGAATTTTAATTGCTCGTAGTTTGCTATTAAAACTAGCAGAATTAGGACTACCCACAGCAACAGAAGCATTAGATCCAATTATTCCGCAATATATTAGCGAACTAGTGAGTTGGTCAGCAATTGGAGCAAGAACCACAGAATCACAGACCCACCGAGAAATGGCCAGTGGTCTTTCTATGCCAGTAGGTTTTAAAAATGGCACAGACGGCAATATTAATGTGGCCTTGAATGCTCTCAAATCTGCCCAAAGCACTCACCATTTTTTAGGTATTAATCAAAAAGGACAGGTCAGTGTATTTGAAACCCGAGGCAATTCCCATGGTCATGTAATTTTGCGAGGGGGTACTAAACCCAACTATGATCCACAGAATGTGAGATTGGTAGAAGAACAGTTGAAAACAGCAGGTTTACCATCAAGAATCGTTATTGATTGTAGTCATGGTAATACCAATAAAGACTATAGATTGCAACCTCGGGTCTTAGAAAGTGCAATTGGGCAAATAGTTGATGGGAATACCTCTATTGTGGGTATGATGCTGGAATCAAATTTATATGAAGGTAATCAGCCAATCAACGGTAACCGGGAGGGTTTAAAGTATGGTGTCTCCGTAACTGATCAATGTATTAGTTGGGAGGAAACAGAAAAAATTATTTTGGCTGCTCATGCTCAACTCGGAGGAGATTAACGAATCCTACATTCCTCAAAGCACTAAAAGTTTTTAATTACCAAAAATATTCCCAAGAATATGCGATTCTGCATAATAATATTGCGATCGCCTAAGTAGGGAGGCACAATTATTTGTAGGATGGGTTGAAGTATGAAACCTATCCTACGTTCATCTTATCTTGCTATAGCTATATCATCACAAGGAGGAAACATGATAAACGATGCGGGAGTTAGAGTATTTATATCTAGCCTAAATACGGATATCAATTGGGCAACAATCTCCACCTGGTTAGTGATTGCTGTTATTTTATCTATGGTTGGTGGTGCCCTGGGGGGAATGATGATTGCAGGTAAAGATTTAGGTTTTAAATTCGCAGCCATAATTGGCAGTTTGTTCGCACCTGCTGGGGTAATTCCCACTTTGATATTAGGATTACTACTATTAAACTTTCTGGGTAATTATTAGGAGTAAATATGTTAGAATTAGGGTGGTTTTCGCTCAAACTGTTGTTCAAGGGGAAATTATTTCGCGATCCCCTATACTTTACCCGTCAAACTATCATTGCTTCCAGTTTCGGTGTGGGATTATTAGTCCTATTAGCACAGACTTCAATTCCCCTATGTATTCCTATTACCATTAGCAGCTTAACTACTGGTATGATAATGCCTTTTCTGTTAAAAGATTTCCGGATGAAATGATTTCTGGGGGGATAATAATTCCCCCGGGTAACCCTAAGTTTCTATTTCGGTGTAGGTTTGAACGCTGCTCCTTTCTCTCCACAGAGTTAAAAGGGTACTGGCAATAAAAATGCTAGAATACACACCCGCCCCAAAACCAATAATCAAGGCCAGGGAAAAATACTTCAATGTTTCTCCACCAAATATAAAAATAGCCACCAATGATAACATGGTAGTTAGAGTGGTATTTATTGACCTACTTAATGTCTGATCCACTGCGTCATCAACAATCCTATCAATGGGTATGTGAGGACTGGTTTTTATATTCTCCCTAATCCGGTCATAAATTACAACCGTATCGTTAACAGAAAATCCCGTAATCGTCAGCAATGCTACGATAAATAAACTATCTACCTCTATACCAAAAACTAAACCAAAAATGGAAAATATGCCCACTGTAATCAAAATATCATGTAACAGCGCAATTATGGCAAAAACTGCGTAGTCCCATTGGAATCTCACAGCTAGGTAAATTGTAATCCCAATAAAAGAAACTATTAAAGCAATAATTCCAGACCTAAACAGTTCTCTCCCCAGGGTTGGACCTACATCATCAATTTGGTTTTTCTGTGGGTCGAAAACACCAACTTTTTGGCTTAGGGCACTTTGTAATTTAACACGCTGATCCGTATCTAAGTTTTTTGTTCTAATGGTGATGCCATTTTGTTCGCCATTATCAGAAATTAACTGTATGCTACTTTCCCCTAAACCTTGTTCTTTGGCAACTTCTCGCACCACGTTAATATCTATAGGTTGGTTGCAATTACCTGGTTGTTTACAATCCCGGACCAATTGTAACCGTGTACCACCAATGAAATCTAATCCGGGACGCAAAGGAGCTTTAATCGTGGGTATTTGCCAAGAAATCACCATGGATATGATCCCACTAATAATAATTACTGATGAAAAAACCCACCAGATATTTCGCCATTTGTTAACATGTAATCTCATTTAATTATCTCCGTCCTATCTGCTAATTTGGGACAATACAAAGCCGGTTTCCGCCAAGATGGAAAGGATATGGCTAAAAACATAAGAGTGCGACTACAGGTAATGGCGGTAAACATGCTAACCCCAACCCCCAATGCTAAAGTGAGAGCAAATCCTTTCACCAATCCGGAACCTAACCAAAATAAGGCTGCACAAGCAATCCAGGTGGTAACATTGCTATCTAAAATGCTGGAAAATGCTCGGTAAAAACCAGATTCGACAGATCTATAAAGAGTTTTACCAGATCTTAACTCCTCTCGTGTACGCTCAAAAATTAGTACATTAGCATCTACTGCCATACCAATACTCAGGATAAACCCTGCTATACCGGGTAGGGTAAGGGTAACTCCTAACAAAGAGAATGTGGCCCAGGTTAAAATGGCGTAAATGATTAGGGAGATATCAGCAATTAATCCTGGTAGTCTATAGTATAAAACCATAAAGACTAAAACCAGAGCTAACCCTCCAATACCAGCATAGATACTACTTTGAATACTATCTTGACCTAGGGTAGCACCTACTGTCCTTCTTTCGGCAATTTCCACCGGTACGGGTAAGGCTCCCCCTCTTAACTGCACACCTAGATTATTTGCTTCTTCCGCTTGAAATCTTCCGGTTATAATTGCTGACCCACCAGTGATGCCAGTGGCTGCAAACTCTACTCCTACACTAGGAGAGCTAATTAACTCATTGTCCAAAAAAATACCAATCCCTCGTCCAGTCCCCGCCAATTGTTTGGTCAACTCGGCAAATAGGGCCCCACCTTCATTGTCAAAGCGCAGGGCCACGTTCCAATTGTTTCCTTGGGTAGGCTCTCCATAAGCATCTTTTAGGTATTTACCTGTTAGGGGTGGATCCGTGCTGGCAAATAACTCCGCGATCGCCTGATAGTTTTTCTTTAATTCCGCTTGATTTGCAGCAATGGCGTTTTCATCTTTGCCCTTTCTTAAAGTTTCTTGTTTACTTTTTATATCCAGTTGAGATACTCTTAAACTCTGTAATAAAGTTTCCGTATCTGGCTTTTGTAGACGAAACTCTAATTGTGCTGTACCACCGAGTACCTTTTCTGCTTGTTGTGGGTCATTTACCCCGGGTAACTGGACGAGAATCTTATCTTTGCCCACGGTTTGAATGATCGGTTCAGAAACTCCTAAACCATTAATTCTCCCTTCTACAACTTTTTTAACTGCTTCCAGCTCCCTGTCTGTAATCTCTTTGATTTGCTCTGTTGGTTTCACCTGAATTGTTAACTGAGAACCCCCTTGCAGGTCTAATCCCAAGGGCACTGGAATTTTAACAATTACTGCTATTGCTGCAATAAGTAAAATTATGATTAAGGCTAATACGGATCTGTATTTTTGCATAGGGATCTAAAATTAATTTACATTAATAAAAAAGATAAGGAAGATTGAGTATCTTTGGCATTTGCTGATACTCAATCTTAGCGGTTTATAACCCGAAAATTAAGCCCCGAAAATTAAGCTATTAAACCCGCAAAGCAACCATTTTTTCCACTGCTTCCACCACCTGTTCTGGTTGGACAATGGTTAACCTTTCTAAGTTACCGTTGTAAGGTGTGGGAATATCTTGGGAAGAGAGACGCAATACAGGTGCATCCAGTTCATCAAACAATCTGTCATTGATAGAGGCGGTTAGTTCTGCTCCAATTCCTCCCGTCCTCATACACTCTTCCACCACTATCACCCGGTGAGTTTTGCGAATTGATGCACCAATGGTATCAAAGTCAAGAGGCTTCAAAGAAATTAAATCAATAACTTCTGGATCATGTCCCTGTTTCTCCAAAGTTTTCACCGCTTGCATTACATGATAGCGCATCCGTGAATATGTGAGAATAGTTACATCTTTTCCTTTACGAACTATCTCCGCTTTATCTAGGGGGAGGATGTATTCTTCCCTAGGCAAATCCTCTTTCAAGTTGTAAAGCAAAACGTGTTCAAAAAATAACACTGGGTTCTCATCCCGGATTGCGGCTTTTAATAGACCCTTAGCGTTATAGGGTGTGGAGCAAGCAACAATTTTTAAGCCTGGAACTGCTTGGAAGTAGGCTTCCAGTCTTTGGGAGTGTTCTGCTCCTAATTGTCTACCCACTCCACCTGGACCACGAATAACCATGGGGATTTTAAAGTTACCACCGGATGTGTACCGTAACATTCCCGCATTGTTGGAAATTTGGTTGAATGCTAGGAGCAAAAAGCCCATGTTCATACCTTCGATTATAGGTCTTAATCCCGTCATGGCTGCACCTACAGCTAATCCGGTAAAGCTATTTTCAGCGATGGGGGTATCCAAGACTCGCAGATCACCATACTTTTTACACAGGTCTTTGGTAACTTTATAGGAACCGCCGTAGTGTCCCACGTCCTCGCCTAGTACAAACACGCTAGGATCGCGGGACATTTCTTCGTCAATTGCTTCCCGCAGAGCGTTGAAAAATAGTGTTTCTGCCATTAGACCTTTATCAAAATTTATTCCTTTCAAATTCTATCGCGCCTCCGTCTATAATAACGTCGGCGATTGCACTATTGATTTGTAATCATGGTCAATCTCCGATTGTATCCTCAATCCATCAATTTGTCAATCGGTCTGAGGTTGGTTGGCGTTCAATTGCTAGTTGAATCAATTGGTCAACTAGTTGGGGAAAGCTAATTCCGGTATTTGCCCAAAGTTGGGGATACATGCTTGTGGATGTAAATCCTGGCAAGGTGTTAATTTCGTTGATTAATATTTCTCCGGTGGACTCCACATAAAAGAAATCTACCCTGGCTAAACCAGCAGCATCAACTGCTGCAAAGGCTTTTAGAGACATTTCTTGAATTTGTTCAACTACTGTTTGTGATAGAGGTGCGGGTATTAACAGGTCAGCTTTTCCCTGGGTGTATTTGGTTTCATAATCGTAAAAATCACTATTAAAACTGATTTCACCAACCACAGAGGCTTGGGGATGGTCATTACCCAAAACTGCGCATTCTACTTCTCTAGCAACTACTCCAGCTTCAACTATAATTCGTCTATCATAGGTAGCAGCATTATCTAGAGCCGTTTCTAGTTCTTGACGGGAGCGTACTTTAGCGATACCTACGGATGAACCTAGGTTAGCTGGTTTAACAAAGCAAGGATAACCCAATGTGGTCTCAATTTGGTCGCACAGTTTAGGGAACACACAGGGATTTGACCAAATTTGCGCTCTAGTAACGGTTTGGTATTGGACTTGGGGTAGACCAGCTTGGGCAAAGGCTGTTTTCATAGCAATTTTATCCATTCCCATGGCTGATCCCAAAACTCCAGACCCCACAAAAGGCACTTGCATCAAGGTGAGTAATCCCTGAATAGTTCCATCCTCTCCATTGGGTCCGTGCAATATGGGAAACCACAAATCAATTTGGGGAGATTTCTGAGGAAATTGCCATAAATAATTGGCTGTGTTGGGGGTATTTTCCTGAGCTGAACCCGATTCTAAGACTTTTCTAGCTATTTCCTCCCCTTGCCATACCCCGTCCTTTTGAATGTAAAATGGACATACCTCATATTTTTGGCTATTCTCTCCCGTAGTCAAGGCCTTGGCAATTGCTCCTGCGGAAACTATGGAAACTTCGTGTTCTCCAGAACGTCCACCAAATAATAACCCCACCCTCAGTTTTGACATTTTCTTTTCCTCAAGAATCTCTCAAGGTGATAGATTAACATATTGATTTGTTAATTTTTTCTCGCCAGTGTTAATCCATCTGCTATGGGGACTAGACTGAGGGTGATTCTTGAGTCTCGGTGTACTTTTTCATTAAATGCACGAATTTTGCTGGTTTGGTTGTCTTGTACTTCTGGATCTGCTACTCTTCCTGACCAAAGCACATTGTCTACCGCAATTAATCCACCAGGTCTAATTAATTCTAGCGATCGCTCATAATAATTTTCATAGTTCGCCTTGTCTGCATCTATAAAGGCAAAATCAAAGGTTCCTGCTTCCCCTGCTGCTAATAGTTTATCTAGAGTTTCTAATGCTGGAGCCAGTTGCAGGTCAATTTTATCTGCGACTCCCGCCCTTTGCCAGTATATTCGAGCCATACTAGTGTACTCTTCGCTGATATCACAGGCAATGATTTTGCCATCATCAGGTAAAGACAAAGCCACTACCAGGGAACTGTAACCTGTGAATACTCCTATATCCAAGGTCTTTTTTGCTCCTAAGATTTTAATTAGCAGTGCCATAAACTGTCCCTGCTCTGGGGAGATCTGCATTATGGACATTGGCAGCTTGGCAGTTTCTTGACGTAATTCGCTGAGAATTTCCACTTCGCGCAGGGAATTTCTCAGGAGGTAATTATATAAATCCGTTCCTAAACCCAAGGTTTGATTTGTCATGGTATGGTATAAGGGTGATTTTTATCCATTATATCTTCTGCGCACTGGGAGCAGAGCTGAATATGTTGAGAGATGTTGCGGTCATGCAAAAAGTTGATCTTCGTTCCCAGGTTTAAACTTATAATCTAAAAAATGTTCTTGGAGAGCCAGGTGTTATTATGTGATATCATCAGCGGTTTGTATTTAAGGGGGTAAAGATGAGTCGTCCAATTATTCTCGGTATTGTCGGTGATAGCGCTGCAGGAAAAACTACCCTCACTAGGGGTATAGCCCAGGTGCTAGGACCAGAAAATGTAACTCTCATCTGTACTGATGATTATCACCGGTATGACCGTCAGCAAAGGGCAGAAACTGGCATTACTGCTCTCCATCCAGACTGTAACCATCTGGACATTATGCAACAACATTTGGCTCTTTTACGCACGGGTCAACCTATTCTCAAACCAGTCTATAGTCATAAAACGGGAACCTTTGAACCACCTCAATACATTAAACCCAATAAGTTTGTCATTATTGAAGGGTTACTGGGCTATTCTACCCGTGCTGCACGTGACGCTTATGATGTCAAAGTCTATCTAGCTCCTCCAGAATCTCTACGAGCTGATTGGAAGATTAAAAGGGATACCCAAAAGCGGGGTTATACCAAAGAACAAGTGTTAGCAGAATTAGAAAAGCGGGAACCAGATTCAGAACAGTTTATTCGTCCTCAACGTCAATGGTCTGATATTGTAGTTACCTTCTATCCCCCCAATGACAATGAAACAGAAAATGGTGGACATCTTAATGTCCGGTTAATCTTGCGCCCTACTATTCCCCATCCTGATTTTACTCAAATTCTTCATCCAGATAATGATGACTCAGAATCACCTGTGCGTTTGGGACTGGATAGGGATATGGGTAAACCAGTTGACGTGTTAGAAGTTGATGGACACGCAACTTTAGAACAGGTTAATAAAATAGAGCATGTTATGTGTAATGATATGCCCCATCTTAGAAATGTGTGCGATCGCGAAATTAATCCTGAACTGGGTAAGATTGCTGGCACAACTGGGGAAACTTTGCAAAGTTATCCATTGGCAATAACACAATTGATAGTTACCTATCACATGTTGAAGGCGACCCAAGGGCATTCTTAAAGGAAGGAGCGAGGGTGTGATGAGACAAAAAGCCATACCAATCATCTAAGCCTGCACCAGTGGTAGCAGAAACTTGATAAACCCGAATGTGGGGATTAACCTTTTTCGCATAGTCAATACATTTTTCCACATCAAACTGTAAATAGGGCAATAAATCTATTTTAGTCAGGATCATAACATCACTGAGACGAAAGATGTGGGGGTATTTCATGGGTTTATCTTCCCCTTCTGTAACTGAGAGAATGACAACCTTAGTCTGCTCCCCCAGGTCAAATAATGCGGGACAGACTAAATTGCCCACATTCTCTATCATCAATACAGAATCCAAGGGAGGTTGAAGTTCCTGTATTCCCCTTTCTATCATAGCTGCATCTAAATGACAACCTGTACCCGTATTTATTTGTATTACCTTGCAACCTGTGGATTGGATTTTTTGTGCATCGTTAGTGGTTTCCTGATCTCCTTCGATTACACTAATATTTAACTTGTGTTTTAAGTCATTAATTGTGCGAGTTAACAGAGTGGTTTTACCTGCACCTGGAGAACTCATCAGGTTGAGAGCTAGGATATTTCGCCCTTTAAACCACCCTCTATTTTGAGCAGCTATTAAATTATTTTTGCCTAGAATTTCCTGTTCTAGTGATATGGTTGTGTGGTGAATTTTAGCATGAATATTTGCTGGAGATTGGTCATGTTGGTGATGATGTTCATGAATATGGGAATGGCTAATTAGGGTTCCATCAGCTAGGGTATGGGTATGATAGTCCCAATTTACAGGAGGGGTATTCATATTAGTAATTCTGGCTTCTTGATTGCTATCACATCCGCAGGTTACACACATAATTCCTCCACTTCTATTTCCTTAATTTTTAATTCCTGACCTGTAATTAAATCCAACTGTACACTACCACAGGGACAGATTCCAAAAGGTTTATCTACCGTAAATGTGACACCACATTGTTGACATCTGGCCATTCCAGGGATCTCTATAATTTCTAATTTTGCTCCTTCAACTATTGTACCCTGGGCACAGATATCGAAACAGAATTCTATCGCATCTGGCATTATGGCAGATAATTTACCTATTTCCAACGTCACCCGCTTAACTCGATGCTTGTGGGCATTTTCGCTGACCAGGGCAATAATGTTACGAGTTATTCCCAATTCGTGCATATTTTATATATCCTAATATCCCGAATACTATTAGATTAACATATTCTCGGTAGCTGCTCTCCCACCAACATATCCACCATTCTTTCTGCACCAAAAACAGTTTTTAAAAAAACTATTCCAGGTAGTTGGTCAACTACTTGTCCAATAATTGCTGCTTGTTTTCCCAAGGGATGATCTTGCATGGTGGATAATACCAGTTCTGCTTGCTCCTGGGGAACAACAACCACTATTTTACCTTCGTTGGCTAAATACAATGGATCTAAACCAAGTATTTCACACATTCCAGTCACCTCCTCTCTAATGGGAATGGTCTGTTCATTGATTTTTATCCCTAGATTTGCTGTTTGGGCAAATTCGTTTAATACTGTCGCCAAACCTCCCCTAGTTACATCTCTCATAGCATGAATATCAGGACAGACCTTGATAATTTCAGCTACCAGTTCATGCAATGGTTGACTGTCGCTTTCTATATCTGTTTCTAATTCTAATTCTCCTCTAGCTATTAAAATTGCCGCACCATGATTCCCTATTTCTCCATTAATAATTACCATATCCCCCGGTTGAATATGGCGAGGTGAAATTTTAATTCCCTGGGGTATTATCCCTATCCCAGCAGTATTAATAAATAATTTATCCGCAGAACCACGATGCACTACCTTGGTGTCTCCTGTAACTATTTGCACTCCCGCTTTTTGAGCAGCATGTTGCATACTCCCCACTACTTTTCTTAATGTTTCTAATGGCAAACCCTCTTCTAAGATCATGCTACAACTTAAATATAGGGGTTTAGCACCCCCAACTGCCAGATCATTAATTGTGCCATTAACAGCTAAATCACCAATATTGCCACCGGGGAAAAACAAGGGATCTACCACGTAAGAATCGGTGGTAAATGCTAATCTATCTCCCAGTTTTCCCAGGGTTGATAAATCAAAACTTGCCTGATCTTCTAATTGTGATAAAATCTCATTATGGAAATTTTTCACAAATACATCATGAATTAAATCGCTCATAGCTTTACCACCACTACCATGGGATAGGTTAATATGGCTATCTTTAACTTGATGGGAGCGACGACCTACCTGTGCTATTTTTTGAAATAGGGGATTTTGATTTTTCTGATTTTTATCTATTGCCATACAATTGCTATATAAGAGCTGATAATCTGCCATATTTATAATATGCTGCACAAGCACCTTCAGAGGAAACCATACAAGTTCCTATGGGTGTTTCTGGTGTGCAAGCTGTGCCAAATACTTTACATTCCCAAGGTTTTAAAACTCCTTTAAGAATTTCTCCACATTGACAGGCTTTATGATCGGGCACTTTCAAATTGGGAATAGTAAATTTGGCTTCTGCATCAAATTGAGCATATTCGGGACGTATTTTCAAACCAGAATTAGGAATTTCTCCCAACCCCCGCCATTCAAATTTCTCGCGAACTGTAAAAACCTGATTCATGGCTTGAATGGCATTTTGATTTCCCCCTTTCTCAACTAACCGATTATATTGGTTTTCTACTTCACACCGATTTTCTTCTATTTGTTTTAATAACATCCATATAGATTGGAAAATATCCAATGGTTCAAATCCAGAAATGACAATCGGTTTATGATATCTTTCGGGAATAAACTCATATGGATCTGTTCCAATAACCATGCTTACATGACCTGGACCAACAAAACCATCTAGTTGTAAATCTGGATTTGCTAATAATGCTTCCAATGCTGGTATAACTAATACATGATTGGAAAATAAACTAAAGTTTCTAATGTTTTCTGCTGCTGCTTGTAATATGGTAAATGCAGTGCTAGGAGCAGTGGTTTCAAATCCTAAACCAAAAAATACTATCTCTTTTTCAGGGTTTTCCTTGGCAATCTTTAAACTATCCAGAGGAGAATAGACCATTCTAATATCTGCTCCCTCAGCTTTTGCTTGTAACAAGCTGGTTTTAGACCCTGGAACCCTCATAGCATCCCCAAAAGTAGTGAAAATAATCTGCTGGTTTTGGCAAAGGGCGATCGCATCATCTACTCTACCTTTTGGCATGACACATACCGGACATCCAGGTCCATGAATCAGTTCAATATTATCTGGTAATATTTCCTCAATGCCATATTTAAAAATCGCATGGGTGTGACCACCACACACTTCCATTATTTTCAGGTGTTTGTTTTTGTGGGAATTTCTTGAGATTTGAAGACTCAGTTGTGCAATTTCTTTTTGTAAACCTTGAGCTTTTTCGGGGTTACGGAATTCATCTACATATTTCATAATTTTACCAAGGTGTTATAAATCGCTCCTTTGCAGGTCTTTAGTATCACCATAACTGTTAGCAATTTCCTGTAAAAGGGCTAAGGTTTCTGCTGCTTCCTGTTCATTAATTCTGTTCATAGCAAAACCCACATGAACTAACACCCAATCTCCGAGACATTTTTCGGGTGGGTGTTCCTCATCAACAATACATGCTATATTGATTTGACGCTTAACTCCTCCAACCTTAACTATTGCTAGTTTATGTTCTGGATTGCTGATTTCTATTATTTGTCCAGGTATTCCTAAACACATATCTTTTTCTCGACCTAATTAGAGTTTACTAGAGTTTAACATACATCTTTGGAAAGAAAATGTGGCGTTGCACAATAATTGAGGTTCAATCATCTGATATCTACCGCTCTAGCTACGAATCACTGTAATGGTTCTTCCCTCTCGACTAATGGCCTGTTCCATACTAATCCTCTCACCCATGGGTGGTAATCCCGGACGGTGATCAAAAATTACTAACCAACCTCTATCTAATCCTAACCCACCCAGATACTTATCCAATTGGGTCAAACCCTTCGTTAACGGATCCGATTTTCCCCTCCAAACCTTTAACTCTATGCCCATCACTACCTTGCCATAGCGTAAACAAATATCCATTCTTCCAGAACCAACGGCATATTCCCGTTCTAAAGTGCCACCACCATTCACTACCCGATGTAAAAACGCCATCAAAACTAAATGGGGAGCAATTTCATGATAAGGCGCACTTTTGAGTAATGGTTCCCCATGTTGTCGCCAAAACTCTAGGAAAGCATTTAAGAGTTTGTCAGGATTTAAAGTATTATCAGTATTTAACCAAGTAGGTTGAATCTGGGGTAGACTATCCTGACTACCCTGGGACAAAACACGAGGAATCACCTCCTGGTAAATGGGATTGGCAATGGTTAGTCCTCCCAAGGGACTGCGCTTTACCAAGCCTAAATCTAGCAAGAAACGGCGATCATCCTCTGGGGTATCTGGTAAGTCCGATCCAGCTAACATGGGTTGAATAATGGCTTTGACCCGATCTTCCCGTAAGCGCTCTGCCAAACTATCCAAATGGGTATCCTGGCGCTGAATCAGAACTTCTTTGGCTTGGTTAATTACTTCAGCGGTAATGGGTTGAGTAATATCTTTCACTAACACCTGAGTGGCTTGACGAGCTAGGGCGTTTACTAACCATGGTTGCCCATCGGTTAAATAAAATGCTTGTTTAATTGCTTCCGGGGTAAAAATTTGTCCTGTAGCTTGCGTATGTTGTAAGTAAAGTTCTTCCACCTCTGACAGAGTGAAATTACTTAAAGTCAAGGATTCCGCTTTGATATTGAAAGGACTTGACGTATTCAGTCGTTCACTTCCACCAGATTTAACCTTATAGTCCCGCACATCCCGCATACCAATTAACCCCACCGAATGGGGAAATCCCCGAGGACGACGGGGAAAACCTGAGCGTAATTGTCTTAAAATTAGGATTAAAGCTTCATCTGTTAGGGAATCGATTTCATCTAAAAAGATTACAAGAGGTCTTGGAGATTGTGCGGACCACTCACTTAAAGTTTTGCCTATTCCTGAGTCTGTTTCACGCTCTGGCCAATAGGATGGTTGTAGTTCTTTGGGTAAATAAAATTTGATTGCCTGTTTCCATTCTTCTAAAATAACCTGCTCCGCTTGCTGGGGATTATGGGAGAATACTGATCCCACTTCAACGGAAAGCATAACTGCGGTATATTTTCCACTATCAGTCAATTCTCGTGCTAAGGCTATCATAGCTGTAGTTTTGCCGACTTGTCGCGGCGCGTGAATTATAAAGTAGTTTTCTCCGTCAATTAGTGCTTTCAAATCCGGTAGTCGAGCTGTGGGAGAGAGCATATAGTGGATTTCGGATTTACAGGGTCCAGCAGTATTAAAGTATTTAGGCATAATTGTGAGCTATAATTTAGATTGATTCTTGGGTCGGAACGCTTAGTTAGGCATTTTGCCCACATCTAGCTGCAACAATCATAGCTTGTCCCAGAGATATTCCTCCATCATTTGGAGGTACTTTACTATGGGTAAAAACTTCCATGCCCATATTTTGCAGTAATTTAGTTGTTTGCTGCAAAAGAATTCGGTTTTGAAATACTCCCCCGGTTAGTGCTACTTGATTAGTTTTATATTCTTGACTCAATTGTTTAACTGTTTCTATAATCAAATGGGCTAGAGTTAGGTGAAACTTGGCAGCTATTTCCCCTATTCCAACTTGTTGGTTTATATCCTCTAAGATTCCTTTCCATATAGAAGCTGTGTTTACATAGTACATTCCATCTAACTTTTCAATATTTTGATGTGATGGATAACTGGATATATCATTTAGTATTTCAGGACTAATACAGGACTCCATTTCTATAGCTGCTTGTCCCTCGTAGGTACATTCTTCTCGACAAATGCCAATTGCTGCTGCTACCGCATCAAATAACCTACCAACAGATGATACAAGGGGTGAGTTAATATTTTTTTCCACCATTTGATCTAGCAATTTCAAAGGTTGTTTTTGTAGAAACTGCACAATTTCTAGAGATGGATATTGTTCTTGAACCTCTTGCCAATTTAAAGCACTATTGAGGTGAGCATAAGTATTTCTCCAGGGTTGATAAATAGATTGTTTTCCCCCTATCATAGGTACTGGTTTAAAGGTAGCCAGTCTTTGGTAATTAGAATAATCAGCCAGGAAAAATTCTCCTCCCCAGAAATTACCATCTTCTCCATATCCTAAACCATCAAAAGCTACACCTAATACTGGCTGGCTATTTAAAGGTATTTTGTTTTCCGCTAGACAAGCTGCAATGTGAGCATGATGATGTGGAATTTCATAAAGTTGGATTTCATTACTGACTGCTAATTGTCTACCCAGTTTTGATGATAAATATTCCGGATGTTTATCAATGGCAATAATTGCTGGTTTATGGGCGAATAAATTGAGATATAAATTTAGGGTTTCTTGATAGGTAGCAAAAGCGGAGGCATTTTCTAAATCTCCTAAATGTTGTGATAAAATAGCCTCACCTGCTCTCAATAAACAAAAGGTGTTTTTCAATTCCCCACCCATGGCTAAAATAGGTGGTGTCTTTTCAAGACCTTGTGGTAAAATAATCGGTGCTGGTGCATATCCCCTAGCGCGTCTGAGAATTTGGATTTTTTGATTAACTACTCTCACTACTGAATCATCTACTCGGTTAATAATATCTCGATTATGTAATAAAAAATAATCAGCTATTGGAGCTAACTTTTTTTTAGCATCTGAATTATCAATACATTGAGGTTCATCGGCAATATTACCACTGGTCAGAACTATGGGAACATTCATTCTCCTGAGAATTAAATGATGTAAAGGAGTATAGGGCAACATAAAACCCAGAGTGTTTTGACCAGGTGCGATCGCCCTGGCTATGGGATTCCCTATTTGGGATTTGACTGAGTTAGGTGGCAAGTTATTTTGGGGATTAATTTTTAATAAAACAATTGGTGCAGCAGGACTAGTTAATAAATCTTTTTCTAAATCAGAAATCTGACAATATTGAGATATTATATTGATATCTCTAGCCATTAAAGCAAAAGGTTTATGATAACGTTTTTTTCGCTGTCGTAATTTTTCAACTACAGTTTCTTGGGTAGCATCACAAGCTAAATGGAAACCGCCTAACCCTTTAATAGCAACGATTTCACCTTTTTGTAATAAAGTACAAACTGCATCAACCTCATCCAACATAGAAAACATATCCCCAGTGATAGGTTGACCATCAGCACGTTCTAACCATGCGCGGGGACCACAACGAAAACAAGCTACGGGTTGAGCGTGGAAACGTCTATTATTCACATCTTCATATTCCTGGTTACATTCTCCACACATAGGAAAATCTACCATGCTAGTATTATTTCTATCGTAGGGAATGGCCTGCATAATACTTAACCGTGGTCCACAATGGGTACAGTTAGTAAAGGGGTAGCGGAAATAACGACTAAAGGGATCAAAAATTTCCTTTTGACATTCATCACAGGTTGCAGCATCGGGAACAATTTCCGTTTTCACTGGTGTTTCCATACTGGGAGAAATGATAAATTCTTTGAGTTCATCACCATGGAAATCATTAGACCCAGAAAGTGGACTCCTGATTAGTTCATGAATTTGAGCTAGGGGTGGACAGTGGTCATACAGTTGCTGCACAAAAGCAGTTATCTTTTCCTCACTCCCTACAATCCGGATTAAAACTCCATCCCCATCATTACATACATCTCCTTTTAAACCAGCATTTTTAGCCAAGCGGTAAACCGTGGGACGAAAACCTACACCCTGAACAGTACCCCTAACTCTTATTTGCTCTGTTCTCATGTTTTTACTGCAAAAGCATATTCATATTATATTCTAATAGGGTTGGTGGAATATTCAAGGGGAGGTTAGAAAATGCGATCGCTCTTATGAATGAGGTTGTCTATCCGAATATCAAATATTGGTGGTTGAAAAAAGACCTTATATGCGGACACAGATTCCCATGATGAAAATATATCATTGTCAAGTCAAGTAGTCAACCCCCCAATGGAAAATTTTCTGGTGCGTAATACATATTAGGGTTGATGGAATATTAGGAGGGTTGGGAAATGCGATCGCTCTTATGAACGGGATTGTCTATCCAGGAATATGAGATGTTGATGGAATATTAGGAGGGTTGGGAAATGCGATCGCCTTTATGAAGGGGGTTGTCGATCCGAATATCAAATATTGGTGGTTGAAAAAAGACCTTATATGCGGACACAGATTCCCATGATGAAAATATATCATTGTCAAGTCAAGTAGTCAACCCCCCAATGGAAAATTTTCTGGCGCGTAATACATATTAGGGTTGATGGAATATTAGGAGGGTTGGGAAATGCGATCGCCTTTATGAAGGGGGTTGTCTATCCGAATATCAAATATTGGTGGTTGAAAAAAGACCTTATATGCGGACACAGATTCCCATGGTGAAAATATATCATTGTCAAGTCAAGTGGTCAACCCCCTAATGGAAAATTTTCTGGCGCGTAATACAGGGTTGATGGAATATTAGGAGGGTTGGGAAATGCGATCGCCCTTATGAAGGGGGTTGTCGATCCGAATATCAAATATTGGTGGTTGAAAAAAGACCTTATATGCGGACACAGATTCTCATGATGAAAATATATCATTGTCAAGTCAATTAGTCAACCCCCCAATGGAAAATTTTCCGGCGCGTAATACAGGGTTGATGGAATAGGAGGGTTGGGAAATGCGATCGCCTTTATGAAGGGGGTTGTCGATCCGAATATCAAATATTGGTGGTTGAAAAAAGACCTTATATGCGGACACAGATTCCCATGATGAAAATATATCATTGTCAAGTCAAGTAGTCAACCCCCCAATGGAAAATTTTCTGGCGCGTAATACATATTAGGGTTGGTGAAATATTAGGAGGGGTTGGGAAATGCGATCGCTCTTATGAACGGGATTGTCTATCCAGGAATATGAGATGTTGATGGAATATTCGGAGAGGGGACTAAAAAATGCGATCGCCCTTATGAAGGGGATTGTCGATCCGAATATCAAATATTGGTGGTTGAAAAAAGACCTTATATGCGGACACGGATTCCCGCGATGAAAATATATCATTGTCAAGTCAAGCAGTCAACCCCCCAATGGAAAATTTTCTGGCGCGTAATACATATTAGGGTTGGTGAAATATTAGGAGGGGTT
The DNA here is from genome assembly GCF_003367075.2 of Cylindrospermopsis raciborskii Cr2010. Classification (NCBI taxonomy): domain Bacteria; kingdom Bacillati; phylum Cyanobacteriota; class Cyanophyceae; order Nostocales; family Aphanizomenonaceae; genus Cylindrospermopsis; species Cylindrospermopsis raciborskii. Next base: position 1,570,405 of record NZ_CP065936.1, read on the forward strand.
GGGAAATGCGATCGCTCTTATGAACGGGATTGTCTATCCAGGAATATGAGATGTTGATGGAATATTCGGAGAGGGGACTAAAAAATGCGATCGCCCTTATGAAGGGGATTGTCGATCCGAATATTAAATATTGGTGGTTGAAAAAAGACCTTATATGGGCACACAGATTCCCATGATGAAAATATATCATTGTCAAGTCAAGCAGTCAACCCCCCAATGGAAAATTTTCTGGCGCGTAATACATATTAGGGTTGGTGAAATATTAGGAGGGGTTGGGAAATGCGATCGCTCTTATGAACGGGATTGTCTATCCAGGAATATGAGATGTTGATGGAATATTAGGAGAGGGGACTAAAAAATGCGATCGCCTTTATGAATGGGGTTGTCGATCCGAATATCAAATATTGATGGTTGAAAAAAGACCTTATATGCGGACACAGATTCCCATGATGAAAATATATCATTGTCAAGTCAAGCAGTCAACCCCCCAATGGAAAATTTTCTGGCGCGTAATACATATTAGGGTTGGTGAAATATTAGGAGGGGTTGGGAAATGCGATCGCCTTTATGAAGGGGGTTGTCTATCCGAATATCAAATATTGGTGGTTGAAAAAAGACCTTATATGCGGACACAGATTCCCATGGTGAAAATATATCATTGTCAAGTCAAGTGGTCAACCCCCTAATGGAAAATTTTCTGGCGCGTAATACAGGGTTGATGGAATATTAGGAGGGTTGGGAAATGCGATCGCTCTTATGAACGGGATTGTCGATCCGAATATCAAATATTGGTGGTTGAAAAAAGACCTTATATGGGCACACAGATTCCCATGATGAAAATATATCATTGTCAAGTCAAGTAGTCAACCCCCCAATGGAAAATTTTCTGGCGCGTAATACAGGGTTGATGGAATATTAGGAGGGTTGGGAAATGCGATCGCCTTTATGAATGGGGTTGTCGATCCGAATATCAAATATTGGTGGTTGAAAAAAGACCTTATATGCGGACACAGATTCCCATGATGAAAATATATCATTGTCAAGTCAAGTAGTCAACCCCCCAATGGAAAATTTTCTGGCGCGTAATACATATTAGGGTTGATGGAATATTAGGAGGGTTGGGAAATGCGATCGCCCTTATGAATGGGGTTGTCTATCCAGGAATATGAGATGTTGATGAAATATTAGGAGGGGTTGGGAAATGCGATCGCCTTTATGAAGGGGGTTGTCTATCCGAATATCAAATATTGGTGGTTGAAAAAAGACCTTATATGCGGACACGGATTCCCATGATGAAAATATATCATTGTCAAGTCAAGTAGTCAACCCCCCAATGGAAAATTTTCTGGCGCGTAATACAGGGTTCGTGGAATATTTGAGGGGAGGTTAGAAAACGCGATCGCCTTTATGAATGGGGTTGTCGATCCGAATATCAAATATTGGTGGTTGAAAAAAGACCTTATATGCGGACACAGATTTCCATGATGAAAATATATCATTGTCAAGTCAATTAGTCAACCCCCCAATGGAAAATTTTCTGGCGCGTAATACATATTAGGGTTGATGGAATATTAGGAGGGTTGGGAAATGCGATCGCCTTTATGAAGGGGGTTGTCGATCCGAATATCAAATATTGGTGGTTGAAAAAAGACCTTATATGCGGACACAGATTCCCATGGTGAAAATATATCATTGTCAAGTCAATTAGTCAACCCCCCAATGCAAAATTTTCTGGCGCGTAATACAGGGTTGGTGAAATATTAGGAGGGGTTGGGAAATGCGATCGCCTTTATGAATGGGGTTGTCGATCCGAATATCAAATATTGGTGGTTGAAAAAAGACCTTATATGGGCACACAGATTCCCATAATGAAAATATATCATTGTCAAGTCAAGTAGTCAACCCCCCAATGGAAAATTTTCTGGCGCGTAATACATATTAGGGTTGGTGAAATATTAGGAGGGGTTGGGAAATGCGATCACTCTTATAAAGGGGATTGTCGATCCGAATATCAAATATTGGTGGTTGAAAAAAGACCACATTAAGTAGGGAGGCACAATTATTTGTAGGATGGGTCGCGAGACCCATGGGGGCGTTGAGTTTCATACTTCAACCCAACCTACGTTCATCTTAGATTTAATTCCACCCACCCACTTAGGTAGCGTCGAGGAGGGAATAAGAATGGCTTAATGCCAAACGTAGATAAGTACAAACAGAATAATCCAAATAACATCAACAAAGTGCCAAAACAAAGAGGTTGAGTTTACCCCAAAGTGACCATGATCGTAATTGCCAGGAAGAAAAGAGCGCATGAGAATTATCAACTGCAATAGAATACCTGTGAGAACATGTAACCCATGAAATCCCGTTAATAAATAAAACATACCGCCGAATGTACCGGAAGTAAAGCCAAATTCCAGTTGACTCCACTCCACATATTGACCATATAAGAAATAAGTACCCATAGCGATTGTGGCTAATAAGTATAATCGAAATCCAGGTAAATCATGTTTTTGTAAACGTCTTTCAGCCAAATAAATTACAAAACTACTAGAAACCAGAATAATTGTGTTAATTGTGGGACTTACTATTTCCAGTCCTTCCACCCCAGCAGGAAGCCAATTGGAATTGGTAGTTTTATAGACGATATAACCAGCAAAAAAACTGAGAAATATGACACTTTCCGAAAGTAGAAAAACAATAAAACCAAACATTTTACTGCCTTCTTCATCATGACCATGTTGAGATTGAATAGGATTGTTGAGCGAGCTTTCCATGATAGTTCTCCTTAGATAATGGTTATAGAAATAGGTTTTTTCAAGAAAAGAAAGAGGCGTTTTCGCCCCTTTCAGGTGAGGTGATATTTACTCAACCATTTCCATGGTAGAATTCTCCAGATTAGCGGTTAATGGTTCCGACTTACCATAACCGTATGGTTCACTAATAATGATAGGAATTTCTTCAAAATTTTCTACCGATGGAGGTGAAGAAATGAGCCATTCTAAACCTATAGCTCGCCAAGGATTAGGTGGAGCTTTCTCACCGTCTAACCAAGAAACTAAAATGTTGAAAATAAATGGTAAAGTGGACATTCCTAACAGAAATGCTCCCAGACTAGCCAAAATATTCCAAAACGTGTACTCTGGTGCATAGGAAGCAACTCTTCTTAACATCCCCTGCAAACCCAGAGGATGCATAGGTAAAAAGTTTAAATTTGTACCAATAAATGCCAACCAAAAATGCACCCTTCCCCAACCCTCATTAAACATTCTTCCAGTCATTTTGGGGAACCAATGATAAATAGCAGCATACATTCCCATAGTTACCGTTCCATATAGTACATAATGGAAATGTCCCACTACAAAATAGGTATTATTCACATGAACATCAATGGGAACCGACGAGAGCATAATCCCAGTAATCCCAGCAAAAACAAACATGATTAAACCACCCAGCGCAAACAACATAGGAGTGGTTAATTTAATTTTGCCTCCCCAAATCGTTCCTACCCAAGCAAATACCTTAATTCCCGTAGGAACGGAGACAAACATAGTAGTCAGCATGAACAATAACCGCATCCAACCAGGAGTTCCACTCACATACATGTGGTGTACCCAAACAATAGCACTAACCACCGCAATTAACATGGAAGAAATAGCCACTACCTTATATCCAAATAATGGCTTGCGGGAATAAACAGGAAAGATTTCTGAAAAAATACCAAATATTGGGAGAATAATCACATAAACTGCAGGATGGGAGTAAAACCAGAAATAATGTTGAAACATAACTGGATTACCACCATTAATAGGATTAAAAAATCCCGTTCCCACTGTTAAATCAAACAATAACATTAATGCTCCAGCTGTCAAAGCAGGGAGTCCAAATAATTGAATAATTTGAGCACTAAAAACTGCCCAAACAAACAAAGGCATTTTAAAAAACCCCATTCCTGGGGCACGCATTTTGACAATGGTGGTGACAAAGTTCACTGCGCCCATAATTGAGGAAACACCGGAAATAGCTACAGCTAATAACCAAAGAACTTGACCATTAATTAAATTGCCAGTAGGATTTTGTAAACTGACTGGGGGATAGGCCCACCAACCAGCTTGAGCAGGTCCACCGGGAACTGCAAAGCTGGACATGAGTAAAATTCCCACCACAGGAACCATCCAAAAAGCAGCTGCATTGAGACGGGGAAATGCCATATCCCTCGCACCAATCATGATGGGTACGAGATAGTTTGCTAGACCTACAAGGGAGGGGAATGTCCATAGGAACAGCATCACTGTTCCGTGCATGGTAAACATCCCATTATAAACCGTGCGATCTATTAAGTCAGATTCGGGAGTAACTAGTTCTCCCCGCAAAATCATAGCGAAAATTCCACCGACAAGAAAGAAAATAAAGGAAGTTACTAGATATTGAATACCTATGACTTTATGGTCTGTACTAAAGGTGAAATAGGTTTTCCAGTGAGTTGGTGTTGGGTGATGATTTGATTCACCACCAAGATTAAGTAATATGTTAGTCATGATTTTAGATGTTACATTTTACAAATTGGATATTAGCTGAACTTAAAGATGACTATCACCCACGAAATTGACCACTGGAGGTGCAGCAGGTGGAACAGTTTTCCAACCCAGTTGGATGTTTTTATTGTGGGTCTGAGCATATTCTGTAGCTGCTTGATTGGGAGCAGCTGTAGGACTTTGACTAGCTGCTTTCTTTAACCAGTTTTCATAATCTTCTGGTGCTTGGACTATTACTTTTGCTTCCATAGTCGCAAAGTAAGTACCACTATATTGAGAGTCGGTAAGACTATATTTACCAATGAGAGTTGGGGTAAATTCAAAGTCTATAGTTTTACCAGGAACAATATCCTGTTTAACTCGAAATGCTGGAATATAAAAACCATGGAGTACATCTTCTGATTGCAGTGCTAAATGTACACGTTGATTGCTGGGTAAATGCAGTTCCGTACTAGTAATACCCTGTTGAGGATAGCTAAATATCCAAGCCCATTGTTTAGCAACTACATCTATGTTTTCCAGAGGTTTATCTAAACTTGTTGCGGTTGGTTCTTGCTCTTTTTTTCCTAAGCTAAGTTGGATAGGAAGAGGATTATGTAAGTGTAATAAGTGACCAGGTCCCTGGATTCCTATAGTTTCATAAACTTGATAACTGTAGGTTGCTATCCATAGGACTAACATGATGGGAATAGCAGTCCAAATAATTTCTAGGGTAATATTTCCTTCGATATGTGGACCATCAGTAAAGTCATAGATTCTGGCTCTATGGAATAGGACAGAATATAAAATTGCTGCTGTAACCCCCAGAAAAATAAAGGCTCCTATGGTTACTAAAAAACTGAATAGATTATCTATCAAATGTGATTCAGCTGCAGCTTGCGGTGGTAACCAAGAATAGGATTGTTTACCAATAAAGATGCTCAGGAAGGTGATGAATATTCCTAGAGTCATCACAAGAAAAATATTCACAATTAACCGGATATTCATAGTTATGTCTGGGTGAATTTACTAAGAGAAAATGGGCAATAGGCAAATAGAATAGGTTAACTATTTCCCCAATACACTGTTGACATCCTCTCCCATTCTCAACAAATTATCTGCCGTATTATGTACACCAAATTCTGCTGCTAATTGGGCTCCTAGAGTTCCATGCGCGTACATAATTACCATGATCAAAACTCCGGCAAAAATATAACTCCAACCTACCTGCATATCGGCATCTTTATAGGTTATATAACGTTGCCATCCTCTCCAAAAGGTCATTCCTACCATTAAGGCTAATAAGAAAACACCACCTACACCATGCCACATCATGGTTTCCATAGCTTGCATTCCCCAAGAACTCTTGAGGTTCACCGGTGGAGTGGCTAATAACATTTCATAAAAACCCGCAGCAACTGTAAAAAATGTAATTACAGATGAAGCTACCATGTTGTACCAACCAACTTCAAATAATTGAGCTCGGTTGACAGTTAAACCCAGAGATTTAAACAAGAAGTGGTCTATAGGAAATAGAACAGCTACTAAATCGAAAATAACTCCAATGATAAACAGTCCTAAAGTTAGGTGAACTAGATTTGGATGAATGGGGATTGTGTAGGGTAATCCGTTGGCTCCCATTTGAGCACTTACTTGATCAATTAGTTCTGAATTCATTTCAAGATTCCATCCTTTACTGCTTCCACAACTGGTACTGTATGAATGCCATAAACCCATACCAGTTCATCACCTAGATATACTTGAAAACCTACTAGTATGGTCACCAGTAATCCCACAGCTAAATAGTGCACCGGCAATTTTTGTGGATTACGCGCACGCAGTACATAACGCCAAGCTGTGATTGCAGCTAAAATTCCTGACAGTGACCAACCAATTAGGGTATGGTAGTTTAAAACTGATTTCACAATATTGTAGGGTTTGGCTAAACCAGCTTCAAACTGACCGAAAATAATTGCTATGAAAATAGAAACTGTAGCTACAAACAAGTTCCAAAATCCCACTTCATAAAATCTGGTTTTTCCTGTGAAAAAGCCAACTGCATCACAAAAAAATGCAAATAATATCATGGCAATTACGAAGTGAACCACAATCGGATGGAGTGGATCTGGATAGGGTAAATTGTGGTCGTTCAATGAGGTTAAATACTCAAACATTAATTTCTCCTCTTTAGTTAGATGCTCGTCCAGTATTTACAGCTGGCACCAATTTTCGCTGAGCTATATTCATCAGTCACTACCAGATTTTCATATTCTTGTGCTTTTATTCTGTTCATCTAGCGTTACTTTTAGATTGATTCCCTAGTGATTTTTCAGCATTTTGTGGTTACAAGTCATAATTATTGGACACCCTTATATTGCGGTATTGCGTAACTTTTTGTCCTCTAATTTTTTTAAAAATACCTTATGGGTTACGCTAACCCATCATAACTCGGTCAAAACTAAAAGTTTGACAAAATGGTAGATAGCCATGATATTCAACTTCACTGGATGTAGCTATTATGAAATACAAAGAAAATATTTTGATGTCTACTATTTTACATTTAAGAATTATTGCTTTGCTTGGTAAAGTATAGTTTTGGTAGCTTTCTATAGATGGATCCATGACACATCGCAAAAAAAGGTCTATACTCGCAAAATTGCTAAAAATGTACATTCCCAAACCAGTCGCGGTTGAGCGTAGCACAACAAGTTTTTTCGAGTCTTTTCTAATTCTTGAATAATCTGTGGTTTATGTGTTTTTTGCCAATAATACTGTTGTAAGTATTCAATTAACCATAGCTGTCCTTCCGTGTCTAGCTCCCGATCAATTCTTTTACCCAATTCCAAGGCGTGTAAGTATGAGGTGGGCAATTTTTTTACTTCCTGGAGTAATTCGCTATTAATGCTTTGTAGTTGTTGGTGAGCCAAAATAGCACTTCCCGGACTCCCCGCAGCTAGGTTTAAGATTTCTGGGTGTTCTAAAATCTCTAGGTTTCCTGTTCTGGTTAACACCTGAGTTAAACTACTACTGTCTAACCTATAAAAGGGAATTTTTTGACACCGGGAAACCAATGTGGGTAGAATAGATTCCGGACTAGGTGCAATTAAAATTAAAGTTGCTCTTCCTGGTTCCTCTAAAGTTTTTAGTAGAGCATTAGCAGCAGATTCAGCCATAGCCTCTGCTTGCTCTATTACTACCACGCTACGTACAGACTCTAAGGGAGGACGGGATAAAAATTGAGAGATTTCCCTAATTTGCTCCAATCTAATTACCGGTGGTGCTTTACGCTTAACCTTTTTTTCTGCTGCTTGTGCTGCGGTTAGTCTTTCTCCTTGATATTGATAGGTGGGTTCTACCCAGAATAAGTCTGGGTGATTTCTTTGACTAACACGGTTTTTTAAAACGGACAATTCTTCACCATCTCTAGAACCAGCAAACAGTAGTTGGATAAAACACGTTGCTGCTAAACTTCTCCCTACCCCATCCTTCCCCGCAAATAAGTAAGCTGGTGCAATACGGTTTTGTTTCACGGATGCAGTTAATAGTTCTATGGCTTGTTGCTGTCCTATCAGTTCTTCAAACATGAAAATGGAATGGTGTCTAAGCAGTAGTGTTCACCAACGATTTTACAAACAAATTGTCAATTAAAATTTTCCTGATGTTTTCCTGGACTAATTCCGGTTCCCGATTACCATCTACCCGAATTATCTTCGATGGATGGTTTTTAGCTATTTTATTATATCCCTCTTGCACACGATGGTGAAATTCTATTGTTTCTTGCTCCATTCTATCCAGTTCTGCTTGACCACGTTTACGACTTAGTCCTATCTCTACATCTATATCTAACCAAATGGTTAGGTCACTTTCTAAACCTCCAGTAGCAATCTGATTAAGTTGGTCAATTATAATCATGTTTAACCCCCTACCATACCCCTGATAAGCAACAGTGGAATTTGTATAGCGATCGCACAGAATATATTTCCCGGTTGCTAAGTTTGGTTTAATAATACTGCTAACATGTTGTGAACGGTCTGCTGTATATAATAGCAGCTCTGCCATTTCGTCCAGTGGTTGCTCGTAAAATGTTTCCAGCAGCAACTTTCTTAAATTTTGTCCCAGGTGTGTTCCTCCTGGTTCGCGAGTTAGCAAAAAAGAAATTCCCAGGGTTTGTAACCACTGCGCCAACATTTGCATTTGAGTGGTTTTACCTGATCCTTCCACTCCCTCAAAGACAATTAACTTACCTATCATACTTATAGTATTTGTGGTTTGAAAACGACCACATTATAGATCGAGGAAGAATGCTTAGGAAAGGGTCTTGCGGTTAGATTATGTGCTACAATGCCAATTATATATCATAATGAAAAGGCTTGGTTGTTGACCAAGCCTAGATATATACCAAGTGTTTACCATGCTTATTAATTTAGATTGATAAAAATATAATCTCATCTTCCTAAAGTATAGCTTTAGCCAAAACGCTATAAACTTAGTTGATAGACATTGTATGGCTATATGTTGAAAAACTAAGTTTGTACACTTCCATTGGATAGATGAAATAGCAGAAAATAGAACGTAGACTTATCGATATATGGTAAACACCTGGTATATATAAAAGGCTTGGATTGTATTCAAGCCTTTTTCATAGGTTTTTATCGCGGACAAATAATCTGGCAATTTACATTAAGCGAGCGCGGAGGGATTTGAACCCCCGACCCACAGAACCGGAATCTGTTGCTCTATCCACTGAGCCACGCGCCCTCATACTCCCAAAAGTATAATGCCATTGTAACACGGTTTTACTGGTTAGCTGGAATTATTTCACCAATAATTTATTAAGAATTGTTAAGATTCCCACTCAAGGAAGAAAAATATTGGGACTTCCACTCATCTAAATCCGCTAATGATCTATCTCGATAACGCCCGTATTTTTCTGGTTTGCTCTTGATTTTAACGCCCAAATCTGGAACTATGCCAAAATTGGGTGGCATGGGTTGAAAATGCTTGGGCGCTGCACCACTAATAAACTCAAATAAAGATCCCATCATTGTGGTGTTCGGTAGGGTGAGAGGTTCCTTCCCTAGGGCAATTCTTGCCGCATTAGTCCCTGCTAGCCAACCACCAGCAGATGCAGCGGTATAACCCTCCGTACCAATTAGTTGTCCTGCTGCTAGTAGGGTATGTCGTTGTTTAAATTGCAGGGTCGGTAAAACTAACTGGGGCGCGTTTAAAAAAGTGTTCCGGTGCATTACTCCCAATCTAACAAACTCGGCGTTTTCCAAACCGGGAATCATTCTAAACACCCGTTTTTGCTCCCCCCAACGTAAATTGGTTTGAAACCCTACCATATTCCATAGTTGGCCAGCTTTATCTTCTTGTCGTAACTGTACTACTGCGTAGTTACGCTCTCCAGTTCTTTCATCTGTTAAACCCACCGGTTTCAGGGGACCATATCGCATGGTGTCCTCCCCTCTTTGTGCCATTTCTTCTATGGGTAAACAGGCTTCAAAAAACTTCGCCGTCTCTCTTTCAAAGTCCTTTAATTCTGTTTGTTCCGCTTGGCAAAGTGCTTCCCGAAATTCTAAATACTGCTGTTTACTCATGGGACAATTTAAATAGGCCGCCTCACCTTTGTCATAACGGGAAGCCATAAAGGCAATATCCCTATTAATGGAATCCCCTACTATTATGGGACTAGCAGCATCAAAGAAGTTGAGATATTCTAATCCCGTGAATTGTTGAATATCAGCGGATAATTGGGGACTGGTTAGTGGTCCTGAGGCTAAAACCACTATCCCCGCAGGAACTTCCTTTACCTCCCCTCGTCGTAAATCAATCAAAGGGTGATTGGCTAAGGTCTGGGTGAGATCCTCTCCAAATTTTCCCCTGTCTACCGCTAAAGCACCACCCGCTGGTACTGCATGTTCATCCGCTTTACTAATAACTATAGAGTCAAGTTGTCGCAGTTCTTCATGCAGTAACCCAGCTGCGCGATCGCTTGCCATAGCTCCAAAGGAATTACTACACACTAGTTCAGCTAAGTTTTCCGTATGATGGGCGGGACTAAAGCGTTGGGGACGCATTTCGTGTAGAATCACGGGTACTCCTGCTTGAGCTATTTGCCATGCTGCTTCTGTGCCTGCAAGTCCACCGCCTATTACTTGTATTGGTTCTTTTATGAGTTCTAATATCATAGTCGTATTTTATAAAACAATATGGGGATGAATAAATTGATAACCCGCATCCTTGAGTTTTTGGTTAGAAACCCAGGTATTATACTGACGAGTACTTTTGTTGGTAGCATCCCATATTACATTGGGCAAATTATGAGTTTTTAAAACACCATCAATGAGTTCTCGACTAGTAAAATGACTGTCGTCTACTAAATTATAAATCCCTTGTAACCGTTGCCAACGGGCAAATTCTACAACTCTCACAATATCATCCAAATGTACCCAGTTGGTGATTTCCTCGCCATTTCCCTCACGGGTTGTGCCAGCTGTTCTGCTAAATATTTTAATTAATTCTCTTCCTGGTCCATAAATTCCCCCTAACCGCAAAATACAAACGCGCAGATTCTCCGTTGCTGCTGCTAGTAAAATTTCCTCGGTTTTGCCAAGAATCTGACTGTTCAAATTGGGTGGAGCTGGTGGTGTCTCCTCATCTACCCACACACCGTTTCTATCACCATAAATCGCATAACTACTTGTGTAAATTAATTGTTTAATTTTAGGATGGTATTTTATTAAAGAGGTTACTGTTTTAGCAGTTTCCAAATAGGTTTTTTCATAACTGCTACTACTTTTAGCACCTACAGCTAATAGAACCACATCTTGATTTTTTAAAACCCTATTTAAAACGACTTGGTCATCACCCATAGTGACTTCAACTGCATCTGCTACTTCTTGTAGGGTTGAGACTTTATGCTCACTGGTAGTAGTTAAAGTAACCCTAAAACTCGGATTTTGCCGCCAAAACTTAGCAACCGCATAACCAACATACCCACAACCAATAATTGCTACATTCATAATCATTTACACACCAAAAAAATACTTAACCTTACTCATGCCAACCTTGCGGTTACTGGCAGCGTGCTTATTTTTACTACCTGTGGCTGATACTTTTTAGGAATAGGATTTAGCATGATATGTAAATGAAAAGCACAATTTCCGTTATACAGGATACTCTTTTCTATTTAACCATAAATTGCACCATCAGGCATAATGGCTCCTGTAAGGTTTGCACCCACTAGCTTGACCAGGAGACGCTCCCCTGAGCGCATTCTAGCACCAGTTAGGTCAGCACCTCGCAGATCTGCACCGCTGAGATCTGCACCTATTAAATTGGCTGAACGTAAGTTTGCCTCTCTTAAATCTGCCAATAGTAAGTTGGCTCGGAATAAATTAGCTCCTGATAGATTTGCACCTCTAAGATTAACCTTGTGCATAAAAGTATCACTAAGATTAGATCCACTTAAATTGGCATAGCTAAGATTTCTACCTGATAGGTCCTTATTGCTGAGGTTAGCATGGCTAAAATCTCTACCACTGAGATCGGGATTTTGGGGAGGGTGTTGATTTGGTCGGTAATAGTTAGTCTGTGGTGGTGGGTAAGGGGACTTTTTGGATGTAGGTGGCTCAGAATTATGTCCAGGTTGAGACTGGTCTTGAAAGGAGCGTAATTTTTCCCGTGCTTGATTTAAGGCCTTGATCTTATCATGGGCTTTTTTCTGTAAGCGGTGATTATCCTTAGGTAGGCGATCAGGATGCCAAACAAAAACTAAATCTTTGTAAGCTTGGTTAATCTCTTCTATGGTTGCACCAGGCTCTAAGTCTAATAGTGTGTAATAACGCTCCAGTTCGCTCATGATGATTTATTAGTAGAAAATCAATTGACATGCTCAGAAGAAAATGAACCTCCCTCTTCCCTAATATTTCAAAATCATTAGAATATATTAAACCATAGCATTGGGAGCATAATTTGTGGTAGCCAATCCCACTTATCGTCAGATTTTGACTGAAACTACCCCTCCACTGGGAGAGTTTGTCAGTAGACACATTGGACCGAAAGCAGGTGATATCCAGGAGATGCTAAACTCCTTGGGTCTATCTAGCTTAGAGGAATTAATTGAGCAAACAGTACCCAGCTCAATTCGCTTTTTTCAGGAGTTGAACCTACCAGCTGCACAACCTGAACATACAGCACTGGCTAAACTCAAACAAATAGCCAATAAAAATCAAATCTACCGCTCTTACATTGGTATGGGGTATTATGACTGTATTACTCCCCCAGTGATTCAAAGGAACATCTTAGAAAATCCTGGTTGGTATACAGCATACACTCCTTACCAACCAGAAATTGCCCAGGGACGTTTGGAAGCACTATTAAACTTCCAAACCATGATCATTGATTTAACTGGATTGGAAATTGCTAATGCTTCTCTATTAGATGAAGCAACAGCAGCAGCAGAAGCCATGAGCATGAGTTATGGTGTGTGCAAAAACAAATCCTCTAACTATTTTGTTTCCAGCACCTGTCACCCTCAAACCATTGATGTGCTCCAAACCCGAGCTAAACCTTTGGGAATTAAAATCATTATTGGAGATCATCAAACCTTTGATTTTGCTGAGCCAATTTTTGGTGCTATTCTCCAATATCCTGGAACAGATGGTAAAGTTCACGATTATCGCCAGTTTATAGCCCAGTCCCATGCTCAGGGTGCATTGGTGACCATAGCAGCAGATCCATTGAGTTTGACCTTATTGACACCACCAGGAGAATTGGGAGCGGATATTGCCATAGGAAGTACCCAGAGATTCGGTATTCCTTTGGGTTTTGGTGGACCTCATGCGGCTTATTTTGCTACTAAGGAGGAGTATAAACGGTCAGTTCCAGGGCGAATTGTGGGGGTGTCTAAAGATGTTCACGGTAAGCTGGCCTATCGTTTGGCTTTACAAACCCGTGAACAACATATTCGTCGCGATAAGGCTACTAGCAATATTTGTACAGCTCAGGTACTTTTAGCGGTAATGGCGAGTATGTACGCAGTTTATCATGGTCCCAATGGACTGAAAAAGATTGCAGAAAATATTCATCAACTGACTAAGGATTTAGCAGCAGGACTGGAAAAATTGGGTTATGAAGTCCTGAATAGGAACTTCTTTGACACCCTGCGTGTGGGGTTAGGAAATAGGAGTTTGGAAACACTCCTGATAGCTGCAGATGAGAGAAACATCAATTTGCGGATTTTTGATGATGGGGATATAGGAATTTCCCTGGATGAAACCACAGGTTTTACAGATGTGATAGATTTGTGGCAGATTTTCGCTTTTGCTAATGGAATAGGGGATGGGTATGGTTTCCCCTTCAAAGTTGAAGAAATTAGGGAAACTAATTCCTATCTGGGTCAAATTCGCACTAGTCCCTATCTTACCCACCCCATATTTAATAGTCACCATTCTGAAACTGAATTACTGCGGTATTTACATCAGTTGGAAACTAAGGATTTATCATTGACAACTTCTATGATTGCCTTAGGTTCCTGTACTATGAAGTTAAATGCTACTTCGGAGATGATTCCTGTTAGTTGGGCGGAATTTAGCAAAATTCACCCCTTTGCACCAATTACCCAAACTAGAGGTTATCAAATCCTCTTTCAACAATTGGCAACATGGTTAGCAGAAATCACCGGTTTTGCGTCTATATCTTTACAACCTAATGCTGGTTCTCAGGGAGAATACGCAGGACTATTAGTCATTCGTGAATATCATCAAAGCAGACAAGAAGGACACCGCAATATCTGTTTAATTCCCCAATCTGCTCATGGCACAAATCCCGCAAGTGCAGTTATGTGTGGTATGAAGGTGGTAGCTGTCGCTTGTGATGAATGTGGTAATATCGATTTGGGAGATTTAAGCACCAAGGTACAAAAACATAGTCGTGAGCTGGCCGCTTTAATGATTACCTATCCATCAACCCATGGGGTGTTTGAAGAAACTATACAGGAAATCTGTGCCCTAGTTCACCAACATGGTGGACAGGTGTATATGGATGGAGCTAATATGAATGCCCAGGTGGGTATTTGTCGTCCCGGTGATTTGGGTGCGGATGTTTGTCATTTGAACCTACACAAAACCTTTTGTATTCCCCATGGTGGTGGTGGTCCAGGAATGGGTCCCATTGGTGTTGCTCCCCATCTGGTGGAGTTTCTACCAGGTCATTCTGTGGTTAAATTAGATAGTGACCACGGTGCGGTTTCTGCTGCACCCTGGGGAAGTGCCAGTATCTTGGTTATTTCCTGGATGTATATAGCTATGATGGGTGCAGATGGCCTAACTCAAGCAACCAAAATCGCTATTTTGAATGCTAATTACATTGCCAAGCGATTGGAATCTTTTTACCCTGTTTTATATAAGGGTAAACATGGTTTTGTCGCCCATGAATGTATTTTAGACCTGCGAGGAGTAAAAAAATCAGCAAACATTGAGGTGGATGATATTGCTAAACGTCTCATGGACTATGGTTTTCACGCTCCTACGGTCTCTTGGCCTGTAGCAGGAACAATCATGGTTGAACCTACGGAAAGTGAGTCGAAAGCTGAGTTGGACCGTTTTTGTGATGCACTAATTGCCATTCGTCAGGAAATTTTGCACCTCGAGTCTGGTATTATGAATCCGGAAGATAATCCCTTGAAAAACGCCCCCCACACTATACAAAGTTTGATTGTTGGTGATTGGAACCACTGTTACTCCCGCGAACAAGCTGCTTACCCTACGGACTGGACTCGTCAATTTAAGTTTTGGCCGAGTGTAGGTAGGATAGACGCCGCTTTTGGCGATCGCAATTTTGTTTGTTCTTGTTTACCTTTAGATTCGTACATGTAAAATAGTAGGAGGGGATGGCCCTCCTACTCTAAAATCTCCCATTCCCCTGAATAATATGTTTCACAGTGGTCAAAGTTTCTAAACTAATGAAACCTCTCCTTTGACCTCTTTGATTTGACATTCCCAAAAACACCGCATCTCCCCTGGAAGAATTACGAGCAAATCGAGGAGAAGCATTGATATATGTGGATGCACTGTTAACACCTAAGGCAAATTGTCTGCTTTCTTGGTAAGACTCTGTGGCTATAGCATCCGCGTGACTACTACTATATTGATTAATCCAGGCGATCGCACTATCTAGGGTATCTACCAATTTGAAAGCGATGGTCTTATTTAAATATGGAGTTCCCCATTCCTCATCTTGAACCAATTGCAGTTGGGGAAAAGCTTGTACTAGTTCGCCATCTCCCTTGAGTTGAAAACCCCTGTCTTTTAGACTGTTCCACAGTGCAGATAGGGAGGATGGTAAGGACTGACGGTGGACTAAAACCTTTTCAATAGCATTTACTGGATCCGGTTCGCTTTCATGACTATCCAAGACCATCCATCGTACCATTTCTAAGCTCCCATTTAAAGACCAGTAAAGGTAACAATTCCCCATAGCTGATTTTAATATGGGACAGGTTGCTTGTCTAACTACTTGTTGAATCAAGCTGGAACGTCCATAAGGAATAACCAAACTTAAATAGTCTTCCTGAGTCACTAAATCCCTGATAGAAGTGCCATGTTCTGCTGTAATTAATTCTACACAACCACTAGGGAGACCCGCATCTAAAATCGCCGTTTGGAGAATTTCTGCGATCGCTCTATTGGAATGACTAGCTTCCGTACTTCCCTTGAGAATAAGGCTATTACCAGTTTTCAGACAAAAACCGGCGGCAATGGCCCCTAATTCCGGTAAAGCCTCATAAATAAAACCAATTACACCCAAGGGCATAAGTTGGGTATAACTTTGAGAATCTTCCTGTTGATAATCAGCAGTTCTCACCCGTCGTAGGGGATCGGATAGTTCCCCCAATCGCTCCAGCAGATCCACGGTTGCTTGCAAGCGACTAGGGGTAAGTTTAAGCCAGTCCAGGATTAATTCTGGAACTGCCATTTCCCTACTTGCTTCCAAATCAAGGGTATTGGCTTCCAGAATATCATCAAAGGAGCATTTTAGTGCCCTGGCCATTGCCAAAACGGCGCGACTCCGTTCCGCACCTTTAGTTGTACCTAATTTGATGGCAGCATGATAAGCACGTTTGGCAATGTTCATGTACTAACAATAAAATCAAGGTCTATAATTGAACCAGGCAATAATTGCAGGTAGAGTGGCTAATAATACCACAATAGTTGCCCAAATAATCATACCTGAACCATTGGTAAATCGGAATGCTAACGGTAACCCAATAATCGCGAATAACAAGATCATGGCTAAAACCATGGGAAATTGATTTTTCCCTAATTTGGGTTGCATTGGGTTCCATTTTCTCCCAGTCCAAGACCAAGTTCGCTTATAGGGGTAATTAGTACAGAGCTGTTCTAGTACATAACCATTACCTTCTACAACAAATATTTGTTGACAGCGATCGCATCCGAAAGCATCCGTTAGGGTGATGGGTACTAGGCGGCCCCGATGCCTGCAGGGACAAGCATGATCCGCATCTAGGTCTATTTTTTCTAGTTTCTGAGGTGGCACGACGAGTGTAAATATCTGTAGCGAGGTTGAGGGGGTGAATTCATTCTGGGTTAAGAACAACATAATTTCAGGAGACCGTTATTAAACTCCAAAGTTTTGAGATTCACGCCTCCTCTAATATATTCTGACTAAAATCAAAACCGCCACATTTCACCAAAATTGAATTGGTGATACTTTTTTCAGAGCGGGTAACGCGATTCGAACGCGCGACATCAACCTTGGCAAGGTTGCGCTCTACCACTGAGCTATACCCGCATATTCAACACACTCCTAATATCTCAGATTTTTGGTAGATTGTCAACCCCTATTTTTAAAAAATTCCTAAATAATAATCCAATAATTTTTGTTCCAGGAATTTAGGATTGGACTGATTTTGCCAGATTGGGGCGCAATTGGCGCATCAAACTAGCCATTTCTATGGCATCCATGGCATAATTCCAACCGTGATTACTTTTAATCCCTGCTCTTTCCAACGCTTGTTGCATGGTATCTGTAGTCAAAATCCCAAAAATCACTGGCACACCAGTTTGAAAGCTGGCTGCAGCAATTCCTTTAGATACTTCAGCGGATACATAATCAAAATGAGGTGTTTGTCCCTTAATTACTGCACCTAGACATATTATTGCATCATAACGTTGAGAAATTGCTAACTGACGCGCCACTGTGGGAATTTCAAAACTACCGGGAACCCAAACATAATCTACTTGATTTCCTTGGGGGTCAGGATTTATCCCATGACGCTTGAGACAGTCTTGGCATCCTTCCAACAGCTTTACAGTCACGAGGTCATTGAAGCGACCAATAACCAGAGCAAACTTTAAAGCTTCCGCTTGAGTAAATGTTCCCTCAAAAACTGCCATTATTGCCTCTTTAAGTAAATATAAAGGATTAAATTTGTTTAACTGTAACTTAGGGTAAAAAGATAGAAGAGTGGATAAGTATAAACAGTTAAGTTAATAACTATCAGCTCCTCTAATCTTTAGATTATGGTTTTTTGTCCATTGGTAATTGTTCTTTAAACCACAAAGAAGTTTAATACACCAACCAAAAGGACTAAAGCAATCCAAATTCCGGAACCGAGCCAAAGGAGCTTTTTGGAATCAACCCAGTTTTGAGGGGTTGCGTAAGCAACAGGAACACCTACCACCAGGACGAAAGAGAACAAAACCAAAGATACTAAAGCAAATTGGAATACTATGGTCATTTTACTTTTCCCAATACACCGAAATCATGACTTGTAAACGGACTGTCGCGTTATCATAGACAGAGTTACATAATTTTATCATCAAATAAATCCCTTATATTGGGAAGTCCCCCCTGTTATGGAAATAATTCTTTGTCACACAACTGCTGATTTTGACGCTTTAGGGGCGGCGGTGGGATTAGCTTGTCTTAAACCAGGTAGTAAAATAGTATTGACTGGAGGAGCCCATCCACCAGTAAGAGACTTTCTCTCCCTATATCGAGATGAGTATCCCCTAATTGAAAAACGTTCTGTCAACTCTGAGCATATTCGCTTCTTAAGCATAGTAGATACCCAACAGCGCAATCGTTTAGGTAAAGTCCAAGCATGGTTAGACCTAGCCAATCTAGTAGAAGTTACAGTTTACGATCATCATATCAATCAAGAGAGTGACATTATTGCCACTAGGTTATATATTAGTGAAGTAGGTGCAACAACCACCCTAATAGTAGAAGAGTTAATTAAAGAGAATATAATTATTAATGCTGCTCAAGCTACAGTGATGGCTTTAGGCATTCATGTAGATACAGGTTCCCTAACCTATGGTCAGTCTACAGCGAGAGATGCAGTAGCATTAGCTTGGTTAATGGAGAGGGGAGCAAATCTAGGAGTAATTGCCACCTATAGAGATCCTGGGTTATCACCAGAAATTCAAAGATTATTAGGTGAATGTTTACAAAGACTAGAATATTTGTGTTGGAGGGGGTACACCATTGCTTGGATGACCCTGAAAACAGATAATTTTGTTCCTGGGCTATCAGGTTTAGCAGCGCAACTGATGCAGTTAACAGAAATTGATGCCTTACTTTTAGCCCATGAATATACATATAACGATGCCGAATTAAGATTAACAGTAATTGGTAGAACCCAAATTCCCCATACTAACCTAAATATATTATTTACCCCATTTGATGGTGGTGGGCATTCTCAAGCAGCATCCTTAAATGTTAAAAACACCAGTTCAGCCATAGTTTTAGAAAACCTATTAGCTGGACTAAAACTGCAAATTCCCCAACCACCCATAGCCAGAGATTTAATGTCTTCTCCTGTGAGAACTATCAGACCAGAAACCACAATTGCTCAAGCTCAAAGAATATTATTACGTTATGGACATTCTGGGTTATCTGTGGTCAATAACCAAGACAAGTTAGTAGGTATTATTTCCCGAAGAGACCTAGATATTGCCCTACATCATGGTTTTGGTCATGCACCGGTTAAAGGGTATATGACCACGGATTTAAAAACCATTACACCCCACACCGAATTACCACAAATCGAGTCCTTAATGGTAACTTATAACATTGGCAGATTGCCAGTTTTAGAAAATGGTAATTTAGTGGGTATTGTCACCAGAACTGACCTTCTCAGACAACTGCACCAACTGGAAATTAAAAATTTGCCATTAGCACCACAGAGTAATGGTCAGGAATTAGATTCAATTAAGTTAAACCTGGAATTAGAACATCGACTTGCTCCCCAATTTTGGCAATTATTAACTAGAGCATCCCAAGCAGCGCAAGCAAGAGGTTGGCATTTGTATTTAGTTGGTGGGGCGGTTAGGGATTTGCTATTAGAGAATGATCCAAGCAACCAATTAATGCTCCATGATATTGACCTAGTAGTAGATGGTTTTCATCAAAGTGCAGATGTGGGAGCTGGAGTAGAATTAGCCAGGGAGCTACAGCAAATTTATCAAAATAGCCGTTTAGAAATTCATGGAGCATTTCAAACTGCGGCGTTATTGTGGCATAAAGATCCGGAATTAGATTGTTTATGGGTAGATATTGCCACAGCTAGAACAGAATTTTATCCTTATCCTGCAGCAAATCCAGAAGTAGAAGCCAGTTCCATTCGGCAAGATTTATATAGAAGAGACTTTACAATTAATGCCATGGCACTAAGATTAACATCTCCCCACTGTGGTGAATTACTAGATTTTTTTGGTGGATTAATAGATTTAAGATCCCGAAAAATTAGAGTTTTGCACCCCAATAGTTTTATTGAAGATCCCACCCGAATTTATCGAGGAGTGCGGTTTGCCATCAGGTTTGGTTTTGCCATTGAACAGCGAACTGCTGAGTACATCCATTATGCCATTAATAGTGGTGTTTATGATAGAACAGTGCAAGAAAATATCAAAACACCAGCTTTGCATACTCGATTGAAAGCTGAATTAAAACTGATTTTACAAGCACCCTATTGGCAATCGGCTTTAAAATTATTAGATCAGTTAGGAGCTTTACAATGTATTCATTATACCTGTAATTTAAATTATGGCATCTTGCGAGAATTGGTTTTATTGGAAAAACTATTGAAAATTCAAGACAGATTTTGGCAACCAGCTCAACAATTACCACCTACTTGGTTAATACGGTTAGAGATATTAATTAGCAGCTTAGAACCAGAGTATGGAAGTAAGGTGGCAGAAAACTTACAATTATCAGACAGCAGTGTAAATAGACTCAAGAAGCTGGGAGCAGCACAGGTAGAAATAAATAGAGAGTTGCCAAATTGTGAATTAGCCAGTGCAATATTTAACCTACTACAAAAATATGACTCCGGAACTTTAATGTTGATAGCTGTAAAAAGTTCCCGAGAGATTAGAAGAAAAATCTGGTATTATTGGAGGGATTTAGTGCATGTTCAACCTTTATTAAAGGGAGATGACTTAAAAAAAATGGGTTACAAACCAGGTCCAATTTTCAAGCATATTTTAGATCATTTATTGATTGCTACTCTGGATGGTAAAATTAAGACTAAGACCCAAGCAATGGAATTTTTAGCTCAAGCTATAAACTCAGACGAATCCAGTTTTTAAAAACTAGATTTACTACACTATGACCTATGACAGAATTGAGTGGCATAATTTTGGCGGGTGGTAAAAGTTCTAGAATGGGCAAAGACAAAGCTCTAATTCCCATTGGGGGAGTCCCTTTGTTAGAAAAGGTCTATCATGTGGCTAAAAGTTGTACTAACAAGATATATGTGGTCACACCCTGGGTGGAAAGATATGAAGATCTATATTTACCAGGATGTGAATTTATTCAAGAGGACCCAAACCATACCCAAGGTCCCCTAGTAGGTTTTGCTAGGGGAATGGAAAAAACAGTCACAGAATGGGTTTTGTTATTAGCTTGTGATTTACCAAATTTGCAAATTCCAGTTTTCCAAGATTGGGTACAGGAATTGGACAATACACAACCCCAAAATATTGCCTGGTTAGCGAAAAACGATTATGGTTGGGAACCTCTTTGCGGTTTCTATCGCACTAGTTGTTTACCCCTACTTTTGGATTTTATTAATCAAGGAGGGCGTTCTTTTCAAGGGTGGCTCAAACTATATCCAGTTGCTACTCTACCCCTATCAACACCACATATATTGTTTAACTGCAATACTCCTGATGATTTAAGGATGGTAACTAAAGAAGATGAACTGGAATAATACCTATTCTTGAGTGGTTAGGGTATTTTTTCTAGGTGGATTATTTCTGGTGTTCAAACTACGAAAATATAAACCACCAACAGTAGTTAACAACAGTAAGTATCCCATTCCTTGTACTAAGTAGAGCTTATCCGTATAACCAAATAAGGATTTGAAAATAATTCCCGGAAATTTTTCATCGGGTAATATTGAACTGGAGTTCCAAACTAATGGACCCAAAATGCAAGAATGGATTTTGGTAAAGTGTTCATAGTAAAAACAAAGATTTTCTGATGCACGACTACTAAGAGCTAAACTAGCAATTGCATCATCAAAATGTCCCAGTCCAGAAACTAATAGTCCCCCAACTATTAAAACTAATAAAATTCCCATGACTTGGAAAAATCTCCCAATGTTAATTCTTACACCCAGTTTAAACAACAAAACCCCAATTCCTGCTGCTGTTGCTAAACCGCCAATTGCTCCCATGGTTGGCAACAACCCTTGTTGAAAATTAGCAGCTATAAATAAAACTGTCTCAAAACCTTCACGGACTACGGCAATTAGTACTAAACTGAAAATTCCTAAACCAGCATTGTTGTTTTTAGTTAAAGCCTGTTTGACCGCTACCTCAACTTGTGATTTGAGAAATTTAGCCTGTTGGGTCATCCAAATTAGCATCCAACTGAGCATGATGATAGCTAGTATGCTAAATATTCCCTCCAAAATCGGTTCAACTATACTGGTGTATTCCGGATTAACAGATCCTAAAAATTTAATTAGTCCGGTAAATAAAATACCGATTAAACCACTCACAATAATACCAACTACCACGCCCGCATAAACCCAAATATTCAATTGAGATTGTTTGGACTTATTTAATAAGGCTAGGACAATACCAACTACTAAAGCAGCTTCTACGCCTTCCCGTAGGGTAATCACAAATGTAGGTAGAGCAACACTAAAATTCATTGTCAATTAATTTAATTAATAAGGTTTTCATGGATATTAAAGATACCCAACTTATTGGGTATCTTTATTCTATTAACTGAAGTCTCGGAGCATCTTTTTGAGTTCGAGATTATGCATCTCTTCCTGTCCAATCATGTTCCGGGCAAACTCTTCTAAATAAATACTAGCATCAGTAACATTCTTTAGAAGTGATTTGTACATATCCAGTGCTTTTCCTTCATGGATTAAACTTTCTTGCAAGATATCCTTGACGCTATGCTTGAAGGTTTCTTCCATGGGAGCAATTCTGAGAGTCGGATGTCCATCTAAACCGGTTAAAATTTCTCCTACTTGTTGTGCATGCACTAGAGATTCGCTGGCTTGAGCTTTAAAAAAAGCAACTATTGGCAAGCGATTTGGTCCAGTGACCATCAAGGAATAATGGGTGTAGCGCACTACTCCAGCTAGTTCAAATTCCATGATGGTGTTGAGAATGTCAATTGTCTTTGGGTGATCTAGTTCGCGCATTGGTTGTAGAGATAAGAAAAATGAAAATTTGTCAGGACTTGAGTGAGCAGTTATACGGTTTTTAACTGAACTATCTGGATGAAGTTGCTAACTTTTTCCCTCTTTTTTTCACTTAATTCCTTATTCTAGATGGTTTTTCCTGGCTAAACTAGCTTACAGATTACATCATAGTGAAAAATTTGGCATTTTCTTCTATGGTTTTAACCAGTGAGCTCACTTGCTCGGGAGTTTTCACTATCTGATTAGGTGGGATAGCAGAAGGCCAAACTTGTAGCAGTTCAGTTAGAGCTGTATCTATGGCTTTTTGTGCTTCCGGATTCACTGTTGCCATTTGTGGGGAAACACCCTGATATAGTTCATGGGAGTAGATGACGAAACCACGGGAATCTTGATACTCTATGGGGGCGGTGATTTTGTTTTTAGCTACCGCTGCTTCATATTCTAAACTATTATAACTATTTACAAATATTTATGGTTTGATGTGAAAGTTTCAGGTGGCAATTGTTTCCATTAGAAAACATTCTAAAAATATCCTAAAATTCTGTCAAAATATCCTCCCATATGGCATTGTGAAAATAAGCAAAATATAGTTTCCTGTAAATTTGATGTCTCTTTTGATATCTCTTGAGTTTGTAATTGTATTGCCCAGTATTGCTTAACCTAGTATCAAAAAAACAAAAATCCGGGGTTTTTATGCATATACCAGATGGATTTATTTCAGTACCAGTAGCAACAACTACTAGTTTAGCTAGTGCAGCTGCATTATTTATATCATTCAGGCGATCGCAAACTGCCTTTGGAGTACGTCGAGCTCCCTTATTAGGACTAACCACAGCCTTTATATTTGCTGCGCAAATGGTGAATTTTCCCGTAGCTGGAGGTACGAGTGGACACCTTTCAGGTGCTGCATTAGGAGCAATAATTTTAGGCAGTCCTTGGGCGGGAATTCTCTGTTTAGGGACGGTTTTGATTATTCAAGCTGTGTTGTTTGCCGATGGTGGAATTACTGCTTTAGGAGCTAACATTTTAAACTTAGGAGTAATTGGGGTTTGGGTAGCATGGATATTAACCCAGACTTTACAGCGTTTGCTGGGTGGTTCTGTACAACGTTTACCCCTAGCAGCAGGTATAGCAGCAGGAATTAGTGTAGTAGTATCAGCGATCGCCTGTGCTATTGAGTTAGCGATTTCTGGGACAGCACCGGTGAATTTAGTCTTACCTACAATGACGGGTATACATATTCTAATTGGTATAGGGGAAGGATTAATTACCGGGGGTGTACTAGCGTATTTAGCCAGATCACGTCCAGACTTACTACCAGGAGAGGAAGAGAAATTTCGGGGTTGGTTAATACCAGTGGTGAGCATTTTGCTGATTGCTGGAGTTATATCCTTGTTTGCTTCCGCATGGCCAGATGGCTTAGAAAAAGCAGCGGAGAATTTAGGGTTTATTAAATTGGCCGAAGAAGTCAGAATTGTGGTACCCACCCCCTTTGCTGATTATGAAATTAACGGATTAGGGCAAATTGGTACAAGCATTACTGGTTTGTTAGGTGCAGCATCTTGCTTTGCCGTAGCCTTTGGGATTGCTAAGGTGATTAAACCCAAAAATGCTTAAAATATCCTTGCCATTACGCTTACAACTATCCTTAATTGTAGTCATCGGAACGGCTTTTTTAAAGTATCACAGTTGGCTGCAATTATACATTTATGGAGCGATCGCTCTAGTATGGGTGGTGATATTAGGGGTAGAGATAGTGAAACTGGGTGGGTTACTGGGTGGGGAATTAATTTTCCTGTGTTTGGTAGCATTACCCCTAGGGTGGGAAAAGGCCAGTTTTTTATTAGTTCGTTCTCTGATTTGTTTAATAGTGATGAACAGCTTTTTACTTACCCTACCACCCCACAGTTTTGGCATTGCGCTCAAAGGATTACCCATTCCTCTAGTATTAAAAGAAAATTTACTCCTAGCAGGACAATACCTAGAAATTCTGCTGGCCGAAATTCACCGGATGCAGCGCGGTGCCCAACTGCGTGGTTTAAGTGGTACTAGGGGATGGTTACGTTATGCTAGTGCGGCTATGATTGGTGCTTTGTATTTAAGGACTTTAGAAAGAGCAGAGCGAGTTTATGCTGCTATGATTACCCGTGGTTACAACGGTCAACTTCCCATGGATTTCCAACCTAAACCACAAGAACTTTTGACAATTATTTTAGTAATTGTTATTGCTAGTTATATCACTGTTAGTTCATATTAAAGTAATAAGTTTTGACATCCTTAACCTCCTATTCTTCCATAACCCACTTGTTTCCTGAGACCCTTGTCCTAGAAGTGAAAAGTCTAGTGTATGCTTATACAAATAAG
Source organism: Cylindrospermopsis raciborskii Cr2010 (assembly GCF_003367075.2). Lineage (NCBI taxonomy): Bacteria > Bacillati > Cyanobacteriota > Cyanophyceae > Nostocales > Aphanizomenonaceae > Cylindrospermopsis > Cylindrospermopsis raciborskii. The sequence continues at coordinate 1,595,986 of NZ_CP065936.1, forward strand.
TGTACAATCTTAAAAAATATTTCATTTAAATTAAAAACAGGCGATCGCGTGGCTTTAATTGGTGCTACTGGTTCAGGGAAAAGTACTCTTTTAGAAAACCTAATTGGGTTAAAGTATCCCCAGAGTGGCACAATTACCATCAATGGGGTTCCGGTGGAGCCAAATACCGTAGCAAAAATACGTAAACAAATTGGATTTGTCTTTCAGGATGCCAATGATCAACTGTTTATGCCAACAGTATTAGAAGATATTACCTTTGGACCACTCAACTATGGTGTTGCACCAGTGGTAGCTAAAGAAAAGGCCAGACAACTACTAGCTGATTTTGGTTTAGAAAAATATGCCCATCGTTCCCATCATGAACTATCTGGAGGTCAAAGACGTTTAGCTGCAATTGCATCAGTATTAGCTTTAGAGCCAGAAATCTTGATTTTAGACGAACCAACCACCGGACTAGATCCTGCATGGAGAAGACATTTAGCCCAAGTCCTATTAAAATTGCCCATACAGGTTCTGTTAATTGCTTCCCATGACTTAAACTGGTTGGGTAAAGTCACCCAACGTGCGTTAGTGCTAACAGATGGTAAAATTCAAATAGACCGTCCAATTCAACCCCTGTTAGCAGATGGTAAAACTCTAGATGACTTGGGTTTACCGGTAGGTTGGTGAGAGAAGCAGAAGAAGAAACAGATAAAAACTATTTTATCCCTATAAATTATGCGTAAGAGTATGGCATGCCTTTGTCTATATATAGGTTTTCTGGTCACCGGTTGTACTCAGAGTAAAGTCTCCCAGTGTCAACAATTATTAGAAGCTGTGAGTGAGGGTAGTATGATGATTGATCAAAGTAAGGGTTCTCAAATTGCAACCAGTTTAAAACTAGCGCAAGACTTGGGAAACACGAGTAAAGCAATTAAAAAATTGCACCTAACCGATCCACAACTGCAAAAATTCCAGAGTGACCTGGGCCAAAATTTTGCTGGTCTTAGCCATTACATTGGTAAAGCTGCTAAATCTCTTAGTGAAGCAAAGAAAACATTAAACTCCCCATCTGGACAAGAAAAAATTAGGTACGCTAAAAGGGGAATAGAGTCATCCTTAACTACAGCAGAAGCAGCTGGTAAGCAATTAGACACTTTGGGAAACAAATTAAACAAGTACTGCAACCCAAACAAATAAAGCGAGTGAACCTGTAATCATGAAAGCAGAAGTAATAGAATTAATAGTGAAAGTTATCCAGGTATTACAAATAAATATCAGATGGATGACATGGAACTTATTTTTAGCATTTATCCCCTTAGTTCTAAGTATTTGGTTATTTCGTGGGAGACAAAAACCATCCTTAGTTTGGTGGCCAGTATTTTTAGTGTTCTATGCTTTTCTACCCAATGCTCCCTACCTATTAACTGATGTCATTCATCTGATTGATGACATTCGCAATATTCCATCAATTTGGGTAATTACACTAATCTTAATTCCCACATATTTATTAGTCATCCTGGCTGGATTTCAAGCTTATGTTATTTCTCTCATTAATTTAGGTCACTATTTGCACCGGATCCAGGGGAGTTCATGGATTCTGCCAGTAGAATTAATTACCCATATACTAAATGCTGTTGGCATTTATTGGGGCCGTTTCTTACGCTTTAACAGCTGGGATCTAGTTACTCAACCAGATACAATATTAACTAAAGGTATAGAAGAATTACTAGGAAAACAACCGCTAGTAATTATCCTTATCAGCTTCATAATTCTCTGGGCATTATACTCATTGATGAAACAAATTACCCTAGGAATTATTTCTAGACAAGAAAGAAAAGTTTCCACTCAAGATAATATCAGGATAGGAAGGCTATAAAAACCTTAGCAAAAAGTTTATCAAAGCTTTAAAATTTCTGGAGATAAAGTTACTATTATAGTCCTGACATAATATATATCAGAGTGAATCTGTTAGTTGATTACACAATAACTACATAATGTCTGCCAAAAATAGACATTAGAAGAATCTCTATATATATAGTTTGAATATTAGAGGACTTGTCTAGTGACCACAACTATTCTCAATGATAAATCGATGGTTAATACCCAGACAAAAAAAAGATTTGATATAGGAAAAATATCAAAAATTCTCTCATATCGGCGCTTTTTGATCATGGGTATTTCCTGTGGAGTAATTTCAGTTACAAGTCTGATTGCTGTTATCACGAAACCCATGTATCAAAGCTCCATGCAGGTCATGATTAGTGATGATTTGGAACCAGAGTTAAGATCTAATCAGACTTCTAATAAAACTGACTCTTATGGTCACCAAATGAGGTTTTTGCTCAGTGGCAAGATTTTACAAAAAGCAGTGGATTTACTACATAAAGATTATCCAGATATTCAACTAAAAGATATTAGAGACAAGGTTGATTTTGGCACAGATGGGCGGTTAGAAATTAGACTTGCTGATAATATTTCATCAACATCTAAAGTTAATAACCCCATATTTGTTATTTCATTTAAAGATTCCAATCCAGTCAAAACACAAAGAGTGCTACAAGCTCTAGAAAAGGCTTATCAAGATTATAATCTGGAAGTAAAAAATCAGCGTCTTAGTCAAGGAATGAATTTCGTAAATAGTCAATTGCCAAAATTGCAAACTAATGCTTTAGCTGCAGAGAAAAAATTGGCTATTTTTCAAAAAAAACATAGTCTTATTGATCCACAAATACAAACGAAAGTCTTCTTCCAATCTTTGACTGATATTCAAAAGCAACGAGAAAATTATAGGTCTCAAATTAAAGATTTAGATGCAAGAATCAAAGATATAGAAAGAAAACTCTTATCTTTCCAAAACCAACAAAGTTTCGCCAGTTTAAATGATGGTAAAAATTATCAAAACTTGGTTGCAGAAATTAGAAAGACAGAAGCTAACTTAGCTCAACAACTTTCTCGTTATACTGAAAGCTATCCGGTGGTAATTAGGCTCAAAGAAAAACACAAAATGCAACTGGAGGTTCTGAAAAAAGAACTACAACTTTCCCAGGTCAATAACTCAACAAAGGATAAATTAAACCCCGAATATATTGCAGGAATAGAAAAGACATTATCCGAAGACTTATCCCAGTTCAAAAAACAACAAATTCAGCTGGTTGAGCAGGATAATAAATTGGCTAAATCTGAACTTGAAATTCGCGAGCTTTTGAGTAAATTTCCGGGGATTATTACAGAGTATAATCAGCTATTATCAGCAACAAAAATCCAGAGACAGAATCTCGGACAAATGCTACAATTTCAACAGTCTTTGGGAATGAAAATTGCTCAAAGCAGTTTTCAGTTGGAAGTTTTAGAGACACCAAATATAGGAATTTATATTGGTAACAGAAAATGGCTATTGATTCTGGGAGGAATAGTAACCGGACCAATTTTGGGTATTATTGTAGTGTTGGTACGGGAAATGTTCAACCGGGCAATTATTTCACCCCTAGACTTACAAAACATTGCCAACATTCCTTTACTTGGTTCTCTCCCTCAATTAGGCACATCTATTTTTAAAAATAGTTGGAAAAGCAGAATCAAAACTAGATTAAAAGAAATAATTCAACGAAAACAAGAAACAGCAGCAATTGCAGAAAATACAAGGGATGTAATTAGCTTATCCGGTAATCGGAACCTGGATATGATTTATCATAATCTGCAAGTCAGCCATAATTCCCTGCCATTTAAATCTTTAATGTTGACTTCTGCATTACCAGGAGAGGGTAAAACAACTTTGGCTATAGGCTTAGGTGCTAGTGCGGCAAATATGCACCAAAGAGTATTAGTTATTGATGGAAATTTACGCTCTCCCCAATTGCACAAAGTTCTGTCAATTCATAATGATTGGGGTTTATCTCTGTTATTGCTGGACGATATCAAGACACAATTTGCCAATTATGTTCAACCCATTCATCCCCTGATTGATGTTCTCACCGCAGGACCACAACCAGATAATGTAGTTAGTTTATTGACATCGGGAAAATTCCAGGAGTTACTGGAAGTATTGGATGGTATTTATGACCTGGTAATTATTGATGCTTGTTCCCTATTGGATGGTGTGGAAGCTAGAATTATGGCATCGGTTTCTAATAGTATTGTCATGGTGGGAAAAATTGGACAATTAACTCCAGATCAACTCATACAAGCTAGGGAAATATTGAGCGATTTCAATTTAATTGGTATTGTCTCTAATCAATTCCACCATTCTGATACCAACTTTAATTTTTAACCCTGTTGAACCTGGGAAATAACCAGCAGAAAATTGCCTAGCACAGAAATTTCGTGTAAACTGGTAAAAGCTTTTAACTTCAATTATTAGTATTATTAGCATGAAAAACCAATTACACTTGAATACTTTACTAAACTCTTTATCTCCTTACCGTTGGAGCAAAAATTGGTGGATAGCTATTATTTTATGGTTCGCTTTCACCGCTCCCGCTCAAGCATCCGTTATTTTGCGTATAGCTATCGAAAAGGAAGTTGAGCAAATTAAGGTTGGTGCATCCACTACAGCTGTGGTTAAGGATGGTTCTGGACGCAATTTAGGAGAACTAACAGGTAGTAATTCCTATGCAGCACAGGCAATTCCAGGAGGAGTAGCTTTAGACAGATGGCAGTCTGGTTTATTTTGGATTGAACCTACTGCTAAAGGATATGTCTACATAGGCGATCGCTGGTTTCGTGGTAGAACTCTTATTGTACCCACGGGAAAAGGTATAACTGCTATCAACTGGGTAGATCTAGAAGAGTATCTCTACAGTGTGGTTGGTGGAGAAATGAGCTCTAGTTGGCATGAAGAAGCTCTCAAAGCCCAGGCGATCGCAGCTCGTACCTATGCTTTGTACAAGAGAAAGGAACAACGGAACAATCCTCTCTATGACCTAGGGGATAGTCCTGATAGTTGGCAAGTTTATCACGGTGTAAGTAGTGAATCTCGTAGAACCTATAGTGCGGTTGATAAAACTGCAGGTCAGGTTCTCACCTATGAGAACCAAATTATTCTTTCAGCATTTCACGCTTGTTCTGGTGGACATACGGAAAATGTGGAGGATGTATGGGGGAACCCTCTTCCTTACTTGCGAGCAGTTCAAGATTTTGACCAAAACATCAGGGAATGTAACTGGAACACCACTTTCAGTTCGGAAGAAATTAGTGCCCGTGTTCCCGGTGTGGGTAATGTGAAGGAAATAATGATTGAGTCTTTATCTCCTTTTCGGAGTGTTAAAACCTTAAGAATTGTTGGTGATCAAGGAAGCAAGGTTCTCAAAGGTGAAGAAGTTCGTACCATCCTCAAGCTTAGAAGCACCCGTTTCACGGTGAATAAAGATGTAAATGGTAACTTTGTTCTACAAGGATTAGGTTTTGGCCATGGTTTAGGAATGAGTCAATGGGGAGCTTATATTCTAGCCAAAAATGGATTCAACCACTTACAAATCCTAGGATACTACTACAAGGGTGTAGCTTTAACTCCGATTAAGGCCAAGTAGAGTTCACAATTCTCCTATATCTCCCCAAAGCTAGTAAGGGAAAATACTGTTGATAGAGATGATATTTGAGATAAAAATGACCGGGGAAACCAGTTCCGGTAAAGTATGACTCATCCCAAGTACCGTCTAATCTTTGGGTTGTTAATAAGTAATTAACAGCTTTTTCCATAGTGGCCAAATCAAACTTTTGCTTTGCTTCACCAGCAGCAATTAGTCCCATTAATCCCCATGCGGTTTGAGATGGTGTGCTATCACCTTTTCCCTTAAAGTTGGGGTCACCATAACTCAAACAGGTTTCACCCCAACCACCGTCAGGGTTTTGTACTTGTTTCAACCAGTTGGCACCTTTTTCTATATTACTAAGATATTTCTGGGGATTAATCAAGGCCAAAGCTGATAGTACACCACTAGTTCCATAGATATAATTAACTCCCCAACGTCCAAACCAACAACCTTCTGTTTCTTGCTCCCCCAGCAGATAATTCATAGCTTGATCTAGCTTCTGGGATGGGATGGATAGTTTACAAACACCCAACATTTCAATTACCCTAGCGGTAACATCCGCAGTATTAGGGTCAATCATAGCTTTCAAATCACCGTATGGGATATAATTTAGCCATTCTTGGTCATTATCAATATCAAAAGCGGCCCAACCCCCGGATTTGCATTGCATGGATATAATCCAATTCACAGCTCGTTTAATAGCTTGTTTTTTTAGATTTTCATTGGGTAATTTGGCTTGATGTAAGGCCATCACTACCACAGCAGAATCATCCACATCAGGATAAAAGCGATTGTGGAATTCAAATGCCCAAGCACCAGGTTGGCCTTGTTTATTTTTGACAGCCCAGTCTCCATAATCTATTATTTGCTTATCTATTAACCATTCCCCAGCTTTAACAATTACTGGGTCATCCGGAGCCATACCCGAATCAATTAGGGCCCGAATTGCCCAGGCTGTGTCCCATACGGGAGAGACACAAGGCTGCACGCAGTAGCTGTTATCTGTTTCGATGACAAAATTATCAACCGCCTTTAAACCTCTATAAATAATTGGGTCGTCTGCTTTATAGTTTAGACATTTTAAAGCTAATAGGGAATTTAACATGGCAGGAATAATTCCTCCCCAGTCCCCCGTAGACTCTTGACGCTCTAAAATCCATTTCTCTGCTGCTTTTATCCCCTGGTCTCGCAATGGGACTAAATTTAAACTTTCTGCCAATTTGAACCCATCATCTAATAGGGTGAAGATGTCTGACCAATCATTGTTTTTTGGCAGTTCCCACTGCGCATTATCTATTCCTTCAGCATATAGCTCATCTAAACTAATGGGAGAATCTATATCAAAGACTGGTTTTTGATTAAAGACTATTAATAATGGTACTGTGCTAGAACGGGCCCAACTGGAAAGCTCATAAATATTGAAGGGGAAATAATCTGGTAATAGCATGACCCAGGGCGGTAATGAAGGTAACCCTCGCCAGTTATAACAACCGATTAATGCTAGATGTAATTTGGTGAAAATGCGGGTTTTACTAATGCCACCTTTTTTTAAAATCCAGGATTTAGCTTTTACCAGTGCTGTATCCGTTGCAGGTACTCCCAATAATCTTAAGCCCATATAAGCTTCCACGCTGGTACTAAGATCTCCCCCATCTCCATAGTATAGTTCCCAACCACCATGTTCTCTTTGTTGGCATCGCAAATAATTTTCAATTTTATATAAAGCCCTATTTTCACAGGTTCCCCAAATTTTATGTAACAGTAAAACTTCTACAGTAATAGTCACATTTGACTCTAGTTCACCCCACCAATAGCCCTCTGGTCTCTGGATTGACAATAGATGCTCTTGACTAGCTGCGATCGCCTGGGTAATTTCCTTAATATTTGTCCTAGGTTGTGTTTGCATAAAACGTTGATTTTAACAGATCCCCCTCCGTGGAGTTTTGCCACCTAGCCTTGGTGATACCTATTATATTATCATATTTATCTATATTCGAGTATATTTCTGATGAAACTAATACCTTAGAGAAGCGGAGATGGAACAAATTCTATTAGGTTTGATGGTTTTATCCTTAGGGACTTGGTTGTTTTTGCTTTTATTTTGGGGGCAGTTTTGGCGGGTAGATCAACTATTAAAGCCCATAACCCCTACAACAAATAACTTCACATTTTTACCTAGAATTTGTATAATAATTCCAGCACGTAACGAAGCATATTTTATAGCCACAACCATAAAATCACTTTTGTTACAAGACTATCCAGGTGAGGTGAATATATTTCTAGTGGATGACCAAAGTAGGGATGGTACGGCCGATTTTGCCAAGGAAGCAGCTTATGCAGTTGGTCGGGTTAACCAAGTAGAAGTTGTGACTGGTAGGGATTTACCCACAGGTTGGACTGGCAAAATTTGGGCAATGGAACAGGGTGTGCAAAAAGCTCTGGAATTAAACCCAGATTATTTTTTGTTTACCGATGCGGATATAGAACATCATATAAGCAATTTAGGTCAATTAGTCCACAAAGCAGAAACAAAAGGTTTAGATCTAGTATCTATAATGGTCAAGCTCCGGTGTCAAAGTTTTTGGGAAAAACTATTAATACCTGCTTTTGTCTTCTTCTTTCAAAAACTCTATCCCTTTGCTTGGGTCAATAATCCCAAAAAATCTATGGCTGCAGCAGCGGGTGGATGCGTTTTAATTCGTAAGCAAACCCTAGAAAAAATTGGAGGACTAAAAACAATTAGTCACGCTTTAATTGATGATTGTTCTTTAGCCAAAGCTGTGAAATCCCAGGGGGGAAGAATTTGGTTAGGACTAAGTTCCCTAACTGTCAGTTTACGTCCCTATAATTCCTTAGAAACTATTTGGAACATGGTAGCTCGCAGCGCCTATACTCAGCTAAGTTACTCTCCCTTACTATTAATGGGTAGTGTGTTGGGTATGGTGATAGTTTATATCTTACCTGTGGTGGGAATCATTATTGGTTTAGGTATAAATAATGTGCTGATTTCTCCCCTGGGTTTAATAACTTGGCTATTAATGAGTTTTGCTTATTTACCCATCATTATCTTTTACCAATGTCCTCTCTGGTTTGCCGGGTTTTTACCCCTAATTGCCCTCTTTTATACCTTTATGACCGTAGATTCAGCTTATCGTCATTGGCAAGGTAAAGGTGGTAGCTGGAAAGGTAGAGTTTATTAGGTGGGTTTCCTGGAGAAAGTCTAATATTTAGTAGTAATTGTCGGGATTTGGGCAAAAATCAACGATTATTATGTTATGGGTTTATGGGTGACCGTCGTCTATTACTCAATCAGGTTTCATTGAAGTTTTCATGAGAATATTTTTCTGGCGTTCTGCATGCAATATACTAGTCACCCTTTCCCTATTGGGACTGACGGGAGCTTCCGATCCTATCAGCAGTCAAGATAGGGAACTGAAAATTGGCATTGTACAACGATTTGCTTCGGTTAAGACGGACAAATTAAACCTCAAAGCTACTTCTGGTGACGATTTAACGCTAAAATGGCAGACAAATGATGGACAAAAAACTGTGATTTCTACTGCTAACACTGTTGAGCTGATTCCAATTATGGAAACTCTCAGACAACCCCAAGTGTGGGAAGTATTGGTGCTGGGAGATTATCGGACTTTTGAAACAGCAGAAGACAGTGCCAAAAAGTGGCGTTCTCAGGGTCTGGAAGTGGAAATAGCCCAGCCAGAACGTTGGCAAGTTTGGGCAAAGCGAGATGTTTATAGTACTCCTTTACTTAGACGTTTATTATTGAATAGCATTCATACATCCGGTGATAAACTACCTTATTTAAATACGCAGGTTATTAAACAAGTAGCTAGGGTAACCTGGGAAGTTAATGGTCGTCAATACACTAGTAGTTATCTGGAAATTACTAGTCGCAAGGGAAAGATATGGGTTAATAATAACCGAAAACCCGGTGGTAAAAAACTTTTTCCTGGTAATTTGTATTTACAACCTAATGCCTATGGTAGCTACTCTTTGGTAAATCTCGTAGGTGTGGAAACTTATTTACGAGGAGTTATACCCTATGAAATTGGCACAAAAGCACCCGAAGCAGCTCTTGAAGCTCAAGCAATTATCGCTCGTACTTATGCCCTACGCAATATACATAGATTTGCTGTGGATAACTATCAGCTATGTGCGGATACCCACTGTCAGGTATATGATGGATTGAATGGCGCAAGTAAAAAAACCGATCAGGCGATCGCCAGCACTAGAGGTAAAGTGTTAACCTATAAGAACGAGCTAGTGGATGCTCTATATTCTTCCACTACGGGAGGTGTAACAGCTTATTTTAGTGATGTTTGGAATGGGGAAGATCGTCCTTATTTACGTCCCGTGGTAGATGGGCCTAAAGACATTTGGAACCTGTCCCAGAAAAGTTTGGCTGATGAAGAGAATTTTCGTCAGTTTATTAGTTTGGAACAAGGATTTAACGAAAGTAAATGGGATGTATTTCGTTGGCGTAGAGAAACAAGTTTAGAGGATATTACTAAAGATTTACAAAAGTTTCTAAAAGCGAAAAATAGTCAGTATGCCAATTTTAAGAATATTGAAGCGATGTCCATTACTAAAAGAAGTCCCAGTGGCAGAATTTTAGCATTGGCTGTCAAAACGGATATTGGAATCTTCGATTTACACAAAGATGAGGTTCGTAGTGCTTTTGCAGCTCCTGTAAGTACACTGTTTTACTTACAACCAATAAATAAGGGAAAGTCTCAGGTATGGGGATATGCTTTTATTGGTGGGGGGTTAGGACATGGAGTAGGTTTAAGTCAAACAGGGTCTCAAAATTTAGCCCAATTAGGTTGGTCAAGTGACAAAATTCTTACCTTTTATTACCCGGGTACAAAAATTGAAATTTTCCGTAGATAAGGATAGACCAACATAATAATACCGCCATACTCTTATAGTCTCATAATCGTAGGGCGGCATTTGATTGGGATAACGGGTAACTTTTAGTAAAGTTCTTCTTCCTTGTGGGTAAATATTTCTACATCTGAGGTAGGATATGCAACACAAGTCAAAACATAACCAGCTTCAATTTGATCATCATCTAAGAAGGATTGGTCAGATTGGTCAACTGAACCACTCTTTAGTTTACCAGCACATGTGGAGCAAGCACCAGCGCGACAAGAATAGGGAAGATCTAAACCTGCTTCCTCAGCTGCATCTAGAATGTAGGTGTCATCAGGAACATCTATTGTATTTGTAGCGTTTTCAGCTTCGTTGATGAGTGTGACTTTGTAAGTAGGCATGTGTTATTCCTCTTTTGTGATCGGGAGTGTGAAGTACAGGCCAATAAAACCAATGGATAGGTTGTCTTTTGAGAACAGCCATCGGTTTTTATTTACCTCAATTTCTGATACTAGGGGAAAAGTTAAATCTTGTAACGAAAAATCTACTACGATTAGTAATGAAGTTCAGTTCCCCGCAAATGATAAGTTTTAGTTATGTAATTGAGTGTGGCACAATCTCCTGCTGGAAGGATGAAGGCCAACCATACAACTCTAGACTTGGCAGGTTTTTTTATGTCTTCCACGGATTTTACACCCCAATTGCGGATTTTAATGGGCAAAGCTGGCATTTCCAGTTTTAAAGATCTTGGTCGCACCGCTGCTATCTCAGACAGGCAAATATTACGCCTACGGCGTGGATGCGTATCAGGGATGAAACTCAACGTGTTGCAGAATTTGTCTGCTACCTTAGGGGTTTCCTTGAATCAACTGGTGGAGATTTTTTCCGATCCTCGTCATCAGATGGAGACTAAACAGCTAGATTCTGACTTGACACGGCAACAACTAGTTCAAATACAACAAGAATACGAGCGATCGCTAGTTAAGCTAGAACAGCAGCGGGAAGTTTTGGAAAAAGAGTTTCAGCAAAACACATTACAAATTATAGAGTCTTTATTATTGTTTTTTCCTACTGCTGCACACAAGGTCAGGGCAAACCCCCAACTAGAAGCAATAAAAATATTACCCTTAGTGGAAAAACCATTAGAAAAACTCTTATCTACCTGGGGAATACAGGCGATCGCATCTGTAGGAGCAGAAGTGCCCTACGATCCCCAATATCAGGAATTGTTGCAGGGTACTGCTGGAATAGGTGAATCTGTAAAAGTAGTTTATATTGGGTATAGGCAAGGAGATAAACTACTTTATCGAGCTAAAGTCAGTAGAATGTAAAAAGTCTTTTGGTGGGAGTTGACATGGTGAGCGTTTATTTTTAGTATGGGATTAGATGGTAAACCTAAACACCGCATCACCCTGTTATTTATGCCTCCTCGTTGGCCACGTAAACCCGACCGTAAAGACCCAGAATTCCGTAAGCTAGATGATCGGATGAATTTTGCCTTTCATATAGCTGTTGCTGCGACCATTAATTCTGGTCTGTGGTTTTTCCACTTTCTCAAATCCACATCTTGGGAATGGTTAACCCCACTAACCCTCCTGTGGGTGGGGGTTATCCTCTTGCACTTGCTCTATATTACATTGATTGCTAATTATGAGGAAGGACAGCAAATAAAGGATTAGATCAGGAGAAATTCAAACTATGGCTAAAATTAATAGTACTGAGTTGTTAGAATCTCTAGCATCAGAAATAGGTGATAATGTTTACATAGATATAGCCAAGTGGCATTTGTATCTAACCGATGCCAAGCTCCATCATCTTTTAGCAGAAAGATGCTATTCCTTGCTGATTGAGCACAGTGTCACAGAAGAACGAGTTTTAGGATTGTTGTCAAGTATCAAGATCCAAATTGGTGGTGGTCGAAAGGAAGTTCCTTTAATTGACCTGTTACCTCTCCAATGTCAAGTTCATTTGGTTGATATATTGGAAAAATATCAACAAGAGTTTTAGAGAACCTCTAATCAACATTGATGCAATTTACTGGTAGTGATCGTGTTTCAACAACTAAACTAGGATAAACAACAAGTATAACTTTTCTCTAAGGAGAGTTGAATATGTTTTTACAAGTCAAAGGTAAAGTAGACCTAGTTAAGATTGTTGATTTTCAGGAACTACTGGACCCCAATAGTAGCATAGTCCATGGAAAAGACCAAGAGGGAGAGGAGGAGCAGGACATGGATATCTATGAAAAACAGGATTTAGTTTTTCCCTCTGGAGAAGAATTACCCAGATGTTGGCGGGATCCACATTATCGGAGTTTGAGATCCAGATAGTGCTGGACGGTTCACAGTTTTTAAAAACATCTACCTGTGTGTTAAGGCACCACGGGTCTGGTTGAAATTGTGACCTACAAAGCAGCTAATTCAGATTCTATTCTTGATGACTGTAAATCTCGACCAATGAAAACTAGTCGGGTTTGTTTTTCTTCCTTGGGTTTCCAGGGGCGATCATAAAATTTGTCAAATCGTGTGCCTACTCCCTGCATGACCAATCGCATAGGTTTATTAGGAACAGCAACAAATCCTTTAATTCTATAAATTTCCTGTTTTTTTGCCAGTTTTTGTAGTGTGTCCTGCAATTTTTCTGGGTCAAAACTACGATTAAAAATTAGATGGGTCGAGTTAATTTCATCATCATGGTCATGATCCTCATCCACGTCATGATGGCTAGGACGCTGATCTAAATTATCTTCAACTGCTGCTTGGTATCCCAACAATATGGATGGGTCAAGTTTACCATAATCGCTGGCAACAATTTTCACTTCCCTGGGTAATTCCTGGGTAACCAATTCTAAAACCTGAGACTTTTGTTGCTCATCAACCAAATCTGTTTTATTCAAAATCACTAAATCAGCACAAGCTAGTTGATCTGAGAACAGTTCTTGTAATGGCGTTTCATGTTCTAGACTGTCGTCTTTTTCTCTCTGACGTGCGATCGCCTGTAGATCGCTAGCGAAGGTGCCCGCTGCAACTGCTGCACAATCTACCACTGTAATCACAGCATCCACCGTAGCAGCGCTACGAATTTCTTGCCAACGAAAAGCCTTCACTAAAGGTTTAGGTAGTGCTAAACCGGATGTTTCAATGACAATACAATCAATAGTATGACGGCGTTTAATTAGCTCCTGCATAGTAGGGTAAAACTCTTCTTGTACGGTGCAACATAGACAACCATTTGTCAATTCAAATATATTAGTATTTTCTTGGGTATTTTCCTGATTTTGGGGATTGGTTGAATTTTCATCTTCTGGACAAACTTGGCAAGATTTTAATATTTCTCCATCTATTCCTAATTCACCAAATTCGTTTACCAGTACTGCTATGCGTCGTCCTTGGTTGTTTTGTAGTAAGTGACGAATCAAGCTAGTTTTACCACTCCCTAAAAATCCTGTGATTACTGTTACGGGTATTTTTGCGGCCATATTGACTGAGTTATTTTTCTACCTATTGATTTTAGCAAAAAATTGACCTAAATTATATAGAAAATTCTCATACCCGAGCTAGGTTGATAAACTCATGATTCGTCGATAATGGGACTCAATTTTGCCTAGAGTGGGTGATTCTCTCCCAGCTTCCCACCCACTGCGGTCAAATAACTCCTGGCGTAATTCGTCAATATCAATAGTTGTCAATTTACCATTAACAACAATTGGTCTACCATCAACCCAAACACTATCAATAACATTTACAGGACGACCTAAAACTAATAAACCAATGGGGTCTGTACGGGGTAATAACGATAAAGCTGTTAAATCATAAAGAACTAAATCCGCTTTTTTACCTACAGTTATAGAACCTAAATGATTATGTACGCCTAATCCCTTAGCTCCACCCAAACATGCCATTTCCACAGATTGCTTAGGTGTAATCCAAGACCTATAGTCTGGATCCGTAATGTTATGTAAAATTGAGCCGATTTTAATTGCTTCTAACAAATCCTGAGAATCATTACTAGAAGCACCATCACAACCAAAAGAGATATTTACCCCTGCTCTAAGACATTTTAAAATCGGGGCAATACCACTACCCAAACGCAAATTACTTAAAGGATTATGAACAATAGTAGATTTAGTTAAGGCTAAAATTTCTATGTCAGTATCATTTAACCAAACACCATGAGCTAAACTAGTCTTTTCATCTAAAAAACCTATTTCTTGTAAATGTTTAACCGCACTACATTCATACTTTTCAGCTGCTAACTTTTCCTGAGCCTTGGTTTCTAATAAATGACTATGACGACTAAGTTGATAGCGATCGCTTAATGCTACACAACCTGTAAATAAAGCATCTGTACATAATTGAATGCCCGTGGGTCCAACTAAAATACTTGTCCCTTTCTCCGGTTGGTGAAAGTTAATTACAGCTTGTTCCACAATAGCTAAAGTTTCATCGGTTGAGCGACAATAATATTCATGACTAGCCAATAATTTCCCCTCTGGCATTCCTGCAGTTAAAGGTTCATCTTGAATTAAAGGTGCAATAAAAGCTCTAATTCCCAATGTTTGATAAGCTCGAACTACTGTAGCAATGGTTTCTAATTCTTGACCTGGAATTAACACCAAATGATCTACAACACTTGTACCTCCAGACAATAGAGTTTCCACCCCGGTACCTAAAGCACTAAGATAGACTCTTTCCATATCTAAGGGAGAAAAATCACATAAGTGCGCTAACCATAACTCCAAAGGTAAGGGAGGGATAATTCCCCGTTGCCATTTTTCTACGGAATGGGTGTGAGCGTTAAAAAAACCTGGTAGCACCAGTTTATCTTGGCCATCAATTAGAGTACCAATGACATTTAAATTTTGCCCCACCTGAGTAATTATACCCTCCATCACTTGAATATCTAGGGTTGTATAACCTTCTTTCACCGGACTTAGGGCATTCTTAATAGTGAAATTCATCATTTTTGCCTTTTTGTAAATTTTACCTTTTTTTAAAGTTAATTCCCTAACTCCCGAATTATTATTATTTGTTGTTTGTTATTGTTTGTAGTTAAAAATTTAGCAATCATTTTGAATGCTGAACCAATCATTATGGAAATGCTGGGGGTGAACTAAGGATTAGTAAAAGATTGACAGGTAAAGTTAAGTCTAGACGGCGTTGTGACTTGTAAAATCAAGCTAGTTACCATTATAACAAAACTAAGTAAAAATTCTTAATTCTATGATTAGTCATCATTGTATTATTCCCGTGATAAAATCTCCTCGAGATTATCAAGCATACCGTATTAGCCCTCACGATACCAATCGGTTAGCAATTATCTTCGATTCCAACACAGCTAATACTTCTTTAACTTGCTGTGTGGAAATTTTTGATATTGGTGGACAAACTCCACCCAATCGCCATCAATGGGCCATAGAAATGTTTTTCATTCTCAAGGGAGAAGGTATAGCAATTTGTGACGGTAAAAAAGTAAATATCAAAGCTGGAGATAGTTTATTAGTACCACCCATGGGGATCCATCTGATTAGAAATACGGGTAAAACTCGTCTTTATATACTTACTGTTATGATTCCTAATGAGGATTTCTCGGAACTGATTAGAAGTGGGATACCTGTAGACCTGGATGTGGAAGATCTGTCGGTTTTAGGAAGACTTTGACCTCCGTCTAAGGACACCCAACCTACAAGATAGCAATAGCGCAACAGAAAGATGTAACTAAAGACATATACTATAGATTCCACATTCTACCATAATAATCATCTTATAGGTATTCCCTTAATTAGAATTGAAAGATTAGCTCAACAGAAATCTATGTCAATAATATGAGGAAGATGAGGAAGAAAAACAACAAAATTTGTAAACAGTCAGGAGTAATTCCCTATCGCCTGTGTGACGGGAAAGTAGAAGTATTATTAATCACCAGTCGTAAACGGCAAAGCCTTGTAATTCCCAAGGGAGGAATTTGTAAGGGGATGACACCACCGGATTCAGCTGCAAAGGAAGCATGGGAAGAAGCAGGTGTAGTTGGTCAAGTTAATACCCAAAAGCTTGGTGCTTATAAATATCGTAAACGGGGCAATATTTATCAAGTTCATCTATTTTGGTTACCAGTAGAAAAAATCTTAGAGGATTGGCCAGAAGCAAGTCAAAGACAGCGAATATGGCTAGATATTAATCATGCTGCTATTATAGTTAAGGAGAACTATTTGAAAAAAATTTTGCAAAATTCCCAAGAACAAGTCAGGGTTTTTACTAGCGAGCGATTAGAAACTATGGGTTTCTAATCGCGTAGATGAGTCAGAGACCTAGAAAATTAAACATTAGCAGACATATTAACTTGAACAACTAAGTCATTGTAATCCCTATCCCCACCACCTCTGAGATCTTCAAAACCAAAGGTGTTGTCTCCTAAAAGTCGAACATGGTCAACCCGATCAGGGTTAGCACCTAAATATGTGAAATATATGTCGGGATTGGAGTTGGCGGAAATATCGCTATTAAGAACAGTGTCGGGTCTGCCATTGACAATTATAAATGGCACATACAGCCCTCCTCCTGATAAGGTACTATTAAAAGTAGACTTATTTCCATCAGGAACATTTAAACCCAAACCACTTAAATGTTGATTAACAGCAGCTTGAATGTAACCAGCGTCTCCCGGAAGCAAATCCGCAGTTCCATCATTATTGGTATCAATGCCACCCTTTTCATCAGTTACCTTATAAAAGCCCACATAATTATCAAAGCTCGCCTCCCTATAAACTGTAAATTGGGCATTTACGGGACCCGTTACCCCGCGTAAATCTATACTTTCTCCCTGGGACTTCTCCTGTAAATTTGCCCCCATAGGTAAGGGTTTAGTAGTAGGTCTAGCTTTGAAAACTAGATCGTTGGACTGCAAGGAAAAACTATTATCAGGCAATTGTGTTACCTGAAGATTTGAAGAGTCTAAAAAAGTTACCTGATTAATTGGCAACAGGCCATTTTTAACAGAATCAGTAGTGCCATTATCTATAACATAGAATCTCAAATTGGGGTTTGCTTCCTGAAACCCTAAGATTCTGGTGACATTTGCGTTATTAAACTCATTAGGTGTTTTGGAAAGAATGGAAAAAACTACCTTACTTCTCGCTAAAGCAGCTTCTGAATAACCAACCTGACCAGGTGCAATACCGTTAATCTTACCACTAGGATCATCAACAGTAAATACTCCTAATTCACGTATGGAAGCAGGAATCTTATCCATAAGCTGAAATTCAACCCTAGTAGTGCTACTACTCAGGACATTATTATTACTGCTCAAGATATTATCAGCGCTTCCCGTTGATGTGGATGGAATGTCAGAGGAATCGGTAAGATCAGATCCCGTTGATGTGGATGGAATGTCAGGGGAATCGGTAAGATCAGATCCAGATCCTTCCGTTGAGTTATTATCGCTATCACCTTCTCCCATAACTCCATCCAGAATTTCATCGGGAGTCCCCTCAGATTCGCTGTTGTTATCTTCAATAACTCCACCGGTAATTTCATCCTCAGTTCCATCAATAGTGAATTCTGCGGTTAAGGATAGTCCTCCCCTATCTGTGGTAATCACACTGATGGTGTAAATGGGCTGATTTTCAAAATCGAGGGACTCCTTGCTGATTAATTGATTATCCTGAATACTAAATAAACCATTGTCAGGATAGTTCTCATCATCGGATAAGCTATAGGTAAAAGAATCATCCGCATTCGGATCCACAGTTGTAAAAGTGCCAATTACATTTGATTCCAGACCATTTTCATCAACTCTATTGTTAGTTTTTAAAAACAAACCGCTAGGAGCTTCATTGATTATGTCGGATTCACCACCATTTCCTTCCGTTACTTCATCAGTAATTTCTCCGGTATCTGTGGGACTATTTTTGCCAAAAACTACATAGACTTCCCCAGAACCAGCAAAGGGAGCGCTGATCAGTATATCACTGACACCATCACCATTGATATCTCCCACACCACTAGCTGAATAACCTAAATTATGGTTTTCTGACTTACCATTGATGATAAAACCTTTGGTATCATCAATTTCCGCAAGATTGATAGCAGAACTAAATTTATCGCCGCCAAAGATTACATAACCTTGTCCAGAATTATCATTATTAGCATCTGCATGACTAGCACTAACCAGAAGATCGTCAATTCCATCACCATTCACATCTCCTAGACCAGTTACAGCCCAGCTTGCCTTATCTAGTTCGCCAATACCGTTAATTACAAACCCATTATTACCATTAAGATTGGACAAGTCTAGTTGGGAACTAAACTGGGTACGGGCACCAAATACAACATAAGCCACGCCAGCTGCATCTATCCCATTGGGATCTGCATCATGGGCGCTGACAATTATATCCCCAATACCATCATGATTAATATCCCCCGCACTACTAACGGAGAATCCTAATTGATCGCCCTCCTGTCCATTGATGACAACCCCATTAACACCATCAAGTTGGGAGACATCTAAGGAAGATGAGAATGATTCCTTCCTACCAAATATTACATAAGCTTGTCCGGAACGGAAACCGTTGAAATCATTAAAGGGTGAGCCAATAATCAAGTCATCAATTCCATCACCGTTAAAGTCTCCACCTCTATTGAGACCAACACCTAAGTAGTCATCTGCTCTAGAACCATTGATAACAAAGCCATTATTGCCATTAAGACTATTGAGATCAAAATTGGGATTACTGGGATTAAATTTCTCGCTACCAAATATTACGTAAACCTTACCAGCTTGATCACCTGTCACTGGGGGATAGACGTAAGCGTTGGGAGGTGCAGCAATAATTACATCATCAAAACCATCTTGGTTGATATCACCTGCACCACTGACCCTATAACCTAATTGGTCTTGAGGATTTAGACCGTTAATAATAAAACCGTTATCACCCAGATTGGAGGGGTTAATAGTGGGGAGAGAACTAAAACTCCTGCGGCCAAATATTAGGTATGCTGCTCCAGAGTCATCTCCATTACTGTCCGCAAAAGGAGCGCCAATGATCAGGTCGTCAATACCATCACCATTAATATCTCCTGCTGCACTTACAGAACGACCTGATTGATCGCCTATTCCACCACCATTAACCGTAAACCCATTGATTCCATCTAAGGTCGAGATGTCTATAATGTTGGCAAAACCGTTGTTGCTACCAAATACTATATAACTGTTTCCCGCATTACTTTGGTCATTGGGATCACTTAAAGGTGCCCCAATAATAATATCATTAATTCCGTCACCATTAATATCTCCAGCATTGCTAATTGAGTACCCTAAATTGTCATCTTTATCATTACCGTTGATGATGGTCAATCCATTTTTTCCATCAAGTGTGGAGAGGTCAACAAATTTTTTAGTCATAATTTCTGTGGTATTTTTATTTGCTTGCTGTTTGCTATTAATTGTGTTTTTGTTGATAGATGTATCTCTCAATCTCCATGGCAAAATACCCATATTCATTGCTTGAATTAGGGAAACAAAAACCCAATTTCAAAAAATTTTCCATGCCAGATGCCTAATGTTTATCGCTAGAAAATGTCAAGGTTTTAAGCTATAAGCAGTGGGTTTGTACATTGACTTTCTATCAAACACCTGTAATAATCATATCGTAGATACAGTGCTATCAATTGTCAAGTGTTCAATTATGAAGTTATTTTGTTATCAACTGTTGAATTGTAAGTTTTTCTTAATGGTTTTACCCAAATAAATAAGGGCTAGGCCCTTATTTATTTTCACCTCTTCCCTAAGGTTCTAGCACGCACTATATTATCTAGCAGCAACTTCAGGATCTAACCAAATAGTTTGTCCCTTATTACCAAAAATTATAGGTTGATCATCACTAATATTCATGTTAATGTTCTTACCATCACCACTAACTTGCACTAATGGCCAGTTTTCTTCTCCTAACTCACCTGAGCGGAATAGCACATAATTGGGTTGTTTTTTGCTCCAACCCAATAAAATGGCAATTTTCTCATGCTCCCCTTCTCCTGGAGGGGGAACTACTGTGGTGGTGGCATTTTGTTGGCGATTCCAAATGACTGCATTATCTGTTACATCTGCTGTGTTGAAAGTGCCCACAAATTTTCTGGCTAAAAACTGATCCCCTTTTTCTGACCAACTAACCGGGACTAAAATCCCTATCTTACCTTGATTGTTGGTCTCTGGGGTAAATTTTCCATTCTTTGATAACATATCAACAGCGTCTGATGTTTTAGCCAGGATATTCAATCTTTTAGTCTGTCTATCTTCAATAAACAACAGACTACTAACCTGGCTATTGTGCATTTCCGGTTCTACTTCCAGTTGTACCCGACTATAAACTGCATATCTACCATCAGGAGATACCACAGGAGTGCTGCGATATTGCCGCACTCCTGAACGTCCCTGACCACCAATTGCTTCCTGGGTCATTACTATCCACTTCCAGGGTATGGGATGGGGACTATTAATGGGATCTGCTGGCACTCCATTGGATATGCTTACCTGCTCTTCTGTAGGTACAATTTGTGAACTTCTTGCATCGGAAGGGATTACACCCGTAGCAATACTTTGATTTGGATAATTTTTACTTTTTGGATGATTAACTCCCTTATCATATATGGCGGATCTATTTGTTCTAGTGCTGGTACTTTCTTCCATCTCCTTCACACCTAACATATTTTCTCTTTCCAGCTTAACTGCATTTTGTTTTTTGTTAGAGATTTTAGATCGGGAAGACACAGAACTGCTTTTATTAGGTGTCTGGGTTACGGGTAAAGTAGGACCCAATTTGACTGATGGGGAATTAAATCCAGATAAATCTTTGGACCCACCCGATTGTGAGGTACTTTTGTCTATTTTTACTTGGGATTGTCTTGCTAAGCTAAAATAGGCTGACGTACTCAAGATAGGTACTACTATTAATATAACAACTACAACCCGATTAAAACGTGGCTGGGGGTGGAACCATCCTGACTGAGGGAGGGATTTAAGCATGGCTTTCACTATTGATGAGATTTAAGGTGCTGGGCAAGTAGCTTTGTGTGTGCAAGGAAGAGTGCAAATGTTATACATAGCAAAAAATGATAACTCAGGAGGGTATTTACCTATCCTACCTAACAAAACTATGGTAGCGTGCACCTTTGTGGTAGAGTCAACTGAGGAGTTGACTTCTCCCCGCTCTAAAGAGACTTAGTTTTAAACCAAGTTTGTCTAGCATAGTACAAAGCGAAGTTATATAAATCCTTTGATTCATGGCAAAGATATTCTATTATGGCTAGAGTATCTTTGTCACCGCTAATTAAAACTTGTTGACATCCAATCAGAAAAACTACCTCCTTAAAACTAACCAACCTCCGATGAAAATAGTGTTTTTTGGCACTCCTAATTTTGCTATTCCCACCTTAAAAAAATTGTTGAATGATTCTAGATTTCAGGTTTTAGCAGTTGTCACCCAACCGGATAAACGCAGAGAAAGGGGGAATCAACTTACGCCCTCTCCAGTTAAAACCTTGGCTAAGGCTCATAATCTGATTGTATGGCAACCAGAAAGAATTAAGAAGGATTCTGGGACCTTGACTAAACTAAGGGAACTTAATGCGGATTTCTTTATAGTAGTTGCTTATGGGCAAATTCTATCTACAAAAATCCTCAACATGCCAAAATTAGGTTGTATTAATGTACATGGTTCAATTTTACCGGAATATAGAGGTGCTGCCCCCATTCAGTGGTCTATACACAAAGGAGAAAGACAAACTGGTGTGACAACTATGTTAATGGATGCGGGTATGGATACAGGAGATATGCTTTTAAAAGCCAGCTTACCAATTGGACTATTAGATAATGCTCAAGTTATTGCGGATAAACTAGCTGAAACTGGTGGAAACCTGTTAATAGAAACCCTAACCAAATTTAGAAATGGAGAGATTACACCAATTCCTCAAAATGATTCCTTAGCTACCTACGCCTCATTAATTAATAAAGAAGACTATTATTTAGACTGGTCAAGAACAGCTATAGAACTACACAATCAGATCCGAGGATTTTACCCCAACTGCATCACCACCTTTCGTCATCAACCTTTAAAAATCGTCGCCACTGTTCCCCTAGAGTCCGCCTACATTCAGGAGTTGCCAAAGGAAATCCAGTCCAAACTTGAGAAAGTGCCTGATTTGTCCGCCCAATTAGCATCGCCAGGATCTGTCCTCAGTATTATTAAAGGATTGGGTGCTGTGGTTCAAACTGGGGAAGGTTGTTTGTGGTTGAGAGAGGTACAACCAACAGGCAAAAAACTTCAGTCGGGATGGGATTTTGTCAATGGTAGTCGTTTGACAGTGGGAGAAACTATTGGTTAGCAACGTAAGAACTACAGGAATCACACGGACCATCTGGGTTGACAGCACAACGAATAATTTCTGAGTGGGCATTATACTTACAATTGGCATCCCCCACTACCCAACGTCCATTTATAAAACTTTTTTCCGATGGTCTTTTAGCTGTTTGAACGTAGATGGCAATTCTATGTAACCTGTAGCGTCCAGTTCGGAACTGATACCTGTGATGGCGTTCTAAAACGGCATAGGTTTTCCCCTCAAAATCTAAATAATTTCCCGGTTGAGGAGCCCAATCAAGTTGTAACTTACCAAGATACCGCTGTGGACTGGTCAAAATTATCTCAGTTGCTAAAGAGTCTGGATGCATAATTTATATATGGCGCTAAGTAGGGAGGCACAATTATTTGTAGGATGGGTTGAGGAACGAAACCCATGCGGGCGTTGATTTTATATTTAATTCCACCCACCCACTTATGGCTAAAGCTATAATATAGATTGAGCGCTAAGTAATTGATGGGAGGCTTTACAATTCTTTAAAATTTCTTCAAGTTGTGGGGGGGGCGGCAAATTCCATACCAGTCAGTCCTTTTGTTGATTAAACCTCCATGGACGGGTTCTTGGGAAATCATTTTGTTGGGGGAGCTTATTAAATTGTTTAAAGTTATGTAGCCTTTTACTTACAGCTTAGCCTGGACTGGGGTAAACTATGCCTTGATATTATTCCTTCTCCAGAGAAGAACACCACCAAAGGAGTAGTTTTTTCAATGTCTCATACCGTAAAAATCTACGATACCTGCATCGGTTGCACTCAATGTGTACGCGCTTGCCCCACTGACGTTCTAGAAATGGTTCCTTGGGACGGATGTAAAGCCGCTCAAGTTGCTTCTTCACCCCGTATTCAAGACTGCGTAGGTTGCAAGCGCTGTGAAACAGCTTGCCCAACTGACTTTTTGAGCATTCGGGTTTACCTTGGGGCTGAAACAACTCGCAGCATGGGTCTAGCATATTAATCTACGCTGACCTATACCTGGGCAAAAAGTAGCAAGAACTGAGCTGGGGAAGAAATCTATGATTTAACTTGATTCTTCTTGGCTCAGCTCTGCTCCTGGAATACAACCTGCAATATAAATTAGAAAGTTATGGCAATTAAAAAAGGAAATATGGTTCGTGCCCTGCGCGAAAAGTTAGAAAATAGTCTGGAAGCTAAAGCTAGTGATGGGCGCTTTCCTTCCTATTTATTTGAAAGTTCCGGGGAAGTGGTGGATATTAAGGGAGATTACGCTTTAGTGAAGTTTGGTAAAGTGCCCACGCCAAATATTTGGTTGAAGCTAGACCAATTAACTATACAACAAGACGCGGCTTCTTAGTCTTATGTCAGTTGTAGGAGGGTAAAAGTATAATTCAACCTCCTGCAATATGTTCAGAGATGACTAACCTGTTACCTTACTTCCTGCAAGCTCTCAACTTGCTTAGTAAACATTTCCGTAAACAAACTCATAACGCTCCGTTCCTCACGCACTTTGATATTAGCAGTAATGGCCATACCAGACTGTAAAGGAATACTTCTACCTTGAGATTCCATAGCTTGTTTATCTAAACTAACTCGCGCTGGAAAGCGATAAAACTGATGGGTCTGGTCAGGAGGTAAAGCATCTGAACCGATATTAGTTACTTTACCTTTGATATCACCAAACTCACTAAAGGGGAACGAATCAATTCTCACATCCACCTTCATTCCCTCCTTCACAAATCCAATATCCTTATTGGTGATAAATACCTCCGCTATATATTTATCATTGGGGACAATCTGTAATAGCTTTTGGGTAGGATTGGCGACAAAACCGGGGTTTTTTGCTTGCATGTCAAATATTATCCCTGATACGGGCGCACGCAGTTCTTGATATTTAACGTTTAATTTGGTTTGGGAAATTTTGCTACTAATATCTGCCAACTTCTGCTCATTGTCTAAAATTATTCTCATAAACTGGCTGTCTATTTCGGCAATGCGCTTCTTGTTAGTAGCAATTTCTTCCAAGACATTTTTGTCAGTCACTGCTATGGTATTGGTCACCTCTTGTTCTGCTCTTTGAATATCGAAGCCCAGGCGTTTTTCTTCTTCTTCTAACTGGGCTATTTCCGCTTTTAAATTTTGTACTTGTTGTTGCTGATTGAGATATTGCAGTTGAGAAATTCCCCCCTCTTTGGCCAGGACTTCTACCCTATCTAAGATTCCTTGTTGAATGGACAGACTGTTTTGTGTGTCCTTTCTCTTAACTATTGTTTGAGACAGTTGCTTTCTAATTTTTTCTACCTCAAATTTAGCTGCATTAGAGCGAGATTCCAGCTCTTTTCTAGCTACAATTAGTCTTTTTTGTTCATCAATTCCAACTCCTGTTTCTGGTCTGGAATTTCCCAATTGTGAACGTAACAGTTGGTTTTCTTCCACCAGAGAAATGCGACTTTTTAACAAAAATGCCGACTCTGCTGGTAGACTACCACCCAGAAAATTCAGTTCTGAGCTAATAGCACCGCTTGCATTCATCAAACGACGATAGATGTCATTTTCCTTGATTAAAGCAGCACGAACTTTATTGAGGGCGCCCAGCTCAGCTAGGGTAGCAACGGATTCAAATGTTAATAATAGATCCCCTGGTTTCACCTCTTGTCCATCTTTGACATGAACAGACTTCACCACCCCACTAATGGGTGCTTGTACATCTTTTACCGTACCCTCTGGTTTTAATTGTCCTGTAGCGGGAACTAC
This sequence comes from Cylindrospermopsis raciborskii Cr2010, assembly GCF_003367075.2. NCBI lineage: Bacteria > Bacillati > Cyanobacteriota > Cyanophyceae > Nostocales > Aphanizomenonaceae > Cylindrospermopsis > Cylindrospermopsis raciborskii. Next base: position 1,621,503 of record NZ_CP065936.1, read on the forward strand.
TTGTTCAATTTTTGCATAATAAGCCCAACCCACTCCAAAACAGGCCACAAGCATCAAAGTAATCATGATTGTGCGTGACCAGATGGGTGATTGTCGTAAAACTATGGATTGTTCAAAGCTGTCTTGATAAGCATAACTTAAATTCCCTGCTTTGGCTTTTGATGGGGTTTGAAGCACTCCTATACTAGCTGGTTTGCCATTACCATTGCCATTAGTTGGATGATCATTAAATTGACTCATAAGGTTCCTTGGGTTGGTTGAGTGATAATTAGAGGTTGACTTCCTGTTGCTGGTAAAGGTAGGAATAGTGTCCTTTAGCAGTCATTAGTTCCTGATGACTACCCTGCTCCACCACTCTACCCCCATCCATAACTACAATCGTATCTGAATTACTGACGGTATTGAGACGATGGGTAATGAAGAAAACTGTCTTGCCACGAAATGCCTTGGCTAAATTTAAACATATTTGCCTTTCTGTGGGATAGTCTAGGGCACTTGTGGCTTCGTCTAAAACTAATATTTTAGGTTTTTGCAGTATGGAACGAGCAATGGCAATTCTTTGTCTTTGTCCTCCAGACAGGTTCGACCCTTTTTCCCCAACTTTGGTGTTATAACCATTGGACAGACCCATGATAAATTCATGAGCAACTGCTATTTGAGCTGCTTCTACCACTTCCTCTGTGGTAGCGTCAGGATTGGTTAGGGCTATATTATCGAATACTGTTCCATCAAATAACAGGGGATCTTGGGGAACCACGCCGATTTGTCTTCTGACGGAATAAAGCTCAACCTTGTTGACATCGTAACCATCAATAAAAATTCTCCCAGACTCAATGTTATAAAGTCTGAGGAGTAATTTCATCATGGTGCTTTTTCCTGAGCCACTTTGTCCCACAATCCCCACAAATGTGCCCGCTGGAAAATCTAAACTGACGTTATTTAGTTGCAGGGGTCCGTTAGTCGCAAAGCGGAAGCAAACATTTTCATATTTGACCGCACCAACAACACTAGGTAGGGGAATATTATCTTTGTCTACTTCTGCTTCCTGAGGTGTGTCCACAATATCGCTCAATCTCTCTAAGGACAAACCTGTTTCTTGGAAGTTTTGCCAGATTTGCGCTAGTCTTAGTATGGGACTGGTAACATAACTAGAAATAATTCTAAAGGCAATTAATTCCCCTAGGGTTAATTCTCCTTGTAAAACTAAATAAGCTCCTACCCACAGCACTAACAAGCTACTTAGTTTATTCAGAAACTGACTGGTGGAATTGGCTAATGTTGATGTGATAACTGTTTTAAAACCTGCGGAAACAAACTTGGCATAACGCTCTTGCCAAGAAAAGCGCGATCGCAGTTCAATATTTTGGGCCTTTACCGTTTGAATACCAGACATTACCTCCACTAAATAGGACTGGGTAGTGGCATTGCGTTCTGCTTTGGTGCGCAATTGTCTGCTAACGGTAGGAGCAGCAATTAATGTAATCACGACAAAGAGGGGAATAGTTCCCAGTCCCACCAAAGTTAGTTCCCAACTATAAAACAGCATAACGACGATATAAACCACCGAAAATACTGCGTCTAGTCCAACTGTCAAAGCTGTTCCTGTGAGGAACTGGCGAATATTTTCCAACTCATTCACTCGAGTAGCTAATTCTCCCACGGGTCTGCGTTCAAAATAACGCAGTGGTAGTCTGAGTAAATGGTCAATAATTTGTGAACCTAAACCCATATCAATTCGGTTAGTGGTATCCACAAATAAATAGGTTCGTAAAGTAGTTAATATAGCTTCAAACACACCAACAGCTAATAGTAACACCCCCAAAACATTCAGGGTACTAATACTATTTTGTACTATGACTTTATCGATAATTAACTGAATAACCAGTGGATTTGCCAATGCGGCCAGTTGTACAAAAAATGAAGCGATAAAGACTTCTATTAAAACCCGGCGGTAACGTGATAAGTAGGGGAGAAACCAACGTAGTCCAAAGCGTTCTTGAGGAGTTTCGGAGGTGGGACTAATCTGGAGGACTTTGATTTGAGGTTGTAGATTAGTATCATCGGTTGGTATTTGCTGTAGGAGTTTGCTGGGTTTATAGTTGATTATTCCCCGGGATGGAATAGCTACAACTATTCTATTTTCATCTGCTTCATAAACCACAGCGTAACCATCCTGGTGCTGGATAATAGCTGGTGTCTGAATCTCCGTAATTTTAGTGGCATCAATATCTACTAACTGGGATTTTAACCCAACGACTTCCCCCACATAGGCGCAAAGTTGAAAAGATACATTACCTTGGCGTTTAAGGTTATCACTTAAAATCCTACGAACTACCTCCTTACGCAGGGGAACCTGGAAATGTTTCGCCAGCATTTGAAAGCAAGCCAAGGTAGAATCTAGTTCATCTCGCCCCCCAAAAAAAGGATATTTCGGTTGTTTTTTTCTGGATTTTGCTTTTTTATTTTCCTGGGGGGAAAATTCTCCCTTTGTGGCAAAGGGAATATCTATAACATCTTTGGTTTCCCATGGATCTTCTATCTTTTCTAGTTCCCTATTCTCTTGTTGTTCCAACAACAATAACACTTGAGAACTAATACCTAATAACCGGGCTGGACTTTTTCCTGTAACCTGTAAAACCTCTCGATTGTTGCTCGATAGTATCTGAGAATTCACAGGGAAATTTGTAATCTGACCACTACTCACAAACCATGTTCTATCACTTTCTAGTTGGTCTAATGGAGTTTTTCCTGGTGGTAAATATTGGATTTTAGACTCTGGTAAAATATCTCGGGTTATATCCTTCAAATTCAGATTTCCATAGGCTTTTTGAGCTACATGATGGCTGATCACATCAAAAACCTCTATGATGTGATTTTCTTCTTGGCGCTCCTTGCCAAAATCAGAGTTTTGAGAAAATACCGATAGATAATCTACGGGGTTCCAGGTTAAACATATTACCTCCGTTGAGGCGATCGCCGTTTCACATGCTATCTGTCGCAGGTAACTAATTTCGCCAATTACTGCTCCTGGTTCCAACATTTTGAGGGTAATTGGCAATTGGCTTTGGGGATGATATCCCAGGAGTCTCACCTTACCCTGGTAAACAATTACTATCCGTTCCGGTAGTTGTTCCTTACCGATAATTTTCTGACCCAACCGATAACGCAGGGCCTGTTGTTTTGACAATAAATGGTTAATTTCCGTTGGGGATAATTTTTCAAACCCCGGAATTTTTTGCAGAAATTCCGAAAACTCCTGACTGCTGTAGTTCATACTGATTAAGTGTAATTAAGTGCAGGGTTAGTCATTTAATTAATTTTCTGACTCTTTAATTTGCCAGTTTTGGGGTGAAACTTGTGCTTGTAACCAGGACTGAAACCGCTCATTGAGCAACCTTTGGCGCATCCCATTATCTAACTGGGCGGGCAATAATTTTTCTAGCCGCACTATCACTATCCAATCTCCTATGGGGGTTGGTAGTGATAGCTGCTGGGGTTGACTTGTGGATAAAATTCTCACCAATAGTGGATGAAGAGACTGTAATTCCACTGGACCGACTAATCCGCCAGTTTGAGCTTCCGGTCCTTGAGAGTATTCCTGGGCAAGTTGGTTAAACGACTGCTCCCCTTCTTGAATACGAAAATATATTTCTTGGGCAATACCAATATCAGCAGTGGTAATTAGGGAGTATATAACCCTATCTAATTGGGGTTTACGTTGGTAAAAGTACGAGTCTATCTCTTTTGCCCAAGTCACCTCCTTAAACTTTTCGAGTTTTAGTTGACGAGTCGCCATACTTTGTAACTGTTCTTGACTTATTCCCTGTTCTTTTTGTCCCTGATATTGTTGATTTAACTTTTCATAGGCCAATTGCTCCTCCTCCGGTGTAGAAGAAATCTGGGCGATCGCCTGTTCTATAATCACCTCTTTAAGCAGTGGTGGTATTAATTGGTACTTATTCAATAATTTTAGTACTTCTGGGGCGGTCAGTGTATGATAACTTTCCTGTCCAGAGACGTTGCCAAATTGTAGAACTGGATTCATATCATTAATATCAGCAGATTTACTTATGGTTGCAAAAATCAGCCCAAACTTTTTACCGCAAATTTATCTAAGTGTTAAGTTTATTGTCAGTTCATTGCATGATTTTACTCTCCAAATTATGTGTAGCCAAGTAGGTTTAGTGGGAAAAAAACATATAGTCTGTCAATTTTAAGTAACAGATACACCAGTGTTTACAAAGCACTTCATCAACCTATCACAACTTAGGCAAATTGTCAGCTGGATTTGGCATTTTGGCAGAAAATACTGCGGCTAATCTTAAATAACTTCGTTTTTAACCGGGATAAAGACAAAAGGTATTACCACCACATCTTTTAGCTCCTATAAGTGCCTGATTAGCAGTATTTAAGAGTTTTTGAACCGTAGACCTGGACCTGGGTAATGTACCAGTAATACCAAGGCTAAGTGAGACTTCTACCGTACCAACCACAGTTTGATGAAGATCATGGGCAAGACGCACGGTAGCATCCAAAGACATATTCGGCAATAGAACACCAAAGCTCCCCTGGTTATAGTAAGTAAAGCAACTAGGTGGGTAAATGTATTTACGTATAACTAAAGCAATTTGACGGAGATTAGAGCTATTTTTTGTTGTCCCTTGATTTACATCAAAGTTATCAATAGCACAAAAAATCAAACTTAATGGCAGACCATCAGAACTTAGCATTTGCCATTCTCGATTAAGAACAGCAAGGAAATCCTGGGGGTGAACCATATAGGGAACATCAGAAAAAATGCTGAAATTGTGATTTGTTTTTTCTCTTTCTTGGGTAACTTCCCACTCTAAAGCATGGATGAGGGAATCAATTGCCTGAATGTCTACATTAGTCAAAGATTCCTTCACCAGAATATTCTCCATTTTAGCGGCTAATTGGGAACATTGGGGGTAGCCGAAAGTACCTAAGCTACCGGACAAACTGTGGGTCATTCTCATCAGATATTGCTGTTGTTGACCATTAGTTATTTCTGTTTCCAATTTAACAAGTTCCGCTCTTATGTTCCCAATTTTATTGGATAAGGATATTTCAAATTCTGCCTTAACTTGTTCAATTAAATCCAGTTCTTCACCTATACTAGAATCTGTTATTGGTAAGCTTGTTTGGGTTGGTATAGTTTCTACCCGTTCTAATTCCCTTTTGCTTGTAAGACGATAGCCCAGTCCATGAACAGTTTCAATCACTTCCTCCTGCATCCCAGCTTTTTTAAGTTTCCCTCGCAGATCCTTAACCAAATTAGTCACTGCACCATCCGTAGGAGAATTATCTATTGACCATAATTTGTCTATGATCTGACCCCGGGTAAAGATTTTTTGTGGGTGGCGTAAAAATAATTCTAAAAGCTGAAATTCCCTGCGACTAAGGTTAATACTTAATTCATCATACTTTACTTCTATTAACTCAGGATTAAGTGAAAGCTTATTATGTATTAATGTAATAAGACCAGGCTTAGCACCAATTCTTCTAGAGCAAGACCTAATTCGTGCCAGTAATTCATGAATACAGTATGGTTTAATCAAATAGTCATCCGCTCCAGCATCTAGTCCGATAATAATATCTTCTTGTGTAGTTTTTGAGGTTACCATAATAATTTGACCTTGATAACCCTTATGGCGCAGCGTGTGACACAAACTTAGCCCATCTAATTTGGGCATAAGTATATCCAGTAGAATCAGGTCATAATTGAACTGATATCCCATTTCTAGACCCATTTCACCATCAGTAGCTATATCCACCACATAGCGATGGGCAACCAGTGAGGTTTTAACAAGTTGACATAGGGATGTATCATCATCTACGATCAGGATTTTCATAATCAAGATTAACAATTGAATTAAACAAGACTTTTTGTTGGTTATATAGATCCGCCTATTATCCCTATGGTGATTTTACTTTACAGAAGTGCTCCCATTTTTAGTAATGGTTAATCAAAGTCACTAGCTGATCCCCAAATTATCCTAAATTTGCATCAATTTAATGCAACTAGCGTTTTAGTCGTTGTTAGTGCAAGTGTTTTAATTTCACCCGCTTTTGCAGTAGATCTGATTTAACACTACTCCTGCAGTAGTTTTTCAGGCTACCATAGAGAGGTTCAAGATACAAGGAAGCTGATTCATTCCGTGACCAATTTTTCGGATTATCTCTATGAATGCAACATACCAAGATACAATGACAATAAACAAGATTTTCGGAAAAATTCCTCTAAAAATATTACTGAGTATATTTTACTTAATACCAATTATCACTAGTGTGGCAGTGGTCAGCTATGTATCCTATCGTACTGGAGAAGAATCAGTAAATGAGTTGACTAACGAGTTGATGACATCAACAACAGAACGGGTTAGAGATCATCTCAATAAGTATCTACAAATACCACAAAGAATAGTAGCTATAAATCGTCAGGGAATAGAAAACTCCTATCTGATCCCGGAAAACTGGGAAGCATTGAGATTATACTTTTTCAGTCAACTTAAAGTATATAAAACCCCAGCAGCTATTTATTTCGGTGGTGCTAATGGTACATATATAGTTTCCGCTCAGGACGAGATGGGAATAATTTCACCCAAAAATTCTTACTTGGGGGGTGGTACGCACCCATCCTATCTTGGTCAACGACGGGTTTATATTGTGAATGAACAGGGAAAATATGTCAAAATTATCCCTGGACAAACTAAACCCTTTACACCCATTAATTTTCCGTGGTTTAAAACTGCTCTAAATCAAAATAAACAAACATGGACACCAATATATCCCTATTTTTATATTCCCACAGCTATCATTTCCGCTTTTAGTCCTGTTTATCGTAATAATAAATTTATTGGGGTTGTAGGTTGTGATTTAGCTCTCACTCACGTTAGTTTACACTTGCAAAAATTACAGTTTTCACCATCAGGAAAGTTATTCATTATAGAAAGGTCAGGAGACATAATCGCTACTTCCACCAATGAAAAACCTTTTATAAAAATTGTTAAAGATAACAACACAGATAGAAATGTAAAATTAACACGGTTATCTGCCACAAAAAGTAGTAACCCAATAATCTCTAAAACAGCAAAAGTATTATTTCAGCGTTGGGGAGACTTGCATAAAATTCGGGAAGCGACCAGTTTTAAGTTTAATGGTAGTAATAACCAAAGGTATTTTTCCCATATTTACCCCTATCAGGATGAATATGGGTTGGATTGGTTAATCGTAGCTGTTTTGCCAGAATCTGATTTTCTGGATAAGATTCATACTAACTTCCATAGAACCTCTATTTTTTTAGCAATTACACTATTTATATTTGCAGGATTAAGCATGGTCTTAACCCATTGGATAATACAACCGATTAAGGATTTGAATACTGCTGCTAAAAAACTAAGGAAAGATAGGTTTGATAGTTTAGATTTAGACTTGGATTTAAAGTTAAAATCAATCCTAAATCGGCGTGATGAAGTAGGTCAGCTAGGTGAATCTTTTCAAGCTATGGCTGGGGAGTTGGCACTATCATTTATACGAGTTAAAACTGCTTTGCAGGAATCCCAAGATAAGTTTACTAAAATATTTCGCAGCTCCCCTGACCCAATTGTTATTACCGATAGGGTGCAGAATATATTCTTAGATGTCAATCCCAGCTTCTTACATTTAACGGGTTATTCAGAAATGGAAGTAATTAATCATGGTGTTGAAGGTTTATGTCTACCATGTGATTCACAAAAGCTGTTGTTAGTCAGGAAAAAACTAGAAAATCAAGGACACATCCACAATTTGGAATTTGATTGGCTGACAAAATCTGGGGAGGTAAAAACCTCTTTAGTATCTTCCGAAAGGATTTTAATTAATGGTAGAGATTGCGTGATTTCCGTTTGTAAAGATATTACTGATCGCAAAAAAGCTGAGGAAAATTTAAGACAAAGTGAAGAAAGATTTCGCACTGCTTTTGAAAATGCTGGTAGTGGTATGGCTTTAGTCTCACTAAATGGATATTTCATCAGGGTGAATAGATCACTATGTCAAATTTTGGGTTATGATTCTCCAGATTTACTCACTAAAAAGGTGACAGAAATTATTGCAGGTGAGGAGTTATCCAAAGATTTTGATTTGGCATACCAGTTTCTCTCCGGTCAAATAACTAACTATCAAGTGGAAAAATCCTGTTTACATAAATCAGGAAAAATTATTTGGGTGTTGCTGAATGTTTCATTATTATGTGATATTAACGGGAACCCCCTGCATTTTATTTGGCAGATTCAGGATATTAGTGAACGACACGAAGTTGAGCAACTAAAAAATGAATTTGTCTCTGTAGTTAGCCATGAAGTACGCACACCTTTAACAGCTATTAAAGGTGCTTTGGAGATTTTAGCAACAGGAATTTTAGTTGATGAACCACAGGAAGCAGAACAGATGTTAAAAATCGCTGTTAGTAATAGTGAAAGACTGTTACGTCTTGTCAATAATATTTTGAATTTAGAAATGTTGGATTCAGGGAAAATGAAACTAAACTTGGAGCTTTGTGATATTAATATCATGGTAAAACAAGCAATGGAAACAGTGGGACCAATAGCGCAACAAAAAAGCATTGAAATTTCCTACAACACACTTGATGTAGCTAACATAGAAATCTTAGCTGACGAGGAAACAATTGTTCAAGTTCTGACCAACCTATTAAGCAATAGCATAAAATTTTCTCATGCTGGTACTAAAGTAGAGATATACGCCACAATGGGCGATAAAGAAATTATTGTTGCGGTAAAGGATTACGGTAAAGGTATTCCTTCATATAAGTTAGAGACTATTTTTGAGCGATTTGAACAGGTGGATATTTCTGATTCTCGTCAAAAGGGTGGTACGGGTTTAGGACTAGCTATTTGTAAAAATATTGTGGAAAAACACCAGGGAAAAATTTGGGTTGAGAGCATATTGGGTAGTGGTAGCACCTTTTATTTCACACTACCGCTCTAGTAGTTTTTTATGCTACCATGTAGGAACTCAAGATATAATAGAATTGCTTATTTTACAGGTATTTTGTCGGACTCATTATATGAATAAGTACACAACAACATTAAACCATATTTTTGGAAAAGTCCCTCTTAAAACATTACTAAGTATATTTTACTTAACACCAATTATCACCTGTGTAGGAATAGTTAGTTATATATCCTATCATACTGGAGAAGAATCAGTAAATGACTTGACGAATAAATTAATGATGTTGACAACAGACCGGATTCGGGACCATATCAGGACACATTTAGAAACACCACAAAGAATAGTAGGCATAAATCGTGATGGGATTCAAAACTCCTATCTTAACCCGGAGAATTGGGAAGAATTGAGACTATACTTTTTTAATCAAGTTAAAATATATAAAGAGCCAACTGCTATTTATTTTGGCGGTATTAATGGTACTTTTATGTTTGCAGTACTAGACAAAATGGGCATAATTTCACCACCAAATTCTTACCTGGGTGGTGGTTTACACCCATCCTATGGTGGTCAACGACGTATCTACATTTTAGATCAACAGGGAAAATATGTCAAAATTATCCCCGAACAAACTAAAACTTCTTTATATAGAAACCTTTTGTGGTTTAAAACAGCTCAAAATCAAAATCAACAAACATGGACTTCCGTACATACCTATCTTTATATTCCTACGGCAAAGATTTCTGCTGTTAGTCCTGTTTATCGCCATAATAAATTTATTGGCGTTGTAGGTTGTGATTTAATTTTAGACCATATTGGTTTATACTTGCAAAACTTGCAGTTCTCACCATCAGGAAAGTTATTCATTATAGAAAGGTCAGGAGATATAATCGCTACTTCCACCAATGAAAAACCTTTTATGAAAATTGTTAAAGATAGCAAAACTGGTAAAAACATCAAGTTAATACGATTATCTGCTACAAAAAGTAGTAACTCAATAATTTCTAAAACAGCGAAAGTATTATTTCAGCGTTGGGGAAACTTGCATAAAATTCGGGAAGCGACTAGTTTTGAGTTTAATAGTAGTAATAACCAAAGGTATTTTTCTCATATTTACCCTTATCAGGATGAATATGGGTTGGATTGGTTAATTGTAGCTGTTTTGCCAGAATCTGATTTTCTGCATAAGATTCATACTAATTTAAATAGAACCTTTATTTTTTCAGCAATTACACTATTTATATTTGCGGGATTGAGTATAGTCTTAGCCCATTGGATAATACAACCGATTAAGGATTTGCATACTGCGGCTAAAAAACTAAGCGAAGATAGGTTTAATAGTTTTAATAGTTTAGATTCAGACTTAAATTTAAAGTTAAAATTAATCCTAAACCGGCGTGATGAAATAGGTCAGCTAGGTGAGTCTTTTCAGGCTATGTCAAGGGAGTTGGCACTATCATTTACACAAATTAAAACTGCTTTAAAGGAATCTCAGGATAAGTTTACTAAAATATTTCGCAGCTCCCCTGACCCAATTGTTATTACCGATAGGGTGCAGAATATATTCTTAGATGTCAATCCCAGCTTCTTACATTTAACGGGTTATTCGGAAGTAGAATTGATCGGCTACAGTTTTGATAATTTATCCTTGGTATCTAATCCTGAACAGGGATTACTACTCAAGGAACAACTGAAAAATCAAGGATATGTCCGAAATTTAGAATTTGATTGGCTGACAAAATCTGGGGAATTAAAAACCTCTTTAGTATCTTGTGAAAGTATTTTAATAGATACGAAAAACTGTGTGATTTCTATCATTAAAGATATTACTGATCGCAAAAAAGCTGAGGAAAATTTAAGACAAAGTGAAGAAAGATTTCGCACTGCTTTCGAAGATGCTGGTAGTGGTATGGCTCTAGTTTCACTAAATGGATATTTCATCAGGGTGAATAGATCACTATGTCAAATTTTGGGTTATGATTCTTCAGATTTACTCACTAAAAAGGTGACAGAAATTATTACAGGTGAGAAGTTACCAAAAGATTTTGATTTGGCATACCAGTTTCTCTCCGGTCAAATAACTAACTATCAAGTGGAAAAATCCTGTTTACATAAATCAGGAAAAATTATTTGGGTGTTGTTGAATGTTTCATTATTATGTGATGTCAATAGGAACCCCCTGCATTTTATTTGGCAGATTCAGGATATTAGCAAACGACACGAAGTTGAGCAACTAAAAAATGAATTTGTCTCTGTAGTTAGCCATGAAGTACGCACACCTTTAACAGCTATTAAAGGTGCTTTGGAGATTTTAGCAACAGGAATTTTAGTTGATGAACCACAGGAAGCAGAACAGATGTTAAAAATCGCTGTTAGTAATAGTGAAAGACTGTTACGTCTTGTCAATAATATTTTGAATTTAGAAATGTTGGATTCAGGGAAAATGAAACTAAACTTGGAGCTTTGTGATATTAATATCATGGTAAAACAAGCAATGGAAACAGTGGGACCAATAGCGCAACAAAAAAGCATTGAAATTTCCTACAACACACTTGATGTAGCTAACATAGAAATCTTAGCTGACGAGGAAACAATTGTTCAAGTCCTGACCAACCTATTAAGCAATAGTATAAAGTTTTCCCATGCTGGTAATAAAGTAGAGATATACGCCACAGTGAGCAATAAAGAGATTATTGTTGCGGTAAAAGATTACGGTAAAGGTGTTCCTCCACATAAGTTAGAGACTATTTTTGAGCGATTTGAACAGGTGGATGTTTCTGACTCTCGTCAAAAGGGTGGTACAGGTTTAGGATTAGCTATTTGTAAAAATATTGTGGAAAAACACCAGGGAAAAATTTGGGTTGAGAGCATATTGGGTAGTGGTAGCACCTTTTATTTCACACTACCGCTGTAATAATTTTTTAGGCTACCATGGATAAACCCAAGATATAAGAGAACCTTTTGTGTAGTAACTAGTCGGATCATGGCTAAACATATTTTGATCGTGGATGATGAGCAAGACATTCGTGCAGTTGTCCGTATTTCTTTAGAAAAATTTGCCGGTTGGCGGACTAGTTTAGCTGCTACCGCGCAGGAGGCGCTAGAAAAGGCTAGATCCCAATTGCCAGATGCTATATTATTGGACATAACAATGCCTGATACGGATGGTTTTCAAGTGTGGGATCAGTTACAGTCTGACCCATTGACTAAATCCATACCAGTAATTTTACTTACTGCCAAGACATCGTCTTTGGACAAGAAACGTTTTAGCAATATGGGTGTTGCGGGGGTAATCAGTAAACCCTTTAATCCCCTAATCATTTGGAAACAAGTGCGGGAAATTTTGGCGTGGGACAATTGATCACAATGATGAATGTAGAATCCGCGCGTCTTTGGACCGGGGAGTGTCAACGAAATAGGCGGGGATTTAAAATGGTTTTTCCTGGAGTGCGACTGCGAATTAATAATCCATTATTGAGATTAGTACCTGTTCCACCATCTTCCATGGACAAAAAGGGTTTTAAGTTAATTCCCCCCCGGAAATGGGGATTATTACCCGATCTTCTAGGAGAGTTGGTATAAGTGTTCACACCAATAGTCTGCTGTCCCTGGTCTGCAGCAGTTAGGTTACTAAAAATGCTGCTGCGGACAGCATAGGGATCCTTGCTTCGTGGTACTGTTAAAACTATGCGACAGGTAGAAACAGCTTCAGTGGTAACACAGATAATATTCTCATTATTTTGTCTGGCAATTTGCAACTCTTGCAAACCATCAGGACGATATAATTCTAGACGACTGGCGATCGCCTGACAGCGGTTTTGCGGGTTCCAACCACCACCCAAGGACTGGGGTATGGCCCAGGCAAAAAATCGCCCTGGTTGACTTTGGGGTTGATACATAACAGTATATTTACCATCATAGTATTGACAACTGAACCTAGTGGTGCTGGAGTTATTGGGACTCGGTATTTGGGTGGGTGTGCTGGATGGGGGATTAGATGGGGTGGTTGAGTCTGAGGGTACGGTGGGGACAACTACACCAGTTTGTCCAAAAGCGATTGAGTTACCAATCAATAAAGCAAATAAGGACAGGTGTAAAGAGAGAATAGTTCTAGCCATAAGTTGTCAGAATTGGTAATATGGTTAGGATTCACCTTACTATAGTAGCATACAACTAAAGTTGATTTAAAGAATTATGTTAAAAATAAGTATTTCGGCTATTGGTGCAGGGCTTTTAATTGCATCTACTAATGGTGGAGTAACTAACTTAATTCCATCTTTTCTAATCAATAACAGCTATAAATTAGCTCAGAACAATTTGAATAGTGCCAACTTAGAAACTCAAGTTTTCCAACAAATCAATCAGTATCGTGTTAATCAGAAGTTACTTACCCTAACCCGTAACCTTAGCATTGATAACCAAGCTAGGATTCACAGTCAAAACATGGCTAGTGGCAAAGTTCCCTTTAGTCATCAAGACTTTGATAAACGAGTTAAAGCAATTAACATTACCTACCGTACTGTAGCGGAAAATGTGGCTTATAATCAAGGAGTCCAAGATCCTGCTACTACTGCGGTTCGAGGTTGGTTAAAAAGTCCGGGACATTTAAGAAACATCCGAGGTGATTACAACCTAACTGGTATTGGTGTTGCGGTCAATAATAAAGGGGAAATTTTTTTCACCCAGGTTTTTTTAAAATCAAGATAAATTTTGGCGAGGTTTCCAATGATTTACCATGGAGCAAACACCAGGGGTAGGGCAGACCACGGGTGGCTTAAAGCGAAACACACATTTAGCTTTGCTAACTATCATGATCCTTCTCGTATGGGATTTGGGGCTCTTCGCGTCATTAACGATGACCATATAGCTGCTCGTAGGGGATTTGCCACCCACCCCCACAGGGATATGGAAATTGTGACCATACCTCTTCAAGGTTCTCTTAGACACGAAGATAGTATGGGAAACTCTCAAGTGCTACAAAAGGGAGAAATTCAGTCCATAAGTGCAGGAACAGGTATCCTCCATTCGGAATTCAACGATGGTGACGAGGATCTCAAACTCCTTCAAATCTGGGTCTTACCCAAGAAAATGGGTGTTCAGCCTAGATATGAACAAAAAGCCTTCAATCCTATCGATCGCAGGCAAAAGTTGCAAACAGTGGTTTCTCCTGATGGTGAAGGACTAGGGATCAATCAAGATGCTTGGTTTTATTTGGCAGATCTAGAAGAAACTAGTGTGGAATATAAGTTGCACGGAAAAGGTCAAGGTGTGTATGTGTTCGTAATATCAGGATTTGCAAACGTCAATGGCAAAGAGCTATTTCCTCGGGATGGACTGGGACTGGAGGAAGATCTGCACATTCAAGTCTTTCAACAATCCGAGCTGTTGGTGATGGAAGTACCTATGTTATCATCATGAGACCTTAATCTGTTAATCAATTTCTAACCTAATTTTCCCCATAAACTATTCAGGTATCTGTCACAAGATACTGTTTTTTATATATTTTGTAGTTGAGAATGTATTGAGGATAGCACCAAAAGTACCATCCACCATAGACATATACTGGAAGTATCCTTCCTGGTAGTTCTTTTGAGCATTGAAAGATAGAGTATATGTCCAACAAACTCATACACTATCTGGGGATTTCTCTATGTTCCGACAAACTGCTTTCGGAATTGGTTTAACTACACTTGTCCTTACCAGTGGATTGGTAACTGATGCTATTTCCGCTAGTAATGTTACTAAAAAAATCTCATCTGCTCCCTCATTTAATGGTTCTACCCGAGCTGTTGCTTCCCACCAGAATAATGAGAGTAATAAGCATGAGAATAACAAGTTAGAAAAATTGGTTTTTGAAGAAATTAATCAGTATCGTGTTGCTCAAGGATTATCAAAATTAACCTTGAATTTAAACATCACTAAACAGGCAAGAATTCATAGTCAAAATATGGCTAATGGTACGGTAAAATTTAGCCATCATGGTTTTGAGCAACGGGTTAAATCCATCCATTTGCAATATAATAATGCTGCGGAAAATGTGGCATTTAACATAGGGTATAATGAACCAGCAAAACAAGCAATAATTGGTTGGCTTAATAGTCCGGGACATTTGCGAAATATTCGAGGGAAGTTTGAACTGACAGGGGTGGGAGTAGCTAAAAATGATAAAGGTGAAGTTTATCTGACTCAAATATTTATCAATACACCCCACAGGTACTCCCGAAAAATTTCCTCCAGATCCCCAGGTTTTTAAGCAATTTTCTGATAAGATTATTACATAAGGTAATTGTTTTGTAAATGTTTTGGTGAAAAATCATGAAACTAGATGATTTTCAGGTAGTTGATGGGGATCTAGACTACCCTACCCTCTCGGAATATTTAAGGTCAGATGCTTTAGCTGTGGATACAGAAACTATGGGTTTGCTACCACAGCGAGATCGTCTCTGTCTGGTTCAACTATGTAACCCTGAAGGTAAGGTGACTGCTGTCCGCATTGCTAAGGGACAAACCCACGCCCCTAACCTACAACAACTTCTAGAATCAACCCATGTTGTCAAGGTTTTTCACTTTGCCAGGTTTGATCTGGCCACTTTGCGTCACAACCTGAAAATTCATGTCCAACCTGTTTTTTGTACGAAAATTGCCAGTAAGCTGGCTCGTACTTACACAAACCGTCATGGATTGAAAGAGCTTGTACAAGAGCTAGAGCAAGTAGAATTGGATAAAAGTTCTCAGAGTTCGGACTGGGGGAATCCGCTGGGTTTATCTGATGCTCAACTAAGCTATGCTGCTAATGATGTACGCTATCTGCTTAGTTTAAAGCAAAAACTTTCTCAAATGTTGCAAAGAGAAGAACGCTGGCAATTAGCACAGGAGTGTTTTAGTTTTTTACCTACTTTAGTTTCTTTGGATCTTTTGCAGTTTAAAGAACTATTTGAACACTAGTCATAGACTGTTAGAAATTGCTAAAACTGGAAATGAGAAAACACTTTAACACCGCAGGTCCCTGTAAGCCCAACCTTCACTATATGCTCTCGTCTGTAGAGCGCATCCCCCAGATCAAAAACCTCATCGCTCAGGAAAACTACTTTGTGATCCATGCCCCCCGACAAGTGGGGAAAACCACCGCCATGCTTACCCTCGCCCAAGATCTAACCAACAGTCAGGACAAGCATTACCTAATATTGTGGAAGATGACCTACGTTATGTTCTAGACTTAGGCTTATGCAACCGCGATGCTAGGGGCGGAATTCAAATTGCTAATCCAATCTATCGAGAAGTAATTCCTAAGGTACTAGCCTCCATCACGATCGCTTCTTTAACCTCTGTTTATCCCACATGGCTAGACTCCAATGGTAATTTACAGCAATTTTCATGTAGTTAAACTACAAAATAAGATAAGCTATAATAAGGGTAATAAACTAAAATAGAGTAGAAGTACTGTCAAATTATATGCCAAAACCTTATTCAATAGATTTGCGTAATCGCGTGATTGTAGCATGGGTTGCTCAAGAGGGATCTCAACGCCAGTTGGCAGAAAGATTCAAGGTCAGCTTATCATTTGTGAGAAATTTAGTACGTCGTTATCGTGAAACTGGGCAAGTTGAGCCAAAGCAATGTGGAGGATATGAAAAGCCTGTAATTGCAGGCCAATATTTAAACATGATCAAGTCTTGGCTGGATGAGAAAAATGATTTACTACTTTCAGAATTGTGCGATCGCCTGAGAGAAACGACGGGCACTAGTGTTAGTATCACAACCATGCATCGAGCCTTAGAAAAGTTGGGTCTACGTCATAAAAAAAAAGTCTAAATGCCAGTGAACAGGAGACTCCACGTGTTCAAGAATTAAGGCATGATTATCGTCGTTGGGTAGATACAGTTGATATTAGAAATTTAGTGTTTTTAGATGAATCGGGGATAAATTTAGGGATGTCAAGGTTGTTTGCCAGAAGCCAAGATGGACAAAGAGCAATTGGTAGCGTACCAGGAAACAAGGGCAAAAATATTTCTCTGATTGGGGCTTTAAATATGGATGGAATTCTGGCAGCAATGACTGTAGAGGGAAGCACAAATACAGAAGTATTTCTCACTTATGTAAATCAGGTTTTAGTACCTCAATTATGGAAAGGGGCTATTGTTGTTATGGATAATTTAAAGGTTCATTATGCCGAGCGCGTGAGATTGTCAATTGAATCAGTCGGTGCAAAAGTTAAGTTTTTACCCCCCTATTCTCCAGACTTATCTCCGATAGAATTGTGTTGGTCAAAATTAAAGCAATTTCTCCGTAGTCGGGAGGCACGAACATTAGAAGCCCTAAATGAGGCCATGACAAGTGCAGTAAATTATATTACAGCAGAGGATGCGCTTAATTGGTTCAATCATTGTGGTTTATTTACATGAAAACTGCTGTAAGCCCACAGGCTTTATTAGATTCTTTCTTGGATTTTTGGCGGCAACACGGGGAACCATTGTTTAAAAGTACACCCTATCCAGAGATTGCGCCCCATATTGTACTAATGGCATTTTTGCACCGTGTGGTCAATGGTGGCGGTACATTGGAAAGAGAATATGCGATCGGTTCGGGAAGAATGGATATTTGTTTGCGCTATGGTGAAATTACATTGGGAATGGAGTTAAAGGTATGGCGCGAGGGAAGACCTGATCCATTAGTAGAAGGTTTGAAGCAATTGGATAAGTACCTATCAGGATTAAATCTGGATACGGGCTGGTTGGTAATTTTTGATCGCCGTCCGGATTTGCCACCAATAAGCGATCGCACCTTTACAGAAATTGCCCAGAGTCCAGATGGCAGAATGATTACGGTGATTCGGGGGTGATTTGTTAAAGAAGAGCGATCGCCCTATGGGAAACTCAGTATGGATGCGCCCTATCTGTTATCGAAACTGCGTTTGCACTCAAAGTTACCAAAACTATCAACCCTCCAGCAATGTGACCGGTAATAATATTTTATACAAAAAAAAATCAAAAAAATCCCAAAATCACACATTCACGATACAATTTTTGGCGGTTAAAGTAGTAGTTGGTTAAAGTTCAGGGAAAACGCTAATTGCATAGCAATTATACCAATAATAAAATATTGTTCCTACCGCATCAGAGGGAAATTAATATTTTTGGGTATGTGGAGCAAAAATCACAAAAAAACAGGAAAACCATCTGTCACTACAAAAAGGCCCAATTAATAAACTGCATGAGACTATGGATAACCTCGCTACAAATATTCCCAAGATTATGGTTGTAGATGACGATTTCAGTGTCAGAAATCTTGTTCATCGGTTTTTAAGTCGAAAATATAAGACAGAAGCTGCTGCTGATGGTAAAAGTGCTATGGCATTGTTTGAGCAGTTTAATCCATCTCTGGTGATATTAGACTGGAACTTACCAGATGTAAATGGTTACAAACTTTGTCAGGATATGCAAAGTCGAACCAATGTCTTAGTTCTTATGCTCACCAGTCGTAATGATGAAACTGACAAAATTAAAGTCCTAGCTGGTGGTGCGGATGATTTTATGACCAAACCATTTAGTCTAGCGGAGGTAGAAGTTAGAGTAGATGCTCTCCTAAGACGCATACGTTATATTCAACCCACTCAATCACAACGCCTTATTTTTAAACAGTTAGCAATCAACCCAGAAGGTCGGGAAGTCACACTCAACGATAAACCTTTGGCCTTAACTGCTTTAGAGTTTAATATTTTACATTTTTTGGCTTGTCACCCCGGACAAGCGTGGAGTCGTCCCCAGCTAATTCAAAAAATTTGGGGGTGTGACTATGTGGGTGATGGAAGGGTTGTTGATGTTCATATCGGTCAACTGCGTAAAAAAATGGAGGTTGATTCTAGCACTCCAGAGTTTATTAAAACAGTACGTGGTTATGGTTACAAGTTTGAATCTCCTGAACATAATAGAGTTTCAATTTGAGGAATAATATATTTGTTATATATTATTCCCTAGGGATTTACCTAAGTAGTGTAATGCAAATCACAGTTATGACTTTCAACCTCCGCTGCGACAAACCAGATCCGGGTGAGAGGTGTTGGCAAAAACGTGTAGGGGCGATCGCCTGTATGATCCAACATTATCAACCTGAGTTATGGGGAACCCAGGAGGGTCAACCTCATCAACTTAGGGATTTACAGGTACTTTTACCAGACTATGAATTTGTGGGGGGCGATCGCACTGGAACAGGAAAAGGTGAACACTGCGCGATCTTCTATAAGAGGGGAAAGTTGCAGCTGAGGGAAACCCAGGATTTTTACCTGAGTGACACCCCAGAAATCCCCGGTAGTATTACTTGGGGAACTCGTTTACCCAGAATGGTCACTTGGGCCAATTTTATTGCGGAGGATTTAGGTTTTTCTCTGACTATCATGAATACTCATTTAGATCATGAGGTTAGTAGAGCTAGGGAGTTGGGTGCGGGTTTAGTGAGTTTGCGCTTAATGAATTTTCCCAGGGAAGACTATTTATTGTTAACAGGGGATTTTAACGCTGGTCCTAGAAGTTTGGAAAGAATTATTCTCGCTGATAATTATAGAATTAAAGATGCTCTGGGCAATCTTCCTGTAGAATCACAAAAAACCTTCCACGACTTTACAGGTCAAGCTTGGGATCCTAGAGATACAATATATTGCGATCGCCGTTGGCAAATTAATCAGGTCATTATTGACGATCAGCAATGGGAGGGTATATGGCCATCGGATCATTTTCCGGTAATTGTCAAATTAGGTCTTACTGGAGGCTAAAAGCCGAAAACCCTGCATAGCCCTAGATAGAGCGCTATAGCGTTCACTAGGGCTATAAAATGTAACTTACAGTAAATAAAGTAATCCAAATAAAACAATCCAGATCACGTCTACAAAGTGCCAATACAATTCCGCGGCTTCTACACCAAAATGGCTTTGACTATTATAGTGTCCAGAATGACGAGATCGCCACAAAACGGACAAAATTAGCAAGACTCCCAAGGTAACATGCAAACCGTGGAAACCAGTCAAGACGTAGAATGCACTGGCAAAAAGATTGGTGGTTAGACCAAATTCCAAATGGGTATACTCATAAACTTGACCAAACAGAAAAATTATTCCCATGGCAGCAGTAATAGCCAACCATATACGCATACCTTTTTCATCATTTTTTTTAATTGCTGTATCAGCGTTGTGCATAACAAAACTGCTAGCAATCAAATTTATAGTGTTCACACCTGGTAATAATAGTTCTAATTCAGGTGTACCTTCTGGTGGCCATATAGATAAGGTAGAGCGGAAAGCTAGATAAGCTCCAAACATACCCATAAAAATCATCCCCTCAGCAATGAGAAAGACAACCAGACCAAACAAACGATAATCCGGGTGTGCTTCATGATGACCATCCACATGAAGCTGATGATTTGGTGTAAGTTCAGCAGTGTCCACAATTTGACTTTGCATAAATTTTGACGGTACTAAATTGGTAATTGCTAGTTAATTCCCCCTTTCCCCTACAATTGCTGCAAAATTTAGGTTTCGTTTTATTTCACGCCGTAATCATAGGGACCTGTGGTTAAAACGGGTAGTTTTTCAAAGTTTTCAATTTCTGGTGGGGAGGTGGTCATCCACTCTAAAGTCAGACCACGCCAAGGGTTATTACTAGCTTTGGGCCCGTATAACCAACTCCATACAGCATTGATAATAAAGGGTAAAGTGGAAACAGCTAGAATATAAGCCCCGTATGTACATATTTCATTTAAGGTGGTGAATTTTGGGTCATATTGGGCAATACGACGGTTCATACCCATTAGTCCTAATTTGTGCATGGGCAAAAAGGACATATTTAACCCAACAATAGTTAAAGCAAAGTGAACCTTACCCCAAAACTCATTCATCATTCTCCCTGTCATTTTGGGAAACCAATGATAAATAGCGGCAAAAATCCCCAACACACTACCACCAAACAGTACATAGTGCAAATGGGCAACTACAAAGTAGGTGTCATGAACGTGAATGTCAAAAGGGACAGAAGCTAACATTACGCCGCTGACACCACCAATGACGAAAGTACCCACAAAACCAATAGCAAATAACATGGGAGTATTTAATTCCACTTTGCCTCCCCAGATGGTTGCTAACCAACTAAAGATTTTGATCCCCGTGGGCACGGCGATGATCATAGTCGTGATCATAAAAAACATCCGTAACCAACCAGGAATACCACTGGTAAACATGTGGTGGGCCCAAACAATTAAACCCAAAAAACTAATCGCTAGAGAAGAATAGGCGATCGCCTTATAACCAAAAATGGGTTTGCGAGCATGAACTGGTATAATTTCTGAAATTGCGCCAAAGAATGGCAGAATCATAATATACACCGCTGGGTGGGAGTAGAACCAAAACATGTGTTGGTAAACTACGGGGTCACCACCACCAGTGGGATTAAAAAAGGTAGTTCCTGCTAACAAATCAAAAGCTAGTAGAATCAAGGCTCCTGCCAAAACAGGTGTAGATAATAAAACTAGAGCAGAAGTTGCCAACATAGCCCAGCAAAACAGGGGCATTTTATGAATCCCCATGCTAGGAACACGCATTTTCAGCATGGTGACCAAAAAATTAATTGCTCCTAAAATTGAGGATGTACCTAGTAACAGAATGCTCATAATCCAAATGGCTTCACCCACCTCACCGGTCATTAAACTCAGGGGAGGATAGGAGGTCCAACCAGCATCTGGAGCATCACCCACCACTAGGCTAGCAACTAATAATATACCTGAAGGAGGAATCATCCAGAAAGCCACCGCATTCAAGCGGGGAAAAGCCATATCCCTAGCTCCAATCATCAAAGGAATCAGATAATTAGCAAAACCCGCTCCCGCTGGAACTATCCAGAGGAAAATCATGATTGTGGCATGGAGAGTAAACAGACTGTTATAAACTTCTGGTGTAACAAAATCTACTTCTGGAGTCCGTAATTCTGTCCGGACTAAATCTGCCATGACACCACCAATACAGTAAAAAATAAACGATGTCACTAGATATTGAATCCCGATTACCTTGTGGTCGGTATTAAAAGTAAAAAATTCCCACCACTTTCTTCCCCCCAATTCTTCATGGGGTATGGCTAGGTGAGAAGTGTCTTGTAATTGAGCTTGTGTCATAGTTATAGGGGCTTTCCATTTAGGAAGTTCAAAAGGTGTTTTCTCCCGATATATTTAAGCCATATCTTTACCAGCTATGACTTTGAGAAAGATTCTAAAAGTACCTTTCCTATTCCTAAGCTTTCTGGGTGAATATGCATCTTTTGCATATAGGGGGACAGAAATTCATCAGCTGACATAGCGGAGGGATTCACGGCGATCGCCTGATTAATAGTTTCTTTTTCCGCCATTAACTGTTCCTGAACCCAGGTATCAAAGGCTTGTTTTGACTCTACTACGATTTGAGTTTGCATAGCGCCATGGTAGGGGCCACATAATTCTGCACAAACCACAGTATAGGTTCCCTCTTTTCTGGGAGTGAAGCGGACTCGAGTTTCCCTACCGGGGATTACATCTTGTTTCAGACGAAATTCTGGAACCCAAAAGGCGTGAATTACATCATTAGCTGTCATCTTCATCTGTACTTGTTGACCCACAGGGACGTGAATTTCACCTGTGGTTATCCCCGCATCTGGATAGGTGAATATCCAAGCGTATTGTAAAGCTGAGACTTCAACCACTAGTGGTTCCGCTTCATTGGATGTATTTTCTGCCTGGGCAATTTCCATGGAAGTGGGGGAATTTTGGCTATTTACTGGCTTGTCACTGAGAGTAGCCGCAATAGCAGTACCCGGCATAACCTTAGCTTCCTCCATGATGGGAGCATTATGGCCTCCATGAGGATCTAATCCCCCAATTTGATTGTATACATCAAAACTGTATACAGAAATGCCCAGGACTATCACTGCTGGAATTGCTGTCCAAAGTATTTCCAGAGGAATGTTACCTTCAATAGCTGGACCGTCTTCGTTATCACCCGCACGCCGACGGTATTTAAATACTGAGTAGATTAAAATACCTTCGACCAAGAGAAATATCCCTATAGAGACAGTTAACATCGCATCAAACAGACCGTCTATTAATACAGCTTCATCTGCTGCTGCTGTGGGTAACAGCCCATGATTTTGACCGTACCAGAGACTAGTTAAGGTGAGAGCGATGCCAATGAGTAATGTCCAGATGGAATTTGGAATTTTCACGGCTTATTTGAGGTTTTACTTGATTGAATTTATTTAGTAACCCATATACCAAGGTAGTGCAGCTGTGAGAAGATTGGGTCGCGATGTCTAAAATTTTTGTTAAGTTTTTCTCATGTTGCTTCTAGTAGCATTATGGCAACATAAGGTGCTATTTTTTGGGCAAATTGGCTAATTTATCCCCACTTGGTCTCTAATCCGCAAAAATTGAGCCAAAAGTTGGCAAATTTGTCAACAACTAATTATCGGTATCTTAAAAAATGCCTAAATCTTACAGTCAAGATAGCCCTGGAGGATTCAAATTATAAAGGAAAGCCCATCTGGCAATCTTGACCCATAGGTTAAGGTGTAGGTATGTGTCTTTTTCATTCTCTAGAGTGGATCGGGTATCGTTCATGAGTGAATTTGTCCTAGAACAACAAAATCAGGAGGCGAATCATCCCCAGGAACTTATTCGGCGCCTGGTTTGGAAAATTTGTATAGCCACTTTGATTTTGATGGCTATAGGTAGTGCTACTCGCGTAATGAATGCTGGTTTGGCTTGTCCAGACTGGCCCTTATGTTATGGCGAATTAGTGCCGACTAAACAAATGAATCTTCAAGTCTTCTTGGAGTGGTTCCATAGATTAGATGCTGCTTTAATTGGGTTAAGTGCGATCGCCTTGACAGGTTTATGTTGGTGGTATCGTCGTGTTTTACCTCTATGGTTACCAGGAGCTGCTACTTTTGCTCTGTTATTAATCGTATTTCAGGGAGTTTTGGGCGGACTGACTGTGACTGAATTGTTGCGGTTTGATATTGTAACTGCCCATTTAGCAACCGCACTCTTATTTTTCACTACTCTATTAGTCATTGGTACATTCCTTAGTCCTTACAAAGGAACAGGCGCTGTAGGCAAACTTCCTTGGGTGGGTTTAACAGCTGCAGTTTTGGTCTATCTACAAAGTCTTTTAGGTGCTTTGGTAGGTTCTCGTTGGGCATTACATCAATGTCTAGCAGGGGAAGAGTTGTGTGGTGTTATGTATAGCCATATTTTTGGTTTATTACCCCCCACGGTAGCAACTTTGGCCATGGTCTTTATTTCCTGGCGTACCCCAGCATTACATCCCGCTTTGCGAAAATTGGCTAATCTAGCAGGTGGGTTGTTAATTTTACAATTGCTGTTGGGTTTCGCCACCTTCCGATTACATTTACAAGTTGAACCTCTCACCGTAACCCACCAAGCAGTCGGAGCAACTTTGCTAGGCACTCTAGTAGTTTTTACGGTTCTGGCTTTACGAGACAGAAGTATTAGTAACCCTAGTTACCTAAATAACTAGTAATTGATAAAGGAAGTATAACCAACATGATTGAGACTAATGTCTCTCGTCACCATGATTCATTTTTGCAAGTGATTCACAGCTACTATCAGTTAACTAAGCCTCGGATTATTCCGCTGCTTTTGATTACTACTTCTGGTAGTATGTGGATCGCCGCTAAAGGACAAGTTGACCCTTGGCTATTATTAGTGACTCTTTTGGGTGGAACCCTAGCAGCAGCTAGCGCCCAAACCATTAACTGTATCTATGACCGGGATATAGATTATGAAATGGAAAGGACACGTCACCGCCCTATGCCCTCTGGTAAGGTGCAATCTAGGGATGCTTTAGTTTTTGCGATCGCCCTAGCTATAGCCTCCTTTACCCTATTAACTGTTTTTGCCAATCTACTGGCTGCACTTTTAGCATTTTCTGGTATTGTTTTTTATGTTTTAGTCTACACCCACTGGCTAAAACGCCATAGCACTCAAAACATTGTTATTGGGGGTGCAGCTGGTGCCATTCCCGCTTTAGTAGGTTGGGCAGCAGTTACAGATACCTTGAGTTGGGCAGCTTGGTTACTTTTTGCTATTGTATTTTTATGGACACCCCCCCACTTCTGGGCTTTGGCCATGATGATTCGGGATGACTACGCAAAAGTTGGGATTCCTATGTTACCCGTTGTCGCTGGTAATCAAGCCACCGTCCGACAGATTTGGTTTTATACGGTAATTACTGTGACCTCTACGGTATTGTTGTTTTATCCCTTACATGCTAGTGGGATTGTTTATGTGGTAATAGCCATGACCTTGGGTGGAATCTTTCTTCACAAATCCTGGCGATTATTGCAAAATCCAGAAGATAAAACTATTGCTAAAGAGTTGTTTTTGTACTCTATTTCTTACATGATGCTATTGTGTTTAGGAATGGTAATTGATAGTTTACCCTTTACCCATTATTTGGTGAGTACAATCCTCCACACTTTCCATTTGGTCGGTTAGGAACTTTCCACAAACAAACAAAAAGCGATCGTCTGGCGCGATCGCTTTTTAAGGACTCCAAAAGCTCTATAATCACAAGTATGAAAAAATGGACACTACAAAACTGAACGAAAGAAACATTTAATGATTACACTTTACATAGAAAGTAATTTTTTTATTGATTTTGCCAAAAAACAAGATCAAGATATTTATATATATCCCGTTGGTTTGTTGGGTTTCGTTCCTCAACCCAACCTACGATTACCCACGACAAAACTAGTCGGTTTAAAATCGACTTGAGCTTTGAGACCGGTCTCCCCCACAGACAGTCTCCAGGTAGGGGTTAATTTAAACAATTATGGTTAATCCCCTGGGGATCTCCTGTATGGAGTGCTTAGCAATCGCATTTATATATATGCCGTTGGTTTGTTGGGTTTCGTTCCTCAACCCAACCTACGATTACCCACGACAAAACCAGTCGGTTTTAAACCGACTTGCGCTTTGAGACCTGGAATTGATTCCCGGTCTCCCCCACAGACAGTCTCCTTACCTAGGAAATACTCTCACAAGAATTAGAATAGCTGTAATATTATCATGACCATTATACTCATTGGCTAAATCAATTAAATTACTAAGACCTGATTCCAAATTGCCATTAGAAACGAGTAGAGGTAAGAGGTGGGTTTGCCAATGATTTTCTAACAAGTCATTATCTGATAGACCATCGGAAACCAGCAAAAATAGCGTATCTTCACATACCTCCAAGAAACTGATATCGGGATAAACCCCATCCCTAGGACCTAAAGCTTGAGTTAATTGATAAGCATCAGGGCGAGAATAAGCTATTTTAGCATCTACACCCTTAGAAATTTCTCGCTGGGCAACTTCATGATCTACAGTGATTTGCTCCAATCCTTTAGTTATCGTCACAGAGTAAATTCGACTATCTCCCACATGACTAACTGCCAATTTATTATTGGACATAATTAACATAACCAGGGTAGTACCCATGCGACCAATACCAGAGCGCGAAGCTTCCTGATTAATATCATAAATAGCTTGATTAGTCACCAGTATAGATTGGCGAATCATTTCCAGGGTTGGTAATTCTCCCTCAACCCAATGCTGATCAAAGTATTGTTTAATAGTATTAACAGCCAACTCGCTGGCCACTTCCCCTCCAGCATGTCCACCCATGCCATCACAGACAATGTATAGACCTCTTACCTGCAAGTACTGACCATGAGGTAATTCTACCTTTTGTTGCTCACTAGTAATACCAAAGTAATCCTCATTTTTTTGCCGTTGACGACCCACATTAGTACCCGCTACATATTCCACAGTTTTTAAATGCTTAGACAGCAAAGATGTTGGGGCGGTGTCCGACAATAACGGATTTTGTTCTCCATCATCCTGTAACAAAGTAGGCGATTCGCCCAAACTAGACTGGGAATTAACAGACCCTAAATTCAGAGGAGTACCACAGCTTTGACAAAATTTATGGTCATGGGGATTTTCAAATTGACAAGTGGGACAAATCAGCATACTAAAAATTCCAGCGATTTCTCCATTAAACAATTAAGTTGACCTCAACAGGACTAAGATAGCGCCAGGTACCTACCGGTAAATCATCTAATTGTAGTTGAGCTATACGGACTCTAATTAACCGTAAGGTAGGAAAACCCACAGCAGCAGTCATACGTCTAACCTGACGGTTTTTTCCTTCCTTGAGGGTCATTTCCAACCAAGCGGTGGGAACGTTTTTCCTGAACCTGATGGGAGGGTAACGCTCACCAACAATTGGCTCTTCCAATAACAGTTTAACCTGAGCAGGAAGAGTGCGATAATTTTGAATTTCCACTCCCTGGCCCAATTTGGCAATAGCTACTGGGTCAGGAATGCGTTCTACCTGTACCCAATAGGTACGTTGGTGACCAAAACGGGGATTGGCAATATGGTGTTGTAATTTACCATCATTGGTTAGTAACAATAAACCCTCGCTATCCCAATCTAAACGCCCCACAGGATAAACATCCGGGACATCAATATAGTCTTTGAGGGTAACATGTTCGGGGAGTTCCCGGGTAAATTGGCTCAGAACTCCATAGGGCTTATGAAAAATAATATACTTGAAGTTGTGAGCCATCATTTCTTAGCTTTCAACACTTGACAAGGTTCTATTATGACCAAATTTAAAGTTCCTAGACGCTCCTTTTTACTTTTTGGAGGTGCCTTTTTAACCCAGATTTGGAGATTGGATTTGCCCGTTAGACCCACTACACCTAGTCAACCGAGTGTGACACCAACTATCATACCGACTGTGCGAGCATATAGAAGTCAAATTAACGGTATTCCATTTTATCAAACAATCATTGATTTGAAAGACCCTAATATTTTTGTGACCATTGGTTTACCGAACGATGCCAATTTTGCCAATACAATTAGTAGAACCAATGGCGATGAGAATTTTGACCAATTGGTTGCTCGCTCTGGCGCTGCGGTAGTGGTAAATGGTACTTTTGCTTCCACAAATCCCCAAAAAACGGTTATGGGTAATCTGGTCGCAGGTGGAAGATTTTTAAAATATAGTCCATGGGAAAACTTTGGCACCACTTTGGGATTGGGTGTTGGTAATCGACCAGAAATGATAACAGCAAGGGTTGACGGTAGACCAGTATGGAATAAACACTGGTTTTCTATTACCTCTGGACCAAGATTATTGCGTAATGGTGAAGTTTCGCTTAATCCCCGTCTTGAAGGTTTTAAAGACCCTACTGTTTTAGGTGCTAGTCTCAGAACCGCAATTGGTTTCTCTCAAGATGGCAAAAGACTGTTTTTGGCTAGTTTTGATGAGAAGTTATATTTAGATGAAGAAGCGGAGGCGATGAAAGCCATGGGTTGCTATGAAGCAATGAATTTAGACGGTGGATCATCTAGAGCCTTAGCATCAGATAATGTAATTTTGGTCCCACCAACAAGAAAACTGACCAATGTGATTTTGGTTTATGATGGTAAAAATCCACCACCAGAAGAATTAAAATTATCCTGGGAAAGGTTTCAAACCAGAAGGTAAGCTCTACCGAGATAGCTTGTGGAGTAGACAAACCTTTCAAGAATCATCTTGAGACTACGATGAAACAGGAAGTAGGTTCTAAAGTCCATATCTTTACAGATCTGGGTAGCTTTGGGTAAATCCTATAGAGCGGAAGCTGATTATATTGAGGATAATAATATGCGAAGTCAATGGGTAGCTAAGCGACTTGGACAACCTAATGTTACACAAATGTATTACGCTCGCCAAGGTGTCATCACTGAGGAAATGCACCATGTTGCCAAACGGGAAAATCTACCACCGGAACTAATTAAAGAGGAAGTGGCGCGGGGAAGAATGATTATCCCTGCCAATATTAACCACACTAATCTTGAGCCAATGGCCATTGGTATCGCTTCCCGTTGCAAGGTTAATGCTAATATTGGAGCTTCTCCTACCTCCTCTAATGTGGAGGAAGAATTAGATAAGCTGAGATTATCTATTAAGTATGGTGCTGATACGGTGATGGATTTATCCACCGGTGGTGGTAATTTAGATCAAATTCGCACTGCTATTATTAATGCTTCTTCGGTTCCCATCGGAACTGTGCCAGTTTATCAAGCTCTGGAAAGTGTCCACGGTAAGATGGAAAATTTTACCGCTGATGATTTTCTCCATGTGATTGAAAAACACGCCCAACAAGGGGTTGATTATCAAACTATTCACGCGGGTTTATTAATAGAACATTTACCTTTGGTAAAAACCCGTCTCACGGGTATTGTTTCCCGTGGTGGCGGAATTCTCGCTAAGTGGATGTTGTTACATCGCAAGCAAAATCCCCTTTATACCCGTTTTCAAGACATCATTGAGATTTTTAAAAAATATGATGTTAGTTTCAGTCTGGGAGATTCCCTACGTCCTGGATGTACCCATGACGCATCCGATGCAGCTCAATTAGCAGAGTTGAAAACCCTAGGACAACTCACTCGCAAAGCATGGGAACATGATGTGCAAGTGATGGTGGAAGGTCCCGGTCATGTTCCTATGGATCAGATTGAGTTTAATGTCCGTAAACAAATGGAGGAATGCTCAGAGGCTCCTTTCTATGTCCTTGGTCCCTTGGTAACTGATATTGCACCCGGTTATGACCATATCACTTCTGCTATTGGTGCTGCTATGGCAGGATGGTATGGCACAGCTATGTTGTGTTATGTAACTCCTAAGGAACATTTGGGTTTACCTAATGCTGAAGATGTGCGAAATGGTTTGATCGCTTATAAAATTGCCGCCCATGCAGCAGATATTGGTAGACATCGTCCCGGTGCTAGAGATAGGGATGATGAGCTTTCTAAGGCTAGATACAATTTTGATTGGAATCGTCAATTTGAGTTGTCTTTAGACCCAGAGCGAGCTCGAGAATATCATGATGAAACTCTGCCA
Source organism: Cylindrospermopsis raciborskii Cr2010 (assembly GCF_003367075.2). Lineage (NCBI taxonomy): Bacteria > Bacillati > Cyanobacteriota > Cyanophyceae > Nostocales > Aphanizomenonaceae > Cylindrospermopsis > Cylindrospermopsis raciborskii. The sequence continues at coordinate 1,651,444 of NZ_CP065936.1, forward strand.
GAGGAAGTTTATAAACAAGCAGAGTTCTGCTCTATGTGTGGTCCTAAGTTCTGTCCTATGCAAACTAAGGTGGATGCTGATGCGATCGCAGAACTGGAGCAGTTTCTAGCGAAGGAACCTGTGGGTCAAGTCTAAGTCCGAACTCACAGATTGTGGCAGGCATTCTACCTGCTACAATTCCTACTGTCACATCTCTAACAGAATTTTCAAAACTCCTTTGGTCTGGGCTTTTTTAAAAGCGGCTAAACCCTCATTTAGGGGATAAGTTCCATGAACTAAATATGTTACATCTATCTGGTTTGTGGCTAATAGTTCCAGTGCTGGAGTAAATGCTCCACAACGAGAACCTACTAGGGTAATTTCATCAACTACTAGAGCAGAAGCATCCAAACTTAAATTTCCTGCGTAGGTACTTTTTAAAACCAATATACCTCTGGGACGTAAAGCTCGACGTGCAACCGCAAATCCTTCCGCATTTCCTGTACAGTCAATGGCAATATCAAAGTATCTATCTTCTACCATATTGACTAAACCAGTTTTAATGTTTCTAGAAGAAAGATTGGCTAGTTTTTCTTGGTGTCTTCCTACAACCAACAAATCACAACCGGTTAAGGCTAAGGTCTGACCTATCAATTGTCCCAATTTGCCATCACCCACCACTAAAACTCTCTGTTGGGGAGTGATTTTAACCTGGGCTTGAATTTGTAAAGCTGCTGCTATAGGTTCAGTAAAAGTTGCTGCATCGGTGGTGACCTGCGGGGGTACAAGATGTATATTTTTTTCTGGTAGAGACAAATATTCCGCAAATGCACCATGACGATTCACAATCCCTAACACCGTGCGATTTTCACAATGGGTGGGTTTCCCCTCCAAACAAAAACGACAATAACCACATGCAGCATTAATTTCGCCCACCACCCGTTGATTGATTAAATGGTTTGGCCCTGTTTGCACCACTCCCACAAACTCATGTCCTAATATACCATTGTAGGGATAATATCCCCTGATTAACTCCAGATCGGTATTACAAATACCCGCACGTAAAACTTTAAGTAAAACTTCTCCCTCTGGTGGTTCAGGAATGGGCAAGTCTGTTCTCAGTTGTAATTGATTGTTTTCTAACCAAATTCCTTTCATAGCTATTTTAGAGTGTATAGGTTTTTTATATTTTTTTGGGTTTTAATATTATTGACCTACTTTGGATTTAAACTCAGCCACGAAGGGACTAAAAGTAGATTCAACTTTTGTATCACTAATGACTAATGTGGGAAAAGAGCGATCGCCATAATCTAGACCTGACAATAGGGGGAAAGGAGCATCTTTCAGAGATATCCAAGTACCACCAGCAGCCTGTAAAATTACCCAAGCGCCAGCAATATCCCATACTTTAGGGGTGGCTTCCATACCTGCCAAAACTGCTCCGCTAGAGACAGTTAAAAAATTATAACTAGCAACCCCCAACATTCTTAACTTACAAGGAAAACCCGGTCGAATTATGCCCGTACTCCGAGAACAAAGATTAAAAAAGTGATTACTAGTGGCTTCTTCCTTGCTGGTATGAATAGGATGATTATTTAAAAACGCCCCCACTGGCGTTTGTAACCCGGAATCTCCAGACCAAAAACCATGAAATCTTTGATTTAGGGGTGGGACAAAAACATAACCAAAAATGGGAGTTCCTCGGTAAAGTAAACCCAGGGAAATTGACCAAATGGGAATACCCCTGGTAAAATTAGTGGTACCATCTAAAGGGTCAATTACCCAACACCACTCTGTATGGGGGAAAACATGATCACCCTCTTCGCTTAAAATGCCATAACCAGTAAAATTGGCAGCGATCGCATCTCTAATTGCTTGGTCGGCCCACTGATCAGATTGGGTTACCAAACTACCATCAGCCTTTTGAGAAGCGTGAACCTTGCCAAAGTCGCGCATTAATTGTTTTCCCACTTCGCTGGTTATGTCTTGGGAAAAATCTAAAATTGTGTTCCAAAAATCATTCATTGGTTAGTCTAATTCACTTTCCAACACGGAAGCCAAAACTTGTTTGCTATTCTGTTGAAATTCTACCACATTCACACGACGCAACAACCAAATTGCCAATAGCATTCCTATGGCTTGGAGTGCGAACACCATCCCGTAGGCCAACATGGGAGATGTAAATACTAATTTCCCCAAATTTAACACAGTACCACCTAAAACCGTTGCCATACCTCTAGCCATAGCCTGAGATAGACCCCAAGCTCCAACAAAGGTTCCAGCGGTTTCTGCTGCTGTTAAGTCTAACATCAAATTAGTAGCACCTGTTGTAATTACACCAGAGGCTAAACCAAAAAAGAATAAACTGCCCATTAATAGTCCAGAGTTTTGACTGAACCCTGCCATAATAATCAAGCAAAAACTCATGGCAGCACCAATACAACCAGTTTTAGTAGTTTGTTTTTTGCCTAATCGAGGTATAAGTAAAAATCCAGTGGAGCCAATACCCAGAAGAGTCCCTATACCAAAGGGAATATTTAATCTGGTGGTTTCGGAAATACACATTCCAAAAACTTCTCCACCATAGGGTTCCAGAATTGAGTCCTGCATAAAAATACTTAGGGTCAATACCATTAAAAACCCAAAAAATATACCTGTTTGCCGATTGGCTGTGAGAATTTTTAGTGCCTTACCCAAGGTAATTTGGTCTTCCCTTTCCACCATATTGCCACGTATTCCGTAGCGAGAATATTTTTTTTCTATACCTAAGGTAGCCAGTAGGGTGAGGACAAAGACCGCCCCCGGTAAAATGATAAATACTGGGTTAATAGTTGTTTGTAACTTGCTAATATCCACCAACTTATTCATCTGGGATGGATCGTATGCTAACAAGGCAGTTCCGCAAATTTCCGGTCTTTCTAACAATCTAGAACTGATACTAGCCCCAATGACAATTCCCATCATTAACATGGACCAAACAACGGCAATTAGTTTGGGGCGGTCATCTTCATCAGTAATATCCACTAAAAGAGCAGTAAACGGGGTAGAGCTGGCACTCAACGCTAACCCATACATACCAAATATCAAAGCTAATAGCGCTGACCAGCCATAGGTTTGTAGACTCCAACCGGTATTTTGCAAACTGGTTCCCAATTGCCACACTACTTGTAAAGCTACAAAGGAAATGCTAGTAAATAGAGCTGCTCCAATCCAAACATATCCAGACCGATGATATCCAAAAATCTTCTGACTATCAGATTTTTGACCAAACCAAATTCTAGCTGGACTGACGAATTGGTGCATTGCGATCGCTCCTGCTGCAATAAAGGGCAAAACCGTTAATTCATCAATCATGACTCGATTCAATACGCCCAATGTCAAAAGGGACATAATACCCAGACCCATCTGAAACAAGCCCAACCTCAGCATAGTCAGGAAACTTATCTTGGGGACATTAATAGGGTCTTGAGATATGCTAAGAATATGGTCTGTCATAATTTGTTTAAAGGTAAAGTTATTTGCAGCATAGGTGAGCCAGAACGCTTATCTGGCTCAAGCTATAACCTAGATTGTGACCCTAATTGCTGGGACTAACCGATGGTTCCCGACGTCTCAATTTGGGTTTGGGTGTGGGTCTGCTGTCATCACCATAGTCAGATTTAGACCAAGAACGACTACGACCTGCTCCATTACCATCACTACTCTCACGTCGTTTATTGATTTTTGGCTTGGGTGTAGGCTCTTCCACGGGAATATCTACTCCATTTTGTAACCAAGCAGGACGGGTTTGGTCATAAGCCAATTGTAAAGCTGCCGCTGCAATAGCTTGGGCATCATATTTTTCCGTCAATTCACTAATTATAGGAAGGAAGGAGGCTAATCTTTCGCCAGCGAGAGCTTCCGAAACCTGCTCTTTCAACTTCTGAATATGTTTAGCCTCAATTTGGGCTCTGGTAGGAATTGACAATACTTGCCAGTTTTGGCGATTATGACGTTCAAAAGCCTGCTGCTTTCTTCTTTCAAAGGGTTGAACCAGTGATATTGCTATTCCTTCTTTACCAGCACGTCCCGTTCTCCCAATCCGGTGCACGTAGGTTTCTACGCTATCTGGTAGGTCGAAGTTAATCACGTGGGAAAGTAGGTCAACATCTAACCCCCGCGCAGCAATATCTGTTGCTACTACCCATCGTACTTGACGATTGCGGAACCGGGTTAATAATCTTTCCCTAGCTTGTTGAGACAAATCTCCGTGGTATTCATCTACACTGTGACCAGCGGACTGCAATTGATTTGTCAGCTCCGCAGCAGTACGACGAGTACGCACGAAAATCAAGGCTGTTTCCGGATCTTCCATCTCCAGAATTGGTTGTAGGGCTTTAGCCTTAGTCCAGTGTCTGGGTATTAAATAGGCTACTTGATTAATTTTAGTCGGTGTAGCTTTGGGTTGCTCCACTGTTACTGTGACGGGAGAATTGAGAAACTTATTCACCAATTGGCGAATAGAGGGGGGCATGGTAGCTGAAAAAAGCGCAGTTTGACGATCCTGGGGTGCTTGGGAGAGAATTTTGATCACATCATCAATAAATCCCATGCTTAACATTTCGTCCGCTTCGTCTAAAACAAACCATTTCACTTGGTCAAGTTTTAAACTACCGCGTTCCAAGAGGTCAATTACCCTTCCTGGAGTCCCCACTACTACATGTACGCCCCGTTTTAATTGGATCATTTGTCGGTCAATGGATTGACCACCATAAATGGCTAATACTCGCAGCTCACTATCACCCATAAACTGGGAAATGGCGTCATGAACTTGCATTGCTAATTCACGAGTGGGAGTTAACACTAAAGCCTGTACTGCTCTCTTGTTAGGATCTAGTCTCTCTAATATAGGCAAGGAAAAAGCCGCTGTTTTACCTGTACCAGTCTGAGACTGACCTACTACGTCCCTTCCCGCCAATAATTGGGGAATAGCTTGGGTCTGGATGTTGGTCGGTGTGGTAAACCCCATGTTTTCTAAGTGGGTCGCACGTTCTGGGGAAATGCCTAGTTCTTGAAAGGTAATACTACTCATTAATTCTCCTAAGTTTTATTCTGAGTTGTGGATCTCTATTTAGATCTGTATTTGGACTTGTATTTGCACTCGGTTGCTATGCCATGACTACTTCACCGTATAGATCATAAGCATCCGCAGTGGTGATTTTCACAGGCACTATTGTTCCTAAGCTGGCTTTCCCCTGAACATACACTTGACCATCTACTTCTGGGGCAAATCTGTCGGAACGTCCTATTAAATCCCCTGTTTGGGGATTTTCTTGTTCAATTAGGACATCAACTATTTTTCCCACCTGCTGCCAATTTTTGCGCAGGGAAATGGGCTGTTGTATTTCCATAAGTTGATTCCGTCTTTCTACCATCAATTCCTGTGGTAACTGATTTGGTAGGTCATACGCTGGAGTTCCCTCTTCCGGTGAAAATGTGAAAACTCCCAAATGATCAAATTGATGTCGCTCGGTAAACTCCAACAAATGATCAAAATGCTCTTGTGTCTCCCCAGGAAACCCAACTATAAATGTTGTCCTCAACACTGCTTTCGGTAGTGCGGTTTTTATCCGCTCAATAATTCCATCATTGACTCTACCTTGCCAGGGACGATTCATGGCGCGCAGTATTTCAGGATGGGAATGTTGCAAGGGCAAATCTAAGTAGGGAAGGAAATTCGCCGTTTCTTGAATTGCCTTAATCACATCCGGTGTTATTCCTGTGGGATAGGCGTAGTGCATTCTTACCCAGGGAATGTCTACTTCCCCCAAGGCGCGAATTAACTCGGCCAATTTAGGTTGACCATAAATGTCTAACCCGTAGTTGGTCGTAATCTGGGAAATCAAAATTAGCTCCTTGACCCCCTGCGCTGCTAGTTGCTTGGCTTCCCCTACTATTGATTCAATGCTGCGCGATCGCTGCTTGCCCCTCAAATAGGGAATAATACAAAATGCACAACCATAGTCACAGCCTTCAGCAACTCTAAGATAAGCTACTCCTTCTGTGGTCGTTCTATAACGGGGCGTGTTTTCGTCCGCTATATATATGGGATCAACACTAACTTGTTTGACTCGTTCTCCTTTCTCCACCCGTTCAAGCACATTTACTATCTTGTGGTAGTCCCCAGTCCCTACTACCGCTACCGCTTCTGGTAACTCCTCTAATAGTTGTTCTTGAAAGTGCTGGGCCATACAACCAGCAATTACTATCTTTTTGTTGGCCTCCGCTAACTCCACTAGGGTTCTCACCGATTCTTCCCTGGCAGCTTCAATGAAACTACAGGTATTTACTATCACATAGTCTGCTAGATCCTCGTTCGTATCCACACCGTATCCCGCTTCTACCAGCAGTCCTAGTATGTGTTCTGTGTCTATTCGGTTTTTCTCGCAGCCCAGGTGTGAAATGGCAATTGTTGGCTTATCACCCATATCTTGAATATATCTTCACTTTTTTCGTTAACACAAGTTCATGGACACCTTCCTTGCACCTTAAATCCGCATTGAACACTCTCTTTTGATATCTATCTCTAGATCTCTAGTTCATGCTCGTCACGGTCTGACCCCATTCATACTTGATGATTGAGGTTATGTTATGATGTTTTTGTTATTTTGTTTCCTCGGGTAAATTCTGGTGTCTTTGGGTAGTTAGGACACTCTTCATATTTTTTAACGATTCGCTTAATGGTATTTTACAAAACCCTAGCGTGCGCGTTGTTAATTTACCCGTCGGGAAGCCGCCCCAAGGGCTGTTTTTGAGAAGTTGCTACCCTCCGGGAAATCGCCAAGGCGACTAAACCCATCAAGCAGTTCCACGACCTAGTTCTTAGAACTGTGCTGTATATTACATACGGCCAGGTACTGAAAAATCAGGACATTTGTCTTGCATTTTTTGAGTGGCAAGCTCCTCTTGTAGCCAAGTTTTATCTTAACATATCTTATGAAAGGTTTAACAGCAATTTACATCTTGAGCATGAGGAGATTTTTTAATTTCTGAATAACACGCTAAAACGCATCAAGACAATGACCAGTTAAATCTGGTGGAGAACTCCCCCTAAACTTCCCCATCCCTGGATTGAAGAATGCTCTAGTGAAATTAAAAACGTGAACTTATATAAACTATTCAAAACTCGTAAACCTATTATTGGTGTGGTTCATTTGTTACCTTTACCCACATCAGCCCGCTGGGGAGGTAGTCTGAAAGCAGTAATTGACCGCGCGGAACAGGAAGCTACCGCCTTGGCCAGTGGTGGTGTGGATGCTTTAATTGTAGAAAATTTTTTCGACGCCCCCTTTACTAAAAATCACGTTGATCCTGCTGTGGTTAGTGCTATGACCCTAGCAGTGCAGAGAATTCAAAATCTGGTCACTTTGCCTCTGGGTTTAAATGTTTTAAGAAACGATGCGGAAAGTGCTATGGCGATAGCCAGTTGTGTAAAGGCTGAATTTATTCGTGTTAATGTTTTGACCGGTGTTATGGATACGGATCAAGGATTGATAGAAGGCAGGGCACACCAGTTACTCCGTTATCGTCGAGAATTAGGTTCCGATGTGAAAATTCTGGCTGATGTATTAGTTAAACATGCTCGTCCCCTGGGTCATCCTCATCTGAGTGTGGCTATTAAAGACACTATAGAACGGGGTTTGGCTGATGGGGTGATTTTATCGGGTTTGGAAACTGGTAGTCCTCCCAGCTTGGAAGATTTAAAATTGGCTAGCAGGGTTGCTGCTACTACTCCAGTATTTATCGGTAGCGGTGCCAGTTGGGAAAATATTGGTACTCTTATGCCAGTAGTTGATGGAGTCATTGTTTCCAGCTCTCTCAAACGTCATGGTCAAATCTCTCAACCCATTGATCCTACCCGTGTGAGTCAATTTGTAGAAGCTGCTCATAGAAGCATTACTACAAAAATTTAATTGCTCAATAATACTGCTAATAACTAAACTGATAAACAATTATGATTCGTCGTCGTTCTACTCCCTGGATTCATTATTGGTCTCGTCCCCTCCTCGGGGCGATCGCCACTCTTGGTATTCTTAACACGGGTTATCTTACTTACGAAAAGTTAACAGGTGGTACGCCTGTATGCAATGTTGGGGAGCAGGGTTGTATGGATGTTCTCTCCAGCTACTGGGGAACTGTGTTTGGTCAACCTTTGGCTCTGTTTGGCTTGTTATCATACATGGTCATGTTTATACTAGCTCTATCTCCTATTTTGCTAATATCAAAGGATAGCAAGAAAAGTAATCAAAGCAAGAATATACAACAAATAGAGAATTTAAGTTGGTGGCTACTATTGATCGGAGCGATCGCCATGACTGTGTTCAGTGGCTATTTAATGTATGTTCTAGCATTTCAACTGCAAGCTGTATGTTGGTACTGTATTGCATCAGCAATTTTTGCTTTGAGTATGCTGATTTTGACCATTTTAGGAAGAGAATGGGAGGATATAGGTCAAGTTCTATTTATTGGGTTGATAGTTGTTGTGGTCACACTAATTACCACTTTAGGTATTTACTCCAAACCCCCCGTTGATATCACCACTGATACTACCACCTCCGGTCAACAACGTATTACTTTTTCACCCAGGGAAGAACCCAATCCTAATTTTGGTTGGGAAATAACCACCACTTCGGGAGAATCGGAAATTGCCCTAGCCCAGCACTTAGTAAAAATTGGTGCTAAAGAGTACGTTGCCTATTGGTGTCCCCATTGTCATGAACAGAAGCTACTCTTTGGTAAAGAAGCCTATCAAATCATCAATAATAATAATATTACAGTAGAATGTGCTGCAGACAGTCCTAAAGGCAAACCAGCGCTGTGTCAAGCGGCAAAGATTCAGGGCTTCCCCTCTTGGATAATTAACGGTAAAATCTATGGTGGAGTGCAAAATTTGAGTGATTTAGCTAGACTTAGCGGTTATATGGGTCCACAAAATTTCAAATACTTTCGGTGATTTCACAACTGATTACCCACTCCCTCCCATTGATTCCATACTAGGAGTTTTAGCCTAAATTCCCTCAGATTTCCACCAACGATCATCTTGGATCATTGTGTGCACTTGCCATTCATTAACCGCTTCTGGATAGTCTGAACGATAATGCCCACCTCGACTTTCTTTCCTAAAAGCAGCACTTTTAAGAATTAAATAAGCTACATCTAATAAATTTTGGGTTTCTGCCCATAGACGTAATAACTGGTTGATATCGGAATAATTAAATTTAGCCGCTGTTCCACCAGGTAAGGTTTTTAAAAACTGACTCAAAGGTAAACTGGCAAATTCCCCTTGCCAAAATACAACCTGGGCGATCGCCCGGTCTAGACTTACTTGTTCTCGACAAATACCCGCACTTTGCCAAACTAGTCGGGGCAAATTTTCTCTCATACTTTCTAATACTGATTTTTGGCTTTCCCACTCGGTTAAATTACATTCCCAGGAACTGGGATGTAAATTGGATGGTACTACCGATGGCAATTTCAAATCAGCCATCTGTGCCCCAAACACTATACATTCTAGTAGGGAATTACTGGCCAGACGATTGGCACCATGAACACCAGTACTAGCAGTTTCCCCCACAGCATATAAACCGGGAATGGAAGTGCAATTTTCTAAATTCGTGAGAATACCACCCATCCAATAATGAGCTGCGGGAGATACGGGAATAGGTTGATTAAATACATCTATGGACCAATACTGACAAACTTTAATAATATTAGGAAACCTTTGGCGGATTCTATCCGAACCTATGGGACGCATATCTAACCAAACATGGGCAGTGGCTAAATCCTTGGTGGTACGTTGTAGATGACTAAAGATAGCTCTGCTGACCACATCTCTGGGTGCTAGTTCACCTGCGGGATGATAATCAAACGCAAAACGTCGTCCCTGATCATCAATTAAGTGGGCTCCCTCTCCCCTTACAGCTTCACTAATTAAAAACCTTCCTGGTTTTATTAAAGCGGTAGGATGAAATTGCACAAATTCTGGATCGCGAATAATCGCACCCGAGCGCCAAGCTATGGCCACCCCATCACCTGTGCTCACTGCTGGATTAGTAGTTTGAGCAAATACTTGACCTCCACCACCTGTGGCTAAAACTACTGCACCCGCTCTTAACCAAGTTACTTCTCCTTCATAAAACAGACTAATTCCCTGACAGTGTCCAGTTTTTGCATCTAACCAGATAGAAAGGGCTAAAGCCTGTTGAATTACTTGAATATTTGGACGACATAATACTTGATTTGCTAGGGTGGTAGTTACTTCCCTACCTGTAGTATCTGCTGCATGGAGCACTCGATGACGAGAATGAGCAGCTTCTAAGGTTAAGGCTAGGGTTGTACCATGACGATCAAAGGCCACACCTAAATTTAATAAAGCCTGAATGCAATCGGGAGCTTTATGAGCTAAGAATTCTACCGATTTAATATCACATAAACCTGCACCAGCTTTTAAGGTGTCCTCAATATGGAGTTTTGGTGAATCCTCTGGGGATATGGCAGCAGCAATACCACCCTGAGCCCAATCACTAGCAGATAGGGTAAGGTTTTCTTTAGTAATTAAGCCAACTCGTAAAGATGCAGGTAAACATAAAGCTGTATATAGTCCAGCAGCACCAGCACCTACCACTAGTACATCAAATGTCTGATTGATATCTATTTCAGTCAAGGTTAAGGTATATGGGTATAAACAAGGAATCAGAAAACGGGAGATTAGGGGGAGAAAATTTTTCACCCCTCCTCACCCATTAGGTATTTGTCTTATCTGTAAATACCGTTGTTAATACGATCATCGCCTTCGTTGAATTCAGCATCGTATTTTGTTACGGTAAATTGACTTAAATTATTTTGTAGAAGTTGTTTCTGGCGATCGCTCAAACCTTTAATTTCCAACACGTCTTCTACCTTAACATAAGGAGCATTAGCAATGATTTTTTTAGCCAGAACCGGATAAAACCCTCTGATCCCCTGAAATCGGGCAATGTTGGTATTATTCAGGTCTATTTTTTTACCAAAATCCGTTGCTAGTTTCTGATCAGCTTTATTTTGCCGAGCAATTGCCAAAATTGGCGTTTGGGGTAGGTTAACACGGCTAAAATCCCAAGCTTGAGCTGTTTGGGTTGTTCCTAACCATCCCCAGCATCCGAGTAACAAACTAAAAACTGTTAATAAACGCACTAATCCTTTCACAATTTTCTTTCCTCTTTCCATCAAACAAAAATCAACTCTTTTAACTACGGGTAGTCCGCTCTCATTCCACTGAGGGAATGTTTGTAGGAGTCAAAAACTACTATACAACTTCTGATTGACACTCTATGACTTAGCTGCTCTCCCATGGTTAAGAATTTTGGCGTTGCATAATAGAGGTATGAATTGAGGTAATCTACTGTGCATTGTCCAAACTGCGGGTCTTCCAAAATCAGAAAGAATGGCAAACGTCGAGGTAAACAAAATCACATTTGTGTTGATTGTGGTCGTCAATTTATCGATGTCTATAGTCCACCTAAAGGCTATTCAGAAGAAGTTAAACAAAGTTGCCTGCGCTCTTATGTTAACGGTATGGGATTTAGAGCAATTGAACGCGATAAAGGCGTTCATCATACAACTATTATTTACTGGCTAAAACAAATTGGTTCCATACTTCCAGATGCTCCACCAGTTGAGGAAACACCCTTGGTAGGTGAGCTTGATGAGTTGGAGACCTTTGTGGGATCAAAAAAAAACAAAATATGGTTGTGGACAGCAGTAAATCACTTCCGTAAAAATATCCTGGCTTGGGTTGTGGGAGACCACAGCTCACAAGCATTTCAACCTTTGTGGGACATCGTTAAACTCTGGCAATGCTTTTTTTATGTTACTGATGGGTGGAGGGTTTATCCGAGTTTTATTCAGCCAGAGGATCATATTGTGAGCAAAACATATATGACTAGGGTAGAGGGTGAAAATACACGTTTACGTCACTACTTAGCGCGACTACATAGAAAAACGCTATGCTATTCAAAATCTGTAGATATGCTTAGGTATTCAATTAAATTATTACTTCACTATTTAAAGTATGAAGTAATACCCGCGTTTAGTTGATTCATCCCGCAAATATGCAACGCCAGAATTTTTAGCCAGAATCGCAGCTACTAGAAATAGACTGTCTACTAGGATTGTACTCAAAACTGCTCCACTAAATGCATACCAATGCTTTTGTTTATTTTTTAATGGTAGTAAACCAGCAATTAATAGTGATAGAGCTAAAACTATAGCCCAGCCTTGTCCCCAGGGAGTTTGTACTTGTAATAAGGCATTTTTAAATATTTGTGATACTCCTAGAACATCAGTTTGCATAATTTGCCGCCAATAGGGCATTAGGTCTACTAGGTAGAAATATACATCTGTTAGGACTGTACCAAATAGAGAGCCAAGATAAAACCAGTTACCGATTTTACCCCAATTTCTGTGTAAACACCAAAGGGCCATGGGTAGACATATGGATTCTATGGGTAAGTGCCACAGTGGTTCCCACCGTAACCAACCCCAGTAAATTGCCCCTGTTAACCAGGTAAGACTAAATCCTAAGAGTAAATCACCCCAAATATAAGTTTTTTCATTCGACATTAATTGTAAACTTAACCACACCCACAATCCAGTAATGGCTAGACTTATAGTCGGTAAAGATCGCACTAAAGGTGCCTCTATAAATACCGGTACGGATATTAAAAACACCGCAGCTCCAAATATTAACCAACTTTGACTGATGGCGATCGCTTTCGGTAAGGCGGGTAATAAGAACAGAGGAGAATGGAACTCATCCATACTTATGGCCTTGCTCTCGGAGGTATGTAAATCATTTTTAATAGAGGAGTTCACAGTTTTGTAGGATGAGAGTGTGTTATTAATCAAAGTTTTTAATATTTGTTACTAAACTTTATCTTTTTACAGTATCACACTGTAAAATCCCCCCCAGGGGTATTTTGATCATAAAGCACAAGGCGCAAAAAATGAACTGTTAGGTTGGACAACTTGAGAATAACTTGCTAGGATATGTCATCGTATCAAGCGAGTCTAATTCATGATCACAATCTTAGGAACAGCTAATGAGTTACTATTATCACCAATGCTTGCTGTGGCTGAGAACGGCAATCAAGCTAATCTAGAGTGGTTACAAGCGTTTATTTTAGGTATAGTCCAAGGTATTACCGAATTTTTACCGATTAGTAGTACAGCTCACTTATTAATTTTTACTAAAGTATTTGGTTGGAAAGAGTTAGGGGCTAAAGACTTTGTTGATGCGATTCAATTTGGCAGTGTGGTGGCAATCTTATTGTATTTTCGGTCATTGATTGCCAGTATTATTCAAGGAGCAGTGGAAGGGTTTAAGGATAAGGACTGGCAAAGGGAAGAGTGGAAAATTGTAATAGGTATTGCTGTTGGAACCATACCAGCACTAGTTCTTGGTTTTTTGTTAAAGGACATTTTGCCCGAAAGCGCCCTAATTATTGGTACAATGTCAGTAGTCATGGCTATTTTATTGGGATTGGCTGAAAAAATTGGCGATCGCAAGCGGGGATTTGATCATTTGCAAATTCGAGATGGTATTTTAGTAGGGATAGGACAATCCCTAGCCTTAATTCCTGGGGTTTCTCGTTCTGGTTCCACATTGACCACAGCCTTGTTTTTAGGACTAGAAAGAGACACAGCAGCAAAATTTTCATTTTTATTAGGTTTTCCCACCTTGACCATAGCCACCTTATACAAGAGCTTAAAAATATTTCATCTCTTTCAAGAGGGGCAATTACCAGAGAATATAGTTTTGTTATTGGTTATAGGAATTATCTCGACCTTTATTTTTTCGTACCTGTCAATTGCATTTTTAATTCGTTATTTACAAACTAAAGACACTTTTATCTTTGTTTGGTATAGACTAGCTTTTGGCGGAGCAATTTTATTGGCACTTGCTAATGGTTGGCAGGGGTGATGAAAACTGAGATTAGTCTAAAATAAAGCTGTTAAAAATTATCATGTCTGAGATTAAACCGGCAAAAATTACCAGTGTTATACCCGAATCCATTGCTGCTGAGGTTGGATTTGAAGCAGGTGATGCCATTGTGAGCATTAACGGAATCAAACCCCGCGACTTAATAGATTATCAGTTTTTGTGTGCAGATGAAATTTTAGAAATAGAAGTATTAGATAAACATGGTAAAATTCATCAAGTTGAAATTGAGAAAGACTACGACCAAGACCTAGGAATAGAATTTGGCACAGCTTTATTTGATAACTTAATTCAATGTAATAATCGCTGTCCCTTTTGTTTTATTGACCAGCAACCACCTGGTAAACGCTCCAGCTTATATTTAAAGGATGATGATTATCGTTTAAGTTTCTTGTATGGTTCCTATTTAACCCTGACCAATTTACCTACAAGAGAATGGCAAAGAATTGAGCAAATGAGACTATCACCCTTATATATTTCAGTTCATGCAACAGAACCAGAAATAAGAATTAGACTTTTAAAAAATAGTCGAGCTGGAGAGATTTTAGAGCAAATTAAATGGTTTCAAGCAAGACGCTTACAAATTCATGCTCAAGTGGTAGTTTGTCCTGGAATTAATGATGGTTCACACCTGGAAAGAACACTAAGAGATTTAGCATCCTTTTATATGGGGGAAGTACCCACAGTAGCATCAGTAGCAGTAGTTCCTGTGGGTTTAACCAGATTTCGTCCCTCACAGGATGAGTTGATTCCCGTAACCAGGGAAAAAGCCAGGGAAGTAATAGGTCAGGTAGAAATGCTTGGTCAAGAATTTAAGCAGAAATATGATTCTCGGGTAGTCTGGTTAGCGGATGAATGGTTTTTAATTGGTGGTGAGGAACTACCAGCACAGGAGGAGTATGAAGAATATCCACAAATAGATAATGGAGTAGGTTCCATAAGATTATTTATGAAGGAATTTAATCAAGTAGCGAATAAATTACTACCGGCAAAAATTTCTCCTGAGAAAACATTAACTTGGGTAGTGGGAAATGCGGTAGAGAAAGCATTTACACCCCTGGTTGACAGGTTAAATAAAGTTGAAGGTTTAAGGGTAAATATGGTTGCACTATATAGTGACTATTGGGGACAAAATATCACCGTTACCGGGTTATTAACTGGACATGATTTACTCTACCACCTGAAAGGGAAGGATTTAGGTGATGGTTTATTATTGCCCAGCATCATGCTCAAACATGGTGAATTAGTATTTTTGGATGATATGACTGTAGCACAGGTATCTAAGGAATTGGATGTTAGGATATTACCAGTTGCAGGAGTGGAGGATTTAATCAGAGATTTGGGGGAAGTTGGGGGGAATATGGATCATACTATCGCCAACTCCAGCTGACCATTAGGATTAGATCTCACCACCTGACCCAATGCTAAATATATTTCTAAAACATCTATTTCCCGAGCGACAGCTTTCAGGGAGACTCTGCGCAAAATATCTATTGTTATTGGTCGTTTTTCATCCCAAAATATCATTGAATTAAGAAACTCAATAGATGGATCAGAAGTAATAAGACTGAAAATAAATTCTGCTTCCCTCTGGGTATCAAAAGACAAAAAATTGACAGTGTCATCTAACATTACCGGTTGATTACCAATAGGTTCAACAAGACAAAAATTTAGTTTTTTGTAAAGTCCAGATATGGCAATTTTCCAATTTTTAAAGGAATATTCCCCTATACCAAATATAGAATAGGGAGGTTTATTTTTATAGATTGAACTCTTTCTAGTTTTTAAAAACTGGTCATGTTCAAGCAGGTACTGCCAAATTTTAGGTGCTTTATCGCGGATAATTATTGTATCTTCACCTACTGATTTCTGAGTAACTAAGACAAACTTGTGGTGAGAATCAATTCTACTGTTAGCAATATCAGAACCTTTCAAAAGGGGATACAAATATTCCCTCTCAAGAAAATATTTATCGCCCATTCCATTGATAAATAACCCATCGTCAACACATTGAAACTCCATTATTTTAGAGCAATCGTGTTTGATCCCAGAACGCCAAGTATATCTTAAATCTTGTCCAGATAAATGTTTCCATTTTTCATACTTGGTAGTGTCCCTAACCATTCTCCCATCTCTGTTTCCAATTGAATATATAGTCTGGTCTGATTGTAGATCTTGATAAATCTTAAAATCACAATTAGTATTGCCACTGTTAGACAAAACGAAAAAGCAAGCATCTACGGATGCTCCAAACAATGTTTTAGCATCAATCAGATAAATATCAGCAGAAAATCTATTACCGAATTTTGTTATTACCTGATTAATAATTTTCCGAGCGACTGAATACTTACATAAAACTGCTAAAGTTCCCTCTTTTTTAGTCAGCCATTGGACATGTTTGAGAAGCATCCATTCTGAAATATCAAAATTACTGGAACCGGTGATGGCGTGAATACCTTGACGATTTTGAAAGTTTGACTTTGAAGGTAAATTCTTGCTGTTGAGAATAGTTAGCTCACTAGTGGTTACCCAGGGAGGATTGCCAATTACCAAAATAGACCCCACAAAATCAGCCAAAAAAGCATCCCAATTCATGCTAAAGAAGTCCTGTACACAAAGAGTTACATTCTCTGAATTGGGGTATCTTAATGAGGAGGTTTTTGCATATTGAATGTGTTCTTCATTAATGTCGAAACCCACAATTTTGGTGTGTTTAAATTCAGTCAAGGAAGCTCTAATAAAGGCTCCTTTTCCGCAAGTAGGTTCTATAATTAGATCTGGACGAACACCATACTTATCCTTAAGAAGATGGGTTGCACATTTTGCTAGATTGTCAGGTGTTTGAAAATCTCCAAATTCCGATTTCTGTGATGACTTAGCCATTTTTTAACTATCCAACTCTAATGATACCTGATATATTTCCTGCTTCTTGAATAACACGGTTATATTGCAATCTCCATTGAAGAGCATTAGAGACTGTCAGGTAGCCCTGATTTGGACTTGATTCCAAAATTCTCTCGGCTAACTGACTTACTACTATGTCATCAACCGGTAAGTTTCTAGACATCAAAAATGCAATGATATCATCCTTTTTACCATTGTGACTTATTATATCTAATAGTCCTGCAGTTGTTTGGAAATCCGCTGTCCTACTCTTGTCCAAAAAAATGGTATGCTGTATTTCTAATCTTCCGGTTCTAGTTTGATGATTGTCATATTTAGCATAGACAAAAACAAGAAGATTATATCCCAGCCCAAATATCTTTTGGGTAGCAGACTTAAAAGGAAAAGAAGATTGAGGTTGCTTTATACTAGTTGTTTTTATATCAACTTCAAGATCGGGAATATCAATACCCGCAGCTGAATTACCCCTTTGATAGCTGTAGTTTTCGGATAAATAATCCATGAATTTATGTTCCGGCGTTGCATATTTGCGGGATGAATCAACTAAACGCGGGTATTACTTCATACTTTAAATAGTGAAGTAATAATTTAATTGAATACCTAAGCATATCTACAGATTTTGAATAGCATAGCGTTTTTCTATGTAGTCGCGCTAAGTAGTGACGTAAACGTGTATTTTCACCCTCTACCCTAGTCATATATGTTTTGCTCACAATATGATCCTCTGGCTGAATAAAACTCGGATAAACCCTCCACCCATCAGTAACATAAAAAAAGCATTGCCAGAGTTTAACGATGTCCCACAAAGGTTGAAATGCTTGTGAGCTGTGGTCTCCCACAACCCAAGCCAGGATATTTTTACGGAAGTGATTTACTGCTGTCCACAACCATATTTTGTTTTTTTTTGATCCCACAAAGGTCTCCAACTCATCAAGCTCACCTACCAAGGGTGTTTCCTCAACTGGTGGAGCATCTGGAAGTATGGAACCAATTTGTTTTAGCCAGTAAATAATAGTTGTATGATGAACGCCTTTATCGCGTTCAATTGCTCTAAATCCCATACCGTTAACATAAGAGCGCAGGCAACTTTGTTTAACTTCTTCTGAATAGCCTTTAGGTGGACTATAGACATCGATAAATTGACGACCACAATCAACACAAATGTGATTTTGTTTACCTCGACGTTTGCCATTCTTTCTGATTTTGGAAGACCCGCAGTTTGGACAATGCACAGTAGATTACCTCAATTCATACCTCTATTATGCAACGCCTATGTTCCCAGTATGTCCCAACACGCTTTCCATCAGTTACTCCGTAAAGTGCGGGTTCATTATGTGTAGACTCTATTTGGGTAAAGTCTGCTGCTGCAAGAAGCAATTGTTGAATGGTTAATTGTGCTTTCATCATTGTTAAAAATAATCCCTGGTAACCCAGGGAGTAATAATTACTGCATACTAACTAAACTCTCACATTGTTAGCAAAGCGAATTTTTAGGTAGTCACCCTCCATTTTTGCTCCCGCAGGTTGAAGAGCAGCTAAAGCTTGGGGTAAAACTAAATTACGTCGGTGATTACCAATAGTAATATTTAATTCATCTCCACTTTTACTTAATTGGATCTGACTTTTAGGAATAGTCGGTAAATAAAGCTCCAAGCTGTATTGGTTGTTTTCTTGCACCACTCTAATGGTCGTCTCTCGATAATAAACCTGGGTGGGATCTTCACCCGGATACAAAGTATCCTTCAATCTCTCTAATGCAGCTAGACCACACATCTCCTCGGAAAATAAGGGGACTTCCTTCACTGGTAACGGGAGAAAGTTGTCATGAATTTCTCGTCGATATTGTTCTTGATTTTGTTTCCATCTTAGGAAAAATGGATCCGCAACCTCCTCCGGAATAATTCTATTGGCCACGACTAAATCTGTAGCTACATTATATAAACTCAAGTAAGCATGAGCTCGTAATGATTCTTTAATTACCATTTTTTCTGGATTAGTCACTAGTCTAACCGAGGTTTGAGTGTTATCAGTTAAAACTTTTTCTAAGGCTTCTATTTGCTCATAAAACTCATATGGTGCATCCATTACCTCCTTATCTGGTAAAGAAAATCCCGCTATGGGTTTAAAAATAGGCTCTACTAATGGTCTCAGGGCTACTGATATGTTTTGAAAAGGTTTATAAAACCGCCTCATATACCAACCACCAACTTCTGGTAAACTTAATAGTCTTAAAGCTGTACCAGTAGGAGCAGAGTCTATAATTAAAACATCAAATACCCCTTCATCGTAGTGACGTTTCATTCTCACCAAACCGAAAATTTCATCCATCCCCGGTAAGATTGCCAGCTCTTCTGCTTGGATCCCTTCTAAACCCCTAGCTTGTAACACCTGGGTAATATAACGTTTCACTGCTCCCCAATTACCCTCTAGTTCTTGCAAAGCATCCAGTTCCGCACCCCATAAGTTGGGACGCACTTGTTTTGCATCGTGACCTAACTCTAAATCAAAACTGTCTGCTAAGGAATGAGCTGGATCTGTACTTAAAACTAATGTTTTATAACCTAGCTCTGCACAACGCAATCCAGTTGCAGCGGCGACGGAAGTTTTACCTACTCCACCTTTACCAGTCATTAAAATTACGCGCATGAATGATTCTGTCCTACCTGAATTTTGTTGACATTTATTTACATTATCCTTTCTTTACGGAAAATAGGTGTTGTTTTAGTACATCTAAACGTGAACAGTGCCAATAATCTATATGGGAACTAATCAATCCTT
Organism: Cylindrospermopsis raciborskii Cr2010; assembly: GCF_003367075.2. NCBI lineage: Bacteria > Bacillati > Cyanobacteriota > Cyanophyceae > Nostocales > Aphanizomenonaceae > Cylindrospermopsis > Cylindrospermopsis raciborskii. Next base: position 1,671,122 of record NZ_CP065936.1, read on the forward strand.
GATTATTAAGACCTAATTGGGTCCATCCAGAGATGGAAATTCTCGGTTTCCAGGGTAGGGATGCATTCCAGCTTAATGTCCATTCGGTCTTAATCATATTTTTGTCTTGTTCGATGTGGTGCAAATCCATCCGTAAGTTAGTGAAAAATATGTGAATAAATTTAATCATCCACTTGTAAAGTTCTAAACCACGAAATTTAAAAACTGGATCTTGAAAGTAAACATCTAGTGCATAAATGCTGTAAGTCTGCTCAAGGGGAAATCTTTGGTAATCTGCTTTTAGGGTTTCGATAATATTCGTCATACAAATAAAAGTAATAGGTGACCTAACTACAAACTCAAATCCGCTTGGGTAATTTCTACATAAATATGTTCTAAACGCAGGGATTGGCGGGAAATAGAGTCAATCTCTATACCATCAAATTTAGTCAATAATTCTTTTAGTTCTATTGGTTCTGGTAGTAAAAAGGCTAAATCACTCCCATACCGTCGAACAATAAAACCATTTTCCCGACCTACTGATATAGCTGTACTTTCTTCTTTGGTTTGCACCAAAACAATTTCCTTCCCCGGAACCCGGGTTTTTAATTCTGCTAAACTTCCCTCAGCTAATATCTGACCATTTTTTAAAACTCCAATCCGACTACAAAGTCTTTCAGCTTCATCTAGTAGGTGAGTGGTTAGCAGTATGGTCATACCTTGATTTTTTAAATTGCGAATTAATTCCCAAATTTCATATCTAGCTTCAATATCTAGTCCTGTGGTTGGTTCATCAAGAATCAATAATTGAGGTTGATGTACTAAAGCCACAGCAATGTTTAAACGCCTTTGCATACCTCCACTGAGAGTTTCTACAGGACTATCTGCTCTATCTAACAAGTTTACGGATTTTAAGGTAGTCACTACTTGTTTTTGTTTGGTTTTGGAGTCTAAACCATAAATCTCAGCAAAAAATCTCAGATTTTCCGCACAGGAGAGGGTTTTATATAGAATATTTTCCTGGGGAGCAATACCAATGAGTTTTTTTGTAGAACCAGAAATTGGCTGATGATTTACTGTGACATGACCACTATCTGCTTTAAGAAGATTACAAATAATATTAATAGTAGTTGTTTTACCTGCTCCGTTAGCACCCAGTAAACCATAAACTTCTCCCGGTTGGATGGCAAATGTTAAATTTTGTAGAACTTTGCGGTTTTTGTAGGACTTGTTTAAATTTTTAATTTTAAGCATCTTGGTAATTGATATTTTTCAGGAATGGGAGCTGGAATTGGATCATACTCCCCACTTTTGGCTTTAATTCACCAAAGTCAACTCTTTCTATAGAAATAGGATATTTATTTGTGACTATACTGGTTTAAAGTCTTTTTTCTACCATCAACATCCGTTTATAAGATATCCAACCACAAACGAGAGTAAGTGTAGCAAAAAATAACAAAAAGCGCAAGTGTAAGCTCACATCGCTAAATTTTTCTCCATTAGCGGAAACACCTAAAAGAGCTTCATTCATGTGGTAAATAGGATTATACTTAGCAATATCTAATAGAGTTTTAGGAAATAGGGAACTTGGAAAAAATGTCCCCCCCAAAATTAACAGGGGTACGCCAAAAGTAGCTACCAAAGCATTAACGTCTTCCGTACGACGAGCTAGTTGTGTCCCGAGGACAAATCCCAGACCCACGTATGCAATAATGCTCAAGAAAATAATGACTATTCCTAATAATATTGAACCTTGAAAGGTTGCACCCCAGAACCCAGCAACTATATATACTAGCAGAGTTTGTCCAATTCCTATACAGCTATGGGCTAAAAAAATTCCCAGAAAATAAGATGTGCCACTTAAAGGTGAAATAAATAATCGTTTTAGAGTTTGTTGTTCTCTCTCCGCAACAACTGTTGCAACAGTTCCACCCAAACAACTAAAAAATAGTGCCGCACCCACTAAACTCGAAGGTGCAGCTTTTTCTAAGGCTACCTCCATGGCTAGTTCTCCCCGTTCTGACAAAACAAAGCCATTAAGTATCAAAATAGAAACTGGGAAAATAGTCCAAAAAATTAGACTTCGTCTGCGTCGTAGTAGTTCCGTTAAGATACGCTGAGCTATAGCCAGGGTTTCACGCCAATATTTCATATTAATTAGTCTCTTGCCAAATTACCCGAGGTCTATGCTACCATGTCACCCACAATTTTCCAAAACCTTCTACAATTCCACTAATCAGTAATTGCATTCATTAAAACTTCTGTTAAACTCATCTCTTCCAAGTCATCTAAAGTCACAGTATCGCAAATATCAAATTTAGCTCCTACACTTTGTAACTGGTCATCGAGAGCTTTGAGAAATTTTGTAGCTTGCGCATCTGTACCTACTTGAATTAGAGAAATTGCTAATTCCTCATCTTTATCTATTTTGCGAGAGGCGTTAATAACTACTTCAAAAACCGCTTTCCGATCATCCGGTTCGCCATCAGTAATCACTAGAATGGTTTCACCATTTGGTTTGGCTTGACCAGATGCTTTACGTTGAAAATATTGATTAGTAGCATCTAAAAGCACTCCAGCTAAATTGGTTGTACCAACAGGATCATTTTCTTGAAATATCTGGGCAACCTTTGCTGCTGTCACATTTTCGTATCGTTTAAATCTACCGGAAAATACATAAACAGTAATACCATCTGGGTCAAATTGCTCACACTTTCTGGCTAGGGCTATGGTAGATTCTTGAGCTATTTCCCATCTGGTTTTTCCACCCCGTTGATCCGGAGTTGACATGCTCCCACTTTTATCAATGATTAGTGTATAGTCGCGATCGCTCATCATATTTCACTCTAAATATTAGTTTACTCTTATTTTATCTTTTACCTGGCATTTTTGCGCAAGGTGAGGGGATCCTAATTCCCAGTTAGAAAAATGGGATAAATTTAAACCACAGTAGTACCTTAACTTATTGCCAATTATGCCTAAACAATTCAACACTGCTGGCCCTTGCAAAGCTAATATCCACTATATGCTCTCTCCCACAGGACGACTACCTCAGTTGAAAACATTAATTGATGGAGAAAATTACTTTATCATTCATGCACCGCGACAAGTAGGCAAAACCACTGCTATGATAGCTTTAGCTCAAGAATTAACTGATAGTGGGGAGTATACAGCAGTGATGCTCTCCGTGGAAGTGGGGTCGGTTTTTCCTGATGAACCAGAACGTGCTGAAAGGGCTATTTTGGGTTCTTGGCAAGATGGGATTGATATTTGGCTTCCGGAAGACCTCCATCCCCCTTTTGACCCAGAGCGCAGGGAGACTATTGGTGCTTTCCTGAAAAGTTGGGCAAAAAGCTCTCCTCGTCCCCTAGTAGTCTTCATTGACGAAATTGACTCATTACAAAATCAAACCTTGATTTCAGTATTGCGACAGTTACGGGATGGTTTTCCCCGTCGTCCCCAGGGTTTCCCCCATTCGGTGGGCTTAATTGGCATGCGGGATGTGCGGGACTATAAGGTTAAATCCGGTGGAAGTGAACGATTCAATACGTCTAGTCCGTTTAATATCAAGGCTGAATCCCTAACTTTAAGTAATTTTACTTTTACAGATGTCCAAAATCTATATGAACAACATACAACAGCTACGGGACAGGTGTTTACCCTGGGAGCAGTTCAACAGGCATATTATTTAACCGATGGACAACCATGGTTAGTCAACGCCCTAGCTCGTCAAGCTACCCAGGTGTTAGTCCAGGATGTGAATGAACCCATTACTGCTGAGGTGATTAACCAAGCCAAAGAAATTCTCATCCAGCGTCAGGATACCCATTTAGATAGTTTAGCAGAAAGATTACGGGAAGAGCGGGTCAAAGCTATTATTGAACCAATTTTAGCAGGTGAGGACTTACCCGACGTACCACCGGATGATATTCGTTACGTGCTGGATTTAGGTCTGTGTCGAGATCAAGGACAAGGACTGGAAATTGCCAATCCAATTTATAAAGAAGTTCTACCTTTAGTACTAAGTTATACAACTAGGGTTTCTATTGGAGCAATTGAACCTCTGTGGCTAAATGAACAAGGGGAACTATTACCTGATAAATTATTACATGCTTTTCTGGAATTTTGGCGACAACACGGGGAACCATTACTCAGAAGTGCGCCCTACCATGAGATTGCTCCCCATTTGGTATTAATGGCATTTTTACACCGGGTGGTAAATGGTGGTGGTACGTTAGAACGGGAATATGCCATTGGTTCTGGGAGAATGGATATTTGTTTACGATATGGCAAGGTGGTGATGGGTATGGAACTCAAGGTGTGGCGTGAAAGAAAGTCAGATCCGTTAATCAAGGGTTTGACCCAACTGGATAAATATCTGGATGGGTTAGGATTAGATACAGGTTGGTTAGTGATTTTCGATCGCCGTCCTGGTTTACCACCCATGGGGGAGAGGATTAGTACGGAGGAGGTTCTTAGTCCCACTGGGCGCACTATTACCCTAATTCGCAGTTAGAAAAGTGCCAAACCCTCAGTAATCCCGAACTGGGGAGATTGGACACTTCCAAATCAATAGCAATGTTTATTTATCTAATTTAGTTATTAACTAATCCATGTTTGCTGCTTCCCATCAATTATTATGGTCTATGATTGGCTTGCTGTTGACCATTGGCGGCACCTTTTTAGAAGCATACGGTACCAGCTTACCCTGGAGCTGGAGTCAACAGGGAATTAAAACCTTCCCTCTAGGTACTAGCTATCAAATTGCTGCTGTACTGTTTGTTGGTTGTTTAGGGGGTAAAAGTGCTGGTGCCCTTTCCCAAATTGCTTATTTAGTGATGGGCTTGACCTTATTACCGGTATTTACTCAAGGAGGAGGCATAGCATATCTTAAGCTTTCCCAATTTGGTTACTTACTGGGGTTTATTCCAGGAGCATGGATTTGTGGACATTTTGCCTTTAAAGCCAGACCCCGATTAGAAAGCTTAGGTTTTAGTTGTCTGTGCGGATTGTTAACTATTCACATTTGCGGTATTTGTTATTTGGTAACCAGTTATCTTTTCTCCTGGGGGGACAATCAAAATTTGTCCTTAATGGAGGGTATTCTTAAATATTCCTGGTTTTCCCTCCCTGGACAATTGGCCGTGCTTTGTGCTGTTACTGTCATAGCTTACCTCCTACGACACATTATGTTTTATTAATGTCTCATTAGTAATTTTTGCGTCTCACATAATTAATGCTAGAATTGTCATGGGTTTAAAAAATCGCCTGTTTTGGATTGCTGCTGTAATAGCTTTTGCTCTGGACCAACTGACAAAGTTGTCCGTGGTTAAAAGCTTTGATTTACACCAAACCTTGCCCTTACTACCAGGAGTCTTTCATCTGACATACGTAACTAACACAGGTGCAGCTTTTAGTCTTTTTAGTGGTAAGGTTGAGTGGTTACGTTGGTTATCCCTAGTCGTAAGTTTACTTTTAGTGGCGATCGCTCTTTGGGGGCCATTATTAAGTGTATGGGAACAATTGGGTTATGGTTTAATTTTAGGGGGAGCTATAGGTAATGGTATTGATAGATTCATATTGGGCTATGTGGTAGATTTTCTGGACTTTCGTATATTCAACTTCCCGGTCTTCAATTTAGCAGACTCATTTATTAGTATAGGTATTGTTTGTCTACTAATTGGTTCCCAGAAAAAAGCCTAAGCAGAAAACTCCTAATTAATTTTGATATAAATTAACTTTACCCAATCCTAGACCATGAGTTCCCAACAACCACCCCGAAAACCCCAAACCTTTCTTGGTCAAATCACTCAAGCTGTAAATACCATTCAAGCTAGAGTAGACTTTTCTAAACTAGCTTTAAAACCCAATGCCAAAGTACCGGAACTGTGGGTGCAAAACGGGGAAGAAAGCCAAACCTATCCCCTATTGGGAGAACGTTACATTTTAGGTCGCAGTTCCAGATCCTGTGATATCATCGTTCCTAACCCAGTAGTTAGCCAGGTTCACCTTTCCCTCACTAGGGACTCAAGCCAAAACAACCCGGTCTTCACTATCAAAGACGAAAATTCCACTAACGGTATTTACTTAGGAAAACGCCGAGTCAAATCTCTCAAACTTAGACATGGTGATATTGTTACCCTGGGTCCACCAGAACTAGCTGCTTCAGTAAGTCTTGAGTATCTTGATCCACCCCCTGCTCATATTAAATTTCTTACTTGGGGAATGTATGGTATCAGTGGTATTACTGCCTTATTTGCCCTGGCCATCGTTTGGGAATGGACAAAATTTGACGTTAACCCCCTACCCACCGCAACCAGTGGACCAGTAGTAATTTATGCCCGGGATGCCTACACCCCATTGCGAGAACCCCGCAATATCTCTCACGTAGATCTTAAAGAAATAGCAGATTTCGGTCCTTACATACCCGGTGCAGTAGTCGCTTCGGAGGACAGTCGCTATTATTGGCACTTTGGAGTTGACCCCCTAGGAATTTTGCGGGCAGTATTCATTAACACACAGAGTGGAAATGTGCAACAAGGGGCTAGTACGGTTACCCAACAGCTTGCACGGAGTTTATTTCGTGATTATGTAGGTAGACAGGATTCTTTAGGAAGAAAAATTCGTGAAGCTATTGTCTCCTTAAAATTAGAAACCTTTTATAGCAAGGATGAGATCCTGCTTACCTATTTAAACCGAGTATTTTTAGGAGCTGACACTTCTGGTTTTGAAGATGCGGCTAAATATTACTTTGAAAAATCTGCCAAAGAATTAACCCTGTCAGAAGCAGCAACTTTAGTGGGAATATTACCTGCACCCAATGGGTTTGACTTTTGTGGAGATGGACCTAGGAAATTAGCAGCAGCAGATTATCGGAATCGGGTCATTCGACGCATGTTAGATATGGGTACGATTAATTCCACTCAAGCAAATCGAGCCAGAAGATCTCCTGTACAATTCAGTCCTAAAGTTTGTGAAAGACAAGCTAAAACTATTGCTCCCTATTTTTACAACTACGTTTTTCAAGAGTTAGAATCAATTTTGGGTGCAGGAGCAGCCAGAGAAGGTAACTACATCATTGAAACTAAATTAGACCCAGTAATTCAAGCTAAAGCTGAGTCAGCCTTGCAAAATTCGGTAAATAAGGTTGGCTCCAACTTGCGATTTTCCCAGGGAGCAATTGTGACCCTAGATGCCAAAACTGGGAGCATATTAGCCATGGTCGGGGGGAAAAATTACAAAGAAAGCCAATTTAACCGTGCTATACAAGCTCAAAGACAACCTGGATCTACTTTTAAAGTTTTTGCCTATGCTGCAGCTATAGAAGCAGGAATACCCACCTATAAGAGCTATTCTTGTAATTCTTTTCCCTGGGGAGGATTTACCTATAGACCTTGTCGCAGTGGGGGTGGTAGCTTAGATGTAGCTACCGGTTTTGCACTGTCAGAAAACCCTATTGCTCTAAGACTTGCACGGGAGGTAGGATTAAATAAGGTAGTAGAAATGGCCCAGAGGTTAGGGATAAAATCCTCCTTGGAATCAGTTCCCGGTTTAGTTCTGGGTCAAAGTGTAGTCAATGTTCTGGAAATGACCGGTGCGTTTGCAGCAATTGGCAATCGAGGAGTATGGAATCCTCCCCACGCTATTACCCGAATTCTAGATAGTAGTGATTGTGAAGATCGGAATAATTTAAAAACCTGTCGGGAGATTTATTCCTTTACTCAAAATCCCAAAGCTAATCAAACAGTGTTAAAAAAGAATGTAGCTAACACTATGACTGACATGATGCAAGCTGTGGTAGCTAGGGGCACTGGTCGTGCTGCTTCCATAGGAATGGGTGAGGAAGCAGGTAAAACTGGAACCACAGATAAAAATGTGGACTTGTGGTTTATTGGTTTTATTCCCAGTCGTCAATTGGTCACTGGTATTTGGCTGGGTAATGATAACAACTCTCCTACCCTTGGTAGTAGTGGTCAAGCAGCACAGTTATGGGGAAATTATATGCGACAAATTAAGTAGCTAAGACGGGGCGATTTATAATGCGTGTTTTACTTTCTGGTTATTATGGCAAGGGTAATGGTGGTGATGAAGCTCTCTTGGCTACTCTTTTACAAATGCTACCACCTCACATCACTCCCGTAGTTCTGTCCGGTAGTCCCCAACTAACCACTACACATTATGGGGTAGAAAGTCATGACCGGATGGCATTTATCCCCTTGATTCGAGCTTTACGCTCTTGTCAAGGATTTATATGGGGTGGAGGTAGTTTAATGCAGGATGCAACCAGTAGTATTAATCCCTTGTATTATGGGGGATTAATGGCTTTGGCCCAATTTATGGGTCTAAAAACCATAGCCTGGGGCCAGGGTATAGGTCCCCTATCCCTACCACAAAACCGTTGGTTGGCTCAAAGAAATTTTGCCGGTTGTTTGGGTGTGAGTGTGCGCGATCGCTCAAGTGCTGGGTTATTATCAGGTTGGCACATACCACATATCCTAGCACCTGATCCAGTGTGGGGTTTAGCATCTGAGTCAGTACCAGAATTAGCGGGTCTACCAAAACCACGAATTGCAGTTACCTTGAGAAAACATCCCCAGTTGACACAGGATAGATTAGCAAATCTAATCCGTGGATTGGTTGATTTGCAAAAACACACCCAAGCATTTATCCTAATTCTACCATTTCAAAAAACCGAAGATTTAGAAATTGCCCAACAAATTCACTCTCAATTACCAAATAATAGCCAGGTTTTTTGTTTAGATAAACCACAAATTTTAAAAGGCGCATTTAGAGGTGTGAATATGGTAATAGGAATGCGTCTACATAGTTTAATTATGGCTGCTAGTGAAGGGTGTCGTTGTTTTGCTTTAAGTTATGATCCTAAAATCAACAGGTTGATGGAAGATTTACCCATACCAGGTTGGAATCTTCCAGATTTACCCGATGATCCTAATTTAATTGCCAAAACTTGGTTGGATTTCTATCACAATACCGAGTCTTTGTCAAGAGATAAATTACAGTCTCTGTTGGATGGTTCCCTGTTACACCGCGACTTGTTGTACCGAGTATTTAATTAGTATGGTAAGGATGTTAGTTTATTTACCTTTAGTTTCTAGATTTTGTACAGCTTGACTAAAACCCAAGACAATTAAAATATTAGCAAGAGTTAAGAATAACTCAGCACTGCCATGAAGCCAGTCTATATTTGCTAGAGCTTCTTGGTAGGCAATCTTGGCGTAAATACCAGCTGGAATGGTAACGCCAACAAATACTAAAGTGCCATAGAATCCATAGAGTGCTAAACGTGGCATTTGTGGACTGCGACTGATAAACCACAAGAAACCCAAATAGGGGAACAAGGAGAGAGCAAATAGAGTTTCTTTTGAGATCATGACGGTCTACTCCTTATTTGAGATGTTAAGAACTCCACTGGCTCGAGTAGAACGCCAAACCCACACTGCTGCTGCCCAAAGAGTAAAATTACCTATTAGCGTGGTAGTAGCCTGGAGGGTAACTAACCATTCTAAGGACTGGGGATTATCGAAATAATGCCATGTACAAGCAGATAGGGCGCTAATTAAGGCGGGTATCATAGCTAGGGCAAATCCCCTCCAACTATGGTTTTGGGTCAGTTCGCCATATTTCCAGATGAGGGAAATGGCAACTACCCATTCAATGACACTAGAAATATGGATAATCCAGGTGGGAATTGAAAGAGCGTTCATGGGATTATAAATATGGCTTGGGAGAGCTTTGACTATTAAAATCAAGACTGCCCTCATTGCGGACTAACTCATATTTTATATCTACTGTTGGAGGAGCGCCAGTAGAAATTGTTAAACTTTATATTCATGATTTTCAGTTGTCCACTTGAAAAAAATCTCTTGACAAGCCAAAAATTGTCTGTTATGATTGCTGTATCATAATTTTTAATAGACCTGGAGAGGTGGCTGAGTGGTCGAAAGCGGCAGATTGCTAATCTGTTGATGGAATCGTAAGGTCCATCCGAGGGTTCGAATCCCTCCTTCTCCATTTAGCTCAACTAAAATTAACTTATTCACTAACTAGTCATGGAAGTTATCCCAGCAATAGATCTATTAGAGGGGCGTTGTGTAAGACTCTATAAGGGTGACTATGCACAATCCCAGGTTTACAGCCATAACCCTGTAGAAACCGCTAAAATGTGGGCAGACCAGGGAGCAACAAGACTACATTTGGTAGATCTAGATGGAGCAAAAGCTGGTAGAGTAGTTAATCTATCTGCTATAGAGGCTATTACCAATGCTGTTTCCATACCTATTGAGGTTGGCGGAGGAATACGCGACAGATCCAGCGTTATACAGTTATTTAGTCTTGGGGTACAGTGGGCAATTCTGGGGACTGTAGCAGTAGAGCAACCAGATTTGGTTCAAGGACTGTGTGAACAATTCCCCCACCAAATTATGGTTGGCATTGATGCGCGGAATGGTCTAGTTGCTATCAGGGGTTGGTTAGAAACTTCTCAAATTTTGGCCCCCCAACTAGCAACCCAAATGCAGGAATTGGGTGCCGCAGCTATTATTTATACTGATATAAACCGTGATGGTACACTTCAGGGACCAAACTTGGAAGCATTAAGAGGGTTGACATCTGCCATTTCCATACCCGTGATTGCATCTGGGGGTGTGGGTTCTGTTACTGACCTATTAACCTTATTATCTTTAGAACATCAGGGGGTTACAGGAGTAATTGTCGGTAAAGCCCTATATACTGGAGATATTAGTTTACCAGAAGCATTGCGGGCTATAGGTCCTGGAAGAATTCAGGATATTCCACCCACTTTGGATTTCTCTAGTTTTGCCTGAACTAAGTAGGGAGACACAATTATTTGTAGGATGAGTTTAATACGAAACCCATGGGGGTGTTGGGTTTCATACTTCAACCCAACCTACGTTGATCTTATATCTAATTCCACCCACTCACTTAAAAGGCACAAATGTGGAAATATTCGACAAAATTTCTATAAAACAACTATTTGAACTATAATTTAGGCAAATTGTTGTATTGAATACAATAATTCCGTGTTCTCCAATATGTGACCTCAATTTGTGAGGATCATAACTAGTTGGAAACCAAGACCAGTACATTCTTACAAACTTTTGTTATCAATGTATACTACTGAATTGCCTAGATACTCCAACAACTCTATTGAACCAGTTAGTCGCGTTTTAATAGTGGAAGACGAAGAACTGATCCGAGAGATGCTTGTAGTAGCCTTAGAGGGTGAAGGTTATGAAGTTATGACTGCTAAAGATGGTCGTTGTGCTGTGGAACTAATCAGAAATTTAGAGACCCAACCCGGTGAGTTATCATTCGATCTGCTTGTGCTAGACTTGATGTTGCCACAAATTAACGGGTTAGATATTTGTCGTTTATTACGTCACCAAGGTAATTCCATACCGATTTTAATTCTGAGTGCGAAAGGTAGTGAAACTGACCGAGTGCTAGGCTTGGAGGTAGGGGCGGATGATTATTTAACTAAGCCCTTTAGCGTAAGAGAAATGGTGGCTAGGTGTCGTGCTTTGTTACGTCGTCAGCGGTTTTCCAATTTGCCCTTAATACCCACTTTAAAACATAAAGATATCAGTTTGAATCCTCAGGAATGTCGGGTGTTAGTGAGGGGGAGGGAGGTGAGCTTGTCACCGAAAGAATTCCGGTTACTAGAATTATTTATGAGTTATGCTCGCAGGGTGTGGTCACGGGAACAGTTATTAGACCAGGTTTGGGGTCCTGATTTTGTCGGTGACAGTAAAACAGTGGATGTTCATATTCGATGGCTGAGGGAAAAATTAGAGTTAGACCCTAGCCATCCAGAATATATTGTCACAGTCAGGGGTTTTGGCTATAGATTTGGTTGATTTCTATATCTCGGCTATTCTGTTTTTGGTTTTCCTATTCCTTTGGGTGGTCGTGGTCTTTTTATTTTAAACCATCCGCTGGATTGGGGTTTTTGGCTCTTCTCACGGGAGTTATCATTTTGGGAGTTGTCATCTTGATTGGACATAAAATTCGGCGTGGATCAGTTATCTTATCCAGTCTAACCTGTAGCACAGGAATGGTCACAGATACCTAGGCGATCGCATTTTCCAAAAGCAGTCCCTACCGGTTATGATTACAGTAATCAGATTACATTAATAATCTAACAATCAAAAAAAGCCGTCCTATAAAGACCATACTTGCATTCTACCCCTTTAATTCCGGTCAAATAGCACACTTACGATCAAATGTTCTTATTGGGATTTCTTCTGGGTTTGGCAATCGGTTTTGGTTTTTGGCTTTGGCAACAATTTCAACTTAACAGCCATTTAGAGCAGTTAACCCAACCCTCAAACCCCCACGCTGAAAAGATATTATTGCCCCTATTAGCTGGATTACATCGTAAAATATGTACCGTTAGGGATGAACAACAAAACTTACGCTTGTCACTCAAAGCTTATGAACAGTTGCTGAATGCTGCGCCCTTGGGATATTTACAAGTAGATGAAGAAAATCAACTACTATGGTGTAATCAGTGCGCACGGGAAATGCTACATTTACAAAGATGGCAACCGGGTCAAGTACGGTTACTACTGGAATTAGTGAGATCCTATGAACTGGATCAGTTAATTGAACAAACCCGGGATTGGCAAAAACCGCAAATGCAAGAGTGGATTTTTCACCCTTCCCGAGATCATGGTCAGGGTACCTTAGAATTAAAGCCATTGTCTTTAGCAGCTAACAGTTTTCCTCTACCGGGGGGACAGGTGGGTGTGTTTCTAGAAAGTCATCAACAATTTGTAGACATTAATCAGCAACGTGACCGTTCTTTTTCAGACCTGGCCCATGAATTGAGAACACCTCTGACTTCCATTCGTCTGGTTGCAGAAACCCTGCAAACTCGTTTAGATCCTCCTTTGAACCGTTGGGTCATCCGCTTGATGCAAGAAGTTGACAGACTAATTAATTTAGTCCAAAATTGGTTGGATCTGACCCAGATGGAAATAACCTCCTCCATCCAACTGAATTTGGAAATGCTAGAAGTCCGCTCCCTAATTTTTTCAGTCTGGGAGAATTTAGAGCCCCTAGCCGCTAACCAGCATCTTAGCATTTCCTACTCCGGTCCAGAAAAGGTCTATATATGTGCTGATAAGTCCCGAATTTATCAAGTGTTTCTTAATCTGTTAGATAACTGTATTAAATACAGCAACCTCAACGGTACTATTTTTATTGAAATGAATACAGTTTGTGGAGAGAAGTCTATTAATGGAGTTGCTCCAGAGACAGGTACAATATCAAACCAAATTTTAGAAATTAACATTATTGATTCCGGGGTTGGATTTGCTCCCGTGGATCTACCCCATGTCTTTCAAAGATTTTATCGGGGGGACAAAGCTAGACACCGGGAGTCGCGCTCTGAGAATGAAACAGTAGAAATTACTGGTAGTGGTTTAGGTTTATCCATTGTCCGCCAAATAATTATAGCTCATGGTGGCAAAATCAGGGCCATGAACCATCCTGATACCGGTGGTGCTTGGATACAAATTCATCTTCCCCAGGTGGTTCAACATGATAGCGGATATTTCTGAATCAAGACTATAATAGCTAGAAATATATTAAACCCGAGATTAAAAATATGAAAGCTGTTGTGAAATATACAATTTTTGAAAAACCTCAGCCTATACGTGCCATTAAAAGACTGGAACGAGATGTTTTACGTATGGGTGCTTTAGTAGAGCAGTCCTTCCGTCTGAGTCACCAAGCTCTATTTAATCGAGATTTAACAGCAGCTGAGCAAATACGCAGATTAGACAAAAAAATTGATCGCTTCTACAGACAAATAGAAGTCGATTGTGCCACAATTATGAGCAATCAAGCTCCCACAGACCAAGAATCTCGTTGTTTAAGCTCATTCATGCAATTGGTTAGAGACTTGGAACGTATTGGGGACTATGCCAAAGATTTGGCAGAAATAGCAATGAAAATATTTCCCTATCCCCCCCATCCTACTTTGGGAGAGGTTGCCATTATGTCCGATCATGCCCAGTCTATGTTAGCTACCAGCTTGGTAGCTTTAGCGGATTTGGATGAAATTAGTGGTAGAAGGATTAAATTATTAGATGACACAGTAGATGATGCTTACAAAAAACTATATCGTAATTTGGCGCAGCAGAAAGACGTTCCCGGGGTAGTGGAGCCCATTCTACTATTAACATTAGCAATTCAGTGTCTAGAGAGAATGGCAGATCATGCTACCAATATTGGTCAAAGGGTAGCATACATTGTCACAGGTCAAAGGTAAAGTCGGCTGAAAAACGACTGGTTTTGTCTGTAGTGATGTAGGTTGAGTTTAATAGGAAACCCAACAAACTAATGGGATATAAGCACTCCCTAATACCCTCTAGCTGCACGATACGGAAGCTAATCCAATCCTAAACCATCCAGATATTTATCCAATTGGGTCAAACCCTTGGTTAAGGGATCTAACTTTTCCCTGCGCACCTTTAACTCTATACCCATCACCACTTTGCCATAGCGTAAACAAATATCCATCCTCCCAGAACCAATGGCATATTCTCGTTCTAATGTGCCACCACCATTCACTACCCGATGTAAAAATGCCATTAACACCAAATGGGGAGCAATCTCATGGTAGGGCGCACTTTTGAGTAGTGGTTCTCCATGTTGTCGCCAAAACTCCAGAAATGCTTCCAATAATTCATGCGGATTCTTGCCATTCATCCAAAATTGCACGTTCAGCCATACCGGGGTCCCGGGAAAAGGGCGCCCCTACTTCTAAAGAAAGCATGATGGCAGTGTATTCCCCACTATCAGTCAATTCTTGAGCGAGGGCTATCATGGCAGTAGTTTTGCCTACTTGTCTTGGTGCATGAATGATAAAGTAATTTTCTCCATCAATTAGTGCTTTCAACTCCGGTAAGCGAGCGGTGGGAGAGAGCATATAGTGGATGTTATCTTTACATGGTCCAGCAGTGTTAAAGTGTTTAGCCATGGTGGAGTTTTTAAAAAAATAACCTTAACAACTTTATTCTAAAACCTAATAAAAACGAACTCATAATGGTTGACCTTATCCAACATAAAAGAGATGCGATCGCATCTCTTTTAGATTTAATTTCAGTGGGATAAAGTAGCGAAGCTACTTTATCAGTTGGTAAAGTCCTAAAACCTTATGTTAATGTCCTACTTCTCTCCACCCAAGTTTCTTTCCAAAGGAATTACACACTCTTAAATCAAGTTCTTTTGTGCCACCCGAGTAAGTGAGTGGAATTAAGTATAGGATGAACGTAGGTTGGGTTGAAGCATGAAACCCAACACCCCCATAGGTTACCTGTACCACCCACAGTGCGACTTAAAATTGCCAACGAATTTGACCATTAATATAATTATCGCTGACATTTTGTTTACCCAGCAGGGTTTCATAACCCAAACTAACAGATAAATTATTCACAAACTTAGTTTGCATTCCCAGTTTTAACCGTAAATAATCGCGGTCGCCAGTATTAATTTTTGTATTCCAAGTTAACCCGGGTTGATTAACAAGTTCAGTGGTAATATTGCGCGACTCATTAGCAAGTTCATGTTCATAATTAATGCCAAAATACTGAAAAAACAAAGTGGATTAACATGACTTATGAAGCTCACTCAAGACCATGACTGGGAACCTACCCTGCTACAAGAAGTCCACAGTCGCAATACCTATTCCTTCTAGCAAAATTTCTCTGTTTTTCACCTCCACTACCCTCAAAATAATGGCTGAAACCCTTACGCCACAAGGCTGCAGCGATCGCTATTCCTTGTAGGGAGGCACAATTATTTGTAGGATGGGTCGAGTAACCAGACCCGGTGTTGGGTTTCATGCTTCAACCCAACCTACGTTCATCTTATATTTAATTCTACTGACCCACTTAAATTAGTGTAAACCACTATCAAGTTTATCTAAAACAAAATGATTTCCACTCTCAAAGTGACCAAAGATTCTTTTGGCATCCTGGTCTGACCAAGCGTCTATTTCATGGGTGGAGGGAGGACGGGGATTTCCTTTGAGTGCTTTTAAGTCAAGGGATGATACATTATATTTACCTCCTGATTCTAAATTCTTTGCTAACTGGTCTATTCTCTCGTTAATTAATATTAATCTATCCGCTGATATTCCCCTCAGACTATCCTCAAACTTAGGTCCATAACTTACCTTTTCGCTGGGTGAAGGATGCAATTTCTCCCCATAAATCTCTTTCTTTGTCCTTCCCCACACCAAATCTCCCCAGGGAGATAAAGAAACTTCACCTCCTACCCTCATTAATAGGGTTTCTGGTACTCCAATAACGTCAGTAGTTTTCATTTCATTTGCTAGTCTACGAAAAACTTTAAGATGGTCACGTACGCTGTCTTCTACTACCATTTTCACTGGTAATCTTGGTATGCGCAACAGGTCTTTGGCTGTTTCAAAGATATAAATTGTCTCATCTGCATAAAATGTGGCTAGGGTTTGTAAAAATCCCTGCACACTCTTGAATCCCCCAGTTAAGTTAAATATAATCTTATATTGAGATTTTCTATAACCAGGTATGGTTTTTTCAAAAAACTTTACTATATCTGATAAGGCAATTTGAAAGGAATCAATATCTTTTGTTTGCAGATCCGTCTGTCGGTTTTTATCAACTATAAAACCTTTTTCTCTTAACCATTGTTCTACTAAGGTTGCTGTCTGTTCCCCTAACCAGGTGTCAGTACAAAGCAAATAGTGAGTGTCTGCTTTCTTCTCTAACTTACCATTATAAAGTTTAATAATGCCATTTAGCTCCGCTGACATCTTACCTGCTAACTCAAGATCAGCAGATGCTAGTTTTTCTTCTACTCTCTTGACAAGCGATCGCAGTTTCAGGCTATCTTCTAGAGGTATGTCTTCAATGTGTTTTGCGTTAGCATGTTTACTGACTAAACCTCTTTCTTCTTGAGCTGCTTGATTGGTCAATAAACTTGTGCCACAGGGTGAGAAAACAAATAAAGGATTTTCCATGATCAAGGTTTCTGGTTACAAGGGATAATTTTATAGTTTGAGGGATAGGGGAGGTAAGTAGGGAGGCACAATTTGTAGGATGGGTCGAGTAACCAGACCCATGGGAATGTTGGGTTTCATGCTTCAACCCAACCTACGTTTATCTTATATTTAATTCGACTCACTCACTTAAACAAGTTTGTTAAGAAAGGGTATCAGCAATGGTCTTTAACTCAAGTATAATCTGAGCTGCTGTTGTTTCTAAACTTTCTGCTTTTTGAGGACTCTTGTTCATACCCACATGGGCAATATCATTGCGAATTTGGGTTAACTTACCCCATTCTAGGGAAAACAAATTAAAATCAGGTAGTTTTTCAAATTCATCATCCCAAGGGGAAATTAATGTTATTTCTTTGCCACGAAGTTTAATTTGTCCATTATTGAGCGCATTCTCTACCTGTTTTCGCTGGTCTTTATTTAGTGGATCCTGTTCACCCAATCGATATGCTAAAACGGAAACTAGCCATTCCCTTGCTAAGGTCATAGCTTGCACAACTTGATGTCTTTTTATATACCAATCTATTAGTTGAAATTGTAATCTCAGTCCTTGAGCTAAATTTCCACTATTAGTGGGATTTTCTAGGGCAAATTGTCCATATTCCTGGGTTAATTTTTGGGAAATCAGTCCAAAAGGTTTAGCTCTTTTATCAAAACTACTCTCTGCTTTTTTGATAATTTCCTCTAATTTTGTGGTTTCTTCTAAAATTTCTACAGGACGCACAAGAGCTATAGCCAGAGAAATTCGATTAATGATGTCAGCAGTATCTTTAAATTCTCTAGCTAGAGGTCGTAGGGTTGGATCATCTCTTTTTTCATCGTTAGAAATAGTATTTTTTAACAGCTCTGCTAAGGGGGATCCATCACCCACTTTGACAAATCTATCTGCGGCAGCAAGCCAGTCTAATAAGCTGAGCATGGGCAATAAATCATAGGTGGGGGTGTCTGGATTTTGAGAATTAGACTTAAAAGCTCCATATAAGACGCCTTCAATTTTCACCTGTTTTACTGTACGTAGGTAGCTAATAGCTAATAAGGCAATAACTGGAATGGAACGGAAACTATGGGTAAGGTCAAAAATAACGCGATCGCCCTCGTTTAAACAATTAGTAATTTTATCAAAAATTAACCAACTATCATCCAAAGAATTACTCTCGGGAATATCAAAAACAGGCTCTAATTTAACGGATTTATTAGCTAGTTGTTCTTGTAATCCTTGCCAATTAGATATGGTTCCGTTTCTGGGGGGGTCATTAGCTACTGTGGGTGTTAATAATACATACAATGTATCAGGTTGATAAAATTCAACCAGGGCTTCCTGAAAAAATTTGGTCCTTACTGCTTGACTAGTGGTGGGATGGATATAATTTGTCTCAGCGTAATTACTGTTGCCAAGAAAAGAAATAATTTTCATGTGTTTTCAAGATTATTTACTAGTGTTGTGAAATGTTGTTTGATTTACATGTTAAGTAGGGAGGCACAATTTGTAGGATGGGTCGAGTAACCAGACCCATGGGGGTGTTGGGTTTCATGCTTCAACCCAACCTACGTTGATCTGGGGATATTAGCCCGCTAATAAACTATACAGGCCAAATGCGGGTAAAGCCTTGGCTCCCTAAAGTACCATTCACTGTTGGGTCAAAACTAGTGATGACACAACTGTTTTCCTTTTCCCTCACCGCATAGAGAGAAGGTCTGTTAGTGGAACCACACCATTGAGGTTTATTTCTATTACTTGTGGCACACACCCCATGGACTATCTGCTCCCAGGTCTCGGTGTCTGTACTCTCCCACACACTGTCAATACAACCTGGCTCTGTATTTGTATTTATCGTTATGCTCAGTTGTGTGCCTAAATCCCTAATATCTTCCTGCAATCTACTAAACAGCTGGGATAACTCCATTTCTTCACTTTCTGTTTGGGTGATAAATTCACTACCACGAAAAACCACACCATTGCGCATGTCATGGGGTGGTCTTCTCCATCCCGGTCCTATCCCCCCTAATCTCTGGGCTAGTTCTAGCAATCTATCTACTAATCCCCTACACTCTTGGTTACATTTAACTCCTATTTGCCAATCCTGATTTACCACCGCGCTCGGTATATTACTGTAGTCACGATTATTTCCCCGGTTCCCTGCGCCTATTTCCCTACCCGCAAACATTCTATAACTCACTAGATTCAGTTGCGCTGGTGACCCAAATCCACCAAATATATAGGTGGTTAATTTCTCTGCATCCGGTCTGGAAAATTCCCTTAATGCTAATCGCAAAAACCAACCCCGCAGGGTGGCTCTTAATACCTGTGGCGACCACCTATACTTCCCTGTTATGTTCATTCCCCGGTTGTGTGCTTGTATCCCCGGTTTTGCCCCCCGCACCCTTAATTGCCAATCTCCTTGGCTGATTCTCTCTCTCTCTACTAATCTCCCAAATCCAGAGTTTTTCCCTCTCCCTATTCCTTCTTCCTCTAAGGTCTCTTTTAATCTATTTTTTAACCATCCCCTTTCGTCTTGTCTTATTTCCTGTCGGGTATTCACTACTATGCTTAAAAGAGTTGGTTGCAATGAAGGAGGTTCCTTGGGTGAGGCTTGCCATTGCACGCTTAAAGCCCTTACGTTCTCCCCATATACTTGCCATGATTGCTGGCCATTCAGGGGATAGGGTTCCACATTGTCCAGAGGTACACTCTCAAATCTAATCTCCCTACAGCGCCATCCACTTCTATCCTCTTGCACAAGTCTTTGCCAAAATTGCTGTTCCTCACCCCCCATTTGAGACCACACCTTTCTAATTCTGCTCAGTAATGACCCCCGCAGACTAGATCCAGGTATACAAGGATATCCCCCTATTTGTGCAGGCAAAATCATTCCCTCGCTTAGACTTCCTCCCCCTACTTGTATGGGAGTTAAAATTTGCACCCTGAGAATGGGGTTAGATTTTTGTGGCGTGTATGAATTATTCACATACCAGGCTTGGCGCACCTCCCTATTTTCCGGTGGTCCTTCTATTATGTCCGTGGTTTGGGGTGTCCAGCCTTTTTCTTCTTCTGTATCTACTCTGTACCATTTGGGTAATTCTGTTGGTAAGGACATAGTTTTATCTCAGTGTTTTTTATAGTTAGTTGAATTGATTATTACTTTGCATTACTTTGCAGTGTTTCTTTTAGACGCATTGTCCAAAATTGGATTGTATCTGCTATTTCTAGCAGCATTTCTGTAACTAATATTTGTTGGTTGAAATTCAGCTGGGCATATCTAGCTTGAAAATCTTCTGTCTTCATATTAGCCCTTATTCCCAATTCAGAACCCACCACTTGACATAAAGTTACCCTGGCTACCCCCCAGGCAAAATAGCGCCGTTGCTCATCTGTTCCCCCCACACCATCCGGTAATTCACCACCAATTAGTTTGGGTGACCGAGAAAGGGCCCAAAACCTCTCAACACCCCAACTGGAAACATATTCACCTATACCACTGGCTTTTCCTTGCCATTTTTCTATGGCGCTCAAATCAGTAGCCCCTTTCCTTAATTCTGCTAACACTTTTTGGTCTAGGTCATAGAATGATGTTGTCATCTGTACTCCCACCTACGCTGATTACTTAATATTCTCGACAATTATGCGCCCGTAGCCAACTCCCCATAGTCCTCCCAGGTGATGTTCTCTATGGAGAAAACTTTCCCACTTTTCTGTTTGTTGTTGGCGACTGTGCCATGACACTACAAAACTCGCTCCCGGTGGTATGCCTTCTACGGAAAACAGGTTGTCTACCAAACTACCGTCTTTATCCGCATTTTCCTTCAAGCTAACTCGCGGTTGGCGTACCATGCCCATATCTACCAGGGTATTAATAGATTCATTTTTCAGGATTAGTAGTCGCTTCCTATGGGCTTGTAGTTCCGGGGGTAAGGGCAATTTACCTGGATCTAAGTAAGCGATATTAGATAGCTTTAACCATCGTAAATACACTGTTCTTTTATCTAGTTCTGGTTCTGTGACAAGTAAATTGTCTGGTAAAGGAGGAATTTCTGTCCCCGTGAGATCTGCAAATCTGTTTAACCAGTCAGGAAAGCTTACCCACCAGTTACCATATCCCAATACATGAACAGGCCACCAAACCGGCCATCCCCATCCCAAGGAAATATTACCTGGTGATACAGCACTTGTATCTCCCCCAAACCATTCTCCTACAAAAGGCTGAAACTCCTTTTCCTTTTCCGCGTGTTCCCTGAGCGCACCTCGCAAAGAACTACCTGGTATAACTGGTGTTCTATCCGGTAGGCGAAAAATAGGATTGTTATTACCCCGGTTTTCACTGTCTGCTCCTCCTATGTGGACGGGCTCTCTACATACTATCCAAATGTTTCCTGCTTTCATATTAGATTCTCTTTAAATAACCACAAATGTCCATATCCCCACACATGACGATTAAATGGATCCAGGAAGGGTCCGCTTTTGGTGATGGGGGCTTTATGCCACCGGTAAATGGCTCCTGCTGGTGTGAGCCACTCACCGGGGGTTAATTTTCTTTCTGGTGTGAGCTTGTGGGAAACTGTTTTCCAGGTCTGCCAGGGTTCCCCTTGTTGGGCTAGGTAAGCTAGGGGTTTATGCTGGTCTGGGTAAGGATGGGAGGTTTTAGTTCTTCCATTACTCCACAAAGCACTTGTTAATAATACAGCACCATCCGCATCTGGTATTTCTGCTCCTAAAAATTCCCAGTTTTCGCTTTCTAGGTTCTCTAAGGGTACGGTCACAATAGGAGTAGCTCCTGCTCCTAGGGTTCCATATTTTTGCGGTTCTCCTTCCCCTATTACTTTTATCACTATTGACCACTTGCTGGCCATTAAGATAGTTTTTTCAGCGTATAATCCTCCCTCTTCTACCACCTGAAAGTCCTCCCGTCGGTTATGACTCAGGGTTAGAGTTTGCCAAGGAAGCGGTTGAACTTCTACCTGGTTTAAAAATCCCTGTTCCCACAATTGACGAAAATCCTGACTTTTGATGAGATATTTTCCCCCTAGTTGTTCAATTTCTATGTCTGGGGTTGTCTGGTGATGTAGTTGCCACTTTTCTTGCCAATACATACGATATAAATCTAATACCTTTGTGTTCTGTCTTAATGGTAGTCTATGGGTATAAACACCTTGCGGAACTGACAAGTAGAGATTTTTTTCGTGTAACCAAAAAGGTCCCCACATTTGGGTGGTTTTGGGTAGATTAAGAGCTGCAGCTAGTTGGTTACCATTGGGTGGCCAACGACACCCCACCAGCCCACTGTTTTGCCCTACTGGGGTCAAATTTCCTAGGGTTATGGTGCCTGTCGGTGTGATACTATACCAGGTCATAAGCCATCCTCCCTAAATCTTTTCATCCAAAGGTCTCGGTTTTGTTCCTGTCTGGCTAAAAACACTCGCAGGGCTACCCAATTAGTCCACCATTCCCATTCGCTTAAAAAAGTATCATGTTCAGATTGTGGGCGTACTTGGTTCCAAGAGAGATTTAAACCTACACTTTGCCATAGGGTTTCTAGGGCGGTTTCTGCCAGGGCTAGATTGGGTTGTTTCATGCGGACAGGTTCCATATATTGCAATAGTTTCTCCCATCTATTTAGTTGGTTATCTGACTGCACCAAGTTGTTTCCCATCAGTATATCCCACAGGAACCAAGGGCAGATCCACTCTATAATCTGATTACTATTGAACAACACCCTTACACAAACCCGGTTTCTGCCCTGGGATTTAGCTTTCTTATAGGCTTCATTGAGATGACTATGCCATAATGCCTGGGGTATACGTCTTTGGGCAATCACTACTCCTAAACTAAAGGTCATTATTTCGCTAGGAACCGGATAAACAGACTCCCGATACTTGACCCAACCTGGTACTGGTGGCTCCAACATAGAAGTGAGGGCAGTGGTTCTACCAGACCATAAGCGATATAAATCACTGGTCATCTCCACAGCTTGGGGTAAAGGACCCAGGAGGAGGAAGTCATCTCCTCCAGCGAAGATAACCTTGCCAGGGTACTGTTCTTCTACCAGGGGATACAACAGCTTGTTCCAGTGACTAAAGAGAACAGATAGATCCAGAACATGGGGTAGGTCTAATTGGCGATGGGTATGATTAGGAATTTGGGCGGGGACTAGGTTGAGATGGTAATCTTCAATTTGCTGGGGTGTGGGATGCCATTTTTGCCAGAGTAAATTTTCCCGTTCATACTGACTACCAGAGAGCCACTTACCAATGTGGTCTCCGTCACCCCGCCATCCCACGTGCCATTGAATTGGCGTAGTCCATTGGTCTAGGTTGAAATCTTTCCAGTCTTGTTCGACCCCTTCTAGGTCTTGATCCAGACTCCAGTTTTCTAGATTGCGTCGTTCCAACACCTCGGGATGAATATATCCGGGGTGAGATCTATCTATTAAGGGTAAACCCCAGCGTCTAGGTTCTAACCCAAAGTATTCCGCTGCATCTTGTAGCCTATTATTCCAAGGAATAGATTGGCCTAGTAGGGGAACCCAAGCAGCTGCAACTGCGGTTTGTTCAGGAAAATTGCCCCAAGGACACGCGGGAGGAATATGACCCCACCGCATCTCCAGAGCTTTTTGAATATAGTCGGGTAGGGATGCTAAGCGTTTAATCAGCTCTATGCTATTTAGTTTTTCCCGAGAGCTGAAAAGAGCAGAATGGTGTCGAAGGAGACCTGCCCACCAGTGATCGAGTTCGGAGGG
Organism: Cylindrospermopsis raciborskii Cr2010; assembly: GCF_003367075.2. Classification (NCBI taxonomy): domain Bacteria; kingdom Bacillati; phylum Cyanobacteriota; class Cyanophyceae; order Nostocales; family Aphanizomenonaceae; genus Cylindrospermopsis; species Cylindrospermopsis raciborskii. The sequence goes on from NZ_CP065936.1 coordinate 1,694,921, forward strand.
GGGTATACCCCAGGTGCCATTTCTGTCGATGGGTAACAACCCGGGATGCCAGACAGAAAGGGAGCCAGCGGTAGGACTAGTTACTCCACTCCACCAGGTTCCTTGCCATTGGCGACTGAGTTTTTGCTTTTCTAGCTCATCGTGAATTTGTTTATTCACTTGAGTAATACTCAGGGGTGGGTCTTGGGTAATGGGTGCCCAGGTGTGATAAACAGACCATAAAAACCTATGGTCACGGTGAATGACTTGCCATCCGACACCATCTAATAGTCTTTTTTTTTCGGTGCGCTCTTGCTCAACAACAACTCTTTCAATATTTTTAATGAGTAAAGACCATTCTTGGAGTAAAAGGTGTTTGATATTTTCTAACCAGTTTTGGGCTGCTTCATCGGTAGTGCAGGGAACCACACCAGTCATAACATTCGGTAACTCAGGGCGCCAAAAAGATTGGGGGTCTGGAGAAACACCAGTATTCATCCATCGTAGGAGGGGAGAACTTCTGTAGAGAGGTAAAAGAACAGAACCCCCCTGTTTTTCCCAATGATAGATAGTAGCCGTTGCCAGGTAATGACACAACCAAGATGCCACAGCCCAATCTCTTAACCGTTGACCCGCACCGAGGAAGGACTGGACTGGTCCAAAGACCAGAGTGCCCAGGAAATGATGGGGAGAGATTTCTGGAGGTAGCTGTTCAAAGGCATAGTTACTAGCGCCACCCCCCCAGGGGTATTTACTTCTGAGGCGGTCTGTATCTTGCCATTCTCCGGTAACTGGATGGATGGCGAAACCAGGATTTTCAGTGGTTAGGTTAGGGTCTGGGTATAGTTGCTGCTGTAGTGGCAGGAATTGGATGGGTTGTGGTTCGATGAATACCAATTGTTTTAGATCCCCCTTTGGTTATTTGTAATGATAGGTTGGGGTTGGCTGCTGTTCGACAATTTCTGGATATAGCTAGACATTCCTTTCTGTTTGGGTACTTTTTTAGGCATAACTGTAACCGTCTTTACGATGAATAGGCTTTTCGATGTTTAATTTGGTCGGTTTGACCAGTCCTTAGTAATGTGTTCCTCGACAATGAAAAACAGGCTTGTCATGGTAGTTCAGAGGGCTTTCTAAGATGTCTCGCCTTTTGTTGAAGTTACCGACAGAGCTACAAACTGGAGTTAATTTGTAGGTGTCGTGACCTGTCTTTCGTAGCCAACCTTACCTGATGGTAGGTAACTCTTTTTTATGGCGGAGTCATGCACGCTCACCCCACCTACCCAGATTGTTAAGATCTGGGCAGGTTTGAGTAGACATTAATGAGCGGTTGTCGTTATCTATAATATTAACCTGGTAATAAAAACTTTGTCCCCTATCTATGGGAATAGTTACATCTATCTTTAGATAGATATTTGGGTAAGATAGGGATTTGGGTAGGTATTTTACGACATTTTATCTAACCTAAAAACTTTTATGCGAGTAATGAAATATCCCAGTCAATGTAGTACCTAATAGGGGGTGAGAATGAAGTGGTCTCAAAAAAATAAAATATACATAAGTTTTAGGGAATTATTTTCCTGTAAATGTGTTATAATAGTGGCACAAATGGGGAAAAATCGGTATAAATATTTCAGTAATAGCAAAGGATAATGATAAAAATAAAGACAGAAAAATCAGTAATTAACGAAGAAAGTGCGAAGGTCAAGAAAAAACGCTGGAATGCCTATTATTTCGTTGGGAACCTCGCAGCCTTGTGGTGTAAGGGTTTCAGCCATTATTTTGAGGGTAGTGGGGGTGAAAAACAGAGAAATTTTGCTGACCTTCGCAAAGTGGGTCTAGACACCAGTCAGGGTAAGGTGTTAAAATGGGGGGGTCTTGACCTTCATAAGAAGGAATAGGTATTGCGACGTAAGCGTTTCCGTTACTCAGGATAACTGTCTTTGGTCTTGACCTTCATAAGAAGGAATAGGTATTGCGACCAGTTAAGGCATTGCTGACGCGCGTGAAAAAACTTAAGTCTTGACCTTCATAAGAAGGAATAGGTATTGCGACGGGGAGCTGCTAGAGGGGAACCGCTAGAGGGGAAGTCTTGACCTTCATAAGAAGGAATAGGTATTGCGACTGGTAGTGCTATACGGTTTATTCATCACAAATTAGAAGGTCTTGACCTTCATAAGAAGGAATAGGTATTGCGACCTACTTCAGGTAGAGGTACTTCAGGTAGAGGGGTGGAAGGGGGTCTTGACCTTCATAAGAAGGAATAGGTATTGCGACAGCCGTGACAAGCTGAAACCTAGTCGGATAACCGCTTAGCCGGTCTTGACCTTCATAAGAAGGAATAGGTATTGCGACCAATTAAAACAAGACATACATCCTCCTAAGAATGTATAGTCTTGACCTTCATAAGAAGGAATAGGTATTGCGACATTATAAAAACGAGTAATGTACTGTACTGTTTTTATGTCTTGACCTTCATAAGAAGGAATAGGTATTGCGACTCTTCCCATTTATAGGGAATATCTACAGGTAGTAAAGTCTTGACCTTCATAAGAAGGAATAGGTATTGCGACGACAATAGAAAACTATCTCCATACTAAAAACCTTAAGTCTTGACCTTCATAAGAAGGAATAGGTATTGCGACTTCCTCCTCATGAACAGGAGTTTCCTCCTCATGAACAGGAGGTCTTGACCTTCATAAGAAGGAATAGGTATTGCGACTTAAGGAAAAGTCTATCTACCACTGGACAAAAACTAGACAGTCTTGACCTTCATAAGAAGGAATAGGTATTGCGACTTAAAGATCCTGAGTGGCAGTGAAAATTCTAGTAAGGTCTTGACCTTCATAAGAAGGAATAGGTATTGCGACTCTAAAAGAATTAGTAACAGATAAGTACACTCGTGATCTGTCTTGACCTTCATAAGAAGGAATAGGTATTGCGACGGTAAGGCAAGGGGGCAAGGGGTAGGTTAGGAGTAGAGGTCTTGACCTTCATAAGAAGGAATAGGTATTGCGACGCAAGAAGGATTCAACTCATAAACCACTTCATTAGGCTCGTCTTGACCTTCATAAGAAGGAATAGGTATTGCGACTGACCCCTCCCTTGACCCTTGCTACCTTGACCTTACGTCTTGACCTTCATAAGAAGGAATAGGTATTGCGACCTCTATACCCACCTTCAATGGTGGTAAAAATCAAAATGTCTTGACCTTCATAAGAAGGAATAGGTATTGCGACAACCTAACGATAACTTCATTCAATACTTCATCTCTTTCGTCTTGACCTTCATAAGAAGGAATAGGTATTGCGACACAAAAAATATACCCGGCCCAAGTCTCCATTGCCTTTACGTCTTGACCTTCATAAGAAGGAATAGGTATTGCGACTCCTATGTCGCTATAATTCCACTGTAACCATTTTTGTCTTGACCTTCATAAGAAGGAATAGGTATTGCGACAGAAGTAAAGAAAAAACCCCATAAAGGGGCTTTAAAAAGTCTTGACCTTCATAAGAAGGAATAGGTATTGCGACCACTTCCTCAACTTCGTTTATGTAGCATTTAACTACGAGGTCTTGACCTTCATAAGAAGGAATAGGTATTGCGACTCTACGTCAAACAGAACACTTAATTCAGCGTCTATTTGTCTTGACCTTCATAAGAAGGAATAGGTATTGCGACGAGAAGCTGGTAGCGGTAAAACCTACACAGTACAAAGTCTTGACCTTCATAAGAAGGAATAGGTATTGCGACCCGTGTAGAAGCACCCGTAGTCAACTCCTTAAACTCAGTCTTGACCTTCATAAGAAGGAATAGGTATTGCGACAGAATACTGGTCTGTCGAAGAACCTTTCGGGCTCCGTCTTGACCTTCATAAGAAGGAATAGGTATTGCGACTTATAATATAGGGATATAGCCCTGCACAAGTGGTCTTGTCTTGACCTTCATAAGAAGGAATAGGTATTGCGACAGCTGCGTGAGGGTTTACCTCGCAGCTATACTTTCCCGAGGAAGTCTTGACCTTCATAAGAAGGAATAGGTATTGCGACGGTTTGGGTTTGGTTGCCAATCACGGCAGCCTAACTCTGTCTTGACCTTCATAAGAAGGAATAGGTATTGCGACTGGAAAAAATTTAGGGTTTAGGGGAGAAAGCTAGAAGTCTTGACCTTCATAAGAAGGAATAGGTATTGCGACTACTGGGTACTATAGTTCTGCAGTTTGAGCACACCGTCTTGACCTTCATAAGAAGGAATAGGTATTGCGACAACTGAGGGATACAGAATTGAAAGTGAGTTTGAAACCCAAAATCCCAACATTGACTTAGTATTAAAACCTCTCAACCCAGAAGAAGAAGGATTTTATGACATAGACACTTTAAAACAATGGTTAACCAACCCTAGCAAACAAGATGGTTATGATCTCGTTGAAGTAGATACATTATTATTAGGTGATTTAGTCAAAGCAAATGTAGTCAAAACATGGAATAAACCTGAAAATATCAAAGATTGGTATCCTGCAGGTTTACAAGGAGTCACAGTCAATGGTGATATATATGGTGTTCCCCATTTATTATGTGGACATTTTATTATTTCTCGGAATGACAAAGTAGCTAAAACCAAATCCGTAGAAAAATTGTTGAATATCTTAACAGCAATAACTCCGGATACACCTAATTTAGCAGGAGATTTAACAGGTAGTTGGAACTTACCAGCTCTGTATTTAGATGGGTGGGCGGATACCTATGGAACAAAACAAATTAATGCTGCTTTATCCACCACTTTAAATCCAAAGGTGATCACATCTTTCAGAAAATTTGCTCAAAATTGTCAAGTGGGAGATGTTAACCCCTGCTTTGATAAATATAGCGATTTAGATAGTGGTGCAGCAGCATTTGTTAATAATGAAGTTGATGCTTTTTTTGGTTATTCAGAAAGACTCAATTATATTCTGAAAAATAGCAGCAATTCTGATGTACAATTAAGTTCTCTACCCTTATCTGAAGGCAGTAATCCTTTATTATTTGCTGATGCTTTGGTGTTGCGAAAAGACTGTGATCAGACTTGTGAAAATGCTGATGCTTATCCTAATTCTGGGTTTGCTGAAATTCGTAAAACTTTGAAAAAGGCAATTCTTCAAGAGTTGCAATCATCGTCATAATATAGCAGGAGTAAGTGGGTCAGTATACTTGGGACCAAGTTGTCAATAAAAATACTATGACTGCGCTGATGGCTAGGACACCTTGAATCAAGTTTCCCACGAGCGTTCCCACAGTGATTCCAATACCAGCTTTCACCGCAGGCCATAATCTTCTTTGGTAAAGAAACTCACCCACAATTGCTCCTAATAGAGGTCCAAATAGAATACCTAGTAATGGTCCACCAAAAGGTAAAGCAGGTAATAATCCGAAAAATCCCATTAATAAACCCACAAATGCGCCAATTTGTCCCCACTTACTAGCACCCGCTTGTTTCGCACCAATATAACCAGCAAGGAAATCAACTCCTGTACTTAGAAGTAAAACAATGATTGTCACAATCAGAGGAATTTTAATAGCAGCAAAGGAGTTACTCACAATTCCCCAGATGATAATAGATATTAAAATCAAACTACTTCCAGGGATAGCTGGAACTACAGCACCAATAATTCCCAGGAACATTACAGCAACTAAGAGTAGATAGATAACTTGCATAATTATTGCTAGTGGGGACTGCGCCCAGTTTCATTAAAAAAGGATGGTAACATAAGTGTAACCCATGGGGGTGTTGGGTTTCATGCTTCAACCCAACCTACTTTTATCTTATATTTGATTCCACTGACCTACTTATTGCTAGTGGGGACTGCGCCCAGTTTCATTAAAAAATGATGATAACATAAGTGTAATCCATGGGGGTGTTGGGTTTCATGCTTCAACCCAACCTACTTTTATCTTATATTTGATTCCACTGACCTACTTATTGCTAGTGGGGACTGCGCCCAGTTTCATTAAAAAATGATGATAACATAAGTGTAATCCATGGGGGTGTTGGGTTTCATGCTTCAACCCAACCTACTTTTATCTTATATTTGATTCCACTGACCTACTTATTGCTAGTGGGGACTGCGCCCAGTTTCATTAAAAAATGATGATAACATAAGTGTAATCCATGGGGGTGTTGGGTTTCATGCTTCAACCCAACCTACTTTTATCTTATATTTGATTCCACTGACCTACTTATTGCTAGTGGGGACTGCGCCCAGTTTCATTAAAAAATGATGATAACATAAGTGTAATCCATGGGGGTGTTGGGTTTCATGCTTCAACCCAACCTACTTTTATCTTATATTTGATTCCACTGACCTACTTATTGCTAGTGGGGACTGCGCCCAGTTTCATTAAAAAATGATGATAACATAAGTGTAATCCATGGGGGTGTTGGGTTTCATGCTTCAACCCAACCTACTTTTATCTTATATTTGATTCCACTGACCTACTTATTGCTAGTGGGGACTGCGCCCAGTTTCATTAAAAAATGATGATAACATAAGTGTAATCCATGGGGGTGTTGGGTTTCATGCTTCAACCCAACCTACTTTTATCTTATATTTGATTCCACTGACCTACTTATTGCTAGTGGGGACTGCGCCCAGTTTCATTAAAAAATGATGATAACATAAGTGTAATCCATGGGGGTGTTGGGTTTCATGCTTCAACCCAACCTACTTTTATCTTATATTTGATTCCACTGACCTACTTATTGCTAGTGGGGACTGCGCCCAGTTTCATTAAAAAATGATGATAACATAAGTGTAATCCATGGGGATGTTGGGTTTCATGCTTCAACCCAACCTACTTTTATCTTATATTTGATTCCACTGACCTACTTATTGCTAGTGGGGACTGCGCCCAGTTTCATTAAAAAATGATGATAACATAAGTGTAATCCATGGAGGTGTTGGGTTTCATGCTTCAACTCAACCTACCTTCTACCCTTTTTAAAAACCAACACAAAACCAAAAACAAGTGCTAAAATTGGGTTAATTTATATTTTATAGGAGTAATTTTCATGGTAGCTACTACTGCTAAAAAGATGACTTTTGAAGAATTTCTTAATTATGATGATGGGACAGATTATTTATATGAATTGGAAAATGGGGAAATAATTCTTATGCCTTTTGAAAGTGAAATCAATCGGCGCATAGCGGTGTTTTTATTAATCTATTTTTCTCAATTAGGTATTCCCTATTACCGCTTGAGTATGAAAACGGAAATAGCGGTAAATAGTCGCATGGTGGGGGTGCGTGTTCCTGATTTGGTGGTATTTTCTGAAGAGTTGGCACAGGTGATGCAAAATGCTACACGCTCTCTAATTTTAATGGATATGCCACCCCCTTTATTGGTAGTTGAAGTGGTAAGTCCTAATCAAGAAAAGCGAGATTATCGTTACAAGCGTTCTGAGTATGCAGCGCGAGGTATTAATGAATATTGGATTGTTGATCCAATGGGGCAAAAAGTGACTGTTTTGGAGTGGGTGGAAGGTTTGTATGAGGAGCGGGTTTTTATGGATGATGAAGTGATTTGTTCCCCCTTATTTGCCGAGGTCAAGTTAACTGTAAATGAGATTTTAAGATGAGCCAGGATAACTTGATTTAAGATGATAATGTTGGGTTGAGAAAACCCAACCTACGTTAGACTTGACGTATAAGGTGAAATAATTGCAGATGATTATAAATATAATCCCAGCACTATTCCCAAAGTTATTGACGTTCAATTTCTATAAACTTAAACTTAAAACCATTTTCTTCTAATTTTTCTTCTTTGGTTAATTTGCCAAAATTGCTAAATTCAGGAAAATGTATATCACCTTCAAAATTCCCTTCCACAATGGTCAAATATAGCTTGTTCGCAAATTCCATAGCCTGGGTATAAATTTGTTCTCCACCAGCAATAAATATCTCTTCTGTTTCACTCATTTTGGTCCATTTAATTGCTTCCCCCAAAGAATGAAAAACTACACATCCTGGCGCTTGATAGTCAGTGTTTTTAGTTACAATAATATTAGTACGATTTGGTAATGGATGATTGAAGGTGGCATAGGTTTTACGACCCATAATTACAGGATGTCGCCAGGTAGTTTCTTTAAAATAACGTCCATCACTAGGAATATCCCAGGGAATACCCCCGCGAATGTGTTCGTTTTTGGAATCAGCTAAAATACGATCTTGGGAAATGGCAGCTATGAGACTAATAAGAGTCATAACGGATGATATTCCTTGCTAAAGGTTAACTGTTTATTCGCTCTACATACCGTTTGAACAAAAGTTCCAGAAGGTGATTTTTGAATTCTCGATCATCACTAAACTGCTTATAGAAATTAAAATTAGTTTCTATCATATCCTGCATCAGGTCATTGGTGAGGTTATCGAAAACAAGTCTTATGTTTTCAGGAGTGTTCACTTTGAAGCTTAATTTCAAGGGATTACTTTCGTCTAGTTTATCTTCTAATTGCTTAATAAATACCCGTTCATTGTCAGTGAAATCAGTGCCAAATTGCTGATTGATTTCTTGAATGATTTTTGAAAGAGGTTCTATGTTCTCTGTGGATGGTTTACTTGCTCCTATGGAATAATTACCTCTTGTTTCTCTCACTCCTCTTTCTAGTTCAATTTTGCCTTTATGGGTCTTTTGGATGCGGTAAGATTTTAATTCGATGTTTGTCTGCACTTCCAGGGGAAGGGTATGGGTTTTAATAGGTAGCTTACGGATTAGGTGGCGAAAAAATTCATAGAATTTTTCTAGCTCCCCGTCTGGAATAGGTAATAGTTGGGATATAAAAGCATATAATCGGATGAAATCTTGAAGCTGACCCCGAAAGTTAAATTGCTCTTCTACTGTAGCTTCTTTATATTGCTCTACTACGGGTGCTAAAACAGTGTATAATTTATCCTGTGTCCCCTGTTTTCCATAATAAATCTCGGCAAAAGAATCTACCTCCTTTTGTCCATAAAAACCGTAGTCACCAAGTTGGGACTGAAGGTCATAAAGCTGGTTGGGATCAGTAGACTCACTTAGAATTGTGCGATCGTAATACTCTTCAAAAGCCTTCTTTATCTCCGATGCTTCGTTGGCAAAGTCTAGTACGATTGTTCCCAATTTATTGGGATGTGTTCGGTTCAGGCGCGAAAGGGTCTGCACCGCGTTTACTCCACTCAATTTCTTATCCACATACATTGCTACTAGTAGTGGCTGATCAAAACCAGTCTGGAATTTATTAGCCACTACCAAAAAGTGATAGGAAGGTTGGTTAAAGGTTTCTGCGGTTGCATTGTCGGCAATATGTATACCCGAAGACCTGGAGTTCATATTGGTCTCAGTAAATTCTCCACCATCCTTGACTGTTCCCGTAAAAGCGACTAGGGACTGATAGGGATAGCCATTTTGGCGAATATACTCATCTAATTCTTGCTTGTAACGTACTGCATGTAGCCTGGAACGGGTAACAATCATGGCTTTGGCTTTGCCATCAATTTGGTGGGCAACTTTCTCATGAAAATGCTCCATAATAATCGCCACCTTCTGATTAATTGTGTGTGGGTGCAATTCGACAAAGTTTCGCAGTAGGGATACGGCTTTTTTCCGATCATAATTTGGATCGGTTTCAATAGTTTTGAGAAGATTAAAATATGTGTTATAGGTAGTATAGTTTTCCAGTACATCTAAAATAAAACCCTCCTCAATGGCTTGGCGCATGGAGTAGAGGCTAAAGGGAGCAAAGCTACCATCGGGTTGTTTTGTGCCAAATAACTCTAGTGTTTTGGCTTTGGGGGTCGCAGTGAAGGCAAAGTAGCTTAGGTTAGGAATTCTCCCGCGTTTTTTCGCCTCAGCAACAATACGATCTTCTAAATCCTCTTCTTCCTTACTTTCTTCCGCTTCTGCTGCTTCTAGGCTTGTGACACTTAATACAGATTTGAGCTTTTTGGTACTTTCCCCAGTTTGGGAGGAGTGGGCCTCATCTACAATTACTGCAAATCGCTTCCCCGTGAGGGACTGGATCTGGTCAACGATAACTGGGAATTTTTGCAAGGTGGTGACAATGATTTTTTTTCCTAATTCCAGGGCCTCTTTGAGTTGGTGGGAGGTCTTGTCAATATTCTCAACCAATCCGGGAGTGTCTTCAAACTGACGGATGGTTCGTTGTAATTGGCGATCCAAGACCCGGCGATCGGTAATGACGATGATGGAATCAAACACCAGCTGATCTTGGGAGTTATGGAGGCTAGAAAGTCCGTGAGCAAGCCAGGCAATGGAATTACTTTTACCACTCCCGGCGCTGTGTTGGATGAGGTAGGATTTTCCCGGGCCTTGGGATTTGGCATCCTCTAACAAATGACGCACTGTATCAAGTTGGTGATAGCGGGGGAAGATGAGTTTCTTTTTCCCTGTTTTCCTCCCCTTGTCGTCTTCTCCTTCAACCAGAGTGATAAAGTTCTGGATGAGATCTAGGACACTATTTTTTTGCCAGGTTTTTTCCCATAGGTAAGCGGTGCTGAAACTAAGGGTGGAGGGTGGGTTTCCCGCTCCTCCACAGTTCCCCTGGTTGAAGGGTAGGAAATGGGTTTTATCACCCTGAAGGTGGGTGGTCATATAGACCAGATCTGGGTCTATGGCAAAGTGGGAGAGACAAACGCCAAGGGTAAAGAGTGGTTCTTTGGGATCCCGGTTGGTGCGGTACTGTTTGATAGCATGTTCCACGTTTTGACCTTTAAAGGGGTTTTTTAGCTCAGCGGTGAAGAGGGGTAGTCCATTGAGGAAGAGGACCAGATCCAGGCTTTTGGTGGGCGTTTTCTGGCTATAGTGGAGTTGTCTGGCAACAGTAAATAAATTAGCCTGATAGAGTTTTTGGGTTTCTTGATTGAGTCTGGTATTGGGTTGGAAGTAGGCAAGTTGAAAACGGCAGCCATTGGCTTTGATACCTTTGCGGAGGACTTCTAAGGTGCCTCGGTTTTTGATGACTTCGGCCAGGCGTTTTAGGAGTTTGTTATCCGCGTCCTCACCATATTGGGTTGTAAATTTCTGCCACTCTTTTGGTTGGGTGACTTGGATGAAGTTAAGCACATCCTGGGTGATGAGGGAGAGGGCGGGGTGGTAATCTCTGGAGGTGCGGCGCTGGTAACCGTTTTGCAGGAGGCTTGTTTCGATGGTGTTTTCAAGGTTTTTTTCTGAGGTGTCGATCATTTGGGATTTAATTTTTTGATATTTTTTCAGGTGTATTGGGGTTGTATTAATTGGGTGATGGAGTTAGATTCTCTCTTATATCAATTTTACCTGTGACAGCAGCTGAGATGAGTGCTGTTCGGTATTCTTTGAGTTTGTCAATACTGATGCGGGTCTTGGTGACTAGGGTGTCGATTTTGGCAGTTTCTCTATCTAGGAATTGGGCGATCGCTTGTTGTTCAGAGAGGGGGGGGAGGGTGATGAAAAGACTGGTTATTTGTTCTGGGCTAACACGAGGCATTTTAGTCCCATAGGTAAAAGAGTTAACCTGATTAATAAATCCTTCTGCGATTAGTTGATAAAAAAGAAACTTACCATTGACCTCTTGACTCGTTTTTAATGCCAATAACTCAGTAGTACTTACCCCTTGAAACTCAGCCAAAAATACTTTTGCTAAGTAGGGACGTAGCTTGCCGAAAAGTACGTCACCCTTTTCAAAACAAGAAACTGTGCTTTCCACATTCTCTACAGGAGTATCTAATAAAAGTCTTCCCGTTTTTGATTCAATGTGTTCAAGTCCGAGGTAAGGTAGGTGGTCGGGTTTTTGAGTTAACTTCACCGAAGAGACTGGCGCTACATATTTCAATCGTATCATTTTCCAACCCTCCGGAATTTTTCCCAACCACTCAATCCCAGAATCCTTCATCGGAGCATCAGGATTTAGTCCCTTAGTGACCGCATGGCTAATCAGTGCGGTGCGCTTCTCCTTGAGAAGTTCGATTAATCGCTCCTTCTTGGCAATCAAGGTGTCGATTTTGGCAGTTTCTCTATCTAAAAATCGGGCGATCGCTTGTTGTTCAGTGAGGGGGGGAGCAGGAATACGAATAGAGCGAATTTTCTCTTGATTTATGTTTGGTTGTCCTCCTCCGGAAGACAAGAGTATCAATTCATTTCTCCTCATCCATAGCCAGTAAAATGCAAATTTTGCATTTATCGAAATTGGATTAGCTAATGCACAACAGGCTTGATTAGTACAAGCAGTTATCCCAAGGATACCTAATCGCCCAATTGTTGCCCCATACATGGCTATGAGCAAGGTTCCAGGAGGATATAAATTTAAAACAGAATGATCTAGTAAAGCCTTGTTGGTTAGCTTAGCACTTGTATCAGTGATTACCTTTTCTCTTAGCTCTGATGTATTCACCCAAGGAATGTTACCTTCGTAATAGTCATAATGATTAGTAGAAGGTGTTGTTCCACTTCCTATTTTTTGGAAAGCATGACTAACTTTCCTCACCTCCCAACCCTCCGGAATTTCCCCCAACCACTCAACCCCAGAATCCTTATACGCTGGATACCGCTTCCATCCTCTCTCCTGCTTAATCTCTACCTCACTCATCCTGCTACCTCCCGCAACATTTCCAGTATATCCCCTTCAATTGCCTTAATTTCCGCTTCAATCTCCTCTAACGCCCGTGGGGGCTCATACTTATAAAAATACCGGTTGAAATTAATTTCATAGCCCACCTTGCCAATCTCTCCATCCTTAACATCCCGCACGCTCTCGCTAATCCAAGCATCAGGTACATGGGGGGCCACTTCCCGCTGAAAATACTCCCTAATATCCTCCTTGAGTGGCACATTCTCAGTATCTCTTAACTCAGAATCAGCTTCAGGATGTCCCTGCTTATCCTCACAAACCTTCCCGGTGTCGTCTCGCTCAGAAAGTGCAGCAAGAATTGCCTTGTAAACCGGCGCTCCTATCGTTAATCCTTGGGACTTTATCGCTTTCTTTAACACCTTCTCAAATTGGTCACGATCTTTATATAATGTATCTGGTAAGTTATAAAGCATGGACAAAATTAGCCTCTGCTGCTCCCTGCCAGCCTGTTCCTCAGTTGCCTTTACCTCGGCGCTCTTTTTCTTGCTTACCGCCAAACTAATAAATCCAGGTTGCTCCTTAATCTTTACTATGCGCTCCGGTGATGCCTGAAAGTTTAATCGCAGGGGACGCTCAACAGTAATTTTACGATAACCAAAATCTTGAGTGTCAAAAATCTTGCTGACTTCTGAAGACTCAAAACTCTGGAAAATTCTGGTTATCTCCTCAATATACTGGGAACTGACCTCCCGTCGCTTACTCCCTAAACTCTTCCGCATCGGTATCCAAAACTCAGAGGCGTTAATGAGTTGCACCTTCCCTTTTCTCTCAGGAGACTTGTGGTTGGTTAGAACCCAGATGTATGTGGCAATACCCGTGTTATAAAAAAGCTGCTCGGGCAAAGCTGCGATCGCTTCTAACCAGTCATTCTCCAAAATCCACCGCCGAATCTCGCTCTCGCCACTTCCCGCATCTCCGGTAAACAATGGCGAACCATTCATCACTATGGCCACGCGACTTCCACCCTGCTCAACCGGTTTCATACGTGAGAGCATGTGCTGCAAAAATAGGAGTTGACCATCACTTATGCGTGGTGTTCCTGCTGAAAAACGACCACCTGGTTTTTGCGCTTCCGCTTCCACTGCATCTTTGTCCCGCTTCCAATCTTTTCCGTAGGGTGGATTGGCCAGGAGATAGTCAAAGGTTCTGTCGCTGTGCTGATCATGGGAAAGAGTACTGCCAAATTTAATATTTTCAGCATCTTTGCCATCTATGCTCTTCATATACAGATCGGATTTGCACACCGCAAAGGTTTCCGGATTCACTTCCTGTCCAAAAAGAAATACTTGAGCTTTGGAATTGAGTTCGAGGATGCGATCTTTGGCAATAGTCAGCATTCCTCCTGAACCGCAGCAAGGATCGCAAACTGTGCGGTTAATGTATTCCTGGCTCAATTGGGCTTTATCCTGAGCGAAGATGAGGTTGACCATCAACTGGATAACCTCCCTCGGTGTGAAGTGTTCTCCCGGATTTTCATCCAGGGCCTCATTGAATTTACGGATTAGCTCCTCAAATATATATCCCATCTCCAGATTAGAAACTTTGTCCGGATGTAGGTCTATATTCTTAAACCGCTCAGTAACCAAAAATAGCAGCTCCGACTGTTCCAGCTTATCAATGGTGTTGGGAAAGTCAAATTTCTCCAACACTTCGCGCATATTGGCACTAAAGCTGTTAATGTATAGTTTCAAATTAGCAGCAAGGTGCTTGGGATCATCCAGCAGCTTCTGAAAGTCGTAGGGGGCGCTGTTGTAGAAAGCAAAGCCCGATTTCTTGCACAGGAAGGAGTCCAGGTTATCTAGTTTGTTTTTGTAATGGTCGTAGGCTTCTAAGACCTCCACTTTGGTTGGTTGAAGTACGCAGTCTAGGCGGCGCAACACGGTAAAAGGAAGAATGACATCTTGATATTTGCCACGCTTAAAGGTATCCCGGATAAGATCGGCGATACTCCAAATGAAATTGACCTTTTCTCCAAAATTTTGCATAATAATACTTGTATTTATAGATCAGGATTTTATATTTTCTCTGGGTCAATCCCAAGAGAACGTAGATAAGCAGCTAGTTTTTCTTTTTGTTGGCGCTCCTGTTCTTTAGCTTCTCGTTCCTGTTCTTTAGCCATGCGTTCCTGAGATGCGATCGCTTCCGCTAGCTCTTTAGCTTCTCGTTCCTGTTCCTTAGCCATGCGTTCCTGAGATGCGATCGCTTCTGCTCGCTCTTTAGCTTCTCGTTCCTGTTCTTTAGCGAGACGCTCTTGAGATGCGATAGTTTCTGCTTGCTCTCTAGCCAGACGCTCTTGAGATGCGATAGTTTCTGCTTGCTCTTTAGCCAGACGCTCACGAATAGCGATCGCTTCCGCTTGTTCCGCAAGCTCATTTCCTGTCAATAAGAGATTCCCCTTATTATCCCACCATCTTAACCACGGTGTGGGTGGTTTCTGGTTGTCATACAGTATTCCCAACTCTATACCCATCTCCGGTATGGCATAGTGTCCTCGCATATTCGCCTTTATTTCTTTGTATCTTTTTCTCTCTAAATGATATACCTCTAGTGTACCCTTAAACCCATTAAATATGGCATAATATGGTATCTTTACCGCTTGTTCATACACCCAAAACTTCCCCGCTTTTTTTAGTTTCCCGGTTTCTGGATCTATTTCATCCCCTTCTGGTGGAGGGGAACTGTCTTTTTCCTCCTTTCCATTTTTAGACGCGAATTCTATCACTATGAAGGGAGGTACTTTTTCCTTCCATAGCACATATGACCTTCTCAATTGCCCATTTAGTCTGGATGGCACTCCGGGAACATAGAACCAGTCTGGTGCTTCTACCCCTTTTTCTGGAGGATCTGTGAATCGCCAATATATGCCACTATCCTGTCCTATACAATAGTCTCCGTTGGGATGGATTTTTTTCAGTAATGGTTCAATTGATGTGGTTAATATTATGCTTTGTGGGTGTTCTTGGAAATTTTTCACAAAATCGTCATCGGAGTCCGGTAACTGGGTATGGTCTGGTAGGTCCAGGGGTTCCTCAGGGAGGGTTACATTTTGGGTGGTGGTTGAAGATTGGGGCACGGTAAGAGGGGGTACGGGGTTCATTTTTGCCCTCAGCTAGGGGGATTTAACCTAATTTTAGCAACTGTTTTTGGTTTCGTGTTGTTTTTTTTGACCGGTGAAATATCTGATAGTTTAGAACCCAACCCGCATTATATTTAGCATAAGGATTTTATATTTTCTCCGGGTCAATCCCAAGAGAACGTAGATAAGCAGCTAGTTTTTCTTTTTGTTGGCGCTCCTGAGATGCGATAGTTTCTGCTTGCTCTCTAGCCAGACGCTCCTGAGATGCGATAGTTTCTGCTTGCTCTTTAGCCAGACGCTCACGAATAGCGATCGCTTCCGCTTGTTCCGCAAGCTCATTTCCTGTCAATAAGAGATTCCCCTTATTATCCCACCATCTTAACCACTGTGTGGGTGGTTTCTGGTTGTCATACAGTATTCCCAATTCTATACCCATCTCCGGTATGGCATAGTGTCCTCGCCTATTCGCCTTTATTTCTTTGTATCTTTTTCTCTCTAAATGATATACCTCTAGTGTACCCTTAAAACCATTAAATATGGCATAATATGGTATTTTTACCGCTTGTTCGTACACCCAAAACTTCCCCGCTTTTTTTAGTTTCCCGGTTTCTGGATCTATTTCATCCCCTTCTGGTGGAGGGGAACTGTCTTTTTCCTCCTTTCCATTTTTAGACGCAAATTCTATCACTATGAAGGGAGGTACTTTTTCCTTCCATAGCACATATGACCTTCTCAATTGCCCATTTAGCCTGGATGGTACTCCGGGAACATAGAACCAGTCTGGTGCTTCTACCCCTTTTTCTGGAGGTTCTGTGAATCGCCAATATATGCCACTATCCTGTCCTATACAATAGTCTCCGTTGGGATGGATTTTTTTCAGTAATGGTTCAATTGATGTGGTTAATATTATGCTTTGCGGGTGTTCTTGGAAATTTTTCACAAAATCGTCATTGGAGTCCGGTAACTGGGTATGGTCTGGTAGGTCCAGGGGTTCCTCAGGGAGGGAAGTGGTTACATTTTGGGTGGTGGTTGAAGATTGGGGCACGGTAAGAGGGGGTACGGGGTTCATTTTTGCCCTCAGCTAAGGGGATTTAACCTAATTTTAGCAACTATTTTTGGTTTCGTGTTGTTTTTTTTGACCGGGGAAATATCTGATAGTTTGGAACCCAACCCGCATTATATTTAGCATAAGGATTTTATATTTTCTCTGGGTCAATCCCAAGGGAACGTAGATAAGCAGCTAGTTTTTCTTTTTGTTGGCGCTCCTGTTCTTTAGCTTCTCGTTCCTGTTCTTTAGCTTCTCGTTCCTGTTCTTTAGCCATGCGTTCCTGAGATGCAATAGTTTCTGCTCGCTCTTTAGCTTCTCGTTCCTGTTCTTTAGCCATGCGTTCTTGAGATGCAATAGTTTCTGCTCGCTCTTTAGCTAGACGCTCTTGAGATGCAATAGTTTCTGCTTGCTCTCTAGCCAGACGCTCTTGAGATGCGATAGTTTCTGCTTGCTCTTTAGCCAGACGCTCACGAATAGCGATCGCTTCCGCTTGTTCCGCAAGCTCATTTCCTGTCAATAAGAGATTCCCCTTATTATCCCACCATCTTAACCACGGTGTGGGTGGTTTCTGGTTGTCATACAGTATTCCCAATTCTATACCCATCTCCGGTATGGCATAGTGTCCTCGCCTATTCGCCTTTATTTCTTTGTATCTTTTTCTCTCTAAATGATATACCTCTAGTGTACCCTTAAAACCATTAAATATGGCATAATATGGTATCTTTACCGCTTGTTCATACACCCAAAACTTCCCCGCTTTTTTTAGTTTCCCGGTTTCTGGATCTATTTCATCCCCTTCTGGTGGAGGGGAACTGTCTTTTTCCTCCTTTCCATTTTTAGACGCAAATTCTATCACTATGAAGGGAGGTACTTTTTCCTTCCATAGCACATATGACCTTCTCAATTGCCCATTTAGCCTGGATGGTACTCCGGGAACATAGAACCAGTCTGGTGCTTCTACCCCTTTTTCTGGAGGTTCTGTGAATCGCCAATATATGCCACTATCCTGTCCTATACAATAGTCTCCGTTGGGATGGATTTTTTTCAGTAATGGTTCAATTGATGTGGTTAATATTATGCTTTGCGGGTGTTCTTGGAAATTTTTCACAAAATCGTCATTGGAGTCCGGTAACTGGGTATGGTCTGGTAGGTCCAGGGGTTCCTCAGGGAGGGAAGTGGTTACATTTTGGGTGGTGGTTGAAGATTGGGGCACGGTAAGAGGGGGTACGGGGTTCATTTTTGCCCTCAGCTAAGGGGATTTAACCTAATTTTAGCAACTATTTTTGGTTTCGTGTTGTTTTTTTTGACCGGGGAAATATCTGATAGTTTGGAACCCAACCCGCATTATATTTAGCATAAGGATTTTATATTTTCTCTGGGTCAATCCCAAGGGAACGTAGATAAGCAGCTAGTTTTTCTTTTTGTTGGCGCTCCTGTTCTTTAGCTTCTCGTTCCTGTTCTTTAGCCATGCGTTCCTGAGATGCAATAGTTTCTGCTCGCTCTTTAGCTAGACGCTCTTGAGATGCAATAGTTTCTGCTCGCTCTTTAGCTAGACGCTCTTGAGATGCAATAGTTTCTGCTTGCTCTCTAGCCAGACGCTCTTGAGATGCGATAGTTTCTGCTTGCTCTTTAGCCAGACGCTCACGAATAGCGATCGCTTCCGCTTGTTCCGCAAGCTCATTTCCTGTCAATAAGAGATTCCCCTTATTATCCCACCATCTTAACCACGGTGTGGGTGGTTTCTGGTTGTCATACAGTATTCCCAATTCTATACCCATCTCCGGTATGGCATAGTGTCCTCGCCTATTCGCCTTTATTTCTTTGTATCTTTTTCTCTCTAAATGATATACCTCTAGTGTACCCTTAAAACCATTAAATATGGCATAATATGGTATTTTTACCGCTTGTTCGTACACCCAAAACTTCCCCGCTTTTTTTAGTTTCCCGGTTTCTGGATCTATTTCATCCCCTTCTGGTGGAGGGGAACTGTCTTTTTCCTCCTTTCCATTTTTAGACGCAAATTCTATCACTATGAAGGGAGGTACTTTTTCCTTCCATAGCACATATGACCTTCTCAATTGCCCATTTAGCCTGGATGGTACTCCGGGAACATAGAACCAGTCTGGTGCTTCTACCCCTTTTTCTGGAGGTTCTGTGAATCGCCAATATATGCCACTATCCTGTCCTATACAATAGTCTCCGTTGGGATGGATTTTTTTCAGTAATGGTTCAATTGATGTGGTTAATATTATGCTTTGTGGGTGTTCTTGGAAATTTTTCACAAAATCGTCATTGGAGTCCGGTAACTGGGTATGGTCTGGTAGGTCCAGGGGTTCCTCAGGGAGGGAAGTGGTTACATTTTGGGTGGTGGTTGAAGATTGGGGCACGGTAAGAGGGGGTACGGGGTTCATTTTTGCCCTCAGCTAAGGGGATTTAACCTAATTTTAGCAACTGTTTTTGGTTTCGTGTTGTTTTTTTTGACCGGGGAAATATCTGATAGTTTGGAACCCAACCCGCATTATATTTAGCATAAGGATTTTATATTTTCTTCGGGTCAATCCCAAGGGAACGTAGATAAGCAGCTAGTTTTTCTTTTTGTTGGCGCTCCTGTTCTTTAGCTTCTCGTTCCTGAGACGCGATCGCTTCTGCTCGCTCTTTAGCTTCTCGTTCCTGTTCTTTAGCTAGACGCTCACGAATAGCGATAACTTCCGCTTGTTCTGCACGCTCATTTCCTGTCAATAACAAGTCCCCCTTATTATCCCACCATCTTAACCACGGTGTGGGTGGTTTCTGGTTGTCATACAGTATTCCCAATTCTATGCCCATCTCCGGTATGGCATAGTGTCCTCGCCTATTCGCCTTTATTTCTTTGTATCTTTTTCTCTCTAAATGATATACCTCTAGTGTACCCTTAAAACCATTAAATATGGCATAATATGGTATTTTTACCGCTTGTTCGTACACCCAAAACTTCCCCGCTTTTTTTAGTTTCCCGGTTTCTGGATCTATTTCATCCCCTTCTGGTGGAGGAGAACTGTCTTTTTCCTCCTTTCCATTTTTAGACGCAAATTCTATCACTATGAAGGGAGGTACTTTTTCCTTCCATAGCACATAAGACCTTCTCAATTGCCCATTTAGTCTGGATGGCACTCCGGGAACATAGAACCAGTCTGGTGCTTCTACCCCTTTTTCTGGAGGTTCTGTGAATCGCCAATATATGCCACTATCCTGTCCTATACAATAGTCTCCATTGGGATGGATTTTTTTCAGTAATGGTTCAATTGATGTGGTTAATATTATGCTTTGCGGGTGTTCTTGGAAATTTTTCACAAAATTGTCATCAGAGTCTGGTAACTGGGTATGGTCTGGTAGGTTGAAAGGTTCCCTAGGGGGAGTTACATTTTGGGTTGAAGGTTGGGACACGGTTGGTAAGAGGGGGTTTTCCCCTCAGCTCAGGGGGATTTAACCTAATTTTAGCAACTTTTTTTAGTTTGGTAATCAGGGGATCTCATTGATCTTCGGGGGTTGGGTTGAGAAAACCCAGCCTACAAAGGGGGCTGAAATGTCTTTATCAAGATTAGAACGGACGATTGCGAAGCACTCCCTAGGAGAGATCCCACGGTGTTCAGATTTTAAAAACTATATATAAAAACTATATATTAATTTTTCTAATCTTTCTGAATCGCATAGCATAAGCTACCAATAAACCATCCTGAATGCTGAGGACTTTTGGCAATTTCGGATTGCATAGTTTCCGTTCTAACTTTTAGGGCGGTAAAAAATTCTTGTAAATTATAGGTTTTGGAACCGTCTTCCTCTCCGGTTCTGGTTTGCCAATCCCATTCTTTCCACCAATTGGGAACCGCTAAGGAAGGAGTATTTAGATCAAACTGTAAGTTATAAATACCCGGTTCAGATAATTTATCAGGTTGGATCACTGCTGCAAATTTGGCTTGATTTTCTTTGGGCAGAATTTGCCAATCTTTTAATTCTATGGCTGAAATTATTTCTGAATTGCTATCTACCTCTACAAACTTACGATTAAACCTATCTAACTTTTTACCTTTTATCTGGGCTTGAATCATACTTAGATCTACCAGTAAACTATATTCTGAATGGAGTAAATTCACTGTATAGTTAATGGTTGAACTCTGCTTTAAAGAAGAATTCAATTTTAGCATTTCCTGGTTGCCTTTGCTAACCGTAACCCCCTCCTTCGCTAGGGCAAAAACTTCAGTAATCCCCTGTGGTAAGGATATGGGTGTCCCATCTAAAACAGAGATTTTATCCAATACATGATCGGGATGAAAGATCATTAAGTTGCTGTTATCACTATTTAGTAAATCCTGGTTTGTATTGTATTTTTTGAGCTGACTAAAGTAGTGCTTAATATCCCCATAGGGTCCGATAAATAATACATAAAATGGACGAAACTTTGCTGGTTCTTGACCTGTGCTGTAGTTAAAACTTCTTGGATTGTTACCTTCTAAATAAATCTTACCATCAAAGTCACTTTTAATAGCCCAAATTCCTACCGCATAATCTCGATTCTCAATATTATAATAAGTGTCATTAATTACTTTATTTAGTTTGGTTACGTCTCCACTATTTTGCTGCAAATCAGTAATAATGACAGTCATTTTTTTCTGCTCCTTTTCTGGGGGAACAATAGCAGCATCTATGGGACTGGAAACTTCTGGAAACTGGTTACTACTGCCATCATAAAATACGGAACTAATTCCAGAATTGTAGTATTCACTACTGGTAATTTTTTGCATGGGACTACCAATTCGATAATATTCAACTGGTAATTTATCACTTAACTCAAATACATTTCTGATAGATCTAAGAGTCTTAACATAATTGGTTTCTCCGCCCTTCACATATCCTAACATGGAGCCACTACCATCTAGGTAAATGCTCACATTGAGATTATTTGATTTACTAGTATTAGTATTCTCCACAGGAGTATGGGGAAGTTCGCATTTTAGCTCTTCTTCCTTGTTACAAGCTACTATAAAAAGACTAAGTAACAAGACAATCAAGCCTTTGCGGAAGTATACTTTGTGTATCATTTTTAACTCCTATTTGTCAAAACTATTTTATTACTAATTCTATTCTGTCAGCAATATTATTACTGATTATAAAATAATATTAAGTAACTTTACCACCAGTTCTATTGCAAATCATAGAGTAGTATGTTAGCATAAGGAAAAATAACCATACTGAGTTTCAACCAAACGACAACAGGAACACTACAAAAAATAAGGGGGGTCAATGAGATCGAGGGAAATGATTACAATTATTGTACTCTTCTTAGTTGGTGGCATAGCAATGTTTTGGGGACAAAAGCTGCTCTATGAGAATCAAATTGTACCTATTCAGCAAATACCAGTAGGTTCTTGGCTGGCTAGTGACTATAATACTGCCGCTATCGTCATGTTTCTTGCTTGTTTTATTCCAACAGTTATTTGGTGTGCACTAGCAGTTAGGAATCGCTTTAATGATGGAGCTGCTACACTTCGATGGAGATTACTGTGGTGGTTATTGGGGATAATACCAATGCTGACCATTGCGATCGCGGTTTTTTACATTAATCGGAGTAGCGAAGCCCAACTTTCACTGATTTTCTTTTTTCTGCTGGATGCCATCTGGCTATACTGGTTACCAACAGCAACCAGTTCCCCGGAAGCGGTAAAATACATTCCACCTTTCGCCTTTTTCTTGCGTCATAAAATAATGGGAGACTGAGGATAGATGTCAACTTATATAATTGGAATTGGTGGTACTGGGGCTAAATCCATTGAAGCAATCATTCAATTAACCTCCATTGGGCTCTTTGGGGAAGAGTCCCTAAAGTTATTGTTTGTGGACACTGATGAAACCAATGGGAATGTCAACAGAGCTTTAGAGAGTTTAGACATATATAATAAATGTTATGAACTGGGTTTACAAGGTAAACACCCGTGGATGAAAACAGCGATTCAATCCTTGCCTGTATGGTCACCATTTGCTGATAATGACAATGTTACCAACAAAAACCTGGCAGTTATTTTTAAATACAATCTGATTAAAGAAAATGATGCACCTCTAGGTAACTTGTTTGATGTACTTTATACATCAAAAGAGCGAGAAGCCAGCTTGGATGTGGGTTTTAGGGGAAGACCTAGCATTGGGGCGGCGGTGATGAGCCAAGTAAGAATGGATACTGCTGATAATGGTTTTTGGGGAAATTTGATGGGGCAAATTCAACGGGATGCTGGGGGAGGAAGGCGACCAAAAATCTTTTTATGTGGTTCAATTTTTGGCGGAACAGGAGCTTCAGGACTACCAACCATTGGCAGATTAATTCATAATAGACTGGAAACACTAAAAATTAGGGATAACGTAGATTTAGGTTGTCTATTTGTCTTACCTTATTTCAGCTTTACGCCTGAAGAGAATCCAGAGGAAGTTTATGCTCGTTCTGAACAGTTTCTTTTAAATACAGAGGCGGCACTCCGTTATTATGGCGGTCAACCTCAGGAAACATTTGACGTAGTCTATCTATTGGGCAATCAACAATTATCCCCAGTTAGGAAATTTAGTATAGGTAAAAACACTCAATGTAATGATCCTCACTTTATTGAACTCTATGCTGCATTGGCTGGGAGAGAATTTTTATTAAACCCCCTAACGGGTGAAAAAAAAGTGGTGTTAATGAACCGAGAAAATCCAAAAATCCTAAACTGGGGGGATATTCCAGACGATGAGAAAGTACGTGCAGAAATGTTGAAAGCCACCCGTTTTGCCTTTGCTTGGTTATCTAATATTGCCCCAGAATTAAAAAAAGCTAAGGACCTGGGAGAAAAGGAATTTAGACATCGTGCTGGTACGAGTTGGTTTGTGAAATTCTTCCCAGCTCCCAGAGGAATTTTGGGGGGAGGTAATAAGTCAAATGTTGATTTTAATGATGCTGAACAACAAAGAGCAATAGAAAAAATTACCGCTTGGTGTAAGGACTATTTGCGCTGGTTAGGGCATATTCATGAATCGCCAGGGGAAACTATTCAATTATTTCACGGAGATCACCTTAGAAATTTGAACGATTATAATTTAGCAAATTTAATATTTGCACAGGCTGACCCTCGAGATAGAAATAAAAAATCTGAGGACACAATTCAGAAACTCAAAGAAAGTTTAAAACCTGAAAAAATAGACCCTCCAAATTTGGGAACTATTGGTCTAGCCAAATCTTTATATCATGTTTGTTGATTAGATTCGCAGACTAAAAATGCTTGATTTAACATAATTCACAAGGTAAGTAATTTAGATATGGCTCATTTATTGTTACCCCAACTCAAAGATGATTGCGATGTTAAATCTGGAACTGCTGGTGTGTGGGATGCCCAAGCACCAACTACCTTTGATCAAGTTGGCACAAGTTTAGATTACGCGGCGCCAGGGGAAATCAAAAATATAAGTTCTGTGCCTACTATTTGGGCCCGTCCTTTATCAGTAGAAATGGCATTACATAATGATAAATATCCCATTCGGGAACAAATTATTGTCCAGTGGCAAGGAATGTTAACAGTTTTGGCTCTAGCTGAAGTGCGGGCATTTCCTATTAAGGCTCAACCTTTAGAATTGGGAGCTAGGAAAGATAAAAATCTTTTTGCTCGTTCTCTGTATGAGCTGTTACCAGATGACAGAAATAGTATTTACCAGCTCAATAATAATAAAAATCCCTGGGAAGATTTATATATTTTCACCTGGAATAATAACCCTGTGGGGATGACTTCTCCCAGCACCTTAGTTGTCCCATCAGAAGAAGGTATTTGGGATGGTTTACCTTGGTGGAATCCAATTAAAATGGGATTTGAACCTGTACATGGGTATTTGAATAGCACTGAAAAAGCCCAGTTAGTTTTTTGGTTAAACAACCTCAAAGAGGAAATTGGCAGAGCTAATGATGGAGAAAGAGATAATACTAAAAAAGCAGTAAATATCATATTTGGACTAATCAATGATTTTATTCGCAGTTTGGGAGTAACATCGGGACTTGATTTCCAATTAACCAATAATCAAACATTTTTCGATGTTTCCTTAAACAAGGGAGCTTTATGGGGACTAAATTTTCCCGTAAAGGTGCAACCAAGAGAATCTAATATTCGGGTTGTTCCTAGCATCAATAAACCCCATGTTAAACCCCTGTTAATCATCGATAGAGATATAGCTAACAGTTGGAATGAGCCATCCCAAAATATTTGGGTTCATGAAGGTAAAACCTTAGCTGCTTTACGCCCTGAAGATATAGAAAAATGGAATAAAAGTAGAGAAGTAATTTGTGTCAAGTCACAAGAGCTGTTTTTACCCGAATTGAAATTTATTGACCAGGGGGGAATATTACCTAATGCTCTACTTCCTGAAGGTGCCCAATCCCTAACATTTAAAAGTGCGCCTATTACACCCTTAATTCCCATTAATCCGATTCTATTGGATTACTTTACTCCAGAATATTTATCTAGCAAAATAGTCGGGTTTCAGATCAATAGAAATGGTGGTGGCACATCCTTAGTCAAAGTTACATTAACCATACCCTTGTATGGAATTAAGGAAGGGAGAACACCTCAGAATTTCTATGTTTACAAAGAATATCCTCTTTTAGAGGAAAATATCATTTCCGAAGTTCCTGTGTTAGAAATATGGCCTAATTTCCAGGTGCAGGGATGGAAAGAATACTACGGCTTTTACTACGATGCTGGTTTAGGAGAAGAAACATTTCAAGTCAGTTTTCCTACTGCTGAAAAAACCCATAGTTTTTCAGAAAAAAATGAAATTTATCAAGTAGCTAAATTGAATGAGTTTCCATCTTTTCTTAAATGTAAAGATAATTACAAAAACACCATTGGTCTAATTTTATTACCAACTCCACAACCTATCAACCTAGGGGGTCAATGGGTAGTTGGTGTTGATTTTGGCACATCTTTTACCAATGTCTATGTCAATAAAAATGACAGATTGGTAGAACGTTTAGATCTAGAAAATCTCCACTGTCAAGTTACTGATGTTTCTATTGATACTAGATTCCCTGCCTTATTTGAATTTTTCATTCCCGAAAATTTTATCCCTGAAGATAAGCCTTTTCCCCTTTCTACTGTGCTGACAACTAAGGGTAAAACTAATGCTGGGGAAGACCAGGTAAGTCCAATTTTGGATGGTCGTATTTATATTCCTGATCTCCAATCGTTTGATCCTGAACAACCATGGATAAAAACTAACCTGAAATGGACAACTACTAACCTGACCGCTAACGAACTGTTTCTCAAACATTTGGCATTGCATATTACAGCTTTAGCGGCTAAGAATGGTGTAAGAGAGATTCAATGGTCTTTATCATTCCCCTCCGCCTTTTCTTCAACAGAACAGAATAGATATATTAAGAGGTGGAGTTTATTAACTGGAGCATTAGTAGATACTACGGGAATTATCCATAAGACTCCCACAAGAGATGATCCTAATTATTTTAAGACTGAAAGTCTAGCAGTTGGACAATACTTTGCTGAACAAGAAGGATATGATTTAGTTGGTAGTACTTGTATTGATATGGGCGGTGGGACTTCAGACATTTCTATTTGGCAAGATGATCAACTGCTAGATCAGTGTTCTATTTTGTTAGCGGGTAGGGAGTTATTTTCCCAGTTTATAGAAATGAACCCTGATTTTTTGAAAAAATTAGATCCAAATATCAAAGACATTAAGGGTAAGCTCAAGGGTGCTGCTTTCTATGCTAAATTGGATGTTTGGATGCGTTTAGAATCAGCCAATTGGCTAGAAAAGAAAAGAGACAGATTTGAAGAAGATAGGGAATTTCAAGGACTTATACGTCTGATGGCAATTGGTATTTCTGGGTTATACTTCTATATAGGTCAAATTCTCTCTGTTTTGTCTCAAGAGCAAAAATACTCTAGAGATGAAATTACATCGGTTTATATTGGTGGCAATGGCTCTCGTTTATTACACTGGTTAGCAGAAGGTGGTGAATTTAATCGCCATTCAGAAATTAATGCTTTGTTTAATAAAATGATGAGTATTGCTGCCAAATTACCTCAGACAGACCAACCCACACTTCTAAGTCAAAACCCCAAGGATGAAGCTGCTTGTGGTTTGGTTTTAAGAGAGAGAAGATTAAGAGGTTTGGGTAGGAATGATAGAGATCCGATTATTGCTGGTGAGGACTGTATTATTAATGGTCAAACTTTTGACTATCACGATCGTTTAAATTTCAGAAGTGATATTAGTACATATCAAATCTCTTTCAATCAGTTGAAATTGTTTTTAAATTCCTTTCATACCAGCCTAGATGAACTACGTATTGAGGGTGTGAAACCATTAGAAACCTACCAGGTTAAGGAAAATTTAGATGACCCAGATCCAGACTACAATGCAAAATTGTGGCGTGCAACAGAAAGAGAATTGAGAAATGATCTTAATAGTATCCGAGGTAGTATTGAAGATATTAGGCAAGAACCACCTTTTATAATGGCATTAAAAGCTCTTTTGAGGGTTCTAGGCAAAGAATGGGCCGGAAAGTAAGACCGCAGATTACAAGTGGGCAAACTAAATTGCCCGCTCCCTTGCCCAAAGTTTATCATTTATATAATGTGGAGGTTAAAGATGCAAGATTGTCCTGTATGTGGGTGGAAATATAACAAGTATAATATAAGTATAGAAACAGGTGAGTTTTGTCCACAATGTGGTTGGCATTTGTTCCCAGCTCCTCATAATATGAGAGCAGTATCAGGTGAACTACAAACAGTAAAGTGGGCCAGAAAAACCTGGGACAGATTATCTCAATTGCAGAAGGAATGTTCACTTTTACAGGAAAGAAATCATTCATTACTAAAACAATATTTGGCAAAAATAGAGGATATCCAGGCTAATACTCAGAATTTGCCAGAAATGCTCAGTATTCTACGGCAAATTAATGAAAAAAGCCAAGAAAAAGACTCTTTCGGTAATCAAACACAAACAACTAGGCCTGGGGATTATGAGGAGGATAAACAAGTAAGTAACTATGAAATTGATGACCCAGAAATAACTAGTTTGGTGGAGAATTATAATAATCACGCGGAATTTACAGATAAGATAGATGTTTCTGAAACGGAAGAAAGCAAGTCTCATCGTTGGTCTGGTGGCAAAGATCCAGCAATTTTTGAGTTGAATTCCAGAGGTAGGGGAGACTATTGGATTATTGCTAATCAATATTTGGTGCCAAAACTCAAGCATAAAATTAATCAGCACAGTTATAAAACTATATCAGTGTTATTTGATTTCCGGAATTATGACGACAATGAGCATGTAAGTTTAGATGATATGATGCTGGTTAAACCTGCTAAGGTTATCCCTATTCCTAATCAAGAAAAATGGCAATTACAAGACACTGGAATCTTAGAGTTTAAAACACAAATATAAGCCCAAACATAAAAATTAAAAAAACTTATAAAAAACTATGAATAAACTTATGAAACACCACTTTTACCTGACCCTCACATTATCTAGTATATTGCTCTTGGTTTCTCCCGTTCGTGCTGTAGATGATCTGGTGCAAGATCCACCACCGGGTAATATAACTAATATTGCCATAGGTGTCAATCAGCAACAGAATATCCCAGAAAAATTTGCAGGGTTAAAAAATGCGGTAAGATCCTTCAATCGGAATTTAAAGAATTTTGTTCAAGATAAAAAAGATACTGGAAATTTGAACTCTCGTGCGGTTCTTGCCCAAATTAATGACCTAAAGCAGGAGATTGCTACCTTACCTCAAACTCCCCTCTTATCTCCCCCGGTTGCTAGGAGTAATGCTATCCTTAAAGAACTTGACCGTGCTACCAAATACTTGGAAAATGGATTAGAACCGAAAGGAGTAACTGGAATACAAAAATATTTGGGGTTTTTTGCCAAAAAAAAAGTAAACAAAAAATATTATGGAAACTTTGGCAAAACAACACAGGAAGAAATAGAGAAATTTACTAATGCAAAAATCCAACAGTTAGAAAAGGAGATTACAACCATTCAATCTTTGACTGGTAAAACTGGGATAAAATCAGTAGCAGTATTAAGTACTAACAGTATTAGCAATATCCCAATTTCCTCCACCAAAGTGGATCCTAAGTCAAATAATAATGAACCCAATAATAATGCGAAAGAACTCGCAGCACTCAAAAGTAGATTAGATGGAATGGAGAAAACAGCAATAATCATAGGTTTGATCTTTTTCATCGGTATTTTTGTTTGTATATATGTATTGTCTCAAATCATAGGAAATCCAGAAATGATCAAACGACTTAACAGACTTGATCAATCTAACAATAATACTATGAAAAAGTTCAATTATTTAGAAACCCAGTTAGAGGTCATACGAGATAAGCAAAAAACTTTAATTGAGAAAATCAATAACTTAAGTAAATTAGATAGGTTTAATGGTGAGCAAGTTTCAATTCCCGAACCTCCTAAACTACCAGTAGATAAACGTTATCAATCACAAAAATTACCATTCATACCCAATAATTTGGAAAATCCTATCATTGTACTCTATAACAACAAGGCTAATGTGCTAATTGATAGAGCAATTCCAGTGTCGGAGGCTAAACTTACAGCTTATGAGCGTCGCTTGGGTCGTTATACTCAACCTGTTTTAGAGGAAACTAGACGGGGTAATTATTGGGTTATCATCGAAGGTACTGTGAACTATCTTGTTCCTAAATTTGACATCAGAATTAATAGTCATAATTATAGTACAATATCTCTATTTTTTGAGTGTTTTAAATATGATCACAAGAGCATAAATGATTTTAAGGATTTTAGACTGATTAGTCCGGCAATAGTTTCCTCAACCGGTGACAAATGGGAGTTAGTTGAACGGGGAGAGTTGGAATTTTAACCCATATTTCATACTTCAACCCAACCTACGTTCATATTATATTTAATTCCACCCACCCACTTATATATAAACCCAAACATAAAAATGACCAATATGGAACTAACTTATGAAGTACCGTTTGAAGTACCATTTTTACCTCACCCTCACATTATCTAGCATATTACTGTTGTTTCCCCATGTTCGTGCTGTGGATGATTGGGTGGAATATTTTGACCTAAAGCAGCGGATTTCTACTTTAAGTAGTAAGATTATTAATAGTAATACTCCAGCACCTGAATCCTTACCCACCAAGGTAGATCCTAAGCCAAATAATAATGCGAAGGAACTTGCGGAAATTAAAAGTAGATTAGATGAAATGGAAAAAGTCATAATAATGGTGGCTGTGCTATGTTGTGCTGGTATGTTTATTTGTTTATTTGTATTATTTCAAGTCACAGAAAATCCAAATTTGATTAAAGACTTTAACATAATTTATCGCTACCATAAGAGTAGTGTGATAAGACTCGATGCTTTGGAAAATCAATTACAGGTGGTGCTAGTTAGACAAAAAACCTTAACGGACACAATCAATAACTTAACTAACTCGGATAAGTCTGATGGTGAGCAAGTCTCCCCAATTCCTCAGCAAATCCCACAAGAAATTCCTCAACCTAAACCACCAACAGATCAACCATATCAAACACCAAAATTAGGACCCAATATTTTTGATAATCCTATAATAGCACTGTATAATGGCAAAGTTAAGTTGCTAGCTGATATGGTAATTAGAGTATCAGAGGTTAAACTTACAGCTCGCGACCGTCGTTCTGGTCGTTACACTAGGCCTGTTTTAGAAGAAAACAGACAGGGTAATTATTGGATTATCAATCAACGAAATATGATCTATCTTGTTCCTAAATTTAACATGAGAGTTACTAGTCGTAATTATGATGCTATATCTGTGTTTTTTGAATGTATTAAATATGATCCCAATAGTAGGAAAAGTTTTAAGTTGATTAATCCAGCAATCGTTTTCTTAAAGGGTAGTAAATGGGAGCTATTTCAACGGGGAGAGTTAGAATTTTAACCTATAATAATTTTAGCTGGTCTAATTAGTTTTAGTTACGTGGTAATTTAAATAACTGGAGTTGGAAAATGGTTAATTCAGATGATATCCTCGCTAGAATTCAAAAGATAGAAAGCTACCTATCTACAGCTGATGCAAGAAACAATGGCCCGGTCATGGTTACTGGTGCTTGTAATATGGAAAAAATTATTCCCGTAAATATCTCGGAAGAGGAAATAATAGAAGTTTATAATGAAGTACCCGGGGTTTTACTCAGAAACTCAATTGTTACACAGTTAACTGATGCAAGTTATCGGGATGGAGACCAGCCCATTATTTTACAACCCGATGACTATGGTAAGTATTGGTTAATTGTCTCGGATGAAGATAACATTTTTGTTATACCCTCTATTGAGGTTAAGTCTTATATTTATAGACTAAAAAGCATGGCTAAAGTATTTGATTTTCAGGGTGGTAGTCCTTCTACAGATAATCATTATTTATTAATTAAACCCGCAAGATTCCAGACTTTACCCAGTGGAAGGGAATGGAAAATGGAGGAAAAGGGGATTTTAGAGTTTACTAATCATGGTGGAAAAGATTCACTGGCTAAATCTTTGCACAAGTCTATACAGAATAATCAGACAAATACCAATTCGGAAATCTCGAAAATTCATCAGGAGTTAAATAAGATAAAATCTCAATTAGAACATATTTCTTCCCAGGGAGACTGGCAAGCTTCTATATCCGAAATAAGAGACAATCAAGCAAATACCAATTTGGAACTCATGAGAGCTAATCAACAATTAGACCGACAGTTAAATGAGATAAAATCTCAATTAGAACAAGTTACCCCCCAGGAAGATTGGCAATCTCTTATTTGGGAAATAAGAGATAATCAAGCAAATACCAATTTGGAACTCAGGAGAGCTAATCGACAGTTAGACCGTCAATTAAATGATATTAGCTCCCAACTGGAGCAGTTGAGATCCCAAGATATTAGACTCCAAATAGATTTACTCAGGGTACGCTTAGAATCTTTAGAGAGCAGGTCAAGTAGAGATTAACTAGAGTATTAAGTCTTCACGGATTAAAATGCCTATTGTATACTACTATGAAGACTTTTGATCCTGTCCACTCAACAATTTCTTCCATGAAACCACAACTCCTTGTTTATGTCCCACCCCATCCCTTAATTAAACACTGGTTGTCTGTAGCTCGTGAAGCAGCTACCCCTTCAGTGCTATTCCGCTCTGCTATTACCGAATTAGGAAGGTGGTTAACCTATGAAGCCACTAGAGAATGGCTACCTACTCAAGAAAGCGTAGTTCAAACACCTTTAGCTCCATGCTCAGCTACTTTTATCAATTCACAAGTACCCTTAGCAGCTGTCCCCGTTCTCCGTGGGGGATTGGGTTTATGGGAAGGAGCACAAACTGTGTTACCCTTAGCTAGTGTTTATCATTTGGGATTAACCCGAGATGAAAAAACCCTGGAACCATCCTGTTATCTCAATAAGTTACCGGAAAAATTTGCCCCCGACACTAGGGTCTTAATTGTCGATCCTATGTTGGCCACAGGAGGATCTATAATGGCAACAATGGCAGAATTGACACAAAGAGGTGTGGAACCAGCATTAACTCGAATTGTTTGTGTAATCGCGGCAAAACCTGCTTTGCAAAGACTAAATGCTGCTTATCCTCAATTGGTCGTCTACAGTGCCACTATTGATGAAAATCTAGATGACCAAGGATTCATTGTGCCGGGACTAGGAGATGCAGGCGATCGCATTTTTGGTACTTAAAAGCTACCATATTAGCTACTACTTATTGAAGGCGGTGAAAGTATGAGTCAGAAAGATGGGTTTGGCAGTGGGTTTCTACTGGGGACAATTGTTGGAGGTGTGGTAGGTGGCATTTTGGGCACGGTATTAGCATCGAGAAGGGAAAGAGCAGAAACGGAGGATGGAGGTAACAGTGATGATTTAGAAATGGGTAAAGGTGGGACGAGAAGAAAACACATGAAATCAGCAGTTAGTCAAGATCTCGCCATGGAAACAGCAAGGCGGTCTCTAGAAGACAAAATTGCCCAGCTCAATGCTACAATTGATGATGTGCGAGAACAATTAAACAGTGTTAATAGTAGTTCCCCTGGTTCTTCTCAATCCTCGTTAATTCAGGAATAATCATCTAAGGTAGAAACCTCTCCTAACTATGTATTTACTTTTCCAAACTTTAGCCTCCTTTGTGGAAATTTATAGCTACGTGCTAATTGTCAGAGTTCTGCTAACCTGGTTCCCACAAATTAACTGGTACAATCAGCCATTTGCTGCATTAAGTCAGGTTAGTGACCCCTATCTCAATCTGTTCCGCAATATCATTCCTTCCCTGGGAGGTATTGATATTTCGCCTATTTTGGCCTTCTTGGTGCTTAATATAGTCTCCAGTTTGTTGGAGAACCTTAGTAGTGCAACTTCTTTAGGGGGATTTTAGACCTAAGTAGGGAGGCACAATTATTTGTAGGATGGGTCGAGGAACGAGACCCATGCAGGCGTTGGGTTTCATACTTCAACCCAACCTACGTTCACCTTATATTTATACTTACACTCGGAAAACTAGGAAATACCTTGAGAACTTTCTAGCGAATACCTTTACCTGTGGGTATGATTTAAACAGGTATTAGTATCTATTTTCGGATCATGGCGCTAAATCCTGATGCTTTAAACTGTTTCAACTTGAGTGGAGTTGGTTGATTAGCTGGTACGGAAATTCTTAACTCAAAATTACTGATACCGGGTGGTACTTGGGCAATTGACCCCAAGCGGGAGCGATTTTGTAAGATGGGGTCATTATTCGCATCATAGATTCTACCATATACGTCAGCATCATAAACAGTTTTGTAAGTGCCATTTTGTGCCTTACCTGTGATGATAAAACAGTTAGCGAATCTGGAACTACCACTGACTACAGCACCTTGAGCTAGGTCTGAAGGACAATCTTGATAGGATAAATCGAATAGTTTAATACTAGTTAATGCTAAAGCTGATGGAGTAATTATCAATCCAAGAAAACTAGTTAAACAAACAAAAAAGACTAGGATAACTGATTTTAAACGCATAAACACACCTTGTATAAATCACTATTACTCACTCTTTAACTTTAGTGCTTCCGTCGTTGACACTCCCTCACCTTGAGAACCAAAATAGGATATAGTCAGAGCAGCTTCACCTCTGGTCACAGCTTTTTTAGGCTGAAATAGGGTTGTATATCCAAAAACCCTTCTAATATTTGATTGTTCCCCATTTTGAAAGTCAGCTAGGACTGGTCTAAGAGCTTTTAGGTCAATCTTTGCTGTATCCTGAAAGCCCCAGGTTTGCTTGACCGCTTCCGTACTAGCATTGGGGAGAGATTGACGAGTGTCTAAGGGAACTTTCCACATTAGGAGGTTTTCCCTGGTTAGAGGTGCATCGGGACGAAACAAGAGTTCCGTTGCATCTCCTGAGAGAGGACTGGCAATTAGTCCAGCTTCTGCTAAACCCTGAATAAAGGGAAAATCAACATCAGTGGGTGGAACATCTTTAAAGATGGGTTGGGAACCTGGGGATGGTAAACGGATTTTTTTAGCCTGCTTATTAGCATAGATCACATTGTTACCAGTTACTAACCATCTAGCAAACTCTCGACGTGTAATTATTTTGTTGGGTTCCAGTTTTTGTGGTTGCCCAGAATAGTTTTTAGTCTGTTGATTATTCCCCAGCACTTTATTATCTATGGACAAAACTCCCAACTTGCCTAAATCCTCAATTGGTTTTCTCCATTCTAATGGTACTTGTGGTAAATCGGTAAATTCCAGAGGATGGAAATTTTGATTGTAGTCAATTTGCGCTGTAGATTGTTGAGTGGTGTTGGTTGAATCAGTTATGGTCGGTGATGGCTCAGGTTGAGACGTTATAGTGGCTCCTAAATCAGTGTTGTTTAAGTTGTTATTCAACTGATATTCAATTGTTAATTCAGTGGAGCTTCCAGGTTGATTTGCACTGGTACTAGTGACCGTTGTAGGTTTAACAGTCACCTTCAATAATAGATCGGTTTTTCGAGCTTCAAAAATCCCATCTCCATCACTTCCTGGCTTTTGTAAAATTTGCCAGTTCTCTGTTTGCAGTTTACTAGCATAAAAACTGGCAATCATATTACTGGGATCAGAGCTTTCCCAGCGAGTTATTGAGTATTGTGAGTTATTTTGTGCCAGTTCAACTTCTATTAACTTAGCATTAGAATATAAGGGAATTATTTTAGGAAAATCACTAGGTAAACCAACAACAGGTGTCGGGGGTGTTTGTTGCTGCTGAGGAACACCAAAAAGTCCCGATCTCTCCTGTAGTCGCGAGTCCGCAGCCAAATTACGTTCCCAGTTTTTAGCACCGGGTGCGTTAGCACAGGCTGTTAAGGTAGATAGCGAAACAGCTATACTAATAAAAGTAGTGGAAAGTTTATAAATAACCACAGAAAATCACAAGTATGTTTAATATTAACTACTAGACTAGCATTCCTTAACTTACTCCTTACAACACCATCCCCGACCATAAATTTTAACTTATGGAATTTATGGACATCTGGAGTGCTAAACTAGAGATGAACAAAATAACTAGTCTAACTTAAACAATTCTACCCAAGTAACTCAGTATTTTACTATTTCTCAGGCGTTGCCAGGTTGTTACCAGTGCTGAAACAAGATTACATGGAAGTTTCCCAGGATCAGCCTATTCATTTTGAGGCTCCACTCCAACTGTTGCTCTTTGTTGATGGAAGACCCAAGTCTCGCCAACAAGTGCAACGAATATGCGCGTACCTACAAGATCTGGAAGTAGACTATAGTTTTGATCTGCAAATCATTGATGTCGGGCAAGAACCCTATTTAGCAGAACATTTCAGACTGGTTGCAACACCAGCTTTAGTCAAAATCCATCCAGAACCGCAACAAACTTTGGCTGGAAGTAATATCATTGCCCAATTACAAAATTGGTGGCCACGGTGGCAAACTGCCATAGATACATCTCTAGCTTTACAGAAAGACTTACACGAACTTCCAGAACCAGATATTTCTATGATTCACCCCCCATCTACTATACATTCTGTGGCCCTTTCTGCTGAGCTAATTAAGTTGTCAGACCAGATTTTTTACCTCAATCAGGAAAAAGCAAAACTTCAAGAACAGTTACAATTTAAGGAACGTATCATAGCCATGCTGGCTCATGACCTTCGTAACCCTTTAACTGCTGCTGCCATAGCTATAGACACTCTTCAATCTGATTATAATTCCGATTTGGGTCAGTTTCAACGCCTAAAACCAAACTTGACGGAAAATTTACTCAAACAGGCCCGTCATCAAACCCGGATTATTGATAGGATGATAGCCGATCTGTTGGAAATCGGACGCGAAAACGATAATGATTTTAACATAGCACCACAAAGGTTGGAATTGGGCAAACTCAGTTTTGAGGTACTAGAAGAATTACGAGACCGTTATGTTGGTAAGTCTCAAACGGTAGAGACTGATCTTCCATCTGATCTGCCTTGTGTGTATGCAGACCCAGAGAGAATTCGTCAAGTTTTGATTAATCTGTTAGACAATGCTATCAAGTATACACCCAAGGAAGGTAAAATTAGTTTAGCAGGACTGCATCGGACAACACAAAAGGTACAATTTAGTATTGGTGATACAGGTCCTGGTATTCCCCATGAAAACCGAGATCACATTTTTGAAAATCATTTCCGTCTAGAACGAGATCAAGCAGCGGATGGTTATGGTATTGGTTTGTCCCTATGTCAACGTATTATCCGTGCCCACTACGGTCAGATTTGGGTAGATTCTACCCCTAATGGTGGCGCTTGGTTTCATTTCACTTTACCAGTATATCCTTCTTAATTTAGCCATTCTCAATCTTTCTAATCATTTCTTAACTATGCCACACCCATTGATGTATGAAGAGGAAAATTTTGTTGTTCTGGAAACTAACCAAGAAGAACAGTTTTTGACGAAGCTAGAATTGTTAGAAAAGTTGCAAAACACTTTAAGTCAAATGCCTATAGAAGATATACCTTTAGATGTGAGAAAAATTGGATCCTTGATAGAACAGGTGAACCATTTGATTGATACCACCTGCGAATTAGATTTGGGACCAGGGCGATATTTACAATGGTATGCTGTCAGATTAGAAAAGTAAAAGCGTCTTGATATGAGATTAATTAGAATGGTTGACAGTAATTAATTCCAATTCAATTTTATCTTCATTGGGCTGAGTGATTTTTACATGAACATTAGGTGCAAAATACTTAGTCATTTTCTCTTGTTTTTCCAACCATGTATCCAGAGGGATCAGGGGAGAGTCAAACTCTAGAATTAGACAATAAGCACCATCAAGGGAAGTTTCTCGCAGACTGGTGACTACGGGGCGTTCTTCATCCGTGGGATTTAAGCCTAAATATTCAAGGGCCCTATCTAAATGGGCTTGTTGTCCGTAGCAAAATCTTGTAATATCTTTACGGATTTTATTTTGGGTAATAGTAGCTTGCTGCTTCCTGAGTTCCAATACCGACTCTGTGGTAGGTTCACTAAAGGGTATTGGTTGGAGTTCATTAGCTTTGAGTGCTAAACCACCTAATAACAGGGGAAATCCATAAAAAAACCCTACCAAATTCAAGGTCGCGTTATCCAACCCATAAGCTATAAAGCCCATAATGGTTAATATACTACCTACAGTTAAACCGAGTGTTCCCAAAGAGATTTTGCCGAACATGATTTTAGATGCTGATCATTTATTGATATTGGCAAGTATTTTACACTATTTGGGCGCTATCTGAGATTTGCGGAGGCACAATTATTTGCAGGATGGGTTAGCGAATCCATGGGGGTGTTGGGTTTCATACTTCAACCCAACCTACGTTCATCTTATCTAGCTTTTTCAGAAAATCTGTAATAAGCTATAAATTTAACTGGTAGTATTTAAAAATACGAGGAAAACTTATGGATCTGGAAACAATAAAGCAAAGAATCTCCTTAGTACAAACTAAGCGCGAATACCTACTAGGGTTACTCGAACAGCCTAACTTGGGCACTCTTAGGGTTGATATCAATCAAGCTCTGGAAGAGTTAGATGATCTATTGGATGAGTTTAATCGTACATTTTCAAATGAAAATACGAATTAAACTACCCACATAGAATAGAAATGGGGATATTATTTTTAGTTTATTTTGGCTTACTTGAACTTATTCTCAATTCTGCATAAGCGGCTTTGGGTAATTATTTTGGCTCATGGACATAAGAATCGCTTGGGAGTTAGCTTCTGAACTGTTATCTTTGGGCGTTCTTTGAATGTAATTGCCATCGGGTTGTAAATCCCAAGCTTGACGATTATCTGCTAACATAATCCCGAGGATTTCTTGTAGATCTTTGGCAATTTCTTGGTCTCTAATTGGTGTAATAACCTCCACTCTCCGATCTAAATTGCGACGCATCCAGTCCGCACTGCCAATATATATTTCTTCCTGACCATTGTTGTGGAAGTAAAAAATGCGAGAATGTTCTAGAAATCGCCCAATAATGCTCACAATGCGAATGTTATCACTAATGTCTTTCATTCCAGGTCTTAAACAGCATATACCTCTAACTATCAAGTCTATTTGCACCCCTGCACGGGAGGCGGTATATAGGGTGGCAATGATTTCAGGATCAACTAGCGCATTCATTTTGGCTACAATCCTTCCAGAGAATCCATTGTGTACGTTGGTAATTTCTCTGTGAATTAGTTCTAAAAAGCGGTTGCGCATATTCACCGGAGCAACTAATATCTCTCGATAGTTTTTTTGCAGAGAATAACCTGTTAAGAAGTTAAATACATCGGTTAGATCTGCACCCAGTTCTTCCCGACAACTGAACAATCCCAGGTCTGTGTATAGTTTGGCTGTTTTTGGGTTATAATTACCTGTGCCAATATGGACGTAACGACAGATTTTATCTTTTTCTCTCCTGACTACTAGCACTATTTTACTATGAGTTTTCAAACCCGCTAATCCGTAAACTACATGAACTCCAACTTTTTCTAATCGTCTGGCCCAGTAGATATTATTTTCTTCATCAAAACGGGCTTTTAATTCCACTAAAACTGACACTTGTTTACCATTTTCAGCTGCAGCAATTAAGGCATTTACTATGGGTGAATCCCCAGAAGTACGATATAATGTCATCTTAATCGCTAACACTTGAGGATCCCATGCTGCATGGGTAATAAATTGCTCTACTGTACCGGAAAATGATTGATAGGGATGATGGACTAATAAATCTTTTTCTCTAATTATAGAAAAGAAATCTTTTCCATCTTCTGTTTCTAAAACATCGGGATCTAAACAGGGTTCTTTTAACCGCTGTAACCGGGAAGGAATGACTGATTGACGTGGAGGATCTTTCAGTTCTGGTAAGGATAATCCCATAAAATACATTAGATCCCTCAAACCTAATAAACCATTTACTTGGTAAACATCATTAGCAGTCAATTCTAGGTCTTCTAATAACCGAGAACGTAAATTTTCCGGTGTTTGTGATTGTATTTCTAATCGAACCGGTGTCCCACCCATACGCCTTTTACGTAGTTCTTGTTCAATGGCTAGTAATAGGTCATCTGCTTCATCTTCTTCTAGCTCTAAGTCCGCATCTCGAGTGATCCGAAAAGGATGGCATTCTTGAATGTTCATCCCCGGAAATAATTGATCTAAATTATGGGCGATCGCCTGTTCTAAAGGTACACCAATCCAGTAAATTGGTTTACCATTATGACTTGCTAGTTCGGAAGGTAAGGGGATAAATCTTGGTAGAACTTTTGGTACTTTCACCCGGGCAAAATATTCTTCTTCTGTCTGTGGATTTTTGACCACTACAGCCAAATTCAGGCTGAGATTAGAAATGTAAGGAAAGGGATGACTAGGATCCACTGCTAAGGGGGTGAGAACGGGAAATATTTGTTCTTTAAAATATTCATCCAGATGCAATTTCTGTTGCTGATTCATATCTATATATTTTATAATATGAATACCTTGATTAGCTAACAAAGGTTGTAGTATTTCTTCAAACTGTTGGTTCTGTTTTGCCACTAATGGGTTTAAATATAATCTGATATCATCTAACTGCTGTTGTGGTGTGCGCCCATCAGGAGTAAGAAGGTCTACTTTTGCTTCTACCTGCTGTTTTAGTGCTGCAATACGCACCATAAAAAATTCATCCAGGTTAGAGCTAAAAATGGCTAGGAATTTGAGTCTCTCTAATAGTGGTGTGCGTTCATCGCATCCCTCATGTAGTACCCTGCTGTTAAACTGTAACCAACTTAATTCTCTATTAATATAATATTCTGGGTCATTTAAATTAATTGGTTCATCTAAACTAACAACTGGAGGATTGTTTTTTTTGAGTTTGGCCAT
The DNA here is from genome assembly GCF_003367075.2 of Cylindrospermopsis raciborskii Cr2010. Taxonomy (NCBI): domain Bacteria; kingdom Bacillati; phylum Cyanobacteriota; class Cyanophyceae; order Nostocales; family Aphanizomenonaceae; genus Cylindrospermopsis; species Cylindrospermopsis raciborskii. Next base: position 1,735,092 of record NZ_CP065936.1, read on the forward strand.
GATTATCTATCACCTAGTAGATGTTGCTATTTCCTTGGTAGTCAATTAATCCAATTATAATGTTAAGCTTTGGTTAAGAAAAAGTTAAGAACCCCTAATTATTTGTCTAAGTAGGTCGGTATAATTAAATATAAATTTTTAACTCCTTGTCATTATCCACTGTGTATGTTCCAAGCTACTCGTCGTCGTCTTGCTCTTTGGTACACCGCTGTCACCGCTATTTTACTACTCTTGTTTGCCACTGGAGTGTATTGGTATGTCCGCAGCACATTAATTGAGAGAATTGATGATACTTTAAATCATGTAGTAGAGGTAGTAGAGCGTTCCTTAGTAATTGAAGACGTTAACTTGGAACCAAGTCAACTAAAATTAAGGCATCAAGGAGTTAAAATACCTCAACAAAACACAATTAGTGTTAACATAGAAGCAAGTTTTCGCAATAATAAGAGTACAAATGAAGACGATCATATTGATTTAGAATGGTTTACCCCTACTGGTGAGTTAAGGTGGTCTACCTTTTCCGAACCCTTACACATTCCCATTCGTGGGAACACAAGTGAAACTGTGCGGGTGATGGGAGCATGGGGTAACTCAGAGCTATTACTGCGACAGGTGACCCATAGAGTGGAAATAGGAAGACAAGTTTTAGGGTATTTGAGGGTCAGTCACCCCTGGTTTGAAGTCACTAAACCAAGTCGAAAGTTGGTTGTGGATCTAGGTTTAGGTATAGGGTTAATGGTGATTTCTGTGGGCGCTAGTGGTTGGTTTTTGTCTGGAAAAGCGATGGAACCTGTGGGTGATTCCTATCAACGGTTGAAACAGTTTACTGCTGATGCTTCCCATGAATTAAGAAGTCCTATAGCGCTGATTCAAACCAATGTCCAAGTTGCATTAGCTGATTTGGAATCGGAAAATTCTTATACTGCTCATGACTATGAACACAATTATTCCCATTATCGCCAACAATTGCAGTTAGTTGAAAGATTAACCCAGCGTTTAGGTAGGTTGGTCAACGATTTGTTGTTTCTTGCTAGACAAGATAGTGGTATGAGTCCTAACTTGTTTTCACCTTGTCCCGTGGATGCTTTGTTAATGGAAGTGGTGGAAGAGCAGGAACTTGTAGCTACAGAAAAACAAATTTCCCTGAGTTTAATCCTTGTGGATCCTCCAGTGGAAACTGACTCCAGATTACGGGAAAACTGGTTCACTCTCATGGGAAACTGGGATCAACTGGGTAGATTATGCACTAATTTGATTAGTAACGCCCTACAATACACTCCCAGGGAAGGAAAAGTGCAAGTAGAATTGGCACGAGTTTTGACAATGCCTGGTCCCTGCTTACAAATTAAAGTGATTGACACGGGAGTAGGTATTCCTAGGGAATCTTTACCAAAACTATTCGATAGATTTTATCGCGTGGACCCAGCTCGCTCCCAACGAGACGCTACTACCGGATCGGGTTTAGGTTTAGCTATTGTTCATACCATTGTAGAACAACATCAAGGGGAAATAGAAGTTCACAGTATTCTTAGTCAGGGGACTACTTTTGTCGTTCACTTACCTGTAAGTAGTGAATTTTACTAGTTTTTTTAGTATAATTTTTCTATTAATTTCTCCCATCTTCTAAATAAATATCTCGAATATCAGGGTCTAATTTTTCTTCTAACATCTGGTAGCTCTGTTGTAATAAATCGCTTACCTGTACTATAGAAATATTTTCTCCCTCTGCTTGTAAATAAGCGGCAATCCGGGTTTCACTCCAATGGAAGGTTCGCGCCATCAGTAAAACTACGCGTAGAACAGGTGGTAGTTTATCCAGTGCCTGCTGTAAATAGCACCAAAGCGGAGGTGAGGTTTCTTTTATGGAGTAATGAATTGCTTCTGCTGGTGGTACGCTGATTCGATTAATGCAAAAGGCAGTCATGTTAATTAACCAGTTTTGCAGGCTTAATGCTTCTTTCTCGGTTATTGGTTGCTCTAGAGAAAGTTCCCTCATTTCATAGTATATCTGTTGCCAAGTCAGGGCAAATAAATAGTCTGCTTGAACGGGAGATTTCGCTGAGTGTTGAATCAGAGTGTAAACTATAGGATGATAACGGGCAAATATGGCTGTGAAGTACCGACCACTATCAGGATAGCGCTGAAATAGGTTTAATAGTTCTTGATCGGTTTGCTCAAATAAGGATTTCACCAAGGGGTGATTGGTTTCGGGAAAGGAGGGAATTTGCACAGGGGTTGTAAGGAGTTTAAATGTCAGCTCAAGTTGGTTAGAGTATAAACTATTAAAGAGATAGCGATATGCTAGTCTTTAGCAACAATACTAAAAACCTATTCACTATACAATCTAGATTTATTCATGGTTATAGTAGCTAATGTGATACCTTTTTTGCATATTCCAGTGACAATTGCCTCTTTTTTACCCTCCCTACCCTTGGATAGTCTGTTTTCCACCCAGGGGATTATGATTATGCTATTGGCAGCTTATGCTGGTGCCATGTGGATGTTTCTCACCAGCGCTCCCAAGGTCTATACTGTAATGGTCTCGGATTTGGAAATTGCCCGACAACTATATGAGGGTTTGTTGGATTTACCCGCTGCGGAAGTACCTCTACACTACTACTACAATTATGAACAAACTATAGGTGCTACGGCTATAGATCCGCTTTATATGTCTTCTGGTCCTAGTTTCTCTCATAGGACTATTAGTAATGGCAATGATGGACTATGGTACCAATTAAAGAAAAATACCCAACTACACGTTATTACTGGTGCAAGTCTAGGTAGTAAAAGTCAACAACGTCATGTTTGTTTTGACCGGGATTGTTTAGACTTAATTTTAATGCGGGTGGAAACTAGAGGGTTAAAGTTTAAGATTCGTAATCAAAAACCTTTGAACTTTTTGGTAAAAGATTACGAAGGGAGAATTATTGAAATGGCTGAGGTGACTGGTTAAGAAAAGTTGTTATGGGGTAAAAGACCTGTGATTGAGGCTGAGGTTCATTTGTCATTACATAATTTCCTGCGCTCCCAGGTGGGTTTTCCAACTTGGCCTCATCACCTAACGATGGCAAGGTTGGTAGCTAGGGCTTTTCGTTTGGGACGTAGTGCTTTAATTCAAGTTGGAGCTCTTTGTGGTTATCAAGGAAGATACCGAACAAGTTTTATTGCCTCCGCTTTAATGTGGCCTGGTCCAGTAATTATCGTAGCATTACCAGAAATCCAGCAAAGATTGCTCAAGATAGAAATACCTCGTCTTGAACAGTGGTTAGGAACAACTAAATCTATTAGAGTAGGTGATGTTTGGCCTGATCCCGATTTTAAAGGTTTACTACTAACCTCTCCTCAAGCGTGGCTAAAAGAGCAGTTGAGTAATGAACATGTTGGTTTCCCTCCCCATATTCCTACTATTATTGATGGTGTAGACGATCTAGAAGATTGGGTACGTAATCAGCTGACCCAAAACCTTGATCCCCAGTCCTGGGATCAGCTAATATGGGCTTGTCCCCACCAAGCGGATTTAATCCGGGAAGTGAGGGTAAAATTAACTCATGAATTGTTTCAGCATCCAGAAAATCCATACCACTGTTATCTAATTTGCCAACGGGAAATTGAAATTTTACAAACTCTGTTTTCTGCTTTAAATCCTGACCATCTCCCAGCTATATGGCGTAGTTTTCAGGCATGTTTCTACAACGCTATTGATAATTCCGTAACACCTGTTGGTCTGACTTCTTCCCTTTTTTGGGCCACTGTTGCTCGTCGTCAAGGTCTATTTTATTTACATTGTGCACCCGTAGAATTAGCGACGAAATTAGCACCAATTTGGCAACGACAACCGGTGGTGTTAATTGGTAGTGCTTTGGAACCAGAAACGGAAGCACCCCTGTTTCGCCAGGGATTGGGTTTAGTAGATGTAACTTGTTTGAAGTTCTCCAGTGACAATCACAGTGAAGCTATTCAACTTTATGTACCCCATAAGTTACCTTTGCCCAATACACCGGAATTTCAATCTTCGTTTATTCATCAAGTCCGCACCCTGATTTGTTTGAGTACCACGGCTTTGGGTCTAACTGTAGTGTTGGTCGGTGACGTACCTCTCAAAAGTAGAGTAGCAGCGATTTTGGCTGCTGACTTCGGTTCACGAGTTCAAGTGGAAAAAACTTGTTTGGATGATAATGGTATTCTGGTTAGTGGTTGGGAATTTTGGCGATCGCACCAGAGTGTTTTGCCTGCACCCCAGTTATTGATTATTGCTACTTTACCCCTACCATCCTTAGAGAACCCTTTAGTAGCTGGTAGGGTGGCTTATTACAAGCGATCGCACCAGGACTGGTTTAGACTGTACCTACTACCCACTGCGCTGAGTGAGTTACAACGGGCCCTAGCTCCGGTGAGAGAAAGTCAGGGGATAGTGGCCTTATTAGATAGTCGTGTGGTCAATCGTAGTTATGGATCCCAGATTCTTGCTTGTCTTAGCCCTCGAGCACGCTTAGACTATCTTGATCCCAGTCTTTTTTCTTCCCATACTCCAGAAAACTATTGATGAATTTGAGAGGAAACTAAGTACCTTAATAGCAAACCTTAAATATACTAGTAAGTGAAACGAAATCAAACCTGAGATTAACTGAAATCAATTATTTGTTATGGGTGAAGCAAAACGTCGGAAAAATACCATGGGGGAGAACTATGGACAAGAAACCCCCATATTGCCATGGGTTCCCATTACTAAGTCTCAAGCAGAACTTTTTGTGAAAATAACCACTCGCGGAGCATGGATTGGTATTGGAACTATGGTAGCTATATGGGTGACTATCCGTTTTATCGGACCCGCTTTTGGATGGTGGCAAGTAGTGGATTAGGTTAATGAGTATGATTTAATTTAAGCTAGCTGGAAATATCTTAGTGGGAGCTATAGTTAAGAAATAATGCTAGGTCCTCTCAAAATTGCCTATGGAGGTGTAATATCCAACTATTGCCAATTTGACTAAGATTTAGGTTAGGCTAATTGCTAACCTAAGCATTTATCCAAAACTTTTAGAGATAGAGTACAATAACAAGGGACAGGAAAATCTAAAGAAAATATAAAACATTCTCAAATGACCGTGGTGTCTGGAGGAAAAAATGTTTCTGAGACTAGCATACGAACATAGACAATTTGTGCAAGAGTTGGTAATGAACTTACAAGCTCTGGCCATGGTTCTAGAACGCAAGGGTTACCCAGCTTCTTGCTACACCTGTGGGGATCAAATGAACAGTGCTTCATTTATGGTGGGTTTGGGGAATAATCACCTCATCCGCTTTCTGGTGTCTGACTATGGGATTACCTGGACCGAAATGAGGGATGACCGGGAATTGATGAAGTTAGAAGGAGCGGAAGCAATCCAACAATTACAAGAACTAGCTAATCTGGTTAAACAGTCTATAGAACCTTGTACAAATCAGAAAGCTCTAATTAGGAAGTAAGGAAGTTATTTTGTATAGATGAGCAACACAACATCAGGTCAAGGAACTTTACCACCAGCAAGTGCAATTGACAAGTTAACAAAGAATGAAGTTGATACCTGGTTTGACTATCCCATCAGAGTACAACCTCATCATACGGATTATGCAGGATTAGTTTGGCATGGTACATACTTAACTTGGATGGAGGAGGCACGAGTAGAGTGTTTACGCTCCTTTGGTGTTGATTATGCTGATTTGGTAGCCTTGGGGTGTGATCTACCAGTTGTAGAACTGTCTATACGCTATCATATATCACTACAATTAGGGAATATGGCTTTGGTCAAAACCCGCATGTTAGAAGTTACAGGTGTGCGAATCAACTGGGACTATAAAATTGTCTCCCTTGATAATCAGGAATTATGTGTAACTGCTCAAGTAAGTTTAGTAGCATTAGATAGGGAAAGGGGTAAAATTATGCGTCAGTTACCCGCCACATTCCAGGAGGTGATCGCTAAAATTGCGGCATCTTATAAGTAGTTATAAGTTTAAGAAAGTCAAGACACTTGCCTACACCATTTCGCTAAAACTGGTGTAGGTATATGAGACAGAAATGTTACAGTTAGCGGACAGAAATAAATTGTGGTTGTATACTAAAATTTTCAGTGGCTTTAATTACTTCTTGTCTAGCCCACCTATCTGCTACCAGGATATCCTCTAAAGAAGGATGAGACTGGTTCTGATGGCGATCGCACACCAATTCAATACAGCGAGCAATATCCAAATAGCCAATTTTTTCTTCTAAAAATAGTGCTACAGCTTGTTCATTAGCTGCATTTAAAACAGCGGGCATAGATCCACCTGCTCTACCAGCGGAATAAGCTAAACCCATACAAGGGTATTTGTGATGGTCTGGTTCGCGAAAAGTCAAAGTTCCGCATTTGACTAAATCCAGCCTTTGCCAATTGGTGTAAATTCTTTCTGGCCAAGACAAAGCATAAAGTAAAGGTAGGCGCATATCTGGCCAACCCAACTGAGCTAAAACAGAGGTATCTTGTAACTCAATTAAAGAATGAATAATACTTTGGGGATGAATAACAATTTCGATGTCATTGTAGTTCATACCAAATAAATAATGGGCCTCAATAACTTCCAACCCCTTATTCATCAAAGTTGCTGAATCCACAGTAATTTTTTTACCCATAGACCAGTTAGGATGTTTAAGAGCGTCTGCAACTTTAACTGTAGGTAATTGTTCCACTGGCCAATCTCTAAAAGCTCCCCCGGAAGCGGTCAACAAAATCTTTTTTAAACCAGCTGGGGGTACACCTTGTAAGCATTGAAAAATAGCGGAATGTTCCGAATCAGCAGGTAATAACTTGACCCCGTGTTTTTGTACTAGGGGTAAAACCACTGGGCCACCAGCAATTAAAGTTTCTTTATTTGCTAGAGCAATATCCTTACCCGCTTCAATAGCAGCGATAGTGGGGAGTAAACCCGCACAACCGACGATTCCAGTAACTACCGTTTGGGAGTCACCATAACGAGCGACTTCCACCACACCTGCTTCCCCGGATAGTAAAATAGGTTGGGGGTAGATATCTTTGATAGCTTCCTCCAGCTCCTGTAACTTATCAGCACAGGAGATAGCAGCTATTTGGGGACGAAACTGGCGGATTTGCGCTGCAAATAACTCTACATTACGTCCAGCAGCAAGACCAACTATGCGAAACTTGTCTGGATGCTCAGAAACGATATCTAAGGTCTGAGTACCAATAGAACCAGTAGAACCTAGAAGAGTTATAGCTTTCACAATGATTGAACAATTTACGGATACTCCTAATTTTAAGCTTCTCCGGTCTAAAGACACGGAGATTTCTGAAGAGTCTATAAACGAACTTTCTGAGGCTGGCTTAAACAGCCTCTACTGATTCTGCTAAAATTAATTCTTAGCATTACCGCTACTTTAAGTTGATTTCGAAAGTATAGCCTCAGATAAGACTTACTTGTCAATAGCAGCCACAAAATAACATAAAGACAACACTGGAATATTGAAGATCCGCATCACGGTTAAATATCAAGGCGAATAAATTCGCCGTTGGCACTTCCTGTCTAAAGCCAATTCTATAACTGTAGCCACCTGCAAGGATTATAACGCCCATCCAGGAGCCATATTTTATTAAAAGCAATAAATTCTTTAGTATTTGGTAATATCTAATATGTTTTGTTTATGTTTAATTCTCTTGTTTATATATGACCAAGGGTCAATTTGCCGGTTACAAACCAATTAATCACAAGCTGTTTAGTTACAACTTCATTAGTAATTATCTTGGTAGGGATAACATATATTTCCCTGTAGTTGTATGGCTATTGAGTCGGCTCATGATTTGGGCAGGAATGTTGCTAATTGCACCTAGCATATCAATAACGGATAACAGCGTTTTTGAGCATGGTACATGGAGTATTTTTGACGCTTGGGACAGTGTGCATTATCGGGCGATCGCCACTAGTGGTTACGAGTTTTACCCTGATGGTCAACAATATAATCTAGCTTTTTTTCCTATGTTTCCCCTAACCATTTGGGTTTTAATGAAACTCGGGTTACCTTTTGAAATAGCTGGTTTATTAATCAACAATTTGTCTTTTTTAGGAGCGGTTTACCTATTATATTTTTGGGTTAAAAAACATTGTAGTTTAAGGATAGCGCAATGGACAATTATAGTCATTTGTTGTTGTCCCATGTCCATGTTTACGGGGGTAATTTACACAGAAGGATTATATTTATTATTCAGCATTGGTTGTTTAAGAGCTTTTGATGAAGAAAAATATAGCTTAACTGCCTTTTGGGGAGCTATGGCAACTGCTACACGTCCTACGGGAATGGCTTTAATTCCTGCTTTATTGCTGACTGCTTGGAGACAAAGGCGGGGTAAAATAGCCTATTTTACCAGTTTGTTAACTGCTACTGGGTTAATATTATTTAGCATATATTGTGCGATTAATTTTCATGATCCCTTAGCCTTTATTGCTGCTCAAAAAGGATGGCGACCATCTCTTGGTTTTGATTGGCAAGGTTGGTTAAATATGTTGATGCAAATTATTTTGGGGAGAAATTGGAATTTTGGGTGGGTATGGAACGATGATGGAGGAATTAGGGATCCTTGGTATCCCGTATTTTTTGGTTTTATGGTTTATGGCACAGTCACTTTGTGGTTGCGGCAAAAATATTGGCATCCCTTCATGATATATTTGGTTTATACCACATTAGCAGTGTTATTGATTTTAGTGGATCAGAGGGTGATCAACAATTTGCTCAATGTTTTAATGGTGGTAGGTGGTAGTTATTTAGTGTGGCATTTTCGTCGCAAACTCACACCTGTCATGGTCATTTATAGTTTGTGTGGAGTCGGTTTATTATTAGCTTCTGGAGGAACCATCTCTTTAAGTCGTCTAGCTTATGGTATTGTTCCTTTAAGCATTGCTATTGGTGCTTGGTTGTCCCGATTTCCCCGTCAAGCTTATCTATCTGTCGGTTTATTTGTGGTTTTACTCTTTAGGTTAGCTATAGGATTCGCTCAACATCATTGGGTGGGTTAAAGTATGGAAGCTTATTGAAGTTTAATTATTGATTCGAGTGAGTATAAATCAAACATGAATTTTTTTTGGAATCTGCTGACTCAGAATAATACTGTATTTGCCAAAATTCTAACAGGGTTATTTTTTATAGTTGGACTACCTGCTATACTTCATCATGCTATGTGGCGTGATGAACTGAATGTTTGGTTGATTGTTAGGGAAAGTCAGTCCTTATTGGAATTATTCCATCACATTCATTATGAGGGACATCCTTTTGTTTGGTATGTTTGTTTAGCGATTTTAAGACAATTTACAACTAATCCTGTAATCATGCAAGTATTTCACTTGTGTTTAGCCACATTGTCAGTCTATGTGTTTACCAGATATTCACCATTTAGTTATTTTCAAAAATTGTTGTTTTGCTTGGGCTATATTCCTTTTTATGAATATTTACTAATCAGCAGAAATTATGCTATAGGACTATTACTAGTTTTTATATTTTGTAGTCTCTATTCTAGTCGTCAACAGAGTTACCTTAAATTGGCAGTGGTTTTATTTTTTATGGCTAATGTTAATGCTTATTGTTTATTATTGGCAATAGCATTTAGTCTAACGTTGGTAATAGAATATATTTGTAGGCAATTTTTACATCTAAATCTTGTGGCTAAAAAACATGATATAGTTGTAAGTAGTTTAATAATTTCCCTGGGTATTATTATCTCATTTCTACAGCTGATTCCGCCCCAAGATAGTAACTTGGCTGGAGGGTTATCCGGGTTTGTATTAAACTTTGACTTTAACCATTTAACTAAGACTTTAGTTAGATTATGGAATAGTTATATTATTGTTGTTTTAGCTAATGAATCTGAACAATTCAGTCTCATTCTACTTTCTGTTTTGTCCATAATATTTTTTCTGGTTTTCAGCATTTCTTTCATAGTCAGACCAATTATTTTATTTCTTTACATAGTGGGAACAATGGAGATACTTGTATTTACTTATGTTAAATTTTTAGGTAGCCCACGTCATTATGGACATTTATATATTTTGTTAATTGTCTGTATCTGGCTTAGTAGTTATTATCATTCATTATTTTCCTTATCAAGCGTAACTGTTTTACCAAAAACAGTAGTTCAAGCAGCAAAACTGAAAAAGTCATATTATAATATAGCAATTATGGTAATTTTATATTGCCAAATGGTAGGGGGAGTATTTGCTTTTAGTCGAGATATTATTATTCCTTTCTCATCTAGTAAGGAAGCATCTGCTTATATCAAAGACCAATATCAAGATAAATTAAATGACTTGTTTATTGTTGGTAGTAGAGATTATGCCATATCCCCAATTTCTGCATATATTAATCGTCAGATTTATTACCCGGAAATCTCAAAAATGGGCAGTTTTGTTTTATTCACCACTAAGAGGAAGGAGATTAATCATATAGAAGTTCTAAGCCAAGTAAATCAAATATGCCAAAAAGAATTAAATCCATTACTTTTGATTTTAAATAGACCTTTGGAACTCAACCATGCTAAATTGAAGATTGATTTGATTGAGAAGTTTACTAAGGGGTTTATTTATGATGAGCGATATTATTTGTACTCTGTTACAAAACGAACTGTTGAGTAAGATTTTTATTAAGCTACCCATAAACCTTGGGCAAATCTAATTGATGAAGTAATTAACATAATTATAAACCACAATATAATGAAGTAGTTCAGTTTAACATGACGGGATAAAAATATTCCCCAACATATTGCCAAAGAAACACAACCATAAGCGAATCTGTTAATGGACATTGTTCTCCCGGTAGCAAAAATAATAAATAAACTAAATATTCCATAAAATAGGATAGTCGGGGAAATTATTTGACGATAATGCCATAATAAATAAGCACCACCAAAAACTAGTAAAGAATTGAAAAATTCATCACCCGACAAAAGCCATAAAACAATTATCCCAGCAATCATACCATAGCTGAATTTGTAATTACCTGTCCGCCTAACTTTCCACCAACAATAATAAATTAAACCCACACCAAGAGCAAATATAAGAGGATAGATAATATCAACCAACCTACCTGATTTATAATTTGCCCAACCGAAAAACATGGGTAAGAATATTTTTAACCACAAATAACCCAACTTTTCCTGTCCTTCTTGAGTCCATGCTTTTTGTACTAATAAAAATGCCAAAGGTTGATCAAACTTAATTTTTAAATACCCCATATAAAAGATTAAACCTAATCCAGTTAACAGGGCGGCGATATAAGCGGTTAATTTTCTTTTTTCTTGCCAACAAACAATTAAATATGTAGGAATTATAGCCAAAGAATTTAGTCTAGTTGCTGTTAATAACATTCCAAAAATAGACGACTTTAAAACATCTGGTTTCGTCCAGTAAGTTAGGGTCAAGGTGCTCAAGCATAAAAATAAACCTTCTGTATAGACCACACTACAATATAATGAAATCGGACAGAAAGATAAAAATGCTATAGTCCATTTAGCTATATTTATGTCATGTTTTTTTGCTAAGTAGTGAAATAAAATAATTAGGGCAATTAGAAAAGCTGTATTACTAATTATAATTCCTGCTATCTTAGGTTCAAAACCTATAAGTTTACTGAAATATATCAGAGTGGGATATAAGGGGAAAAATGCCACATTATAACCTTTTTCATCATTAGCAAATTGGTAACCATGTTCAACTATATTCAAATAAAAGTTACAATCAAATCTAATAAAAACATCCCAGGAAAAAGTCGCCCTAATGTCTTTAACCGGTTGAGGTAGTAATGGTGCTATTCCCAGCATTGATACCCAAATAATTATGCGACTTGATAACCACATAAAGAAGGGAAAATAGGACTTATTCGCTTTGTTGACTAAATACTTCATCATAGTTTATTGGTAGATGAACTTGGACTCGTTGGCGCAATTAATCTAAATCCTTGGGATTTTCCTAGGACTCGACTATTTTTTAAGTTGATTTTACCTAAATCCTCTTCATTCACTAACAAAAAAGAGTGAGAAGAAAACTTATCTACTAAATCCCCAAGAGAGGTGGGGATAATCTGACAATCACTATAGAAATCCAAACTGGGACGACTATCAGGAAAAGAAGTATATATTTTTTGCCCCGCTGGAATATGTTGACGAATTAAACCTGCTACTGGTTGGACAGGGAATTTTTCATTCAATTCCCACACCCAAGATTGGGAAATCATCAGCAGTGTTAAAACCAAATACATTCCCCCAAATAAAACCGGGATAAATTGACGACTGTGCTGAGAAATAAACCACGATGTGATAACCATACTGATTGTCAACACCACGCTCATAAGAATCAATGGAACCTGGCGGTCAAATAAACTAAAATAAATACAACCCCCCACACCAGCAACTGATAAAAATATAAAAAATCCTATTAAAAATTTAATTGTTAATGGGGTTTTTAAAAACTTACCAAGACTATGTTCCTCCCAGGTATAACTTAAATTAACACCAACTGCCAAAGCCAAAAATGGATATATGGGCATGATATACCAAGGTAATTTGGTACTCATTAAAGAAACTATAGTAAAATAAATGACCGTACCAATAAATACTAAAGATCCCCAAGGAGTTTGACGGTTTTTCCAACTTAAATATAATCCTCCGGGGAAAAATAACAGCCAGGGAAAACCATATTTAATTATCTCCAGTAAATAATACCAAACAGGGCCAGTATTACCCTCCACTGCTGTTCCTAGTCTATCAAAAGCCTGATCTTCAAAATGCACCTTGAGAAAGGTATCACCATAATGTTGCCATTGGGCTATATACCAACCTAAAGCAGGAAAATTCCCTAAAAATATCCCTATCCAAAAGTATGGGTTTCTCAGTAGATCTAGTTGTTTATTAGCAATGACAAATGTCCCACTAATTAGCACAAATACCATTACCAACATACCCTTTGTCAGAGTAACTAACCCTAGACAAAATCCTATGCCAATAGCATATCTTTTATTATCTCTTGCTTTTAAAACACAGAATAAAAGCATTAGAAAAAAGGAAATTGCCATTCCGTCTAACATTGCCAGTCTACCATGACGTACCACTGGTAATAATGTTAAATAAACTAGGCTGGAAAATAAAGCTGGTGGGGTTTTTAAAAACACTAATCTCCCAATTAAGTAGATTAGGGGAACTCCTAAAGCAGTTAAAAACGCTGCGGGAAATCTGGTTGTAAATTCTCCCACTCCCCCTAGGTGATAACAGATGGCTATTAACCATTGCATTAAAGGGGGTTTGAGCAAAAAAGGAGACCTCTGTAAGGTGGGATAAAACCAGTTACCAGTACGGTAAATTTCTCTAGCAACTATACCGTATGTTCCCTCATCCCAGTCTCTTAATGGTAGGTTCCCTAAACCTACTAGCCATAAGGTCAGTGAGAGGAATAATAATCCTAGCACTATCCATTTGTCACCCATTTCTATTTGAGATTGTCTTGGAAATTTTAACATTTGATTTAAGTAGATTATTCCATTAGATATATTTGATGGTTGAAATTAGAAATTTCCGTTTCATTAGTTACTTCCCAGTCAATAAATCATTATAGCAGTTGAAGCAAGAGATTCAGGATAGGATACAACTACACCGTGCTGACTGAACTGGGAAAGGAATTAGAGTGAAAATTCATAAATGGGCGATCGCCATATTATTGTGGGGTTTTGTTTTTCGGATGACTTGTGCGATCTATCTCAATACAGGCCTTGACGAAGCTTACTATTACCTGTATACCCAAAATCTCGACTGGAGCTATTTCGATCATCCGCCCCTTGTCGCTTTTACTACAGGAATAGGCGTATGGCTGACAGGTGAAGTGACACCATTTACGATCAGAATTGGTGGAGTTGTACTGTATACAGGAACCCTAATTTTTTCCTATTTAGCTAGTCGCAAACTATTTGGTGATCGCGTCGCCACATTAACTTTAGTAATTTTGACGACTATTCCGATTTTCCAAATTGCCTTTGGGATTCTCACACTACCAGACAACGCCTTAATGTTTTTCTGGAGTATCTGTTTGTGGCTGTGTGCTACTGAATTTTTTCCCTCTGGTGAGTCCTATGACCCTATTTATGACACAAGGCCCTATAGACCCACTTATAAACTTGCGCTTGTTGGCTTGCTAGTGGGCCTATCATTTTTAGGGAAGTATCATGGAGCATTGCTAGGCTGCGGCTTAGTTTTGTTTTGCCTGATTAGTAATCGATACCGTTGCGCTCTATTCTCCATCTGGACATTGGTAGCAGTCGTGCTATTTCTCATTGCCATTTCCCCCGTGCTGTATTGGAACTCACAGCATGAATGGACTTCTTTTCGATTCCAAAGTGGTCGTGCAGTTCCTTCTGTTGGCTATAATCTGGAACGTCTTTTAGTCACAATTTTAGTGGGGATTGGCTATCTATTTCCTACTTTTGGCTTTCCAATCTGGTGGACAAGTTTCCGTACCTTTTGGGAGTGGTTACCCTTCAATAAATCTCAAACCCCTTCTAATTATGCTCATACTAAGAACATAGAACCAGAGGCGATCATGATAAATCAGCTTGCTCATGATCTAGTGGTTCAAAAGCGCTTGCTGATATTATGTGTGTCGATGCCAATCTTCTTTGGTTTTACCTTTATGGGTGGCTTTATCCAAATCCTTCCCTCATGGCATATGCCCGGATTTTTTGGGGCCACACTTTTGTTAGGCGAACGTGCAGCATTAGTGCAAGTCAAGCGTCCCAAATTTATCCGCAATTGGCTTTGGGGTTCGGGAATGGTAATTTTGCCACTGTTGCTCATTAGCTTGCTCCATATCCATTGGGGTATCGCGCAGAAGGGAGGCAATGTGGCGATCGCCGGCGGATTCTGGGAAGCTAAGGATGATCCTTCCACGCAAATGATTGATATTGAACAGTTACGACAAGCATTTTTGGATTCACCTGACTTAAAAGCGGAATTAGAAAAAGCAGATTTTGTCTTTAGCAATAATTTCTTTGTAGCGGGACAAGTGGGTATGGCGATTGAGCCTCTCGGCAAAAAAGTGACCTGTTTCGACGAGGATTTGAGAGGTTTTGCTTATTGGAGTCAGGCCACAGATTTTGTTGGCAAAACTTCTCTGTATGTCACTTCTGAGCAGTTTATGATGGATGAGCACTTTCCGCAACCGCTAGATAAATATAAAGGTTACTTTAAATCCTTAGAAAAGATTGCTGATATCGCCATTAAGCGAGGTGGGCAAGCTGTTCAGATTTTCCCAGTCTATCGTGCTTCCCCCATGCTCAAACCCTATCCCAGACCCTATGGTTAAATGAAAGCTCTAACTTAACTGGACAGGTTCGGAGACCGTTTTTTTAATCTGTGGTTGGGTTGAGGAACGAAACCCAACACCCCCATGGGTAACTCATTTCTATTTGAGATTGTTTTGGAAATTTTAACATGTGATTTTAAGTAGATCATTCCATTGGATGAATTTGATAGTTGAAATTAGAAATTTCCAACAATTGGTAGAAACTTCATGACATTTGTAATTGTTTTTAAAGTTTTTAACTCTGGTATATCTGGTTGGAGTTTTTCCGCTGTAACTAGATTTTTTTCTGCTTGTCTTGGTTGAAAGTTATAGAGATGCACAAATCCCAAATAAATCCAAGCATAGGGATTTTGGGAATCGTATTGAGTTATCTGAGTTAAGTTCTGTATTAACTCTGGTACTTGACGCTGCAAAAGTTGTGATAGGGCTAGGGTATACCGCCAATTTAGATTATTGGGTTCAGCTTGTAAATAATAATTGGCAGCAGTTTTGATCTGCTTGAGGTAATCTTGGGTTGGATCATACTGGTTGAAGTTGTCTATTTGGATAAATAGGTTCTCTAACTTACCCTGCTGAAATTCCATTGCCAATTGGGACATGCGAGAAACTAAATCCAAAGGTGGGGTTCTGTTTATTTTTTTGGGAGACGTGATATCCTTTTGAATGTTCACAGTATAATTGATGTTATTTAGGGGTGTAATTTTTCCACTTTTTCTATCTACATAAAGTGCTGAAAGTTGATATTTTCCGGTTGGTAATGTTTGAGGAACAAAGGTAGATAGATTCTCTGTGACGCGGAAATTTCCCCCAGGATCACATTTTATACCACAATATAAATTTCCTAGGGCAATTCCGTGGTCATGATACCATGCTGATTTTCCATTTTGCCATTTTAGCAGTAACACGCCATTTTGTAACTTATCCCATGAACCGGTTATTTTATAGGTTATGGGGTTATTTTGATTGACAGTAAACTCATCGTTGAAAATGACTGTTTCTAGGTTAACTGGGTTCTGATCAGCTTGATCATAGCCCAGTTTCTCAACGACTATGTGGGGATTTACGCGATGATACAGTCGTAGTTTATTTCCTTGGGGTAATAGCCAATCGCTCTGCAATTTTAAGTCGGGAGAAGACTCTACCAAAAATTTGAGTTGACGTTTAGTTTCTCCCCTTTCTCCTGGTTCATCTGGTTCATTTTCCTTAGTTACATACCAGGACAAATACTGTAAATCCTGATCCATTTGAGATAATTTCATCGTTAGTTTTCTTCCATATACCCGAAAGTCAGCCAAGGTCCCAAAATAATCCAGGGTAAATTCATTAACTTCTGCTGTTGAAACTGGTATTACTCCCAAGGTGTTTCTTAAATATGGTGTGGTTTGGTTGATTGTTGTAATTAGCTCGCCCAGGGGATACTTTTTACTCTCGTCGCTGGGCAAATGTCTTCCACCCCAACTCTGAATCAGGGGGAGGGGAAATAAATTATTGATTAAAACAAGACTCCCTAATCCTATAGTTAATAATCTCAATCTATCAAACCATATATTTTGAACTAAATTAAAGAAATAAGCAAGAATTACACTAATTACTGGAAGGCAAGGAAGAATAAATCTAATGTCTTTATTTGTACCCAGAGAAGAAATTATATAGCTGCTAATTAGAAAAATAAGTAACCAATTTACGGATGCTTGATTAAAGGTTAAATGAGATAGGTTAGATAGGTTATTTATAGGATTTTTACTAATATGGTTAAGGTCATGTTCACCAATCTGTTTGGTGATCTGTTTAATAATAAACACCAAGAAAACACCAATGCTAATAAATAATATGGGATATCCCACGCTTTCAGGAATAGTTTGGGGATAATACATCCATCCAGCAATGGTGTTAAAAGTGGGATCTCCTTCGTTTTTACCCACATTGTTGGCATTTAATGCGGAAGTGATAATGGTTAACCAATTTAATCTGTACCAAAATCCACAAATCAACCAAGCAACTAGCAAAGACAACCCTGCTTGAATCAATTTGGTGATTTTTTCAGGGACTTTTAATTTAGGAGCTTTTCTATTCCAAAGAAAACCAGTTAATGTCCAAACACCCGGAACAAAAAGGAAGATAAATCCTGTTGGTTTTGATAACATGATCAATCCTATTCCTATCCCCAAAATCACCGTTAGGATCCATGATAAAAATCCAGTATGACGATCTTTCCACAATGTTAAAATCGTAAATGTCAAGATCACAACTGCTGTTAAACCATAATCTAGTAAATAATCTGTCCGCATGATTCCCAAAATGGGAAATAACAAGCAAAATATACTAGCTGTAATCCCAACTTTCCCATGAGGAAATAAATAATTCCCCAAATAATATACGGAAAATATAATTATACCTGTATAGAATAAATTTACTAAAGTAGCTTGGTCATATCCCCTACCAAACAGTAAAAAAAATGGTACTGTACAAATATATATAAATGGAGCTCGGTAACTGGGCGTTAACTCCCACAAGGATAACCACCAATTACCTGAGAAAATATTTACATCCTGAAAGACCCGATAATGATGTAGTGCTGCTGTTAGATGGGCACTTTGATCCCAAGCAGGAATAGACTCGTCTAGTAACAACCATGTTCTGTCTATAATTAATCCTATGAACCAAATTGAGAAAAGGATGATATAGTCCTTGTTAGCTTTCAGATACACCCGTTTCATTACTTACTTCCCAGTCAATAAATCAGCAACAATATTTTAGCGTGAATCATCCCATCCACTCCCCCATCTACTCCTTAGTTGTCCCCATTTACAATGAAGAGGAAAACATTGAAGAAATGTACCGCCGTCTGAGCAATGTAATGGCCCAGTTGCAAGGCGAAGTTGAACTGATTTTAATAGATGATGGTAGTCGAGACCAGTCTTTGACCATGATTCGAAAACTACATCATCATGATAGTCGAGTTCGCTACTTGAGTCTAGCTAGAAATTTTGGTCATCAGATCGCGGTTACCGCAGGATTGAACTTTGTTCAGGGTCAAGCCATTATTGTTATGGATGCTGATCTGCAAGACCCACCTGAATTAATCCTTTCTATGATTGATAAATGGCATGAAGGATATCAGGTGGTTTATGCTCAACGCATATCCCGTCATAAAGAAACTTGGTTCAAACGTCTCACAGCATACCTATTTTATCGCCTTTTACAACGTCTAGCTAAAGTAACCATTCCTGTAGATACGGGAGACTTTTGCCTAATGGATAAACAAGTCGTAGATATTCTCAATGGGATGCCAGAACGTAACCGCTATATTCGTGGTTTACGTGCTTGGGTAGGATTTAAACAAACATCTGTAATGTTTGAAAGAAGTCCCCGCTATGCAGGAAAAGTTAAATATACCTTTAGTAAGTCCCTCTCTCTAGCAATTGATGGTATTATTTCATTTTCTACTGTTCCATTAAGACTCGCAACTTATCTGGGCATTATTTCAGCTACTGTGGCTTTAATCATGATATTCCTGGTTCTATACTGGCGAATCTTTGCTCCTGTTTCCCAATTAATCGGGTACAGTCTGATTACAATTGCTATATTTTTCCTGGGATCAGTACAGCTGATTTGTATCGGGATTTTGGGAGAATATATTGGTAGGATTTATGAGGAAGTTAAAGCTCGTCCTTTGTATACCTTAAAAGAAACTGGTGGTTTTGACCCGCTAAATATCTAATTCAGTTTATATTAACCCATAAACAATATTTGAGGATAATTCCTGTGTCACCTCAAGAATTTACTTTACTCCTGTTCTCTGTTCTCATTAGTGTTACCGGACAATTTCTCCTGAAAACAGGAGCCCTGAAACTAGGTAAGGTTCACGCGGGGAACTTTATTACTCATATTCTCAACATGATTACTGTCCCCGAACTATTGTTGGGACTCGCATGTTATGGTGTGGGAGCAATAGCATATATTTTACTGCTTACCCGCGTTAATCTCAGTATCGCTGGTCCCGCTGTCTCCGTGGGTTATATTTTTTCAGTAATGATAGGTCTTCTGGTGTTTAAAGAATCTATGCCTCTTACCCGTATATTAGGATTGGGTTTTATTGTCACAGGAGTAATATTATTGGTTAGACCTAATTGATCTTCTTATTAGTAATTTTGCGGATGGATAGATCAATCTTGTGAAGAATAA
This sequence comes from Cylindrospermopsis raciborskii Cr2010, assembly GCF_003367075.2. NCBI lineage: Bacteria > Bacillati > Cyanobacteriota > Cyanophyceae > Nostocales > Aphanizomenonaceae > Cylindrospermopsis > Cylindrospermopsis raciborskii. The sequence goes on from NZ_CP065936.1 coordinate 1,754,631, forward strand.
GATGTAATCATAAAGAAGGTAATGAAGGGTACAACTTCATCACCAGTTGTTATTGCAAAATATCATTATCAACATTAAGTAGGTGGGTGAAATTAAATATAAGATGAACGTAGGTTGGGTTGAAGTATGAAACCCAACACCCCTATCGCCAACCCATCCTACAAATAATTGCGCCTCCCTACTTATCAATTTTATTTTAAACACTAAGGAGCTATGGAGTGGAAAATAAAAGGATATCTTTTTGTCCACAGGGAGTATTAGTTATATTACTGTGCTTAATTGGTGCTTTGGGAAGTGGGTTAGTGTTGTTTTTAAAAACAACTGCTTCTCCACCTCAAAATGATAATAATACTCCTCCCAGAATTTCTTCTAAGTTTACTAATGGAAAATCTCTGGATAGGTTTAAGACTACCATGCTCACTACTTGGCACAAAGAAGCACAATCTAAGGGGATAATTCCTGACGTACCTTCCCAGTTCCAAGGAAAAGTTATTAAGTCAGCTATCTTACCTTCTAATACAAAGGTTATAGCGCTTACCTTTGACGATGGTCCCTGGCCCAAAAGTACGGCCCAGGTTCTGGATATTCTCAACAAAAATGATATTAAGGGCACTTTCTTCGTAGTTGGAAAAAATGTCCAGCGCTATCCCGATTTAACTAGACGTATAGTTAATGAGGGTCATTCTATAGCTAATCACACTTGGCATCATTGGTATCACGCCATGAATCCTCAAGTTGCTGCATACGAAGTTGCAAGCACTACAGATATTATATTCAAAACTACAGGAGTGAAAACAGGACTGTTTCGTCCCCCCGGTGGTGCTATGACTAATGGAGTCGCATCCTATGCTAAAAATAATCAATATGCTGTTATTATGTGGTCTTCCGATTCCATAGACTACTCTCGTCCTAATCCTAAGAAAATTATTAGTAATGTTTTTAAAACAGCACAATCTGGAGGAATTGTGTTAATGCATGATGGAGGAGGAGATCGCTCTCATACTGTTAAAGCTTTACCACAAATTATTAATAAGTTTCGCAAGCAGGGCTACAGTTTTGTCACTGTTCCACAATTGCTAGAAATGCAGGAGAAACCAAAACAGGTAGTTGCTAAGAAGAAATGAACAGGGGAATCTAACTTCCCCCATGACTTGAACCCAACCTACGTTCTCATTTCTTTTGCATTAGCTTCTAAACTATCTGCTTCCGATGGCGGTACTACTTGCCAGAATTTAGGTAGGTATTCTTCCCATTTATTGAGAATTAATTGCGCTTTTTGAGATCCCGTGCGATCGCAGTGGGCTCTAATTAGGTCATACAACTGTTTTTTGCCTGCTTCGGTTACTACGGGCTGAAGTTTAACTATTGTCTTATTCACTAAGTCGGGGAAGCTACCATCTTCGTCTAAGAAGTAGGCCAGTCCTCCAGTCATTCCCGCACCAACGTTACGCCCTACTTTGCCCAAAACTACCACTACCCCACCTGTCATATACTCACAACAGTGGTCTCCAGCTCCTTCAATTACTGCTGTACCTTTGGAATTACGCACTGCAAACCTTTCACCAGCTAAACCACTAGCAAATAAAGCTCCTCCAGTCGCACCATAAAGACAGGTGTTACCAACAATCACGTTTTTACCTGCATCATAGTTAGCTCCCGCTGGGGGTTTAATAATAATTTCCCCACCGTGCATCCCTTTACCTACATAATCATTAGCTTCCCCCTCTAGGGTTAGGGTTATCCCAGGCAAAATAAACGCTCCAAAACTCTGTCCTACACTACCTTGGAAATTTAAGTTTATCTGCCCTTCAAAACCAGAATCACCGTATTTAGATGCGATCGCACCTGCTAATCTTGATCCTACGGTTCTATCGGTGTTTACAACTTTGTAGGTTTTGGTGACTGTAGCTTGATTGGTGATGGTTGTTTGAATATCCTCATCAGCCAAAATTCTGTTGTCTAGAACTTCTCCATTACTGTGAACTTCTTCATGGGTTAACCAAGTACGATTTGATCTAGTATCTGGTAACTTAGTTAAACAGTCTAAATTGACAGATTGGGTTTTGGTTAACTGGACATGGGAACGTTTAGTTAATAGGTCTGCTCTACCAGTCAATTCGTTTAGGGAACGATATCCCAGGTTGGCCAGTAAACTCCGAACCTCTTCTGCTATAAAATAGAAGAAGTTTACCACATGTTCGGGAATACCCGTAAACCTTTGACGTAGTTCTTCTTTTTGGGTAGCTACACCTTTGGGACATGTGTTTAAATGACACACCCGCGCCATAATACAACCCTCGGCAATCATTGCTATAGACCCAAAACCAAATTCTTCTGCACCCATTAAAGCAGCAACTACAACATCCCAACCACTTTTGATGCCACCATCAACCCTTAAAACTACGCGATCGCGCAGCCCGTTATCCATCAGTACCCGATGCACTTCGGTTAATCCGAGTTCCCATGGGCTACCCGCATGTTTAATAGAACTCAAGGGAGAAGCTCCAGTACCTCCATCATGACCAGAAATTTGGATAACATCAGCATTAGCTTTGGCCACACCTGCTGCAATTGTCCCAATACCAATTTCTGCCACCAATTTTACCGAAACCTTTGCTTTGGGATTAATTTGATGCAGGTCAAAAATCAACTGTGCTAAATCCTCAATCGAATAAATATCATGATGGGGGGGTGGAGAAATCAAAGTTACACCCGGTTTAGAACGTCGCAACATAGCAATGTAAGGACTCACTTTCGGTCCGGGTAGCTGTCCACCTTCACCGGGTTTTGCACCCTGGGCAATTTTGATTTCTAACTGTTTAGCACTGGCTAAATATCCCGGTGTTACGCCAAAACGACCGGAAGCTATCTGTTTAATGGCACTGGAAGCCGTATCACCATTTTTCAAGCCATTTAAATGAGGTAAAGTCAGTGAATGCCCATTTTCATCCACATCCTTTAACACCCCATAACGCACTGGATCTTCCCCACCTTCCCCAGAATTGGACTTACCACCAATACGATTCATGGCAATGGCTAGATTTTCATGGGCTTCCCGTGATAATGCTCCTAAAGACATCCCACCAGTACAGAAACGTTTAGCAATATCACTGACACTTTCCACCTCTTCTAAATCTATCTTCGAGCGATCGCTATTAAAGTCCAATAAATCTCTCAAAGCGGTAGTTGGTCTGGTTTGCAAGTGGTGTTTATAAACCTGATAATGGTCATACTGCTTACCATCTACAGCTTTATGTAAAGCTTTCACCAATTCTGGATTATTACTATGATATTCTCCACCGGGGCGAAACTGAACAAATCCCAGGTTCTCCAACTTCTTCGTTGATAATTCGGGGAAGGCCTTACTGTGGAAAGAAAGCACCTCCTGAGCTAATTCCCCACAACTGATACCACCAATACGCGATGTAGTGCCTTTAAAACCTAACTTAATTAGATCCTCACCAATACCAATGGCTTCAAAAATTTGTGCTGCTTGATAACTAGAAAGCAGGGAAATTCCCATTTTAGAAAGGATCTTCAACAAACCGGACTCCACCGCTTGACGATAATTGGCAACTGCTTGCTCCAGGGAAATATCATTTAACTTACCCCGCTCTCGCAACTGCTGGGTTCTAGGATCAAGCCACCAATCACGCACCGTGTCCAAGGCCATATATGGACAAACCGCACCCGCACCGTAGCCCAACAAACAGGCAAAATGATGGGTACTCCAACACTGGGCGGTGTGCACCACCAAGGAGGTTTTCATTCTGATTCCCTGGCTAATTAAGTAGTGATGTACCGCACCCACAGCTAATAATGGTGGAATATAACTTAAATTAGCATTAATTCCTTTTTGACCATCCAGAGCAATTTTATCACTCAGGATTAGGATTTTTGCTCCTGCTCGCACAGACTCTGCTGCTTGTTTTTGCAAAGACTCCACAGCTACCTTTAATCCTTCCGGACCTCCATCAATAGCAAATAGGGTAGATATTTCAGCTGTACCAAATCCACACAATTTAATTGCTTCCAAATCCCCATCGGTCAAAACGGGTGAGTCTAATCTTAATCTTTGATCTCCTCCCGATTGAGGATCTAATAAATTTCCCCTTTCCCCTAGTTCCACTGTTAAGGACATCACCAATTTTTCCCGTAGGGGGTCAATGGGGGGGTTAGTTACCTGGGCAAAACGCTGCTTAAAATAATCGTAGAGCAGATGGGGTTTGGCCGATAAAACTGCTAGGGGAATATCGTCACCCATACTAAAAGTTGGTTCCGCTCCCGTATTACCCATGACGTGAATAATCATTTCCACATCTTCACTTGTGTAGCCAAACGCAATCTGGTTTTGCAACAGAGTTTCCCTATCTGGTACTTCCCAACTGAGACTCCCATTTGCACTGGATGGTAATAAATCCTTTAAGTCTTGACGGTGTTTTTGTAACCATTTCTTATATGGATGTAACTTAGCAATCCGCTGTTTAATTTCCCAGTTCTTTAACACCTCATTGCTAATCAAGTCCACCGCAATCATTTGTCCTGGACCGAGTCTACCCTTCTCCACAATACTTGCTTCAGGAAAATCCACCACACCCGCTTCTGAAGCGACCACAATATAATCATCATTGGTAATTACATAACGCGCTGGTCTCAGTCCATTCCTATCTAAGGTCGCCCCTACACTTTTACCATCACTAAATACTATGAGAGCAGGTCCATCCCAAGCTTCTTGCAGTCCACTGTAATATTCGTAGAAATCCACAATTTCTGGGTGATCTTTTAAGGAAGGTTGATGTTTATATGCTTCTGGCACCATTATCATCAACGCCTCTAAAGGACTACGCCCAGAGCGTACTAATAACTCTAGGACGTTATCTAAGTTTGCCGAATCACTACTATCTGAATTAACTAAAGGTTTATATTCTTCATCCCTACCTTGCCAAAGGGGATGTACTAGAATAGATTCCCTCGCCCTCATCCAGTTAATATTGCCCAGTAGGGTGTTAATTTCCCCATTGTGACCCAGCAACCGCATTGGTTGAGCTAAAGGCCATTTAGGCATAGTATTGGTACTAAAACGACGATGATATACGGCAAAAGCAGATTTAAAGGCTGGATTCTTTAAGTCTTGATAAAAACTGCCCAAAACGGCTGAGCGTACCATACCCTTATAAACTATGGTGCGACTGGAGAGGGAGCAAACATAAAAGTCATCTTCTAATTCTCTTAGCTGTTTTGCAGCTTTCACTATCCGACGACGCACTATATACATTTCTCTTTCTAATTCATCCCCGCTTTTATCTGCGGAACGGACAAATACCTGCTCTATATGGGGTTGATTTTCCCGCGATTGTTTTCCTAGAACCTCTGGAGATACGGGTACTGCTCGCCAACCCAAAACCTCTAACTTTTCTTCAGTGATCACCTGTTCAAATAGTTGTCTGGCTTTTCTGGCGGATTCTTGCTCTTTGGGTAAGAATATCATTCCTACAGCTATATTACCTGTGTTATCAGTCCATCCTTCTTCTGCTAACAATTGCCAGGGAATAGCTGTTAAAATCCCCGCTCCATCTCCTGAGTCTTTATCCGCACTACACCCTCCCCGATGCTCTAAACAGGTTAGTGCGTCTAACGCCTTGGTTAAAATTTCATGATTGGCATAGTTTTTCCTATGGGCAATAAATCCCACTCCACAAGCATCTCGCTCTTCTACCAACCACCTTTGTCCCTGATAAATTTCCCTATTTTCTTCATCCAACATTGTGATATTTTGAGCTTGATTTGATGATTGATCATTCATATTTTGGTTCTCGTTCTTTTACTGAGTGTTGTTACCGGAAGTAATGGTAAATTCGTTGACAAAACATATCAATTTTTATATTGATATAAATCTAGCCCTATTTTGGCAGTTTAGTGCTTATATCTACTCACCTATATTAGTTCATACCCGGTTTTTGTTGGTGGTTTGGGACAGCGAGTGTCTTTCCTGCTAAAGGATAAAACCTGAGCCGGAATATGGTTTTACCTGACATTAGGTTATGGTTTCTATAGGTTGATAGTGAATCCTTTTTCCGTGGTCAAAAAGTACAAGTATCTATAAGATATAATACCATCCTTGTGGCTAGAAAAGTAATTCTCAAAAATTATTCTCAACTATTTTTTCAATCTGCCTTCATTATTTTGCTATTCTTCATAATTTAGAGCTTATGAAACTAATCACAGCCAGTAAACAAGCATCCTTATGTTTAATTGTAACCTCAGTTCTGATGACAACCGCTAATTTGGGTTTTACCGGTACTGCCCAAGTTGTTCCCCCCACAGGTTCTTCAGGTAATCAAATTACTCTCAATGGTAGTAAGTTGCCAGCATCTTGGATGCAATTACGGGAAGGTGACCAAATAATCACATATTTGAGTGATGCGGCTTTGAGCCAATTTGTAGGGGTGGATTTACTAAACACTACCAATCCGGAATTACAACCGGTTGATTGGTATTCTAACGTACCTGTGAAACCTCTGAAAGCCACAATTTTAGGGGGATATCGCTATTTAGAAATTTCCCCCCTGGCGGAAAAAAATAAGTGGCAAATTCAAACCAACGGTGCTAATTTGATGATTTCTACCCCCTCGGTAACAATCAATGATATCCGTCAGGGTAAGGGGTCTTGGGGAGACCGTTTGGTCATAGATATGGATTATGCTGCACCTTGGAAGGTAAGACCTGGTCAACCTATTAACTCAGGATCCATTGTTCCTAATTCAGCACCGGGCCAAGCCACTGTACAACCTAATCGGGAATGGATTGTTAGTATAGATGGTAAAGCAAATGACGCACTGGTCAAAAAGTATCTGGCTACATCTAGTCCAAATCCCCTCATACGAAAAATTCAGATCACTAACCGGGTGAAAAATACACAGCAGACCAATATACATTTAACTTTACCCTTTGGTTCATCTCCCCGCGTTACTACCCTTTCTAACCCTAACCGCTTGGTTATTGATGTGCGTCAGGATGCTTTGGTTCCTAGAGATATTACTTGGAGTAAAGGACTCCGTTGGCAACAAGGATTTATTAATCTCGGCAAAGACAGCTTTCCTGTAGTTTGGTTGGAAATTAATCGGAAAACATCACGGTTAAATTTACAACCCATATTACCCAATCCTCAGACACAAACAGGCACAGCACCACTAACATTAACTGCACAACGCTACTCAGCTATGGCGGCAATTAATGGTGGTTACTTTAATCGTAATAATCAGCTACCATTAGGTGCAGTACGCCAAAATGACCAGTGGATTTCAGGACCTATACTCAATCGAGGTGCGATCGCATGGAATGATCAAGGGGAGTTTTATTTTGGTAGGTTGAGTTTAAACGAAACACTAATTGTCAATCAGGATAATAAACAAACATCTCTCCCAGTTTTGTTTTTGAATAGTGGCTATGTACAAAATGGCATAGCTCGTTATACATTTGCTTGGGGACCTAACTATGTACCACTAACCAACAATGAAACTATCATAACAGTTCAAAATGGTAAGATTACTAAACAGTCCCCACCAGGGGGGGCAATTTCTATACCTGGGGATGGCTATTTACTCATCTTGCGGGGAACTGCTGTGAGTAAAACTTCTCTGTTAAGTGTTGGCACAAAAGTAAATTTGGAAAGTTCCACCACACCGGGTGAGTTTAATACCTATCCCCACATTATTGGAGCAGGTCCGTTATTAATTCAAAATCAGCGAATTGTTGTTGATGCCAAAGCTGAAAAATTCAGTCAGGCTTTCATCAAGGAACGAGCGGTTCGTAGTGCTATATGCACCACTAACAATGACAATTTAATTCTTGCTGCAGTTAATAACCGTGTCGGTGGATGGGGACCAACATTAGAAGAACATGCCCAGCTCATGCAAAAAATAGGTTGTACAAATGCCCTTAATCTAGATGGGGGTAGTTCTACAAGCTTATATCTAGGTGGACAATTGCTAGACCGGTTCCCCAACACTGCTGCTCGTGTTCATAATGGCATTGGTGTTTTCTTAAAATAAATGAATTATGAAGAGTTAATGTGGAGCAGGGATTTTTTAGCTCCAGTAGACCATTAGGTTTTAATTTAGTATGGTGATGGGAGATTAATTTAGAGATTAGTTTGGAGATTAATTTGGAGATTAGTATGGCTCAATTGACAGAAAAACTTTCCCACAATGCACTTAGTCTCAGCACCACTGCTGACCATAAGGGAATCGTTGCTGGTGAATTACGTCCTTGGGGATCATTCACCGTTTTAGAGGAAGGAAGAGGCTATAAAATTAAACGTATTGAGGTTAAACCCGGACATCGTCTTAGTTTGCAAATGCACCACCACCGCAGTGAACACTGGATAGTCGTCTCTGGTACAGCTAAAGTTGTGTGTGGAGATCGGGAAATCCTCCTGAGTAATAATCAGTCCACATACGTGCCTCAATGTACAGTGCACCGCTTAGAAAATCCCGGTGTCATTCCCTTAATTTTAATAGAAGTCCAAAATGGAGAATATTTGGGGGAAGATGATATTATTCGTTACCAAGATGATTATGCTCGTGATCATCATTGAGAATGGTATGGATAAAGCCTTAACCACTTAAACCTTAATTAGCCACTTCCCTGCCATGATTAGCTTGAGTTCAGCAGCTACCAATGAAATTGGACGCTTAAAATCCAAACATCAGCCCCATAGTTTATTCCGGGTGCGGGTGCAACCAGGTGGTTGCTCCGGGTGGTTATACCATATCTCCTTTGACCAGTTAATTAACCCAGAAGATCAAGTGTTTGATATTGACAACCTGCAACTGGTCATGGATCAGGAAACCATAAAGTATATCAACGGTTTAACCATTGATTATTCTGAAGACCTTATGGGTGGGGGTTTTCGTTTCCACAATCCCCTGGCCACCTCCACCTGTAGCTGCGGTAATTCCTTTTCCATGAAATCTTAACTCACCGTTAATTACAAAAAAATAATTGACGGAAAAACCAAAAAAAAGTTATAATCAGGATTTGTTAAAATAAAAAATAGGCAGCTTAATGCGCTGTAACTCATGCCAACAATACAGCAGCTAATACGTAGTGAGCGCGAACTAGCGCGTCAGAAAACCAAGTCCCCTGCTCTGAAGCAATGTCCTCAACGTCGAGGAGTGTGTACCAGGGTATATACAACCACCCCCAAAAAGCCCAACTCAGCTCTGCGGAAAGTGGCAAGGGTGAGACTGACCTCCGGATTTGAGGTGACGGCTTATATTCCGGGAATTGGTCACAACTTGCAGGAACACTCGGTGGTGATGATTCGTGGTGGTCGGGTAAAAGATTTGCCTGGGGTCAGATACCACATTATCCGTGGCACCCTAGATACAGCTGGAGTGAAAGACCGGAAGCAAGGACGTTCCAAATATGGAACTAAACGCCCGAAACAAACGAAAAAATAGGTTTTAGGCGATTAATTGTCTTTAGGATTAATCGCCCTAACTAACACCCTGTGTTATGGAAGAAAGCCTTCTGTGTTTGATAGAGAGTGAAGATGTTCTGATAACATATAATCTCGTAGTTTCGTTTACTAAAATTTCCAGTTTAAGGATAAAGTATGTCTCGTCGTGGTGTTAGTCAAAAGCGGCCAGTTCCGCCAGACTCAGTGTACAATAGCCGCCTTGTCAGTATGATAATGCGGCGGGTAATGCGTCATGGCAAAAAGTCTCTGGCCGCTAGAATAGTTTATGATGCCTTCAAGACAATTGAAGATAGAACAGGTGGCAGCCCCCTAGAGGTATTTGAGAGGGCAGTGCGCAATGCTACCCCTCTAGTAGAAGTAAAAGCTAGAAGGGTAGGTGGTGCAACCTATCAAGTACCAATGGAAGTCCGGGCGGACCGGGGAACAGCTTTAGCTCTAAGATGGTTGGTGCAGTTTTCTAGATCGCGCCCAGGTCGTACCATGGCTAGTAGACTGGCCAATGAGCTAATGGACGCATCTAACGAAACAGGAAGTGCCATTCGTAAGCGGGAAGAAACTCACCGCATGGCGGAAGCAAATAAAGCATTTGCACACTACCGTTATTAAGTGAGATATGCACCGATATATCCTCAGTTTGCGAGGAGTACATCGCTAAATTTCTGCCTAAGACGGTTTTCCGTAAAAGTATAGAATCTTAACAAAGAGTAATATACAAGATATCATGGCACTATAATTATTAGGAGGTAAATGTGGCACGCACAAACCCGCTAGAGAAGGTACGCAATATCGGTATTGCGGCGCACATAGATGCGGGCAAAACTACAACGACAGAGAGAATACTATTTTACTCTGGGATAATTCATAAAATTGGCGAAGTTCACGAAGGAACAGCCGTAACCGACTGGATGGAGCAGGAAAGGGAAAGGGGAATTACCATCACCGCTGCTGCTATTAGTACCAGTTGGAAAGATCATCAAATTAACATTATTGACACTCCTGGTCACGTAGACTTCACCATAGAAGTGGAACGTTCCATGCGGGTGTTGGATGGGGTGATAGCCGTATTTTGTTCTGTGGGTGGAGTTCAACCCCAGTCCGAAACCGTATGGCGGCAAGCAGATCGCTATAAAGTGCCTCGTATAGCTTTCATTAACAAGATGGATCGCACAGGAGCGAATTTCTACAAAGTGCATGAGCAAATGTGCGATCGCCTGCGTGCTAATGCCATAGCCATCCAACTTCCCATAGGTAGCGAGAGCGAGTTCCAAGGTATTGTAGATTTGGTGCGGATGCGTGCATATATTTACACTAATGACCAAGGGACAGATATTCAGGAAACAGAAATTCCGGCTGAATTAGCAGAGCAAGCGGCAGAGTATCGAGTAAAGCTGATTGAAGCAGTAGCGGAAACAGAAGATGCTCTGATGGAGAAGTATTTTGCGGGTGAAGATCTCACCGAAGCGGAAATTCGTAGTGCCCTGAGAAAGGGAACAGTTGCTGGAACAATTGTACCAGTTCTTTGTGGTTCAGCCTTCAAAAACAAAGGCGTACAGTTGATGTTGGATGCAGTGGTAGATTACCTACCAGCTCCAATAGATGTACCAGCGATTCAAGGTACACTACCCAACGGGGATACAGTAGAGCGGAGAGCTGAGGATAGCCAACCTCTATCAGCTTTAGCCTTCAAAATTATGGCAGATCCCTATGGAAGACTTACCTTTGTTCGGGTTTACTCTGGCGTGCTGAAGAAAGGTAGTTACGTACTTAATGCTACCAAGGGTAAGAAAGAACGTATTTCTAGACTGGTGGTGCTAAAAGCGGATGAGCGTCAGGACGTAGAAGAACTGCGTGCTGGTGACCTAGGAGCAGCAGTAGGGTTAAAAGACACCTTGACAGGTGACACCCTATGTGATGAAGGATCCCCAGTAATTCTGGAGTCCCTATTTATTCCTGAGCCAGTGATTTCTGTTGCGGTAGAGCCTAAGACCAAAAATGACATGGATAAGCTTTCCAAAGCTTTACAGGCTCTTTCAGAAGAGGATCCCACCTTCCGGGTTAGTGTAGACCCAGAAACCAATCAGACGGTAATTGCTGGTATGGGGGAACTGCACCTAGAAATTCTGGTAGACCGGATGTTACGGGAATTTAAGGTAGAGGCCAACGTGGGTGCACCCCAGGTAGCCTACCGAGAAACCATCCGCAAAGCCGTCAACAGAATCGAGGGCAAATTTATTCGTCAAAGTGGCGGTAAAGGTCAATATGGTCACGTAGTCATTGACCTGGAACCGGGTGAACCTGGGACTGGTTTTGAATTCGTCTCCAAAATAGTTGGTGGTGTGGTTCCCAAAGAATACATTGGACCATCGGAGCAGGGTATGAAAGAATGCTGCGAATCTGGTGTATTAGCTGGATATCCACTCATTGATGTGAAGGCTACCCTAATAGATGGTTCCTACCATGATGTAGACTCTTCAGAAATGGCCTTCAAAATTGCTGGGTCCATGGCTATGAAAGAAGCTGTGGCAAAAGCCTCACCTGTGCTGTTAGAACCCATGATGAAAGTTGAGGTAGAAGTACCTGAGAACTTCCTGGGTGATGTAATGGGGGATTTAAACTCCCGTCGCGGACAAATTGAGGGCATGGGTTCGGAGCAGGGACTGGCTAAGGTAACTGCTAAAGTACCCTTAGCGGAAATGTTTGGCTATGCTACGGATATCCGGTCTAAAACTCAAGGACGGGGTATTTTTTCCATGGAATTTAGCCATTACGATGAAGTACCTCGCAATGTGGCTGAGGCAATTATCGCAAAAAGCAAAGGGAACGCATAATTAAAAAAGGAGATATACATGGCACGCGCAAAATTTGAAAGGAACAAACCTCACGTTAATATTGGTACTGTTGGCCACGTTGACCACGGTAAAACAACTTTAACAGCAGCTATTACCATGACCTTGGCTGCTTTGGGTCAAGCAGTGGCTAAAGGCTATGACCAAATTGATAATGCGCCCGAAGAAAAAGCTCGGGGTATTACCATCAATACTGCCCACGTTGAGTATGAAACAGAAAAACGTCACTACGCCCACGTAGATTGTCCGGGACACGCTGACTATGTGAAGAATATGATCACTGGTGCTGCACAAATGGATGGGGGTATTTTAGTAGTAGCTGCTACTGATGGACCCATGCCTCAAACCCGTGAACACATTCTTCTTGCAAAACAGGTGGGTGTTCCTAGCTTGGTTGTCTTCTTAAACAAAGAAGATATGATGGATGACCCCGAATTGTTGGAACTGGTAGAACTGGAACTGCGGGAATTATTGACCAGTTATGAATTTGATGGCGATAATATCCCCATTATCAAGGGTTCTGGTTTGCAAGCTCTGCAAGCAATGACTGCTAATCCTAAGACTCAACGAGGCGAAAATCCTTGGGTAGATAAAATCTACGAACTGATGGATGCTGTAGATTCCTATATCCCCACCCCTGAGCGCGATATAGACAAACCCTTCTTGATGGCAGTAGAGGATGTGTTCTCTATTACTGGTCGTGGTACGGTCGCTACTGGTCGGATTGAACGTGGTAAGGTGAAGGTTGGTGATAACGTTGAATTAGTAGGTATTAGAGATACTCGCGCTACCACGGTGACCGGGATTGAAATGTTCAAGAAGAGTCTTGACGAAGGTATGGCTGGTGACAATGCGGGTGTGCTACTACGCGGTATTCAAAAAGCCGACATTGAACGGGGTATGGTAATTGCTAAACCCCAATCTATTACCCCCCACACCCAATTTGAAGGTGCGGTTTATGTTCTTACCGAAAAGGAAGGTGGTCGGAAAACCCCCTTCTTCGCTGGTTATCGTCCCCAGTTTTATGTACGTACAACCGACGTAACGGGTACTATTAAAGCCTTTACTTCTGATGAGGGCACTGATGTAGAAATGGTAATGCCTGGAGACCGGATTAAAGTGACTGTGGAACTGATTAACCCTGTGGCCATTGAAGAGGGTATGCGTTTTGCTATTCGTGAGGGTGGTCGGACTATCGGTGCGGGTGTGGTGTCAAAAATTGTAAAATAGAACTCGCCTTTTTGCTCTGAAGAAAATGGAGCGGAGATGGTTAAAATTCATCTCTGCTCTTTTTTCTTCCCTCAATCTCTAAATTTAAAATTCACAGAACCAGGAAAACTAAAGATGGCAACTTTACAGCAGCAAAAGATCAGAATCCGCTTACAAGCTTTTGACCGACGTTTATTAGATACATCTTGCGAGAAGATTGTAGATACGGCCAACCGGACTAACGCTACAGCTATTGGACCTATTCCTTTACCCACAAAACGCAAAATATATTGCGTGCTGCGTTCTCCTCACGTAGACAAGGATTCCCGTGAACACTTTGAAACCCGTACCCATCGTCGCATTATTGATATTCATCAACCATCTTCTAAAACTATTGATGCCCTGATGAAGTTGGATTTACCATCCGGTGTGGATATTGAAGTTAAACTATAGCCAAAACGCTAAATAGTGGAAAAAAGGGGTTGGTAGCTTCCCCTCTTTTCCACTTTTATTTTTGGCGTTGCATATTTGCGGGATGAATCAACTAAACGCGGGTATTACTTCATACTTTAAATAGTGAAGTAATAATTTAATTGAATACCTAAGCATATCTACAGATTTTGAATAGCATAGCGTTTTTCTATGTAGTCGCGCTAAGTAGTGACGTAAACGTGTATTTTCACCCTCTACCCTAGTCATATATGTTTTGCTCACAATATGATCCTCTGGCTGAATAAAACTCGGATAAACCCTCCACCCATCAGTAACATAAAAAAAGCATTGCCAGAGTTTAACGATGTCCCACAAAGGTTGAAATGCTTGTGAGCTGTGGTCTCCCACAACCCAAGCCAGGATATTTTTACGGAAGTGATTTACTGCTGTCCACAACCATATTTTGTTTTTTTTTGATCCCACAAAGGTCTCCAACTCATCAAGCTCACCTACCAAGGGTGTTTCCTCAACTGGTGGAGCATCTGGAAGTATGGAACCAATTTGTTTTAGCCAGTAAATAATAGTTGTATGATGAACGCCTTTATCGCGTTCAATTGCTCTAAATCCCATACCGTTAACATAAGAGCGCAGGCAACTTTGTTTAACTTCTTCTGAATAGCCTTTAGGTGGACTATAGACATCGATAAATTGACGACCACAATCAACACAAATGTGATTTTGTTTACCTCGACGTTTGCCATTCTTTCTGATTTTGGAAGACCCGCAGTTTGGACAATGCACAGTAGATTACCTCAATTCATACCTCTATTATGCAACGCCTTATTTTTCCTGTTTCTGATAGAATATTTTCAAATAATCTCAAGTACAAACTTTCACTCAGACTTGGGTGTAAAATATCAGTAACATACATAGCCTTTATAGTCTTAACAATATACTTTATCCCCTAACCCAAAATGACATCTTCTCCCAAAATTGCCGTCCGCGAACTACCCCTTTTCCCCCTACCAGAAGTGGTGCTTTTCCCCACTAGACCTTTACCCCTGCATGTGTTCGAGTTCCGCTACCGAATTATGATGAATACTATTTTAGAGAGCGATCGCCGGTTTGGGGTGTTAATGGTAAATCCAATTAATGGTGCTATAGCCAATGTTGGGTGTTGTGCAGAAATAATTCATTATCAGCGATTGGAAGATGGCAGAATGGAAATCTTAACTTTAGGACAACAAAGATTTCGAGTGCTTGAATATGTGAGAGAAAAACCCTATCGTGTAGGTTTAGTGGAATGGATGGAAGAAAATCCACCAGCTTTAGATTTAAGACCTCTAGCTAGGGAAGTAGAGCAGCTGTTGCGGGATGTAGTTCGTCTCTCTTCCAAATTGACGGACAGAGATATTGAATTGCCAGAAGATTTGCCAGATTTACCACGGGAGCTATCTTATTGGATAGCCAGTAACCTGTACGGTGTAGCCGATGAACAACAGGCACTGTTGGAATTACAGGATACCCAAGCCCGATTAAACAGGGAGTCGGAAATCTTGACATCTACTCGTAATCATCTAGCCGCACGTTCAGTCTTAAAAGATACCTTTGATGATATAAAGTAGTATGTGAACTTGAAATTAAGATGAACGGGTGACGGTGGCAAAATCTGGTTCTCTCTATGAAGTGGGCAATTTTTTGCATGTACCGTGGGAGGGATTTTTAAGCCATTTTAGGGACTAAAAAGCCAAAACATATTATTTATGACCAAAAACCTCAATATATCAAAACTTTAATCGTTCTAACTCCAATTATTTAGGGTATAACATGAGAATATGTTTATCAAAAACTTTGGTTTTTGCCTTGGACACCTATTTTTATGGACATTCAGTTAATCAACATTGGTTTTGGCAACATAGTTTCTGCTAATCGGGTAATTGCCATTGTTAGTCCCGAATCAGCACCTATTAAGCGAATTATTGGCGATGCCAAAGATAGAGGACAATTAGTTGACGCCACCTATGGTCGTCGCACTAGGGCGGTAATTATCACTGATTCTAGCCATGTTATTCTCTCAGCAATTCAGCCAGAAACAGTGGCCAATCGTTTTGTTCTTTCCCGTGACCATCACACAGCTGACAATTGATAATAAGTCCCAAATTAGACAATGCAATTTTTACCTCTTATTTCCAGTGCTACTACCCGCCCCGGTAAGCTAATTGTTTTAACAGGTCCTAGTGGAGTTGGTAAGGGAACTTTAATACAAAAACTTTTGGCACAACATCCCCAATTGTATTATTCAGTTTCTGCTACTACTCGCTCTCCTCGTCTGGGAGAAATTGATGGCAAAAGTTATTACTTTATCACCCCCAACAGCTTTCAAGAGTTAGTTGCTCAGGGGGAATTTTTGGAGTGGGCGGAATTTGCTGGTAATTATTATGGAACTCCTCGTGCTGCTGTTCTCCAGCAAATTCAGTTGGGAAGATCGGTGATTTTAGAAATTGAATTGGCCGGGGCCAGACAAATCAAAGCTTCTTACCCTGACGCCTTAAGCATTTTTATTTTGCCTCCTTCATTTCTAGAATTAGAAAACCGCATCCGAGCAAGAGGACAAGATTCGGATGAAGCCATCACTCGTCGTCTTAACCGAGCTAAGGAAGAAATTAAAGCCGCTTCAGAATTTGATATTCAAATTGTCAATGATGACTTCGCTACAACCTTAAATGAACTGGAAACTATTTTAAAAACTATTTCAAGTTTTTCACAGCTTTGAGACTTAGATCTTCATCTTTTCCTTCCACCTACCCAGATTGTTAAGGTCTGAGTAGGTTTGGGTGGACATTAATAAGCGGGCGCAGAAATTATGGAAATTAACCAATTAAACCTTGGATAATTCCAGAGTTCAGGGTCAAAAAGAAAGCAACTACAGCACCACCAATACCACCAATTAAGAACGCACTGGTGAAGTTATTCCAACTTTCTTTGGAGTTAAATGCGTCTCCTGGAACTTTGGTCACAGTTACACTCGCTAGCGCTGGAGCAGGATTGCTATTAGCATACAGAGACAGACATGCGGTAAGAATGATAACTAAACCCACACTGCCCAATAATCCAGCTAAATTGGCATTGGCAGAATCACGTAGGGGACCTAACTTATCAAAAGGCCCAAAGAGTAAGTAGCCATGTGCCATACCCACTTCCAGTCCTCGTCTAAAAGGAGTTAAGCCAGGTCTATAAGCAGGTAAGTTGCCAATAAACCACTTAACCAAAGGGGATGAGTTAATTGGGGTTTCCAAATTTCCATCCTGGGGATTACCACCAGCTGCTCTTACAGTTTGCTGATTTCTGGGATCACTGGGGAGATTTTTAGATTTATTTGCTGCTTGTGCCATGTTTTGTATTGCCTCAATATTGCTTCAACATTATGGTCGGTAAACAGTTGTGAAGGATAGGTTGAGATATGGTTAACTCTCCTAAATGGTACTGTTTACCGATCAAGACTATATTTCGGTCTAGCTGGCCTAGGGTAGGGGGTGGAACAGTAGGTCAGGGAAAAAGCGGTTAAATTCGATGAGAATACCCGCTGTGATAGTCAGCCAAATTGTAGCTGCTACGGGAGCTGTGGAAATGAACTTGATTAGGTAGGATGATTGATCGCTTTTATCAGCCATGGATTTAGTCTCCGAAAACAAGTGGATAGAAGCAGATGAACTAGCGAGGAGAAACGGTAATTTCCGAGTCCTTAGCAGTTAATTCACCAGAGAGAAATTCTTTAATCGCTGCTGCTGGCCAAGCAAACCCAGTGGTGATAATGGGTAGTGCTAAACCCAGATCAATTTGGATCTCTTTTTGCTCGCTATCAGCTTCTTTTTTGATTGCTTGTAAATAAGCACGGCCTACCCAACCAATCCAACCAGCAATGTAAAGGAAAAGAATACTAGGAATTAAAAAGTCCCCTGCACGATCTAAACGACCGTCAACAATTAGGTGAGGATAGCCCTCAGGACCACATAGAGCCTGTGAATATCGTTCAAACCGTTTTTTCCCAGATTCGGGATCAGCAGTGGTATTACGGGCATTTAGAGCCAGATCTTGAAAAGCGGGAGAGTCTTTACAAGGAACAAGGTTGGCACCCAGGGCGTGGGCCTGAGGGGCAAAATTGAACCAGAGACCAATCGCTAAAATCAAAGCAAACAATCGTCGCATGGAGTTGTTTCCCTTTGTTACAAAAAAGTAAGTTTTTTGACTTTTCTCCGCTCTAAAGAGACGGAAATTCATTTTGGCGCAGTCAAAAACGCCTCACTGACTCCATCTGGATCAACTCCAAATATTGTCGATACTTTTTTTCATGTTACCATGGTGTACAAAACGAAGCGGCCTGTACAGTGTGGGATTTTGATAACTAGCAAGTCATCATACTCTTGGCAAGGAATCGAGTAAAGTTGAACTAAATAAAAGTTAAAGCTTCGCAACCAAAAGTAAGATTTGACGACTTGGGGGATTGAACAGATCTCTCATTCCCATTTTCTCACACCTAAAACAAATTATGACAACTATATTAGCTATCGAAACCAGTTGTGATGAGACTGCTGTGGCTATCGTTAAAAATCGTTACGTGAAAAGCAGTGTCATAGCTTCCCAGATTCCTCTCCATCAGCAGTATGGTGGAGTGGTTCCAGAGGTGGCTTCTAGACAACATTTAGAAACAATTAATCAGGTAATAGCACAGGCCCTAGATGACAGTTTGATGGAATGGGGAGAAATTGATGGTGTTGCTGCTACTTGTGCCCCCGGACTGGTGGGAGCTTTATTAGTGGGTCTCACTGCTGGAAAAACTTTGGCTATGGTCCATGAAAAGCCTTTTTTGGGAGTTCACCACCTAGAAGGTCATATTTATGCTACCTATTTGGCTGAACCTGATTTGAATCCCCCCTTTCTTAGCTTACTTGTTTCTGGTGGACATACAAGCTTGATTTATGTTCAAGATTGTGGTAAGTACGAAACTTTAGGACAAACTGTTGATGATGCTGCAGGTGAGGCCTTTGATAAGGTGGCTCGCTTATTGGGCTTAGCTTATCCCGGGGGCCCAATTATTGACCAGTTGGCACAAATGGGCAATCCTCATGCTTTCTCTTTGCCAGAAGGCAAAATTTCTTTGCCCCAAGGTGGTTATCACCCCTATAATTCTAGTTTTAGTGGTCTAAAAACAGCTGTGTTAAGGCTTGTGCAACAATTTCAAAAAGATGGGGAAAAAATACCTGTAGCAGATATTGCTGCCAGCTTTCAAGCAACTCTGGCTAAAGCCTTGACTAAAAGAGCGATCGCCTGTGCATATAATTATGGTATAAAAACAATTGCCGTAGGTGGTGGTGTGGCAGCTAACAGTGGGCTTAGACAACACTTACAAGCTGCTGCCAGAGAGCATAATCTCCGGGTTCTTTTCCCCCCCTTAAAATTCTGTACTGATAATGCTGCTATGATTGGTTGTGCTGCATCTGACCATCTGTTACGTGGTCACCGGTCTAATTTGACTTTAGGGGTTCATTCCCGACTACCTGTGACTCAGGTGATGGATTTATATAAAGTTTAACCAGTAATAATTGAAATAATATGTTGACTAACTGCATCCGGTTGCTCTAGCATGGCCAGGTGGCCACAATTGGGAATTTCAATCACATTATCGCCAACATATTGAAACAGCCAATGAAAGCTGGCCAAATGACGTACATACTTAGGTTCTATTACCTTATCATTAGCGCCCGTTAAAAAGTAAACTGGCTGTTTTATCTGTGAAACTAACTGAGGTAAACTATTCACTTCCTCTTCAGTTGTGGAACTCATAAGTGTTCCTATAGCTGATTGAGGATCAGCGATGATAAAATCCATAATTCTTTGACGGGCCCAGTGCCGATCCAAAGGACGTGCCACATTAGTTCTAGTAAAAAACAAATCAATTAAAGGGAGTTGGTAAAGCCAACGAGGTCGTATTTGGAGAAACTTTTGACCGGTGGCACGAAACCGCTCAAAGGCCTCTTTCAAGTAAATTCCACCACCAGCATTAATACAAATTACACCTTGAACCAAGTTTGGCAATTGCAATGCGGTTCTTAAAGCAATTGTACCTCCCCAGGAATGACCAATTAGCCAAACTCTAGAAATACTCAGTAATTCCAGGAGAGTAATTAGGTCTTGAGAATAGGCCCCAGTGGAATAGGGAGAATGCTCATGGGAGTTATCGGGTTGATCACAGGATTGGCATTGAGATTCCCCAAAACCCCGCAAATCGTATGACAGACACTGAAAATCAAGGGAGATACGGGAAATTAGCGGTTGCCAATAGCTACGACTATTTAGCCAACCGTGGATAAACACCAGGGTTTCAGGGTGGGAGGTAGGGACTGTTAATTCGTAGGCGTGTGGAACGCCATGTATTTCTATTTTTGCCATACCCGGGGTTTGATAGGGGAAGTTAAATCAATTACAGTCAAGTTTCCTAGACTATTTTAACCTGTTCTATGCCCAACTATAAAATCTGGAACTGGAAGGAACAGAAAGTGCTAAAGTTAAAAGTGTGTGAAAAATCTGATCCAGAATCACGATTACCCTTTCTGACCTCTATTCAACTTACCCCCTGTGGTTCTTGAGCAGAAATTAAATGGTATAAGCGTTTTTCTGGATTAGTAAGCACTGTCAAATATCAACAACTTATTCGTGTTACCCGAACCGCATTGGCATGGGTTTTTGGAAAACTTGGTTTACTAATTCCAACTCTGTAGCGACAACTAAAACCGGCACATTTGATGAGTATGCACGGGGACGTAATTCTAGCGTCAGTGGCGATACCATTGTCTTCAGCACTGAACGAGATATTGATCTATACGAACTGGAAGAACTCTGTGATGCGGTTGGTTGGTCGCGCCGTCCCCTAAGAAAAGTGAAAAGAGCCATTGACCATAGCTTCCTCGTAGCCTCCATGTGGCAAATAGGAGGGAGCAAAAAGCGGTTAATTGGTTTTGCTCGTGCTACGTCAGATCATGCTTTTAATGCCACTATTTGGGATGTGGTAGTTCATCCAGACTTCCAAAATCAAGGTTTGGGTAAGGCATTGATGAAATTTGTTCTCAAAAAACTCAGAAACGAGGAAATTAGTAATGTGACTCTTTTTGCTGATGCCCATGTGGTCGATTTCTACCGCACTATGGGGTTTATCCCAGACCCAGAGGGGATTAAGGGGATGTTCTGGTATCCTTAATGATCCTGGGAAAGGGAGGTCATGTAAAAAGTCGGGATGACAGGATTTGAACCTGCGGCATCCTGCTCCCAAAGCAGGCGCGCTACCAAGCTGCGCTACATCCCGATAAGTGGACTTTTATGTGGGGCGGAAGTTTTACGCACCATATAACACCATATACAAACTAACTTATTTTTTTTGTTTTGTCAACAGCAACTGCACTTTTTTTGAAAGTTAGTGGTCGAAGGAGCATGTTGCACCTCCACAATTTGTTAAACTTTCAATGGCAGTCTGTGGGATAGTTCCCAGATGTTTCAAACAAAATACGCTAATTCAAAACAAGGAGAATCACAGCAAATGGGCGGGGAAATTTTAAATGCAGGCATTTTGTCCTTCGGACTGATTTTCGCTGGTTGGGCTATCGGTGCCCTACTGCTGAAAATTCAGGGAGCAGGAGAATAGATTCAAAAAAATGGGTAACTCCCCACCTGAAGGTGGGGGATCCCAACCACAAAAATGTGAAAAATGTAAAGTTTTATTTCTATACCTGAACTCTGTTAAAATTTTTATCACAAAACATAAAAATTTATAACGACCATAATGACATTACTAGTTGTTGGTGCTACTGGCACTCTTGGCAGACAAGTTGTTCGTCGTGCTGTAGATGAGGGTTACAAAGTCCGCTGTTTAGTAAGAAGTCTGAAAAAAGCAGCATTTCTGAAAGAGTGGGGCGCCGAACTGGTGAAAGGGGACTTGTGTTATCCAGAAACCTTAGTGGGTGCTTTAGAAGGCGTAACGCAGGTAATAGACGCTTCCACTTCTCGTGCCACAGATTCATTAACTATTAAACAAGTGGACTGGGAAGGTAAAGTAGCATTAGTTCAAGCTGCTAAGTCTGCTGGTATAGAGCGGTTTATTTTCTTCTCAATTTTGGATGCTGAAAAATATCCTAATGTCCCCTTGATGGAAATTAAGCGCTGTACAGAGTTGTTCATAGTTGAATCTGGCTTAAACTATACAATTTTAAGACTAGCTGGTTTTATGCAAGGGTTGATTGGTCAATATGGCATTCCTATTTTGGAAAATCAGCCAGTGTGGGTAACTGGTGAGTCCTCACCGGTAGCTTATATGGATACCCAAGATATTGCTAAGTTTGCAATTCGGGCTCTGACTGTACCAGACACTGAGAAACAAACCTTTCCTCTAGTTGGGACTCGTGCTTGGAGTGCAGAAGAAATAATTGATATTTGTGAGCGCCTGTCAGGAAAAGATGCCAAAATCACACGAATGCCCTTAGGACTGCTACGGGGTGTTCAGGGTCTGCTACGATTTTTTCAGTGGGGGTGGAATGTGGCTGATAGACTGGCCTTTTCAGAAGTTCTAGCCAGTGGTAAACCTCTCAATGCTTCTATGGACGAAGTATACACAGCATTTGGACTAGATAAACAACAAATTACTACTGTAGAAGTTTACTTACAGGAGTATTTTAGTAGGATTATGAAAAAGCTAAAAGAGTTAGACTACCAAAAAGCAAAAGAGAAGAAAAAAGACAAAAAAACCCCTTTCAAGCAGTCTACAAAAGTTAATAGTCAATAAAATTCCCAATCGGTGACTATATTATTCCAAAATGTGTCAGGATAACTAAATATCAAGCAGCGCCCAAACCTGGATGTTTTAATGTGCCAAAAGCAGGCATTATCTACAATGACGTAAAACCGATAGCGGGTCGAGTCGCTATCGAACTCAAAGACCAGCTGACCGCCGCTGGTTGGGATGTGTGTATGACAGCAAGTATTGGTGGTATATTGGGCTACTCCAACCCTGATAGTCCCGTATGCCACACTCCCATATCAGGTCTTACACCTCCCGGATTTGACTCAGATATGCGGTTTGCAGTGGTATTAGGTGGAGACGGGACAGTTTTAGCAGCTTCCCGTCAAGTTGCTCCCTCCGGTGTACCATTGTTAACTGTAAACACAGGTCACATGGGATTTTTGACGGAGACCTATCTGAATCAGCTGCCCACAGCTATGGAGCAGGTGATGGAGGGTCACTATGAAATCGAAGACCGAGCCATGCTGAATGTTCAAGTCTGGAGGGGAGACTCAGTTCTGTGGGAAGCGCTTTGTTTAAATGAAATGGTATTGCATCGAGAACCACTAACCTCGATGTGCCATTTTGAAATTGAAATAGGTCGTCATGCAGCTGTGGATATTGCCGCAGATGGTGTAATTGTTTCTACTCCTACAGGTTCAACAGCCTACTCTTTAAGCGCTGGCGGTCCGGTGATTGCCCCGGGCGTGCCCGTACTGCAGTTGGTTCCTATTTGTCCCCATTCTCTAGCTTCAAGAGCTTTAGTGTTTCCCGATCATGAACCAGTAAATATTTACCCGGTTAACATCCCTCGATTGGTGATGGTCGTTGATGGTAATGGTGGGTGTTTTGTCTTGTCCGAGGATCGGGTATATTTACGCCGCTCGGAATACAAGGCTAGGTTTATACGCTTACAACCACCAGAGTTTTTCCGAATTTTACGGGAGAAATTGGGTTGGGGACTACCCCATATTGCTAAACCAAGTTCGGTGGAGTTGCCATAACTTTTGATCATTATCCAGCAGTAAACCCTTATATTGGAAAAATCAATATGACGCCTTCTCATGGCTCCCGTGTTCTGGTGATTGAACCTGATGAAACTCTAGCTAGTCAATTGGGCTTTGATCTTCAAGAGGCTGGATATGAGGCTATTATAGCTACTGATGCTAATAGCGGTTTGCATAAATGTCGAGATTTACAACCGGCTTTAATAGTTGTAGACAGAATGTTGCCAGGAGAGTCTGGATTATCTTTTTGTAAGAACCTCCGTGCCACTGGCAATACTAAGCCAGTTCTGATATTAATGGCCAGAGATGCGATGGATGACCGTGTTGCTTGCCTAGAAGCGGGTGCAGATGATTATATTCTTAAGCCTTACCGTTCCGAGGAATTTTCCAAGCTCATTCGTCTATATCTAAAACCAGATGTTGAAAGTAGTGAACAGTTACGCTTTGTAGATCTAGCCTTAGATATTGGTACTCGTCGCGCTATCTATAACAATAAAGCCATTGATTTAACAATGAAGGAATTTGAACTATTAAAGTTCTTTATGGAACATCCCCGGGAAGTTTTAACCCGGGAACAAATTTTGGAAAATGTTTGGGGTTATGACTTTGTCGGTGAGTCAAATGTGATTGAAGTATACATTCGCTACTTACGATTGAAAATCGAAGAAAATGGACAAAAGCGTTTGATTCAAACAGTGCGAGGTGTGGGATATGTATTAAGGGAGTCCTAGCTAGAAAAAAATTTTGTTTAGCCTATTGCCAAAACAAAAAACTAAGCTATAATAGGAAAGTTGCTGAAGAAGGGCGGATGGCGAAACTGGTAGACGCACCACACTCAAAATGTGGCGACCTTGCGGTCATAGGAGTTCGATTCTCCTTCTGCCCATTAAAGAAAATAAAAATGCTTCCCAGGAGAGCAAGCCACGCCGGCATACACTGGCGCAGCTTGCTTAAAAGAACTTAGAGAAAGCTTAGAGACCAATGGCTGCTAAAACATCACTAGCATGAGTGGAAGTATTAACTGTGGTGTCAACATGAGCAATCTTGCCATTTGGATCTATGATGTAAGTAACGCGTTTAGCATAACCGCCACCATCTACATCGTAAGCTTTTATTAAAGATTTATCAGTATCAGCTAACAGGGGAAAATTGAGCTTATATTTTGTGGTGAATGCTTGATGGGAAGTCACATCATCAGCACTTACTCCTAGAACTACTATATCTTTCCCTTGGTAGTCACTTTGAGCATCCCGAAAACTGCAAGCTTGTTTGGTGCATCCAGGAGTGTCATCTTTGGGATAAAAATATAGAACTACGGTTTTACCGGCAAAATCAGATAGTGACACTGTGTTGCCGTTTGTATCTTTGGTGGTAAATGCAGGTGCTTTTGTACCAACTGATAATGCCATACTTGACCTTTCCTGTGTGAGAATAGTTTGAATTTTACTGTACCTCAAGAGGTATAGCGAGATTGAACCCCATTATATATCTTTATAAACACTATTATCAATCCTTAGGAAGGATTCTGGGACGTGAAACTTGTAAATCAGAGGCCCTTTGAAAGTCAAAACCAGCTCCATTTTCATCTCCCAATTCACAAGAAAATCGCCGCTCATAGTATGCTGAGGCAAATTCAGGGGAAATCTCAAATGTTGCAACTGGATGGTTTTCCCCACTATTAAATTTTACTGTGGCTAAATCTACCCCTTCTCCTAATTTTATACTGCTATTGTCTAAGGGATATTCCCGTCCACTAGCGGCAATTACTGTATAATTCTCTTTTGTACACGTGTTTTTGTTATTCTTGCTACTACTAATCTTTTGCGGTATTTTGCAAACTACATGAGCGCTGGTTAGAACAGTGTAAGTATTTCCCTCCCGGGCAATTATTACTCCAGACCCATTATTGCTACGATAGATAATCCACATAAATAACATTTAGCAGTGAGGAAGGAAAATGTACCATAGGAATTGTCTGGAAGTTCAGAATTTGCGAGTAGAATTTTCCGGGGATGGTGCTCAGGTACAAGCTATCGATGGCATTAGTTTTGATGTACTCCAAGGTCAAACCCTGGGAATAGTTGGTGAGTCCGGTAGTGGTAAATCAGTCACAGCTCTGGCAATTATGGGTTTATTACCATACCCCGGTCAGGTAACTGGAGGACAAATTTTATTCCGCAATCAAAAAAATGCCCAACCCCTAGATTTATTAGCTCTACCCTCACGGGAAATCCAGCTTTACCGTGGTGGGGATATGGCAATGATTTTTCAAGAACCAATGACTTCCCTCAATCCGGTTTATAACATTGGTTTTCAGTTAACAGAAGCAATTGAGCGCCATCAAAATGTCACCCTAGCTGAAGCTAAAAGAATTGCGATCGCCCGATTACAGGAAGTAAAGCTATTACCCAAGGATGAAAACATTAAACAGCAGTATTTAGAAAACTGGCATCAAACCCATCCCAAAAAGCCACTACCCAGTGATTATCAATTAGCACAACTAGTGAAAGAATATAAAATGGCCATGCTAGAACGCTACCCCCATGAGTTGTCAGGGGGTCAGTTGCAAAGGGTCATGATTGCCATGGCAATTTGTTGTAATCCATCTTTGTTAATTGCTGATGAACCAACAACTGCTTTGGATGTAACAGTCCAAGCGACAATTATGGAACTGATGAGAGAACTCCAAAAAAGTCGTAATATGGCTATGATTTTCATCAGTCATGATTTAGGACTAGTTGCTGAAATTGCCGATCAAGTAGCAGTGATGTATAAAGGTAAAATTGTCGAATGTGGTTTGGCATCACAAATTTTCACCCATCCCCAGCACCCATACACTAAAGGTTTAGTAGCTTGTCGTCCCACTCTTAACCAGCGACCACAAAAATTGCTGACGGTTTCTGACTACATGATAGTACAAAGATATCCCAATGGAGAGCTGATTATTAAGTCAAAAGAACCGAATATCCCTCGACAAATTACCCCAGCAGAAATTGAAACACGAATAGATGATTTAACCAGAAAATCCCCACTTTTGCAAATTCACAACCTCAAGGTGGGCTTTCCTGTTCGCGGTTTGTTGGGCGGTAACAAACGATATAATATAGCTGTCAATGGTGTTTCCTTTGATGTCTATCCAGGAGAAACTTTAGGTTTAGTGGGAGAATCGGGTTGCGGTAAAACTACTTTGGGTAGAACCTTGATCAGATTAATTCAACCCATGGCGGGAAAAATTATATTTGAAGGACAAAACATCACTAATTTTGCAGGAACTCAATTACAGACTCTGAGAAAACAGATGCAAATAATTTTTCAAAACCCTTTTAGTTCCCTCGACCCAAGAATAAAAATTGGTGAAGCAATTATGGAACCATTGTTAATTCATTCCCTAGGGAAAACCAAACAACAGCGTCAGGACATAGTTGTCCAACTTTTAGAGCGAGTGGGATTAAGTGCAAATGATATGAATCGCTATCCCCATCAATTCTCTGGTGGTCAACGTCAGCGTATTTGTATAGCCCGTTCTTTGGCACTAAATCCTAAATTTATTATTTGCGATGAGTCGGTTTCCGCTCTCGATGTCTCCGTTCAAGCTCAGGTCTTAAATCTCTTGAAGGAATTACAACAGGAATTTCAATTAACTTATATTTTCATTTCCCATGATTTAAGTGTGGTTAAATTTATGAGCGATCGCATTTTGGTCATGAATGAAGGTAAAATTGTGGAGGTTGGTACGTCTGAGAGTATTTATCGTCAACCTAGGGAAGAATACACAAAAAAACTAATAGCCGCCATTCCCCAAGGAAATATTAACTACTAGCAATTGAATTAAACTACTAACTTCCAACTAACCATCACCAAAATGCTGTAGATAATTAACTTAAGTGGACGTTGTGGAGTAATTTGGCAAAGTTTTGAACCCAGTACCACCCCTGGGACTGAACCTATCCATATTGGTAATACTAAACTCCAATCCACCGTTCCCAAGGTCAAGTGACCCAAGGATGTAAATATTAATAGGATTGCTGCTTGGGTAATATCTGTGCCTACCAAATTTTGTGCATCTAAGCTAAACAAAGTAACTAATACCAATGCGAACATAGAACCAGATGAAACACTAGTCATACCGACACAGAATCCTAAAAAGACCCCGATTAACAAGGTTAAAAAACGACCTTGATCGGTTTTAACATTTAATTTAGGGGGTTCGGGCAAATTGAGCTGGGGGAACAGTGTGATTATTACCATTTGTGCTAATGCTGTTAGTGTCACTATCAAAATCATTATTCCTAATAACTTCAATAAGAGACTATCCATCTCATACCCATTAGTTCTAAGTTGATGTAAAACACCTACACCTACCAGCGATCCAGAAACACTACCCATGGCTAACCATTTAACCACTTCCATGTCTAGGGTTTTTTGTTGCCAATGTTTAACCCCACCCACTACCTTCATTAGCGTAGCAGCTACAACATCTGAACTGATAGTAATAGAAGGTGGAACTTGAAAAACGAAAATCAACATGGGAGTAACCAGGGATGCGCCTCCTACTCCTGTCAAACCCACAATGGTGCCAATAAAAAAGCTGAAAACTGGTAGCAGTAAGTAGTCCATCCTTCCCCTCATCTACATCAAAATAATAGTATATGGTGCATTAGTATCCTAACATACATCTTTCAAGTCCCAGTAAATTACTAAAACTCGACTGGATTACCGTATTTAATCACGGTTAAACCTCGGATGTCAAGAGGTGAGAAGGATTATTTTCTTGTTTTTCCAAGTCTGGGTTGTGTGGATATTTCAGTGGTGATTTTCCCCAGAAGTGAAAATATAAACTACTCTTTTGGGTGATTATTTATTAAAGTAATCAAGCAAAAACTATCAAATTGGTGATGATTAAATAATTATTGAAAATTCACCAAGGTATACATTTCTTAATATGGATTTATTTGGGTAAAAGTGATTACTGGAGAGGAGTTCTGGGATAACCTGAGTTGGGGATGGTTATAATAGCTAATTTCCCCCCAATCCCACGTTATTGAGTGTCTTAACAATGATCAATAAATTGTTAAAATATTGGAAAAGACTTGCATAATCAAAAAAAATAATGTAGGATAAACCGTAACACAGTGTAACCCATATATCCTAATAACAAGTTTTATTGTGATCAGGAAAAACAGTCTTGGTCTGTTGAACTTATCCAATTACTTTCCAACATAAACATATTAACCACTAATCAGCAACTATTAATCAACAAATGGGGGAAAACTTGAGTATATTGGCATTTTCTGCATTAGTTTGGATGGGATCCTTTAGTGCTGGTTTAGTAGGTTCCTTAACCGGTTTAGGAGGGGGTGTTGTCATAGTTCCGCTATTAACTTCCGTTTTTGGGGTTGATATTCGTTACGCTATTGGTGCTTCCTTGGTTTCAGTTATTGCTACATCCTTAGGTTCAGCATCGACATATATTAGAAAGGGATTTACTAATATTCGACTAGGAATGTTTTTAGAGGTTGCTAGTACTATTGGTGCGGTTGTTGGTGCATCCATAGCTACCATTGTTTCAGTTAAATTCCTCACTATCGTTTTAGCATTTGTGCTAATTTATTCAGCATATTTATCCCAAAGACCAAAAACGGAATGTGTTGAGGTTGTCAAATCAGATCCCCTAGCTGAATACCTCCAATTAAATGGTACTTACCCCATAAATGATGGTGTAATGTCTTATCAAGTAAACTCCCTACCTGCTGGTTTTAGCATTATGTTACTAGCAGGAATTCTTTCTGGTTTACTAGGTATTGGGTCTGGAGCATTTAAAGTTTTAGCCATGGATCAAGCAATGGGTTTACCCTTTAAAGTTTCCACTACCACTAGCAATTTTATGATTGGTGTAACAGCAGCAGCTTCTGCTGGCATATATCTAAGTAGGGGATATATTGAGCCAGGCTTGTCTATGCCCGTACTGTTGGGAGTTTTACCGGGTGCTTTTTTAGGGGCCAGAATTTTAATTGGTGCCAAAACTCAAACCCTCAGAATTATCTTCAGTATCATCTTAGTAGTGATGGCACTAAAAATGGTCTATAACGGTTTAACAGGGGGAGTATAATAACATGTATAAATTAAATTCTGGTTTTAGATGGACTTCATCAGCGGAAATAGAAATCGAATTAATGGGACTGGTTCTGATTCCAGAAGAAACCGATTCTGATATTGAACAATTAGAGCAACAGCAGCTGGATCAAAGTAACAGTATAAATAATACTAACTTTTCTGGTGAAATTACTAGTTTTTACCATCCAAATAAGTCGCAATCTGAACAACAACTAGAAAACATCCTGAGTAATTTACTCGGACATGGTGTGTTAATTGCTAGCACTGTTGTGTTTGCGGGAGGGATGTTATATTTAATCCGTCATGGTTTTGAACCTGCTGAGTATAACACATTTAGAGGTACACCATCCCAGTTTTGTTCACCAGTGGGTGTGATAAATGCGATTTTTTCTGGTAGTGGAAGGGGGATAATTCAACTAGGACTTCTAATCTTGATCTCTGTCCCTATTTTGCGAGTGGTTATTTCCTTTTTGGTTTTTATGTTCCAGAGAAAATTTACTTACGTGGTGATGACCTTCCTGGTACTTGCTACTATTAGTTATAGTTTGGTAAGTGCTTCTTTGTAATACGGAGAAATACTTGCACTTTTTATTAGACCAGTGGCAGTTTTTTTACCTGTAGCAGCAGTCTGATTTTGAAACAGTACAAAAGCAGCAACAGCTATTAAAAAATAACCAAAATACTTCTGTAATTTTCTTCCATCAATGAACCCAGACAGATAACCACCAAAAAAGCTACCTAAACTAGCAGCAAGAATAAAACTACCTATTAAATTCCAATCCAAATTCACACGTCCCAAATAACCCAAAAAACCTGCCATTGCATTAGCTACTAAAATTAACAAAGAAGTACCAATGGCTTCTTTCATGGGTGTTTTACCTAAAATTACTAAAGCAGGGACAATGGCAAAACCGCCTCCAACCCCTATCAACCCAGTTAATGTTCCCACTCCCAACCCCTCGGTTAACAACCATAACCAGCAATACTTGCAAACTGGGGGTTGGTAAATATGCTCGTAAACATCATCTTGACAAATATCTTCATCCTGTGGTGGATAACCCCGATCTAAATCGAAAGATCTATCCTTTCTTGCTTGTAAATCCTTTTGGTATTTTACGGATGATTTATCTGGATTTTGCCTACTTCTTCTGATCATAAGGAATGCTGCTATCAACATCACAATTGCAAAAAGCAGCATTTGTAAATTGTCAGTAATAAATGGTAAACCTGCAATTTTAGCACCTAAAAAAGCACCTAACATGGTAGCGGAGCCAAAAATAAACGCCTTACGAAAATTGATATTTCGATTTTTCCAGTGAGGAATTAATCCAATCAAGCTGACCGTACCAACAATGATTAAGGTCATGGCAATTGCTGACTTGGTTGGCACCCCCATCACATACACTAAAACCGGTAGGGCTAAAACTGAACCACCACCACCTATTAACCCTAAGCTAATACCTATTCCAGTCGCCAAAATATGTCCTAAGATCCACATCATAGTTTCTTATACCCCACTTGCAATCCACCAATTTTTAAAAACAGACCCCCTGTAGGGAGTCTTAGTATTTTCAACCTCTTTGGTTATAGGGCAATTTCTTCAATAGCATAGCCATGGCACAAGTATTAGTTAACCCAGCAAATACCAAACCACTCCCTACAAAACCACTTAAAATTAAAAACCAAGGAGAAACCAAAACTCCTAAAACTGTCCCAGCAACTACCAAAGTTCCTGCCACTATTTGCACTTGTCTCATTATACTTATAGGAGCATTTTTATTCCTATTAGTTACATACCCTGACTTTTTCCAAGCACTAATTCCTCCCTCCAATTGACTGAAATCCCTAAATCCAAATTCTATTAATCTATGAGCAGCTTGTTGGGATCTATTTCCTGAATGGCAATAAATAACTATCTTTTTGCCAGTTAATAAGGATATTTTTTCTGGCTCCAATTTTGATAGAGGTAAAAGTTGAGAACCGGGAATATGCTCACCCATAAATTCTTCCTGCTCTCTCACATCTATCAAATGTACTCTTTGGCTTTCTAACAATTCTTTCACCTGTGAAGCATCTAATGCTTGTAATTCTTCTTTACCTGAAATCTCCATTTGCCTACTCCTGTTGCCATATTTACCAATTTATCCGGTCCACACCCTTAAACCGCCTTACCGCAAAGTTGATTCGCAGGAACTGCTGCCATCATTTTCTGAGGATTTGGCAAGTTCAATTCATTCATTAGTTTGACAAATGTCTCCCGATTATATCCCTTAAACCGAGGGTTATATTTTCTTTCTTCACCGATAGTAGAAACTGTAAAACCTCTATAATCATGTCCTGGATAAACTTCTATTTCGTCCGGAAGTGTAAACAATTTTTCGGTGACAATGTCAAATAGAGTTTCCGCACTTCCACTTTGAAAATCAGTTCTCCCGCAACCTCTAATTAATAATGAATCCCCAGTAAACAACTTCTCTTGATTGACTAAAAAAGCTAAATGACTGTCCGTATGTCCCGGT
Organism: Cylindrospermopsis raciborskii Cr2010; assembly: GCF_003367075.2. Taxonomy (NCBI): domain Bacteria; kingdom Bacillati; phylum Cyanobacteriota; class Cyanophyceae; order Nostocales; family Aphanizomenonaceae; genus Cylindrospermopsis; species Cylindrospermopsis raciborskii. The sequence continues at coordinate 1,787,066 of NZ_CP065936.1, forward strand.
GTCCCAATCGCTAAAACATTAATCTCCCCCAGGGTTAATATTTCCCCATCTTCCATCTGTTTGTCCGCACAACTGACGAAAGAATTAGCAGGTACAATCCCCAAACACCCTGTTCGCTCCCGCAGTTTGCCTGTACCTGTGATATGATCAGCATGAATATGAGTTTCTAAGCAATACTGTAATGTTAAACCTAGTTCCTCAATTACCTGTAAGTCCCTTTCTACTTGCTCCACCACAGGATCCACTAGCACGGCCGCTTTTGTCTGCTCGTCAGCAATTAAGTATGTATATGTGCTAGATTCTCTGTCAAAAAGTTGTCTAAATAACATATTCACCCTCGACTTTTACCCTCTGCCTACTTGATAATATAACCATATTACTATACAGTAGAATAGTCAAGTACAAATTTCAGAAATTCTCTAAAATTTTCCGAATTTTTTATGTCAGATATGTATCCAGAAGCTCTAATCCATGTTGCAGAATATTTCAAAGTGTTGTCGGAGGTAAGTCGATTACAGGTTTTGTGCTGTTTGAAGACAGGAGGAAAAAATGTCACCCAGGTAATAGCAGAAACCGGTCTAGGTCAAGCGAATGTGTCTAAACACCTGAAGATTCTGACCCAAGCAGGTATTGTAAAAAGAAGACCTGAAGGGGTGATGGTGATTTATGAGATTGTGGATCCCATATTGTTTCAACTGTGCGATTTAGTGTGCGATCGCTTGCAGGTTAGATTAGAAGAGCAGACCAGGGAGTTACAGGATCTTAGATTGTAAGAAACTCCCAGATACTTCGAGTTTTACTAGCTGAATTGCTCCTCCGTATCCAAATTAAATAACATTTGTAAAGTTCGCATACAGTTACGTCGGGCTTCTATGTCCTGTTGTGATCGTAATTGTACCATAGGGTCATGTAATATTTTATTAACTATTCCCCTAGTCAGGGCTTCAATTACTTCCTGATGTTTTTCGCCAAATTCCGAACCCAATCGGGAAAGAGCCTTTTGTAATTCTTGTTCGCGGATGTGTTCGATTTTATTTCTCAAAGAACTGATAGTAGAGACAGTTTCCAAACTGCGCCACCAGATATCAAAAGACTCCACCTCTTCGTCCAAGATTTTTTCAGCTTCTTGGGCCATTTTGCGACGACTTTCGTAGTTTTGAGCTACCACTGCTTTTAAGTCATCCACATTAAAAACCTGGACATTATTTAAACAATTTACATCCGAGTCCACATTGCGAGGTACGGAGATATCAAACAACATGAGAGAATGGTTAGGGTCTAAAACCATTTCTAATTTAGAGCGGTTGATAATTGGTTCTGTGGAGGAAGTGCTAGTAAAGACTAAATCACTATGAGAAATAACAGACATCATTTCTGGGAGGAGATGAATGTGAATAGTCACCTCTGGGAACTGTTTAGCCAGTTCTGCTGCTCGTTCTTGGGAGCGATTAACAATACTAATATGGGATGCGCCCTTAGAAATCAAATGTTGTACCAGTAGACGAGACATTTTTCCCGCACCCACAATTAGTACCCGGTATAGTTCTAAATTTTCTACCTTAATTTGTGCCAACTCTACAGCTGCTGAACTAATAGAGACCGCTCCAGTGCCAATGCTCGTTTCAGAACGAACTCTTTTACCAGCAGTTAAAGCTTGTTTAAATAAACGATTTAAAATTGTTTTTACACCATTGTATTGCTGTCCCAGTTTGTGAGTATTTTTCACCTGAGCCAGAATTTGTCCTTCTCCAAGAACTAGACTATCCAAACCAGCAGCAACTCGCAAGATATGAGTCACAGCATCGGTATGGATAAGAGTAAACAGATGTTGACGTAAAGAACCTACAGGTAGTTTGCTATGCTCAGCGAGAAACTGTGTCACTTCCCGAATTCCCTGGGGGATATCGCTGCTCACAACATAAATTTCCAACCGGTTACAGGTACTGAGGATAGCCACCTCATCAATGTGAGGATAGTTGAGCAAGTGAGCGATCGCACTTTCGGTTTGGGGTTCAGGAATACTTAATTTTTCTCTTACTTCAACTGGGGCTGTTTTGTGACTTAACCCCACTACTGCAATATTCATCTTTAATTTCTTATGACTGGAATAACGCTCTTGCTGTTTTTCGTAGTTATCATGGCAAAGGGTAACAGGTAATGGTATACCATTTGCCAATTACCCTTTACCAGTTAGTTAACAAAAATTAGTGCAGTTGCACAACTTTAGGTTGTTCAAACATGTGAATAGTATCTACAAAGCGAGCAGTCTTAGACTGGGTAGAGATGACCAAACTTTGAGTTCTTGCACCACCCTGGAAGAACCGCACACCTTGCATCAAATTACCACTAGTAATACCACAACCTGCAAACAAGACGGTTTGACCAGATGCCAATTCATGAGCATCATAAACTTTATCTGGTTCATTAATACCCATAGAAGAAAGTCGTTCTAAATTAGACTCCTTGCTTTCGCCAATCAAACCAGTTTTAACCACTGCGGGGTCGTAAATTAACTGACCTTGGAAGTGACCACCTAGGGCGCGCATAGCAGCAGCAGAAATTACACCTTCAGGAGCTGCACCAATACCCATGAGAGCGTGGATATTAGTACCAGAAAAACCGCAAGACAAAGCTGCACCCACATCACCATCAGAGATCAATTGAACTCTTGCACCAGCTTCACGGATCTCCTTAATTAAATCATTGTGGCGCTCGCGCTTCATAACAACGATCACCAGTTCCTCAATAGATCGGCCTAAGCATTCCGACAGAATTTTGAGGTTTTCAGTAGCTGACTTGTTGATATCAACCTTACCCTTAGCTGCTGGGGGTGCGGCCAACTTCTTCATATAGAAGTCAGGAGCAGCAAAAAGACCACCTCGTTCAGAAATTGCTAAAACTGCCATGGAACCTGGTTGTCCATAAGCTACCAGATTAGTACCTTCACAAGGGTCAACAGCAATATCAATTTCCATTAACTCATCAGGACTACAGGAGATAGCATTGTCTGGGTTAGCACAAATTCCCACTTCTTCACCGATGTAAAGCATGGGCGCGTCATCACGTTCTCCTTCACCAATTACAATGCGACCGCGCATATAGATTTTATTCATCCGTTTGCGCATAGCTTCTACTGCTACCTGGTCAGCAGTGTTCTTTTCACCCTTACCCATCCACTTTGCAGAGGCGATCGCAGCTTGTTCGACAACCTCAATAATTTCTAAACCAATTGTATTTTCCACAGGTCTACCCTCTTAATTGCTGATCTTTAGCGACTTTTGCTATGGCTATTTCAGTCTATAAGTCTACCAAAGTCCGGTACTTCAATGAGAAATACTTTGGATAATCAGTTTGTTAAGTTTTACAACCATGAGAAGACACGGGTCTATTTTCCCAAGCACAAAGGTAGAATTTTGTCAACTAAACAAGGATAAGAAGTGGAAAGCAAAAATATCGAATCCGACTACCTATCACTGATCAAGTATCATCAGGGATGGATGAGTGAAGCTCTTAAACTAGCACAGATTGCGGGTGATGCGGGAGAAGTACCTGTGGGGTGTGTAATTGTGAATCCCCAGGGTAATTTAATTGGTCAGGGGGAAAACCGCAAACAACGAGATCAAGATCCTACCGCCCATGCAGAAATTATTGCCATTCGTTCAGCAGCAAGAACCTTACAAAATTGGCACTTAGATCAATGTACACTTTATGTCACCCTAGAGCCATGTCCTATGTGCGCTGGTGCTATAATTCACGCACGGTTACAGACTTTAGTCTACGCAGTGGACGATCCTAAAACTGGTGCCATTCGTACTGTTATTAACATCCCTGGTAGTCCTGCATCCAATCACCGTTTACAAGTTATTGGAGGTATGCTGGAATCAGCTTCCCGTGAAAAATTACAGTCTTGGTTTGTGGGTCAAAGATACCAAAAAAATCAAAAATCTGCTTATGAATCATAGACACAAGGTAAAACTGTCCAGATACTAAAACAAAAATTACCCAAGAAAATTTACGGTAGAAACAATCCAGTTTGCGTCGCATCCGCTAACTACTAACCACCATGAAGGAATCTCACTCTGCTTCTACCAGTTTCGCGGGTCAGTCTCCAAATATTTGCTTAGATCCTCCCTTTTCCCACACTAGGTCATGGATTTCTCCCTGGTTAACTCCCTTGGCCTATTGGTTAGGATATAATTTGGTTATACCCTCGTTTTTTGGTCGTATTGATGTTGCGGGTCAACAACATATTCCCATCAAAGGTCCAGTAATTCTAGCACCTACACACCGTTCTCGCTGGGATCCCCTGCTTTTAGCTTATGCTGCGGGGCGTTATATTACCGGACGGGATCTGAGATTTATGGTGATGAGTAGTGAATGTCGAGGGATACAAGGTTGGTTTATTCTCAGTATGGGGGGTTTTGCTGTCAATCTTCAACGTCCTGGGATTAGATCTCTACGTCATGCTGTAGATTTAATGTTAGGGGGAGAAATGTTAGTTATTTATCCCGAGGGTGGAATTTTTCGAGATGGTAAGATTCATCCCTTAAAATCCGGTATAGCTCGTTTGTCTATAAATGCTCAATCTCTAGATCCTAATTTAGACATCAAGATTATACCTGTTGCTATTAATTACGATCGACCCTACCCTAGTTGGGGAACAAAAGTCAAAATTCGTATTGGTGAACCAGTTAAAGTTACGGATTATATACATGGTTGTTTAAAACAGAATGCTAAGTATTTAACTAGGGATTTAAGAAGTAAATTACAAGAAGTTGCTGATTCCCAACCAGATTTCTCTTTAAGAGCTAATTGTTTAACCAACTCCTAATCCCCATAAGCAATCAGTAATTCCCAACCATTGAGTTTACCCATATCCTGGGGAGAACAGTCAACAACATGTAACTGCCAATTTCCCTTAGCTGATGAATTTAGCAGCTGTTTGAGAACCGGTTGGGAACTAAGTGTATAGGTTTTTTCTAAACGGGTTTGTCTTCCTAGAGTGCGACTTTGCAATAACAAAGATTGACTGTTGGGGGAAATCAAATAAATTTCTAGATCTCCCAAAAAATCATGGCTAATATTCACGGCAATTCTAATATCATTAATAATAATATTTTGAGGAACCACAATTGTAGTTCTCACTCCTTGTTTTTGCCCATCGGGAATAGTAACCTGAGTTTTATTTTCCCCCCTGATCAATTTATTGGCATTATTGGCAACCAATCCATTCCCTCTTAATTTTTGGGCTGCTCTTACTGCTTTAGCTGCATTCACCTTACCATAACCAAACCACAAGCAATGACCATTGCTATTATAAGTACCTCCCTGCAAACCCAATTGGGGATCTGGTTGTGGATCAACAATTTTATCAGTGGTTTCTTGTAAAATACGGTTGACTTGTTGAGCGGTTAAATCCGGATTGGCTGATAACATTAATGCTGCTAATCCAGCAACCACAGGGGTAGCACTGGAAGTTCCACCAAAATTATTAGTGAAGTTTCCAGGATTGTAACCCGCTTTCCCTATTTGATCTGTTGTCAACATTCCCAGGCCATCTATAGTTGTTGAAATAGTCGGTTGGGTGTAAACAAAACCACTTTCTTGAAACCACATTCCCGGAGGAGCATTATTACTAGGAGCGCAAACAGAAATATTCTCTCCCCAATTGCTGTAGGCGGCTTTTTTATTTAAACTTGTAGATGCAGAAACGGCAATTACATCGGGATGAATAGCAAAACCACTTAACCACTTGGTTTTGCCTTTTAACAGATCCTTAGGCCAATTCTTCTCGTCTATTGTACCACTAATGGGACGGTTAGCATTACCTGCTGCAAAAAGAATTACACATCCTTTTCCATTCCGTCCCTGGGTTGCAGCACGGGTAATTGCTGCTTTTTGGCGTAAAGATAAGGGAAAATAAACCGCAGATGCTCCCCAGCTACAGGAGATAACACTGGCATTGTATTTTAATGCCCAGTTGAATATGTCCTCAATTGATTCATCATCCAAATATCCAGTTGTACGAATTGGCATGAGGGCACAACCGGGGGCCACACCAACAATACCCTGTCCATTTTCTTCAGCAACTGCTAGTCCAGCACAAGCAGTACCATGACTAGTTTCTTGCTCTCCTGGTAGGGGTAAAAAGTCTTTTTCTTTCAAATCTCTGGGAGCAACAATTTTACCCACTCCTTGTAAATCTGGGTGGTTCAAATCAAAGGAGTCATCCACAACTGCGACTACCACTGAACGTATCCCACGAGTTATATCCCAAGCTTGCTCTACACAAATGTGTGAACTGATCGCCAGTTGATTTCCACCATTGTGATTGAGATACCACTGTTGAGGATAGAGGGAATCGCTGGGTCTGTAATGGGTTTCTTGTTGAATAAAAACGTTTGGTTCAGCTGCTAAGACTTCTGGTAGGGTTTGTAGTTGGTTGGCAATTTTGAGAGGATTATGTGGGGACTCTTTGCTGACTAAAAATATAAAGGTATTGGGTAAATCAGCTATGGGTTTTTCTTCAGTTAGATTAAGTGAAGAGGTTATAATAGTAATCTTATTAGTGTCTACCCAAGCGGCAAATTGAATTGTTATCTGATCACTTAAATAGACATAGCTGCTAGGGTTATCCTGTAATTGATAAACATGACTGGCAAAAACCACTCTTTGATCAGATCTAGCTTGGGACATAGCCAATTCTATCTGATTCGGTGCAACAGTGAACAATTCCAACTTCGCTCTGGGAATAGTACGCTGCCATTTTCCCCAGGAGATCCTGGATAATTCCTCTTTGCTTAGGTCAGCATGGAAACGAAGGGTAAAACGTTCCGTGGATTTTATGAGAATTAACTCTTCTCCTCCACGTTGTAAAACTACTGGTTGGTTGTTGATCATATTCTTGATCATTAAATATTTTTGATAAAGATACTGGAAACTATGCTTAACTTAGTGTGGTGGTCACTCTAGTATATATGAATCTAAAAACTATTTACTTATTGCCCATAATATTTTGTAGTCTGTCCTTACCCGCTCAATCTCAGGTAGTCCAGTCACAAAATAAACCAGTACAGACTAAACCTAATGATAAGCAACCCAGTCCAACCCCAAGCAAGAGTGAAAATACCAGTCTACTAAGTATTACAGGAGGCGATCGCCTGATGAAGGAGGGACAGGAAGCGGTGTCTGGCAAAAACTATACCCTAGCGGTGAAAAAACTCCAGGAAGCTCGTCAAATATATAATCAGCTATCTACTTTTTACCAAGATTTAAATGCCAGTTTTTCCGGGATTGACTTTAGCATCTCTGATTCCCACCGCAAAAAGGCCCTAGAAACAGCCCAAAAACGAGATGAAGCAACTTATCAGTTAGCATTGGTACATCGTTCATTAAACCAACCTGATTTGGCCATACCTCTTTTAATTCAAGTCATTAAGAGTCAAAACCCTACCTGGGAACTAGGCAAAAAGGCTTATCAACAACTGTGGGAACTAGGTTTTGTCGACACACCTTATCCTGGAAAGACGGACAATCCAGGAAAGTAGCAGATTCTGGAATAACTGATAATAATTTAAAGAAGGATGTTTTTTCAGGAATAACAATGATAACTCCCCAACAGGTTGAACAAATGATTAAAGGAGAACTACCGGATGCACAAGTGCAAGTGCAAGACCTAACCGGTGGTGGAGACCACTATCAAGTAACAGTGGTTTCATCCCAGTTTGCGGGTAAAGGACTTGTACAACAACATCGGATAGTTTATGATGCTTTAAAACAAGCTATGTCAACCGAGGCGATTCACGCTTTGGCTTTGAAAACATCTGCTCCCTAGACTATTGACAATTAACACAACAAGGAATTAAAACCATGACAGTAGAAAACCCAACAGAAATTACAGCAACAATTGATAAATTAGTCAAAGAAAACAAAATAATGGTTTTCATGAAAGGAACTAAATTAATGCCTCAATGTGGTTTCTCTAATAATGTTGTACAAATTCTCAACACTTTAGGAGTCCCCTTTGAGACCTTTGATGTTCTTTCTGACTATAACGTTCGTCAAGGTATTAAGGAATATTCAAACTGGCCCACAATTCCCCAGGTTTACATTAATGGGGAATTTGTTGGTGGGTCTGATATTTTGATTGAACTATATCAAAAAGGTGAATTACAGCAAAAAGTTGAAGTAGCATTAGCTTCTTAAATATCCTCTTTAATCCCCCTTTTTAATCTAAGGGGGAACCCGTTGGCAAAGTTTTTATTGAGCCACCAAAAACAAATTACCAACATTGTAGATATCAATAACAGACCAGCTACAGCTCTAAAGGTAATTTGTGTGCCAAAAACTAGAGCTTCAACTGGTGCATTCGTCACATCTATACTAAAACTAAGATCAGCACTGGTAATAGTCGTAAAAGAGAATATGGCTCCCACCAGGGGAACTCCTACCGTTTGTCCTAAAATCCTGGATAAGGATAACAAACCAGAAGCAATACCCAAGCTATGTGATTGAATCATCACAGGTAAAGCCAAATTGACGATATAAACATCTAGGGCAAAAATGAACACCCCAATTCCAATACCTAGAACTGTTAACCACCTGTGGGGATTTTGAACTTCTTCTTGCTGGGTGTAAATCGCTTTCATATTTTTGAGTGGGGTGTTTTTAAAAACCAAATTTTTTGTTTATTTATTTAGGGTATGTCCAGGAGTTTTTCAGATCCTTGAATTTGATAACGGTCAATAATACTTGGTAAATCCTCCTGAATATCTATGGGTGTACCTCTTTTGGCCATTTCTTTCACTGCTTGTAAGATTTTGCTGACTAAATCTTTATTTTGTGCCAAATCTTGTCTACCAATGTGAATTAAAGCCTGTTCTACAGCAGTAGATCCAGATTGCATTCCCAATGCTATACCACTTTTCATTCCTAAAGTTTGGGGATCTAAACTCTGATACAAACTCTCATCTTTTACCACTGCTTTTACGTGAACACCCGCATAATGGGTGAAGGCATTTTTACCAGTTATTGGTCGATTGGGAGGAATTACAATGTGGGCATATTTACTAACAAAATCATATAAATCTCGCAGAAAATGGAGTTGCCATTTTTTTGCTTCTCCCATGTCAACTAAGTTAACCAATAATTCTGCCAAGTCCACAATTCCCGCTCTTTCTCCCAATCCCATAACTGCTGTATCAATCATATCTACCCCCGCTCTATAAGCATCTAAAGCATTGGTTAGCGCTAGGCCCTTGTCATTATGACAATGTACTTCTATTTGCGGGTATAAACCTTGATTGGCTAGTTCTTCTTTCAAGGTTTTTACCTGCACATAAATACTACGACTAGGATCAAAAGGTGTCGTATAACCTGTTGTATCAGCTATACTAACGATGTCCGCCCCCGCTTTAATCGCTGCAGTAGCTGCTTGAACAACATTTTCCATAGATGATCTAACTGTATCCTCCGGTGTGTATCTAATTAATAAATCGGGTTTTTGGGTTTTTGCATATTCAATTACTTCTACAATCTTCTCTATTGCTGCTGATAAACAAATGTTATAGTCTTGTTTCAATCGCTTTTGCGAAACACTGAAAAACACCCCCAAAAAGTCAACTCCGCAATCAATAGCTTTTTTGACAGCATCTATTTTGCACAGCGAATGAGCACCAATTTTAGCTTTAAGACCCTCCTTAACTATTTGTTGAATAGCCCAAGCAATTTCATTATCTACTGATGGATTACCCACCTCAATCACATCTACACCTATTTCATCTAATAACCGGGCAATTACTAACTTTTTTTCCGGAGAAAAATAAACCCCTGGTGTCTGCTCACCTTCTCTTAGCGTAGAATCCAGAATTTTAATCATATTATGTTTCTTTAATTCAGAAGAAAATGTTTGACTTTTTTAGCTATCTGCTCAGGAGAATTGTAGGTTGTATCTATCACTAAATTTCTTTCAGGAGCTAATTTTTTCAATGTGGCTTTTGTGCTAAAAGGATCATAACTTTTTCGTTCTTCAATCATAATCTTTAAGCGATCGCGCAGAGCAGATGGTGAATATAGTCCCTGTTCTACCTGAGCCAAAATTGCTGCTGTCTCTTCCGATGAAAATAACTCTGATACTTCTGGTATTTCTAGATCTGCAAAGTTGTTATTTTTTCTCACTTCATGATCATGAATAATTTTCATAGGTTTAGCAACGTGATCAAATGAATCATTTCGCATCAGAAGTCTTTGTAATCGCACGTATTCAGAAGCTTCCAGTAACACAAATTTAGCCTTGGGGAGAATTTCTACGGCGTACTTTATTTCATCTTTTCCTCGCAGTCCATCAAATATTATAGGAAAGCGTACTTGTAAAGGATGGATTTGTAATTGGCTCAAAACATGAACCATTCCTCCTGGAAATAGTTGTTTATAACGATGGGTATAATAGAAACGTGCTAGACGACAGGAAGGTTTAGCTTCTTCTACTTCATCCATTTTCATGATTGTCGGAATAATAAACTGATCAGTTAAAGCACGACGATTAGGGAGTAAAGTAAATGCTAGTCCTAAATCGCATAAACTGGCATTGACTGTACTTTTGCCCACACCAGTTAATCCTACCCAAATCAATAAGGGATGCTCAACTAATGGTCGCCAACCCTGAGAAGTCGAAAACCCAATTCCAATCCCAGGAACTAGTTCTACTAGTTCCACAGAACCTGTTTGAACCGGTTGTTCTTGATCTAACTGGTGCATGTTTATTCTGCTTTTTGTAATATGAGCTGTTCAGATTTTTCGCAAGTTTTGGCAAAAAATATTCCTACCAAAACTATTACAAATGCTACTAAGTTTAAAGCACTCAAAGCCTCTGCAAAAATCAACTTAGCAAAAATTGCTGTGCAGGTTGGCTCAATCAGCAAAAAAATAGCAATGAAACTAGAGGAAAACTGCTTGAGTTGGTGAACTAAAAGACATTGTCCAAAACACTGGCAAATAATAGCAAGGGCTAAAATAATTAGCCAACTATCTAAAGAACAAGGGAAAAATTTATCCTCTGTCAACCAAACAAAGGGAATAAGAATCAAAGCACCAATGGCACATCGCCAACAAAGCAGCCTTACAGCTGAAAATTTAGAACGTAAATGCTCTAAAATCAACAAATTGAGAGCATAAAAAATTGCTGCAAGCAGACCTAAACCATCACCAATTAAATGCTCTATTCCAATTTTAAAATCTCCAATTCCAATTAAAGAGGCTCCAATTAATGCTAGAAACATACCCAATATAAACTGAGTCTGGAATCTTTGCCGAAAAAACAACCATCCCTGTAAACAGGTAAAAATAGGAGATAAATTTCGCATTAATGTGGAATTTGCAACACTGGTTTGAGTTAACGACAATGCCCAAAAAATAACAGAAGCTGTTCCTATTATTCCCACTAGTACTAGTAATAGGACTTCACTTTTTTCCGGTACTCGCTGATCATGCTGTTGCTCGGGAGATTGAATAATTGATATACTTATCCAATGCCAAACCCTTAAAACAATTGCTGCAATCCAAAGACGATTAAAAACAGTTGCTACTGGACCAATTTCTCGTTCACTCAATTTAATAAAAATAGCCGCACAGGAAAGTGCAATCAAAGCAATAAATAAGGATAAAAAACTTCCTTTAGAAGGGGGAATATATTCTTCAGTAATACTTGCTAACACCCGTTTTCTCCTTGACAGGCGATCGCCTGTTTAGTTAAGGTACCTGACACTAAAATTCCCTTTAGCTCAGTCGTGCTAAAGGGGATTAAAACAGTAGTTGAGTTATCAGTAGGAATAAAAACAGCTAGTAATAACCATGATAACGCTCAGGTTCTGGTTGCACCACCGCAAAGTTAGACCCATCATGTAAGTAGCGAATGGCCTCCTCCTCTAAGCGATGAATTAGATAGGGTTCAATAGCATTACTTTGTCGCAGAGCTGCTAGATATCCATCCAAGTACATCCGCATATCATCTTGATGGTAACCGCGATTCCATAATTCGACGAAGGCGTCCGTAAGTCTTTGGTAGTAGCGGATGGTTTGTGTGTCTTGAAGCATAACCGCTGATTTAATTTAGTGAGAATGGGAATTGTATATGATTTACAATCAAAATTGACACTCCACCATCTAAAGAGAGGCGGATTCTTTAAGACTTGCTTGAAAGGGATATTCAAGGGTCCCCCGCAGTGTTAAATAAACCCTCCAGCAGTTAACGACTTGATCATATCCTAAATTATAGTCAAGATTAAACATTTTTTCCCAGTTCCCAAAAGCAAAACTAAGATTAAAATTTCCCGCATTGCACCTAACAAATATCAGGGTGGGGATTGGTTGCAAAAGTTAAAATAAGATAAAATTAAAATTAGAATAAAATAAGATTTTGCCAAATTTCCAGGAGATTTAAATTTTTTGTGAGGTTTTGGGTGAGTAAATATAAAGATTAGGTCAACTCAAGTAACAAAAACTACAAAACATTCCGCCTGAGATTGTTAATTTGAAAATCATCGACGCTAAGGGGTCTTACAACTGTGGGATCGGTTTGTATTGAAATTATTGAGGGGAATCCTCATCTGAGATCTTTGCTGGGTTGGCACTTGCAACAGCTAGAATACAAAGTACATCAAGCCGCTAGTATCTATCAAGCAAGGGAAGTTTTTTTAACCCATCAGCCAACTTTGGTTATTCTGGATGCTGATTTGTCTGACAGTGACGGTGTGGAATTTTGCCACTGGTTACATGGTCAGGATCAACCTTTAATCCTGATGCTATCTGCTCGTAATAATGAAGCAGATATTGTAGCAGGGTTAAAAGCGGGGGCGGATGACTATTTGAGTAAACCCTTTGGTATGCAAGAATTTCTTGCACGAGTAGAATCTTTGATTCGCCGTAAACGTACGCCTACTGCACCAGCTCATTTAGATTATGGTAGTTTACAAATTGATTTAGTTCAACGCCGGGTACGTCTACAAGGGGAGTTTGTAGACTTAACACCTCAGGAGTTTAGTTTACTTTATGTTTTAGCGCAAGCTGGTGGGTCACCCTTAAGTAGATCTGAGTTGCTACGTCGTGCTTGGCCAGATGCTATTGATAATCCCCGAACTATTGATACTCATGTTTTATCATTGCGGAAAAAGGTAGAACTGGATCCGCGCCAACCTAGTTTGATCCAAACCATTCGTAATGTGGGGTATAGATTTAACATGGAAATTTTAAAGGCAACTGTTTCACCTGTTTTACCAGCTCAAACCAGGTTAACAAGGGAAAGATTTACTGATAATCGTGCTACTTTGGCTACTCAGAGGGGTTGAGGTGTGCTTTACCATTCTTCTGCTGCTGTTATGAGACTAGTTTTTAGAGCATCCCATTCCACTTGTGAGCTTGCTAGGTTGGTAACAATTTGACCTTGCTCAAGATGCAATAAACGATTACTAAACTCTTGGAAAATGTTAATTTGATAAGTGACCATCAAAACTGCGGTTTTTACATCTGGGCAAAGGTCAGAAATCCCTTCTATGATTCTTTCTAGCAACCAGGAAGTCTCAACTGGGTCTAGAGCGGAAATGGGTTGGTCTAACAACAGAATTTTGGGCCGGGTGACAAGAGCGCGCACCAGGGCTACTAATTGCTGCTGACCCAGGGAAAGCTGTAATTCTGTCATTCCCATCCAAGTTTGAGGAATTTTTAGTCGCTCTCTCCAATATCCAATTCTTTCTTCAATTTCTCCCTGAGATATATTTCTTAACAATAAAGGATATGCTAGGGATTCCCTAACTGTCATCCCCAATAGTTTAGGTTCTTGTGCTACAAGAACTACCTGTCGACGCAGTTCTACTATGGGAATTCCAGGGTATTCTTGGTTATTTAAGTAAATCTTACCACTACTAGGATCCTCTAGTCGGTTTAGTAGTCTCAGCAGTGATGTTTTTCCAGATCCCGATTTACCTACGACTATTGTGCGATCGCCTGGAAAGATTTCCCAGGAGATATTTTGCAAGATTGGATACCCCATCATGTTTTTGGGCGATGGGGCTTTCAATTTTGCCCATAAACTAACTTGCTCCAGTTTGAGCAGGGGTGATAATTTTTCGGGAGCATCTTCAAGCATTAAATCAAGGTTAAATCATAGAATTAGCTATATTAATAGTCCAAGCATCTACTAATAATAGGATAATAGTACAAATCAATAAGATTAAATACATCCAGGGTTGGGATAGGGGACGGACATCAGTGGTGTCCATACCTGTTTTTAACTGAACAAACTTCACTAGACGGTTGAATCCAGCAACGCGCATGGGTAACAAATAAGCTTTACCCTCATCCGTGAGGAAATAGTAAACCAAACCTCCCTGTCCTGTGGTGCGACATTTGAGACTTTTAATTTCAGACCAGGGTAAAGACCAGTCTTGACGTAACAGTTTAGGAACCCAAACAGGATAGGTGACTTGAATTTCTTGTTCATTGACAATTACTCTTTGAGTGAGGACTGCATATAATGCCACCAATCCAATTATTATCCCTAACCATAATAGTAGTGGTGTGACAGGTGCTTGTGTAACTTCCGCTAAAAATGGTAAAGGTAGTGTTAAGGCTATATAGAGTGTTAGAAGAGTAATCCTAATCAACGGAGAAAGGAAAAACGTGGTGCTTTCAGTCATAGACTTTCTAGGACAGAATCCAGATGTGGGATTGAGAGGGGTATTATATCTTATCATAAATCTAAAAAACCAGTGGCAAAACCGGAAGGAACCTTCCAATTTTCGATAGAAATAATGCAGAAAATTCCAGTTGGTAGTCCCAGTTACAGCAATTGGGGATCATTGAGTGCTAAAGTTAAATATGTAATGTAAAATTGCGGCGTAATAAGCTCCTCAGCAGTTATGGCTCAAATATTAGATTCTCTACCACCAGAGCAATCGGGGAAAATCCTCTGCTGCTACATCAATGCTACGAGTAAAATCCAGGTAGCTCGTATCTCTAACGTTCCTAATTGGTATTTTGAAAGAGTTATCTTTCCCGGACAGCGACTTGTATTTGAAGCTCCTAAATATGCTCAAATGGAAATTCATACGGGAATGATGGCTAGTGCAATTCTCTCCGATACTATACCCTGCGATCGCCTAAGATTGACAGAAACAGATGAAGATGAGAATGATGGAAACCAGACACTAGCAGTAGATGTTGATAACAATCGTGATATTTCTAGCGAAATTCATAAACAATTCGCATTGTTAGAAGCAAGAACACTTGCGAGTTATTCAACCTCCTACAGTAAGGATTAAAGATTATTCTGCAACTACTCCAATTGACTCAATCATGACTGAGCATGTGAATTAAACAGTTGTGCTTTTTTAACCCCCGATTAATATGTTGTGATTAGAAAAAAATATCCTTGTTAACCACAAAGGTGCTAATTTCAGCACCTTTTTTATGGAAATACACACCAAATGTTAGGATAATCGAGATTGAAACCGTAAGAAAACCATAAACTACTAAATTTTACTCAACAAGACTTAATATGCACCTACCTTCTTTTTTATGGCTATGGAGAATAGCTGCCTGGTCTATGGGTCTAGCCATTTTCGTCTATACTATTCTAGCTATTACAGCTTACTGGTTATGGCAAGTCAGAACTAATGGTAGATCTCCCTTAGGCCTAGTTGTGCCAAAAGTCAATAATTTGGTAAAAGCCTTTCATTATCTTCTTGGTATTACCCTAATATTTTTAGTATTATTACTGTTATTAATTGGTATAGTTGGTACATTAGGGCATTTTGGATCCCTAGGGCATTCTTCCCATTTATTTGCTGGATTAACCGTAGTCATACTAGTTCTGACTTCCGCTCTTAGTGCTACTCAAATTAGTCAGGGCAAATTTTGGGCCAGACCCTTACACATCACCCTCAATGCAATTTTGTTTTTCGGTTTTGCTTGGGTCTGTCTCACAGGTTGGAATGTGGTTCAAAAGTATTTATAATAGTAGATGAATTGAGTTTTTAACCTCAAAAATCCCCGATAACTTGGCAAGATGGCAGTTAAAACAACCATGATGGCAAACCGAATACTCTATGTTCGTCTTCCCTGTAACCCCATCTTTCCTATTGGGGTAGTTTACCTTTGTGATCATGTTCACAAACAATTCCCTGACATTGAACAAAGAATTTTTGACCTGGGAACAGTTCCACCCCTGGACTATGATGCTGCGCTGGATAGATGTATAGACGAATTTCAACCCACACTATTAGTTTTTTCTTGGCGAGATATTCAAATATATGCTCCCGTGGGTGGTAGAGGTGGGAACCCTTTACAAAACGCCTTTGAATTTTACTACGCTAAAAACCCCCTAATCAAACTCAGGGGGGCTTTGGGTGGGTTGCGCATCTTCATTGCCTATTATTTAGAACTGTGGCGAAACCTGGGTTTAATCCGGGGTGGGATGAAACGCGCCAAAAAATACCAGGCTCAAGCACGTGCAGTGGTTGGTGGTGGAGCAGTGAGTGTATTTTATGAACAGTTGGGAAAAAGTTTACCCAAAGGAACAATTGTTTCCGTGGGGGAAGGAGAAACCTTACTGACTAAATATCTTAAAGGAGAAGAATTCCGTGATGAACGCTGTTATGTGGTAGGGCAAAATGCTCCCCGTCAACGGTTAATTCACGAACAACCAACCCCCTTAGAAAAAACCGCTTGTAACTACGACTATATCGAGACCGTTTGGCCGGAATTCAACTATTATTTACAGGACAAAGATTTTTATATTGGAGTACAAACCAAGCGTGGTTGTCCCCATAACTGTTGCTACTGCGTATACACTGTAGTAGAAGGTAAACAAGTTCGTATTAACCCTGCTGATGAAGTGGTAGCTGAAATTAGACAGTTATATGAACGTGGGGTTCGTAACTTCTGGTTTACTGATGCTCAATTTATCCCTGCTCGTAAGTATATTGATGATGCCATAGAACTATTAGGGAAAATAGTTGATTCTGGTATGACGGATATCCATTGGGCCGCCTATATTAGAGCAGACAACTTAACACCTGAACTGTGTCAGTTGATGGCTAAAACTGGCATGAATTACTTTGAAATTGGTATTACTAGCGGTTCTCAGGAACTTGTACGCAAAATGCGTATGGGTTATAACTTGCGCACGGTTTTACAAAACTGCCGAGATCTAAAATCAGCGGGTTTTAATGATTTAGTTTCCGTCAACTACTCTTTCAATGTTATTGATGAAAGTTTTGAAACCATTCGTCAAACTATTGCCTATCATCGAGAGCTAGAAAGAATATTTGGCAGTGATAAGGTGGAACCGGCAATTTTCTTTATTGGATTGCAACCCCATACCCATCTAGAAGAATATGCGTTTAAAACTGGTGTCCTCAAACCAGGTTATAATCCTATGAGTTTAATGCCATGGACAGCTAAAAAACTTCTGTGGAACCCAGAACCACTAGGTTCCTTTTTTGGAGAAGTATGTTTACAGGCCTGGCGTCGTAATCCTAACGATTTCGGAAGAGAGGTAATGAACATCTTAGAAGAACAGTTAGGTTGTGCTGACTTGGAATCAGCATTGACAGCTCCCATGGAAAGGAATCAGCCACAACATTTGACTAGTGTATCTTAAAATCATTATCCCACCCCCCTCCTCTCATGTTAAAAGGTTCTATTCTCCAACAACTAGAAACCGTTTGTCGCCATAGTAACCGATCTATTCGCTATGGAGTGTATTATAAAAATACCTTGGTCTCTCTCTGTCACGCACTGGAAGACCATATTCTAGACAAGAGAGAGCAACCTATAGTAATTACTTGTTTTCAGCGCGGTAAATGGTATTTGCAAGAAGCCGATAGATACAGGGATATAGCTGCATGTAGTCAAGACGTCGTAATTATGGCTACTGATGATGCGGGTTTTGCAGCACATTCCACCAGTCAACTGCCAAACGTCAATTTGGTGGAGTTGAACACCACAGATCCCTTATCTCAAGAATGGCATTTAATTATTTTGGCCCCTAGCTACGCATCAATGGTTATTTGTCAAGAATTATCGGATGCGGATTATGGCATGCAGGGTTTGCCAACTTCTGACCTAGAAAGAAAGTTTTATGGAATGTGGACCTTTGAGCCAGATTTAGTCCTCAAAACTACAGAACTGGCGATCGCCCATATAGAAAATTACAATCAGGAATTGGCACACAAGCTCAATAGCCATAAACAGATAATTGAGACGCAAATGGCTTCTTCTGAGGAGGTTGAGGTAATTGTATCTCGTGTCATTGAGTACCTAAAGAGTAGTGAAAACACTGTTACATCTGCCACGGGGAAAAACTCCCTCAGTCGTAACTTAGTTTCTAATGAATTACAAGCTTTGTTACGAATGGCTGAATTGATAGAGATGAGAGATATTGAGAATCCCATGGCTGCGGTTCAGGTAGCAGGAATGGCAGAAGTTATGGCACAATTACTTGACCTTCCCCCATGGCAAATTAAAAGGTTACGTTTAGCCGCTTTACTCCATCGTATATATAACCTGAAACAAAATAAAACCAATGGGGAAGTGCAGGTGTTAGACAGGATGCCAGAATTGCAGGACATAGCTCAAATAATTATCCATCAGAATGAGTGGTGGAATGGCAATGGTGTTCCGGAGGGGTTGTCGGGGGAAGAAATACCTTTAGAGTCCAGAATTCTAGCTTTACTGATGGAATTTCAACGGGAGATTAACCAACAGCACAAAAATCCACAAAGTATGGAGGATATGTTTGCCCTCGCTTTGTCCAAATGTAAACAGCAAGAGCAGACTCGCTTTGACCCTGAACTAATAAATACCCTTAATTTATTAGTCCTAGGTTTACAACAGGGACTGGATCTACCTTGTATGACACCCAAATTTAGTAATAGTATGTGGTTAATTGATTCCCGACAGTCATGATTCAACCAATCTCAAATCTAAGAGCCAAAATGAACATAGAAACTCTAAAATCAGAAAAAACTAAACAACTACCAGGAGCAAATTTAGAAGACCAGGATCTGTCTGAATTTGACCTAACTGCTGTGAATTTAGCGGGTGCTAATTTAATGGGCGCTCATTTAGTCAGTGCTAACCTGGAGGGATCACATCTTGAGGGAGCCAACTTAATAGGTGCAAGTTTGCAAGGAGCAGATTTGCGAGCAAACCTGCTAGGGGCTAATCTGATGCAAGCAGATCTCACTGGTGCAGATCTGAGGGGAAGTAATTTACGAGGCGCAAATTTAATGGGTGCTACAGTTGCGGGAGCATCTTTAACCGCAGCTTTTCTCAGCGGTGCTAACCTGATGAGTGTTAACTTCCAGGGGGTTGACCTCCGGGGTGCTGATCTACGAGGTGCTAATCTTACCGGAGCAAACCTTAAAGGTGCTGATTTGAGTCGTGCAGACCTACAAGGAGCATTATTAAATCAAGCGAATCTAGAAGAGTCTGATTTAAGAGGAGCCAATCTAGCCGGAGCAAATTTGGCCGGAGCTAATTTGCTTTGTGCTGAGCTAGAAGCAGCTAGCCTAAATGGAGCTAATTTATATCAAGCTTGTTTATTGGGTACAATTCTAGAAACTTATCATGATTAACAAGTGTCAATAGAATTCCCCGGATTTATCGGGGGTTTCACCATTATATTAAAAACATAGGATAAGATATGAGTAACTTTGCGGAATGGTTGACCGTTTTTGCATACTTGGGATTTGCCCTATTTATTATTTGGGCTATTTTTAAAAAATAGAATTATTTATTGTTTGTTTTGATTATTTGGCAAGTTTTTAAAAACCAAAATAACAGTCCTGATTCTGTTGTTTATCACTTGCTAAATGGGTTGTGCTACATATAAACTACTTCAAGAGATTCTTGGAAGGAAAAATAAACATGGCTCTGATTGATGGTCTAAAAAATGATGATAAAAGACAAATGCTGGTAGCTGATTGCATGAACCTATTGGAAACACGAGTTGCCAATATTGGAGGTATTTCTGGCATTGCTATTAAAGCTGGCTATGCTACTATTAAGGGAATAAGTCCCAAGTATTGTGCTGGGGCGGTTGAACGTCTTTTACCAGAGTCTTTTGCTGCACTTGAACCATTATGGAATGAGGGATTAGAAGCGGGAGACGCGGTAACCCACCTCACCCAAAATCGCTCTCGTACAGCAGATGCGATATTTAGTGTTACTGATATTCGCATTGAAAAAAGCACTAATTCCACCATCAAGGGTGTTTATGGCAAACTACGAGTACCAGTCAAAAAGCATGTGGAAGAAGTAGTACCTGATTTAGCCCAGATTCTTGACAAGTACGCTAAAAATTAGAACTGGAGATTTTATAGGATGGGTTAGGGGTGGCGTAACCCAACCCACGTTCATCTTATATTTTTTAATTCCAACCACCCACTTACAGGTTATCAACTTGGCTTTCAATTACCTTCTGAATATTGGGAGAAACAGTAGACAGAAAATCATATCCTGTTAATTCTTCTAACTTGTCAACACTGGTTCTAAAGAGTCTCCAATTGTTATCCAGTTGTTCATCATTGGGAATATTGACAGCAATCACACGAGTGTTGACATTCACATCTTGCAGTCCCAAACCAGGGCCATCTAAAACCACAATAATCTTCCAGGTGTATTGGGGAATTGTCACCAAATTTTTCAGTTTACCTTTGTCACCAGTCCCACCAGCAATAATATAAAGTTGCTTTCCTTCCTCAGCTAATTTCATACTATAGTCCTCTAAATTACCCCAGGTATTACGATTGTTGTCGGGTGTTTGAGGAATAATATTAGTCATTAAAAAAGTGGCTGAATTGTCTTCCACACTCTGGGTTCTGTCTGCTGATCTGGCAATGTGACCTCTATCGTATCCTGAACTATTGTAAACACTTGGTTTTATACGTGGCCAACTATCAGGTAGGGTGTCATCCGGTCTAAAATTGTCTTGGCGTTTAGCATCTCCTAACCAGGATTTATCAAGTTGCCAAGCAACCCAGTTAGCACTACCATGACTCCGATTGTAGGACAATGCATATTGAGGTTTTATCATTAGGTAATTATCTGGATTGTCAAGACTGGATGTGGCATTACTGGGATTACCTAATAATAGGTGAGTAGATTTCCCAATGTTTTGTACTGTATCTGGTTTCGGTGGTAGTGATATTGCCTTTGCTGGTAGAAACGAGGTTAGTACAATCAGTGTCAAGTTAATAAATAGACAAAAAGCCGCAAAAATAATACGGTTTAGTGTGGACATTGATAGAAAATATATTTTTTTCAATTCTTTCATGGTTTATAACCATTCCATTAAGAGATTATAACAAGATGACAAGAGCATTTACTCTATCTTAATCGCATTTGATATGCCAACAGAGCCATACCTAACATTCCCACAATACCTTGAAAGGGATTATTATTAACACCTGTTACCCAATCGGGAACTACTCCTGAAGGTTGAACCAGTCCCCCCACATTAATAATATAGTATCCCCAGACCAGTCCACCATGTAAACCCATAGGTAAACCTAATCTTCCTCTTTTCTTATGCTTTCCCCACACTTGAGTTAAGCCTAGTAATACTAAAGCTGGAAATTGCGGTAAGGTACTAACAATAGCTGATATTGGTCGAATGAAATGGGCAACTGCGAATAAAATGGCATTTATTGCCGTGGATAAACGGGGATCATAATCTCGGTTCAGCTCATCTAGCAACCAACCACGAAATAATAATTCTTCTGCAAAACCAATACCACCAGCAACTAGTAAGCCTTCTAAAACGATTTGAACTATAAATGCTTTTGGTGGTTGCCATAGGATCCAACCCAATAAACCTTGTACTCCAAATAATAGTATAATACTCAATACTCCTAGACTTAAACCCTGGCAGAAATCTACACCATTTAAGCTAGACAGTTCTAAACCATAGTCAGTTAGTATTTTGTCTCTTTGATAAATTTTTTTCCCCCACAACCTCACCAAGAAAATAAACTCTCCATACAGCAAGACCATGGTGAAAATGCTTTCTAAGTTGCCATCCTCCACCAATAAGTATATGGGTATGGCAAAAGGCAACCATAATACTAACAAACACAAAATAAAACAACCCACCCTCTGTGGAGCAGGTCTTTGGGAAATCCACAAAGCTATTTTGCTAGGTCTAAACATTTTAATATTATTTTCTATCACTAATCATCGGGTTCAATGGTGCTAGTAAGACCATAATTATTTAAACTTTCACAATAAAATTCAGCATGCTCCAAAGCGCAGCTTATAACTAAAGCTAAACCATGACTATGGGCTTCCATCATAATGGAAATAGCTTGAGGTTGGGTAAGACTAGGTATGGTGGAAAGGAGTACCTGAACGACATACTCCATGGAATTATAGTCGTCATTGTGCAGCAAAACGCGATAACGGGGCGCCAGCTTGCGGGTTGTGGAGGGTTTTTCAATGGTTTCGACTGACACTGCTCTTGAATGATTGTGGATTTACTACATTTGGAAGTTTGGGTTTGCTCCCACTACCCATTATATTCTATTATATTCCACAATTTTGGCGATCGCGTTTATGGGAAGTGGAGAGGGAAGAATTCAGGATAGCTCCACTTACCATAAGTATTACGGGCGATCGCATTTTTAGTGTTATATAGTCTAGGCGTAAAAAGTCTAGTATGGAACCACCTGAACTCTACCTGCATCCATTTCTGCCATTAATAGCTCTAGAGCTTCGTAGTCAACGTCTGAAATATAACCTAATTGAGTGAGTTCCGAATTAATCTGATTCTCAATTTCCAGTGTCAGCTTTTTTGTTTCCAGAGCCTTTTCCACAAGCTGACGTATTGCGTATTTTGTGTTCATAGCTAACTAACTAGTTGTAATTATTACTCATTAACTGAAATTAAAACACTCGTTCACACTCCTAGAGCTGGAGATTGGTTTGTAGTTGGCGAATAAAAAAGAGCGGACATATTTAGATAGAGGTGAATTTTAGCATATAAAAAAATAATTAACTAAAATTCCAACTTTTTTTAATATTTTTTTTGCTTATTGATTTTCTTTTCCCATATAGCTGGAATTTGGTAAAATGGAGGTGTAGAATTGTAAGAAGTATTTGACCGAAAAAAGTTCCCTTTGTTAAGATGATGGACAATAGCTACTAATTAACTCCAAAATAATAAATCGTAAAGTGACTGTTTCAGTAAAAGAACTAATAACACCGGACATTTTAAAACCAGCACGCTACTTAGGGAATGAGTACTTAGCAACACATAAACCCTGGGAACAGGCTAGAGTGAGATGGGTTTTAAGCTACCCAGAAGTGTATGAGGTAGGAGCTTCCAACCTAGGACACGTTATCCTATATAACATCCTCAATGCCCAGCGGAATCAACTGTGTGACCGATCTTACCTCCCCGCGCCCGATCTAGGTGCAAAATTGCGTCAAACCCAAACACCCCTGTTTGCAGTAGAGTCAAAACGCCAGTTAAAAGACTTCGATATTATCGGATTTAGCCTCAGCTATGAACTGGGGGCGACAAATATCCTGGAAATGTTAGATTTAGCGGGAATACCGCTCATGCGGGAACAAAGGGGAGGGGAATACCCCTTAATCTTTGCTGGTGGACAAACAGCAACGTCAAACCCCGAACCTTACACTGACTTTTTTGATTTTATCGCACTGGGTGATGGAGAGGAACTACTACCAGAAATTGGACTGGTGATAGAAGAGGGTAAAGCAGGGGGTCTAAGTCGAGAAGAATTGCTGTGGGATTTAGCACAAATTCCAGGTGTGTATGTGCCACAGTTTTACGAAATGACAAATGGTCAAATAAGAGCTTTGCGACCGGATGTACCGCAAAGAATTATTAGAAGAGTAGCAGTGCCCATACCTGCTTACTCTATAGGTCTAGTGCCATATATGGAAACAGTGCATGATCGGTTAACAATAGAAATTAGAAGAGGTTGTACCCGTGGTTGTAGATTTTGTCAACCAGGGATGTTGACAAGGCCAGCCAGGGATGTGGAGCCAGAAAAAGTGGTAGAAGCCATAGTTGATGGAATGCACAAAACAGGCTATAATGAGTTCTCACTATTATCTTTAAGTTGTTCCGATTATTTATCTCTACCTGCAGTGGGGATGGAAATCAAAAACCGTCTAAAGAATGAAAATATTACCCTGTCTTTACCTTCCCAAAGAGTGGATAGATTCGATGAAAATATTGCTAACATATTAGGAGGGACAAGACAAGGGAGCTTGACCTTCGCACCGGAGGCGGGTAGTCAACGGATGCGCGATATTATTAACAAAGGTCTGACCAACGAAGAGTTATTGCGGGGCATAAAAACAGCTTGGGAAAAAGGTTGGGATAAAATTAAGTTGTACTTTATGATTGGACTGCCAGGGGAAACGGATGCGGATATCCTGGCCATAGCAGAAACCGTCAGATGGTTACAACGAGAATGTCGCGCTCAGGATAGAAGGTCTATCAACTTTAACCTGACAGTCTCTAATTTTACCCCTAAACCTCACACACCTTTTCAGTGGCATTCTGTTTCCACATCAGAATTTGTCCGCAAGCAAAACCTACTCAAACAAGAATTTCGCCGAACCAGGAATGTAAAGGTAAATTTTACCGATGTTCGTCTTTCTGCAATGGAAGACTTTATTGGTAGGGGAGATCGGACTTTAGGGAAGGTTCTCAAACGAGCATGGGAATTGGGTGCAGGAATGGACTCCTGGTATGACAGCGTGGAAACTGCTTTTCGAGCTTGGGGAGAAGCTATCTCTCAAGCAGGACTAAACTGGAAATACCGCCAGGTAGAAAATGGTGAATGGAATGTAATGGAAATGGGAGATGACAATCTCATTAACTTCGATTCCCTGCTGGAAGCAGCTTTACCATGGGATCATATAGATACCGGGATTGATAAAAGGTGGTTACAGGAAGATCTTAAACGGGCTTTAGCTGCGGCGATCGTTCCCGATTGTTCTTTTGAGGGTTGTTCCCATTGCGGTGTCTGTAGCACAGATTTCGGTCACAATGTGGTAATTGAACCCCACCCCATACCAGAGTTCGCAGGCGATTTTGTTCCTAATACCACCAGGGTGCAAAGGTTAAGAGTGTGGTTCGGTAAACAAGATGATATGGCTTTGGTCGGTCACTTGGATTTGATGCGGTTATTTGATAGGGTAATTAGAAGAGCGGGTTTACCAATTGCTTTTACTGGAGGATTTCATCCCCACCCCCGCATTGCTCTAGCAAGTGCTTTGTCTTTGGGTAGCACCAGCAGTGGGGAAATTTTGGACCTGGAATTAACCCAATCCATGAATTTAGAAGACTTTCGTCACCAATTGGTACGCCAACTTCCCTCCAATATCCCCCTATATCAAGTCCAAGAAATAGACTTGTCATCACCTGCTGCTAATCAATCTATGGTAGCAGCTGAATACCTGCTCACCATTTCTACTTCAGAACTGATTGACGCACAAATATGGCAAAATTGGATAGAATCCATACTAGCTAGAAGAGAGATTTTGTCAGAACATCGGACAAAGTCCGGGAAGCAGCAAATCATAAATCTGCGCGATCGCCTGTTTGAGTTAAGTCTAGTCAAATTAGAAAACTCATCAGTGGAATCTGAAGCCATAGTGCGTTATTTGGGTAGCTGTCGTCATGATGGTGTGATCTTGCGTCCTGAGCAAATATTGTTTATGCTGGAGATGGTAACCAGTGTAAAATTTCAACTTTTGCATATCCACCGCAATCGGATAGTTTTGGGAACCGCAAATTAGGTCCAGTTACATCAGTGAATTTATTAAGTCAGAGAGTGTCAACAGAAAATAGGGTGGAAAACCCAGTTTGTTGAGCAGGACTTTTTGATAGAATGCTCCTAGATTGGTAGACCCAAGGTCTCCAAACTCTTAGCAATGATCAAGCGTGTGCAACGCAATTACAAAAGGCCATGGGCTTCCTGGTTTGTGAAGCCGTGTCCGTGAGGAAATTTTTATTACCAGTAGCAGTCCTAGGGCTACCAGTAGGGGCTAGAGGTATAAAATAAGCTCCTCCTAATCCCCATTGGTGCTGCCAATTTTTGAGGAACTTGAATGCCAAAACAAATTATTATCGCAGAACAGCATCAAATTGCTGCCGTATTTTCCGAAGATCAAATACAAGAACTAGTTGTAGCAACTGGTCATCACCAGATTGGTGATATCTATTTAGGGGTTGTGGAGAATGTATTACCGGGTATAGACGCAGCTTTTGTGAATATCGGTGATCCAGAACGTAACGGATTTATCCATGTGACCGATCTAGGTCCATTAAAGATTAAACGTAGTTCCGCAGCAATTACGGAGTTACTGACACCACAACAGAAAGTGTTAGTACAAGTAATGAAGGAACCTACAGGAACAAAAGGTCCCAGACTAACCGGTAATATTACTATGCCGGGACGTTATGTAGTTCTCATGCCCTATGGAAAGGGTGTAAACCTATCCAGACGGATTAAGAGCGAAAGTGAACGGAACCGTCTTCGCGCTCTAGCTATACTCATCAAACCTGCTGGTATGGGCATATTAGTGCGAACAGAGGCAGAAGGTAAACCAGAGGAAGCTATAATTGAAGACTTAGAATTGCTACAAAAGCAATGGGAAGTCATTCAGCAGGAAGCAGCATCCACGAGAGCGCCATCTTTATTAAATCGAGATGACGACTTCATTCAGAGGGTACTGCGGGATATGTATGGTGCGGACGTAAACCGTATTGTAGTGGATTCCAGTACAGGGTTAAGAAGAGTTAAACAATATTTACAAAATTGGAGTGGAGGACAGACACCCCAGGGTGTACTACTGGATCATCATCGTGACAGGTCACCGATTTTAGAATATTTTCGCATTAATGCTGCTATTAGAGAAGCATTACGTCCTAGGGTAGATTTGCCCTCTGGGGGTTACATTATCATTGAACCGACGGAAGCACTAACAGTAATTGATGTGAACTCGGGTTCTTTTACCCGCTCTGCAACAGCTAGAGAAACCGTGCTGTGGACAAACTGCGAAGCAGCAACGGAAATAGCGCGTCAACTGAGACTGAGAAATATTGCTGGCGTAATTGTAGTAGATTTCATCGACATGGAATCAAGACGCGACCAACTGCAAGTTTTAGAGCACTTTAATAAGACCCTGAAAGCAGATAAAGCTCGTCCTCAAATTGCCCAACTAACAGAATTAGGTCTAGTAGAACTGACGCGTAAACGTCAAGGTCAAAATATTTATGAACTGTTTGGTGAAAGCTGTCCCACTTGTGGTGGTTTAGGACACATCGTCCATCTACCAGGGGAGGTAGAAAACCGCATGCCCATACCCGCTGCGGAAGCGCCAGAAAAGTTTACCCCAGCCCAACCTAGGGAAATTAGAACCCCAGTAGTGCGTGCCCCAGAAATTAGAGAAAATCGGGAGATATTTGATAGCTTTGGTGAAGCGTTTGACACCGATTCTGAAGTTGGTAATCTAGTCAACCATCCCAGCTATCAAGAGTTGGGAGATCACAAACGTCGTACTCGCACCCGTCGCAGTCGCATTGGTGGTGCTAACCTCAAAGAGGAAAGCAGACCAGAGGTTTCTGGATTTGGTGGCGAGATGGATTTGGAAGCTGACACAGAAATCACTCCCATGGTCGACATACCCTCCCTGCTATCAGAAAGTCTGTTGGTAAAAGAATCTCCCAACGCACCAAGCTTTGGTAGGGTGGGATGGACTGAAAGACCAGAGAGAACTAAAGTCAAAATAGAACCAATTAAACCAGTGATAGAGCCACCCCGAATCGTTGAGGTGGAAATGACGAACCAGGAACAGGATATGTTTGCCTTGATGGGAATTTCTCCCGGTGTTAAATTAGAGACGGAGGCAAAAACTCCCAAGTCAGTAATTTATAATATTATGCAACCAGGGGAAATTACATCTGATGCAGGTGAGTTTAATATGGATTCTATGCTTGAGGAAAAGCCTAAATTGGAATTTCCTAAGGTCAAACTTCCTACATCAAAAATCCCTTTAGAGGAATTTTCTCGCCCCCAAATGGCAATTGAGTCCCCCACGGAGGAATTATTGGGCAATATAGGTTTTGAACCTCTATCAGAGGACGAAGAATCTAACTATTCTCCTACCCGTCGTCGTCGTCGTCGTCCCTCCGCTCAAGAGTAAATCCCCTGTTCATTTTCAAACTCCTTGTTTATCCTAGATTCTGGTTTTTATGGAATCAAATTGGCAGGAATTGTCTGACCACTGGAACCAGGAAGGGTGGATTGCTGGTGTGGATGAGGTGGGGCGCGGAGCTTTATTTGGGCCCGTAGTCGCTGCTGCAGTTATCTTGCCAAACTCCGCTTTATCAATACTGGTTGAATCTAAAATTAAGGATAGTAAGCAGCTATCTGTTTCTCGTAGACATTACCTAGCACAGCAAGTCGCCCAATTAGCTGTGGAATGGAAAATCGGTTATGCTACCACTGCGGAAATTGATAGGTTAAATATTTTGCAAGCTACTCTGTTGGCAATGAAACGGGCTGTCCTCAAACTCAAGTCCCAGCCCTCTCTTTGTCTTGTGGATGGTAATCAATTTATTCGTGATTTACTAATAGAGCAGCAAACTATTATACAGGGTGACAGGCGATCGCTCAACATAGCAGCTGCCAGTATTATGGCTAAAGTGTGGCGGGATGATTTAGTGGTGCGATTAGGCAAGAAGTATGATATGTATGATTTACACCGTAATAAGGGGTATGGGAGTAGGAAACACTTATTAGCTTTACAAAAGTATGGGCCGTCTCCCCTGCATCGACGGAGTTTTAGTCCCTGTCAGGTGAGGGGAGATATCAACTTTAAAAGTCAACTTTGAGGATAGAGATATCGGTGTTATCATTAGTTGTCTGATTGATTTCCATTTGTGAACTTACCCAGGAACGGTAATCAGCAAGAAGATGGTGGGATATTCGTTGTTTAATTGTGAGTAGAACACTCTTGAGCAGACCATTACCAGAGGTTTCCAAAATCGCCTTGGGAGTTAGGGAAAAGGGGTAAGGAATATCCACCAAAACTTCTAGATCCGCTTTACCTTCTAATCGGGTATGATCAGCATCATGGTGAGGGGAGAGATACCCCTTTAAATTCAGAGCAAACCGCTGGTTAACATATTCAAAACCCCGGATTTCACATCCTTGTGAACATAGATATATGGTTCCGTTGGCATCCGCCCAAACTCTCATATCTACTATAGGTTGGATATTTAATGACATGAAAGTTAAAGGACGCATTTTAAGACGAAACACTTCTTCGGAGATATGTTGAACTCTACTGTTATCAACCATAGTATTGACTAAGCGATGGGGCTGACGTAAGTAGTGCTGAATGGGGATGGACTGTTTAGGAACAGCAATTGTAACCGATTGGGAAGCAGTGAACTTAGTAGCCATAGATTAAGGCGATATTTACAAATATTCACAATTGTAACGTTTTTTGGTAGGGGAGGATAGGTGGATATCATCACATCAAGCGAAGAAATGAACATTGGGTATTTAGGACCACCGGGCACTTATTCGGAACAAGCAGCTTCGTTTTATTTAAACTGGATTAAGGGAAATCAAGAATTTAAGGGAGAAGTCATTCTACGTCCATGTCCAACTATAGCTAAAGCACTACAGGCTGTAACAGTTCAAGAAGTTAATTTGGCAGTGGTTCCCGTGGAAAATTCCATTGAGGGAAGTGTAAGTATGACTATGGATAATTTATGGCAGTTGGAAAATTTACAGATTAAACAAGCTTTAGTGCTGCCAATTAACCATTGTTTAATTTCCTGTGCTACCAAATTAGAAGATATTGAAATAGTTTATTCCCATCCTCAAGCATTAGCACAATGTCAAGGGTGGTTAGGGAAATTTCTCCCCCAAGCAAATTTAAGTGCAACTAGTTCCACCACTCAAGCTTTGGAAAAGCTGGGTAAATCACCAACAACAGCAGCTATTTCCTCGGAGAAAGCAGCTCAAATGTATGATTTACCCATATTGAGTGACAGAATTAATGACTATCCTGACAACTGTACGAGATTTTGGGTGGTAGCACCAGAAAGTGGGGGGGGAAGTTCTTCAAGTTCATCAACCCACACATCCTTAGCATTTAGTGTCCCGGCCAATATTCCCGGTGCATTAGTTAAAGTATTACAAGTATTTGCGGATTTAGGAATTAATTTGAGCCGAATTGAATCTCGTCCTACCAAACGCTCTTTGGGGGAATACCTGTTTTTTCTCGATATAGAAGCCAGTGTTTTCTCATCGTTAATGACTACTGCTCTAAAAAATATAAGTATTAATGTTGAAATATTAAAAATATTTGGTAGTTATACAGTCTTAACAGTTGATTCAGATAAAATCAAATAAATAATGGGCCAGTTGCAACTTAGAACAGGAGGAAATATCTAACCGCTCTCCTTTTGTTTTTAAAAACACTGCTTGATTATTATCAGAGCCAAAACCACTGTCAGATTTATCAATGGGGTTGGCCACGATAACATCTAAATTCTTCCTTTGTAATTTCTCTTGCGCAGGGGTGACAATATCCCCAGTTTGTGCTGCAAAACCAATTAGTAATTGATGGGGTTGTTTGATTTTGCCCAGGTGGGCTATTATATCTGATACTGGTGCTAAAGGTATACTTTCAGGTAAAGAGGACTTAGGGATTTTTTCTGCACTATAATCCCTCGGTTTTACATCCGCAACTGCTGCGGACATAATAATTATATTGGCAATGGGAAAATATTCTAACATCACTTCTTGCATTTGTGCTGCACTAATCACCCGTATACCCTTTACCCCCAGGGGAACACTCCAACTGGAAGGACAATGGACTAGTGTTACCTCCGCTCCCCTGTGTAGTGCTGCTTGTGCAAGAGCTAATCCCATTTTACCTGTTGCTGGATTGCCAATAAACCGCACCGGATCTAAATATTCCCTAGTTCCTCCCCCACTAATCAAAACTTGTTTTCCCCTTAAATCTCTTTTCCCTTGAGTATGTAATAAAGATTTCACCCAAACCTCTATTTCCTCCGGTTCCGCCATTCTCCCCGCCCCCGTGCGATCGCACGCTAATAGTCCCTGAGCGGTTTGCATAGCATAAAACCGAGGATTTGTCAATATTTGTTGCCAATTCCTTTGCACTGTGATCTGTTCCCACATATCGGTATTCATAGCAGGTGCTAAAAGTATGGGACAGGTAGAAGCTAAAACCGTATTTGTTAATAAGTTATCAGCTATGCCATAAGCCAATTTAGCTATAGTATTGGCTGTTAAAGGAGCAATAACCATAAGATCGGCCCACTCTCCCAATTCTATATGGAGCGGACGGGAGTAGATTGGTTGCCAAAAGTCATCATCAGTATAAGCCTGATGGCGAGACAGGGTAGAAACAGTTAGGGGAGTAATGAATTTTTGAGCTGAATTAGTGAGGATAACTCTTAGTTCCACTTGTGATTGGAACAGGGTGGAAATTAACTGACAAACCTTATAAGCTGCGATACCACCTCCCACAGCAACAATGACCTTTTTTCTTTCCGAATTGCTAGTTGACATGAAATTGGTACAAATGAAAATCAAAACTACCCAAGATCTAGATCTGGGTAGTTTTGAGTGATTTTTGAGCGGTTCAACCCTAAGTATTACTCTTTGGGTTTTCTTTCAAAGCGAGGAGGTTCACGAAAGGCGATCGCAAAGAATAGAACACCTATTGCTAAAGCCAAAATTAAAATGTATGCAACGCTTTCCATGTTAGGATTTCCTATCAGGGTAGTATTTTGATTTTATCAAACACAGTGAAAACCGGGAGGTTTGGTCACCAATTGACATTAAACAGGCCCGGTGGCAAAAAGTAGGAAGTCTGAAGACCCATACTTTAGACCCATACTTTTTACCTTACACCTAATTAAGCTTCCTTGCGAACACGAGTGGTCTTATCACCCAATTTTTGGAATAGACCCCACTCTACTTGTTCTTCTAGATCCGCTTCCACACCTGCGAATACATCGCGGTAGATAGTTCTAGCACCATGCCAGATGTGACCAAAGAAGAATAAGAGAGCAAATACAGCGTGACCGAAGGTAAACCAACCTCTAGGAGAGGTGCGGAACACACCATCAGATCCCAAGGTTTCACGGTCGAATTCAAAAATTTCCCCACCTTGAGCTTTCCGAGCATATTTCTTCACATCAGCAGGGTCTGTGAATGTTTGACCATTCAAATTACCACCGTAGAAGCTAACAGTTACACCCGTTTGCTCAAAGCTGTATCTGGATTCCGCCCGACGGAAAGGAATGTCAGCGCGGACAACCCCATCCTTATCGGTCAAAATCACAGGGAAGGTTTCAAAGAAGTTAGGTAGACGACGAACAGTCAGTTCCCTTCCTTCCGAATCTGTGAATACTGCATGACCTTGCCAAGATTGGGCAATGCCATCACCCTTAACCATAGGACCTGTGCGGAATAATCCACCTTTAGCCGGACTATTACCCACATAGTCGTAAAAAGCTAACTTTTCAGGGATTTGTGACCATGCTTCTGTTAAAGTCGCACCACCAGCTACACTGGATTGCACACGACGTTGAATCTCTTGTCGGAAGTATCCTTGATCCCACTGGTAGCGGGTAGGTCCAAACAGTTCAATGGGTGTAGTTGCATTTCCATACCACATTGTTCCTGCTACTACGAAAGCGGCAAAGAACACTGCTGCAATACTGCTGGAAAGTACGGTTTCGATATTACCCATCCGTAGAGCTTTGTAGAGCCTTTCCGGTGGTCTAACCGATAGGTGGAATAGTCCGGCAATAATACCTACCACCCCTGCAGCAATATGGTGAGCCACAACACCACCAGGGTTAAAGGGGTTAAAGCCTGCTGGTCCCCATTCAGGTGCTACTGGTTGAATACTGCCAGTTAAACCATAAGCATCAGAAACCCACATTCCTGGACCAAATAGACCAGTGAGATGGAAAGCACCAAATCCAAAACAAAGTAAACCGGATAAGAACAAATGAATGCCAAACATTTTTGGCAAATCTAAAGCAGATTCGCCAGTGCGGGGATCTCTAAACAGTTCCAAATCCCAATAAACCCAGTGCCAAACAGCAGCTAGGAATAATAGACCGGAGAGAACTATATGAGCAGCAGCTACGCCTTCAAATGACCAGAAGCCAGGATCTACTGCTGTACCACCTGTTACGCTCCAACCGCCCCAGGATTCGGTTACACCCAAACGTGCCATGAAGGGTAATACGAACATCCCTTGTCGCCACATCGGGTTGAGAACAGGATCACTAGGATCGTAAACAGCTAATTCATAGAGTGCCATTGAACCAGCCCAGCCAGCAACTAAGGCTGTGTGCATTAAGTGTACGGAAATCAGTCGGCCTGGATCGTTCAGCACCACTGTATGTACTCGGTACCAAGGTAGTCCCATTGACTACGCCCCTCCTTAAAAAGTTAGTTTACAAAGCAATTTTCTTACTGAGACTGCTCAGGTGATAATCTACCATCCACAGGTCTCCGGTGAGTTTTTGTTATTGCCAGTCTTGATTGATATTTCCCCGCTTTAGAAAAATGGGGATTCTAATTGGTGAGTGCATACGGGTTGAAACCTCGCATTTACTCAATAGCCGTGTGGCTAGGTTTATTATCGCCGATTTGCCGTCATAAGTTAAGTCTTCCAGCTCATCACTTTTAAGAACTCTCTTATTTCAGCTCCGAGCAAAAATGAGAATTTTTTAGTAAGTATAACCTGAAAATGTGATTGTTGATCCAAATGTCTTTGTTATTATTCCAGGAGAAGGAGGTCAAGTTTGGTAAGTTCGCCAAATTATCGCTAAGTTTAAAACAACAATGGCCATAACTAAGTTTTTCCGCTGGTTAGGGAAACCAGTTAAATTTCTATCCCTATTCTCTTTGTGCTTCTTACTGACCATTAGCTGTAGTCCCACTCAGCATTCCAATACCCCTCCCCAGAATCTTTCCGCTGATGCTCGCATTACCATAGGCACTACTGCCAAACCAAGAACTCTTGACCCCGCTGATGCTTATGAGTTAGCATCCCTGGGTTTAATTTTTAATATGAGCGATCGCCTGTATACGTATAATCCAGGTAGCACGGAAATTCAACCACAACTGGCTACTTCTTTACCTAAAGTTAGTGCGGATGGGTTAACATATACCATACCTTTGCGTAAAGATGTGGTTTTTCACGATGGTACTCCCTTTAACGCTAAAGCTATGGAATTCAGTATTCAGCGGTTTATAGAAAATAAGGGTAAACCCTCGTTTTTACTTTCTGATACTATAGACTCAGTAAAAGCAACTAAGGAACATGAATTAACAATTAGGTTAAAAAAACCTTTTGCCGCTTTTCCTGCTTTATTAGCCTTTTCGGGGGTGTGTCCGGTATCACCTAAATCCTATCAAATTGGGGCGGGTAAATTCCAACCTAATATATTTGTGGGAACTGGTCCATATAAACTCCAAGAATATGGGGCGGATTCGTTAAAATTTGATGTTTTTGACCAATATTGGGGAGAAAAACCGGCAAATAAGGGGATTAACGTACAAATTCAATCTAGTCCCGTCAACCTGTTTAATGCCTTTAAAACAGGGGCGTTTGACGTTGCTTATTTGTCATTACAACCAGATCAAATTCGCAGTTTAGAAGAGGGAGCAAAAACAGGAAATTGGCAAGCAATAACTGCTCAAGGTAGTGTAGTTAGTTATATGGTACTCAATAGAAATCAACAACCCCTAGATCAACCAGAAGTACGAAAGGCGATCGCTTCATTAGTCAATCGTTCCCTATTGAACGACAGGGTGTTATATGGTCAAGCGGATCCGCTTTATAGCATGATTCCGACAACATTTAATGTTTCCCAACCATTATTTAAAAACAAATATGGTGATGGAGAATTTGACCGAGCCAAAAACCTGTTAACTGCTGCGGGATTCTCTGTAGAAAAGCCAGCCAAAATTCAAGTTTGGTATCCTTCCAGTTCACCTACCCGCAGTTTAGTGGCACAAACCTTAAAATCCCTAGCTGACACCAAAATGGGTGGAATATTACAACTAGAAATTAAAACTGTAGAAGGAGCAACATTCTTCAAAGAAATTTCTAAAGGTTCCTATCCCATAGCCCTATTAGATTGGTATCCGGACTTTTTAGATCCCGATAACTATGTCCAACCATTTTTGGCATGTGAGCAAGGTTCAGAAAGCAAAGGTTGTGAAAAAGGTGGTAGTCAAACCCAAGGAGCTTTTTATTATAGCCAAACCATGAATAAATTGATTGATCAACAGCGTCAAGAGCAGAATCCAGAAGCCAGAAAGAAAATATTTAATCAGATTCAGAACCTGGTTTTAGAAGATGTTCCTTATATTCCCCTATGGCAAAATAAAGATTATGTTTTTGCCCAAAAAGGTGTGAACAACGTCCAACTTGATCCCACTCAGAATCTGATTTACAAAAACATCAAAAAATAAAAACCAACAACCCTAATTATTGCCCTATGTCTCGGTCTAAAGCCCTACAGTATTACATAGCTTCTCGGTTATTATTTGCACCGCTGCAATTATTAACCATTGTCACCATTGTTTTTCTTTTACTAAGAGCAACACCGGGAGATCCAGCAGATGCAATTTTAGGAGGTAGGGCTCCAGAAAGTGCCAAAGAAGAACTGAGAAAACAATTAGGATTAGACCTACCCATTTGGCTACAGTATATCAACTACCTGGGGAACATCCTACGTTTTGACCTGGGTAGTTCCCTAACTAGTCGGGGTCAAAACGTCTGGCAAATCATCAGTCAACATTTTCCTGCAACGATGGAACTAGCAGTTTGTAGCATGTTAGTAGCGCTCATTGTGGGGATTTTAGTAGGAACCCTTTCTGCATCCCGTCCAGGAACTCCCTTGGATTTGGGGGGGAGATTATTTGGCATTATCACCTATGCACTCCCCATGTTCTGGGCGGGGATGTTATTACAATTAGTCTTCTCTGTCCAGTTACAATGGTTCCCTAATTCTAATCGTTTTCCTCCCAATATTAGTCCCCCCACAACCATTACTGGTTTATATACCATTGATAGTTTATTGAGTGGTAACTTGAATTATTTTTTCCTGGCCTTGCATCATTTAGCTCTACCCAGTTTAACCCTAGGAATTTTATTAAGTGGTATTTTTGAGCGAATAGTTAGAGTCAACTTAAAAGAAACTCTAAAAGCTGACTATGTGGAAGCAGCTCGAGCTAGAGGAATACCAGAAAACAAGATTTTAGTATCCCACGCTTTAAAAAATGCCCTCATACCAGTAATTACAGTTTTAGGGTTAACATTTGCTTCCCTATTGGGAGGAGCAATTTTAACCGAGGTGACTTTTTCTTGGCCTGGGTTGGCCAATAGACTATATCAAGCAATTGCTGACAGGGATTATACCACCGTGCAGGGAGTGTTAGTATTTTTCGGGGGAATTGTTGTTAGTGCTAGTATTGTGATTGATATTCTCAATGCTTATATAGATCCAAGAATTAGATATTAGGTGTAGGCTTGTTTAGTTCTCCTGATTTGAATGGAACCACCTAAATCTTAGATTTGGGTGGGTTTAACGAATACTCCGGGGGTCAAGAGCATCTCTCAATCCATCACCAAGCAAATTAAATGCTAAAACCGTCAATATTATCAGCATAGCTGGAGCTAGAACTAACCACGGTTGTAAAACTAAAATAGAAGCATTACTGGCTAAAGAAAGCATGTTTCCCCAAGAAGGATCAGGTTGTTGAATACCTAAACCAATTAAACTTAATACCGCTTCTGCTCCTATAAAACTAGGAATAGCTAAAGTAGCTGAAATAATTACATAACTGGCAGTTTGAGGTAATATATGACGCAAGATGATATAAAAAGGTTTGCCTCCTATAGCTAGTGACGCTTGAACAAATTCCTGTTCTTTAATAGACAAGACTTGACCACGAATTACTCGGGCCAAACCAGCCCAACTAATCACTGAAGTAATTAAGACTATTAGCAGAAATCTTTGTGTGCTGGTCAATTGAGGACTTAAAATTCCTGACAGTGCTGCTAATAAGTAAATACTAGGAAAGGTCATCAAAACTTCTGCCAACCGCATAATAATAATATCAATCCAACCACCAAAATAGCCAGAAATACCACCAATGATTAAACCTAATGGGTAGGTAATAATAATCCCAAAAATCCCAATAAATAGACTAATCCTTCCTCCATGTAGCAATCGACTAAATTGGTCTCTACCCTGTTCATCTGTTCCCAATAGGTTAAATTTGGCTGGATCTTTAGCACCAAACAAATGTAAATTTAGGGTGATACCAGGAATAATCTTTACTTCTTCCCATGCGGGAGGTAAGGGTAATTTTACCTCGAATAATGTATATTCAGAACCAACTACAAATAAACCCAGAGATGATGGTTTTTGAAAATCAACAATTAGTTTTCTTTCTCCGGTTTCTAAATTTGTATCCCCCTGAGTTGTGGGATAAATATGTGGTCCAATAAATTTACCATCTGGCGTTTTCCAATAAATTTTGGTTGGTGGTAATAGAGAACCATGAGGTTGAGAATCATAGGGATTATAGGGCGCTATAAAATCGGCACCAATTACTCCTATGTAAAATACTAACAGTATTATTGCACCAAATCGCGCTAAGTTGTTATTCTTTAGTCTTTGCCACCAGTTCATAGTTCTAATTTCTGATTTTAATTACAATAGGAGGGATATGGCAAAAATCTCTTGACAGTAACAGATTTTTGCCTTACCATTGAACCTGGGTTCAATGGCTTATTCAACTCTTTAATGCGGGTGTAATTCAGTGGTAGAATGTCTGCCTCCCATGCAGAATGTCGTGGGTTCGAGTCCCATCACCCGCTTTTAGTCCCTATCTACAACCTAGGGATTCACGAGTGTCAACTCCCGTTTGAGAGTTAACTCCACTAGCATCAGCACACAATTTTTTCACCTCCACTCCATCTAAAATGGCATTGGTAAAGTCAGCACCGGTAATATCCACATTGTTAAATGTCGAGCGTAACATCATGGCATTAGTAAAAATGGCATCGCTTAAATTAGAATTCTTAAAATTAGACAAGTAAGAGATTCCGTCACTAAAGTTGACTCCATGTAAATTTGTATCAATCAACAGTGTGCCATTAAATACTACACCTCGCAAATCAGCATTGCTAAAGTTAGCATTTTCCAATTTAATGTTGGTGAACTCCTTACCTACTAAACTTTTTCCCGAATAATCTTGAATTTCTATCTTACTCCCTGCAGACCGGGTAATACTAGAAGAACTGGCTGCTTGTGCGGATAAGTTAGATACAAAGAACACTGCGGTTAAAACTAAACCGACAAATATTTGCCAATACTTCATGATTTTTGAGTAATAAATCTTATCAATCTACAATATTAGAATATCTAAAATACAGTCAGTTAACTCAAAACTCGTGATCAAATCAGACAGTCCTGTAAATCATTCTGTTCCTTCACCAGGGGGAAAAACCCCTCTATATCAAACTGGTGTGGAAATGAAAGCCAGATTTACCAACTTTGGCGGTTGGGAAATGCCTTTACAATACACCAGTATTATTGAGGAACACCAAGCTGTGAGAAATGGTGCGGGAATGTTTGATATTTCCCACATGGGTAAGTTTAACCTCCAGGGTAAAAACCTCATGGTCCAACTGGAAAAACTAGTCCCTTCTGATTTAAGTAGGTTGCAACCTGGTCAGTCTCAATACACTGTACTGTTAAATCCTCAAGGTGGGATTATTGACGATATCATTATTTACCGTCAAAGTGGAAAAAATACAGATAATGAAAAAGTTGTCATTATTGTTAACGCCTCTACTACAGATAAAGACAGGAATTGGTTGTCGCAAAATCTGGACTTGAATCAAATTCAATTTGAAGACCTGTCTAGGGATAAGATATTAATTGCCCTCCAGGGTCCAAAAGCTACTGCTATATTACAGTCTTTTGTAGCTGATGATTTGACACCTATCAAAGCTTTTGGCCATTTAGAAACCGAAATTTTGGGTGGTGGGGCCTTTTTAGCTCGTACTGGTTACACAGGGGAAGATGGCTTTGAGATCATGGTAGATTCGCAAACGGGACTGGAATTTTGGCAACGTCTCCATGGTGCAGGTGTCACCCCTTGCGGATTAGGTTGTAGGGACACATTGCGGTTAGAAGCAGCTATGTCACTTTATGGTCAAGATATTGATGATAATACTACACCTTTAGAAGCTGGTTTGGCATGGTTAGTCCATTTAGATAGAAAAGGTGATTTTATTGGTCGAGACATTTTAGAAAGGCAAAAAATCCAGGGTGTGGAGCGTAAATTGGTGGGTTTACAAACTCAGGGAAGAAATATTCCCCGTCATGGCTACTCCCTTCTATCATCTGGAAAAATCATTGGACAGGTGACCAGTGGTACTCTGTCTCCCACCTTAAACTATCCTATTGCTCTAGCTTATGTAACTGCTGAGTTAGCAAATATTAAACAGCAAATAGAAGTGGATATACGTGGTAAAACCTATCCAGCCCAAGTAGTAAAACGCCCTTTTTATAAATCCCAAAATCGTGCCCACAAATAATGGTTGAAAAACCTTGAGGTTAAGTTTTGGAGCATGGCGTAAAGCCTCCACTTGGTGCAAACCTGGTTGAGCAAGTTTTGACGATGAATGTAGAATCCCCGTGTATTTAGACCGGGGAGTGTCAATTATGTAGAACATTATTGAATGTAGAAAGGAAAATTATGGAGCTGAAATATCCCGAAGATTTACTGTATCTCGATACTCATGAATATGTACGACTAGATAGTGAAATTGCTACTGTGGGCATTACTAATTTTGCCATAGACCAATTGGGAGATATAGTATTTTTAGAACTGACAGAGGTTGGAAATGACCTTTCCCAAGGAGAATCATTTGGCACAATCGAATCAGTTAAAGCAGTGGAAGAATTAAAATCCCCAGTCACAGGAGTAGTTATAGA
Source organism: Cylindrospermopsis raciborskii Cr2010 (assembly GCF_003367075.2). Taxonomy (NCBI): domain Bacteria; kingdom Bacillati; phylum Cyanobacteriota; class Cyanophyceae; order Nostocales; family Aphanizomenonaceae; genus Cylindrospermopsis; species Cylindrospermopsis raciborskii. The sequence continues at coordinate 1,827,201 of NZ_CP065936.1, forward strand.
AAGAAATGAGTCCTTGATTGAGTCTCCAGAATCCATAGGAAAGGACCCCTATGGGGATGGCTGGTTTATTAAAGTGCATATAAGTAATGCCCAAGAAGTGGTGCAGGGAATGTCTGCTGAAAAATATGCTGCTTTGGTGGAGGGAGCATAACTTTTGCTTGGATTCCACCCTCTCCAGATAAAAAATGGAGTCATGATATTAAGTTCCCTAACTCAAGTATGATAGGGATATAAAGAAATGTAATGCTAATAAATGATGATGCCAGATCAATCCTATAAGATCAGACATCACTGGGGGCGTTAGCATTTCGACTCAGACAAGAGTTGATATAGTGCTACCACTCTTGTCAAAATACTCAACAAATCACACAAAGAGCGTGTAGACTATGGCTCAATTTTCTGAATCAATGGACGTACCTGATATGGGTCGTCGCCAGTTTATGAACTTACTTACCTTTGGGACTGTAACCGGGGTAGCTGCTGGAGTTCTTTATCCCGTTGTGAACTACTTCATCCCGCCTGCCAGCGGTGGTGCTGGTGGCGGTTCAGTCGCAAAGGATGAACTGGGCAATGATGTTAGTCTCAGCAAGTTCCTTTCTAGTCACAATGTGGGAGATCGGACTTTAGTTCAAGGATTAAAGGGAGACCCTACCTACATCGTGGTGGAAACTAAAGAAGCAATTGCTGATTATGGCATTAATGCTATCTGTACCCACCTGGGTTGTGTTGTTCCCTGGAACGTAGCAGAGAATAAGTTTAAATGTCCTTGCCATGGTTCTCAATACGATGCGACTGGTAAAGTTGTACGCGGACCTGCACCTAAATCTCTAGCTTTAGCTCATGCTAATGTCAACGATGACACTATCGTTTTGACCCCCTGGACGGAAACCGACTTCCGCACTAATGAAAACCCATGGTGGGCTTAATAGAATAAAGTGCTGAGTAACTAATCATTAGTCAATGCTGACCAATGACAACTGACTAACTAAAACCGAAACATGACTTTATAGAGATGAGAAACGCCCTTACACCAGCGAGGTTAACTCGCGCTGCTAAGGTAATGCTAAATACATTACTAATAGCGATCGCCTCCGTGACATTTTCCTTGGTTAGCGATTTCGTTCAACCCCAAAGTGCTGCTGCTTACCCCTTTTGGGCGCAGGAAACTGCTCCTGAAACACCTCGCGAAGCCACAGGGCGAATTGTATGTGCCAACTGTCACCTAGCTGCCAAGAACACAGAAGTAGAAGTACCACAATCCGTATTACCTGATACCGTATTTAAAGCGGTGGTCAAAATACCATACGATACCAGCGTACAGCAAGTAGGAGCGGATGGTTCTAAGGTTGGTTTAAACGTTGGAGCGGTATTAATGTTACCGGAAGGGTTTAAGATTGCTCCAGAAGATCGCATACCAGAAGAACTCAAAGAAGAAGTAGGGGATCTACCATTCCAAACCTACAAGGAAGATCAAGAAAACGTAATTATTGTTGGGCCATTACCTGGGGAAGAATATCAAGAAATTGTTTTTCCTGTATTGTCACCTAACCCTGCTACCGACAAAAATATCCACTTTGGCAAATATTCCATTCATGTTGGCGGAAATCGGGGACGTGGACAAGTTTACCCCACAGGTGAAAAGAGTAACAATAACATTTACAATGCTTCTGCTGGGGGGACAATTAGTAAGATTGCTCAAACCGAAGATGAAGATGGTAATGTCAAATATATAGTTAGCATCACCACTGCATCGGGAGATGTGGTGGAAGATACTGTGCCCGCAGGTCCGGAATTAATTGTTTCTGAGGGACAAACTGTAGCATCTGGTGATGCTTTAACCAATAACCCTAATGTGGGTGGTTTTGGTCAGAAAGACGCAGAAATTGTCTTACAAGATAGTTCTAGGGTTGTGTGGCTGATTGCCTTTATCTGTTTAGTCATGATGGCACAGGTAATGTTAGTGCTGAAGAAGAAACAAATAGAAAAAGTCCAAGCTGCTGAGATGAATTTCTAAATTCCCTGCTAGATCGCACTTTTTTCTTGGGACAGGCAAAAAGCCTGTCTTTTTTTCTAGTAAACCCTACTTTAAATGGCGGATACCACACTTGAGACCCATTTGACAATTTTCTTAACATTTTGTTATCTTTGTTTACATAGAGTAATAAAGACTTATTCAACAAGGAGTTACTCAAATGGTTGTGTTAATTGCATTATTTGTTATTGGTTGGGTTGCAGCTGGGTTGATTGGTTCCCTAGCATATTTTATGGGTGAGCAAAGCAAGCCCATTCATGAACGTAACTGGCGTTCTGAGTCGTTTGCAAGACTAGCCAAGTCAATTACCGGTCAAGAAATTAATTATGAAACCCGCACTCCTGCTTATGGTATGGATGCTTATACCAGCCAAGGCTTATCTGAGTAGAGTTTGTAAATAATAAATAGAGCAAATAGCCGTGCTGTCAAAAGTTTAGACAGCACGGTTTGTTATATTAGGTATGAAAATTTTGGATCAAATTATAAAAAGGTTGCCAATTATCCTGTTCCACAATTGGTTGCCAAATCTCTTCAATTACTGGTCTTAGTAAATTAGACTGGGGATTATATTGGATTAAGGTTGTGCCAACATTCGTCATTTCTTGGGAAACCGAGTTGTTGAGGACTTGATGATAAAGTGCGCACCAGTTTTTAAAAACAGATAATGACCTCGGCAAAATTTGTGATTCCTCCATAATTAAACTAGGTTCCTCACGCCATCTGGGGGAAAATGTCTTTGCCATATCGGCAAAAAACTGATGATAATTAATTTGACTTTCTTTTAAAAAACCAATTGTGAGATCTAACAAATCATCAGCTTCTGGAAATTTGGGTTGGGCAAAACCTAATCTTTTCAACATCAAATTCCCATATTCTGCATGATAGTATTCCTGAAATTTTGCTAACCCATAATCCAGATCCACTGGGTCAATCACCGCTTTTAATGGCTCTTGCAACAGTTCTAAATTTAAATAACAAATACTTGGTTGCTGACCATAACAATAACGCCGATAATAGTCAAAATAGGCAGCAGTAAAATTTAAATCATAGGTGGGGATAAAAGCATAGGGTCCATAGTCAAAACTTTCCCCTGTAATAGACATGTTGTCAGTATTTAAAACACCATGGCAAAAACCCGCGCACATCCATTGTGCCACTAACTGGGCTACTCTCTTCACTAGTTCAGCATAAAACAAAGCATATTTATTCTCCTGATTGTTTAGATCTGGATAATATTGATCAATCACATGATCTAATAATTTCTGGATTAAATCCGGGCGTTTTAAATAATGTAATCTCTCAAAAGTGCCAAATCTAATATGGGATTTACTCATGCGCACCATGACTGATGAACGGGTGGGAGAAGGTTCATCTCCTCGCCATAAAGATAATCCAGTTTCAATCATACTTAAACACCGGGATGTTCTCACACCTAAACGATGTAATACTTCCCCTGCTAAAACTTCTCTCACCCCTCCCTTGAGGGTTAGCATTCCATCACCACCACGGGAATAAGGCGTTCTCCCTGATCCCTTAGTGCCAAAATCATATAGTTCTCCATCCACACCCCTAACTTGTCCATAAAGAAAACCTCTACCATCTCCTAAATGGGGGTTATATTCACCAAATTGATAGCCGTGATAACGCAGTGCTAAAAATGGTTTCTTTCCTTCAAATTTGCCAAAGCTATCAATAAAGTTTTGGTCTGTAATTATTTGATGGTCTATTCCTAAACGTTCTAATAATGAATTATTTCGCCAGCGTAAAATGTGTTGGGGAAATTCTTCCGCATCAACTTCATCATAGTAGTCATTACCTAATGACTCCAATTTATATTCATAGTTGAGAGAATGTAACCGGTTGGGGGAGGTTGTATCATTTGGCGTTTCAGCTGGGTTCATTTTTACTATTTTTGGTGTTTTCTTGATTCTACATTATTACCAATTGCCATTGGTCGGTAGATAATGCTACTCTACTTGTATCCCACGGTTAAAATTTCCGTGTCTTTCTGTTCATTATAAAGGATAGCAAAAGGATAGTAATGGCGCAAATACGCTACGATTGGCAAAAAGATGAGATTTTCGCTATCTACAATACACCATTTTTAGAGCTAGTTTATCAAGCTGCTACTGTACACCGTCAATTTCATAATCCTAAACAAATACAGGTATGCAAGCTAATATCTATTAAAACTGGTGGTTGCCCAGAAGACTGTGGTTACTGCGCCCAGTCCTCCCATTATAAAACTGAAGTCAAACCAGAAGCTTTATTAGCTAAGGAAACAGTATTAAATATTGCTCACAAAGCTAAGGAAAATGGTGTCAGTCGAATCTGTATGGGCGCTGCTTGGCGCGAAGTACGAGATAATTCCCAATTTGAACAAGTTTTGGATATGGTTAAAAATGTAACCTCTATGGGACTGGAGGTCTGCTGCACTTTGGGCATGTTAACAGCTAGTCAAGCTCAAAAGTTGCAAGATGCAGGTCTTTACGCTTATAATCATAACCTGGATACTTCCGAAGAATATTATAGTAGTGTTATTACCACGAGAACATATAGCGATCGCCTGAATACAATTAGAAATGTTCGATCAACTAATGTGACTGTTTGTTCTGGTGGTATTCTGGGTTTAGGTGAGAGTGTGGAAGACCGGGTGGGAATGTTATATACTCTATCTAGTTTGGAACCCCATCCTGAATCAGTTCCGATTAATATCCTCTCCCAGGTTGAGGGAACACCCCTGTCCGATCAACCGGAAGTTCCTATTTGGGATGTGGTGCGGATGATTGCTACTGCTAGAATCATTATGCCCACCTCTGACGTGCGTTTAAGTGCTGGAAGAGCTAGACTTTCTCCCGTGGAACAGTCTTTGTGTTTTATGGCGGGTGCCAATTCAATTTTTTCTAGTGATGACCAGAAAATGTTGACGGTTACCACCCCTTGTCCCGATTATGACACGGATGGGGAAATGTTAAAGCTATTGGGTTTGCAAATGCGTCCTCCTTCTAAACTTTCTTAATATACCCAACCCACAAAACCAGTTGATTGAGAACCGACTTTGGCTTTCAGACAGGGAATTTATTCCCTGTCTCCCACAGTCTCTAGATTATCTTAGCAGCACGAAGACCAAATAATAGTCCCACTGCGATAACTGTAAACGCGGCTAAAAAAGCCACATATTCCACTACGGCCATTGATCTCGCTCCAGAATTTAGTTCACTAAATTTATTCAATCATATATAATTTCCCATTATATCCGGGTTTTTCAATGACTTCCGTAATTAAAGTAGATATACCAGAAAATTCCTATCAAATCATTGTTGCACCAGGTAGTCTGGATCAACTGGGCCCACAAATGGCTAGTCTCAATCTAGGTAAAAAGGCCCTTTTGGTTTCTAACCCCATCATATTTAAGCATTATGGAGAGCGGGCGATCGCCTCTTTGCAAAATGCTGGTTTTGATGTGGTTCACTATAATCTCCCACCTGGAGAGCGATATAAAACATTAAACTCTATTCAAAAAATTTATGATACAGCTTTAGAACATAAATTAGAGCGCAACTCCACCATGATAGCTTTAGGTGGTGGTGTTGTCGGTGATATGACGGGATTCGCTGCTGCTACCTGGCTAAGAGGAATTAATTTAGTACAAGTACCCACTAGTTTACTAGCGATGGTTGATTCTTCCGTAGGTGGAAAAACAGGGGTTAATCATCCCCATGGTAAAAACCTAATTGGTGCATTTTATCAACCCAGGTTAGTACTAATTGACCCTCAAGTTCTCCAAACCTTACCCAGTGGTGAATTCAGAGCGGGAATGGCGGAAGTGATCAAGTACGGGGTAATTTGGGATCCCCAATTGTTTACTCAGTTGGAAGCGAGCAAGCACCTTGATCAACTCCGCTATGTAAAATCCGACCTGATAAACTATATCTTAACTCATTCTTGTGAAGCAAAAGCAAATGTGGTCAGTCAAGATGAAAAAGAATCTGGAATCCGGGCAATTTTGAATTACGGCCATACTATTGGTCACGCAGTGGAAAGTGTCACTAAATATCGAGTGTTTAAGCATGGTGAAGCCGTCGGTCTTGGTATGATAGCAGCGGGGGAAATTGCTGTTAGGTTGGAACTTTGGTCAAAATCAGATGCAGAGCGTCAAAATACACTTATCCAAAAAGCCGGACTGCCAACTAAATTGCCAGTGGGTTTAGATATTAATCAACTAATTGATGCCTTACAATTAGATAAGAAGGTTAAATCAGGTAGGGTGAGATTTGTTCTACCTAGTCAAATAGGAAAGGTTCTAGTTACAGACCAGGTACCAACGGATATTATTACTCAGGTTTTGTCGAGTTTTGGTTTTTAGATGCGGTTATTAAAGTCCCCTATCTGTTTCTTGGATTCCATTGGGCTCAGTCTTAGGCTGAAGTTGGGGAGTTTTGGTGATTAATAGGTAACCAATTCCTAGTAGAACCACACTAATCAGTGCTAGGATATAACCGAATGTCCGAGGTTTTTTAGTGTGTGATATTATTGTTTTAGGAGAGTTTGATGGGATAATACTATAGGGTTGTCTCAATTCTTCTAGTACCTTTTCCGCTAAGCTATAGCGGTTCTCAGAATTAGCTACTAATAACTTATCTAGAATCTGCTGCAATTTCTGACTTAGAGGTTGATTTAAATAGTTACGCCAGTTTGCAACCCAGTTGTAACCGTCTTTAAGCCAAAGCTCATAGGGATTTTTACTAGTAAGCAAATAAAAACAGGTTACACCAAGACTGTATAAGTCACCAGCCGTACTTGCCACACCATCAACTCTTTGTTCCCAAGGTGCATAACCATCTGTGCCAATCCGCGTTCCTGAAGTTGCTCCTCCTTGTAATTCTTTTGAAGCACCAAAATCAATCAACACCAATTTACCATCTTTATGACGACGCATAACATTTTCCGGTTTAATATCTCGGTGAATAATCCCTTGCTTATGAACTTCCTGGAGGATGAGCAATAAGTCCTGCAAAAACTGGCGAATTTTAGCTTCGTTTAACACCCCTTCGGTTTGTAGTTCTTCGAGTAAATTTTTGCCATCAACAAACTGCTCTACTAAATATAACTGTCGATTTTCTTCAAAGTAGGCAAACAAGCTAGGGATTTGAGTGTGTTCCGCCAACTTTTGTAATTGCTGTGCTTCTTGTAGAAATAACTCTGTAGCTTTGATTAAGGCTTGTGTTGTTTGATTACCTAAAGAAGGTGCCAGCTGTTTAATTACACAGAGTTCATTTAATTTATGAGTGTCCAGTGCCAAGTAGGTTTTAGCAAATCCTCCACCCCCTAAACGTTTAACTGGTTGATAACGATTCTTCAAGATTACTAAAGGAGTGCCACAGGTAGGGCAATAACTAGTACCCTCTGGAACTTGGGGGTTATCACATTCATAAGTAGGATTCAGACAGCATATCTGATTCATGGCTTTTGGTGAGCGGATATTGTTACTGAATATCTAAGGTGGTTTATTTTAGCACGAATGGTTCCGGGCGTGATCGTTATTTTTGCCAGGTGGAATGGTTAAGAAAAGTGGCACATAATGTATAATTATTAAAAGCTAGAAAAATATTGGCAAAAAGTCAACTTTAGTGTGTTATTTTTTTGTCAGTTGTTGTTGGTTAATGAACTACCTGTCTCGACAGATATGTAAAGTACAGCATTTTGGTAAATAAGGTATGTGGAAAAAAAGTAAAAATAATAATCTAAATCTAAATAGTCTAAGTAAAATAACACGTAGTTTATTATTGTTGTTTTTGACATTAAGTGGCAGTTTGCTAACAACAAACCTTTTTGCACCAGCACTAGCACAATCAAATACGGAAAGTAATGGTCTAGAACTATTACCAAGAGTTGCCAACAAGAATAAAGTCAGAATTGATGGTTCGATTAAATTGTTAATGATCAACCAAAAGCTGAAAAATAGTTTTCAGGAACTGTTTCCCCATACTCAGGTAGAAATAGGAACAAGCGGTAATGAGGCAGCTATTAAATCCTTATTGGACGGACAAATTGATGTGGCGGCGATCGCTAGAGGATTGACTCCAGCAGAAAAAGCTCAGGGACTGGAGCAAGTTCGTCTAACCAGAGAAAAAATTGCCGTTGTGGTTGGTGTTGATAATCCATTTCAGGGTGGTTTAACTATTGGGGAGTTTACGAGGATATTTAGGGGTAAAATTACTAACTGGTCTCAGGTAGGTGGGCCTCCTATGGCAATTCGGTTTATTGATCGTTCTGTCACCAGTGAAACTCGCCGTTCTCTCGGTGGTTACCCGGTGTTCAATTTTCCTGAATTGACTAGTAACAGTGATAAATATCTTACTGTCAGCCGAGATAAAACTACGGAAATTATCCAACAATTGGGTAAAGATGGTATCAGCTACGCCATAGTCAGCCAGGTAAAAACAGTCCCCCAAGTAAGAATACTCAAAATTCAGGGTACTTATCCCGACCATTCCAAATATCCCTTTTCATTACCCCTGGTTTATGCTTACAAGCGTAACTCTGATCCTACAGTGGTGAATTTTGTGGATCTTGCTACTACCCAAGTAGGAAAAAAAGCTATATCCAAGGCTAAAGAAGAAGAGATGTCAGCAGTCGCGACACTACCAAATACGGCACAAAACTCCACCCCCGGTTCCGAGTCTCTAGTTCCCATCTATTCCCAAAATGCCCTGCTGTCAACTTCTGTCTCCCCAGACGCTTCAACTTCAAGAAATAATGGTAATTATTTTGGCTATGCTAGTCGGCTATTTTCCGGTGTAGTGGGAAACAGAAAACTCCTAGGACTATTAATTGGTTTATGCTTTCTAGTAATATTCCTAACGTTTTTACTTTGGCTATTAATGGGGAGAAAATCTCGACGAAAGAAAAATCTTGTTGCTGGAGGGATAAACGAATTGGAAACATCATACCCAAACACGGAGGAAGTAATTGGCAATGACTCCGATGTTTTCGATCAAGCAGTAGGCTTAGATTTCGGTGAGTTGGTTTGGGATATAGAAGCACCAGTCTCAGTCATCAATACTCTTGATTCTCCAGAATCCCCAATATTGACACCATCTGCACCAGTGGTAGAGAATCACATTCCCCCAAATACTTCCCAAATCGGTACCGGAAGCTCCATTACTTTTGTACCACGCTCAGCCAAATGGGCCTATGTTCACTGGTATATTTCCGAGAGCGATCGCCAGTTGGCAAAACAGAGAGGAGGGAACATTCTAGCTATTAGACTTTATGATGTGACCAATCTGGATCTAAGTGTTCAATCTCCTCCTTTGGTTAAGGAATATGAGTGTGAAGAATCAGGATCAGATTACTACTTGGCTATTCCCAGAACCCATCATGAGTACATGACAGAAATCGGGTATTTGACCGATGACCATCAGTGGCTAAACATGGCCCGTTCTCAAACCATTTGGACCTATAATCTTCCCGATAAAGAGCTATAACCACTTGTAGGCATCTACATTAACCTCATACTCAGATCTAACCATCGTGATTGAGTTACAGGAGCACTGCTAGAAATAAAATCAACTCCCGCTTGTGCTACACTGCGAATAGTATCTAGGCTAATATTGCCCGATGCTTCAATTTTCACCCGTTTATCCTGTTGACGAATCAAACTTACTGCTTGAGTCATCAGATCCAGGGACATATTATCCAACATAATAATTTCAGCTTGACATTGTAGAGCTTCCTCAACCTGCTCTATAGCTTCCGTTTCTACCTCAATACTTAACGGGTATGGAACTTGCGATCGCACTTGTTGAATAGCCTTAGTAATACTGCCAGCTGCGACTATGTGATTATCCTTAATCATCACCGCATCATCTAACCCCATACGATGATTAGTAGCTCCACCCACCGCACTAGCATACTTTTCTAAAATTCTCAACCCGGGAGTAGTCTTACGAGTATCAACAAACTTAGTGGGTAGATCCGCTATTTTTTCCACATACATATTAGTCAAACTAGCAATTCCACTCAACCGCATCACCAAATTCAGTGCCACCCGCTCCCCCATCAATAACCCATCCCAAGCCCCTGTAATTTCCGCTACCACTTCACCAGCTTGACACTTATCCCCCTCAGCCTTGAGTGGCACAAAATTGATTTGGTCATTTAATAGATAAAACACCCTAGCTGCAATTGGCAACCCAGCAATTATCCCCTCTGCTTTAGCTACCCACCTAGCTTGTACACTAGTGTGGTGCTGGGATAACAGAGCTTGGGTCGTGCGATCGCCCCTACCAATATCCTCCATCAACCAGACCCGCAGCATGGGGTCAAGCAACAAAACCGGTGGTAATACACCCAAAAAACCTTTCATCGAACTTTCCATCAGTTGTTTAAATATAATCAAGTCTAAGCGGAGATTTCAACAGTTTACCAATGGTTCAAATGCCCAATCCATAAAGGATTCAGCCCCTAAAATTTTGGTAAAAAACTTTTTTCAAAAAAAGTGAAAAAAGTAGTTGACATTCTCAAAGAGGTTCGCTATATTGAATAAGTGGCTGAGAGAGACGCAAGAAACAGCGACTCCCAAGTCCACCCGAACCTTGAAAATAATATAGTTTGAAAGACAGTATAAAGCAATCTACTCGTCAAGTCAAGAAAATAATACCTGACTGAGGTAATCAGTCAAAGAAAGAGCTAAAAACAAACTTAACAAAACGGAGAGTTTGATCCTGGCTCAGGATGAACGCTGGCGGTATGCTTAACACATGCAAGTCGAACGGGATGCTTAGGCATCTAGTGGCGGACGGGTGAGTAACGCGTGAGAATCTGGCTCCAGGTCGGGGATAACAGTTGGAAACGACTGCTAATACCGGATGTGCCGAGAGGTGAAAGATTTATTGCCTGGAGATGAGCTCGCGTCTGATTAGCTAGTTGGTGGTGTAAGGGACCACCAAGGCGTCGATCAGTAGCTGGTCTGAGAGGATGATCAGCCACACTGGGACTGAGACACGGCCCAGACTCCTACGGGAGGCAGCAGTGGGGAATTTTCCGCAATGGGCGAAAGCCTGACGGAGCAATACCGCGTGAGGGAGGAAGGCTCTTGGGTCGTAAACCTCTTTTCTCAAGGAAGAAGAAAGTGACGGTACTTGAGGAATAAGCATCGGCTAACTCCGTGCCAGCAGCCGCGGTAATACGGAGGATGCAAGCGTTATCCGGAATGATTGGGCGTAAAGGGTCTGCAGGTGGAACTGAAAGTCTGCTGTTAAAGAGTTTGGCTTAACCAAATAAAAGCGGTGGAAACTACAGAACTAGAGTGCGGTAGGGGCAAAAGGAATTCCTGGTGTAGCGGTGAAATGCGTAGATATCAGGAAGAACACCGGTGGCGAAAGCGTTTTGCTAGACCGTAACTGACACTGAGGGACGAAAGCTAGGGGAGCGAATGGGATTAGATACCCCAGTAGTCCTAGCCGTAAACGATGGATACTAGGCGTGGCTTGTATCGACCCGAGCCGTGCCGGAGCTAACGCGTTAAGTATCCCGCCTGGGGAGTACGCACGCAAGTGTGAAACTCAAAGGAATTGACGGGGGCCCGCACAAGCGGTGGAGTATGTGGTTTAATTCGATGCAACGCGAAGAACCTTACCAAGACTTGACATCCTGCGAATCCTGGTGAAAGCTGGGAGTGCCTTAGGGAGCGCAGAGACAGGTGGTGCATGGCTGTCGTCAGCTCGTGTCGTGAGATGTTGGGTTAAGTCCCGCAACGAGCGCAACCCTCGTTTTTAGTTGCCAGCATTAAGTTGGGCACTCTAGAGAGACTGCCGGTGACAAACCGGAGGAAGGTGAGGATGACGTCAAGTCAGCATGCCCCTTACGTCTTGGGCTACACACGTACTACAATGCTACGGACAGAGGGCAGCGAGCCAGGGATGGCAAGCGAATCCAGAAACCGTAGCTCAGTTCAGATCGAAGGCTGCAACTCGCCTTCGTGAAGGAGGAATCGCTAGTAATTGCAGGTCAGCATACTGCAGTGAATTCGTTCCCGGGCCTTGTACACACCGCCCGTCACACCATGGAAGTTGGTCACGCCCGAAGTCATTACCCCAACCGAAAGGAGGGGGATGCCTAAGGTAGGACTGGTGACTGGGGTGAAGTCGTAACAAGGTAGCCGTACCGGAAGGTGTGGCTGGATCACCTCCTTTTAGGGAGACCTACCCATTGAAGAATCGAAAGCCGAAGGCGAATAGAGAATCAAATGGTCTACTCTAGGTCGATGACGTGAGATTGTGAAGTCTTTCAAACTAATATTTGGTTCGCGGGCTATTAGCTCAGGTGGTTAGAGCGCACCCCTGATAAGGGTGAGGTCCCTGGTTCGAGTCCAGGATGGCCCACCTGGGGGTTTAGCTCAGTTGGTAGAGCGCCTGCTTTGCAAGCAGGATGTCAGCGGTTCGAGTCCGCTAACCTCCACATTAGGTATTATCAGCAACTAGGAAAGACCTAGACTGCTGGTGAGAACCAGCCAGAACCTTGAAAACTGCATATAGATAGATAAGAGAGCCGAAATCGAAAGATAGAAGCAAGTGAAGAACCAAGTGGTCAAGCTAATAAGGGCTCATGGTGGATACCTAGGCACACAGAGGCGAAGAAGGACGTGGTTACCTGCGAAAAGTTCCGGGGAGTTGGAAGCAAACAGAGAGCCGGAAATATCCGAATGGGGCAACCCTGAACACTGCCTGTTGAATATATAGACAGGAAAGAGCGAACCTGGCGAATTGAAACATCTTAGTAGCCAGAGGAAAAGAAATCAAAAGAGATTCCCCGAGTAGTGGTGAGCGAAAGGGGAAGAGCCTAAACCAAGGGGTATACCTCTTGGGGTAGTGGGACAGCAACATCGAATCTAGAGACTAGACGAAGCAGCTAAATACTGCACCAGAGGGGGTGAAAGTCCTGTAGTCGAAAGTCAAAGGATAGAAGCTGAATCCCGAGTAGTACGGGGCACGAGAAATCCCGTATGAATCAGCGAGGACCATCTCGTAAGGCTAAATACTACTGTGTGACCGATAGAGAACAAGTACCGCGAGGGAAAGGTGAAAAGAACCCCGGGAGGGGAGTGAAAAAGAACATGAAACCGTGAGCTTACAAGCAGTGGGAGTCCGATTAAACGGATGACCGCGTGCCTGTTGAAGAATGAGCCGGCGACTTATAGGTACTGGTAGGTTAAAGCGGGAATGCTGGAGCCAAAGGGAAACCGAGTCTGAAAAGGGCGCTAATCAGTATTTATAGACCCGAACCCTGGTGATCTAACCATGGCCAGGATGAAGCTTGGGTAAAACCAAGTGGAGGTCCGAACCGACCGATGTTGAAAAATCGGCGGATGAGCGGTGGTTAGGGGTGAAATGCCAATCGAACCAGGAGCTAGCTGGTTCTCCCCGAAATGTGTTGAGGCGCAGCGGTAATGAAAAAATTGGGGGGTAAAGCACTGTTTCGGTGCGGGCTGGGAGACCGGTACCAAATCGAGGCAAACTAAGAATACCCAAGGAGCACATTGCCAGTGAGACGGTGGGGGATAAGCTTCATCGTCAAGAGGGAAACAGCCCAGACCACCAGCTAAGGTCCCCAAATCATCACTAAGTGAAAAAGGAGGTGGGGTTGCAAAGACAACTAGGAGGTTTGCCTAGAAGCAGCCACCCTTGAAAGAGTGCGTAATAGCTCACTAGTCAAGCGATCCTGCGCCGAAAATGAAAGGGGCTAAGTGATGTACCGAAGCTGTGGGATTAGAAATAATCGGTAGGGGAGCGTTCCGTAGTAGTGAGAAGCAGTAGCGGCAAGCAGCTGTGGACGAGACGGAAGTGAGAATGTCGGCTTGAGTAGCGCAAACATTGGTGAGAATCCAATGCCCCGAAACCCTAAGGGTTCCAGAGGCAGGTTCGTCCACTCTGGGTTAGTCGGGACCTAAGGCGAGGTCGAAAGGCGTAGTCGATGGAGACCGGGTCAACAATCCCGGACTACAATATGGGAGCAGAACTAGGGACGCATGAAAGATAGCCACGCCCTGAATGGATTGGGAAGACCGTTACGACGGTCGAGTGGTGAAGGAAAGTGCCAAGAAAAGCTAGGGTTGTGATGAACATATAGTACCCGTACCCGAAACCGACACAGGTAGGGAGGTTGAGAATACCAAGGGGCGCGAGATAACTCTCTCTAAGGAACTCGGCAAAATGGCCCCGTAACTTAGGAAGAAGGGGTGCCTGCCGAAAGGCAGGTCGCAGTGAAGAGATCCAGGCGACTGTTTACCAAAAACACAGGTCTCCGCCAACTCGAAAGAGGACGTATGGGGGCTGACGCCTGCCCAGTGCCGGAAGGTTAAGGAAGTTGGTCAGTGGAAACATGAAGCTGACGACCGAAGCCCCGGTGAACGGCGGCCGTAACTATAACGGTCCTAAGGTAGCGAAATTCCTTGTCGGGTAAGTTCCGACCCGCACGAAAGGCGTAACGATCTGGATGGTGTCTCAGAGAGAGACTCGGCGAAATAGGAATGTCTGTGAAGATACGGACTACCTGCACCTGGACAGAAAGACCCTATGAAGCTTTACTGTAGCCTGGAATTGTGTTCGGGCTTGGCTTGCGCAGGATAGGTGGGAAGCGAAGAACTTCTCCTTGAGGGGGGAAGGGAGCTAACGGTGAGATACCACTCTGGCGAAGCTAGAATTCTAACTAATCACCGTAAGCCGGTGAGAGGAAAGTTTCAGGTGGGCAGTTTGACTGGGGCGGTCGCCTCCTAAAAGGTAACGGAGGCGCGCAAAGGTTCTCTCAGCACGCTTGGAAACCGTGCGACGAGTGTAAAGGCAAAAAGAGAGCTTGACTGCAAGACCAACAAGTCGAGCAGGGACGAAAGTCGGCCTTAGTGATCCGACGGCGCAGCATGGAATGGCCGTCGCTCAACGGATAAAAGTTACTCTAGGGATAACAGGCTGATCTCCCCCAAGAGTCCACATCGACGGGGAGGTTTGGCACCTCGATGTCGGCTCATCGCAACCTGGGGCGGAAGTACGTCCCAAGGGTTGGGCTGTTCGCCCATTAAAGCGGTACGTGAGCTGGGTTCAGAACGTCGTGAGACAGTTCGGTCCATATCCGGTGCAGGCGAAAGAACATTGAGAGGAGTCCTCCTTAGTACGAGAGGACCGGGAGGAACGAACCGCTGGTGTACCAGTTATTCCGCCAGGAGTAGACGCTGGGTAGCCAAGTTCGGAGAGGATAACCGCTGAAAGCATCTAAGTGGGAAGCCCACCTTAAGATGAGTGTTCTCACTACGAGAGTAGGTAAGGTCACGGGGAGAACACCCGTTGATAGGCTTTATGTGGAAGTACAGTAATGTATGTAGCAGAGAAGTCCTAACAGACCGAGGGCTTGACCTCAAAAAGTAATTCATTCTTATCAAAATATATGCAGTCTTCAGGGTTTTGAAGTGGAAACTTTGAAATCGACGAGTTTTCCTGGTGTCTATGGTGCGGTGGAACCACACTGATCCCTTCCCGAACTCAGAGGTGAAACGCTGTTGCGGCGACGATAGTATGGGGGTTGCCCTATGTCAAAATAGCTCGATGCCAGGTTTATTATTACATAACCGCTCATTCCATGTATTATGGAGTGGGCGGTTTGATTTTACTTCCAAAACAGCGATCGCCCGGTTTTAAAAACATTTACCGTAGGTTGGGTTGAGGAACGAAACCCAACAAACCCCACTGTTAATTATGGGCAGTTTGGTTTTACTTCCAAAACAGCGATCGCCCGGTTTTAAAAACATTTACCTTAATGTAAAACCCCACCGTTAATTATGGTGTACGTGAATTCATTGTATTATAGGATGGGCGGTTTGATTTTACCTACAAAACAGCGATCGCCCGTTTTTAAAAACATTTACCTTAATGTAGAACTGCACTATTAATTATGGGATACGTGAATTCGTTATATTATGGAGTGGGCGGTTTGATTTTACTTCCAAAACAGCGATCGCCCGGTTTTAAAAACATTTACCGTAGGTTGGGTTGAGGAACGAAACCCAACAAACCCCACTGTTAATTATGGGCAGTTTGGTTTTACTTCCAAAACAGCGATCGCCTATTTTTAAAAACATTTACCTTAATGTAAAACCCCACCGTTAATTATGGTGTACGTGAATTCATTGTATTATAGGATGGGCGGTTTGATTTTACCTACAAAACAGCGATCGCCCGTTTTTAAAAACATTTACCTTAATGTAGAACTGCACTATTAATTATGGGATACGTGAATTCGTTATATTATGGAGTGGGCGGTTTGATTTTGCTTCCAAAACAGCGATCGCCCGGTTTTAAAAACATTTACCGTAGGTTGGGTTGAGGAACGAAACCCAACAAACCCCACTGTTAATTATGGGCAGTTTGGTTTTACTTCCAAAACAGCGATCGCCCGTTTTTAAAAACATTTACCTTAATGTAGAACTGCACTATTAATTAGGGGTTGCTGAAAAAGTTGAGAATAAACCTAATGAAAATTGGCTCAGTGGTCATGCAAGAAAAAAAGATAAGTTTTCCTCATCGAAATTTACGAAGTAATTAACTTTACTAATCAAACAAGGTAAAAAGGTATCTGGTTTAATGCTATTTTTCATTTCATCATTGACTTTAATACCCTGAATAAATTGAGTCAGAATTTCACCTGTAACTTTTGAAAAAAGGTTGAGTGCTGAGTTTTTGATATCCATTGTTATTTCATTCAGCTTGATAATAACATCATCCATACCAAACTGAATAAGTTTGTTCTCTTTATCGCTAAGGTTTAAAACTTCAAATTTTTCCTCTGCGTAACCTAAATTTTTTAAATCTTCCTCGATTCTTCTGTAAGTCGGAAAGTATAAAATGGTCTCGTTCAAATTTTGGATACTATCCTTAGTAGCAATTATATTAGCATTTATCTGTTTAATGACATCTTTTAGACTTTCTGGATTTTCCTCTTGCTTAATCCTTACCTCATCTAATATTCTAGAGTGGTATTGAATAGGGATCCTATAAGTTTTGATAATACGTTCAAAATGCACACGAAGCAAATCATTACTCATCCGCGCTGCTTCCAACAAACTATCTATTTCTCTCCTGGGCAAAAGTCTTCTCAAGAAAGAACTTGGTGGAAATGGGTCACGTTGATAACTTTGATAAAAAGACCTCAGATCACTGTTTCTAATCTCAACGCTTTTAACCATTTCACCAGATGAGAATTCGAGAATGATAGAACTAAAGTCTATTGAGCTAAGTTTATCGAACCTACATGACATTGAGTAATACAGTGCATTGAGAATTGTGGTTTTACCGGAACCATTTTCTGCAATCAGAATCATTGCTTCTTTGTCAAATAGTGGCGATACCTTAAAGTCAGAATATGCTGTTAGTTGTAAGAGCATAAATACTTATTTTCGCCATGGTAAGGTAGAGGTAGTTAACTTAATCGAGTTAATTGGTTTATCGTGGCAACCAAATCGCTTATGGTTATAACCCTATAATATAAATCTATATTTAAAACTGTTCTATCAATACGTGAATCACTAGGAAAAACGATAATTCCATACACTTTAGTATCTTTCATAAAGACTTTATGACGTTTGCTAATTTTTAAATTTCTATTTCTCCTAATAGCATCACAGTAAGTTTTTACTTGTTGGTAAGGATTGTCACCCCACGATGACAGAATTTCTACTTCTTTTCCTTTTATTTTGGGACTGAGATTGTAATTGGGCTATTGATTGATTCAAAATACCAATTTCATTACGCAGGTGATTAACTTCCTGCTCAAATTGACTTCTTTGACTATCTATTTGTGCTTGTTGTAATTCACGACCCTTAATTTTTTCCGCCAGGTCTATTTGTAGCCTCCTATTATTTTCTTGTAATTGTTGTTCTCTTTCTCGGGCTAAGGTATGTTCTAAAGTGATCAAAATAATCGTTACCACAATGGCAATTATAGTTACAGTATAAGACTCAATCCAACCACTAGTGGAAAAAGGATTATTAATCCATTTAATAATATCATCCTTAAATGTTCGTTTAGGTATTCTAATATAGTAAACTCTGCCGATTATGCGACCTTTATTAATAAATTTTGTAGCAGTTCGTTCAGTTGCACGAGGATTAGCATATACCCCTTGAGGAAAAATAGGAGGAGGATCAAGCAGCACGTCATAAGGATGATTTTTTAGTTCTTCAGGGTTAAGAGCTGCTTTCCAGGATATGGGTCTTGAAGAATTTTTACCAGAATAGGAGATAATATTTTTTCCGGTTGCATCTGTAACTATTAAACCAAATAAACTATAGTTACTGTCTAAAGTACGTTGAATTTCTTCCTGGTTTTGTTTTATTATCACATAAGAAAGTTTAGTTGGTAATGTGTGAGATAACATATTAAAATCAACGGTTTGAACCCGAAATATAGTTTTATTCCAGTAGTCTTCATGAATATTAGATGCAATTATACTGCCTATACCTGTAAATACAGATGTTATTATACTTAGTCTAACTAATGCTTCTTTTCTCCTAGTTATGCTCATCATCCTTCTTATTAATGTAATAATCATTTTATACTCCTTAACTTGGTAAACAAACGAAGGTATAAATACTGTAATCATAATATTATAGTATTAATGAACATGGACTCTAGTTTAGTCCTTATGATTTTTTCTCATAGGTAGCACTTACAAAACAGGAACAATAAGCGATCGCATTTATTACTGGAGTTTAGATTAAAATGGGGAGCGATCGCTGCCCATAATAGAAGTTTATCTGCGTGCGATCGCCTGTGATTTCTATATACTCCTAAATAAGACCACAGATATTTTTAAAAACCAAAACCAAAGTGCTAAAACTGAGTCGATGATTTTAATTTGTAACTGTTATCAAGCTAATTCCTCAAAAACAATATCCTCATAAACCGACTGAATGGGAAAACTTAAATCAATACTTTGTAGCTCGATATTATCCCCCGACTGATAATTAAAAATCTCCCAATTACCCCGATCATTTTTGCGGTATAAATCAATCGCTATTTTCTCAGCATCAACTAAAAGATAATCTTGCAAACTAGGATTGCGACGATACAATCTAAATTTATCCCCTCGGTCATAACTGGCCGTACTGGGAGATAAAACCTCAACAATTAGACAGGGATATTGAATTGCTTGGATTGCAGTGCGATCGCCCTCGTCACAAGTAACGCTCACATCAGGATAAACATAATCTTTTGTTTCCAAAATATTTACACGACAATCGGAATTACCAACCTGACAACCACTACCCCGTAAATGACCTTTAACAATGAAAATAATATTACTAGCAATTCGTCCATGATTTTGAGTTCCCCCAGTCATAGCGTAAACTTCACCATTAATATACTCATGGCGAAGCAGTTGTTTTTCTTCCCAGACAAAATATTCTTCGGGTGTTAACTTAGGAAACTTGTCTTTTACAGCAATCATTTTTTGTTACCTCATCTATGGTTGACCAAATTAAAATCGCTTTTATCAACAATACCTTGCCTATTTTTTGTAGCGACAGGGGAACCCAACCCATTTGTTCGGTTTGTAGGAGTATGTCACCTAACTGTATTTTAGTTAACTCCTTGCCAATAATGCAAATTTATCGCGAGATCGCCACGAAATTAACCATTAAATTAATCCACGCCTGGAGATTGTCTGTGGGGATACCCTTAACCTGGGAACCAGTAAGAGAGAAATTTGGCTCACCCATTAGAATCACATCCGGGTATCGTCCACCCGCAGTCAATAGTTCCCTAGGTGGTGCGCGTAACAGTCAGCATCTTTACTTTCGCGCCTAAGTTTGGCTAAGTTTAATGTTATGTTTCGGGGTAATTATAGGGAAAGACTGTAATAGTTTTATCTCCACTCCCAGTGGCTAGAAGTTTGCCATTAGGACTAAAAGTAATTGTATAAATGGCATCTTCGGCACATTTGACTGTGGAGATTTCTTCACCGCTCTCTAGGTTCCACAACTTTGCAGTTTTATCTTTACTCCCACTAGCTACTATGTTCCCATCGGGACTAATGGCAATGGTATAAACAGCTTGAGAGTGTCCATTTAAAGTTCTAATTTCTTCCCCAGTTTCCACATTCCATAATTTAATGATTGTATCATTACCACCACTCACCAATATTTGATTATTAGGGGTAAAGGCTAAAGCATTTATTCCCCCATTAAACCAGTTGGAATTCACTACTATGGTTCTGACTTGTTTCTCAGCTAGTTTTAAAATCATAATGGTTCCATCACGACTACCACTAGCTAATAGCTGACCATCAGGACTAAAAGCTACACATAAAACACCATCTGAATGACCCTGGAAAGAATAAATTTCTTCACCACTTTCTAAATTCCACAACTTAATAGTTTTGTCATTGCTTCCACTAGCTAGGATTTTACCTAAAGGACTGAAAACTAAAGAGTTTACCTGTTCTTGGTGTCCTGTTAACGTGATGATTTTTTCACCGCTAGTGAAGTTCCATAATCTAATGGTTTTATCTTTACTTGCACTAGCTACTATGTTCCCATCGGGACTAACTGCTACTGAGTTAATACCTCCATTCCAGGGAGAATCTTGATGTGCTGGTAGGGTGCGATGAGTCTGAGTTATTAAATCCCAAATTTTGATTGTTTTATCATCACTACCACTAACTAAATTTCTACCATCAGGACTAAAAGCTACTGCGGAAACTTTAGACTCATGACCTTTTAAATTTTGTACAAATAATAATTGGTTGAGATTTTCATCTACACTTGCTTCCGATTTAGATGTGGCAAGAATTACCTGATTAAATTTTCCTGTGATTGGTGAAGTTTCTATATTTTCAATACATGATGTTTTGGGAGTATTGAAATTAGGTTCTTCGGTTTCTTCTAAATTGCTTACTGTGATTAAATCATCAAAGCACCTATCTAATTCTGTCAAAGAGTTATTCACGGATTCAAAAAGTTCATTGAATCTAGAATTTTCATGATTTTGATTCTGTTTGAGTTGATTAAATTCACCAATTGTGACGAAGTTTTGATGACAAGCTTCATGTAGTTTCTGGATTGAATCATCCAGATTTTCACAGCGAGACTCAATCTGGTCAATTTGTTGACTAATTTCGGTTAATTCTAATTTATTTTCTGTTTGCTCTAGTAAGTTTTTAATTTCACTGTCTATTGTATTTAGGCGATTATATATATCACTAATTTGTTGAGGAATTTCTTCGGTTGATACTAGCAATTTTTGTATAGAAATTTGAATTTTCTGATCAATTATTTCGTTTAGTTGTTGTTTCCAAATTTCAATTTTTTTGATTCTTTCATTAGATTGGTTCATTGTTTGTTTAATTTCATCAACTTGATTTGTCAGATTTGTCATATTTATTTGTAGTGTTGTAATTTGTGGAATTTGTGATGATGACCAAGCATGATTATACCTAACATAATTTCCTAAGTGCAATAGCAATATATCTAATAGGATAGGTATAACCATATATAGTATGTCTTTGGTAGCCAAGAATGCGATCACACCCAAAGACAGAAGGCTTAAACCAATATATTCCCTAGCTTGGATTTCTGGAATTTTACTCATATTTATCTACTGATTTATTTTATTTTTTTAGGATCTCATTTACAGTTAACTTCACCTCAGAAAATAAAGGGGAACAAATCACCTCATCACCCGTAAAAACCTGCTCCTCATATAAACCTTCCACCCACTCCAAAACAGTCACCTTTTGCGCCATCGGAAGGTTGGTTTGAGCATCACTTTCTGGGTAGACAATTTCAGGCGCGATTGTCTCCCCAAGCTGATTTTTATTGGAATTTGCCTCATCATATCTATACCTCCCATTCACTTTGGTACTGACTCAATCGGTTTAATTTACTATAACATGGCTTCTGTAGGGATGTATTGCATACCTTCACTTAAAATTAATTGGGTTGACTTTAGCAGGAGGAAGGTTTTTAAAAATCTTTCTCCCGGGGGGACATTTTGGTGCACGTAATAGTTTGCGACACCCCCTACATTATCATACATTTAGCCTACTTATTTGGTGATTCTTATGACCACTCCCTTTTCTTTCAGCTTAGATATTGAATTATCTCTATCTAACTAACTGGAGTTTAGATTGAAGAGAGGAGCGATCGCCTGTATGGAGTGCTTCGCGATCGCCTGTGGTTTTTATATACTCCTAAATAAGACCATAGATATTTTTAAAAACCAACTCTCACCCACTTAGCACAAACAGGAACAATAAGCGATCGCATTTATTGCATTTATCGATTATATAATTTGAGAGTGCGATCGCACATCCTTAAAACGCCCGTTAGCAATTAGATCAGCCATCTTTTCTGACCAGAGAACAAAATCTTGTTCATACAAAGTTGTCATAGTTTTAAAATGCTGGTTTTACTATTTTAACAAGCGATCGCCCAGTGATAAGTAGGGAGGCACAATTTTCCAGTTAGGTTATTATTAAGTAAAAAGTAAAGGAATAAATCTATGAATACTCGTGAAGTTGTGGTTAATAAGTTACAACAATTACCAGATCCTCTGATATCAAGAGTGGATGAGTTTATTAATTTCTTAATTGCACAAAAGCAAAATCAAGTAGTTAATGTTCAATCTTCAGAATCTTTAACAGATAGGTGGAAGCGGTGGTTTGAAAAGGTTGATCAATTACCTATACTAAATCATGAACCGCAGAATGAGTATCAACAACGTTTGCTCCAAAAATATCGTCAGCAGAGTTTAGATTTATGATTCTGTGTGATGCGGGAGTTTTGCTTTGTTTAGTAGATTACACACAACCTCAACATCAAATTTATAAAAATCTGGTGATGCGTGTCAGTAAACCTATGGTTACAACTCACCTACTTACATCAGATTAATCGACAGGGTCACAACGGAGAAATGTGACCTCAAAAGCTTTACACCCCCGGAACTCCTGCAATCGGTTTGGAATCGAGAACACATCTTTTAGGTCGTAGTGCTGAAATATGTCTAATCCCCTGTCTAATAATATCTTCCAGCCTGTATCTGTCACTATGTGTCGAGCGTGAATGGTAGAAGTACCATCAAATTCCCACTTGAAATCAATCCCAGCAATACTACAGGAATCTTGTATCTTCACTAAATACTCAACCTGTTGCTCCCCTTTTAATTCATCTAGGGTTGTAATTAAATTAATCTTTACTTCGTCTCTGTTGGGCTTTAACTTGATTACGGTTTCTATCAAGTCCATTAAGTTGCAGGCCTGGTGAAAAACTCGGATGTAGGGATCGGTAATGGTAATCTCCTTTGCACCCTCTAAATAGGGACCTAACAGGGTGTCAAATGAAACCCCTCGCTGATTCTCTTTAAAGGTCAGGTGCGCTTCCTGTGGAAAAACTTCTCCATCCTCTTCCCATAATGATGGTCTCTCTTTCTCTTCGGTCAGGATCTGGTGGTAGAAGCTGGCATACTCTTCTTCTTCCAGGGTGGTGACAGTTTTACAGGTGCCCTTTCTATTTTCGTAGGCAAAGTTAACTTTCCTATAGGTAGAATCTATGCGCAATAGCTGATCTTTAACCCGCTTGCGCCCCTCTATGGCAATTTGTAACATTTCCTCTACCTCGGACTCTGTCCCACTACCCTGGGGAAAAAGGAGTTTCATTAAACCGGAAAAGGTCTTTTGAATACCATCGCGATCGCGGGTGGAAATATCAGGAGAAAGGGAAAAGTAAGTATGATAGTAATCTGAGTAATCAAGGTTACGCATGGCTCGGAGAATTTCCGCTAGGTAGTCTACGACAAAACCATAGCCATTGCAGAACATTTCCCCCCGGATGATGTCCACTTCCCATCCGGGAATGTAAAAATGAATGCGATCCAGGAAGGCGGAATCGTGGAATTTGTCGGGAAGTTCTTCAAAAAGATCGGAGTGCTTGAGCATATAGGGGACTGTATGCTTGGTGTTACCTACAAATACCATGGAGGCTTCGGCTCCAAGGGTTTCTATACCTCGTGAAAAGGATTTGTTGGCCATGTAGTTCTTCATGATGTCTACAAGAGATTTATTCACACTCTTTTGCTTACCAGCAAACTCATCAAAGGCCACCACATCCCAATAACCAACTAAACCAATCCTACCAGTGGAATTATTGACAAACAATTTGGCTACGGTTACTTCGCCACCGGAGATGAGGATGCCATGGGGGGAGAATTCGGAAAAAATGTGGGATTTGCCAGTCCCCTTGGGTCCAAGCTCAATTAGGTTATAGTTGCGCTCACAAAATGGAATCAGACGGATGAGCTGAAGTAGCTTGCTTCGCCTACCAAACATCTCGGGGTTAAAACCAATACTCTGGACTAGTAAGTCAATCCATTCTTCCGTGGTGAATGCTTGGCGGGCCTGCACGTAAGTATCAAAATCAAAGTAAGATAGTTGAATGGGTTTTAGGGAGGCCAGAATCCAGGGACTAGAATTCTTATCTTCGCTAAATTCGTATTCCAGGTCTGCAATGCACCACACTCCACTCACTAGGAGTTTGGGGTGGCTCTTGACTGTGCTAGAATCAACTAACACCTTCTTAATGCCCAGATTGC
The DNA here is from genome assembly GCF_003367075.2 of Cylindrospermopsis raciborskii Cr2010. NCBI lineage: Bacteria > Bacillati > Cyanobacteriota > Cyanophyceae > Nostocales > Aphanizomenonaceae > Cylindrospermopsis > Cylindrospermopsis raciborskii. The sequence goes on from NZ_CP065936.1 coordinate 1,851,868, forward strand.
CAAACTCGGCTTCATACACATCCGCCTTTTCGTTCAACTCAACGCTGATCTTATCTATGACCTTATAACGTCCCTTTTCCCTAATATTAGAGCGAATCAGCCCTGCTTCGTTGCGATGGACATAATGTTTCCGCAATATTTCCTTAACTGTTTCAATCCCTGTGTTAATAGTGGCTTCGTCATTGGTGGCACAATACTGACCGAGAAGGTATTCGAGTACATAGGAAGGAACGATGGCGTTACCTTTGACCGTCTTAACCAGGTCTTTTCGCACCACAAGTCCAGGAAAATGGGCATTTATCTTTTGATCCAGGTTGTTCAAAGCAGTTCCTCCCACTTAAAAATCAAAGTCACTGGTGAACGAGCGGCGCATGGTATAAGAAAGGTGTTTATACTTCTTATGTTGAGATGTGCCGGGTAGTTTTTCGTTAAGGCGCAAGTAGACCTCTTGTCCATTGGCTTCATCCGCTTTGCGTGTTAGGGTGAAGGTGACGGAAATTTCCCTATCTCTGGGATTTTCTGATTCTAGGTCAAAGGTGAGGTCATGGGAGTCGGAGATCAGTTCCTCTGTCTGAGTATAGATTCCAGCTTGCAGAAACCGGGGGTGTACTTTTTCTGTAACTGCTTGTGTCTGGTATATAACTACAGTCAGTTGGGTGGCTGTGATAATAGAACTAGCTCCCCGGAGAATTTCCACTTCCACCATAGTGATATCACTGGTTCGCTTCTTGTGGATCTTCACAATAGGAATCACCACTTCTTGCAGGGAGGCGCCACCATGGACGTAACGACTTCCCGAACCTTTAAGACGGAGACGGTTGATTGATTTGGGGATCTGCACTTCTAGTTCCCCTTGTAGACCAAGCTGATTGGAAGTAAATTTACGTAGGCTGGGGGTCTTTTTTAGTCCCTTACCCAGGACGAAGCGGCGGTTTTTAAACAGGATCTGTTCCCCCTGGGGTTCATCACTGGCAAAATCACTATCTTCGATCGCCCGTTTCTGGTAGATAAATCCGTGGTCTGCTGTTACCAATATATTACTAGCATTTGCACTGGTTAGTTTCTTAATCAGCTTGATGAGTTGATCTAGGGTTTCTTCAACCGCATCAAAAACTCGGGACTCTGATTCTCGTTTATCACCTATGGCATCAATGTGGTTATGATACACATAGACCAAATCATGGTCACGGAAGAGTGTGCGACGATCGTCTGAGCTTAGTTCTCTTAGATCTTCTGCGGTTATGGCAGTGGCACGTTTGGAATGTCCGCGTTTGATTTGTTTTTTACGATTTTCGGTTCCCATGGAACTTTGAGAATCTACTAAAACCGAACCATCATTAGCTAGGGCGAGAGTGCTATGGGGGAGTAAGGCAGCCATACCAAGCTGAGTATAGCTGGGGAGCATGGCCATGGCTGATTCTAGGGTGGCTTCGTAACGATCTTCTTGGCGGATTAAGCTGATCAGTTCATCACCAATTTCAAAGCGCAAAGCATCGGAGATAATTACAAATATTTTCTTATCTGTGTTGAGAAAGGGCAGTACCCAGTGGTGAAAAAATTTATTTTGGAGATAGATATATGGTGCAGACCAACTCGTAGTCTGATCAACCCATGATTGCCAGTGATCATTCAGCTTTAAGAGGTAATTGTTAGCGTAAAGGTTTTCTATCAAATCAACTAATCCTCCCATAAATGAACAGTCTGGGACTCGGCCTAGATGGTAGATAGTTTTGCGGTAAAGCTGGTCGATGCGAAACCATGATTTAGCGTATTTTTCCACCCCTTCAGCTAGGGATTCTATGGTAAAGCATGCCCTATCTAACTCCTGTATAAACTTAGCTGCGGCCCCAACACATTCGTAGTAGTGTTGAAACTCTTCATACCAATGGCTTTGCTTGCGCCGCCATATCCACTGAGCAACATCACTACCAAGTAAAGTTCTCTGCTCCACACCGCGCACCAGTTCGCTCAATATTCTTTGGTCAATTAGGCGGAAGTAGTCCACATCGAGCAGTTCCCCAATCTCTCTTTCTCCTAGGTCATGTTCAATGCCAAGGTCTTTAGCACACCAGCTGGATAAAGTCTCGAAGGAATGTTGACATTTAATGCTATCCTTCCATCGTTTGAGAAATACCACAGCGTCGGAGGAGAGGTTTTGAGTTCCTTTGGGGGTGGAGGCAAAGTTTTCAAAATAGCAGTAGCTGAAGAGTTGGAGAGCAAAATCCTTCATACTTGGTTTGGCACAGCTGTAACCATAGCAGTTCTTCATCTGCTCCCAAAAATACTGCTCTAGCTCGCACCGTACCATCAGGCGATATTTATCCCCAATTTGACCTTTCTCATACTGGGCACAGTCACTAGAAAGCTCCCCTAAAAGTTGTTCCAGAATCGCTTCCAATCGTGAGTCCGACCCACAGCCGGTGCAGACAGCTAACATCTTTAATTGGATTTGAGTGATAGTATCGTGGGATGTAATCAATCGTTTAAGCAACTCCCTCCGCTCAGAGGATTGGAAAAAGGCAATGTGACCTTGCACCAAATGGGTAAACTCCCTACTTAGTTCCAGTTCGGCGAGCCATAGAGAAGTCTGGTCAGCACGAAACTCTGTGTGGGCCAGTTGAACATCCAGCAACCAGTTTTCTAGGTCAGGGGGTTGAGGTCCTTCTTGATAGAGTAGGAACTTACTTTTCGGTTCCTGGTGCAGGATACGGTACTTAACGGCGAACTGGTTGTTGGTAAGTTCTATTTTCTCTACACCACCCAAAAATTCCCGGACAAGTTCCGGTTTGGCATCATACCAGAACACAATGCGGTGTTTTTCAAAGAGTTTGGTGAGGGACTGGTTAATTCGGTTAATCATAAATGCCCTCCAGCAGGTTAGAAATCGCTTCTGAGGAAGGTAATTGACCTTTTAGTTCCTTTATTCGGGGGATAATGGCTTTTTCTAGTTCCCATGCAATTTCTCCAACCAGTGGTTGGAGTTTTTCATCCCCACTAAACTCCAGGTAATATTGGCGCATATACCAGAGATTTTGTACGGAAAACCCTCTGATACCGGGGAATTTTTCCTGGAGATCAGCAGATAGCCTTTCTACCACGGATTTCCCCCATCCACTATCTTTTTGTCGCTCCACGATCATTTTGCCCATGTCCCAATATAATCCTACCAGCTGGGTATTTACGGCTTTGAGAGCTGCATACTGGGCTGTGCGAACTCGTTCTTTGACCTCTAGTAGGAGTTGGGAATACTCGACTGGAGATAGAGTTGATTGGATATCTTTCTTAGATTTCTCAGCCATTAGTCCTCCTCTTTTGTCTCCAATCCCGGGATTTTCTTTAAAGCTAACCCAAATTTTGGGTAATTTGCCTTGACACCGTCATCCAGGTCAATGTGGATTTGCTCTATGGCCAGGGGATAGAGGATCTCTCGTTCGTAGTCATCGAGCTCTTCGATTATGGTAGCAAGTTTGTTGATTTCTTTGACTGCTTTGGTTTTCTCTGACTGGGAGGCATCAGCACTTACTTCAACTCGTTTGAGGTGATTTTGACGGGCTTCTAGTTTGGCTCGGAATTCCCGCAGGTAATCGTTTAGCACTATACTGACTGTATCTGGGCGATAGCGGTGTAGGTAGATGAGGGCGTTGAAGTTGCTTTTGGGGGAGGAGAAAAGCCAGTAGATGGGGCGTTTTTTGTAGCGTTTGACGTGGTCGTTGTAGAAGTCTTTGAGGAAGTATTTGCGGATATCTTTGCCTAGGGCTTTTTCGATGAATTTTAGGTTTTCTTCGTAGTGTTGTTCACCAAAGGTAAGGCGCAGGAATTGGCGGAAGCGATCGCTCATATCGTCGGTGAACCATTGGCCATCGAGAATGGGGATAACGTTGGTTTTTGTGGGGGTAAAGGTGGGATTGGGGATTTGTTGGAGGTAGTCTGGGAGGGTTTCTCCTTGGTTGGCGAGGATGAGTCCTGGTTGGTCGAGGGAGTAGCGTCCAAACATGCACCCTACTGCGTAGGAGATGTATTCTTTAATGGTGTCGGCGAGGAGAAGGGTTTCTAGTTCTGTTTGGGGTTTGGTGTGGTCGTAGCGGTAGTGGGGGTTACAGGTGAGGGTGATTTCGTTCAGGGGAACTTCGGGGGTGAGTTCGTCTTGGAGTCCGTACGCCAAGATAAATATGCGGTTATTTTCTTCTTCTAGGCGTTGCATTTCTAGGGTTGTTTGCTGCCATTGATGGCGGAGTTTTTGGTAGGTGGTTTGGAGGGTGGGTTGGCGGTAGCTGGGGTCGAGGAGGGGGAGTTTGGTGAAGTCCCAGGAGGTTTCATAGGAGTCCCAGTCGCGCATCTCTACCAAAATTAAACTTAATGTTGTATTAATAACAGTATGCACTTGACTCACTATTATTGGCAGATCCCTCACATTTTTTATTTGCAGGTTCAATGTAGGATTAAGTGTTTTATTCAAAACTCGTGCCACTTTGCTGTTCAAGAATGCTATTAAATACTCTAAAGGATGTTCATCCTTAATAAAAACAGTTGAACCACCTTTATCAAAGGTCTCATCTTCTACAAGCAGACGGAAACTTTGTTTTGCTGATGTTATTAACGTCCAAGTAATACCTTTTCTGTACCAAAGATACTCTGCAATAATTCGGCAGCTTGGGTCTTGTCGATAATGTGTCCTTGCAGATTCAGACCAGTTGACTATATGCTCCCTATTCCCATACCATTTTCTGTAATCACCACCTTTTGCATATGAAAGCCACTTTTTGTTTCTACCTATTAATGAAGCAGAAACCTCCCATGTATTTCTAACAAACTTGTCATTGTTAGCTGTTATGTTTTGCCCTTCAGAAATCGTCCATTCTTCCACCCGCTCTGAACTAAACGCATTTATGATATTTTCACTCACCCAATAGGCGATCGGACTCCCCGGAATCTTCTTACAGCAGTTTTCATGTAAATAAACCACAATGATTGAACCAATTAAGCGCATCCTCTGCTGTAATATAATTTACTGCACTTGTCATGGCCTCATTTAGGGCTTCTAATGTTCGTGCCTCCCGACTACGGAGAAATTGCTTTAATTTTGACCAACACAATTCTATCGGAGATAAGTCTGGAGAATAGGGGGGTAAAAACTTAACTTTTGCACCGACTGATTCAATTGACAATCTCACGCGCTCGGCATAATGAACCTTTAAATTATCCATAACAACAATAGCCCCTTTCCATAATTGAGGTACTAAAACCTGATTTACATAAGTGAGAAATACTTCTGTATTTGTGCTTCCCTCTACAGTCATTGCTGCCAGAATTCCATCCATATTTAAAGCCCCAATCAGAGAAATATTTTTGCCCTTGTTTCCTGGTACGCTACCAATTGCTCTTTGTCCATCTTGGCTTCTGGCAAACAACCTTGACATCCCTAAATTTATCCCCGATTCATCTAAAAACACTAAATTTCTAATATCAACTGTATCTACCCAACGACGATAATCATGCCTTAATTCTTGAACACGTGGAGTCTCCTGTTCACTGGCATTTAGACTTTTTTTTATGACGTAGACCCAACTTTTCTAAGGCTCGATGCATGGTTGTGATACTAACACTAGTGCCCGTCGTTTCTCTCAGGCGATCGCACAATTCTGAAAGTAGTAAATCATTTTTCTCATCCAGCCAAGACTTGATCATGTTTAAATATTGGCCTGCAATTACAGGCTTTTCATATCCTCCACATTGCTTTGGCTCAACTTGCCCAGTTTCACGATAACGACGTACTAAATTTCTCACAAATGATAAGCTGACCTTGAATCTTTCTGCCAACTGGCGTTGAGATCCCTCTTGAGCAACCCATGCTACAATCACGCGATTACGCAAATCTATTGAATAAGGTTTTGGCATATAATTTGACAGTACTTCTACTCTATTTTAGTTTATTACCCTTATTATAGCTTATCTTATTTTGTAGTTTAACTACATGAAAATTGCTGTAAAATCAGCAGCAGAAGCACGGAAAAACCAACCGCAATTGGGATTTTTAATGGCTTCACGAAGCGCAGACTCCTTCTCTCCTTCGGAGTTGCCATCAACTAAACGTACATAACTTCCTTTATATTCAGAATCATTGCTATTCGCTAAAACAAAGGCAGTTGTGGATACAACCTCACCCCCAATACTGTCAAACCCTCTTGCGCCAAGATGGGCCATGGAAAGGAGAGTATCTTGACCCAAAATACCCGCTCGAAGTTTTTCAAATGAGGAGAGAAACATCCAACTCTGCATGGTTATCATCGCAACCAAACCGTGCTTTCTCGCAAGTTGCAGATTGCGCTCAATAAACACAGCAAATAAATCCCCCTTGCTGTCAGGATAATTATCTTTAACCCACGCCCCCAACCTGCTATTCATCCCCTTCCCACCCATATAGGGGGGATTAGCCACCACTACATGATACTTAGAACTCAAATAATCTGCCTGCTTTAACACTTGCAAAACCTTCTGATGGGTCTGGTAAAAAAGCAGTTGCCCAGAAACATTCTTCCCTTTCAACATGGCCACTATCCCTCCCACATCTGTCGCTGTGGGACGAATGAGAGAGCCAAAATTATCAGCCTCTTCAAACTCATGTAGGGTGCTTTGCACCTTATATGTAAACAGATCCCGCCCTATAAAATCCATGTACCTCTTTAGCTCATCCTTCTCAAATATCACCTTTTGTAATACGCAAATATTCGGTTGGAAAGGCTTACGCAAGAACCGCCGATATTTCTCCCGGGCCTTCATCACCAATGCAAACGCTGCCAACTCCCCTGCTCGTTCATCAATTTCCACACCATAAAGGTTATGGGTGAGAATCTTACCAGGAATCTCAGATGGTTCATAACCTTCCTCTTCATAAATGGCATACAGCAGCTCAAAGGCATATACCAATATATGTCCGCTACCGCAGGCCGGATCACATATCTTAATCTCCTCCGGATTTTCAATGGGGAGAAAATCAGATTCAGGTACTTCTGGTTTGATATAATATTCCATGCGCTCCACCAATGGAGAATGGGGACGATTCAGCATCCACAACCGACCCAAGGAATTTTCCACCAAATATCTAACAATCCAGTGGGGGGTAAAAAGCTGGGTCGCTGCGGGAATATTCTCTGGCGTAATCTTCTTATTCTTTTTTAATCCCTCAAATACCTCATCCTTCTTCTCCGAGATATAATACTGATACAACCATCCAATCACCTCCACATCCTGACCAACATCAGGAGTCATAGCCTCACGGGTATAGGCGAGAATAGATTTCCCTGATAGCAAATCATCGGGTAACAACAGCTCAGTGTAATCTTGAATGCGCTGAAAAAGAAAAGGCATAGCTCCATGCCAGTAGTTACAAGCAGCTACCAGTAGGAGGCGATAGGCTTCCGTTTGTGGGTCTCGGCTGGTAGAAGTTCCGTTTAGTAAGGTCAAGACATGATTTCTAGTTTTAGCTATGGGCATCATATCCTCATCAATATGTCCCATCTTAGCTTCAGCCAAAACCTCTGGTTGGAACTGTCCTTCCAAAGGGGATATAATGGCGGTGGTGGTGTAGCCATTTAAATCCATAAACCGCAGGGCACAGAATCGGTTAAACCAGATATAAGCCACCTGCTCAATGACCTGTTGTTTTCCCTGTTCTTTAATTTGCTGTTCTAGCTTATCTACTGCTTCTGCGCTTTCGCGACGAGCTACACTGTCTTCAGCTATTATATGATTTAATTTACTAGAAACCTGTTCAATTAGGCTGCGACGGGCAAATTGGGCAAATCTTTTGAGTCTAGTTGTATCCATATATGTTAATTTTCTCTCCTTTCAGTGCTTTGATTTAGGCGTGTGACGGGCCACCCGGGGAAAGTTTCGTTCCATGTCTCCAAATTGAACACTTGACAATTTTCTACTAATTGTCGTCTCCATCGCGGCACAGTCTTACCCATAGGAGGGATCACCTTTCTTATTTCATCTGAAAAATTATCCAGTAATACTGCATCATCCAATGTTATAATATTGAGGTAGTCCACTGGTTTGTGAATCTTTTCTTCCGCCCAGCGATACAAGAATGAATCAACAAATTTGTTTGCAAAAGTCCTGCTGAGACTCCCATTTTTCAATTCTTCCCAAAACTTTTCCAACCCCTTTACCTGTGCTTTTGGGTTGCCAGGATCTTTAATCTCGACAAACACGATGCGCGTTTCAAACTCAACCACGAAATCAACACGGTACATTTCGGCTACACCATGATAGTCTGGGAGTGTTTTATCCTTCATTTGATCAAAAATTAGTGCCTCTATTGCATCAGTAAAGTCAATTTCCAAATCTCCCTCTCTCACTTTCATTTGCCTAAATCCCCCATTTTTAGGTTTGCCTGTTGTTTGATAAGGTCGCTAAAGGTGTCGGCAATGGCATTTGGTGACATGCCTATGTAGTTATCTACACTATCTAGTTTGATGGTTCCAGATTCATCGTCACGGTAAAGAGTATGAAACAGAATATGATCCCCTTTACTCTTGTCCATAAGTAAGTCAAACCACTTAAGTAGGACGTAATCATGGGTTGCCAGAATAATTTGCTGTCCATTGCGTGATAGCTCTAGCAAAATGGTAACGAGACTTTTCATTAGTTTAGGATTCATGTTTGATTCGGGCTCATCCCACAACAGCAAACCACTAACACCGGGTTGAAGCGCTCCCGTTTCTAACAGACGGTAAAGCATTCCAACTTTGCAAATACCCTCAGCTATAGAGTTAGCGGAGTATTCAGAATCCTCGGTTCTGAAGGTGACTTTGCCTCCTCCATAAAAAATGAATCGACCACCGCAGATGGCTTTCAGCTCTTCCATGGCCCATTTGGATTTTTCGTGCAGGTTTTCTGGACGAATTTGGGGAAGGTCTAACAACAGGCAAATATCTTGATAGGTCTGGTCAAAGGAGACTTGGTACATCTGGTACAAACTGTTAAATCCTTCCATAAAGGAGAGGACTTCTTTGGTGGGAAAGAAAACTGGTTTGGATTGGTATTGTTCCCAGCTATTTCTATCCTTGATCTTGATTTCCAAGGATTTAGATCTGGTGCTAAAGCTAACAGCTATCTGTTGATCATGGGCAAAGTGGGCTTCTAATGTGGCTTTTGCACCTCCACCGTGGTGACGCATTTTGTTTAACTTAGCATCTAAAGGCAAAAATAGGCGTAAAAGCTCAGGGGTAAGGGCGGAAGCAAGTTCCTTAACAAGTTCTTTGTCACTAATATGGGAATTGTTTTTGAATAGGGGAGCCACACCACTGAGGAAATAAGCAGCTTTGAGCAGATGGGTTTTTCCTGTGCCATTTTTCCCGATGATCACGTTGATCTTAGGAGAAAAATCAATTTTCACTTCGGTGAAGGCCATGAAGTTTTTCAGTTCTAAATGTGTTATCATATTTATGTTATTTTGTACCCATATCTCTTAGTTTTTTCTCGACTCAGTGCTTTGATTTAGGCATGTGATGTACCACTTGGAATACACTTATGTATTTGTCTACACTATCTAGTTCGATGGTTCCAGATTCAGCCTTATTGTGTAGGCTATGAAACTGTGTATAGTCCCTTTTACTGTTGTCTATAAGTAATTAAATGGAGAATTGGTACTTCTTGTCAATACCTCAGCCCAAAAAAGATTATGAAATGCTAGGACTGACCATTTAAAAAAAAAGATTTATTGGAAAGACTAGTATTATGGACCGGGGCTTATTTTGTAGCTAGTTGTGGAGGTGTCAGACCAACTTAAAAAATATGTAGAGAATCAAGATTCCCTTGAACATTAGTTGTGCTTGTCTTATAGCGTTATAATGGATCGCTCTAGCATTCGGCGCATTACGGGATGAAAATGCGTCTTGCGCCTTGATACTCTTCAATATCAACTACAATATCAACCAAACGATTAACGCAGCGATTGCGATAATCTGGCTCGGAAAGTAGTCGATCAATATTACCGATTGTAACGACGGGTAATGATGTGGGGGTATTTTCCTCCCGCATCACTTGCTCCAGGGAATCTTTGCCTTTCATGCTTCGGTTACCGGTGATCAGGATCATCTGATTGGCTTGAGCATACCGCCAAACAACGCGATCATCGCTCGTGACAGCTAAACCGACTTCTTCAAAGAGAATAAAACGAATCGATATCAAGTCAAGCCAACCACTCGCAGTAAAGCTCCCAGCGAGGACAACAGAATGCCCTCGTAGGTTATGATCAACTAAAAAATTCATACTCGTGATGCAAACTTGGCTTTTTCTGCTTGGAGTTTTGCCCGAATGGCTTCTGTACCTGGTTTTGGGGGCTTAGCCGCAATACGGGCAACTCGCTCACGATTTTGTTCTTCGTAATACTGTCTCAGTTCTTCGCCTTCCTTCAGGACAAGCTGATACTCTGCATCAACTTCTTCACGGTATGTTTCAATATAAGATAGTGCAGCATTTACCTGTCCATGGGTAAGATCGAGCATAGCACGGATAAACTTTGGTGGATAGTTTTCCGTTACGTAATCCATCACATCGTACAGGGTAATGCGAGTACCTGCGATCGTTAATCCTCGCTCTGTACGAATGATATCAGTTTTTCTATTAGATGCTGGGGTCATGGTCAAAGCCTCTTAATATGTGTGTTTACTAACTTGTATTTTATCATAGTTGTACTCTTCTCCCACTGCGAACTTCTGCCAATAATGCCTCCCGCATAACAGCTACATACTGCTCTACATCCGTTTCATCTGCCAGCCACTCTTTGTCGAAACTAAACTGGATGGAACGATGACTTACATACAGACTTTGTGTCTCTTGCCAATTCCCCACTAATCTTTTTTCTTGATTAGTATGGTATTGATTTGCCTTCTCTGCTACCACACCAGGCTGGGTACAAAAAACTATTTGCCGTAGCCTTTCGTATTCCTCTTGCTCAAAGTAGCTCTTTCTGTCACGGATTACAGCGATGAGCTTCTGGTTCTTGATAACCTTTATATATTCATCAAATGAGCTAGCAATCTCAGTTTGCTGACCAGAGCTAAGGACATGAAACTCAGCCGTAGCAACTAGTTTGCTTCGTAGTGATTCTATTATAGCTACAGCATCCTCAATTTCTCTATTTAACCGAGTAGTAATCTCTTCCCTCAGTTTAGTCACCAATTCCTTTAACTGCTGCATGCGATCGCCTCGGAAACAGTGAGGGTCAGCGAGTATTTCCCGCACCTTTTTCTCTTGAAGAGCATTCACTATCAAAAAGTTCGCTTCCTGCTCTTCAATAAACGCCTGGGCACAATCGAATATGTTTCGCTGTAAACCATTCAGAAATGTGCGAATCGGTTCAATAGTTTGTTCTTTCAGGTCAAGCAGCTCATCTTTTTGTTTGAGAAGGTCTGTAACATACCAGGCATAAGGTTTGCCCTTGATGTTTCTTAGTCTGGCGATCGCACTACTAAGTTTTTCTTTAAAGGGATAGTGTGAAGTAGAAAGGGCTTCAAGCCTATCAATTAAGTCGGAAATGGCGGTTGCGGTTTTTTGTCCCAGTAGTTTGGCATCTCCGCTGGGAGCTGGTTCGTTAAAAAAGTCAGTATATAGTTTCTTTAATGCCCGTACCTGGGAAGCAGTGAAATCTATTTGCGGTTCAAGAATGATGTTCATGTGGTCACGGGTGTTGGTTAGTGCTTTGAGTAGCTCATTACCATCCAATAGATTGCTGTCCCAGCGTACTTCCAGCTTACCTCGGGCACAAAGACTCGCTACATTGTGCAATAGGGCTGCATGATGCCAGCCATAAGGTTTACGTTCAAATTTGTCTATTAGCGTTTTTAGGGTTGTCCTTACTCCAAGATCTTTATTGCGCTGAATGGAAGCAAGCACCTCCTGCTCTGGTTCGGTGTCTTCACGAAGCTGTTCAGGTTTGTTTAGTGCCTCGGACAGATCTTTTTCCGTATAAACCATACCGCGCAGCATTTGTAAATTGGGATAGGTTTTGAGGATCAGATCCTCAAATCCCTTGAGGATGCGATTCTGGGGGTCATCTCCCCCTACTTCAATATAGCTGCCATTAAGGATGAGTTTTGATTTACTCAATAATGTGTGTACCCGTTGCTGGAGATCTGTGTAGCGTTGCCTATTCTGGGAATTCTTATCGGTGAGTATGCTTTTAACTGAATCCTTTTGGGTAATGGACACATTCTGGCTAATATATTTATCTGTCTGTTTGTACATGATAAGGTCGCGCATGAGTCTTTCCTCTGGTGGTATAATCACTACCAGTTCATCACGTCCCATGGACTGGGCGCGCAGGTTATCTTCATTCTCAGCATTTTCATTGAACGGGGAGATGATGTGTATTGTCAATTCACATTCCCGACTATAGAGACGATCATCTATCTTTTTACAAAAGGGATAATCCTGTGAGTTGGAGCGAATCTTTTTCAGCTTGAGGGTGTGATCGAAGACTAGCTTTTCTAACTCTTCAGCAACAGCTCTTTTGTCTACCTCCGTATTCTTAATCTCCTGTTCCACGTCTTTTTCTTCATCCGTTAGATACTCGTAGAGTTCCCCGTGGCGCTGGATGTAGGTTTCTTGCTCTAATAGGTTTAGTCCTTCCTCTACTCTCTTACGCAAGTCCGTGATATGGCAATTGAACCGATCAAACATCAACACACAGAGGTTGCGCTGTGTTGCCTTAAATTCTCTTACATATTTGACCAGGAACAGGGCTTTTAACAGCTGGATAGCAAAAGTGTTACGCAGGTGTCGCTCCGCCTGTAAAATGGCTTGCTGGATGCTGGATTTTAGTGCTGAACGGATACCTTCAAACATGAGGTCGAAGGTGGCAAGTTGACCTTCCTCATATTCACTAATCTGTATAGCAACTTGCTGAAAAACACCTAACATGGAACGCTCTCCAACAGAGCTGTGCTTGCCTTCAAACGCATTGTGAGCTGATAGATTTTGAATGGCAGCTTGGAAAAGGGGAAACTGGTAAGGTATAAAAGGATAGCTCTGGATAAAGTGATCCCGATCCTGAAAATTACGGTAGGTCTGGGATCCATCAACGAAATCAAAAAGGGTCTTAAAGTTATTCGCTTGGTCATCATATAATTTTGAGAGCACATTCTTGCCAATTTCATTTTTCATGAGCAGTCGCTTTTGAATGACTTCAGCAACATCTTGGCTGGTAAGTTTCATCCGGTTGGCAAACCGAGCTTGAATCTTGGAAAAATCGTTGGTTTGTTGGCGACTATCTTCTCCTAGTACTGAGTCCATATCTTCTTGGGCGGTAACCATAATCCAAGCGCGTCCCCTACACTTGGTAGCCAGGCTTTCTGCAACGGTTTGCAGGTTGGTCATTAATTTTACATTGTCGGCGATGTATTGCCCTACCTCATCTACGAAGAAGTTTAAGCGGAAGTTTTTCCCTTGTTGCTCCACATAGTCAAAAACCGCTTTAGCAAAGTCCTCAATAGAAACCTTGTATTGACTGCGATACTTGTCGAGAATTCCTTGACCTGCGATCGCATCGCCACCTACGGTTTGGCCATAGGCGATGGCAATGTTTTTGGACTCTAACAGGGCCTGCTCCCGACCTTCTTCCCAGGGTCGATGGGCCACTTCTTTGTATGCTGATTTAAAGCTTTCATATTGACCACGGCTATCTAAGTCCCGCTCAAATTGGGCAATGTAGCCATGTTTACCATAATAGCCGCACATCTCGTCAAATACTTTGACAAAGACAGCTAGGAGGGCATCTATTTCAGTCTTGCTAATTACATCAGCCTTTTGGTCAATGTTAAAGAGAATACTTTTTGATGGGATGGAGACAGCCTTTTTGAGGTCACCCCGGAGCATTTCATTTTCACCGCACTTGGGTAGGAAGGAATGTAGTACCGGTATCCCATCCACAGATCTATTTTCCAGTAGCAGTGCTAACATCTTGAGCAGGTGAGATTTACCAGAACCAAAGAAACCTGACACCCACACCCCATTGGCACCCTGGTAATTGTTGTAAGCATGAAGAAATTCCTCCAGTCGCTTCTCTATCTCGTTAGTGAGTACATATTCTTCAATTTCAATCCGTAGGCTTGCTTCGTCATCTGCTTTGATGACTCCTTCAATGGGGCGGTCAATTGGCTTCTGAAAAATAGTCTTTAAGGTCATGGTGTGGTCCTATGGTTCGTAATGGAAGATATTAAATGCTCGGTAGTATTTGTCATCCCGCAATCGCCCAAAGAGATCCAGGGATGCACCGGTTTCGAGGGAATGGGTGTAGGCCCCTGGGAAGAACATTACCGTGGGGCGGTCCTTGGCAGTGCTTTGGAGGTTGTTGAGAACGTTATGGGAGCGAATGTAAGGAAATACCTCACCCACCCCGGAAATAAACATAACGGCGAATTCCCTCTGGTCCATTTTTTCCGCAATAGCTGGTACAAGATGCTTTTCGGGATCAAGAACCCCTTGCAGTAGCTCCTTGAGTTGCTCTTTGGAAACTGAAGGCTCAATATCCAGAATTTGCTCCCACACTCCTCGCTTTTGTAAAAGCTCAATGGAAAGATTATACAAGTTAATTTCCAGCACGCCAAGCCCAGCTTGATTGAGGCTCTTGGTAAGTTGTTGCTGAATGTATTCCATTTCTACTGACTCTTCTGGTCTATAGGGACAGATAAAAAATGGCACTTCGTTTCCTAAACCCTGCTTTTTCAGAAAGCGATCGCCAGAAATAACTTTTAGCAGGTGCTGAAATCTCTCTTGTATTGGTTGTGTTTCTATATCTAGTGCCATAAACTTTATTCTCTTCTATATCTTTATTTCCAAACAAGGATGTGTTTAGGATTTTTTAAAAACTATTTCAACTGTGAGATCCTGCTTTTTGGGGAAGAAATTGCTAATTTTTTCCCCCGGTTTGATAAGCTGTTTGTAGGTGCAACACAAAAGTATGGACAATATTTGGACTAGCTCTAGATGGAGTCAGTAAGGCGACTTTGACTGCGCCAATTAGAGTACGCTTGTGGAACTTTCGGCATAACGAACCTCCGCACAAAAACGGTTCTAATGAATCCCCGTCTCTTTAGGGCGGGGAGAAGTCAACACATATCATGAATTAAGGAACATGGGTCCTGCAAACTTTTCCCACGATACACAAGCTGAACAGCTGCTGGAACTAGCCTTAAAATCCGGGGCCGAGGCCGCAGAAGTATATCAGTCCCGTTCACTTTCTCGTCCCGTGTTTTTTGAGGCTAATCGTCTTAAACAATTAGAAACTAGTCAATCCGAAGGTGCTGCACTCCGACTGTGGAAAAATGGGCGTCCAGGACTTACTGTGGCCTACGGTCCTTTAGACCCCCCAGGGATGGTAGAACGGGCCCTGGCCCTGAGTCAACTAAATGAACCAGAATCAGTAGAACTGGGAACCCATTCTCCCCAATCTTACCTTGATATAGGTATTTCCGTATCCGTAGAACAACTGATAAATTGGGGCAAAACTGCGATCGCTCAGGTACGTGATATCTATCCCGATGTTGTCTGTAATGGTGACTGGGAATGCGATGTGGAAAGTATTAGGTTAATTAATAGTCAGGGTCTAAACTGTGATTACAGTGACACTACTCTCAGTTGCTATATGTCCGCCGAATGGGTTAGAGGTGATGATTTTTTAAGCGTTGCTGATGGACAAACTCAACGCGGTCAACTTGACCCCCTAAAAGTGGCACATCAAATCCTTCAGCGATTAACCTGGGCTGAACAAAATGTTCCTACCCCCACCCGGCGATCGCCTATTTTGTTTACCTCTAAAGCTGCTGATATGCTTTGGGGAACTGTGCAGGCTGCCCTAAATGCTAAACAAGTGTGGGAAGGAGCTTCTCCCTGGTCTGATAGATTGGGCCAGTCAATTATGACACCTAATCTTACTATATATCAGGATCCTCAAGCAGGTCCCTATAGCTGTCCTTTTGATGATGAAGGCACCCCTACCCGATCTTTGATATTTGTTGATCAGGGGGTTTTACGCAACTTCTACAGCGATCGCACTACTGGTGGTCTCCTAGGTATGGGAACTACGGGTAATGGCTTTCGTCCAGGTCTAGGTAGCTACCCCGCTCCTGGTATGTTTAATTTTCTCATCCAACCCGGTGGAGAATCCCTGCTGGAGTTAATTAAATCTATGGATACGGGTTTAATTGTGGATCAAATGCTGGGTGGGAGCGGGGGAATTTCTGGAGATTTTGCTATTAATGTTGATTTGGGATATGTAGTGGAAAAAGGAGAAGTTATAGGTCGAGTTAAGGATACTATGGTTGCTGGTAATGTTTATACCGCACTCAAGCAGGTAGTTAAGATCGGTAGTGATGCTGATTGGAATGGTTCTTGTTATACTCCTTCTCTTGTAGTAGAAGGCCTTTCCATTATCGGTAAAAATGGAATAAATACAACCTATTAAAAAGTCTATATGTTGCTATATGTTGATTGTTGATCAACTCACTCAAAAGTTTCGTCAAATCTGGCGACCCAGAAAGGGTTTGGCGATCGCGGAGGCTTCTATTATTGGTATTGTAGCTGCTTTATCAGCTGTTTTACTCAAACAGAGTTCGGGATGGTTAGGAACATGGCGTATTCATAGTACCCATATTTTACCAGCTTGGTTAGTATTACCGTTGATTGGCATGGGGTTCGGGTTTTTTGCAGGTTGGTTAATCCAACGATTTGCTCCGGAAGCTGCTGGTAGTGGTATCCCCCAAGTGAAAGCCAGTTTAGGTAATGTTCCTATCAGGTTATCTTGGCAAGTGGCGGGGATTAAGTTAATTAGTACTATTTTTACCTTGGGATCGGGTTTAATCTTGGGGAGACAGGGACCGACTATACAGGTTGGTGCGGGTTTGGCTGCGGGGATGAGCCGTTTAGTACCCACATCTCCTGAACATCGTCGCCAAATGATTGCTGCAGGTGCGGGTGCGGGGTTATCTGCTGCTTTTAATGCTCCCATTACTGGAGTATTATTTATTATTGAGGAACTACTGAAGGACCTGTCGGAATTAACTCTGGGAACTGCTATTATTGCCTGTTTTATTGGGGGGGTAATTTCTAGATTGTTGGGTGGTGGAACTTTACAACTTAATCGAGAACTGGTTAACTATTCTGCTCAGTTTTACCTCCCAGAAATTCCCATTTTTCTGCTTTTAGGGGTAATTATTGGCCTATTCAGTGCTGTATTCCGTCATGGGCTAAGACTTAGTCTCAAAATTTATCAAAGATTCCATATCACTTTACCTTTACGGGTAGCTCTAGCAGGTCTACTTTCTGGGTTGATTGTGGCTTTGCTACCAGAATACTATCGAGATAATGCTGGTTTGAGAGAATACATGATTGCTAGTGAGCCTAATTTGCTATTAGCTACTATTACTTTCATTAGTCAGTTTATTCTCACCCTAATTGCTTTTGGTTCGGGTGCACCTGGGGGATTATTTGGCCCTAGCTTGATTTTAGGTTCTTGTTTGGGTCATATTATTGGTGTTTTTGAGGTGCAATTCTTGGGTTTTGGTTCCCTTAATACTTACGCTTTAGCAGGAATGGGTGGTTTCTTTAGTGCAGTTTCTAAGGTTCCTATTACTGCTATTGTCATTGTTTTTGAACTAACTACGGATTTTAATCTGGTATTGCCTTTAATGATTGTTGCTGTAACAGCCTATTTGGTTGCAGACTACTTTGTACCAGGTTCACTCTATGATGAATTACTGAAATTGAATGGGATTACCATTGAAAAAAATAGTCCTATTGAAGGTGTTTTAACTAAATTAAAAGCTGAAGATGTAATGCAAAAACGAGTAGAAACCTTAGATGTCCAGATGTCTATAAAAGAGGCTATTCAAGCTTTTTCTCGTTCTCATCATCGAGGGTTTCCAGTGGTAGATCAGAGTCAGTTAGTGGGAATTATTACCCAGTCAGATATTAAAAACATTTACCCGTTTCAGCATACTACTTTACGGGAAATTATGACACCGGGACCTATTACCGTGCAACCAGACCAAGGCTTAACGGAAGTTTTATACCTACTAAACCGTCACCAAATTAGTCGCTTACCGGTGGTAGAAAAACAAAAAATTCTTGGTATTATTACTCGTGGCGATATTATTAGAGCAGAAGCAGATAGCATTAACTGTAAAAATATCGCCTCTGGACCTCAACCAGAACCATCATATCTGGTATATCAAACGCGATCGCCTAGTACTGGAAGAGGTAGACTATTAGTTACCCTATCTAATCCAGATACAGCGGAAACTCTATTACAAATGGCTGCTACAATTGCTCAAGAACGCCATTATGAATTAGAATGCTTACAGATTATTTTAGTATCTCGTCATAGTTCTCCTTCTGAAACTAAGGTCAGAACAACAAAAAGCAGAAGAATACTTAGACAAGCCGAATCCCTAGCCAAAAAATGGCAAATTCCCATCCACACCCAAATACGGGTTGCTCATGATGTGGCCCAGGCCATTTTAGAAACCATTAAGGAACGACATATAGATTTAATTTTTATGGGTTGGAAGGGAAACACCTCCACACCAGGAAGAATTTTTGGTACGGTGGTAGACACGATTATTCGTCAAGCCACCTGTGATGTTGTTTTGGTCAAATTAAGTAGCTTGCATAATAAATCATACCTTGCTAATTTTCATCGATGGTTAGTACCCATGGCTGGAGGACCAAATGCACCCGTAGCTATTAAGTTATTACCAGCTTTAGTAAGCTTAGTAGAAAATCCAGAAATTCGCCTTACCCAGGTGGTCAAACCCTGGGAAAAGGAACCGGATATGCACGTTTTAGAGGAGTCTACTCGCCAACTAATTCGTAACCGAAACATCCATGGTCAAGTAATTGCTGCGTCTTTACAAGGTGAGTCGGTTAGTCAAGCAGTAATTGAACTGGTTAACACAGAAGGTTTCGACGTGGTGATTTTAGGTGCTTCCCGGGAGGGACTATTACAACAGGCAATCCACGGTAATATTCCTGAAACTATTGCCTCCGGTGTTAATAGTACAGTTATACTAGTTAGGGGAGAAATTTAGAGGTCACAGAATCAACGGTCATTGGTGTTAATTTTAGCCAACAGTTGGTTAGAAAGGAAAATTATCACTGCTAATAACACTAACTGAAGTTGCCAGGATGCTAAAAACAGGCTCACCACCAGGGTAACAGCTGTTAATATACCAGCAATATAAGCAATCTCCAGATTTTTTTTACTGAAAAAATAACCAGTTATACAAGCGGTAAGTACTGGAACTAGAAAAAACAAGGGCATTTTAATCACATCCTGAACTAAAACGCGAGGTTGAAATTGAAAAAATCAACCCGCACTGGAAATAAGAAGAAATTATATAATTGATTAACTTTCCTTTACAATAGCTGGGAACCTAAATATCTTAATTAGTTGACATTTGAATGATTTGTCAATAATTACCCGTTATTGTTTAAATTAATCCACATCTGGTCCGTGGGGGAGACTCAAAGCCCAAGTCGGTCAAACCCGACTGGTTAAGGTAGCTCCACAAGCTAGTCACGCCAACTGGTAATTCAGGGGAGGTTATGAGTATTCTGGTAAGACACATTGTGATTAATTAGTTTCTTTGCTAACTCGTGGGTCTTCCCATGAGTTATGGAGGTTTTTTGTGGGTGGAAAACACAACTGAGACCGGGAATCAATTCCCGGTCTCCCCCATGGACCAAGTGTGGATTAATTCAAGCAATAACGGGTAGTTGGCGAGATCCCGTGGGTTTGTTGAGTTTAATAACTCAACCTACAAATAATTGTATCTCTTAAGCTGTAGTTGCTTCTCGCACCAGTTTATCCCAACCCAAGTCCTTCAAATTATTGTTCCTCCTTAAAGGACGGGTGACTAATTCCAAAATGTCCCGCGCATTGCCAAATCCATGAATCTGTGCAAAGGTAAACTCCACAGACCACTTAGTATTAATCCCCCTTGCTTCCAGGGGATTAGCATGAGACATCCCAGTGATTACTAAATCTGGTTTTAATTCATAAATCCGCTGAACTTGATTATAGTTATCTGGTTTCTCGATAATTTTAGGTAAGGCAACACCCATTTCTTGACAAGTCTTTTCTAGTAAAGATAGTTCGGCTGCTTGGTAACGTTTATCCATATAAGGGATGCCAATTTCTGGTACGGTCATTCCACAGCGAACTAGGAACCGAGCTAGGGAAATTTCTAACAGGTTATCACCCATGAAAAATACAGATTTACCGCGAATCAACTTCACATAATCCTCTATATTTTCCCAAATTTGTGCTTCCCTTGCTTCCAAACCCTGGGGAGTAATACCAAAAACCGAGCAGATCTTCTCCACCCATGCACGGGTACCATCTGGACCAATGGGGAATGGTGCACTAATTAGTTTACATTTTCTCCTTCTCATTAAGGTTGTTGCAGTCCTACTTAAAAAGGGATTAACACCAGCAACATAATAGCCCTCTTCAATTACTGGTAACTCGGTAAATCTCTTTGCAGGAAGCCAACCAGAAACCTTAATTCCCTGTTTCTTCAATTCTAACGTTAATTGGGTAACCACAGGATCTGGTAAAGAACCGAATAATACCAAAGGTGGATGGTTGACATATTCCGATTCTTCCTCAATTACCTCTTCCTTTTTCTTCCCAAAATGTAGTAACTTTTGAATAGCATTCCGTTCGTTCTTTTCCGTTTCAGTTACTGGTGTTTGAGCAGGACAACGATTAGCCATAGCAGCTAAAACCGTATCCTCACCTTGGGTAAAAGCATAATCCAATCCGTTTGCACGAGCAACCACAATAGGAATACCAATTTCCGCTTCTAACTTGGGAGCTAATCCCTCCAAGTCCATCTTGATGATTTCAGTAGTACAAGTACCAATCCAGACAATTACACTAGGATTGCGATCGCGTTTAATTTGTTCACAAAGTCTTTTTAACTCATTAAAATCATTCAACTGAGCAGAGATATCACCTTCTTCCAATTCAGCCATTGCGTAACGGGGTTCAGCAAAAATCATTACTCCCATGGCATTTTGAAGAAAATAACCACAAGTTTTAGTGCCAATTACCAAAAAGAAGCTATCCTCGATTTTCTGATATAACCAAGCTACACAACTAATGGGACAAAAAGTATGATAATTACCGGTTTCACATTCAAAAGTTAAAGCAGTATTTTCCGCAGTCACTGTCATTTAATTTTTCTCTCCTTTATTTATATTTATTTAATTTTCGGGGAAGAGACGGGCCATTTCCGAACCATCAAAAACCCTGGGAGGTAGTTCCTCGCCATTTCCAGAAGAATCTCCGCCCCAAACGTCAGAAACCAACTCACCCGTCTCATGGGATTGGTTGAAATCATCGAATTCATCATCATCCGGTAAATTCAACCCTAGAGACCTATTCACCAGTGAAGGATTTTCTCCCACCACACTAGGTGCATCGGAATATACTTTCCCATCATCCAGATTACGTGCTTGACCTGCAATAGCAAGGTCGGGGTCAAAATTTAATCCCAGAACCTCAATTAAAATATCGGGGTCAGGATTCAACTTAGCAAAAGGAAACATCAACTGAGCAAGTTTAGGTTCCAAAGCGTTGACCACACCCAGGATCAGGTAAGAAGAAGGACGTTTACCTCCATCAGGGGTAGACATTGATTGTGCAGCCATCTGCACCACAATCCACTCACGATTAACCTCAAAAAAATGTAACCACTTTTGTTTAATTGCATCAGTAAAACTATCGAAGAAAGCCATATTTCCCCTATCCGGTAAAAACTAAATTGTTGGGTGAAAAAACCAAGCAGAAAAATCAGGTTTTCAAGAACTGCTGTGTTTTATGTGTAATATAACAGCAACTGACCATGATACGGGAGACTAAAGGACAATTGTAGATAAGATGAAACTGTTTTTCGATAGCTATTTTGCTGCAACTGGGTTCCTAATCTTCACCCCTAATTAAACACCTCAGACCATCATCAGTTTCAATTCTTGTTCCTGGTTATTAGTCTGTGGTTTAGTGGGATTTAAATAGAAATCTGACAACAGGGAAAACAGTTCCCGGTCAGGAGCATCACTGGGAACAACCCCCTCTGGTTGAGCTAAAATTTGGTCAGCAATACTCAAATAATAGTCACAAACATAATTGAGTGAGGGGTCTGATTCTGCCATTTCAAACAGGGTTTTACCCTTAACACGAGAAACACGAATATCTTCAATCAATGGCAATACCTCTAATACAGGCATTGGCACTGCTTCTACATACTTCTCAATTAAATCCCGTTTCGCGGTGCGATTACCAATTAAACCTGCTAAACGTAAGGGGTGAGTTCTGGCTTTTTCACGGACAGAAGCAGCAATGCGATTAGCAGCAAAGAGTGCATCAAAACCGTTATCAGTGACAATTAAACAGTAATCAGCATAGTTTAGAGGTGCAGCAAAACCACCACAAACCACATCACCTAAAACATCAAACAGAATCACATCATACTCATCAAAAGCATTGAGTTCCTTTAAGAGTTTGACAGTTTCACCTACCACATAACCACCACATCCTGCACCTGCGGGTGGTCCACCAGCTTCTACACAGTCAACACCACCATATCCAGGGTAAATGACATCCTCTGGCCACACATCTTCATAGTGATAGTCTTTTTCTTGCAGGGTGTCAATGATGGTGGGAATCAAAAACCCGGTTAGGGTAAAAGTGCTGTCATGTTTTGGGTCACAGCCAATTTGTAGTACCTTTTTACCCCGTTTGGCAAGGGCCACGGATATGTTACAGCTGGTTGTAGATTTACCAATACCACCCTTTCCATAAACTGCTAATTTCATAATTTCTCATCTCTCAATAGTTTTTCTTTTCGGTTCCACAGAGATCCTGGGTTTTTACCAGGTAATTTCTCAAGGTCTGTGATTGTCATTATTATCCAAGTTCCCCATAAAGCAAAGGGCAATCAACTACGAAATTCTGCTCTAAATGTAGAATTTACAAGCAAAACTGATTTTTTATGGGTTAAATGTCCCTTAAATCTTAAAAAATCTCTATATTTAGCTCTAAATCAATTTTTTATTACTTTTACACTAAAAATAGTTACAAAAAACAAATTAGCCATTATGGGGGGTAATCCAGGTAGGTGCTAGGATAGGAAGACGGAAATATGGGGATTGGGGAGATTTAATACTAGGTTGAGCTTTTATGTAAATTATTATTAAAATAGAATAGCGTTCCCCTATAATCCCCGAAAAAGGATTATGGATAAAGGCGATCGCTAAGTGATACTACGTCTTATTGTTGATTTCTACTAAAGATTGCCAACCCGGATGCCATTGGGAATTGTCCTGTAATAGTTTAGCATTTATCCAAAAACGCACTTTTGGATCACATGCTGCTACCATTTCCGCATATACCCAATTACCTTGATTTTTACGATTAACAACTTGAAAGTGTCTCCAACCATCCACTTTTTGTTGAGCTGTCCACTTAGAACCAAGTAAATAAGGAAACTTTTGTTTTTTAGCCATCGGAAATAATATAAGTATACGGAGAGATATACACAATTAATTATCATCTAATTATCATCTTCCGCGCAAACACTGCTCCGCTCCCAGTTGTTCTACGCGTTCTTTTCTCCTATAATCGGTCTGTTGTTAGTTATCTTTACCCATTCCATTTTGACCAACATGAAACATACTCTTTCAGTTCTTGTAGAAGATGAAGCGGGAGTCTTGTCTCGCATTGCCAGTTTATTTGCGCGTCGTGGCTTTAACATTGAAAGCTTAGCTGTTGGTCCTGCTGAACAGGAGGGAATATCCCGCATTACTATGGTTGTACCTGGAGATGACCGCGTACTTGAACAAATAACTAAGCAATTATATAAATTGATTAATGTATTAAAGGTACAAGACGTTACAGAAACTCCCTGTGTAGAGCGGGAATTGATGCTCTTAAAGGTAAATGCCAATAGCACCAACAGATCCCAAGTGGTGGAACTGGCTCAGATTTTCCGTGCTAGGGTAGTTGATGTAGCGGAAGATTCTCTGACCATAGAAGTGGTAGGAGACCCTGGGAAAATGGTAGCAATTGTTCAGGTTTTACAAAAATTCGGTTTGAAGGAAATTGCCCGCACAGGCAAAATTTCTCTCACTCGCGAATCCGGTGTCAATACTGAACTTTTGAAATCAATTCCCAGAGAAGTACTAGCACAAAAATACTAGATTTAATCGCTTTCAACCCAACTCACCAAGGTTCTTACACCAAAACCAGTTGCTCCAGCACTATTGTAGCCACTTTCTTTATCAGCCCAAACAGGTCCAGCTATATCCAAATGTGCCCATGGTGTAGTTTTAACAAACTGCTTTAGAAATAGAGCAGCTGTAATAGAACCACCATAGCGGGGTCCAGTGTTTTTCATATCAGCAATACCTGATTTTAACCCTTCAAAATATTTTTCTTCCATTGGCATCCGCCAAATCTTTTCTCCAGAAGACTCAGCAGCGGTTTGCAATTGAGATGCTATATTATCATTAGGGGTAAATAAGCCAGCAATATTATCGCCTAAAGCTACTACGCAAGCGCCTGTGAGGGTTGCTAGATCCACCATGGCATCCAGACCTAACTGATCGGTGTACACCAGAGCATCAGCTAGGGTTAAACGCCCTTCCGCATCAGTGTTATTTACTTCGATAGTTTTGCCATTAGATGCTTTAAGGATATCTCCTGGGTGCATAGCTTTACCGCTAATCATATTTTCAGTAACTGCGGATATGAAGTGAACTTCTACATCTGGTTTAATCTGACCTATAGCCTTAGCAGCACCAAGAGTAGCAGCAGCTCCACCCATGTCAATTTTCATAGTTTCAATTCCGCTACCAGCTCCTTTAATATTCAAACCACCAGAATCAAAGGTGAGACCTTTACCAATAATAGCTAGTTTACGTTTAGGGGTGGTTGCGGGTTTATAGATGAGGTGAATAAACTTGGGTGGAAGGTCGGAAGCTTGTGCTACGCCTAAATATGCTCCCATACCAAGTTTTTCACAGTCTTCTTGTTCCAGAATTTTTAGTTCCAAACCATGTTCCTGGGCGATCGCTTGAGCAGTTTGTGCCATAGTAATAGGTGTGACCGCATTAGCTGGAGCTGCTACCAACTCTCGAGCTAAAATAACTCCGGAAACAATTTGTTCTGCGCGGGTGATAGCGGGTTGTTGTCCCGATAAATTTAATAGGTCAATGGTCTCAATAGGGGGATTTTTATCTTCTGGTTCTGATTTGAACCGAATATCTTGATAAAGTGCTAATTGGGCCCCTTCTGTAATCGCTTGGGCGGTAGCTGCTGGTTGATTATTGTATATTGGAAAACTAATAGCCAGGGTTTTGGTTTTTTGCTTTTTAGCAGTCCTAGCAAGGGTTGCAGCTGCTATACGCAAAGTTTCTAATTTCAGTGTATCTACTTTTCCTAAACCGATAAAAATTACCTTACGAATGGGGGAGTTGGCTCCCACACGAATGACCACTGTAGTATTAGCTTTACCGGTGAACTCTTCTTCAGCGATGACTTCTGAGAAAACTCCCCCGTATTTCTGGTTGAGAGTTGCTAAGTCGTCTTTTAGCTCTACTGCATCTTCAAACAGTCCAATACCCAGGGTATCACCAGTCCAATTTAATAATTCTGTGTCACTAGTCCGAGTTATCATTTCTGTCATTTTTTCTTGTTTTTACCTGCTTCCAGTATGGCCTAAAATTTTCTATTGAGGGAGACTTTCTCGTAAAATCCCTGGTCTTGGAGAATTTTATATAGATTTATCTCTTCCTCCACTAGACAAGCGTGACCACTATCAGGTAAAATCACGATCTTACTATTTGGCAACATCCTTCCTAATCTTTCTACCTCTGTAAGGGATGGTAACAGGCGATCGCTTCCCCCAGCGATTAACAGTGTCTCTTGTTTGAGTTGTTGCATTTTCTCATGATCCAGGTGAAAGTGACGCAATAAGGACAATCGCCAATTAATAGTTTCTGCAGGGAGGGAGGTCATACTTTGGAGTAGTTGACGACGGAGGGGAGTGGATATGCGAGGTAAAGATGCTAAAAAGGGTAGCAACCCCCAAGCACCTACCGGATAAAACCATGATGGTACTAAATTTGTCATTTGGGATGAAAAGCTGATCCAAGGATTTAGTTTAAAAGAAGAAGCGGGATTAATTAGAATAATACGTTTAAACAAACTTGGTGACTGAATAGCTATTTTCATAGCCAAACAAGCACCGAAAGACTCACCACACAAATAAACCAAGCGATTTCCTCTCTTGAAGGATCCTGTAGTCAATTCCATATCAATTAAGTCGAGGACATTTGTGGTTAATAGGTTCCAATCTCTCATATCCGTTTTAGGAATTGCTAAACAACGAATGTCAAACCCCCGCCCTAAATCGCTAATTTGTGACTGTAGCATTTCACCGGTTCCATCCATTCCTGGTAAATAAATAAACAATGGATATTCTGGTTGTAGGGGTTTGGGAGTTAAAAACCGGAGTTTGAGTTCCACATCTATCATCTTGGTATTTTTCGGGGAATAGAGTCATTAAAAGCTAACTACATCAAGCTTTCTATATAAAAATCAATTCAGTCTGAAACTATAATTACAGATTTTAACGAAGTTTGAATGAATTATATATAAATAGGTGAAATCGCTGAATAAATCCTTGACGCAGTTAATCCATCTCAATGGTTGGTAGTTGAAGTATGGATATGAGATTGTATTTGACGAAGCACAATCTGTCCATACTGAAAACTGAAATTTTCCTACCTATTTACCGATTAATTCGTGTATGTTGCGCAAAAATTTGGCATTTTTCTTAATTAATATTTTACATTTCTGTACTTAAACCTGAACGGGATCAGATGGGACTGTAGAAATTAGAGATTAGGCCTGATTTTCCGTTGGTTTGCCCAGTTTTTTGATCTGAGTACACTCTCTGACTACAGTAATCAAAATCCAGGCAAAATCCGGGAATGTGATTGTTGACTAATTGTCTCCTAATCCCAGGGAACAATCATTAGTGTTTATAGAATGGAAAAAATTGTGAGGTTATTAACTTGTCATGATCAAAACACAGTTGGAAAAAATAGGTGTAATGTTATATAATTACCTAGCTTTACAAAACTAACTAGCTGGTAAAACTGTTTAATAATTTCTTTTTTATTATCTATGAATCTAACAAATAAAACTTCAAAAACCTTTGCCCTGACCACACCGCTATACTATGTAAACGATGTTCCCCATATTGGTAGTGCTTATACCACAATAGCTGCAGATACTATAGCCAGATTTCAGCGTTTATTGGGTAATGAAGTGATATTTATTACTGGAACAGACGAACATGGACAAAAGATCCAAAGATCAGCACAAAGTCAAGGAAAATCACCCCAAGAGTTTTGTGATCAAATTGTCCCTAGTTTTATTGATTTATGGCAAATTTTGAACATTCAATATGATCGATTTAGTCGTACTACTGATTTAAAGCATCAGGTAATTGTCAAAGAATTTTTTAATAGAGTTTGGGAACAGGGTGATATATACCGAGGAGAGCAGAAGGGATGGTACTGCGTATCCTGTGAAGAGTTTAAGGAAGAAAGGGAGCTGATAGAAGGTAAGCGCTGTCCTATCCATACCACCAAGGAAGTGGAATGGCGCGATGAACAAAATTACTTTTTTCGTCTATCTAAGTATCAAAAACCACTAGAGGAGTTTTATCAATCCCATCCAAACTTTATTCAACCTGCTAGTCGGCGAAATGAAGTTCTTAGCTTTGTTAGTCAAGGTTTACAAGATTTTTCAATTTCACGGGTCAATTTAGATTGGGGCTTTCCTGTACCTGTGGATACCCAACATACTCTTTATGTTTGGTTTGATGCACTTTTAGGCTACATAACAGCACTATTAGAACCAGGAACAGAACCAACTTTAGAAAATGCCGTGTCTAAATGGTGGCCAATTAACTTACATTTAATTGGTAAAGATATATTAAGATTTCATGCCGTATATTGGCCAGCTATGCTGATGTCAGCTAATTTGCCCTTGCCAAAACAAGTATTCGGACATGGATTTTTGACTAAAGATGGTCAAAAAATGGGGAAGACTCTGGGTAATACTGTTGATCCTGTAGCGCTGGTGAAAAAATATGGTAGTGATGCTGTTCGTTATTACTTCCTTAAGGAAATCGAATTTGGTAAGGATGGCGATTTTAATGAAATTAGGTTCATTCATGTTCTAAATGCAGATTTAGCCAATGACCTAGGTAATTTGTTAAATCGTACTTTGAACATGGTGAAAAAATACTGCGCTGGGGAAATTCCCTCCATTGCTCCACAAGATATTCCCCCTGAGAATACCTTAAAGACAATTGGTGGGCAATTAGGGGAGAAAGTTAAACAAGCTTATTCAGTTTTAGCTTTCAATGAGGTAGCTCAAGCTGTGATGTTATTAGTTCAAGCCAGTAACAAGTTTATAGATGAACAAGCTCCTTGGTCATTATATAAACAAGGAAAACAGAATGAGGTAGCAACAGTGTTGTACACCGTTCTGGAATCGGTGAGACTAACAGCTTATTTACTATCGCCAATTATTCCTAATATCAGTAGCGATATTTATCAGCAATTAGGATGGGGAATCAATTTTAACAATCCAGAAGAAACCTCCACCGTTGCACCTTTTACAACCCATGCAACATGGGGCGTACTATCGAATAAACAACAGTTAGGCACACCTCAGCCAATTTTCAAACGGATAGAACTTTAAAACCGGAACCCTCTCAACATTTGTCTTTTCATGGCAAAGGTTACTTCTAGAGGTGTTTGCTACCGTGGGGAGGTGCAATAAAACTGACATTTTTTTTGAGTCAATTAACCCAATCTAATAAGGGCGTAAATTTAATGATTTCTATCGCAGACGACATGGATAACAACCGAGGTCTAACAATGATGTTGAATAATTTAGAAAATGACTCGATTTTTACGCCAGAACAGGTTTTGGAAAATCGGGGTCGAGTGGCAATATTTATTGATGGCTCAAATTTATTTTATGCAGCTTTGCAATTAGGTATCGAAATTGATTACACTAAACTATTATGTCGGTTGACTGGTGGATCAAGGCTATTACGGGCTTTTTTCTATACTGGTGTAGACCGGACTAATGAGAAGCAACAGGGATTTTTGTTGTGGATGCGTCGCAATGGTTATCGAGTCATAGCTAAGGATTTGGTACAATTGCCAGACGGTTCCAAAAAAGCTAACCTAGATGTGGAAATAGCTGTGGATATGATGGCTTTAGTGGACTCCTATGACACCGCAGTTTTGGTCAGCGGTGATGGCGACTTGGCCTATGCTGTTAACTCGGTCAGTTATCGTGGCGTTAGGGTGGAAGTTGTTAGTCTACGCTCCATGACCAGTGACAGCTTAATTAATGTGAGCGATCGCTATATTGATTTGGAAGCGATTAGGGAGGATATCCAAAAGACACCTCGTCAGGGTTATCCCTACAGGCCATTATCCAGTATGGGATTCTTGGACGACCATCAAGATAGTGAAGGACATTTACAGATTCCAGAATAATGCAAAAACAACTAAGCGGGAATTATGGGAGCGTTAATACGCAACTTCTAGAGGGGAAGTAAATCCAATTCCTCCCGCTACAGTTTTATGTGATTTTATATGTTAAATATGCCTAAAAATTTTAGTTATTGGTCAGTGATTTTATTATTGTTAACGGGATTATTTGGTTGCTCGGGTTCATCTACTATTTCTCCAGTGGAGAATAGTTCTGATTCTGATAAGTTGAGGAGTGATAGTCAGTTGACTTTTTTTGGTGTTAGTCTGGAGCAATTTGACCAAGATGGTAAACCATTTTGGAAGGTGCAAGCTCGTCAGGCTAAGTATACCAAAGAAAAGGAAATTGGTCAAGCCAAAAATCCCCAGGGTGAACTATATCAAGATGGTAAAGTAGTTTATACAATTAAAGCAGAAACGGCGGATATTCAGCAAGATGGTAAACAACTTGTGCTCAAGGGTAAGATTGTGGCTACAGATCCTCGTAATGGAGTAGTATTGGAAGGGAATGAATTGGAATGGCGACCCCAGGAAGATTTATTAATAGTCCGTAATCAGTTTCATGGTCATCATCGTCAATTGAAAGCTACCGCCCAGGAAGCTAGAGTTAAAACTCGTCAACAACAGGTGGAGTTTACAGGCCAGGTGTTTGCCGTTTCTAATGACCCTAAATTACAAATCAAAACTGAACGCTTACTTTGGCAAGTTCAATCAGAAAAGTTGGTGGGCGATCGCCCTGTGGAAATTCAACGTTATCAAAACAATCAATTTACTGATCGCGCTCAAGGAAAGGGTATAGAGGTTAATTTGAACACGAAAATTACCACCCTAGGACCGGAAGCCAAACTCCAGTTAATTAACCCACCAATGCAAATTAATAGCAATGCGATCGCCTGGGATATTAATCAAGAAATTGTCAAAAGTAATGTTCCCGTAAAGGTAATTCATCAAGGGGAGAATATAACAGTATCTGGCAATGCAGCGGAAATGAAATTGCTAAAGAAAACGGTTTATTTAACGGGTGATGTTCAGGCAATTGGGCAACGTAATCAGTTTTTAAAATCAGAGCGACTCACTTGGTATTTAGAGCGAAAATTAGTGGAAGCTCAAGGAAAGGTGATTTATCGTCAGATGGAACCACCTCTGACTTTCCAAGGGTCAACTGCAATTGGCAATTTGGCAACGGAAAATATTACCGTTAAGGGTGGTAGTTCTGGTCGGGTGGTGACAGAAGTTATTCCTCAGCAGGTTCTTACCCCATCCCTGGGAGAAAGATAACGATTTGTAACATTTGGTTCATATTCGTTGTCAAATTCGATTTTTGGATAGAAACTAAATAGTATGGCACTTTAGGTAGTCAGCAATTTTCCCAACCTGATTCTAATCGTGTTCCCAAACAACGTAATTAAAAGAATTACAGCAATCATAGTTTTATGAACAATATTTCTAACCTTCAATTTAAGAGATCCGGTTGGCAAACAACCGTAATCTTTACCCTGGGTTTTTGGCTCAGCGCTACCATGGTATTAGATGGGTTAATCATGCCCAGTCTTTACATTACTGGTATGATGAAAGAAGCAAATTTTACCATGGCTGGCTACAGCATTTTTTGGAATTTTAACCGTGTGGAGTTAGTAGCTGCTGCGGTAGTATTGACCGCCATATTGGCTATGGGTAAAGCCAAGTCAAAATGGAACTTGAGTTCTATATGTTGGTCGGTTTTATTGCTCATGGTGGCCCTGTTAGATACCTATCTGCTCACCCCCCAAATGTCCGCTCTGGGTAGTAATTTGAGTTTGATGGTTACACCTGGTACAGTGCCAGAAACCATGAATTTACTACATGGTGGTTATTTTATCCTAGAAGTTATTAAGTTAGTAGGAGCTGGTTGGCTATTTAATCGCTGTTGGAATGATAGAGAAATCATGGCAATCTAGTTTGACTAGGTTTGACCATATAAGGCGATCGCTTTTAGGAAGCGCGATCGTCTTCATTCTCAGGTAGTAAAAGACGAATAGCCAAAACAGCAAAACCAATAGCTGCAATTGTCTTTAAAATTCTGGTGGGCAATAATTGTGCCACCGCTCCCCCAGCTAACACACCCAGCAAACTAGTGAACACCAGCGCAGCTGCGGTGCCAAAAAATATAGCCTTTCTAGATTTTCCTTGACCAGACAATGCGATCGCAGCTAGTTGACTCTTATCACCCAGTTCGGAAAGAAACACGGTAATAAAGCTAATTCCCAGAAGATTCCAATCCATATCTATATCTATTTAATAACTTAACCGTGAATCACATCCCAAAATAACATCGAAGAAACTAACAATAATACCAGTCCTGCTGATTTTTCTACCGTTTTAGGACTAAGTCTACTAGCAATAAAACCACCAAGCAGTACACCCAGTAAACTAGTGGTGACCAAAGCAGCTCCTGCTCCCAGGAATACCAACCAAGGCGCATGGGACTGGGCACTCATTAATAATGTTGATAATTGAGTCTTATCACCAATTTCCGCCAAAAAAATGGTAATAAAGGTTGTCCCAAATACTACCCAAACCGAGTCAGACTTTTTTGTCTTGGGTGGTGATTGGTCAGCAGGTGCAGTAATGGTTAAATCCAAAGTATCAAGTTTCACGGTGCTAACGGAGTTTTTCATATTTTTATCATTATCTCATAATG
This sequence comes from Cylindrospermopsis raciborskii Cr2010, assembly GCF_003367075.2. Taxonomy (NCBI): domain Bacteria; kingdom Bacillati; phylum Cyanobacteriota; class Cyanophyceae; order Nostocales; family Aphanizomenonaceae; genus Cylindrospermopsis; species Cylindrospermopsis raciborskii. Next base: position 1,884,203 of record NZ_CP065936.1, read on the forward strand.
TAATGACCAATGACAAGTTTTTAAAAAAAGATCCTTTGTCCCTACTTCACAACTCAAAACCCAGGGTCTGATTAAATCGAATCATTTCTAAACTGCGATCGCCATATACAGAATCTATCTGTTGATGACAACAGTCAATAGCGAAGTCATTTAACTCCTCTGGTTTGATACCATACATCTTTTCAAAGGTTTTAGACTCTACCCGACAAAATGAAGGACGATCCCTATAAATAGTACATTCTCGTGTTTGATGATCAAAATTAACACACCAACCGTCCTCACCTACCAAACGGAGATAGAGTGAGAGTTCTGTAGGTGAGAGATAATCGGATAAATAGGGGCGATCGCTAGGATCCAGATGACAGCAAGCACCACACTGCTTAACACATTGCCAAGTAGCCATAAATTACCTCCATAATAGATGAAACAAAAAGAGACATGAACTGATCCTGTTTTTTGGTATATTGATATAGTAGGAAAAATTGCCATTTAGCAATTTGAATTATTTAATTTTTTAAAACCCTTGGGAGGAAAAATGGAAGCTCTAGCTAATATCAACTGGGAAGTCGCGTTTCAATTGACCTGTGTAGCATTAATTGTCCTTGCTGGACCCGCTGTAATTTTTGTACTCGCTTTTCGTAACGGGGATCTTTAATTGGTGAAATGGGAAGTGGGTGTGAGCAAGCCATACTTTGCCAAAATACTACAAAATTAAGCCCAAACTGAGTCAACTAGTTTCCGTCAAAGCTGTAATTGCAGCTTTGATGATACTGTTGAGGTAACCTAACACCGACTAACTCCAACTCAATATCATTCGCACCATTAAAGTTATTTTCCCGTAACTTGTAAGCAATATCAATAGTGAAGGGTAAAGGGAAATAATCACCCCATCGCCAAGCCAAAGCTTTAATTTCATATCTTGTATTATCTATGATTTGAGCCAAAGTTAACTTAATACTACCCTTACCAATCATTTGCTGTTCTACCACTCGTACTTGGGGAGTCCAAAAGATAGGGTCAGGGTTTTCAATTCCACAGGGATGAAGAATATTCAACTGTTGGAATAAATCCCGATTGATCTGACAAAAGTTGATTTGACCATCTATTCTTAATAGTGGTTTGAGATGTTGAACTTCCAGACATTGATTAGCAAACTCTGATAAACGCAATCGAAAATTTTCTAGATTAGCTGCGGGTAAAGAAAATCCAGCAGCAGCTTTATGTCCACCATATTTATATAGTAAATCGCTGCTAAACTCCAAAGCATCAAACACATTAAATTCAGGTATTCCCCTTGCGGAACCACGAACCAGGTGATTATTTTCGTAAGTACCGATAAAGACAGGAACTCCATAACGTTCTACCAGACGAGAAGCGACAATGCCAATTACACCATGATGCCAATTATCTTTGACTACGACCAGAACTCGGTCTTGATGCAAATTTTGTGCATATAAATCTTCAACCAACAATATTGCCTCTCCTTGGATTTCCTCACAGATTTTTTGACGTTCAGCATTTATTTGCTCACATTGCATTGCTCGTTCTAAAGCAATTCCCATATCATCAGTAGTTAGTAATTCGATCACAATTTGAGGATTGCCAATTCTACCCACAGCATTGATTCTTGGTCCTAGACGAAATCCAATATCTTCTGGTTTTAAAGACTTAGAATTTTGTGCCTTAGATACTTGCTGATTTTCTCCCATACTTGGTTGTACACCAGAGACTTGAATTAAAGCCTGAACACCCGGTAAATTGGACTTATATAATGATTTTAAGCCCCGTTTTATCCAACGACGATTAACACCGGTTAAAGGAGCTAGGTCAGCAATAGTTCCCAAGGTAAATAAATCCAACATAGGTTGAACCAGACCTGTGATTTTTTGCAAATGTTGAGCTAAACATACAGCTAAAACATAGGCTACACCCACACCAGCAAGACCTCTATAAGGGGAAGATAGAGATATTAATTTGGGGTTAAGAATTGCATCAGCAACTGGTAATTGGGGAGGTAAATCATGGTGATCCGTAATAATCACTTTCAAACCCAACTCTTTTGCTCTTGCAATAGGTTCAAGAGCAGCAATACCATTATCTACGGTTAGAATTAAACTGACCCCTTCACTGTGAAATTCTTCCACAATTCGTTTATTAATTCCATACCCCTCGTGCATTCTACTGGGAATAGCATAGTCAATGTTTGCACCTAAAGATCCAAGACTACGTAACAGCAAGGCTGTACTAGTCATGCCATCAGCATCATAATCGCCGCAGATAGCAATTTTCTCATGGTTCCTAATAGCACTTGCCAATAATTCCACACTGGGAACTAAATCGGGGAACTCGTCCAAGGGAGAGGGTAAATTTATACATTCAGGATTGATAAATCTAGTAGCTATTTCTGGTGTTTCCATACCTCTATTAATTAACAACTGACCTATAATAGGAGAAACATTATTGACACTTGCTAACTTTTCAGCTAATTCTTCATTTTGCTTTGCTATGTGCCAGCGTTGATATGGTAATTTTATATTATTTTTCTGTGGAGTCATGGTTGGTTATAATCAGCAAAAATATGAAATTTCAAATCCAGTAGATGTATAAATAATAATCTATAATGTTAGCAGCAAACACAATTTTTTGATAAAATCTCAAGTAAGTGCCAACTTGGCAACCAGAGACTCTAGAAGGGAGTTACATTGAACTAGACAAACAAGAGTTAGTCTCTTACAGTTTGTTAAACGAGTGAACAAAATGACCATTTGCTGCAATAGGAATGATCAATGAATACAAACCTAATCGATTACAAATTACCCCCCTAATTAACGATTAGGTTTGTCAGTGATATTCCCTAAACGCTTCAGCAGCAAATAAGAGAGTGGGAGTGAATGGCGCTTGGTAATGCCTCCTCCCACTCTCTTTTTTATGGGTACTACCAAAAAACAATATGTCACTATCTGTCTACCAAAATCATAGTCTCATCATCTCCTAATAACTCTTGTGCTGCTTCTAACATATATGTGGCAATATCTTTTAAATCTTCACGATTGTTTAAGTAGGTTCTTAATGCCTCTATGGGATCAATACTACTACTAGCATTTAATTCGGGAATTCGCGGTCTGGCTAATTGACTCACTAGTTCTGGGTGAATCGTATAATGATGTGCATCCCCCAGCGCCTTATGAATAACAGCGTTTTCTATTACATCTAATTGTTCCGAACGCAGTTTATAAACTAGTCTGACTACATTCCCTGTTAGGTCATGTTTGGCGATCGCCTGCAATAATGTTTGTTGAGGATTGTCTCTGGGGGATAAATCCACCTCGATGGTGCGGAAAATGCGAGCAGGTAGTGGGCAAAACTGCCAATTGGCCTTACCTTTTTCCAACTCTACCATGACATAACCCTTTTGTTCTTTTTCTTCACTAAAATCCACTCGCTCAATACTACCAGGATAAACCACAGGTGGGTCGTTGGATTTATTCAGATTTTGATGGCAGTGGACATGACCTAATGCCACATAATCAAAACATGGTCTAATAAGTAAAGAAGCTGGCAGAGTAAAACCCTTACCTACAGCTAATAAACGTTCCGCACCCAACATAGCATTATCAGCCATCAAATGGGCTAAAAGTATGGTGGGCAGATTTGGGTCTAAATTTCTCACCTCTCCTTCTAAAACCACTTGTAATTTTTCAATCAAAAGTTGATTAACCTCAGCCATAGACATTCCCGTAGTTTCCTTGCGGGTCATTAACATAGACCTAGTCAACCAAGGTAGAGTAATTACTTGTACCTTACCATTGGGGGTTTGAATATGATGGGTAGTCAAACTATCACCCACCACAAAACCGGGTACTCCCAAAGTTCGGTAAATATTAAGACTTGCTCCTCCTATACCCTGGGAATGTAAATCATGATTGCCAACTAATAAAACCGTTGGAATATGGGCATCAACCAACCTACGAAACTGACTGGCAAATGCTTCTTGTACGTAAGGTGGAGGGGTAGCATCCGGAAAGGCATCACCACCAAATATAACCATATCTACTGGTTCAGACAGGGCCCGATCAATACATAAAGATAGGGTATTAACAAAATCCTCCAAGCGGGAGTTTAATCCAGTGTTGGGGTTAATACGTCCGTGGGAAAAACCGCTTCCTATATGAATATCTGAAAGGTGTAGAACTTTGATCATGGATTTACGGCAATCTTTTTTTCATGATACGCTCCCACACTCACAGTGTGGGATTTATATCTAGATTTAAATCTTAAATGTGAATACCACACTCAGTCTTCCCAGTACCGCGCCAACGTCCAGCTCTTTCATCTTCTCCATCACCTACCCTGGTAGTAATGGGTTCATCACCAATACTTGGGTATCCTTGATCATGTAGGGGATTATAAATTACCTTGTATTCAGCTACATACTCCCAGCTTTCTTTTCTTGTCCAGGTAGCCAAGGGATTAATTTTTAAGCGCCCTTGATTATCCAACTCAAACACGGGCATATTCGCACGGGTAACCGCCTGATCCCGACGACGACCAGTAATCCAAGCTACTGTATTTAATTCATCCAATCCACGCTGCAAAGGTTCAATTTTAGTAATTTGATGAAATTTACTAATATCAGTATCCCACAACGCCTCTCCATACTTAGCGGCAAATTCCTCACGACTATAGACATTGGGTACTTTATAGGTCTTTAAGTCTAAGCCATAAACTGTTTTAGCTTTAGCAACCAAGTCTAAAGTTTGTTCAAAGTGATGAAGGGTATCAAGGAAAATCACTGGTGTTGGGTGATCCAGTACTTCATAAAGAATATGGGTAATAATCAAGTCATCAACATTGAAAGCACTGGTTTGGACTAAACCCGTAGGTACGTTTTCCACCGACCATGCCAAGATTTCCGTGGGAGTGGCGGTTTCAAATTGTTCATTTAAACTTTCTAAGTCAAAAGCTGTTGCAACTGTCATGGTAGTTCTCTTGTCAACGTTTAAATATCTCAAAGTATTTTACCGGAAAATTGACCCACCTGACTTAAAAGTTGCTGGAAAACTCTTTCCATCCATTTATCAAGCGCGATTAATTCCACTGCCAACTACGTAGTCCGCGCGTCTGCACTCCCCTTTGGTCCCATTAAAGATATCCTCGGGAGACCGAAACTGATCCACTTTTATCACCAGAGCATCCAAAGGTAAGTCACGTATCTTTACCATGGAATCCGGGGATTGAGGTTCATCGAGTATAGCATATAACTTCCCGTTCTCCTCTTTAAGCTCAACCTGTGCGGTTTTCTTAATTAGTTCGGCAAGAATTTCCATGTCCCTACTCATCATCCCCCCAAACAATTTCTTCCTGAATGCGATTCATCTCTTCAATTGTTTTATCGAAGCTAGAAGCTTCAATTCCCATTTTGGCATCTATGGGAGCAGGAACTAGTGTTTGGCAATAAGTCTTTTTCTTTAAGCTGTCTAGCTTAATCAATTCCTCTTTTGCAATAAAAACGCTAACCTTATCAGCTTTGAGCAACTCTTCTTTGCGGTATCCTTCACGCTCTGCTATTTCACTTAGCCTTTTTCCTCCCTGATTTAACATAATGAGAGTGTTAAGCTCTTTAATAATATAATCACTGTGAGTAGTTATAAATACTTTTACTCCAACATTTACCAACCTCGAAAACAAACGAGCTACGCGTCTCTGGTTCTCCGGGTGCAAATTAAGCTCAGGTTCATCAACCATGAGTAAGTCGCCAGGAGCAGCAACATGTCGCAGATAAAATCCTATATCCAGTAGTGAACGAACAGCGCTTGAACTTTCATCCATGGTCAATTTTACGCGTTTTCCTTTAGGGCTATAGTATAATTCATCATTCTTCGTGACAAGATACTCACCACCAATAATGTCTGAGAAGTCATTTGTAATCTCTGGATGATTCTTTGCTATGAAGCTATCTTTTTTTGAAAGCTCTTCTAACTGTCTTGTGAAATCAACGTTTGACTTAATGGGTAGGGCATAATCCGCATATACTTTGGAAAGTAATTCAAGTGGATTTATTTCCTTTTCCATTGAGCTCATTTCCTCCAGGAGACGGTTTCGGGCAAAATTAAGCTCTCTTCTGAATATTGCCACACCAGTTCGTTCGGCGCTGGCAATAAAAAGACGGGGGAAAAGGTCCCCAAAAATAATGTCTTTTAGAGCATCTCCGATAATTCGACTAATTATTTCTTGAGGTATCCTTACCTGCTCTTTCTCAACGAGCAAAGAAATTGAAACTAGGGAAGAGTCGGCTTTTTTCGATATGAAGAATAGCTGGGTTTTAGCTGCACCCATAGTCCGTTCGAAGGTTGAAAGAGGGTGTATATCACTAGAATCCAGGTTTACCAAAAACTGACTCCCGGCAAAATGTTTTTCGGAGGAAGCGAAGAAGTGAGGTAATTGTTGTGTAAATGCCTTACAACCTTTCTCAAGGATATTTGGTGCATTGCGGATGTATTCTTCAATATTTAACTCAATTAAACCTTCATTTAACAATTGCCACACATCTCCGTCGGAAATATCTATGGAGAAAGCATCACGCCAAAATGAGATAAAGCCAAACAATGCATAGGTGGCATAGGTTTTACCGGTATTGTTCCCACCACATATAATAGTTAGTTCGTTAAGTGTAAACTCTGCCTGCTTGATAGGTCCGAGATTCTTTATGGAAATTTTCATTCGCTTTTACATTTAGCTGATTTAAATATATAGCCTTGGCCAGAACCACCTTGCAAATAGGTACGAGTAGTTGATTTTTTAAGAGAGATAACATACACCTATCTTAATGTAACAGATATCAAGTTATATGTCAACTCCGTCAACTCATCTTGTCTTGGGAGGATATGTTTAGGTAGAGCTTAGTTATAGGATGAGATTAAACAAATATACACTTTGAAATAGCCCTAAAAATTATGACTTGAGTTATAAAAATATAGATAGGAATGAGTAGCAACAGTTTGTGTTAGCTAGTATTTAATCTTAGTATAATAAATACTAATACTTTACCTATATTTTGAATCCCAAAATTTTCTACCCCAGCCTATTGACTTTTATTCTCAAAAGTTCTACATTAACTTTTGGGATTAGTTGAAACTAATTCGCAAAAATACTGAGAATTATTACTAATGAACCTTAACCAATTCCTGAAAAGAAAGTTCTTGATTGCCGGTACATTGGCAACACTGACAAGTTTATTTGTCAGCAATGTAGTCAAAACCCAACCCACGGTGGCTAACTCCAATCCTCCCCCAGTAGCACCACTGTTACTTACAAAAAATCTCAAAAATTTGACCATAGTCTTTCCTAGTCGAAAGGATGCTCCTAACCTGCAAGAACAAGTGGGGAAAGTAGCTAACTTCTTGTCCCGGGAGTTAGGAATACCCGTAAAGGCACAAATTAGCGATGATACTGCTGCTGTAGAAGCCCTAAGAGCTAATAGAGCCGATGTGGCTTTTTTAAGCAGTCGTCCAGCCTTAAAAGCGGAGGGACTAGCAAATTCTCGTTTATATCTAGCAGAGGTGAGATCTAACTACTCCGGTAGATACACTTATAATTCCATATTTGTAGTTGCCAAAAACAGTCCTCTAACTCCTAAAGCTTCTACTAAAGCGACGCTGGAACAGCTCAGAGGCAAAAAAATTGCCTTTACCTCCCCCACCTCTGGATCAGGGTTTATTTTCCCAGTTAGTGAGTTGGTGAAGAACGGATTTGTCCCCGACAAAGATCGGATGGAAGGTTTCTTCGGTCAAATTACTTATGGAGGTAATTACAGTAAAGCACTGGAAGCAGTGGTACGTGGTCAAGCAGATGTAGCAACAGTTTCTGAGTATGCCATGTATCCCCCCTATATATCTACCACAGATGCTGCTAAATTGCGAGTGCTGTATAAAATATCCGGTGTTCCCGCTCATGGAATAGTTGTTGATGATGATGTTCCAGTAGTCATGCGAGAAAAAATTATTAACGCCTTTCTCAAGTTAAACAAACCAGAAAATAACCAATTGTTGCAGGGTTTGTATAATTCCACCGAGCTAGTGAGAGTTGATCATAATCGTCACTTGAAACCCGTGCGCGATGCTCTGAAAAATTTGGGTATAGAACCATAGGGCGAAAAATGGATATGTAACTTCTATAAGTAGTTTTCTATAAAGCTATTTACTGTCAAAAACTGTTTAGAAGTGCTAGAATATTTTTAATTAACAATAATTTGGTTACTACCATGAAACTAATTGAATGTCACAATCTAAAAACAAGTTACACTGCATCCTCAAATCGTCCGATCCTCAATGGGATTGATTTGGAGATTAGCCAAGGTGAATTTGTAGTTCTCTTGGGTTTAAACGGAGCTGGTAAATCCACCCTCTTGCGATCGCTCATAGGGTTAGCTCCGGTAGTAGGTGGTTCTGTTTACATAAACAATAGACAGATGACAAACGAGACCTTGCCAGAAATTCGTCAAGATATTGGCATGTTATTTCAAGGTGGGGGATTAATTGGGCAGTTATCAGTTTTAGATAATGTGTTATGTGGTCGTTTAGGCAAAAGAAAAACCACCCAAACTTTATTTGGATTTCCTCGTCAGGATCACTTCTTAGCTCAACAATTATTAGCACAACTGGGTTTGAAAGGTAAAATCTATCAAAAAACCAGTCAACTCAGTGGTGGACAGCAACAAAGAGTAGCTATTGCCAGGGCTCTAATTCAATTCCCGCAAATCCTGCTAGCGGATGAACCAATTACCGGTTTAGACATGATGGCTTCTCAACAGGTAATGGAAACCCTGGTGAAACTAAATCGAGAGCAGGGATTAACTATTATTATGGTGCTACATGATTTAGCCATGGCTGCAAAATATGCTGATCGTGCTATAGTTTTGGATGCTGGGCGCATTGTTTATGACGGTAAACCTTATAATTTACCAGAGAAAGTTGCTCAGGTTTCACACTTTTAAACTATGACAAAAACACCTAAACACCCTCTATTTAATCACTACTCTCAGCTTGTTTTTTGGTTAAGGAATATAATTATTCTCTTAGTGGTTGTGGGGGTGTATGTTTGGGCATTGCAGGGGTTAAAAGTTGATTTTGAATTGGTCAAAAACAGTTGGCCCTACGTCATAGATTTTATTGTCAGGTTATTTCCCCCCGATTGGAAGGTTCTGGATATAGCTGTTAGGGCACTAATAGAAACTGTGCAAATGTCTTTGTGGGGTACTTCTATTGGCGCGCTGCTCTCCTTACCAATTGCAGTAGCTAGTGCTAATAATATTGCACCCTTGTGGTTGCAATGGTTAGCCAATCTCCTGCAAAATGCTGTTCGTTCTGTTCCTTCGATTATTTTAGGTTTAATCTTTGTTGCTGCTACGGGTTTGGGATCACCTGCTGGAACCTTGGCCCTAGCTATCTACACTATTGGCTATCTTGCGAAATTTTATCAACAAGCCATTGAAGCTGTGGATTCCCGTTCATTGGAATCTTTACGGGTAATTGGTGCGTCAAAGTTACAAATGGTTCAGTATGGCATATTACCTCAAGTGTTACCTTTGGGACTGGGTTATACTCTGTGGATGTTTGAGTATAATATTCGTGCTGCTTCTGTGCTAGGTGTGGTAGGTGCAGGTGGAATTGGGTTTCAGTTAAAGAGTTATATAGACGGTTTTGAGTATAATAAGGCGACTACTATGATGTTAGTATTGTTAGTTGTGGTGACAGTAATTGATGTTTTTAGTAGCAAGTTACGTCGCTATCTGGATTCTATCTGATGATTGAATATTCTGCTGCGATCGCCTAAGTGTAGGTTGGGTTGAAGTATGAAACCCAACGCCCGCATGAGTTAACCCATTCTACAAATAATTGTGCCTCCCTACTTAAAAAGACGATTTAATTAGTCTTAATTAGTCGCCCCATAATCGTTGGAAATTACTTGCAGGCGTTCCTAAAAAAGCCAAAAATTGCCTAGTTTGAAGAGGAGGATTAGCACCAGGAAAAATAGTGAGTAATTCTATGTACCCCTTTTGGTACCCCTTTTGGCGAACTATATTACCATCTACAGTTTTCTTGTAATGAGGATACATTCGATGATAAATTCTGCCAATATTGCCCATACGACCAGTCAAGGTAGAACCCTTGATTGATTGATTCCCTTGATAATTACCATGGAACCAATGCACTGCTAAACTATCATCCTTATCTTCAGCTATACGTCCCCAAATTTGTACATTTTGAGGGTGAAAAGATTCTCTCCATAAACACCTCACATTTTCAGGTGTTATTCCTTTAAACCTTAACCATTCTTCCACAGTTTGACGAACTTTATCAATGGCATTTTTGATATGTAGAATATTATTAACTGGGAAATAATAGTCCTTTGAATCCGGGATGAATTCCCAGTGACAACCAATCATAGGCTTATTTTGATTATCCAAATATTCGGGTAAAAATTCTCTATGATCTATCCGACGAGAGGATTTGCCAAATCCACCAATCAACATACTAAATCGCAGAATAGCTTTTGCTAACATTTTCAACTGCTTTTTATATTCAGGAGAAGGATTTTTCATACAAACAATGGTTAAGGTACCACTTTTTAAATGGTAGGTGGGCATGGTGACATTATTATATCTAAACTCACCCATGACTAAATTTTCTGGATTAAAACTAATCCCTAAATCTCCTGCTATGGCTCCATTATTTCCTGCAAATCCTCCCCACAGTTCTTTGGTTAATTGTTCTGCGGTTTTTTCATTGATCATTCCACTTAATAATCTGAGGGTATGACCACGGAGAGCAGCTTTAAATATATTGGGACGAAATTCACCACTTTTGTCTATTAACTGTGATGCTAAACCTTTGCCCTTTAGTTTAACACTTAATAATTTATTCTGGTTTTGTTCTGGTGCAATAACAGGTTGACCATAACCCGCACTGACTCTAGAACCAATACCCTTTTGTATGGCTTTATCCCAAATCTCCCAAATTGTTTGCCACTCAGTATCATCTAACTCAATATTGCTAGAAATACCAAAAACCAGGGTTGGTTGATATAGGGAAATTTGTAGGAATGCAGAATGACTATTATGATTTTTAACTTGCCATTCTTCTTGAGGGTGAACTATGTCAATTAATTGTTGCTCACGCCAACTATCATCTTTTGGATATGCACCATGAAACCGCAATATACCTGGTTTGGTATCCTGGGTAGTTTGAGTTCCACAATATCTTATACCTTGTTCACGGGTGCAACTTCTTAAAAATGCCCCCTTCATACTAGCACCAGGATAATAGGGAAATCCATTGGCACCAATTACAGGTCTAATAATATCATCATCTTGTCCACTATTGGCAAGAAAACGCCAGGAAATCTCATATTCTTTGGTTCTCACATGAGTCCCAAATTTAGGTAGGTTTGCTACTGCTTCATCCCATTCGTCAACCCATCTTTCTGGCTTTGACCGATCTGCAATATACTGAACCTGTCCCCTTCCATCAACTTGAGCTTGAAACATTAAGGGGACTTCATTACTGTTCATTAAACGTAATTCATTAATCATCATTTTCACCTGCTTTTTTATAGCGTTGAGTCCACCACACTAAGCTATCACAAAATTGTGTTAACACGGCTAAACAAACACGTTGGTCATCAATAGATAGGTTCCATAATCTAGATGCATAGTCTTGTAGTTGTGCGGTGTCATTATTAGTTGGTATTTCTGGTAATTGTACGCCCGCATTCTTCATAATCTGTGTGAATTCTTTCCAGGTAGCCTGCCAATACTTACCTTTTTGTTGGTCATCATCATTATTTTTATTATTTTTACTCAACAGTCGTAGGTGTTCACCGGAAAATCTTTCTAAACCGTAGGCTACGGTGCTACGCATTTTATGGGATTGACCAATCACACCTTTTTTATCTCGATAGATAAGAACTAATTTTTGAGCTTTCTGATCTAAATTATAGGATTTCCAGGTCATAATTTACGCTCCTTTAACTGTTAATTGACAATGACCAAAACCAATGGACTCTAATCCACCCAAATAAATATCTCCCGTGTTACTAGTGCCAAATGCCTGCCATTTTTGTTCACCCTGGATATTGTTTCTAATAGCTATGGGAAATACTAGAATTGTGCCTTCAGGTAAGGCTTCAGTATTGAAAAATCCACCCTTATCTACTACTTTTTGTTCCGATTGCAAACGCACCCGACTTTGGCGATATAATGCCATATCATGGATCATTCCAATATCCCCATCATCTACCACTACTGCTGATTTTTGTTCAAGTTCAGGGAACCACGCTGATAGATCTTCAGTGTTGTTAATTTCTAAGAATCCTAGGTTAAAAAATATAGTTCTTTTACCTCCTGCAGCTTGTTTTGTCTTAATTATGGTAGAACCTGTATAAGGTGTGGGAACTGATATTTCCCGAAGAAGTTTATTTTGACCATTCTTTTTTATTTCTACCGTGTCACCAGCTATACGTTGGTAACGTTTTAATAAGCGAGGAGAAGTAACCCAAACTATGGGTTGACCTGGACAAAAAACGGGAATCCAAATAATAGAAGCATATTCAAATTTGACAATAGATTCGTTATTTTTATCGTCATCTGCTCCGTTACCATACCAGTGATTTGCCCTTTCTTCTCCTTCTAAAATGCGAGTTTCAGCCCGCAATCTTCCACGAATGGAACTACCGGGAATAATCCCCGTTTGGGTGAACTGGTCACGGAATATGAGGTTCAAATTACCACTTTCTTCTCCTGCAGTTGCACCAACATGAACGGGTGCTAGTGTTTCTATAATGCCATATTGTTTGGTGTACATTTTTTCTTCCTTTAGTTAATTCCCTGAATTTCTACTGGTAAACACAAACCACAGCCTACTTTTTTGAGACTGTAACCTTCGTTAGGAAACCATTTTTCATCCCATTTCCACCACGGTTGATTAATGGGTTCTTTGAGGAGGTAAACGCTACCAGCAGGTACAGCATAACGTCCTCTTCCTAAAGTTCCCTGGGAACGAAAACGATAGGGAACTGCTTTGTCTGTGAGTAATTGCACAACCTGGGGAAAGGGATGACTGTCATCTTCTGGGTGGGGATAACGGTGAGAAATACGGTTGGATCCCCATACTCCCGGTGTCAATAAGGCAAAACTTTTACCAATGGGTTGTTGGAGTAATTCCTTGGTTTTGGGTTGAAGTTTTTTACAGGTTATTTCCACAATGTGATTTTCGCCCCCGAATTTATACCAACCATTATCGATATCATAAGTGGATAAATAGACTAAACAAACATCATCTGGTAGTTGTACGGAGTTTTCTAAAAACAATCCATCGGATTTTTCAACGCGTCTTGCTGAAAACTCAATTTTCGGGTGGAGAAAAGAAACAAATTTCCAAGGATCATTAGCAAGGTTACAAGAATCATTACTAGGTTTACTAGCTTTGACTAGTTCTTTGGTAGGTAATTTCCACGACTCTATGGTTTGCCAATTATAATCTGACTCCAATTTATAGTCTAGCTTCTCCTCTTGTTTATTATCCTGCTTGTTAGGCAAATACCATTCGCCATTTTGGATATTCCACTCTCCCCATTCTTTTTTGCCAATAATTTTATTGCGTGGTATGGGAACAAAAAAGTTCTGTGGATTATCTGAGTTTGCCCAAAAGGGCCCAGCTACATACAAATTATCTCTTAATTCTACTTGAGATCGCTTGTTATTGACCTTATTGATGCTAAATATGAGACCCGCCAAAGTAGCAGCTTCAGGGGGGAATTTAGCACCAGAGCGACCTACTAAGTTTTCCGGAGATAAAAATGCCCCCGCACTGCCATACATAAGTCCCAAAGGACTAATACTAATTAAGTAATTGAACATAAATGCCAACCTACTTCTACTAAGTCCGTAATCCAATCAATAATAGCTTTTGCCTTTTCTATGGTATCAGCATCATCACTAAATCCTGATAATTTTTGAGCTAATTCCTCTTGATTTTTATTCATTTGATTGATCAAGGTAGTAACCAAACTTGGTTCAGAATCTTGACTAGGGAAGTAAAGATCTAAAAAATGCAAAGCTGTTACCAAGGCTGTTATTTCAACCAGTTTAGTTTTATTGACATTAGTACGATCATCAATATCAAAAGCACGCCGGGATTTTAAATATGCCAAATCTTGATAAATGTGACTCCAATTTGCTTTTCCTTCTCTGTCTTTGTATTTGGTTAGAATATCCAAATAGTCCCAAGGACAAGTCCACTGAACATACTGACCACTGTTAAATAGTATGCGCATAGTTATCCTATTTCTTCCCCGAGACTTAGCTACTTTTTCAGCTTCCCGACAGTGTTGTAAAACATCTCGCTGAGGCACACTACCTGCTACCCAGACAAAACCAACACTCAATGAAATTTCTTGTTCATGTTTTTTCCATGTATCATTTAAACCCAGCAACCACTCATAAGCAGTTAATGGGGAGACAGAAAGACTAGGATCTTGACTATAAATTACCCCTAAAAAGTCATCACCACCAGCATAAACTACCTTACCTAAATCGAATCCTCGTTCAAAATCTCTACCCCATTGTCGTATAGCTAGGCTGAAATTGTGAATTGCAGTATCAGGATCTTCCATCCTAGCTAGTTTTTGCAAGTGATATCCGACTCTATCACCATCCCCCATAAACCATCCTGTCCACTGACCCTTAAAGGTTTCCGTTGGTTTACGTTGTATTTCTCTAAAATTTGTGAGCGATCGCTCTATATTAATTCCCTTTTGAATTTCGTGCCATGTTATGAGACGTTTAACCAGTTCGGGAATACTGAGTTTTTCATTGACTGCAATAAATTTACCTTCGGGATTTTCTTCCTCCGTATTGTCGGTTAATTTAGCTAATTCAGTATAGAAATTTTGAATTTGTTCTTTTTCCCACCCATAATTCAAAGTTTGAGGATTGCGATGACTTGAGCCCAGATCAGGGAATGCAATACCATCGGATCCACTTAAACTAGAACTTTCGCCAATCCAATTGACAGCGCTCCAATCGCGGGATAACTTTTTAACTTCTAGGTCAGACATTGCAGCAATAATAGTATCACCAGAGCCTTGGAATACTTCCCATGCGTGGGAACCCCATAAACTCCATTCTCTCTCCCAGTAATATGGACCACAGTTGGTAATATTACCCTCTATCCATTCTCGGCAATGTTTTAGTAATTCCTTCCAGGAACAGAGTATAATATGCTCAGCTGTTTCTTTTGTGAGTTCCCCCTTAATTAGAATACGATTGGGCATTCCCTTGAGAATGTTAGGACTTGCGGGAGAAATTAGCCTTAAATCTGGATCTTGATCCACATGTTTGGCTATTTTTTTACTTAAATAAGATAAAATCAGGGATGCACCATACAAGTCTCGTAGTTTACGGGACTTTTCGATGAAACCTTGTACGGGAGCAAAAGTGACAACACTATACTTACCCATTTTCTCTAACTCGTGTTTGCTTATTCTATATAGTACATACTTAGAAGGTACACTTTTAACAAAAGCTCAGTTTTGTAACAATTCTTGACATATCACAGACTTTCCTCTAGTGGGGAACACCAATTAGGGTAAAGGTTAATGGCTAGAAGTGAGTGCTAGGTAGACTTTCTGACTTACCTCAGCCGTATATGACTATGGCTACAAAACTTGTGTTATATTGTTACATTGCAGTCTTCTATCTCAAAGCAATTTAATCTACGGATTGAAAAAGTTTAATACTTTCCGCTCCCCAGTTTTACACCTTGAGAAAAATCAATAAGGAACTTGATAATTGTGTATATTTCACGTCGCTCTGCCACTCTTAGAAACATTTCTGTTGCCGTTGTTAATGGAATTATCACCTTGGTAATTTTATTGATTGCGCCCTTGGGATTAGCAGCAGTTATTATCAATACAATACTGATAACATTTGCTACTTATTTTGTATCCAATATTGCTGATAGGATAGTATGGTGGTTACAGTCAGAATCGAGGAAAGATATGGAAGCTGGTGGAAACGAATATTCTGCTGTCAAGAAGTCAAATTTACAACGTTGGTGGCGTTAATGCAAACCCTGTATGTTTCTGAGCAAAACTGCTACATTTGCTTGCAAAAAGAGATATTAGTGGTAAAAAGAGGTGAAGTTACACAAGCACAAGTGCAGTTACCCTTATTAGAACAGATACTAATATTTGGTAGTTCCCAGGTAACCACTCAAGTAGTTCGAGCCTGTTTGTTGCGCGACATTCCTATTGCCTATTTATCCAGAATGGGTTACTGCTATGGCAGAATTTTACCAATATCGAGAGGATATCGCCAACTGTCTCGTTATCAACAACAACTTTCTGCTATGGAAAAATTAGTAACAGCGAGGGAGATTATTAAAAGTAAAATAAAGAACAGTAGAGTATTATTGCAAAGACAGAAGAAAAAAACAGCATCTGCTAATTTAGAACGTGTTTTAGAAAGCCTTAATTATTTAGCAGAGCAAACTGCATCAGCTGACAGTTGTGAGAGACTAATGGGGATAGAAGGCGCTGGTGCTGCCCAATATTTTTCAGCTTTTGGGGAATGTCTTAGCAACGAGAATTTTATTTTTTTAGGTCGCAGTCGTCGTCCCCCTGGAAACCAGGTCAACGCCATGTTGAGTTTTGGATATCAAGTGCTTTGGAATCATCTATTGGCACTAATAGAAATTCAAGGTTTAGATCCTTACTATGGTTGTTTGCATCAAGGTCATGATGGTCATCCAGCATTAGCTTCTGATTTAATTGAAGAGTTTCGCTCCCCATTAATAGACTCATTGGTTATGTGGTTAATCAATCGCAATATTTTTGATGTAGGAGCTGATTTTGAGTTTATAAAAGGGGGATGTTATTTAAATAATTCAGGAAGAAAAAAGTTTTTACAAGCTTTTTTGCAAAGAATGACAGAGGAAGTACAAACGGAGGATGGAACTAAACAACCAAAGTGGGACTTACTCACTCAACAGGTAAGAGCTTTTAAGCAGTTTGTTTACAATCCTGCCCATCACTATCGTCCATATAGAATACATTAGTTTTTCTTTACAGCAGAATGTCTTAATTTTATGCTGAATTACATTATAAGTTTATGGTATTATTAAGTGGTACTTCTAATTATGTTTTTATATGTAATTGCCTACGATGTTCCTGATGATAAAAGGCGCAAGAAAGTAGCTGATTTACTAGAAGGTTATGGTCAGCGAGTGCAGTATTCCGTATTTGAGTGTCAACTAAGCACACAGCAATATCGTGATTTGCATTCCCGACTGAAAAAGATTATCAAGTTACAAGAGGATAATATTAGATTTTATCCTTTATCTAAACATACCATTCCTCAAATAGAAGCTTGGGGAGTGGGAGTACCCATAGTGCAATTACCCAATTCTATTATTATCTGAGTATTCATGCTAGGTAAAGTTTTAATCTATATGATATCTGTTTACTTTAGTCTAAGCAAAAATAAAATATACAATAAATTTTTTGTTTTTGAATACTAGTTATTTGAGCATGAATCAGTTATAATGATATAGCTAGATGGGTTAATTAACGATTAGTATTGAGATTATTTATTGAGTATTAATTAAGGGCTAAAGTGATATTAATGACAGTAAATTCAGTGATTAACGAATGAAATGCGAAGGTCAGGAAAAAACGCTGGAATGCCTATTATTTCGTCGGGAACCTCGCAGCCTTGTGGTGTAAGGGTTTCAGCCATTATTTTGAGGGTGGTAGGGGTGAAAAACAGAGAAAATTTGCTGACCTTCGCAAAGTGGGTCTAGACACCAGTCAGGGTAAGGGCTTAAAATGGAGGTCCCCGCTTCCCTCTGGGAAGTGGAATCAATGGAAACATCTCCCAAAACCCCCATGGGTTTGGGTTTGGTTCCCCCCGCTTCCCTCTGGGAAGTGGAATCAATGGAAACAGGATCCTCTCCTCGAGAATTCTTTTGCGCTTTTGCACCCCGCTTCCCTCTGGGAAGTGGAATCAATGGAAACATTTGGTCAAAGATGTGAATAAGATTAGTTCTAAGTCCCCGCTTCCCTCTGGGAAGTGGAATCAATGGAAACTATTTTGAAAATCCAAGAACGAAGCATCAATGGTTTCAGGTCCCCGCTTCCCTCTGGGAAGTGGAATCAATGGAAACTGTATCCCGTTTCAACTGGTTCTGTTTCCAGACCCACTTGCCCCGCTTCCCTCTGGGAAGTGGAATCAATGGAAACTGCAACTAATAAAAACATCAGTTTGATTATCTTTTTGCCCCGCTTCCCTCTGGGAAGTGGAATCAATGGAAACCGTAGGTATATTATATTCTTTACCAACGGAAACTCAGTGGCCCCGCTTCCCTCTGGGAAGTGGAATCAATGGAAACTTTAAACAATCAGGAGAGACCTCCTGGTTATTTGGGCCCCGCTTCCCTCTGGGAAGTGGAATCAATGGAAACAGTCATAGACATCCTTGAACCAATAAACAGTTACAGCCCCGCTTCCCTCTGGGAAGTGGAATCAATGGAAACCCAGAGCAGTGGTGGCCTAGCCACACTGCCAATGAGTGGAACCCCGCTTCCCTCTGGGAAGTGGAATCAATGGAAACATTTACTCTGTGAGTTCCATAAGCAATTGCATCATCTCCCCGCTTCCCTCTGGGAAGTGGAATCAATGGAAACGAATTTTGAAATCAAGATAAAAGTAGACGGGCTAGCCCCGCTTCCCTCTGGGAAGTGGAATCAATGGAAACTCCCCTGGTAGTTCCCCTCTAGCGGTTCCCCTCTAGCAGCCCCGCTTCCCTCTGGGAAGTGGAATCAATGGAAACAGATTTGATAGGGGTGGATTTGGCGATCGCACTAACACCCCGCTTCCCTCTGGGAAGTGGAATCAATGGAAACGATATTTATTACGTCGCTGGAAAATTCCAGTAAATTTTCCCCGCTTCCCTCTGGGAAGTGGAATCAATGGAAACCACTCCCGCTCAGGATCTTTAAGATCCTGAAAGTCCTAAAACCCCGCTTCCCTCTGGGAAGTGGAATCAATGGAAACATAATAAAAATACTAGCTACTCCCTGTAAGCCTGATTATCCCCGCTTCCCTCTGGGAAGTGGAATCAATGGAAACGGGAGTGGTGTTTAGATGAATGGTTTAATAATTACAACCCCGCTTCCCTCTGGGAAGTGGAATCAATGGAAACGTTTGTTAAGCTTGCTCCTGTTCGGGTGCTTTTGCCACATCGCCCCCGCTTCCCTCTGGGAAGTGGAATCAATGGAAACTTGGTACTATAGGACAAAAACGAGACTAGGGTGGCCCCGCTTCCCTCTGGGAAGTGGAATCAATGGAAACATTTGTTAATAAAGCTACGAATTGGTTAATAGAAACCCCGCTTCCCTCTGGGAAGTGGAATCAATGGAAACTTTTATTGGTATTGAACTGGATAAAGATTATGTCGAAATAGCAACCCCGCTTCCCTCTGGGAAGTGGAATCAATGGAAACGAGTTGGGCAGTAAATCACTATCTACATATACGTAGCTCCCCGCTTCCCTCTGGGAAGTGGAATCAATGGAAACCCGAGGTAATCTACCAAGCTAACCAAAGTGTATAAATCCCCCGCTTCCCTCTGGGAAGTGGAATCAATGGAAACAAGTCATGCAAACAAAACCTCCATGTTTTTAAACGCTTCTTCCCCGCTTCCCTCTGGGAAGTGGAATCAATGGAAACGTTCGTGGGAGATGCACCAAAGAGACTTTGGATCCAACCCCGCTTCCCTCTGGGAAGTGGAATCAATGGAAACGCTCAGGGAGCTGCTGAGCTATAGGAACAAAGAATATCCCCGCTTCCCTCTGGGAAGTGGAATCAATGGAAACCGCCGCGGATGCGGACGCTTGTGCGACGATTTCACCGCCCCCGCTTCCCTCTGGGAAGTGGAATCAATGGAAACCTACTTCTTGGGGTGTCCAGGACTCATATTTATCTTCCCCGCTTCCCTCTGGGAAGTGGAATCAATGGAAACAAAAAATTTAACCTTCATAACCTAATCTCCTAATCAAAACCCCGCTTCCCTCTGGGAAGTGGAATCAATGGAAACTTGTAGTTGGGACGATCCCAACCCGTCTTTTTGTCATACCCCGCTTCCCTCTGGGAAGTGGAATCAATGGAAACCTGCCACCCTTCGACTGAAACCCATCCAATTTGGATGCCCCGCTTCCCTCTGGGAAGTGGAATCAATGGAAACCTCCACCCTTTCGGGAGAGCGCGGGTTAGTTTAGGATACCCCGCTTCCCTCTGGGAAGTGGAATCAATGGAAACCACCAGACTGACTTACTTCCGCTTCAAAACTTGTGGCCCCGCTTCCCTCTGGGAAGTGGAATCAATGGAAACCAACCGAATATCGTACC
This sequence comes from Cylindrospermopsis raciborskii Cr2010, assembly GCF_003367075.2. Classification (NCBI taxonomy): domain Bacteria; kingdom Bacillati; phylum Cyanobacteriota; class Cyanophyceae; order Nostocales; family Aphanizomenonaceae; genus Cylindrospermopsis; species Cylindrospermopsis raciborskii. The sequence goes on from NZ_CP065936.1 coordinate 1,904,663, forward strand.
CGTACGAACTAAGTCCGTACCCCCGCTTCCCTCTGGGAAGTGGAATCAATGGAAACCCATTATTTCCCTCAGAATACCATGGTTGAATTTCCCCCGCTTCCCTCTGGGAAGTGGAATCAATGGAAACATATTAGTTTCAGTTGCTTAAAAAAAGATATTGACACCCCGCTTCCCTCTGGGAAGTGGAATCAATGGAAACTTCTCCAGTTGGTGGCAGGACTGTGCGCGTGGAAAAACCCCGCTTCCCTCTGGGAAGTGGAATCAATGGAAACTTTAAAGATCCTGAGTGGCATTGAGAATTTTAGTAAGGTCCCCCGCTTCCCTCTGGGAAGTGGAATCAATGGAAACCTACCTGATGAAAAAACTGTTATCATTGGTCTATGGGCCCCGCTTCCCTCTGGGAAGTGGAATCAATGGAAACAGGCATCCTCTGGAAATACCCCCTCATACCGAAAGGTATCCCGCTTCCCTCTGGGAAGTGGAATCAATGGAAACATGCTGTAATAATTTAACTTGCTCATTTAAGTCATAGACCCCCGCTTCCCTCTGGGAAGTGGAATCAATGGAAACGCATTGGAATTCTGCTACAGATTGTCTAGTAGCGTAGCCCCGCTTCCCTCTGGGAAGTGGAATCAATGGAAACTTGTGGATAACTTACCAAAGTTCCGCCATCTAAAAGAATTACCCCGCTTCCCTCTGGGAAGTGGAATCAATGGAAACGTGATACGTTTGATATGAAAATATCAGAAAGTCATATCCCCGCTTCCCTCTGGGAAGTGGAATCAATGGAAACTTGTCACGGTTAAGCGGTGTTAACCCGGGTGAGTTTCAGCCCCGCTTCCCTCTGGGAAGTGGAATCAATGGAAACTCATCCGCACGGGGATGGTTGTTTAATACTTCTAGCCCCGCTTCCCTCTGGGAAGTGGAATCAATGGAAACCTCTAGGGGAACAACTTGTGGTTCTGCTGCAGGAGTTCCACCCCCGCTTCCCTCTGGGAAGTGGAATCAATGGAAACATCTTAAAAATCCTGAGTGGTAATGTAAAATTTAGCAAACCCCGCTTCCCTCTGGGAAGTGGAATCAATAGAAACGCATTGTCTTTAGGTAATTATTGCCACGAGCAATAAAAAGCATCTTTCTATTTTTATTGATGCTAGGGAATGGGGAGAAATTTAAAATATGAGAGCGATCGCCTACAATAAGCTATAAGATCGCACCTCCTCAACTCCCCAAACAGCGATTATTCATTTTTATTAAACTGGTACGTCTGACTCCTTCTGCGCTAAAATATCCTTAGTTCAAGGAATTGGCTATGAAAATAAAAGCAATTATTTGGGAAGAAGACGGTGTATGGTGTGGTTCTGTACCAGCTTTACCAGGATGTCATACCTGGGGTGAAAGTTACGAACATTTATTAGAAATGTTGAAAGATGCTGTTCAAGGTTGGTTAGAAGTTGCTAGTCAGCAAGAAGAAGTTGAACCACAAAAACAGTTAATTGAGTTATCTTTATGAAATCCGTTTCTGGTAAGTCTCTGTGTAAGAGAACGCTATGGATGGAATCTAAAAAGGATTACAGGTAGTCATCATATCTATGTTAGGGAAGGTATGAGTGTGATTCTTTCTATACCTGTTCATGGAAATCGTGATCTACCTACGGGTACACTGAAAAGTATTTTGAAAGATGCTGGTTTGATTGAAGAAGATTTAGACTAATTTCGCCAACGCACTCCCTCCTTGTAAAGTCTCTTCTCTTTGCATCTGCTCTTTATAAAACAACTCATTCAAAACTACTGATATAGCTTACTAATCCCATCCGCCATTAACTTAATTTGTTCCCGAATCTCCAATGGTTGTACAACCTTAACTTTATCTCCAAAACCAATAATCCAACGTCTGAGGTCTATATCCTCAATACTCCAACAGGGTAAAGTCAGTTGGCAACAATAAGGATACTTAGAATCTTCTGTTAGTGGTAAAACAAATATCGTCTCCCCTTGTGAAATTCTTTTTCCTGATCGCTTTGAGAATTTAATTTTATTATGAGGTAATCGTTTAGTTCTTTCACTCAGAAAATTAAAAATGCTTTCTTCACACCATATTTCTACTGTAATTTCTACAGAAGAACGTTGTTTAGTATTTAAATACTTTTGCTGTTCGTCAACGCTATTACCTAAAAATAAACTATAGCTAGATTGGTATAATTTTTCTAATTTAGATAAAGCTGCTTTCTGTTCTTTTTTGTCGCGTTTTGTTGGTAAATACTCATTAATAGAAAAGCGATCTAATCGCTCAAATCTAAATAATTTATCAGCTTTTCCACCTTTGGTTTCGTAGCCTAAATACCAGCCTATTTTTGAAAATACAATTTGTAAAGGCCAGACTTGGAATAGTTGGTTAGGATAGGGATCATTAAGATGACGTCCTGTATTTGCAAAGCGGATAAGTTCTAATAATTGACCTGATAAAATAGCTTCGGTAAGTTGATCTAGTTTCTTGTAAGCTGCGTTGTCTGACAATTTTTCCAGATCAATACCGGGACTATCAGCGATCGCTCTCACTCGGTAATCATCAGTATAGTCCTCAGAATCGGTTTGAGTAGAATCCTGAGACTCTGATTCACCAGGCTCTTTACAATCTGCTTTTTTGTTCTTCTGAGGACGCAATATTTGACTTAATTCTAACTTTTTCTCAATCCCTTCATAAATAGATAAAGAAATAGGATCATCTAAATCTTTAGCATGAGAACGAAGCACTTTATAAACCTGTACCAGTTCATGTTTATTTAAAATTGCATTGCCAACAAAATAAGCACGTTTCATAATATCCTTAGGTAATATTTTATAGGGGTGTAAAACTCTTTGAATATCTTTACGTAGTGTGTCTTGACTAAAACCAACAATATATTTTTTCAAGCTTTCAAAAAATATCTCTTGAACTGTTTTATCCTCGTCTTCCTCATGGCGAAAACAAGGGAAGTGTACCAAACAGCGAATAATTGTTATTAATCGTAAAAAAGCATCACTATCAGAATAGGTATGTGCCTCAAATTTATCAATATTTCCTGTATATTCACCAACCAAAATTTCTGATGTTAACCCTTGTTCATTAAGAATTCCATTTTTTTCTAACCATTGCAAATCATTAGCTAAAGCTTTGGGTTCAGCATAAATAGAATGATATTTACGCGACATTAATGCAGATATTTCATCTAAAGAATCTGTTATAGGTTGAACATTACCAACTAACTCCTTTTGTAAAAGATCAGGATTAATTTCATGAAGTAAACCTAAGCCAGGGAATTTAATAATTAACGAAATCAAATACATCAATCGTTCAAAATCAATTAAACCAGAATACTGATGTAAAGTTTTCTTCTGGCTACAATTACGACGATTAATAATAGAACGAGGTAAACTTTTAATCTGTTTTGCAACTAGAGAAAAGTCATATTTGCCATTTACCATTGGCACAACATTTACTTTAGCAAAACCCTCAGCTTCAATAGGTTCAAAGTTTATTAACTGCTTTTCAAAACTCTCAATGATACTTTTACCAACTTGCCGTTGTCGCTGTTCATTTCTGCGGTAACATTCCTCCAAAAGCGTTTTCAAATACCAACCCATCCAAGTTTCTGCACCTACAACTGCAAACTTTTGCAATATATCCATGCGTTGCGATCGCTTAAAATTTGTAGCATCATAAATTACAGAACGACCAGAAGCAACAGCAACTTTAACCCTATTCAATACCTCCTGTTCAATTAAATTCCAATCACCTTGTATACTTTCATCACCAAACAACTCCCCCCGAATTGTATCTGTAGAGATTATTACACAATTAGGATCATATTCCACCCACTGACGAGCAAAGGTTGACTTTCCGGAACCAGGAAGACCGATAAGACAATGACAAATTGGAGACATAAAAGAAATGATTAAAAATCAATAAATATATATTAGGCTAAATCACTAATTCTTAATAATACTTAACGCGAATCACGAAAAATACCTTGAAGATTCCCAAATTTTCATTACCTAAAATTACCAATTACAACAAATCTATAACTAATCGTTACAACTTTTAATTTTGTTGTTCGCGTCAAATTAACACTGCTTAGGTACTTTGATGTTATAAGGAATTCAAACTAGACGCTAACGTTTGTGGGAAAGCTGAAAACCCCTCTCCTGTCTGGATAGCGGATTTAGGTAAATATCAAGTAGTACCAGTGTTTGGTCTTACTGACAACAACAACCCAAGACATAAATTTGTACAAACATTGCGTAATGGTACATCCACACAAGAATTTGCTGAAATTTTCCCCCTCCCCTAGCTTTCTGTTGTTCGCGCCAAGAGGATTTAATTTTGACGGTCGCGTGAAGAATTAGACAAGTAGGCTAGGGGTAGCCATAATTATAACTATCAACCCAAGAAAAGATTGATTGCACAGTACACGATTGCAGAATTTATCAAAGTTATCATAAGGAGTCTATTATGGAAAATCGTTTATTTGTTTTCTCACCCTGTGGCACAAGTTTGTTGACTAATCAAGCAGCTCAAGAAGAAAGAGCTTTAGTCACTAAATATGCTAATGCAAAACACATTGAAGAAATACCCCCAGAAGATAGCCTGAAACTGCGATCGCTTGCCAAGAGAGTAGAAGAAAAACTAGCATCTGCTGATCTTGAGTTAGCAGGTAAGATGTCAGCGGAGCTAAATGGCATTATTAAACTTTATAATGGTAAGTTAGAGAAAAAAGCAGACATTCACTATTTGCTTTGTACTGACACCTGGTTAGGGGAACAGACAGCAACCTTAGTAGAACAATGGTTAAGAGAAAAAGGTTTTATAGTTGATAAAAACCGACAGAAGGATCTGCAAACAAAAGATATTGAGTCCTTTCAAGTTGCCTTATCAGATATAGTAGAGTTTTTTGAAAAAACCATACCTGGTTATAGAGATTCTCAACATAAGATTATATTTAACTTAACTGGAGGATTCAAGAGTGTGCAGGGATTTTTACAAACCCTAGCCACATTTTATGCAGATGAGACAATTTATATATTTGAAACAGCCAAAGACCTGTTGTGCATACCAAGATTGCCAGTGAAAATGGTAGTAGAAGACAGCGTACGCGACCATCTTCAAGTTTTTCGTAGACTAGCAAATGAAATGAAAACTGCTGACGTTAGTGGTGTACCAGAAACCCTATTAATGCGGATAGGAGATGAAGTTTCTTTATCTCCCTGGGGAGATTTAGTGTGGGGAAGAACAAAGAAAGAGATTTATGGGGAGAGATTGCATCCTTCACCCAGTGAAAAGGTAAGTTATGGACCTAAGTTTGAGAATAGTCTGAGGGGAATATCAGCAGATAGATTAGTATTAATTAACGAAAGAATAGACCAGTTAGCAAAGAATTTAGGCGTTGCATAATAGAGGTATGAATTGAGGTAATCTACTGTGCATTGTCCAAACTGCGGGTCTTCCAAAATCAGAAAGAATGGCAAACGTCGAGGTAAACAAAATCACATTTGTGTTGATTGTGGTCGTCAATTTATCGATGTCTATAGTCCACCTAAAGGCTATTCAGAAGAAGTTAAACAAAGTTGCCTGCGCTCTTATGTTAACGGTATGGGATTTAGAGCAATTGAACGCGATAAAGGCGTTCATCATACAACTATTATTTACTGGCTAAAACAAATTGGTTCCATACTTCCAGATGCTCCACCAGTTGAGGAAACACCCTTGGTAGGTGAGCTTGATGAGTTGGAGACCTTTGTGGGATCAAAAAAAAACAAAATATGGTTGTGGACAGCAGTAAATCACTTCCGTAAAAATATCCTGGCTTGGGTTGTGGGAGACCACAGCTCACAAGCATTTCAACCTTTGTGGGACATCGTTAAACTCTGGCAATGCTTTTTTTATGTTACTGATGGGTGGAGGGTTTATCCGAGTTTTATTCAGCCAGAGGATCATATTGTGAGCAAAACATATATGACTAGGGTAGAGGGTGAAAATACACGTTTACGTCACTACTTAGCGCGACTACATAGAAAAACGCTATGCTATTCAAAATCTGTAGATATGCTTAGGTATTCAATTAAATTATTACTTCACTATTTAAAGTATGAAGTAATACCCGCGTTTAGTTGATTCATCCCGCAAATATGCAACGCCCTCTCAAATTCTACTCCGTAGGTGGAACAATGCAGTAGAAAATCATCAACAATTAAATCCCCTACTATTGGAGACTATCTATGCTGAAGAACAGCGAGATAGCAAGGTTAAGCTTCTCCGGTCTAAAGACACGGAGATTTCTGAAGAGTCCATAAACGAACTTTCTGAGGCTGGCTTAAACAGCCTCTACTGATTCCGCTAAGATCAATTCCTAGCATCACCGCTACTTTTTTCAAAATATTAGCAGCACCATTACAGTCCGCATTAATTTTGAACCCATCAGAAGTTTGATATACTCCGCGACTAACTCCTTTCCCGCTTGCTTCCCACCCTTCGGGTTTTTCACCGAATTTAGGTATATTGTCGCAATCAAAAAATGATGATTGAGAAGTGTATGATTCTTCTGTTTCAATAAAATCTATTCCGTATTGTTTACATAATTGAGCAATACGGTCTTTTAATCTTGCTGTGGGAATTTGCACAAACTTCTGATTGTTTTTAGACCCCAAATCAATACTATCTTTTTGTCCTTTATTCCATCCAAAAACAATAGCACCAATCTTATTTTCAATACAGTGGTTAACGACTATTCTTGCAGCTTTGTTAACTGCATCACGCATTTGTCGGTTTCTTTTTTCGGTAATAGCAGCTAATCTGTTAGACCAAAAACCTTGCGGTTTATCACTTTTAAGTTTAGCTACTGATTTGTTGTACCACTGATTTAAACTTTTTAAATGAAGTCCATCAACAATAAATGATGTTCCCAGATTAGAAACACAAGTTAACCAGTTATTTAACCCGTGGTCAATCCCTAAAACATTATTTCTATCAACATCAGATTTTATTTCAGCTACCTGATAGACAAATTATGCATAAAATTGTCTATTTCTAGGTAAAATCCGTACTTCTCTGATTGATTTGAAGTCAAGGTTAGATGGCATTGGTAGACAAAAAGAATCTATCCCAAACCATGCCTTAACTTTTGTTCCCAAAGGAAACCTAATCATCCCATCAATTAACTTTAATGACCTGCCCGTAAAAGTAGCTACAGTCATAACACTTTTACAGTAATTAGGTAATTTTGGTTTTTGGGAAACTTCGCCCTTTTTTGCAGCTTTTACTAGCCCAATGTACGATTTAAAGGATTCAGCTACACTGGTTAGTATTTGTTGAGAAGTATCAGAATACAATGCCTGATAACGAACGTTTTTCTGATAAGTTCCTAGTTGTTTATGCAAATCTGCTCTACTAGGAATATAACCCGTTTTAAAGTACATCTGCCTAGAATAGTAAACGCCACAATTTGTCAGCTTTTTAGCTTCTGTGCAGACGTACTCCAGTATCGCTGTTATTGATTTATCGGACTTGATAAGAACTTGTTGGCATCCGTACATTGTTCGACCTTCAATGTTTGTTGATTTCAAAAGTATAGTTGAGATATGATTTACTTGTCAATAGCAGCCACGAAACAACATGAAGACAGCACTGGAATATTGAAGATCCGCATCACGGTTAAATATCAAGGCGAATAAATTCGCCGTTGGCACTTCCTGTCTAAAGCCAAGTGGCTTCCGTGCCGGCGATTTTCTTGTGAGGCTAAGAGAGATATTGAGTTCAGTTCTACCAGAAACGCTAGAGTTGCTACATTCTGGTGAAAAGTTAGTAGAGATCAGTGGGATGGCATAACAACCCCAATGCAGCAGTTGACGACTTTTATAGACATTGAGGTCGAGTGTTAGGGCAGGAATACACCTCTACAAATGGAACATTTACTTTTCAAGTGTATAAGCAAGTGGATTCATAGTTCTCTAATTCCCTAACTATCTCCTCGTGGACTTGATACATAATACTTGCATCTTCCAGAGAATTAAATTTCTCATCTGTAATGAAGTTTAAACAGCATAGAACTCTTTTCTCCCAATGATCTTTTGTTGTTTTTTTCCAAGCCTTGAAGACTTCTTCTTCAGATAATCCAAGTATGTTGTGAAATATTTTATTTCTTTCGGTTTTTGTAACTTCGTAAAATTTTTTCATATCGTCATTCTTATTTATTTCTAATTCTTTGATTATCTTGAATAAATCTTTCCACCGATCAACTTTAAGTGTATTTGATCGATTAAAAAATTTATTGTTAACTTTTTCTTGAAGACTACGTTCCAATTCATTGATCATCGTTTCACAAATTGCTTTATTAGCATAATCGTCTTTGTTGGTAATGTGCTGATGATATTTGTCTTCAATCCAGTTAATGATTAATCCTTCCACAGATCTGAAACTGTGAAATAGTGCTTCCACACTGTTTCCTTGCTCTATTCTTACCACAGCTAAATAGGCAGCTTCATATGCTGGCCACCAGTAATATTTCAATCGCTCTTCTGCTGTTTTCTCAAACTTTGGTAGCTTTTTTAATTCCTCAATAAAACCTTCGGCTTTAGAAGTATTTGATTTAACTTTGAATTCAGAAGTATTCCACTTAATAGCTGCATTTAATAAATTTTTAATGTTATCCATTTTCTCATCCTGGTTATTAGGATCGTCTAATAAATCATCTTTTAACAAATCCAGGACACCTGAATAATCAAAACGTTTCAGTAAGATTTTTGCCTCTTGCAGTTTAAGTCCCCGCAAATAATTGGAAGTATTTATGATTTTTGTACTTTCACTTTTGTATTCATTGGAAACCAAAAATTTCACTTTTTTACCGAATCTTGATAAGCTGAGAAATTGAATTGCAGATGAAATAGCAGGTGTACCAGCTTGATGACTTACATATATATTATTCAAATCTTGATCTTTCATTAGTCCGAGTATACTTGAAGAATTAAATAGTTCTTTCATGATCAGCTTGGGCACTTGATCCCAGCTATCTAAACTTTCTGATTCTGATTTTGGTTGAATTGTGACATAATTAATCTCTGACTGAGGAAATTTACTTTTCAAATATTTCTCGATTATTGGTTTCAAAGTACAAGTATCTTTCCAGTATGGGCTATCTAAACCAGGATCGCCGTCCTCGCAATTCTCCCTAATAAATCTCTGATCTGTCAAAATAACAATTATTTGATTAATATCCTTTTTTTCTTGTTCTAATTTTTGAGAAAAATTATCCAGTAATGGAAAACATAGGTGTTCATGTATGGAATAACCTAATTTTTCGCCAATAGCCATTCCCATAGCTCTTGCTGGAACTAAAAACATATCTTTTTCTTTATCTTCTTCCCCAAATTCATGAGGAAGTTTTTTGGATAGTTCATTCCATCGACATATTCCAGAAATTTTGAGTTGAACATCACTGTTACCGGTTGTCAAGATCCAAATATTACTACTCATAAGCTTCAGTCCTCTCCTATTCTGTATTCCAACCTGTTGTTTTTTTATCTACTGATTACCAACTGTACGTCAAAAGTAAGTAAAAAATGTCTCCCCTACTATAGCACTTTAACTGCCCCAAAGTTTTTCAAAAGTGTTATCATTTTCTAACAATTTGAAGAATTCTGTTTTCAGATCTGGGTTATCTGGAGCAAATATGGTTAATATTTCTACGTATCTACACTTTGTTTGTTTACAATCATGTACTATTTTATCGTTCCGTATAGTAGTATATAGAGGATACATTCTGTGCCAAATTTGACTGATTTTTCTCTTTCCAGAATCAACATATCCGGTTAAATCTGTTCTTTTGATATTATCTCGATGAAACCATTCAATGGCTCTACTATCTTCTCGACCTTCTGCTATTCTTGCCCATACCTGTACATTTTTTGGGTGCCAAGATTCTCGCCATGTTTCTACATATGGACCTGTGGTTCCGGATTTAATATATTGAGGAAAGTATCCTCTTACTGTATCTGGAAGATCGGATAAAAATTTCTTTATATTATTCAATTTTCCATCGTTTACTGTAATGCAATATTCTTCCAATTGAAATGATTTTTGAAAAATCCAATGGCAACCAATTAGTATATCTTTCCTATATGCTGGATAAAAGAGTTTATGATCTGATCTGCGCCATGATCTACCAAAACCACCTAGCAGCATGGAGAACTTAATTAGTAAAGCTAGAAATTGCCGTTCATTTTCTGAACAGCGACCAGCTAAAGTTGAATTAGTATTACTAATTTCTAGTAAACCTTCTAAATCATATCTAATTTCTTGATCAATATCATATTTAAAATTCACATCATATTTAAAACTAACACCAAATTTACCAACAGTTGAACCTTTTTTATGAATGTCTGAAGTAATCCCACCCCATAATTCTTCACTTATCTTTTGCACTGTGTATTCGTCAGTTAACCCTGCTAATAATCGTAAAGTATGACCTCTTAATGTCGCTTTAAACATATTAGGACGAAATTCCGAAGAGGCGTTTTGATTTAATAACCTAGAATTTATTCCTTTTCCTTTTAAACCGACCGATATAACAACTTTATTATCAGTCAAAAATACTGTTTCCGAATTTTGAGAATTTTGAGAATTTTTAAATTTACCGTATCCAGCACTGGTTCTAGAACCAATTCCGTTCGATAAAGCATGTTCCCAAATTCTTTGAACTAACTCCCAGTCTAAATCATTTGAATGGTTATATTTAATTTCTGAAATACCAAATATAAAAGTTGTGCGGTACAGTGAAATTTGCAAATTAGCTTTAGTTTTTATGTCATCATACATAACCTGAAATTTTTGTTGACTGTGAATAATATCAAGCAAGCGATCACTATTTGCCCAGGACATATCTACAGGATAGCCCCCATGAAAACGTAAAATTCCTGGCTTTGTTGTTTTTCCGCCAACACATTTTTCTTCCCCACCACAATAATCTAATACTTTGTCTGGTTCAATCTCTAAACAAGCTCTCAAAAAAGCTCCCTTCATACTAGTTCCTGTGTAGTAAGGTACACCTTTTGCACCGATAACAGGTCGAATTATTCCGTCGTCTTGTCCTGAATTTGTAACTAAACGCCAAATTAGTGTATATTCCCACGTATGGACATTTTGTCCAAACTTAGGTATTCTTATTGTTGATGGCTTCTGTTTCCATTTCGGCAAGACTTCATCTGATTTATTAGGTATGGGGGGACATCCTTTGAACCACTCCTCTATCCACTGTTTTGCTGCTGATTTATTTCCAGCATATTGAATCATTCCCCTATCTTTAATTTGAGCTTGATACATTAATGGTACTGAATTATGACTCATTTTTTTGTCCTCACCTATAACTTCTCTCAATTTTTTAGCCACCTAAACTATCTAAATTACCTTTGCTGTAATAATTTGGTTCATTCAATTCTCTTGATCAGTTTCGTTACTTGCTGTAGGTTTGTATCTTTGTGTCCACCAAACCATATAATCACATAGTTGTGTTAGTATTGAAAGTGTAACTTTTCGATACGCTAAAGGAAATTTTTGTGAATCCCATAAATCTTCCGGTGTTCGAGGTACTTGGATACTAGCTTGATGCATAGTTATGACCAATTTGTCCCAAGTATCTGCCCAATATTGAGATTTCTTATTATTTTTATCTTCTTTTAATCGCAATTGTTCACCCCAGAACCTTTCTAAACCATAGTGAACCGTAGAGCGCATTTTGTAAACTTGCTTTGATGCTTCATCATCTTTATATTTTTTGACTAATTCGTGAGCAATCTTGTCTAGATTAAAATCTTCCCAGGACATACTTACCTCGTAATATAACTAACTTTGTAAGATTATTAAATACTAACAGTTTTATTGGATAAATACTGTGACTTCACAGTACCCAAAACCTACGGACTCCAAACCCCCAAAATAAATATTAGCCTTATTAATTCTAGGCTGATCTTGTTCATACTCTCCAGCAAAAGGTTTCCATGTTTCAGGTTTATTTTGACCGTTCTTTTTAATACCAATAGGAAAAACTAAAAAGGTTTCCTCTGGTAATGCTTCAACTCCAAAAAAATTCTTACTACACTTTTGTTCCTTTTCTAAAGCAACACGACTTTGACGGTAGAGTGCCATATCATGAATCATAGAAATTTCATTGTCACGTACTATTATTGCTGGTAATTTTTCTTGATTCGGAAACCAACAGTCATCTATATATTCGTTGTTCTTAATACTCAAAAAACCAAAATTGAAGAATAATTTGTTGTTTGGTAAAGGTACAAGGTTTTTGGATCTAGAATATTCACTAGGTAGAGGTTTTTGCAATCCAGTGATTCTCTTGTAACGCTTCAACAAACGTGGACAGCTTACCCAAACAATTGGTTGACCTGGACAGAATACAGGTAGCCAAATGATAGAAGCATAGTCAAACTTTACTAATGATTCAGTTATTCTACTGTAAATAGCAGAATCGTCTGTATTATTCTCATCATTACGCTCATCTGTGTAAGTGAAATCATTTCCATACCATTTTTTTACCTCTGTTTCTTTTTTGTCTCCCGAGTGATTGTACCGCATTAAAGCTCGGAATCTACCACGAATTGAGCTGCCAGGAATAATACCAGTTTGAGTAAATTGATCTCGAAAAATTAGGTTGATATTTCCCGTTTCTTCTCCCGCTGTTGCTCCTACATGTAATGGTGCTTCTGTTTTAATAATTCCATAACCCTGATGATACATAAACTAAATTCTCCTAATTTTATTATTTACTACTTGTCCACACGAATGAAATAGCATAATCTGTTGAATCAATGAAAACTAGTTTTTTTCAACTCTAGTATTATTCAACACCCTTAATTTTGATTGGTAAACATAAACCACATCCTAATTGTTTAAGAGAAAAGCCCTCAGTGGGGAACCATTCATTAGGAAACCCTGCTTCATTTTCGTCCCCCCACCAAGATTTATTTAAAGGCTCTTCAAATACATAAACACTCCCTGCTGGAACTGCGTAACGTCCTCTTCCTAATCTTCCTCCCCCTTTATTATCTCCCACTCGATAACGGTAAGGTGAAGGTCTATCCGTCAAAATATGGCTAGGTTTAGGAAAAGTTGTCTGATTTGGGTCTGGGTAGCGACGTGAAAACCGATTTGAACCCCAGACTCCCGGTGTGATCAGGGCAAAACTACGCTGAATTTTTTCTTTTAACAGACCTAATATCACGTGATTTGACAAATCCTGTGATTCAATTTCCACCAAATGACCCTCACCTCCAAAACAGTACCACCCCTTCGGTATTTCGTGAGTTGATAAATAAACTAAGCAAAATTCTTGATCATTTTGTATAGCATTTTCTAGAAATAATCCGCTTTCTTCAACACAACGCTCATTTTTAAGTAACCTGGGATGTAGTATAGATACGTATCTCCATGGATCTCCTTTGCTCTGATTCATAATGTCTTTAACACGATTATACCGCCAATAATGAATATCATGCCATTTACAATCAGGCTCCAAAGATTTTTGATCACGATACCACTTGTCATTTTTTATTTCCCACTCATCTGACTTATTGCTTTTTTGATTGATAATTTTTGTCCAAGGAATGGGGATGTAGAAGCGGTGTGGTTGGTCTGGTTTTGACCAAAAAGGTCCGGCCAGATGTAATTTCTTGAGTTCTTCATGCTCAATAAATGGGTTAGTCTTATTGGCTGCAAAGAACAAGCCAGACAAGGTATAAGCGTCTGGAGGAAACTTTGAACCAGAACGTCCTATCAGATTTTCTGATGATAAGAATGCTCCCGCACTGCCATATAAAAATCCTAAAGGGTTAATAATAATTAGATATTTGTACATATTTGCCACCCTACATTAATTAGATCGTTGATCCAAATAATCATATCTATATCTTTCACAAGTGTGTTTCTTTCACCATAAAGAATTGTTGCGGATTCTGTCTGTAGATGTCTTTCGTCCTCAAAATAAATATCAAACAAGGACATTCCTAATAGATATTTACTACGATCTTGACTCGATTTATGTAAATCAATGGCATGACGGGCTTTGAGTTCAGCAAGATCACTATAAATATGATTCCAATTTGGTTTACAGTTATCCTTCCTACCTCTACATTCCCATTTTGGGTAAGTTTTACCATCCCTGTCCCGGTATCGTTTTAAAACATATAGATAATTCCACGGACAAGTCCATTGTACATATTGTCCACTATTAAACACAACTCGAATAGTCACTCTGTCCTTACCAGAAGATTTTGCTATCTTCTGTGTTTCTCGACAATGCTGTAACACATCTCGCTGAGGTACACCCCCTGCTGCCCAGACAAAACCAACACTTAAAGTTATCTTTTGTTTATGCTCATTCCATCGGTCATTCAAAGTCATTAACCATTCATAAACTTCCAACCCTATCTTTTTGTCCGTCTGTTTACTGTCTGAAGTCTTTTTTTCAGTTTGTCTACCATAAATTACCCCTAGGAAATCATCGCCACCCGCATAAATAACTCTCCCTTGAATATTCGGATTGGGATATCTGTTAAAGTCTTCATAAAAATCCTCCCCCCACTTTAGCATTGCTCTACTAAATCTACTTAAACCCACATCTCCTTCATCTTCTGCAATATTTTTCAGATGCTCACCAACGTTATCTCCATCTCCCATGAACCATCCTGTCCACAGATACTCTGTTTTACCATTAAAATTCGATTGACGCTGGATTTCTGTAAATCTTTCTACCACCGACATGCCCAATTCTTCTGCAATACTGGGATACGTAACTAAACGTTTAGTCAGTTCAGGAATACTCAACTTTTCTCTAGGGTCAATAAATTTACCTTGAATTTCTGATGACGTTGGCTCTTCAGTTATTTTTGCCAGATCCGTATAGAATGTTTTAATTTGTTTATTTTCTTCTTTATAGTTGGTATGTTTTGGATTACGCCCTGTTCCACCTAATCCTGGGAAAGCGATTGCATCACTACCACTTAGACTAGAACTTTCTCCAACCCAATTTATTGCAGTCCAATCACGACACAGTTTTTTGGTTTCTAGTTCTTTCATTACGGATATAGGAGAATCTGCCTGAGCCCAAAAGATTTCCCAAGTATGATTGGCCCAATGATTCCATTCATCATCCCAATAATAAGGTTCTAAATGTCGCAGATTACTGGTCAACCATTCCTTACAACAGTTAAGAACTTTTTTCCAAGTTTGTAAAATTGACTCTCTTGCTTTATCTTCTGGGAAATCGCCTTTAAAAAGAATTCGATTAGGAATTCCTCTTTCTATATTAGGAGATCCAGGTGAAATCACTTTGATAGTAGATATCTCCCGCTCAGCAGTATCAATTATATGTCTACTTAGGTACGAAAGAATTTGTGATGCACCATATAAGTCTCGTAACTTCCGAGACTTTTCTATAAATCCTTGTACAGGTGCAAAGGTGACAGCAGTATATATGTATTTTTCTTCGTCATCCATTCTTTTTTACAGCCTCAACAAATGTAAACAAAGACACTTTAGGTGATTACAATCTTTCCCCGCATCTATCTTAAGGTAGATATTTAAAACTTGGAAAGAAATGCGATCGCATTTCTTAATACCTATAGATCCCAGCCTTGAAATGGGTTATGATGTCCACATACCAAGTCTAATCAACAATGATAACCTAGCCTTATTGTTATAGAAAAGGCTTTTACAAACCTTAAAACAAACTCGGAGGGGCAAATTTTCCATGAAAGGGAAACAAGTTTTACTAACAGGTGGAACAGGTGGACTGGGCTTAGGGGTCACACCCACGATTTTGGCTCAAGGTGCATATCTCACCATTCCGTACCGCAATCTTACTTATGTCGAAAGATTAAAAACAATCTTACCCCCTGCGGATATGGCCAGGATTCAATTTATTCCCGTAAATCTTGAAAGCGATTCTTCCGTGGAAGAACTGGTTAATAGCATGACCAAAGTCGACGTCTTAATTCATTTAGTCGGTGGTTTTTACTATGGCAAAACCCATGAATGCAGTTTTGACGATTGGAAACATCAATTTGAATTAAATGTTTACACAACTTTCTTAACCTGCAAATATAGTTTAAAAAGAATGCTAGAGAATGGTTATGGGCGCATTGTTACTGTTAGTTCTCGTGCTGGTTTAGAGCCTGCTGCCAATCTAGCAGCTTATTCTGCATCTAAAGCCGCTGTGATAGCTCTAACTAAGGCTATAGCTGATGAAACTAGGGGCACTAATATCACCGCAAATACGGTTTTACCCAGTGTTATTGATACACCCACTAATAGGGAGGCAATGGGTGTGGAAAAAGCTGGCGAATGGGTCAAACCCGAATCCATTGGCCAGGTAATTTGTTTTTTGGCTTCGGAAGCTGCTGGGGATATCCGGGGTGCTACTATTCCCGTTTATGGCAATATTTAAGGGGAGCGATCGCATGGTTTGGGGATATTTTTTAAAAACCCCCCAATCCTCTCGAAGCAATGTTGAGTGGAGTATCTAATCCAGGCGATCGCATTTCTTAACACATATTTAGATGCCCGACCTAATCATTGTTATTCTTTACTACTTGAAGTAAAATTAGTATCCATATTTAGTTGATTCATCGCGCAAATATACAACGCTAAGTTATGTTGAAGCAAGAAGCACAATGGCTAGGAAAAATGATTTATTCTCTTGATCAAGATAGTATTTTTCCATTATTAAATCTTGGAAGTTCCAGTCAAAACTTCCGAGAAAAACAACAACCTTGGATATATCAATTCTTGTTTAAACCTGCTCAGCAATCCGCTGTAGTTTTAATTCCCCACGCCCTGGGTATCCTAGAAAATGTGGAAATTGGGCTTTAATTCCTCTAGAAATAGCGATCGCACAGCCAAAAACATTTTGTTGAACTATCCTTTCTCCGGATTGGTTAGTTTAATAACAAAATTTCTCAATACTTTCAACATAGCCAAATTAACTTCATGTCCCGCATCAAAGTGATGGTACTCAACAGGAACTCCCAAGGATTGTGCAACCTGTTGGCTTTTAATTGCAGCTGAGAGGGGAACAATCTGGTCTTGGGTTCCGTGCATAATCAGAGTTGGGGGGAACTGGCGTTTTTCCATAGTGGAGACTTGAGGATGTAAATAGCCACTCATGACTGCTAAACCGGCTAAGGGTAAGTTGAGACCCACATCTAAGGTCATGGCGCCACCCTGGGAAAATCCGGTCAAAATAGTTTTAGACAGGGGAATTCCTGTGGTGGTTGGTAGGGATTGCAACCAGTCTATTAACAATTGACGGCTTACTACTAGTCCTTAATACATTTTGTCGTCTCGTAGATCATACCATGCTCTACCATTATCGCTATAGGGATAGGGATAGGGGGCATTAGGAAGCAAAAATTCATACTCAGGTAGGTTGACATGGGGTAATAAGGATGCTACGTCCTCAGCATTGGCACCCCAACCGTGTAAGGTGACAATTAGTCCCAGTGGAGTTTTTGTGGTTTGGGCGGAAATTTTAATAACATCTAAGGTCATATAGACAATCAGAAAAATTAACTGTTATTAATTTTACTTAGTTTTGTCTCCCATAGCAACACTTTTTTCTTGAGGGAGAATTTGAGCGGGAACTTCATTTTCTGGAATGGGAAATCCGCCATATGTGGGATAACCGTGCACATCAAAGTAGGCTCTTTGAGGATAATCTGAATATAAACACTGAGAGAATAGTTCAGATGTTAACATTATTCATTGATTGGGATTATTGCATGCTTGGTCTTAAAAATTTATCTAAAGGAAATTATAAGTCGCCTCGATCCCGAAGAATATTATATCGCTTTTATTGTCAAACCAGATAGTTTTTCTACTTAAGGGATAAGTTACTACATGATTTAATGTTTCCCAATATAGTGGTAATGCTTTACCGCCGATCTCCCGTAGGGAGCGCCTTGCAATCTCCCACCAGAAACCATCCTCTATAGTATTGTTAACTTTTGTAAGTTGTAACAAAAAAAACGATAAAAATGCTACAATGATGCGTGAACACTTGCAAAAGCAAAAACTATGGTTAAGACAGTAATATGTTCCGTAGGAACCAGTGCGGCAAAAGCGATCGGAAAACCGGGAGATCTCCTGAATTGGGTTAATCAACAAGAAAGCCGAGAAATCGCCGCCGAAAATATATTTCTCACCTTTAGAGATAAGGAACCAATAGAAGCAAATCTTAGGGATTTATCAGCAGAAATTCACTCCCTAGTTAGAATTGGCATCGATAATGGATATAGAATTATTCTCCTGGCTTCCCAGACCGAAGATGGTTACTGCTGCGCCAGCGCTATCGAGAAATATCTTAAATATTATTGGACTAGTATTGTTACTAAAGTTCACCAGGTGACGGGATTACAAGTTAATAATGCTGACCTTTTTCGCAGTCAGGGGGTAGTGGAATTTGTTCGCCATATTATTCGAGAAATTTATCAATATGGTTCGGAAAATATTATCCTTAATCCTACTGGTGGTTATAAAGCTTTAGTTCCTTATACCGTGCTACTGGGGATGTTAAAAGGGGTAAAGTGCGATTATATTTTTGAGCAGTCCACTACTCTCCTAGAATTGCCACCTTTACCCGTAGAATTCAAGCGATCGCAATTTGAAATCTACAAAGAATTATTTGAGGAAATCGAACGAGAAAGCAGCATTTCCCTCCAAAAATGGGAGGAAAAAATTTCCAGGCAAGAAAGAAAATTCTTAGAACCTTTGACGGAATTAGTCAACAACGAAATAACCCTTTCTGCGGTGGGTTTTTTATTTCTTGATGAGATTCGTTCTCCAGGGGTTTTAGTACCTTTTTTATCCAGAAAAGCGATCAATGATTGTTTCGATGATTTATCCCAATTAGATAACTGTGATCCCTTCCGTTATTTAGAAAGGGTTGCTACTCATTATGATGAAACTATTCAACAAGCAGAACATATCAATGTTGGCGATGGTTTACGCTGGCTAAAACCAGGGCGAACAACTGATCGCTATCTAGTTTCTAAAGATCGTTGGCGATTATTAGTCTGGCGGGCAATTCGTGAGGATAAAGTGGGTTCAAATTACGCTCATAAAGTAGAAGTTAACTCTAAAAATAAACGCGCCCATTATCCCTTTCTCAGGATGGAATTTGTGAGAGAATAAGCAACTTAACACAATTAATTAGAAACAGAAATGTTGAATGTCGTTGCAAAACTTTATATAGTTAGATATAGTACCTCTATCAAAGGTGAAAATGTCAACATCTCATAATATCTTCCATCCAATGAACATAACTGATTTATTGACACATACAAGCTGGAAGATAACGGAACTTATCTAACATTTTTTCATCCCATTCATATTAGAAAAGGATAGGTATGTTGCTGAGATTATGGCAGAAATTCAAGATATATTAAATCTAAGTCAGTTTTGAATGGTGATAAATGAGTGAATTAACTGAAAAAATATCTTCGGTGCGTCATTATTTTGTGGATGAAGCAGGAGATCCTGTAATTTTTAATGGTAAAGGTAAGATTTTAATTGGATCAGATGGATGTTCTCATTTTTTTATACTTGGTCTATTAGACGTTGCTAATACTGAATCTTTATCTCAAGATTTGGAAAATTTAAGAGCTAATTTATTAGCTGATCCATATTTTAAGAAAGTTCCTTCAATGCAACCTGAAAATAAAAAAACTGCTTTATATTTTCATGCTAAAGACGATATTCCTGAAGTGAGAAGAGAAGTTTTTAATTTGTTGCAGCGACATGAACTCAAATTTTTTGCTGTGGTGAGAAGTAAAGATAAGTTACTTGAGTATGTTAGACAACGTAATCAAAATGACCCTGGTTATCGTTATCAACAAAATGAATTATACGATTATTTGACGCGGCGTTTATTTAAGAATCGTTTACACAAGGATGATGAATATAATATTTGCTTTGCTAGACGAGGTACTTCTGATAGAACCGAAGCCTTCAAAGTTGCTTTAGAATCAGCTAGAGCAAAATTCGCTGAACAATGGGGTATTACCAGTACAGCAACTATTAATATAACTGCTAATATACCTCCCAATTCTCCAAGTTTACAAGCGGTAGATTACTTTCTGTGGGCTTTACAACGCCTATATGAGAGAGGTGAGGGTAGATATGTTGAGTTTCTTTGGTCAAAATTTGCACTCGTGCATGATATTGATGACACAAAATTTGCTAGGTACGGCGTGTACTATACTCGTAAAAACCCTCTAACAGCCACAAAAATACCAGGGATATAGGATTGTTAAGGCTTTGCTTGACAATCACACGGCATGAAGCCGAATTTTGTCCCTGGTTCATTATAGTATATCATTTTTAGACCAATTGGTAAAGGAACTGGGGGATAATCTCCAAATGCGATCTCCCTAGTGCGAGTGCTTCGCAATCGCTCTTTTAATTTAAGACAATTTCACATTGTAACATAACTAGTAAAACACATGTTGTGTGTTCAATTCCATCCACCCACGGCAAAACCAGTCAGTTGAAAACTGACTTGAGCTTTGAGACAGGGAATAAATTCCCTGTCTCCCCCACAGACAGTCTCCAGGCGTGGGTTGACTCAAACTGCACACAAAACCGCCGATCTCCCGTAGGGAGTGCCTTGCAATCTCCCGTGGTGGGGATATCCGGGGTGCTACTATTCCCGTTTATGGCAATATTTAAGGGGAGCGATCGCATGGTTTGGGGATATTTTTTAAAAACCCCCCAATCCTCTCGAAGCAATGTTGAGTGGAGTATCTAATCCAAGCGATCGCATTTCTTAACACATATTTAGATGCCCGACCTAATGATTGTTATTCTTTACTACTTGAAGTAAAATTAGTATCCACATTTAGTTGATTCATCGCGCAAATATACAACGCTAAGTTATGTTGAAGCAAGAAGCACAATGGCTAGGAAAAATGATTTATTCTCTTGATCAAGATAGTATTTTTCCATTATTAAATCTTGGAAGTTCCAGTCAAAACTTCCGAGAAAAACAACAACCTTGGATATATCAATTCTTGTTTAAACCTGCTCAGCAATCCGCTGTAGTTTTAATTCCCCACGCCCTGGGTATCCTAGAAAATGTGGAAATTGGGCTTTAATTCCTCTAGAAATAGCGATCGCACAGCCAAAAACATTTTGTTGAACTATCCTTTCTCCGGATTGGTTAGTTTAATAACAAAATTTCAATACTTTCAACATAGCCAAATTAACTTCATGTCCCGCATCAAAGTGATGGTACTCAACAGGAACTCCCAAGGATTGTGCAACCTGTTGGCTTTTAATTGCAGCTGAGAGGGGAACAATCTGGTCTTGGGTTCCGTGCATAATCAGAGTTGGGGGAACTGGCGTTTTTCCATAGTGGAGACTTGAGGATGTAAATAGCCACTCATGACTGCTAAACCGGCTAAGGGTAAGTTGAGACCCACATCTAAGGTCATGGCGCCACCCTGGGAAAATCCGGTCAAAATAGTTTTAGACAGGGGAATTCCTGTGGTGGTTGGTAGGGATTGCAACCAGTCTATTAACAATTGACGGCTTACTACTAGTCCTTCATACATTTTGTCGTCTCGTAGATCATACCATGCTCTACCATTATCGCTATAGGGATAGGGATAGGGGGCATTAGGAAGCAAAAATTCATACTCAGGTAGGTTGACATGGGGTAATAAGGATGCTACGTCCTCAGCATTGGCACCCCAACCGTGTAAGGTGACAATTAGTCCCAGTGGAGTTTTTGTGGTTTGGGCGGAAATTTTAATAACATCTAAGGTCATATAGACAATCAGAAAAATTAACTGTTATTAATTTTACGTAGTTTTGTCTCCCATAGCAAGACTTTTTTTTGTCTGTTCTGCTATAATTTTAGGATAGTTCTATGGATGTCTAAAACTATGAAGTGGCGAGTCATACTTGAACCCGATCCAGAGACCAGGGAATGGGGAATTTGGTGTCCAGAGTTGCCTGGATGCACATCTGCTGGTATCACACAAGAGGAGGCTCTTAACAATATACGGGAAGCCATTGAGCTTTATTTGCAGCCTGATAACATTGAACTTTTACCTGGAGCATTAATCTGCGAGGTTATAGTCGGATGACTCGGCTCAAGAGAATGAATGCTGACGAGGTTGAGCGCATATTACGCAAGTATGGCTTTGAACTGATTGATATTTAACCGTGATGCGGATAATATACCTTTTAATAACATCTGCTGAAACCTGTCCAGCAGTGGAATAAAAATAACTATTAGTCCATAGGCTAGGAAGTTTAAGTAATTCAGGAAATTTTCGTCTTAACAAGCAAGATGACCGTCCTTTAAAAGCTTTAACCACTTGATTTATAGCAACATCTGGTTGATGTTCTACAAATAAATGAACATGGTCTGGAGCACAAGTGTTGAATCCTGCAATAAAAATTTACAATCTTTGCGTTTTACCCAGGTAAAATCCATTGTCTATTGAGAATAGAGTCATTAATTGATCAAATTTGGTATCACCAATACCAATGCACAACTTGGACACAATCCTCAAAATCTTAACATTCAACACTTCTGAGTGTAGCTGAATCCTTTAAATCGTACATTGAGCTAGTAAAAGCTGCAAAAAAGGGCGAAGTTTCCCAAAAACCAAAATTACCTAATTACTGTAGATGAAATAAAATCTGATGTTGATAGAAATAATGTTTTAGGGATTGACCACGGGTTAAATAACTGGTTAACTTGTGTTTCTAATCTGGGAACATCATTTATTGTTGATGGACTTCATTTAAAAAGTTTAAATCAGTGGTACAACAAATCAGTAGCTAAACTTAAAAGTGATAAACCGCAAGGTTTTTGGTCTAATAGATTAGCTGCTATTACTGAAAAAAGAAACCGACAAATGCGTGATGCAGTTAACAAAGCTGCAAGAATAGTCGTTAACCACTGTATTGAAAATAAGATTGGTGCTATTGTTTTTGGATGGAATAAAGGACAAAAAGATAGTATTGATTTGGGGTCTAAAAACAATCAGAAGTTTGTCCAAATTCCCACAGCAAGATTAAAAGACCGTATTGCTCAATTATGTAAACAATACGGAATAGATTTTATTGAAACAGAAGAATCATACACTTCTCAATCATCGTTTTTTGATTGCGACAATATACCTAAATTCGGTGAAAAACCCGAAGGGTGGGAAGCAAGCGGGAAACGAGTTAGTCGTGGAGTATATGAAACTTCTGATGGGTTCAAAATTAATGCGGACTGTAATGGTGCTGCTAATATTTTGAAAAAAGTAGCGGTGATGCTAGGAATTGATCTTAGCGGAATCAGTAGAGGCTGTTTAAGCCAGCCTCAGAAAGTTCGTTTATGGACTCTTCAGAAATCTCCGTGTCTTCAGACCGGAGAAGCTTAATCCAACCTCTTAATTTGCAAAAACTCTCTTTTAGGTTTTAGCAATGTGAGCGATCGCCTCCGGTAGGAGGAGAAGGGGGAATTCCTGTGGTGGTTGGTAGGGATTGTAACCAGTCTATTAATAATTGACGGCTTGCTACTAGTCCTTCATACATTTTGTCATCTCGTAGATCATATGTTTCCTAAAGTGTTCATAATGCTATTGTAACAGAGATAGTACCCATTATGTATTCATTTTACTATATTATGGAAATATTACTAAGTAGGCTATTTGAGAATAATTTGAATATAAACACTGAGAGAATAGTTCAAATGTTGACATTATTCATTGATGAGGATTATTGTATGCTTGAGCTTAAAAATCTATCTAAAGGTAGATGCAATCGGATATTCTAATTAATTACTGTTTCATTGTTTACTATAACTGGAAGTTGCACTCCATTTCAAAATATGAAAATTTATTCATTCTTGTGGTTTCCTCTTGTACTATCTAGTTTAAAGGAATGAAATCCCTGTGTAAAAACCAGAGATTTTTATGTCATGAAACCTCAAATTTAGAATTGCTGTAAAATTGGAGACTAGCCCGATGAAAATCTATCAATCTGTTCAATCTTGGTTATGAAAGCCAAATTTATTTTAAACTCACTCAAATCAGATCGAAGGGAATTAGACGTCAGTTTTCTCGTGGTTTCTGGGATTGGCTTAGTAATCACCCTAGCCATCTACGGTCTGCTATTTCCGATCAAAAATACTTTTATTGGGATTTTATTGTATGAGAGGGGATTCACTCAAATTCTCACGATTGCCTTTGCCGGAATTGTAGCGGCTTTAACCCTGCTAAAATTTTTTAAGCTTCAAAAACAATCGCGAACTTTGGGGGAAGAACTAATTCCATCTGACATATCCCTTGACGATCCAACTAGCGATCAGGTCATCAATCTTCAACAGAATCTAGCTCAAGAGAAGAATGTATTAGCCCGTCGTTGTAGTCGGCTACTAGCCGTGTATATTAACTCTGGTAATCGTCAAATTGCTAACGAATTTTCTTTGGAAGATTCCGCTTTTTACCATAGTGCCTCCGAGTCTTCCTATACCATTCCGAAGATTTTAGTTTGGGCAATTCCCCTATTGGGATTTATCGGCACGGTGTTCGGTATTAGTGCTTCCGTGGGGGGATTTACAGGGTTTCTGGAAAATGCCGGCGATATCGACCAAATTAAACAGGGTATCGGTACTGTGACACAAGGATTAGCGATTGCATTTGATACTACTCTTTTGGCTTTATTTATGAGCGTATTGGTGATGTTGCCCTTAGTGATGGTCGAACGTTTAGAATCCCGTCTGCTACTGGCGATCGATATCTACATCAACGATAAGGTATTACCACGATTAAAAGATACAAGTAAAGGGAGCGAGACCATTAGCGAAGAAATGGTCGAACAAGCAGTAATAAAAGCTGTTCAACAAAACTTCCTTGCTCCTGAAACTTTAATCGAACCAGCCAAACATTATGCAGAACAAGCGGCGGTAGCATTAGCAAAAGGGTTCACTCAAGAAGTACACAGCATACAAGAAGCCATTACTCAAACAGTTCAAGAAATTCAAACTGTAAGGGAGAGGGTAACTAGAGAAAGTCAGGATTTTTCGACCTTTCTTGGTGACCAGATAAAACTACAGCAAGGGCTAGTAAATCAGATTCAAACAACTGTCCAGGAGATTCATCGAAATCATCTAGCTGTGTCCGATGGATTTAGAGAACAAGCTCTAGTAGTTGGTTATAAACTGGAGGCAGCGGCGCAAGCCTTAGAACAAAGAATAAGCAGTTTAGAGAAATACGCGACCCAAATCAGTGAGATTGATAATTTGCAGCGTAGTTTAGACAATAATCTCCGTAATCTCAAAGAAAAAGCCGTTTTGGAAGGAGTTTTAGGGGAAATTCAGACTAGCTTGGAGCGGTTAAGACCAACGTTAGACCAACTGAATAAGCCGCGCCGGATTCTACTTTTAGAACAAGAAGATCAAAGAACTTAAATTATGCCTAGAGCGATCCGTAGCCGACAGTCTATACAGATAGATTTATTTCCATTTTTATCGATTCTAGCCTGTACGATTGGCAGTCTTATTCTCTTAATTATAGTGCTTACTTCCGAGATTATCGGCAGCCAAAAGCAAGTAACAATTGTAGCTAAGAGTGATAATGGTTTAAATCGATCAAAACAGCCCCGTTATATCGAGTGTAAAGCCGATGGTGTAATTTTGCATCCCGACCAAGTTTTGGTACCTTCCTCTGGTTTAGAAAGTCAGTTCTCACCACTCGGAATATTACTAAAGAAAATCGATCCCGGTCAAGAATATCTAATCGTCGTGGTCAGATCCGACGGCATCGATACCTTTAGAAGAGTCAGAAGTTTGATTGAGGGTAGGGGAATAGATATTGGTTATGAGCCTTTGGATAAAGATTGGAAGTTAAATATAAAATCAGAAATAAAAAACTGACTGGACAAATAAATGAGAAAACTAAGAAAGTACAATCATTCAAGTTTATCTGCAGGTAATCTAGATTCGTTCCTTGACATCATGACCAATACGGTAGGTGTTCTCATGTTTGTCAGTTTATTTATAACTCTGGTAGCCGTGCAGTCAGGAACCACGATCCGAACTCCTCTAGTCTCTCAAACCGAAAAAAGTCCTCATCTTTTTGAGGTGGTAGATAACCACGTTAGTTATCTAGATACCGAGGAGATTTCTCGACAAATTAAGGATTTTGTTAAAACCTTACCTACCTGTACAGAACCTATAGAGTCTTATTCCTACGGACTGGATCAATTAACGGTATACATAGAAGAACTGCGCCAATATAAAAGCTGTCTTGATGAAAAAGTCAGCAGATTTAGGGAATTTAGACCGCAAACAGAATCTTATCAAGTTCAATTAGTAGATATTGAATCATTTTCATGGCAGTACCAAAAACTTAACAAAAATATAGGAACATCTAACGAGCAGTTATCAGAAGCTGATTCTCAGTTTAAGGAAATTATAAGTCGCCTCGATCCCGAAAAAGATTATATCGCTTTTATTGTCAAACCAGATAGTTTTTCTACTTACAGAAAGGCGAGAGAAATCGCTTGGAAAAAGGGATTTAATGTCGGTTGGGAGCCTCAAAAACTAGAGCAATTTATTATTCTTGGATCATCGGGTAGAAGTATCGGTATTCAGTAGCCTCCCCTACGAAAACCAATTTCTATCAAGTGATAAATAGCATCTTCTCAAGGGATAAGTTACTATTTCCTACATGATTTAATGTTTCCCAATATAGTGGTAAAGCATGAGTACCCTTAAATTTCTTCATCAATCTCTGATTCTAATACGCACATTTTCAGAAGATCGGTTTCCCCAATTCGGGAATCAAAAACCCAACGGGCTTTCTTATCGTTATTATTGATAGTAAAAGTGATTAACTCTTGCTCTGCACGGTTAAAAAGAGCATCTCTTGCTGTACCTATGGAAACCAACTCGCCATTTAATGCCAATCCGTCACGGTTTAGCAGGTTCTGTTGATATGATTGGCGCAGTAATAACAAGGATTGAAGCAAAGAGGATTTACCGGTGCTGTTTAATCCAGAAAGTAATGTTAGTGGTCTCAGGACAAAAGATTGATTTTCAAATGGCTTAAAATTTTCTAAGTTTAAGCTATTTAACATGATAAAATCTCCCGAACTATTTGGTTAATTTGCTCAAACCTATATATAACCTGATCACTGGCTTGAGAAATGGATTTCTCAAAGTTGGCATCTGTTTCAATTTTTTTCATAAATGTTTTATTTAACAAGTCTTTATAATTTATCAATTTATCAATTTGCCCCGGTGTTAACCTACTCAAAATAACTGACCATGCTTCAAACAGAGATTTATTAACAGGGAACCTTGTTTTGCCATTTTTGGGAGGTTTACGGAAAGCGTTACTGCTAAAAATGCTATCTGCTGCTCTCATGGATTTAATGAAGTCTCGTTTCATATCCTTGAGCCTAGTATCCTCTAAATTATTTAACTTCGACATGGCACTATTTAAAAACTCATTTCTTCCTTGAGTATAATCATGATAATCTATCAACCAAAATGCAATAAAACCTATAATATATTCATGATCGTCCATTCTTTTCCTTCTTTTTTCACTGATGTTTATCAACTTCTTAAACTCTGCTAATTCTGAAAACTCCTTCAGAATCCTCAAGGACTTTCCAGGGTACATAGCTTGACGCAGCTCCTGGTTATTCAGTGATACACCACCAGTATTAATTCTTTGAAAAATATTATATTTTACTTCCGGGGGAGTTCCGGACTCAACTAAGCAGACTATTAACTCTGTTTCTTCTATCCTTCTTTGGTGATGACGAGACAATTCATCATATTTTTTGTGTTCTAAATCCCTCAGAAATTGTAAATCAGTTAATCTCAGTTCCTGGTCAAGAATGAATTTTTTAAATGTATTAATTCTTTGAATACCATCTATCACTAACCACTTATCATCAGTAGTTGCATCCACATAAAATGCTGGAAGTGGAATCCCAATTAAAACAGATTCAATTAAACGACTCTTATTTTTGTCATTCCAAATGTCGGCATGACGTTGAAAATCAGGGGCTAAATCAATTTCGTCATGCTGAATTCTTTTTAGCAATATATCTATTGACATCATCTTAGTCTTGATCCTAATTTTTGTAGGATCAAACGGTTCTAGGTTTTCAATCTCATCCTCTTCAACATCTTCATCACTGTCATCATATATCTCCCTAATTGGCAGTTCCATTTGTTGAGTGTTAATACCCTTAGTAATTGTCATAAATTGACGCTCCCATCGCTAAAAGCGAGGGATTCCCTGTTCATCCAGTTACCTTATCTAGGAGGCTTTCACCTAATAGACAGTGGGTAGTCTGTCCGAGGGCTTGAATTTCTGTCCGCCCGACAGTATTTGCTTTTTGAAGTATGTTTTTAGCGGCGTTTTCATCCCTATCCAAAACACAACCACAAGAACAAATATGTGTTCTTACAGACAACGTTTTCTTAACAATATTGCCACAAATAGAACATTGCTGGCTAGTATATTGTGGGTTTACCGCTATTACAAACTTCCCGTGTATTTTCCCAAAGTAGTCTAACCAATCGGTGAACATTGACCAACTTGCGTCATTAATAGACTTAGCAAGTTTTCTATTTTTCACCATATTAAAAACCTTCAAGTCTTCATAAACTACCAAATCGTTAGATTGGATTAACGCTTTTGCTGTCTTTACAACAAAATCTTTACGTTGTCTGGAGACTTTTAAATGAAGACGGGCTACTTTTGACTTTTGTTTTTGACGCTTGTTGCTCCCCTTTTTCTTTAAAGTCTAAGGCATTTATTCCGAATAAACTGCCCTGTTCTAATAGCTTCCAGGATAGCTACTTGTTGCCTTTGTGTCGCTTTGATTTTAAACTCTATGACTCGCATTGAACCGACATCTCAATGTGTTACATTATAATTATATCATCTCATCGGTAAAACCGAGAGCCTTCAAGCAGACATTTTAGGTAAAAAGAATTCCAATTTACCAATTTCTCCACCCACCCTGGGTTTGATCTCGATTTTCCAAACCCTTATTTCCCAGGAGATTATGGTACTCAACACTGCTAGACCATCGATCAATTTCCCTGGCCCGCAGAACAGGTACAGGATGACTTAACTGAGCTGTGTGAGCATCTTTAACCATCATACCCAATTCAGTTTTGCTTATTGCATCATAAGCACGAGCTTGGGCAACAAAAGCATCCAGATTTAATCGGGGTGCTAGGGTTGGTGAACCACCAGCTAGTTTCATTAATACTGACATTACCACTTTCGGATTTTGAGTCGCTAATAATGCAGCGCGATCGCAAGTGAATTCAGCACAGCGTACCCATTCTAATAACTGGTTTTGTAGTGACTGAGCTAAAACAACGCCAATGTTGGGTAAAATAGAAGTGGCTAATATTAACAGGTTGGCTGGTGTTAGATAAACACTGTGGTCACATTTAAGGTGTCCGAGTTCGTGACCAATTACGGCTTGTATTTCCTCTGGTGTGAGCATATCAACCAGGGAAGTGTGTAATACTATAAAAGGTTTTTTACCCCGCATGGCAAAAGTATAAGCATTGGGACTAGGATGCTGACGGATATATAATTGTGGTAGCTCAATATCCAAATTCTTACAAGCATCTATTAATAGATAATGTAAATCAGGTAGTTGTTTTTCGCTCACCAAAATACTGGAGGCTATATTTTCTGCATAAAATACCTGTTCAGCAACTGGGCCAAGCAAATTTCTGACCATAATATCTATTCCTGGAATTTGCCGAAGAGTTTTTGTTGCTTCCAAGTCTAAAGGGTGACGGAAAGAGTCTGCTTTTAAACCAATAAGTGGTTTTTTTGCTATTGCTTGTACTGGTGTTTTAACTAAAGACATAGATAGAAAAGAAAATTAACTATTATTAATTTTAGGTACTTCTAAAACTATAGCACCCAGAAGTCCCTTGCGAAAATCACTAATGATAGTCCTAGCAGTACGTTCCACATCTCCTTGATAACGACTTGCTGCTAACACCTCTAAATATGCTTCTCCTGTATGAATAATAGAATCAACACCATAGCGAGAAAGTAGTGGATGGGGTGGTAATAGATGGGGGGAAGTTTCTTGAAACTGATTGACCATATCCACA
Source organism: Cylindrospermopsis raciborskii Cr2010 (assembly GCF_003367075.2). NCBI lineage: Bacteria > Bacillati > Cyanobacteriota > Cyanophyceae > Nostocales > Aphanizomenonaceae > Cylindrospermopsis > Cylindrospermopsis raciborskii. The sequence goes on from NZ_CP065936.1 coordinate 1,934,872, forward strand.
AAAGCAGCTGCTATTAATTGATTATCGTAGGATGCTTCTCCAATATCATCACAGATGGCTAATTTCACTGCTGCTTGTTGATCTTCTAATCGAGAAGGAATAATTCCCGGTGCGTCTAACAACTCTAAATGTTCAGAAATTTTCACCCAGCGCAATTGACGGGTGACACCCGGACGAGCAGCACTTTCCACAACTCTTTTCCCTAACAACCGATTAATCAGTGCGGATTTTCCCACATTGGGAAAACCAATCACTACTGCACGCACGGGACGAGGTAACATCCCCCTTTGTTTTCTCCTTTCATTCAGTTCTGTTCCTGCTATTTGTGCTGCTTTAGCTATGGCTGTAATTCCTTGACCTTGTTGAGCATTGGCAAAATAGGGCACTTCTCCTTGTTTTTTAAGCCATTCTGACCACATTGATTTCACTTGGGGCAAAATCATGTCTAGTCGGTTAATCACTAGCACCCGTGATTTATTACCTATCCATTCTTTAACTTGGGGATGGTGTGTAGATAAGGGAATACGTGCATCCCTAACTTCTAATATCACGTCTACCCTTTTTAATTGCTCTTTAAGATTTTTTTCCGCCTTAGCAATATGACCAGGATACCATTGGATGATATTTAATTTGTAGTTTTGTGTTATGGACATTGTTTATCAATATTGCTACTGCTGTACAAAATTAAACGATTACCATCTGGATCCTGGGCATAAATCTCCTGACCATGGGAAGTTATGGAAATCTCTCCCGTGGGAGGATAACCTAGAGATTTCAGATCAGAAATGGCATTTTCTAGGTTGCTCACCTCTATACATAAACTTAGCGGATTTTTGCCATGAACTACAAATTCTGATTCATGATCTTTTTGCGGTCTGAAAATACTTAATCTCAGATGGTCAACTTGCCACTCAACATAAACACTAGCTATAAATTTGGTTGGTGGGCTTTCTAGTAACTGCATATAAAAGTTGACTAACTGATCAAAATTTACCGTACCTATCGTTACTAGTATATAGTTATATTTCATCTATGTTGAATGTTGTCGTTTTTCTACTATATATGAACTGGATGAACTTGCCAAATACTATTACCTTGTCTAGACTATTGGGCATACCGTTTTTGCTGTATGGGCTATATATTCCCACCCAGGGTGCTAGATGGATATGCTTAATTATATTTTTAATAGCAGCACTAACAGATTGGTTAGATGGATATCTGGCCAGAAAACTGAACCAAGTTACGGATTTGGGCAAATTCCTGGATCCATTGGTGGATAAGTTATTAGTTCTAGCACCGTTCTTAGTATTTGTAGAACTGGGTAAAATTCCCGGTTGGGGAGTATTCATCATCTTAGCAAGAGAATTAGCTATAGCAGGTTGGCGAGTTAATCAAACCACAATTAGCGGAGCTAATATTTGGGGAAAATTAAAAACCATCACCCAAATTCTATCCATAGCTCTACTGATTGCACCATTACCCATAACTTGGCAAATCTATGCTAAATCTGCCTTCTGGCTATCTGTACTTTTAACGGTGATTTCTGGACTAATTTATTTGTTACCAGTGTTAACACCCAAGGATGGAAACTGAATATTTTTGAGGCGCAACTTCCTATTCCAGATCCTTTTCGGGATCGTTCATCCAATGACCAAAGTCCGTTAAAAAGCGATTCTGTAAAATAGATTCTCGAATTGCTTGAGTAAAGCGAATTAATTCGGTAATATTATGAATACTTAGTAAAGTGTATGCCAGAATTTCCTGGGAACGGACTAAGTGAGACACATAAGCACGACTGAAATTAGAACAGGTGTAGCAGTGACAAGTCTCATCTATGGGTGCAAAGTCCTCTCTAAACTTGGTATTTTTCAGGTTCCATCTTTCCCCTTGAACCATAGCAGTGCCATGTCGCGCCCATCTAGTAGGAATAACACAGTCAAATAGATCCACACCTGCTGCAATGGCAATCACCATTTCCCGATAGGTACCCACACCCATCAAATATCTGGGTTTGTTCCTGGGTAATAGGGGAGCTGTAGTCCTAACTATCTGGGCCATTAATTCTGGTGGTTCACCTACACTCACACCACCAATAGCATATCCTGGCATATCTAACTTGGCTAAATCTGTTGCTGCACGGGTGCGCAGGTCTAAATAAACTCCTCCTTGTACAATAGGAAATAATGCCTGGTCTAAACGTTGGTGGGACTTAATACAACGTTCTAACCACCGATAGGTTCTATCCGTAGCTGCGGTGACTTCCTGATAAGTAGCGGGATAGGGGGGACATTCATCAAATGCCATAATTACATCCGCCCCCAAAATATTTTGAATTTCTATGGATTTTTCGGGGGTTAACTTGATCATTTGTCCATCATGAGGCGAACGAAATACTACTCCTTCCTCAGTAATTTTCCGCATTTCACTGAGACTAAATACCTGAAATCCACCGGAATCAGTTAGCATGGGACCATCCCAGGCCATGAATTTATGCAGTCCACCACCACCAGCAACTATTTTCTCTCCCGGTTGCAAGTGCAAATGATAGGTATTAGATAAAATCATTTGCGCTCCCGTATCTGCCAATTGAGCCGGGGTAACAGTTTTAACATTAGCCAATGTTCCCACGGGCATAAATCTGGGAGTTTCCACAATCCCATGGGGGGTAGAAAACACCCCTGCTCGAGCTTGGGTTTGACTACAGTTAACCACCAGTTGAAAAGAAAAATTAGACATGAATATTGGGGTTACAAACAATCAGAACAATCATCATCGATTTCCACATCCCATCTGGTCGAAAGCACTTGGTCCATCATAGCTTCTATCACCCCGTTATTGAACTGGTCATCACACCTTTCTTCTGGAGGGATGAATAAAGGAATCAGACGTAGACAATATTCTTCCTGAATTAGGTCAAGGTAGGTTTCTTGTGCATCGGACTGCTTCAATTCCAAATAGTCAAAACTATATATGTTGAGATATAGCGTGTTATTGGCAACTAATGTGGATCTTTGGGAGTGGGCAAATACCTCCATAACATCTCCATCACCCTCACTGAGTAATTTATCTCCTTGGGTGTAGATGTAATGAACTCGACCTAAATCGCTTAAAAGTTTGTGAATATCGAGTTTATTCACAATAATCCCGTTGTTTACAATACAAGGGGCGGGTGTCCGGATTTCGGGTAGATGATTATTCATAGGGAAATAGGGATTGAGGAAGGGTAAGAATTAGCAATTGGCAATCACACAAAATGTGATTCTTTGGTTGCATGTCTGACCTTTTTACCAGACAACAACCTATACCTCCAAAATATCAACTTTATATGCTAATCGTCCATCTATATCTCTTGATTCTCTCCCCTGTTTTTTGTTAAGTTTTAATGCCTTATCTAAAGATTTCTTTTTAAAATGGCAATTCTTGAGCAAGTTTGGCAATTTTGTCAGCGACAATTTTTATGTGTGATTGCATCTGTTTTGTTTTACACTTCCATCCCACTCCCCCATCTTCCAGGCCTGAAATTCCAAAGGGTAGCCCTTTTTGCTCCTGCTATAGGTTTGCTAATTGGTGCTATTTTGGGTCTTTTGGATATGCTGTTTGATTATTTAGGAATATCAGCATTAACACAAAGTGTTTTGATAGTCATTATTTGGATAGGGATCACAGGAGGTCTACATCTAGATGGTGCTATGGATACTGCTGATGGTTTAGCAGTGACTGATCCCCAAAGAAGATTAGAAGTCATGACCGATAGTGCTACGGGTGCTTTTGGTGTCATGGCAGCTCTGGCTATTTTACTGATGAAAATGGCTGCTTTGACGGATATTTCCCAAAATCGCTTTTTTCTTCTAATGGTTGCTTGTGGTTGGGGAAGATGGGGACAGCAATTGGCTATTTTCCAATATCCCTATCTGAAATCTACTGGTAAGGGAGCATTTCATAAACAGGCCATTCGTCATCAGATGGATTTATTGCCTAGTTGGGTTTTGCTTTTGGGTTTTAACTTGCTCACTTTGGCTTTTAACCAAGGTAACTTTGTTTTGGTTCTATTTACCCTAATTATTGGCAATATTATCTCCTTTATTGTTCCCGCATGGTTTAACCATAAACTGGGTGGACATACCGGTGACACTTATGGTGCAGTGGTTGAATGGACTGAAGCTCTCTTCCTATGCTGTATGAGTAGTTTGACATAGGTAAGGTAGGGGATTATTAGACATCCCCCAGCCCTAAACCACATATACTATGGTGCAAGTGCATTACCACGTAATAAACTGCCAATGGTCTTAGCCGTAATTTTTAACTGGGTGATTGGATTAGCTGGAACTACGGTTTTATATAAATAGCTGTCAAAAGTCAGCTTTTGAACATCCATGTCATCACACATTTCTACAAATGCTTCTCTGGTAGCATCTGAGCGGTAGAACACGGTTTGTAACAGGTCCAATACTTTATAGGTAAGTCCGTATTTTTTATCCCAACGCTTAATATAAAGTTTTAATTCCCTTTCACTAGGAATGCGCGCTCCACTATTGGATATTTCTACAATAGTCTCCGCACACATTCTTCCAGATTTAGCAGCAAAGTAAATACCTTCGCCCGAGGATTTGGTGACGTAACCAGCAGCATCACCTACTAAAGCAATTCGACCTACTACCCGACGTGGACGGGGATGTTCCGGTATGGGATGGGCTTCTACCTTAATGATTGTACCTCCAGCCAATTTTTCCGCTGCACGGGCGCGAATACCAGCCTGTAACTGTTTAATACTGGCTTTATTCACATGCATGGTTCCAGTACCCACAGCTACGTGGTCATACTTGGGAAAGATCCAAGCGTAAAAATCTGTGGAAACATCATCTCCTACATACATCTCCGCTAGGTTGTTATAGTATGCCATTTTATCTTCAGGAAGACGAATTCTCTCCTGAAAGGCGATCGCATAATTATAGTCCCCAGCATCCATTTCTTTGGCAATACGGGAGTTGGCACCATCTGCACCAATAATTAAATCCACCTTGAGAGTTTTGGCCACGCCAACAGATCCACCCTCATTGTGATCAACATAATGAATTGTATAGGGGTCAGAATTATTATTAGGTATATCTAATTTATGCACAGTGGCATTAATTAAGTTAGCACCCAATTTAGCGGCCCGGTTTCTTAAAAAACCATCTAGGACCTCTCTGCGACACATTCCTATATATTCTTCTTGGTTGATCAGATTGATATCAACCTCCCGGTTAGAGGGGGAGATCATCTTCATATTCCGTACCCGACGGTCAATAATGTCCGCTGGTAGATCAAACTCACTAACCATACAAAGGGGGATAGCACCACCACAAGGTTTAGCATTATCCAACTTACGCTCAAATAAATAAGTTTCAATCCCTGCTTTAGCTAAAGTTTCAGCAGCAGATGAACCAGCTGGGCCAGAACCCACAACAGCAACTCGTAATGTCAAAGGTTTACTCCTAATCCTTCAATTTACCAGAGAATCCTAGCACACACCTTCCTGGGTTCGACCTTTTCGCTCCTAGGTTTTCACATAATTGCAACATTCCTTCATACTTCGTCATAAATACCTACCCCCACTCCCAGCAAAATTGACCAGTAAAATTGAGAAATTGTGATATGGATATGTGATATAAATAAAATTACATTAATCCTAGTTGCAAACCGTAGATTAGTAAGAGAGGTATCAAGCTAATGGGTATAGTAGTAGAGAACGTGTCTAAATACTTTGGGAGTTTTCATGCTGTTGAGGATGTGAGCTTAGAAATTGCCAGCGGATCACTAGTAGCTTTACTTGGACCCTCTGGGTCTGGCAAGTCCACATTATTGCGACTAATAGCAGGACTGGAAACACCGGACCAGGGTAAAATCTTTTTAACAGGTAAAGATGCTACTTATCAGAGTGTGCAGGAAAGAAACATTGGCTTTGTCTTTCAGCACTATGCACTATTTAAACATTTAACTGTCAGGCAAAATATAGCATTTGGGTTAGAAATCCGCAAGTTGGCAAAAAAGAAAATTCAGGGTAGGGTAGAGCAATTACTAGATCTAGTTCAATTGAGTGGATTAGGAGAGCGTTATCCCTCCCAACTTTCTGGTGGACAAAGACAAAGAGTAGCTTTAGCAAGAGCATTAGCGGTAGAACCTAAAGTGCTACTGCTAGATGAACCATTTGGAGCCCTGGATGCTAAAGTGCGTAAAGACCTACGTGCTTGGTTGCGTCGTCTCCATGAAGAAGTTAGTGTTACCACTGTTTTTGTCACCCACGACCAAGAAGAAGCTATGGAAGTTGCTAATAAAATTGTGATCATCAATCAGGGTAGACTGGAACAAATGGGAACCCCCGCAGAAATTTATGATCATCCCGCATCCGCTTTTGTTATGAGTTTTATTGGTCCTGTCAACGTTTTGCCCAGCTCTGCTCAAATATTTCAAGGTAGTGGTTTTGACTCACCTAACCCAGAAGTGTTTTTACGTCCCCAAGATGTGATTATAGAAAAAGCTGGTAATGGAACCAATACAACTGCGATAGTTCACCGTATCATTCACCTGGGTTGGGAAGTGCAAGTGGAATTGACTTTAGATGATGGACAAACTTTTACTGCCTATTTAAGTCGTGAACGATTTGATGAATTAAGTTTGGAACCAAAAGAACGAGTATATGTAAAACCCAAGGATGCCAAATCTTTTCCTCTCTATTATTCAATTTGACGTATTTTAGGGTGTTTATTCTCCAGCATGATAGGAACTACGTACTAGGGGACCAGATCGCACGTGGCTAAACCCCATACTTGTTGCTAACTGACCCAATTGTGCAAATTCTGCTGGAGTCCAATACTTTTGGACTGGTAAATGTTCCCAGGAAGGACGCATATACTGACCCAGGGTGATTCTATCACATCCTACAGCTCGTAGGTCTAGCATAGTTTCAACTATTTCCTCTTGGGTTTCTCCATGGCCCAACATTAAACCCGACTTAGTAGGGACAGCAGCATCAATTTCTTTAACCGTTGCTAATACATTTAGAGAACGGTCATATTTAGCGCCCCGACGCACGGATCCTGTTAAACTGCGTACTGTTTCCACATTGTGATTATAACAAACAGGTTTAGCGTGAACAACAGTGGCTATTCTTTGCTTTTGACCTATTTCACCCACACCTGCACCACCCCAAAAATCCGGTGTTAAAACCTCGATTTGGGTTTCTGGATTAACTAGACGAATGGCCTGCATAGTCTTGACAAAATGTCCTGATCCTGCATCCGCTAGGTCATCACGAGCTACAGAGGTGAGTACAACATACTTCAAATCCAACAATTGTACTGCTTCAGCCACTTTTTGGGGTTCTTCTGTATCTAGGGGCATAGGTGAATGGCCTTTATCTACTTGACAAAAAGCACAAGCTCTAGTGCAGGTAGGTCCCATGAGTAAAAAAGTAGCTGTTTTTTGAGAGTAGCATTCTCCGCGATTAGGACAGCGTCCCTCTTCGCAAATAGTATGAATTTGACGCTGTTTAATAATACGCTGTACGGTAGAGATTTCACTAGCTTTACCCAGAGGAGGACGTAACCAACTGGGTAGGGGGATAATTTTTGATTTTGGTTGACTACAACCTGCACTACTCATATTGAAAATCCTCTATAATAATAGATTAATAGTTCATGTTTATTTTAAATCTATTTCCTGTTCCCCAGACCCACTTGAGTTGAAATCATCAGTTTTTGATCTTTAAGTAGGTGGGTGGAATTAAATATAAGATGAACGTAGGTTGGGTTTAATATGAAACTCAACACCCCCATCGGTTACGCCATCGCCCCTACAAATAATTGTGCCTCCCTACTTAAACCAAACCATGACAGTAAATCATCCTACAATTTTAGCCCTGGACTTTGATGGAGTCATTTGTGACGGACTCCTTGAATACTTTGAGGTGGCGTGGCGCACCTACTGCCAATTTTGTCCATCCCAGGAAGAAATAATACCGGATGATTTAGCTTTGAGATTTTATCGTCTCCGTCCTGTGATTGAAACCGGTTGGGAAATGCCTATTTTGATTAAAGCTATAATTGATGGTTTTTCTGATGATCAGATCCTACAAGACTGGCCAAAAATTGTCCTAGAGATCTTAAAAACATCCCATTTATCATCTCAGGAAGTTGGTAAGAAACTGGATGGTTTGCGTGACCAGTGGATATCCACAGATTTAGACGGGTGGTTGGGATTACATAGATTTTATCCAGGAGTGATAGAACGATTAAAGGTTACCATTGATAGTGAAGTGGAATTATTCATTGTTACCACTAAAGAGGGACGTTTTGTCAAGCAATTGTTAGAACAAGAGGGGGTTAATTTACCAGAAAAGGCAATTTTTGGTAAAGAAGTAAAACTTCCTAAATACGAAATTTTACGAAAATTAATTCCTGCAACAGAACATCAACCAGCAAGATTATGGTTTGTGGAAGATAGATTGAAAACTCTACAACTGGTTCAACAACAATCGGATTTAGACAAGGTGGGGCTTTTTTTAGCAGATTGGGGTTATAATACCCAATCAGAAAGAGAAGCTGGACAAAATGACCCGCGCATTCAGTTGCTCCCACTTTCTCGCTTTGTGCAAGATTTTTCTAAGTGGTTAATATCCAGTTCCTGATCCCACCACCTCTTGATGTGAATAATGTTAGATTTAACAAAACTAGCTGGGCAAATGCAGGGTTTAAGCCAGCACCTTTGCTCTGAAGTAGCTGAAAGTAACCGTAAGTTGGAATTAGCAAAGGAAAATTTAAAAAAGGCTTGCGAGTGTCAAGAAGAAATAGTCAAGCGTCAGGAAAAATGGCGCGATCGCATTACTTTTGCCAATGCTACACCCATAGAACCTTTAGACACCTGTATTCAAATTTCTACTCCCCCAAAAGTACATACTATAATTGCTACGGACGGTTCTCAAATTGCTCCTAACCATCATGAAATTGCCTATTGCTACTTACTAAATATAGGGAGAGTGGTTTTATATTATGGACAAAATCGTCATCCCCTGCTAGACAGTTTACCAGAGATATTTTACCGAGAAGAAGACCTATATATTGCTCGTCAATGGGGTTTAAAAACCGAAGAATGGATGAGTCATTGCCGAACTGCTTCGGAAATTACGGTACTATCTGACCTAGCCTGTAGCATAAAAAACGAGCATCCCTCTCTAGCGATGGTAGATGGCTCTCTAATATATTGGTTTTTAGAACAGCTACCACTAGAAGCCAGAGATCAAATTTTACCACCTATCTTAGAAGCTTGGGGAAAGTTACGTCAAGCAGGAATCCCCATAGTTGGATATCTAAGTGCAGCTCGTAACAACGAAGCGAAAAATCTATTGCGTTTATTAAACTGTCCCTATCCCGTTCCTGACTGTATTAACTATTGTCCAGACCAACTAGATTACGTTCCCTGTAAAAAATTTGAAGGTTTGCGAGACACCACATTATGGGCCACCCAACTCCAACCTGGTCAAAGGAGCGCATTGTGGCGAAGCAATTCCCGGATTCTACAATTATATGATGATCAAGTCATTTACTTTTGTTATTTGCATGTAGGCACAGAAATCGCCAGAATTGAGTTTCCAGCATGGGTAGTCAATGACCCTGGGATGATAGATCAAGCTCTGGGACTCGTATTGGCACAAATACAAAAGGGGTATGGCTATCCAGTAGCGATCGCGGAAGCACATAATCAAGCAGTAGTTAGAAGTGGGGATAGAAATCACTTCTTCGCCCTTTTAGAAAGGGAGATGATTAAAGCGGGAATTAAAAATGTTAGTATTTCCTATAAAGAAGCCAGGAAGAGGGGGAGTATTGCTTAACATTGTCCCCATTTCCACCTTGTTCCCTATCTAAACATTAAATCGGAATAACATCACATCTCCCTCTTGCACAATGTATTCCTTACCCTCACTTCTGACCAGACCCTTTTCCTTAGCAGCATTTATAGATCCATGGGTAACCAGATCATCATAAGCAACGGTTTCTGCGCGAATAAATCCCCGCTCAAAATCAGAGTGAATGACACCCGCTGCTTGAGGTGCGGACATTCCTGCATGAATAGTCCAAGCGCGGGTCTCCTTGGGTCCAGAGGTGAAATATGTCCGTAGACCTAAAAGAGCATAGGTAGCACGAATCAAAGATTTGAGACCACCCTCTTGCACACCTAAAGATGCTAAAAAGTCAAACTTATCTGCATCAGGTAATTCCACTAACTCAGCTTCCACCTGAGCGGAGACTATTACCACTTGAGCATTTTCCTGTGCTGCAACTGCTCGTACCTTCTCCACAAAGTCATTACCTGTAGCTAAGTCATCCTCAGCTACATTAGCAGCATAGATAATCGGTTTACTAGTCAGCAGTCCTAGGTTTTTAATCACCCCAGCTTCTTCTGGAGTTAAACTGACTTGACGAACCAATTTACCTTCGTTGAGAGCTGCTACTAATTTGTCTAAAACCGTAATTTCAAATTGTGCATCTTTACTAGTCCGTGCCAGCTTGCGTGATCTTTCTATGCGTCTTTCAATTTGAGCTAGATCTGACAAACCTAGTTCCAAATTAATAATGTCAATATCCCGTACTGGATCCACCGAACCACTAACGTGAATAATATCATCATTTTCAAAACAACGGACCACATGCACTATAGCATCCACTTCCCGGATGTGAGACAAAAATTGATTTCCCAACCCTTCACCCTGACTAGCACCCTTCACCAAACCAGCAATATCCACAAATTCAACCCGTGCAGGTATAATTTGTTCAGAGCTGGCCAGTTTGGCCAGGACGTTTAACCGATCATCCGGTACTGCAACAACGCCTACATTCGGTTCTATGGTGCAAAATGGAAAGTTAGCAGCTTCCGCTTTAGCGTTAGCGACTACAGCGTTAAATAGAGTTGATTTTCCGACGTTGGGAAGTCCAACTATTCCAGCTTTTAGCATTGTAAATTTGTAGATAATTAATGTAAAAATTCCCACAACTGGAAGCTGGAGGATTTTTGCTTCCCGGGAACTTTTATGAGTTCCTTTTGTAACTATATCCCCAGCAAGCATTTTTGGGCTTGATATTCCTGTGATCTAGTTTATGCTTTATTTAACCCTCTAAATATTTTGCTTTTAATTTTAATTTCAACTACTATGATTATGCCATCACCCATTAACCTTGGAACTATTCTCCAAAATCGCTACCATATTATTCGTCTTTTGGGACAGGGGGGATTTGGTAGAACCTATCTAGCAGAAGACCAAGGACGTTTTAACGAACTTTGCGCTATCAAGGAATTGGTTATTTTAGAACCAGATTCATACGAGGGTAAAAAAGCTCAAGAATTGTTTGATCGGGAAGCATCCATACTATATCAAATTGATCACCCCCAAATTCCTAAGTTTCGAGAAAAATTTGCCCAAGACCAACGGTTGTTCCTAGTACAGGATTTCGTGGGAGGGAAAACCTACCATACTATCTTAAATGAACGTCGTACTCAAGGTCAAAGTTTTACTCAAGCAGAAGTGCTATATTTATTACAATCCTTATTACCGATTTTAGAGTATATTCACAAAGCTAAGATCATTCACCGGGATATTTCCCCCGATAATTTAATCTTGCGCAGCACAGACCAAAAACCTGTGTTAATTGATTTTGGTGTTGTTAAAGAAGTAGCAACTAGATTGTCAAATTCTTCAACTCATCAGGCTACTACAGTAGGTAAACTAGGATATTCCCCCATAGAACAAGTCCAAACCGGAAAGGCTTATCCTAATAGTGATTTGTATGCACTGGCTGTTACAGCTATAGTTCTCCTCACCGGAAAAGAACCAGCAGATCTATTTGATGAAACTACTTTTGTTTGGAAATGGCAGCACTGGGTACAAGTTAGTCCCAAGTTCGCTCAGGTGTTAAATCGCATGTTAAGTCGTATGCCAGGCGATCGCTATCAAACTGCTAAGGAAGTTCTTCTTGATTTAACTAATTTAGAAGTCTCAAGTCCGTTAAACCCTGGGGATCCTAATCTATCCTATTTACCTACTCTTGCTATTAGTCATCCATCTCCCACCCCAACTAACTCACCTGAACCAGTAATATCACCTCATACTAATAGTTCTATTTTAGACAATACTTTGGCCATGGTCGCCATTGGTGGTTTTGTAGTTATTTTGGCGGGATTTAGTTCTTGGTCCCTAGTTAATTACCTTCGTGGTCAAAGGTTATCTCCCCCCACCACACCCCAGAATTTTGATTCTCCTGTAATTCCCAGATCTACCCCCAATTCCACATTTACACCCACACCTAGCAAAACGGAACCACGGAATTTAGCATGGGATTCATCTAATAATGCTAATGAAGAAGGAATAATCAAATTTGGGGAAGTAATTGAATACAGTTTTAGAGGTAGTCCAGGACAAAAGCTCACCATAGCAGTTAATGAGGAAAGTGGCGTTTTATTAACTATTCTTACTGCTGACGGTCAACCCCTCAGCACCGATGCTCAACAAGTGACCAGCTATGAAAGAGTCTTGACAAGTAGGGGTAGGTTAACCATCCAACTTACTTTGTCTACAACAGTTTCTGAAAGTAACTATAGTCTATCTGTCGCTTTAGAAAATCCCATTAAACGAGCTCCTATTCCCCCTAGAAATACCATTCCTCCCAGAACTACCATTCCCACCCCCCTGGAAACTATTATTCCTACCCCTACCCCTATTCCTACGGAAACTCCCGTTCCTACCCTAACCCCCGCTCCCTTAGAAGATCCTATTCCCACCCCCACAACCACACCTATTCCTACACCCATTCCCACACCTATTCCCACAGAAGAACCAACAATTGTGCCAACTATTAGTGAGGATGGGGTTTAATTCTGCGGTATTAAGAAGTTCTCCACGCATCTCACAAAGATTTCTACCCCCATTGCTAAAGCTATTTCATCAAAGTCAAAGCGGGGATGGTGATGGGGGTAGTTTAACTGTTTTTCAGGATTAGCAGAACCTAAAAAGAAATAACAACCTGGAACTTCTTGCAAGAAAAATGACATATCCTCACTACCCATAATTTGACATTCAGGGATAATATTCCCAGGTGTTTCTACCACTTGTTCTGCTACTTTTCTCACCAATTGTGCCATCCCCCCATCATTGATTACAGGGGGATAAAGATGTGTATATTCTAACTCGTAATTAGCTCCATGACTTTCACAAATCCCCCGGATAATTTCCGTGATTCTCTGCTTGAAAAATTCTGCCAATTGACCATTAAAATACCTCACTGACCCGCTCATTCTCGCAGTATCAGCAATTACGTTCATCCTTGTACCAGCATGAAGTTCACCAATGGTCACCACTGCTGAATCCAGGGGGTTGACATTCCGAGCTACAATAGTTTGTAAAGCACTCACAATCTGAGCTACAACCACAACCGAATCAATGGTCTGATGAGGTAAAGCTCCATGTCCACCCCTACCTAAAATTGTACAGTTAAAAAAGTCCACCGCCGCCATAAAAGGACCTGGACGCACTCCCACAGTGCCCACCAACAGATCATTCCATAAGTGGAGACCAATAATAGCATCCACATCGGGATTTTTTAATACTCCCGCATCAATCATTGGTTTAGCTCCACCAGGTCCTTCTTCTGCTGGTTGAAAGATGATTTTTACCTGACCACTAAAGTCTTGACGGTGTTTTTGTAGGTAATATGCTGTTCCCAATGCGATCGCAGTATGTCCATCATGTCCACAGGCGTGCATTATTCCATCCCGTTGGGAACAGTAGGATACCTTATTTTCTTCTTGAACTGGCAATGCGTCCATATCAGCACGAATGGCTAAAACCTTACCAGTGGCGGATTTTGCTCCTGTGATTGTAGCCACAATACCAGTTTGGGCAATACCGGTTTGATGCTCTATTCCCCAGGATTGTAACTGATGAGAAATAAACTGAGCGGTTAGTTTTTCTTGAAACCCTAATTCTGGTTTTTGATGTATTTTACGTCTCCATTCTATCAGTTGTGGTAACAGTGCACGGATTTGTAAGCGTACCTTAGGTAGATTTTGAGTACCAGAATTAGGGAGAGTAGAAATCATGGTTATAGTCAAAATTATGAGTACGGGAAAATATTAGCACAAATTTTAGTATAGGTCAATGATACCTGGGGAATCTCTACCATTTCCAATTATAAATTACGAGTATATTTATGTTTTACCCCCGTGGGAAAATATTCCCTATCACCTGTAGCTTTTAATTCTACTTGTGGTCTTTGATATTCCCTAGGAACATAATTTGCAAACTCACTATTTAAACGTAACAATTGAGCAAGAATAGAAGTCAAGAACCGGGGCCAAAATGTGGGTTTTCCCGTTGAGCCAGAGGAGGCCGCTATCATATCACAACCTCCTAACATGCCATCCTCACATAGTTCTGGCAAACTGTAAACAGAAATATAATTTTCTTTACAAATCACCGGTAATTTTTGGAAGTCCGCCAAAGTTTGAATTGTTTCCCCGTTGATCTTATGTGTCGCTAAAAACGATTGATAAGCTGGTACGGTGCTGGCTACGGTCTTAAATAGGTTAGTTGCTATTTCTTGATGTGTAGTCTTTTCATGCTGTCTCAGTGTTTATTCTAGGGGAGTAGAAACGAATTTTTCTAGTTGTTCAATAGCTTTTTTCGTTTTTAGGTTCATAATCATCTAGGAGAGTAAATATTGAACGGTTTAATGCGATCGCGGATTTCCATGATTGAAATTTCCTTAATTACTCATTTCCAACATCCTTTGTATGGGTTTTAATGCTTGAACACGAATCTTCTCTGACATGGTAATTTCTGGAGTCCGGTTGTTCATGGCTAAATATAGCTTCTCTAAGGTGTTTAATCTCATAAATGGGCACTCATTGCAATTACAGTTATTCTCAGCAGGAGCAGGGATAAAGTGTTTGCCCGGTGCTAATTTTTGCATCTGATGGATAATTCCTGGCTCCGTAGCAACTATAAACTCCACAGCAGGGCTTTTTTGACAATAATTGAGGAGCGCAGCAGTAGAGCCAATATAATCAGCATGACGCAAAACACTGCTCTCACATTCTGGATGGGCGATCGCCTGGGCGTGAGGATGTGCAATTTTTAACTCAACTATTTTCTTTTCAGAGAAGGTTTCATGTACAATACAGCTACCCTGCCATAAAAGCATATCCCTTCCTGTTTGTTGGCTTACGTATTTTCCCAGATTGCGATCAGGAGCAAAAATTATCCCTTGGTCTTTAGGTATTTGCTGAACAATTTTGACCGCGTTGGAACTGGTACAGATAATATCGCTCATAGCTTTTATTTCAGCGGAGCAGTTAATATAGGAGATAACTATATGATCTGGATGAGCGGCTTTAAATGCTGCAAACTTTTCCGGAGGACAACTGTCAGCGAGGGAACAACCAGCGTTTAAGTCTGGTAACAACACTAATTTATCAGGATTAAGGATTTTTGCCGTTTCCGCCATAAAATGAACACCAGCAAATACAATCACATCCGCGCTGGTTTTTGCTGCTGCTTTTGCTAGTTGCAGAGAATCTCCAATAAAATCTGCTATATCCTGTATATCTGGTTCTTGATAATAGTGAGCTAGTATTACTGCATTTAATTCGGTTTTTAAATTATTAATGGCAGTAAATAAGTCCAGGGGTGGTTTGCTCTGGGTTCGAGTTAGTGTGGTTGTAAACACAATTAGGAACTACTTTTGATTACAAATTATTAACTTAGTTAATTATAGTAGTTTTTACCAAAAATGGTGAATGGTCAGGGAAATTTTCAGTTAAAATATGAAGGATTAACCTACTAAAAACTCTCTTCCATTTTTCGTGCCAGTTCCACATCTAAATTACTAATAACATCACCTAGATCATGGGTAGCGAGATTAACCACTACTCTGTTATAAACATTAAACCATTCTGGATGATGTCCTAGAGTATCAGCATAAACACCCACCTTGACCATCCAACCCAAAGCAGTAGCAAAGTCTTTAAACTTATATTCTTTGGATAACTTACCCCCTTGAACTTGCCATCCGGGTAAACTTTTGAGAGCTTGGGCTATTTCGATTTCGTTAAGTTTTTGTGCTGTCATGGTGTGAATTTACTATAAATTTACTACAAATCAAGGCCTATACCTAAAACTATAGCGGTTAGTTCCCATTTTTTCCTCTAATCTGTTTCCTGAATTTGTAGTCTAATGGTATGCTCAGTAGCGCCATTAAGTTTGATTTCCATCATTTCACCACCTAGGGGTTCAATACAACCAAGTAGAGAACGTAAATTAGGTGTACTTGCCCCCGTATCAACATATAATCTATCAGCCAAATTACTAATCCGTTTCCAGACCAAATACAACTTAGCTATATTTTGCTCCATCTGAGACGCTTGATTCACCAGGTCAGCAGCAACACTTAAACACCCAACTCTTTGCGCTTCTTCCAAAGCAATTTCGATATCCACATTCTCCTCTGCTAACGCTTGAACTTGAGCTGCTGATTTGAGATATCTAGCTAACTGTCTAGCCTCTGTTGTTGCCTGCTTTAAAGTGTCCACATCAGGACTCACCTCTATTTCTCTTTGTAAGACCTTCTGATGTGATTCTGGTAGTTTCTCCATTTCCTTAACTAGGGGAGCTATATACCTAGCAGGAAGGCTATTATCCGCAGCTTTCTCCCTCACTGGTGTAGGTAATAATTCCGAGGACATGGCAGTCCATTCATCAGTCAATTGACGAACTTCTCGACGAGTAATGCGATCGCCCTTTTGAGCTGCTTCACTGACCATTTGCTGTACTTCTGGGGTTGCTTTAGCAGTTTCCACAAAAGCCCGTTTACTAAAATTATTGACTTTACCCGGGTCGAGCTTGCCATCTTGTATTAAAGTATCAGCACTATTAGCCAGTTGAATCCAGTGATATGCTTGACTTTTGCTAATTTCCCTTTCTTTTAACCATTGGAGAAACCCAGTTCCCCTGCTGTCTCCACCTTTTTTTTCCCGGTCACGGATGGCACGTAAAATCCGACCCCGCCAGATTTCTGTCTGGAGGTCAAAACGGTCACATACCTGCCAAACTACCTCTAACCTCTCTAAAAAGTCAGTTTCGTCAATTTCTTCATCTTCTGGATCTGGTATTTCAAAGTCTAAATCTACAGGTTGTTGCAGTACAGCTGCAAGGTTATTCATAGGGTCAGTATCTTGCACGATCAATAAATATGGATAAAAATTTACGTATATCTGGAGATTATAGCTGACTATGTTGTCAAAATTCTCGAGACTGGGAAAATAAAAAGTATCAAAATTCGACTAAACAAAAATGAACCAGATTAACTATTTACGTATTAGTTTAATAGACCGCTGTAATTTTCGTTGTGTCTACTGTATGCCAGATGATACGGAACTAAACTACATTCTCAAAAAACAACTGTTAACCAATGATGAACTATTAACCCTAATTAAAGATGTATTTATTCCTGTGGGATTCAACCGGTTTCGTTTAACCGGCGGTGAACCCTTACTCCGTCCCGGGGTAGTGGACTTGGTAAATAAAATTGCCCATTTCCCCCAAACCCAAGATTTATCCATGACCACCAATGGTTTTTTATTAGCGCCCCTAGCACAGGATCTCTATAATGCAGGACTAACCAGAATTAACATTAGTCTAGACTCCCTTAACCCCCATACCTTTAATTTAATTATTGGCCATCATAGTTCTCACGGTTGGGAACAAGTTTGGTGTGGGATTCAATCCGCTGACAAGGTCGGATTTAACCCCTTAAAGTTAAATGTAGTGGTCATTCCAGGTGTCAACGACCATGAAATTCTCAACCTAGCTGCTCTAACCCTAGACAAAAACTGGCATGTTAGATTCATTGAGTTTATGCCCATTGGTAACAACACTCTATTTAGCGATCGCGGTTGGGTATCCTCCGCACAATTACGAGATCAGATTCGTCAGCGTTGGGGTTTGACAGAATCACAGGTTTGTGGTAATGGACCTGCAGATGTATTTCAAATTCCCGGAGCCAAGGGAACCCTAGGTTTTATCAGTCAGATGTCTGAATGTTTTTGCGATCGCTGTAACCGGGTGCGTCTTTCCGCTGATGGTTGGTTGCGTCCTTGTTTATTGAATGAATCTGGACAAATAGACCTAAAAACAGCCCTGCGATCAAGTCAGACCATGGAGCAATTACAGCAACAAGTAAGGGAGTTATTAAACCTGAAATCAGAAATTAACTTTAAAGAGAGGAACCCAGGTACACTTGGCACTTACAGTCGTACCATGTCCCAAATCGGTGGATAAAGCAAGCACCAAAACTACTTATCTGAAGTAGTTTTGGATAGCCTCAAAAGCCAAATTATGCCTGACGTGAATAGTATTCCACAACCAGCAGTTCATTCACCTGCAGTGCCACCCATTCCCGCTCAATCACACCATTGACCTTGCCAGCCAACTTGTTCTTATCGAATTCCAGATGATTAGGAAGATTAGCCAATCCAGGATACTGCAAATTATTTTCTACTAATTTTCTGGATGCTTCCTTATCTTTAACCCCAATTTCCTCTCCTGGACGACATTGATAACTGGCAATGTTGACCACCCTTCCATTTATCGTCACATGACCGTGACTGACTAATTGTCTTGCTGCTGAGATAGTGGGGGCCATTCCCAATCGAAAAACTGTGTTATCCAAGCGCATCTCCAATAACTGAAGTAACACTTGTCCAGTAGATCCAGTGACTCGTCTGGCTTTGCGAACATAGCGTAACATTTGCTTTTCCGTCAAACCGTAATTCAATCGGAGTTTTTGCTTTTCTTCCAGACGGATAGCATACTCAGATCTTTTCTTACGGTTTTGACCGTGTTGCCCGGGTGCGTAAGCACGTCTGGCACTTTTGCGAGTTAATCCTGGTAATTCCCCCAGACGGCGCACAATTCTGAGGCGCGGACCTCTATATCGAGACATGAGTTTCCTTATCTAATCCTGTTTAAACTTTACCTAAACAATCCATTATCACATAAATTCTAGCAATTAGCCAAGAACTAGAGAAAATTGAGTCACATGATGACTTATTTTTCTGAATATTATAGCCTACAAAACCAAATATCTCCGACCTTCTGGGTCGGAGACTTTCACAACCATAGCTATTGAGAATCTAATCATCCTGTTGACCAAAAGCCATTTGTAAAACTACGGGTTTACCACCCTCCTGATGGTATCTATCTGCCCACACCCGGATAATTTCGTCCAACTCGTCCATGGCAGCTTGAATTTTTTCTGGGGCTATGTCTAACTCTTCTACAGCACGCATAGCATGACTTTTTCTTTCTGCCCAGTCCTTCATCATGCGGAAATAGCGCGCAGTATCTTCAATCATCGTATAAGTACGCTCCTGGTCATCTGCTGGAGCATAAAAGTGACGAGTCAGAACATAAAATGGCATTCCCCAGGGAGAGTCAATCCGGGTAACCGTACCCGAGTAGATTAGTCGGCGCTTGATGTGTTCTGCCAGTGCTTCGCTCAAAGGCATTTGATGCTGCTGTGGCAACTCTTCTTGAGAGCGTTTGTGGAGGAATTCAATTAGCTCTAAAAATTCAAAGGAAGTTACCAACTGAGCATCAGGCAGATTTGCGGGTAATTTGCGCTCAATCTGTTTTTTCTCTTCAGTTGTGAGACTTGAACCGGGAATGCGGGATTTTCCGGGTTGCCAGGAGTATTTTTCCATCCACACATGGGGTAATTGAATCAAATAACGAGGTTCTTGAGAACCTAGCATTTTCAGCAACTTACCTTCTGTCAGGGCCTCCCTGATCTCTTCCACAATGATTTTGACTCGTTTAGGCTCCAAATGGTGCAGGTGACCAGTCATGCGCAGGTTTTGCCCCTGCTCTAAATAGGTCATGTAAATTGCACACTTTGCCGCCGTTGCTGCTGCATCCAAAAACGCTCCATGCCTATGTCCACTCGTGCGCATGGCACTGAAAGCCAGATAAAGCATGATCTGATCCATTGCACTTGGACCAAGACGTTTGATCAGATCTATGTCGTTATTCATATTCACAGACAAATGAGTGACACGTTTACAAAACAGTTGGTAATTGAATTCAAGTTAGCTATTGTACAACAAAATTAAATTTTTGTCTTCAACCAGATGAAAGATCTGCCAAACTTCCATGATCTTAACAAAATTTTGGACAAAATTTTATAAACAACTTTGTTGTTTCTAGTTTTTGGGTTCTACTTTTGGGAATAGGGGCCTTAAAATAACTTTGAAACCTCGTTCAGCCAATAGTTTCACGTGTTTACAAGATTAAATCTTAGGGCTCGGTCGATTGTGCATTTTCTCCCAGCTAATAACCGCTGCTCCACCCGTGACCAATATAACTCCTATCATCTGGGGTAAATCCAAATTTTCTCGAATCATTAGTCCGGCCAAGACCACAGTAAAAATGGGAATAAAAGCTCTAAATAGAGTATAAAAATGTGATCCCAGCTTGTTAGTGCCTAAACTTTTTAACAACCAGGCACCAAGGGTGAGAACAGCCAACATAAAAGCGCTGAGGACTAATTCCAAGAAGCCAGATGATTTCAGTACGATATTCCAGTCAGCTGGTAATGGTACTAATAGGCAAAGAAAGCTTAGTAGTAACATAGTAGCAAAGTTAAGAAAAGCAAAAGAGACAGGATGTATTGCAGATGCAGACAACCTAGAAATAATTACGTAGCTGCCAAAGGCTATTCCGGAAAGAATTGCAAAAATACTTGCCAGGGTATTGGTAGTGGTGGGACTGCTAAGGATGAATAATTGACCGCCTAGGATACCAAAAATAGCACCAATCTTGACCGGACTAGGACGTTCACTCAAGAGGAACCAAGCCAATATTCCGGTCACTAGGGGATAGACAAAAAATAAACTCATGGCTACCCCTACGGTTAGCTGACTAATAGCAACGTAAATAAACAACTCAGACAAGAATAGACATCCACCACTTAAAAATGATAAGATTAGTAATTGTTTTCCTGTACTATGTTTGCTATTGTTTCTGTTAGGTTTCCCAAACAGATTTTTAATTTCTTGCCAAATTGGTGGATGGAAAGTAGGAGCCAAAAGCAACATTAAGGGTAGAACTACCAGAAATCTCAGCATTAATAAAAGGAAAATATTACCCAAAGTTGGTAATAGTAGACCCCCTCTCTGGAACTCTCCTAAAAGTTGAGAACCATCCCAGAAAAATGCCCGGATGATTACATTATAAAGAGAAGAGACAATTGTGTATAAACCTAACCACAGAAACCCTATTTGTAATGATGAGATATGTCTATTATTTTTGGGCAATTTTCGCTCAAAAGTAGGTTCTTGATATGGTGTATTTATGGGAGTATGTGGCGTACTTATAATTGTATCTACAGAGAAATGGGTAGTTGTTTTGTTTGCTAAAGCATCAGGAATTAAATCGGTTACTTCCTCGACTGTAACTTCTTCAACTTGTTTGGGGGGTGATTCTATATTGCTGTCAAGTATTAACTCTGGGATTGAAGAGTAGGAGCTTTGGGGATCTGACACATCTTTCGATAATTCTTGAGGTGGTCCCAGCTGTAGTACGGTTGGCGATCCTCCCGTCACAAAGACCTGAGAATTTATTTGTTTAGCTTTGTCTAACTCAGTTTGTAACCGACTAACATAAGCTGTTAAAATTTGTTCTCCTTGTCGTTGTTGATCATAGATTTTTAAAAACTGTTGGGAAAGATGACCTTGATAATTCTTTAATTCCTCCTGTAGGGAACTAAAAGCGACTGTCAAATTATTATCTAAATTGTTAACTATCTCCGTAATATTCTCACTTATCTGACCAGCTATTTTGGCATTAACTTCTGCCCATTTCATGGCTACTTGGTCAGAAGATTCTGTCTCTACTAACTGTGCTTGACTAACCAAAATCTTTAGGGAAGACTGCAATTGAGAAGATATGTGCTTGGACAAAACTTCCGCTAGTTGGCGAATTAAAACTTGTTGTTCGGTAATTTGTCGTGTTTGTTGTAATTTTTCCTTTTCTTCCGTTAATCTTTCAATATCCTTAGCTAAACGACTTTTCTCACCTTCTAACCGCTTCACATCATCCTGTAAAGCTCGTAGAACATTCTGTTGGAGATTTTCTAAATCCTCCACCATGTCCCAAAGGGCGTTTTCTGCTGACCTAGATAGGTCATTTCTACTGCGTTGGTTTTCTGGTCGCTTTTCAAGTCGCCCCATTAGTTTCTCACCTCTAACACCTTGAAGAGTTATTAGTTTTTTGTCATTATCACTTATCACCTATTATTTGTCAGTTATGGAACATTAAGTAGGTGGGTGGAATTAAACATGAACGTAGGTTGGGTTGAGGAACGAAACCCAACACCCCCATGGGTTACCCTACCACTAACCCATCCCACAAATAATTGTGCCTCCCTACTTACTCTTGAGTAGTGGGGGTTCTATATACTCAAAATATATTCCAAGATTTCTCGTGAGATTTCAGACAATCCGGATAATAATGAAGATTAGAGCACTGATAAAGGCACTAATGGGAACTGTAATTAGCCAAGCTGCGGTGATTCCTCGAATGGTGGAAAAGTTAATTAAACGAGGGCTTTGGACTAATCCAACTCCTATTATACTACCTATGATCCCATGGGATGTGGATACGGGTAAACCTAGGCGAGATGCTAACAAAACAGTGGTAGCAGTGGCTAATTCAGCGCAAAATCCTGCACTTGGTTGCAGAGGGATAATATGTTGACCAATGGTGGTGATCACTTTTCTACCCCAAATCCCTAATCCGCTGACTATTCCTACACCTCCTAAAATTATTACCCACCCAGGAACGGTGATTCCATGAATGGGAACTTTCTGGGTTTGGTCAATGTAGGAAATTACTGCCAAAGGAGCAATTGCATTGCCAATGTCGTTAGCACCATGGGCAAAAGCAACAAAGCAAGCACTTAAAAGTTGAAAATTGGCAAATAATCCTTCTATCAAGTTGTGGATGGGGGATGCTGAAATTTGCCCGGTGGTGTTTTCCACCTGTTTCCAACTATATATTGTCAGAACAATAATGCCAAGTACAATAGTAAAAATGGCAATACTGTGTGGAGGGATCTGTAAGCCCACTTGTTGATCGAAAAACCTGGTTATTGGTTCCGCTAAGGGAACCAACACTATGGCTCCAAATACACTCAGAACAATCACACTTAGCCAGGGAATCCATTCCTGTAATCTTTGCTGGGAGTTGGTTGGGGATAATATGTAATTCTGGATGATACTGTAAAAAATACCAGCTATACTGGCACTCACTATAGGTGTCAATACCCAAATCAGGGTTATGGTTCTTATGGCTTGCCAGTCTATATTGTCTACACCCGTTGCTACCCAGGTAAAGCCGGCAATAGCACCAACTACCGCATGGGATGATGATACAGGTAAAGATAGGGCTGTGGCTAGTTGGAGCCATAATCCTGATGATATAAGCACTGCCATCATCCCTAACAACAGGGTTCTGGGTGTGGTGATAAACAATTCCGGATGGGCAATTTTCGTCCCCAGGGTTTCTGTCACACCTCTCCCAAATAATACAGCACCCGCAAATTCTAAAACCCCCGCTATGATCATGGCCTGTTTGAGTGTAACTGCTTTTGACCCTACGGATGTTCCCATGGCATTAGCTATATCATTAGCACCCAGGTTAAATGCAAGATAGAATGATAACAAGCTGGCAATAATCAATTGGTTCATTTCATGGGTAAATTAAGATCTTATAGGTTTCTGCTGTGGGTGCGATCGCCTGCTCTACTGCTTGATGTAAGTTTTCTAAAGGATAGCGATCGCTAATTAATGCCTGAACATTAATGCGGCGACGAAAAACTATATCTGCTGCGAGGCTTTGTAACCTATAGGATGAACTATAACTTCCTATTAAGTCTATTTCTCGACGATAGAGAATATTGGGGTTAATGGGTATTTCCACCTCGTCAGGGAATTCGGCAAAAAAGAGTATTTTCCCACCCTTGCGGGTACTGTTCAAGGCTTGAAAAAAAGCCTTGTCACTGGGAACTGCCAACAATGCCACATCGGCACCTATTCCTCCCGTCAAGTCTTGGACTTTTTTAGCCAAGTCTGGATCACGAGCATCAAATGCTGCTTCTGCTCCTATCTCCATAGCTTTTTCAATTCTGGATGGTAAGAGATCCGTGGCGATCGCCCTAGCACCAAAATATTGCACCAACATAATAAACATTAACCCAATGGGACCTGCTCCAGTAATTAACACTGTTTGTCCTGGTGCTATTTGAGCTTTTTTTACAGCTTTTAGACAGCAATTAGTAGGTTCTACAAAACTGGCTTCTTCAAAACTAATATGGTCGGGAATGGGGATTAAACCCCCGTTTTCCACAATATGACCTGGCACCTTCACATATTCGGCAAAACCCCCTCCACTGGGGTTAAAACCTGCTGTGGTAGAAATATTTTTATAGACATCGCATACAGAAAAATTTTCATTCAGGCAATAGGCGCAGCGCATACAGGGTATATGATGCATCACTGCTACCCGGTCTCCCACTTGCCAACCGTTGACCTGAGAACCCACTGCAGCAATAGTGCCAGCGGTTTCGTGTCCAAAAATCCGTGGGGGTTCATACAGAGGATAACGGATCTTTTTAATATCCGATTGACATAAACCCACCACTCTTACTTGCACTAATACTTCCTCTGGTGCTAAATGAGGAACTGGAACTTCCTCATAGGATAACTGATTTACGCCTCTAAATACTTGTGCTTTCATTGCTATTTTTAGTTAGTTTAGTTAGGTTTCAGTCGGGAATTAGTGAGCAATCACCACTCCCCAACCATTCTCGTTTAAGCCGTAACCTCTTGAGTTGTTTTTTGATTTATAGCTGCATATAGCCTATTTAAAGCATTCACATAAGCCTGAGCAGAAGCTACAATTATATCTGTATTAGCTGCATGACCGGAAAACACGCGGGACTCGTAACGCAGACGAATGGTTACCTCTCCCAAAGCATCAATTCCAGCTGTCACGGATTGTACAGAAAATTCTATCAGATCATTAGGCACATTCACCACTCGATTGATAGCCCTATAAACCGCGTCTACTGGCCCTGTACCTATGGCCGCATCAGTCAGTTCTTGACCATCTGGAGTGCGAAGAGTTACGGTAGCAGTGGGTCTAGCATTGCTACCACAGGAAACCTGCACCAACTCAATTTTAAACAAATCGGGAACTTGTTTAATTTCATCATTAACAATAGCTTCCAAATCCCAATCTGAGATTTCCTTCTTTTTGTCTGCTACATCCTTAAAACGAATAAATGCCCTATTGAGATCATTTTCCGACAATTCAAAGCCCAACTCTTTTAATCGGGATCTAAAAGCATTCCTGCCCGAATGTTTACCCAATACTATTTGGTTGTCAGTTAATCCAATCGATTGGGCATCCATAATCTCATAAGTGAGTTTATTCTTGAGTACCCCATCTTGGTGAATACCAGATTCATGAGCAAAAGCATTAGCACCCACTATGGCTTTGTTGGGTTGTACCAACATTCCCGTTAAATTGGAAACCAATCGAGAAGTCTTATAAATTTGTCTGGTGTCAATATTGGTTAAAGGTGCTTCCGAATCAGCTGGTCTACCAAAGAACGGATTAAAGTATTGTCGTCTGACATGAAGACCCATGACCAATTCTTCTAGAGCAGCATTACCAGCTCTTTCGCCAATACCATTAATAGTACATTCCAGCTGTCTAGCACCATTCTTTACTGCTTCTAAGAAGTTAGCAACCGCCAGACCCAGGTCATTATGTCCGTGTACAGAAATGATAGCTTGGTTTATATTGGGAACATTTTCCTTAATCCCCCTAATCAAATTGCCAAACTCTCCGGGGGTGGTATAACCCACCGTATCAGGAATATTAACCGTGGTTGCACCAGCAGCTATCACCTCAGTTAAAACCTCATACAAAAATTCTGGATCCGATCTACCAGCATCCTCGGGGGAGAACTCCACATCATTAGTGAAGCTCTTGGCGTATGCTACCATGTCTCGAGCTATAGATACAACTTCTGGGCGAGTCTTCTTCAGCTTGTACTGTAGGTGGATATCAGAAGTAGCGAGAAAAGTATGGATTCGACCCTTAGCTGCTGGTTTAATAGCCGCAGCTGCTGTTTTAATATCATCCTGTTTAGCTCTAGCCAAACTACAAATAATCGGACCCTCTGGCAAACCTACAGTCTCAGCAATTTTGCTCACTGCGGCAAAATCACCCGGACTGGCAAAAGCAAAACCAGCTTCAATCACATCTACCCCTAAACGTGACAACTGTTTGGCTATAACCAGCTTTTCTTCAATGTTTAAGGTAGCTCCTGGACACTGCTCTCCATCTCGCAGTGTGGTATCAAAGATGATAATTCTATCTGCTTGATTGTTCATTGGTTTTGAGTTGGTTTTAAGTTAACTAATTGGTAAGGGTTAAAATACCTTGAACTTTATTAAAAGGAATGTAAGAGTCAGTTTAAAGAATGTAGAATTAATAGTTTAAAACTAGCTGATGTATAATTAAATTTCAAATAACCAGCAAATTTATCAATTGGCGGTTAGGGACTTGGCCTGGTTGGACCGATCCATTGACTCCCACTCATAGTTACTGACTCCTTATTCATATCTAACTGTTGCTTTTTGACACTGCCTAGATTAGGTGTAATTCTACTAAGCTTCGGTTTTTTCTATTTGATCTCTAATATCGTTCAGGTCTATATATCTATCAGTAGCATTACGTAACTCTCGGGCAATCATGCCCTCTGTCGACACAACGGTAATATGGGTATTTTTAGAGCGTAACAGCTCAATTGCCCTTTCAAAGTCACCATCTCCACTAAATAAAACTACTCGGTCATACTGATCGACGGTATTGAACATATCCACAACAATTTCAATATCCAAATTTGCTTTTTGTGAATAACGGCCAGAAACATCATCATAGTATTCCTTGAGGATTTTCGTGCGTACCGTATATCCCAGACTAATAAGTGCATCCCGGAAACCACGTTGGTCTTGAGGATCTTTTAAACCAGTGTACCAAAAAGCATTGATTAATGTTGTTTCAGGTTGTTCGTTCTTAAAATATTCTAACACTCGTCGCGGGTCAAAAAACCAGCCATTTTTTTGTTGAGCATAGAACATATTATTTCCGTCTACGAAAATAGACAGACGACTCATGGGCAAAACCATAGAAATTTACACCTAAATAATAAATAAGAATGTAAGTTTAAACAATAGATTATAGCAATTCTTAATTAGAGGGAAATCAGCACCGGGGATCACGGAACAGTTTGACCTGGGACAAAACAGCAACCCAGTCAGGAGAAACAACATAAAAGGGGAGTTAGTTAATTAGATTCCAACTCAGGAAGTCTCCCCATTTCTACTGTTCCCCGGGATCCATCAATGCGTACTTTTTGACCATCTCGTAATAAATCAGTAGCTCCATGTATATCCATGACCGCAGGAATGCCATATTCCCTGGCCACAATTGCACCATGGGAAAGTTTGCCACCAGTTTCAGCAATCACCCCACCAGCACGAACTAAAATGGTGGCCCACCCAGAATCTGTGTAGGGTACCACTAGAATTGTCTGTTTATTAATTTCCCCTGCTTCCTGAAAATTGCGCACTATCTTCACTTTTCCTATGGCTTGTCCCCGACTGGCTGGAATTCCTACTAAAACTCGGTCAGAAACATTCACTGGTTTAGTTTTAGTCATTGGATAGGGTGGATTGTTGCCATAAACCACCGCCGGAATTTGGCTGATTTCACCATCTTGCCCAAACTGCGATCGCCTGCTGGCTAACAATTTTACTAATTGTTCTGTCAATTGCGGATCTACATCAACAACTAAACGTCTAATCTCACCTAGGTTTAAATAGAAAATGTCTCCCGGTGCTGTTAATAGATGAGATGCTAACCAGGTCTTTTCTAAAGCCAAGAATGTCCAGCGTAATTCGGCCAGAAGTCGAGAATAAACTTCCGTAACTATTCCTTTTAAGTTGACACGATTTTGAACATTGCCCTCCTGGCGTTTTGTGGATCCCTGGTTACTGATAACTTCATGGGTTTCTAGGATCTGTATGAACATCTGCCTAAACAAGTCCGGTTGTTCCTTCCACCTAGGCACAGCAATATCAGTTGCTACTTGACTTAAATAACCATACTCTTCTAAAACCTCCTGGAATTCTTCTACAATCCCTTGACCTGAAGTGGTTTGTGCCAATTGGTCAAAAACTCTTTGAGGTTCTAAATCAGGCAATAGATCTTTTGCTGCTATGGCTAGACGTTGTAAAGAGTGCAATGATGATATTTCAGGAGCATTACTGTGATCAATTTCTTCATCTTTGACACGGAATAATTTCTGGCGGATAGCAGCACTTAAAGGGGATAAAATACTATAGTAGGTAACCTTTTCCAATAAATCCAGAATTTGGTCCACCCTGTTCAAGAGTTGAGATGGTGATAATTCCCCCAAAGACTCATTAGCCAATTGTGTCATTCCGGGAAGAAAGAGTCGGGAGTAATCCAATTTGAACTGCTTTTCTAAAGCAATTTCCCGTTGCAATAGTTTGAGTAATCCCGGTAAGTTCTTGAAAGTCGAAGCTAGGGGGGGACGACTTATTTTCCCACCCCTGGTTAAAAACTCTAAACTTTCTGGCGGTAACCCCATGGCCAGGAACACCTCACCCAACAAGGAAGCATTAAAGTAGGCTCTGGAGTAGTGAAGCGTAGCCATTTTAGTAAAGTCTAGACCAGAAGCACTCTCTCCTAAAACTATAGTAAATAGTTTTCCCCATACTCCACAGGTTAAAGGTAAATTAATCGACCAAGTTAGGGGACGAATCACACCGGGAATCACCTCAGCCGCTATTTTTCTTGTCCAGATGGGCACTAGAGTAGTAATTGGTCGAGCTTGCAAGACCCACAGGGTTTGCCCATCGTAACTCCACTCTATATCCTGGGGAATGCCATAATAATTGTCTTCTACCCTTCTGGCCAGATAGGCTACTTGTTTGATTAATGACTGAGGAATTTTTCCCTCTCCCTCAAATTGCACCGTAGATAATTTATCTTCCCCCAACACAAACAGACGATATTGTTCGGGTGTTACCTTCCCAGAA
Source organism: Cylindrospermopsis raciborskii Cr2010 (assembly GCF_003367075.2). Taxonomy (NCBI): domain Bacteria; kingdom Bacillati; phylum Cyanobacteriota; class Cyanophyceae; order Nostocales; family Aphanizomenonaceae; genus Cylindrospermopsis; species Cylindrospermopsis raciborskii. The sequence continues at coordinate 1,964,152 of NZ_CP065936.1, forward strand.
ACTACTTGCTCTGGAGTTCCTACCACAGCCTCAATTACTACTGCATCCCCCTGTTGAGAAATGGGATCACGACTAAATGCTACCCCCGAATAAACACTTTGTATCTGAGGTTGGATTAGTACAGCCATGCCCACATCCTTTACCCCTAAGTCCTGTCTATACTTTACCGCATTCTCACTATTGTAGGATCTCTTAACCTCTGCGATCGCCAGACTTAAACCTTGCTTGCTAGTAACATTTAACACTGTTGTATATTGTCCAGCTGCGGATGCCTGTTGGGAGTCCTCACCAATAGCAGAAGAGCGAACTACCAGGGGTGACAATGGAGATGGTTGGAGGAAATTAATCAACTGGCCAGGATCGTCAAAAGGAGCTAAAACCCAACCTTTAGGTACGGAGTAACCCCGGCGCTTAACCTGTGATAATGTAGCGGATTTAGCACCAAATACCTCCGGATCTAACACATCATCTAAGGTAATAATATTTGGTTTACTACCACTTAAATATTCCATTATTGGTTTAACTGGCAGCTGTGCTCCCTGGGGTGGTAATTCCAGGTCATCAGGGATTTGTTGATAAATCCACCCCATTAAACCAGCCAAAGTAAAGGCGGCAATAATTTTACTGAGGTCTTGACCATGGAGGAAGGCCACCAGCACAGGAAATAAAATCAGCACCCCAAATTGGATTACCTGTCTAGAACGGAGAAGGAGAAAGCCAATAGCTGCTGACAAAGTGACACATCCTGCTATTAATGGGTCATGGAGCAAAAATCCCCAGGCCACATTGGTAGTTCCTGCACCCCTGGTGAAAGTGTATCTACCTATGACTAAGGCAATGAGAGCAATTAATTCCCAGAAGGACCCTTGGGGGAAGAAGATGCGAGTAATTAACACAGCAGCAATTCCCTTCAAAGCTTCCGAGAGCACTGCTAAAACACCTACTACTCTTCCTCCGTGATAAAATGCTGCTGCCACACTAAGATTACCAGTACCCACCTGTTCTAATCGCCTACCCTGGATGATTTGGGTTATCCAAGCAATTATTGGCATTGCGCCCAAGAGTGGACAAGTAATTAAAATAACTAATAAACCCCAAAGCTGAGACATTATATAAATATTTATTGTTGTGTGTAATGTATTCTTACTTGAAAACTAGGTTAGGTTTTGGCAAGGTAAGTTCTTGTAGACTAATGTAATAATTATAGTAGTATGACAACTGAAATTATCCACTCCAAAATCTCAAATATGATTATTTAATAGGATCAATGGGAATTTTCCATAAAACCGATGTTTTTCTCATAGGACTTATCATAGCACTTAGATTACAATCTTACCTGATAAGTCCAGCAACACATTTGGGAGTACCTGTAGCTCCCACCATCCGTGCCTAAAAAGTATGGGAAAGCTACAGGCTTAATCGAAATCTTAATAGACTTAGCCTAATGCGTATGCTGATCTCAAAGCCCAGATAATGAGTATTGCTATAGAACCTAATACCAATACAGTAGATACCATTACTAGCTTGGGAGAGTCCGCACCCTCAAACTTCATAATTCCGCGATTCAAGTCGGACATACTTTTATGGCCCTCCTTTATTAGAGTTAGAGTCTGTCCGAATCGATTGTAATCCTTCCTTTGACTAATTGGGGTTAACTTTAGGTTATTTTTATTAAAGTGGTCAATAAAATGTCCGCGAATGCGGACATACATCAGGGCTTGTTGTTACTTTTGTTGGCTACAATCATGGATGGAACATGATGCTTTTATGTTTGACGATTATGAGGAAAAAATCAAGGGTTTGGCAGCATTTAATTAGACATAATTACAGTAATTATGAGAATTGTGTAACCTAAGAAATACTTAAACTATACTGAGTAGCGCCTTGATGTGTAAACCCAGATTTTCTCCAGGGGAGACTCTATTTTTTTAGTATGGGAAGAGCCAACAATAATTAAAGTTCGCATATCCGCATCCGTAGGTTCTAAGTCTTGTAAACTTATGACTTTTAAAATTTCTCCTGGTCTACCAATATTACGTCCTAATATTACAGGAGTATGGGGTTTCCTATATTTTAATAATATATCCCTAGCTGCTGTCAATTGCCAAGTTCTGGTTTGGGAAATTGGATTATAAAATGCGATGACAAAATCCCCCTGAGCAGCATTAGTAATTCGCCTAGCTATGATTTCCCAAGGCTTTAAAATATCCGAGAGAGAAATTACACAAAAATCATGACCTAGGGGGGCGCCAACCGCAGCAGCAGTGGCCTGCATAGCAGAAATACCTGGAGCAACTTGAATATCAATTGTTTGCCATTCTGGTTGGTCATATTGGCTCAGCACATCAAAAACTGCTGTAGCCATGGCATAAATACCTGGATCTCCTGAAGAAACCACTGCCACATATCGTCCTTGAGCTGCTAAATCTAGGGCTTTTTTGGCGCGGGATTCTTCTTCTCGGTTGTCTGATTCATGTATGTTTTTACCATCAGCTAAGGAACCAATGAGATTGATATAAGTTTTATAGCCTACTAAATCAGTAGCATTGTGGAGAATTTCCTGCACTTGGGGGGACATCCATTGTATTCCCCCAGGACCTGTACCGATGATGGCCAGTTTTCCTCTTGGTTGTCCAATAGTTTCTGGGGAAATAATTTCGTGAGCAATGCTGAGGGTAATTGGAGAAAATGGTGAATGAAAGTATGTATGATAGGCATTATTTATGATCATACTAGCACCAACCACCGCCTCATGAAAACTGCATCCTTTATCAGTTAGTTCCCGGATCTGATTTGTGTTCAGAAATCTCACCGGTAAGGAAAAAGTTTCACTAATATCCTGCAAAATAGAGTTATTAGCTAAAGTAAGAGGAGCAATTATCACTGCTAATGCGTGAGGGGAAATTTCTGATTTTGCCAATAATTCATGAATGTGGTTGAGTGTTTGTGAATGAAGCGCTGATAAAACAACTGCCACTGTTTGGGGATGATAAACTAAACAATTAGATGGGGGAATTAGGTTTTTTTCCGTAACTTGAATAGTTAATTCTCCCCTGTCATCAATGGGCAAATTACTCCCACTCAACCAAGGAGCTATACCCTGTAATTTAACTTTTGCTCCTGCTAATAAATCAGCTATAAATTTTTTTCCGTTGTCTGGATTAACTAAATAATAACCCCTGGGTGGAGATAATAAAGCGGTGCGAAATCTTAAATCTCCCGTAGTTGTAATGGCAGGTTTTATATTTAAACCGGCTCCTATTTGCCGTGCTAACTCATTTACTCCAGTTAGTCCACCCAAGAGAGGAACAACAGCACTACCATCTTCTGCTACAGCTAATAGAGGTGGTTCTTGATTTTTATTAGTAATTAATGGTGCGAGTGTTCTAATTAAAATACCAGCAGCACATATACCAATTATGGGGGTTCCCGTCACAAATAATTGTCCCAGGGTATGTCCAAAATCAGTAAAGCTCACATCCACATCACAGGTACGATTGGCTAAACCATATATTTTGGCACCCGGTATAACACCAACAATTTGTTTTGCCACTATGAGACTATTCTGACTGAGAATTATAACCACCGGTTTTGTTTTGTTTTTTTCCAATCCATTCATAATATTATTGTCACGATTTAATTTGCTGTAGTTATACTAAATTAGATTTAATCATGTTAAATCTGTAACCTACAGTCTTTGTTTAGTAGGTATGACAATCATGGAAAAATAAGGTACTTCTTCAGGGTCTACCTCATCCAGTGGCACAATTCTCTGTTGTGTAGTAGTTGCGCGTTCAATATACTTTGCTCGGGAACTTAGTCCTAATTGATGCAGCACATCCCGGATTTTGACAAAATGACGACCGATCTTCATAATAGCAACAGCATCAGCGGAAAGAAGTTGACTAATTAACATTTCTCTAGGCAGCGTACCCGGTAAAACCTTCAAAATATCATTATAATAAGTAAAAGGTACACCCAAAGAAATCGGACAAGCCATTAAAGAAGAAATCCCGGGCACCACCTCCGTCTGATACTTATCTGAAAGTCGAGTAAATATATACATAAAAGATCCATAAAAAAACGGATCTCCTTCGCATAATACCACCACATCCCGACCAGCTGCCAAATGTGACCCAATAGGTTCAACCTCGCGATCATAGATATCTTTAGCCTTTTCCGGTTCCAGAGCGCGGGGAAGATGATATAAAACCTCTATTTGATTCCCAGGTAAGTAGGGAGAGACAATTTTTCTAGCAATACTTTCTCGATCTATAGCTGACTGATAGGCAATAACAGAAGCAGAACGTATTAAACGCAATGCTTTTAATGTTAACAGTTCCGGATCTCCAGGACCAACACCTACTCCATACAAACGACCTTTTAAATTCATGTTTCTTCCTCGCATGCTAGCGCATTAATAGCAGAAGCGGCGATCGCACTTCCACCCCGTCTACCATGTAAAGTTAAAAATGGCACACCACGACTGTTCTCCGCCAGGGCGGCCTTAGATTCAGCAGCGCCCACAAAACCCACAGGAAAGCCTAGAATCAGAGCTGGACGTGGCACTCCTTCATCCAACATTTCTAGCAATCTAAATAATGCCGTAGGAGCATTACCAATAGCCACAACCGCACCATCAAGATGAAATCGCCATAGTTCCAGAGCTGCTGCTGAACGGGTATTGCCTAACCGTTTAGCTATTGTGGGCACTTCTGGATCATTCAAAGAACAAATAATAGCATTCGTAGTAGGTAATCTTTTTTTAGTGATTCCCTGTGCAACCATCTGACAATCACATAAAATGGGTGCACCCGCAGCCAAAGCGTTTTTGCCTAAATTTACAGCATCTAGTGAGTATGCTAAGTCTTTTACTATATCCGTCATGCCACAGGCATGAATTAAACGCACAGCTATCTTTGCTACATCCTCCGGGAGACTATCTAATTGTGCTTCCGAGCGGATAATGTCAAAAGATTTTTTGTATATTTCTCCAGCATCTCGTATATAATTATACATAAACTACACATAAAATAGAAAAATTGCAAGACTAAAAACACTCAACTGAGAGTTGAGTGAAAAACTCCTTGAGTTGAGATATATCATAACGATTGGCAAACTCGGTAAAGGACTCTTGAGGACTCAGACGATTAAGTATATATACTTTGAATATATTTTCCATGAGTTGAGGTAATTGGGCAAAGGGGAAATTTTCATAAATTGGGCGGTGAATATTATTACCAATATACACTTGATATGCTGGGACAGATTGATTTTCTTGCTCAATGTTGACCCCAAGCAATGTAATATCACTTTCAGTGTGTTGGGCGCAAGACTTAGGACAGCCAGTGAAATGAATATTAATATGGGAATCTAGATTTATATAGGTTTGTAAATATTCGCTTAATATCAAAGCATGGGTTTTTGTGTCCGTAGCAGAAGAGGAGCAACCACTGCTTCCGGAACAGGAGACCAACCCACTTTTTATGTTTGTAGGTGAGTAGTCAAGTTGCAAATCATGAATTTCCGAAGTTACCCAAGAAAGGTGTTGTTGAGGAATATTAGTGAGCAGTAAATTTTGCCAAGGGGTTAGTCTCAGTTCACCGGAGCCATATTGGGTTGCCATATTAGCCAATCGGCGAACTTGCCAAGTTTGTAATCGCCCCAGAGGTAAAACCAGACCAATATAAAACATTCCTGATTGTTTTTGGGGATGAATACCCAAATGGAAAACCTGGTCATGTTTTTGAGGGTTAAATTTGTGGTTAGGCAAAAGATTTGGAGAAGGAGCATGGGAGACTTGAAATTCCAGATCCCTTATCTTTTCTAAATCAAGTAACCTATTTTTATGTAAAAGTACCAACATTTTATGTAAGAAACATTGCCATCCCACATTATTAATTACCTCTCGTAATCGGGGTTTGCGTTTAGCAAAGCATTCTTTAGAGAGCAAAGTGTATTCCAGATAGACTTGTGCCACAGATCCCAACACGGGTATACATTGTTCAGGAGTCAACCAAAGAGAGAAATTTGGGGAAAAATTTTCCTTTCCAGTGGCACAAAAATAAAAAATGGGATATATTGGTTTATGTCCCCATTTCCCCGTAGGAAAGAACTTAGGTTCTTTCCTACCCCCCTCAACAAGTAAAGAGATAGCATCCAGAGCAGTAAGAGATATGTCATTGGGAAAACTGGCGATAGATACTTTACCACCACCATCAAAACCCACACTAAACTTAGCTGAAAGCTCCCCTAGTTGGGGTTGATTATTAATATATTGCTCCCAATCTTGAATGAGCGGGCGAACATCTATTAACTCTCCTGGGTCTATACCAGCAGTAGGGCTAGTCATGATATTGCGGAGATGGTCTATAGCGGGATTAACAGCAGCCATACCAGAAGTTTGTAGGGTGTGCAGGTCATCCGTACTTATTTCCCGCTGAATTTCTCGGATTTGTAAGTTAGCGCGATTAGTAATATCAACATAACCACCCCCATAATCGTCAGCCATATTAGCGATCAGATGAAATTGTTGGCTATTTAAAATGCCACCAGGGGTGCGGATGCGACAGAGAATGCCATCTTGGGCAAAAGTGTTATAAAATAGACCGGGACAAGCTGTAAATGGACTTAACAAAACAAATCTCCGTGCGACGCGGGGACAGGATAGGTGGAGGTTCTTAGAAGTGGCATTCTGACTTGTGCAATTTTTAGATTTTAGACCTTGAGACCAAATAGGTAAGGGGCTTAAAATCGTTGATTGCTGAACAGCTGCGGCACAGTCCCGGAATTTCACCGGAGTTTCCCACATCTAAGAACTTGTGCGAATTAGCAATTCAAAACTTCAGGAATTAGTTTTATTGCGATACTTTTTTGCTAACTAAGTAGGGAGGCACAATTATTTGTTAGGATGAGTTAGCGGTAGGGTAACCCATACTGATTAACTAGCTGATTGCCATTGTAACACAATTATTTTATTTTTTCAAGACTTTCTACGATTTTGCGGAAATGCTATATCTCCCCTTACGAATAGCCACAGCTAGGAAAAAAATATGCCTCGCCAAATACCCTGAGTTATAGTATAATCATACCCAAATGTACATACCTTAACAACAATTACATCCGTGGGAGTAGTATATATAGGCGATCGCGCAACGGGTAAGACACACTTAGCCCTAGAATTAACCAATCCGAGACATGAACATGTGAAAGTTACCAGTCCAGACTATGACCAACTTAAGTTATTATTACTAGATGAAAACTCCATGTCTAAACCTACGGACACACTAAAGCCCTATCAAAGGTATTTAGAAATGAATGTTCAACTGCCATCTGGCAATAAAAGGGTTGAATTAGACTGGATTGACACCGGAGGGGAAGTATGGCGGGGAAATTGGCAAAGGGATAATTCTGACAAATGGAAAGACTACTTAGAACCCATTCGTCAGAGTGAGGGGATATTACTCATTCTTCCACCCCATAGGGGAATGACCTTTCAACCTGGTGTAGACACCCAAGAATTTCCCACAGAGCAACAATGGTGTAATCGTTTTGAAACCTGGGTGACATTTTTCTGCGACCAGTGTCCCCAAATTAGACATTTAGCCATTTGTCTCAACAAAGCCGACTTATTTTGTGATCTATCCCAAGAGGGAAAGAAACTGGCCTATAGACCTTATAATAGTCCCTGTAATTGGCAACAAAGACATGAACACGTACTAAAAAAATATTTTCGTCCCGTGTATTCCCAAATCCGGAGATTAGGTGAAGGTATGAGCAGTCCATCCGTAAAATGTTTTATCACATCAATTTACCATCGAAGCTTATTAGAACTACCTTGGATTTACTTAGGCAGTTTTTTAGGTAAATAAGATAACTTTGTTGACACTAGGCAAAAAACATTTTAAAAAAGGTTACCCAACTAAAAAAGAACTAAAAAGGGGAAGAGTATGAGTAATATCCATATAATTGGGCCCCAGGCCGCAGGTAAAACCACATATTTAGCAGCTTTAGCCTACCAACCAGAGACATCGAGATCACCCGTGAGACAGGCAAATATTAAGATAAAGACATTAAATGAAGAAACCAGAGAACTAGTAGACAAAGCAGAAAACATAATTTTACAGGGAGCTTCTTTAGAACCCACCCAGAAATATGTCAAAACCATTGATGATTTAAAAGTTTACTCATTTTTAATTGAAATCAAGAGAAAATGGCGGAACCTAGAGAGACTACAACTAACAGTAAGAGACTACCCAGGAGAAGTTTTTAAAGAGTTAGAATCTGGTTCTAGGGATCCGATACATGAAGAATTTATAAACGAGTGTTTGAGCGCAGACACCCAGGGTTGTTTAATCCTGCTAACCGAGTGGGAACAAGGGATAGACAAATTTTATAAACGAGTATTCAGAAGATTTATAGCCCTGATGGATGAACAACAAAGATTGCAAAATTTGCGATTAGCCATAGCCATGAGCAAATGTGAGAGAGGGGAATTATGGCCTGGTAGATTAGATCCTGAAAGCGACCTATTTGCCATTCACTTTCCAGACACACTACGCTTGTTAAGAGACAATATTCCCCAGAAAAACCTAGAATTTTATGCCATATCCGCCTTTGGAGTTTTAAGTAACAAAGATCCCCGACCCAACCGTAAAGAAGAACTAGGAAAAAAAGACAGATACTCTGTTTTAAGAGATCCCGACAGATGGTCACCATACTGTTTAGTATCCCCCCTTTATTGGTTAAGTACAGGTAAGAGGATCCAAGGATATGTTTAACTTCTTCAAAAAGAAAGATAAAACATCACAGGATAGTGCCTCAGTGAGACTAATAGGCGATCGCACTGCGGGGAAGACCACCTATATGGCATCCTTAGCGAGGTGGCCAAATGCCAACCCTGAAAGTTTAGTGCAAGCAGTAACAGCCATAGACGAAGGGGGACAGGATCTAATCAGCAAAGCACAAAACATACTAGAGCAGGGACTAGAACTAGAAAGTACCCAACTATCCTCCAACGTATCAGACGTTAGAGATTGCACCCTGCAAATCACCCTAAAAGAGAAAAATCAACTACTGAATTTAAACGTCAGTTGTAAAGACTACTCAGGGGAATTTTTTAGAGACCTATTGCACCAAAACAATTCCCAACTAGAGGAATATTTAGAAGATTGCGTCCAGGCCAATGGTATTATATTTTTAGTTGATGGTAGTAGTAGACGTAAGGACTCAGAGTATGTGAATGGGCTAGATAAGTTTTTGTTACTATTAGATCGGAATGATATAGCGGGGAGTAAAAAGAGGATTGCTCTAGTATTAAATAAATGTGAACAACCGGACCTATGGGTAAACCGAAACAAACCAGAATACCTAGCATCTGCGAGATTTCCCCAAGTGTGTAGTAGATTAAAGGCCTGGCAAAAAATGGGAGGGGGGAACATAGAGTTTTTTACAGCATCAGCATTTGGTATGTTGGGTACTAAATACCCAGAACCCAACGTAAACTTATTGACCAGAGGGAGATCAGGAGTGACAGCAGTCATTAGAAATCCCAAATTATGGAGACCCTTTGGTTTAATTGCTCCCATTTATTGGCTATGTAAAGGTTCTCGTCATCCACAACTAGATAACGGTTAAAAATATGAACTCATCTGACAATAAAATCCACGAAATACACAAAATACATGAATTTAGTACAGGTATTCACTTTGAGCAGCGAGGTAATAGTTGGGTTTCTACAGGGTTTACTGGGCGATATATGAACAGCACCATGGGGGAGATTCCCAAAGTGGTAGAGAGGTCAATTGCCAATGAAGAATTTGCCCTAGCGGAAGGATCATCCACAGAGAAACCAGCAATAATTGCCAGAATATTAGGGAGCGGGGATGATATTTGGTCAGTAATAGCAGTGGTTACCAGGGGGAGAGATGAAGTAGGGAGGAGTGCAGCTTTTCACCGTTATTTTTTATGTCAGGGAGATCATAAACTGAGGGTAATATTAGCCTGGTGGGAACAAAATAACCGACCAACATTTAACCCCCTGGATAAACAAGATGAGGGTAGTCCCCATATATTTGAAGGGGAGGTTCCAAAATTACCAGATTTAGAGCAAATATTGCTATTATTCAAGGTACAAACTAAACCACAGGAAGAGCAAAGATTATCATCCCCCGCACAACAATCTGAATTTACACAGGAACTCTTACAACAGTCAGATGTACAAACTGAACCGCAGGGAGAGCAAAGATTGCCATCTCCTGCACAACAATCTGTATTTACATGGGGATCCCAACAACCCTCTGAACCACAGGTGGGTGGACACCAATCTACACAGAGAGTTCAACCATTATCATTCGAGATAGGAAAGCCATCAGGACAGCAAAGATTATCATCCCCCGTACAACAATCTGAATTTACACAGGAACTTTCACAACCGTCAGATGTACAAACTGAACTACAGGGACAGCTCCCATCTCCTGCTCAGCAACCTGTATCTACATGGGGATACCAACAACCATCTGAACCACAGATGGGTACAGGGGAATACTCCCTATTTCAGCAATTAAGTCCCATAGTTTTAGAGCCAAATGTCCAGTATGATTTATATACCATCAACGTATTAGCAATTAACAAATGGAACTCCTGCAAAAATGGACTACCAGTATGTTGGGCATTTGACGTAGAAGCACTAGTCAAACCAGAAAGATTTCAGGTGATTAAACCAGCATCCCAAAAAGCAAGAGATGGAATAAACAGAGCGATCGCAGCTGGGAGTAGAGTGATCAGAAATGCGGTAAACATTGATGAAGCAGCATTAAAATCTGCTCTCAGGAGTTTAGCAAATAGTTCTCAAGTGAAACCCGAATCAGTAGAGACCATTGTAGATGGGTTAAACAACAAAGATGTCACTCGTGAATATTGGTACAGTTTATTTAATGCTCAAGGGACAGATAGAGCCATTAAAGAAAACATTTACAGTCCACAAATTGTCAGATTAATGACCTTGAGAGCATTAGTTATTCCAGAAACATTACCAGAATTTTTGCAATGGTTGAACATCCAAAAGGGTAGTAATGTTGATGGTAATCAAAGAGTATCATTGGAATTACAAAAAAAGATTCAGCCACTATTTCCCAAAGAGAAGATAGGGGCGGGTATTACCTATTTGTTACCTAGTTTATTAGCTGGTAAAATATCAGTAGATGGGTTATGTTGGTTATTAGCCAAGAGTGGTGGTGATACCATTTGGGCTTATGGTCGAAATCAGTTTATAAACAACATCAAATATGATCTACAATTGATTTATAATTATTATTCCAAACCAATAGTGGGACCTTTTAATGAAAGCACCCTTGAATGTGGAGCGGAAGCTTGGAAAAGTTTAATTAACAGGTGGCAAGATATCCGAAGGATGTATAAAAAATGTGAAAAGTATCGACCTTTAGCTCAATTATTTGAACGATTCAAAGAGTGTAATTTAGCTGGATATTTTTACCAAGTTAGTAATGGATTTGTTAAAAAGGATCTATTTTATGAAATAGCTGAGGCGCAAAATCGTCCTTCACCGGTTATTTATGGTTTAGGAATTGAAAAAGAACTAACTTTAGAGGATATTATTATTGGTTTAGCTGATGGCGTTGTTAAATTTTTTAATCAGGATGTAGATATGAAACTTGTATTTGTTATTCCCGCTTCACTGTTAATCTTAGGAAGTGGTTGGTTCATTGGCTCAAAAACTTGGCATTATTATGTCAATGCTAATGAAGCTGAGAAGTTCTTGTGTAAAAAATTTGGTGGTGGTGAAAATTGTCCCATTATAATGTTCAATGGGGAAGCCCACTATTCTTTTGAGGAGATTAAAGAAGTAATTCCCACAGTTGTGCAGCAAGTTGTTAAGGAACGAAAGGAGTTACCAACTCCAGAATCAACAAAAGCTGCGGTGACAAAACCAGCAGGACAAAATTCTGGTCAACAAGATGATAATGAACCAAAAGTTGCTCAAAAGCTTGCTCAAATTTTAGGTGATTCAAACCTTCAATATGATGATTTAAAGAAAGGAACAATAGAACAAAAAGCCCAAACATCATGGGTAATAGCAGTGTATAATTATCAAATCAAACACAATATAGTAAAAAAAGTCATGCAGAAGAATGATAAAGAAGAGTGCGTCTTACCCTTATTACCAATGTTTGATAATTTGTGTTTATGGAAAAATGAACCAGAGAAAAATAAACCAGAGAAAAACAAACCGGAAAAAATAACAAATTTTTCTGCATTGAAAAATAAATTAGTGGAAGATATCAATAAAACAATGAATAAACCAGAAACTTCAAAAAACAGTAAAGGGTAAATTAATAAACATACAACCACACTCCCAAACAAATATGAAGCCAGAAACCCAAACCTTGCTCAAACAAGCGATTCGCAAATTAATCCACACCTCCCAAGTCAAACCCGAAGCAGTACACACAATTGTAGATGGGTTAATAAATAAGGAAGTTACCTCCCAGGACTGGGAAGATCTCTTCAATCAAGATGGTGCCAGTATTGCATTGCAAGAGAAGATATACACCCCCCATTTAGTCAGACTAATCACACTCAGAGCATTAGTTATTCCAGAGACACTACCCGAATTTTTGCAGTGGTTAAACATCCAAAAAGCCAGTATCACTGATGAGCACAAAAGAGTATCCTTAAAACTCCAAAAAGGGATTCAGACCTTATTCCCTAAAGAGCAAATAGTAGCAGGGATTACTTACTTGTTACCCAATTTATTAAATCGTAGAATGCCAGTAGATAAATTATTTTGGTTATTAGATGGGAGTAATAGTAATAACATTTGGGCTCACGCTCGAAATCAGTTTATAAATAACATTAGAGATGATCTACAATTAATTTACAACTACTACTCAAAACCAATGACACAAGTTGTTGGTGAAATTACCCTGAACTGTGGATCTGGGGTTTGGAGAAGTTTAATGAACAGATGGGAGGGTATTAGAGAATATAACAAATGCAAAGAGTATCGACCTTTGGCTCAATTGTTTGAACAATTAAAAGAGCATGATTTGGCTGGATATTTTTATCAGGTTAGTGATGGAGTTGTTAAAAAGGATTTATTTTGTAAAATAGCTAAAGGGCATAGTCCTCGTTCACCAGTTGTTTTTGGCTTAGAAATTCGAGAAATACCTTTAGAGGATGTTATTATTAATTTGGTCTATAGTTTAAGATTCTTAGGAATTGAGGAAAAACTAACTCATGAGTTAGTTGATTTTGTTCTTAAAATTAGATTGGTTTATAGATATAAAATTGTTAACTTTTTTAATCAGGATGTAGATATGAAACTTGTATTTGTTATTCCCGCTTCGTTGTTAATCTTAGGAAGTGGTTGGTTCATTGGAGCAAAAACTTGGCAGTATTATATCAACGCTAATGAAGCCGAGAAATTATTGTGTAAAAAATCGGGTGGTAGTGAAAACTGTCCGGTTGTAGTATTGGATGGACAAGCCCACTATTCTTTTGAGGAGATTAAAGAAGTAATTCCCAAAGTTGTGCAGCAAGTTGTTAAGGAACGAAAGGAGTTACTAACTCCAGAACGAACAAAAGCTGCGGGAACAAAACCAGCAGCAAAAAATTCTGGTCAACAAGATGATACTGAACTAAAAGTTGCACAAAAGCTTGCTCAACTTTTAGGTGATTCAAAACTTCAATATGATGATTTGTTGAATAACCAGCCAACAGAAATGGTCAAAAGACAATGGGTAATAGCAGTATATAATTATCAAGTTAAACGCAGCATACAAAAAAAAGGGAAAGAAGAGTGCGTCTTACCCTTATTACCAATGTTTGATAATTTGTGTTTATGGAAAAATGAACGAGAGAAAATAATAAACTTTCCTAAATTGGAACCTACATTACTGGAAGATATAAATAAAAAGAATGGACAAACAAGAAACTCGAAAAAAAAGCGCAAAGTAAATTAATCGATGTACAACCAGATCGCATTTTTAAAAACATTAACAACTATGGACTAACTAAAAACATGAACTCATCTGACAATAAAATCCACGAAATCCATGAATTTAGTACAGGTATTCACTTTGAGCAGCGAGGTAATAGTTGGATTTGGATAGGGTTTACCATAAAATATATGAACAGCACCATGGGGGAGGAGATTCCCAAAGTGGTAGAGAGGTCAACACATTAGGTTCTCCTCTTGTGTCAAACCTGGTTGATATGCTCTTACCCTGGAGAAAATCGTACCTTTAATCAGAAGAAATGCTTACATATCCCAAGTTACAACAATGTGTTCCCATGAGTTGACAAACTCTCATATTATAAGTTATTATGTCCGGGGTCAAGAAAAATGCAATTACCTTACAACCTTTTTCATCCTTGTGGGTAAAATCCCTTGTCTATTGAGAATAGAGTGATTAACTGCTAAAATTTAGTATCATCAAAATCTTAACATTCAATAATTCTGAGTTAAAATATATGAAACTAAATGATTTTAAATCTTTTTTAGGTAATCCTGTTTATGAAGATAAAGATGTATTGATTTACCAAGGTGACTCATTAACAATCATGAATAAATTACCAGCAGGATGTTTACCCTTAACCGTTACATCTCCTCCCTATAATATCGGCAAAGAATATGAATCTATATTATCATTAGAAGATTATATTCAATGGACATCTAAATGGATTAATCAAGTTTATTATTGCACATCATCTTCTGGTGCGTTTTGGCTAAATCTTGGTTATCTTTCTATTCCTAATACAGCTAAAGCAATTCCAATCCCCTATTTAATTTGGGATAAAATTCCTTTTTATTTAATCCAAGAAATTGTTTGGAATTATGGTGCGGGAGTAGCAGGTAAATTGTTTTTTTCTCCTCGTAATGAGAAATTTTTATGGTATGTAAAAGACTCTCAAAACTATTTATTTAATTTAGATGATATCCGTGATCCTAATGTTAAATACCCTAATCAAAAGAAAAATGGCAAATTAAAATGTAATGTTAACGGAAAAAATCCTACTGATGTTTGGCAAATCCCCAAAATTACATCTGGTCAAAATCGTAGTTCTAAAGAAAGAACTCCTCATCCAGCACAATTTCCAGTTGAGTTAATTAGTCGAATCATTTTAGCCAGTAGTCATCCTGGAGATATTATATTTGATCCTTTTTTTGGTTCTGGTTCAATAGCAGAAGCAGCTATAAAAACAGGACGTAAAGCAATAGGTATTGAAATCAATCCAAATTATGTAAACATTGCAGTACAAAGAGTTAAAAATATCAGATATGAGAAAGAAAATCAAGTGAAACAAGGTAGTTTATTTGATTTAGTTACTGATATTTTTTGAGAGATGAATTTCCTGTTTTTGACGCATAAATTGGGAACGTCTCTTTTTCACGATTTCGGGGATATATTCATTTTTATTATCTTGTCCATCAAATCCTAATCTTAAATAGACATTACCTCCTATTCCTGGTATTACTTCACCTTCGTTGGTGCGTTCATCGTCTTTAGCAAAATAAAGAAATTCAAATTTACTATAAATATTTTCGTCAAATTCATCTTTGAGTTTTTGCTCTGCATTTTTATAAATGACAGGTGCAACTATAAATATCTTCTCTGGTTCTATTTTTTGAATCAAGTTCACTAAGTTAGTTCTGACTACACAAGCACCAGAAATAATAGATTTAATTACAATCAAATACTGAACCTTCCCATGGGAAGGTTCTTGATATTTTTTGAGGATGGGAGCTACTTTTAAATCTTCTATTTCAAATGGAGAAAATCGCTTGTTCCAAAAACAAGCAAAGCCAATATTGTGATAATGATTTTCTAATTCTGAAAGTATGCCTTTAGCTAAAAAATCAGCATCTTCTACTGTACAAGCAAGGTATATATCAGAAGTTTTATCATTAATTTTAGTCAGCAAGAAATTACCAAGATTATCACCTATCTTGGTCATAGTTTCTTTGTACTGGTCTGGATTGACACCCTTATTGGCTAATGTTTCCAGTAATTTCCGAACGTCTTGGTTGCAAATATCTGTATATAACCTAGTCATATCAAGAACACCTCCAAATCTTCAAAGGAAGTAGGGCGATTTTTTTTAATAAGTTCCTGAAATTTTTGAAACCTTGCTGTTTCGATACTGTAAGGTAATGTTCCTGCATTAGACATCTCCGGAAATAGCCAAAGCGTTACCAATACTACTTTTTAAGGTGAGACACCCCAATACAAAAGTAGCTAGCTGGTATGTTAAAATAAGCGTTAGAGATGCCTCTTGTTGGGAATTAACCAAAAGATAACACCTATCTGAGATAATTTATTTTTAGCCAAGTCCAAATCTTGATAACTAAAATAAGTAGGTTCCCATTCGGAAACGAACAAGTCCACAAATAGTCATGATTACCTGTTCATACTTACTTGAATTTAATCGAAATCTTTCTTGTGCCACTCTGAATATTTTCACTACACGAATTAAATGTTCAACAAAAATTCGTTCGGAAGCTAACTCTTTATTTTTTTCTTTTTGTTCAGACGTTAATTCTTGGTTTTTAGGTTTTTTTGTCGGAGTTTTCATTAACTCCTCTCCTTGATAAGCTTTATCACCACTAAATTTTTGTTTTTTATCAAATATATTTCTGGTTTCACGGAATAAATTTACATCACTTTTTGGACCAGGTTTACCCGCTACTACATCAACAATATCTTTACCATTTGGTAAAACGATTAGTTGACTTTTTCTAGTATGACAGGCTTTTTTACCTGAATAATATTTTTTTTGTTCTTGGTACTCTCCAGGTCTGTCTATAGGCTGTTCATAGCTATCCACTATTAACTCAAATTCTGTTAATATTTCTTTAACGACTTCGTAATCACTGGAGTTTTTTTTTACCTGTTCTAGCAAACTTGGTGGCAATAATTCTCCTATTATTGGCAACCAATAGTTAAAGATATCATTTGCAGTTGTTTCACTTACTCCAAATTGAATACCTAGTAGCTGAAATGTTGTTAACTGCCGTAAATATGTTAATGTTAAGATTATTTGCTCCGACGGTGATAATTTGGGTTTGCGCCCTCCACCGCCTTGAATAATTCGGGTTTTTTTTGATTCAACCAATTGTTGTTTCTGATGATGCAGTTTTATGGCTTTTTCCAAAAGTTGCTGTAACTGCTCATACTTCAGACCCAATAAACGGTGTGATTCGTGAGGATTATTCTGGATATATTCAGATATGTTGCTCATAATAAGTTGCCAAAAATACCATTTCATATTATTTTATCACACTTTGATTCTTTTTCGGAGATGTCTATTTAGACCGTCGAAATACTCCCATTGTAAAAACCCTCTGGTTAAATTATATGTGAAACCGTCTATTTTATCAAAGATTTCTTTTATTTCTGGATTTAGCTGTAGTTCTGTATAATTACGAATTACGAATTACGAATTACGAATTACAAATTACGAATTACGAATTACGAATTACGAATTATTTTATCCCATAAAATATATGAACAGCACCATGGGGGAGATTCCCAAAAATGATCAGTTTACAAACTCCCTAAAACCTCCAACCCCTCACCCCAATTCTCATTATACCGTAGAGTTAAAACTTGATAACTAGCATTGTACCTGAGATTATCCCGCTCAATTTTATCTTGCTTTTTCTGCTCAGGACTATCATGAACTGAACCATCACAAAAGAGAGCGATCGCATCTTCCTTATACACAAAATCTGGTTTACAATTGGCTTCAGGAATAAATTCCTGTGCAGCATCAGGTAGTTTATACCCCCGTTGATAAATCTCCTGTAACACTACTCGTTCAAAATCAGAGTTTGGATCTGTTTGAGAAAGCAACTTTTGATATTTTGCACTGCGGTCTATATCTGATATTTCTACTGTACTTGCTTGCAGTTCATCTAGCAAAGATTTAATCAGATGACGATTAATTAACGCATGGTCAAATTGATTCCTATAGGAAAGTAAACACTCATAACAAGCTTGCACACAGGTATCCTTGGGTTCTAAGAAATGACAGATATCTAAAGCAGCATTGGCGATTTTCTCAAAAGCATTTGCTTGCTGTAGTAGCTGAGATAAAACTCCTGCACCACCTTCTGATGCTTCCCAAAATAGTAAATATTTTCCTTCACCTAATCTTTCTGAGTCCAGTTCATCTGGTTCTAATTTATAAACTGCTTGAATTGCTGTTTCTAGGGTATATTGGAGTGTGCCAATAAAACCTTCTTTGTTATCTTGGGGAACATTCAAGGGTTCGATGACAAGAATATTGCAAGTGTCTTCTACCATTAAATTTACTTCCCTATGTAACCTTTCTGGAGGTAAATTTGTTTTTGTGTCTCCCCAGATACCTGTTTTCACATCTAATTTAAATCCCCGTTCCTCGGTGTTTCTCTTCAGTCCTCTGTTAATACGCCAAATAGTTGCTGTAGCTCCATAGGTTAATTTGAATAGTGGTGTATTATCTGCTGCTAAAACTGTAGCTGATTCTTGTTTTTGAAGCGCATAACGGAAATGGGTGGTAGTATTATAACCATATTTCAATCTTTCTTCTTCATCGCAGGTAATACGTTCTCTTCTGTGACTAAATACTGTCTCCATTGACAACACACGATTTAATTTAGCTAGGTTTTGAGAACTATCAGGTTTAATTTCTACACCGCAATTTTCACAGTTATTCAGTGCTGTATCTAGATGGAAATAACCACAGTTAAAACAACAGCTTACTCGTTGATATTGACTTTCAATTCCCCCCACAGGTACTTTGGTTTTTGACACCATAAATTTACTACCTTCATAGTAAATAATATTACTGGGTGCAAATTCCCGTAAGGCCACAACACGAGGACGAGAGATAAATTCCCCCCCATCATTGGTGGGTACGAATGCTCGTACAGGTAAGCGGGGAAAGTTAAATCCTGGTAAAAATCCTTCAGCAGCAAAGTAGCGATAGGGATAAAATTCAAATTCGCTATTACTTTTACCTTGGTTGTGTCCTACCAGTAAATCTATTTGCCGTTCTGCTTCTACTCTTTGAGCTTTAGCGTTTTTTAGTTCTTCCTCTGTAACATGACCAGCAGCATAACGACTGATTATGATGTTAGCCTGATCTTTTTGTTTGACTGCACTATCATAAAGTTTACGCCAGCGATCGCATTTTCTATCAAAGGTATTCAATGCATTTTCTAGGGTAAATTCTAGCCCATGTACAGAATACCAAGAGGCTTTTTGTAGATCACTTTGACAGAAAGGATCTGCAAGTATTGACTGAGTAGCTTTTAGACATTCAGCTAATTTTGTACGACTAAGTGTTAATTGTTCACGTACACTATCTTTTAGGGGATAACCAGCAACATCTAAATCAAGAATTTTGTTCATTGAGTCGTCTAAATAAACTCCTGTATGTGCTAACCAAATTGAATACACATGAGATTCAACTAAATCTTGATTTGCTAATTCTAATTTAGGGGGAGCAACAGCACCAGCTACCATTTGCTGTTGACGTTGGAAAAAATATTGATCATGTCCACTACCAATTGCAGCATAAGTTATTACTAAAGCCTCCTGACCACTCCTCCCCGCACGTCCGCTACGTTGGGCATAATTTGCAGGACTGGGGGGAACATTACGTAAGTGAACCACGCTTAAGTCAGAAATATCTATACCTAATTCCATTGTGGGAGAACAGAATAAACTCGCTAATTCTCCTTTTCTAAATCTTTCTTCCCGTTCTTGACGAGCCTGAGTTTTAACTTGTCCTGTGTGTTCTCGCCCTTCCATTGCTTGAATTTTTTGGGCGCTAGTTTGATAAAACTCTTGAAAGAATCTGTTAACAGGTATTTTTACATCTTCTTGACCCTGTAAGCGCTTAGACGAAAGAGGATCAGGGGGAATTTCAGTTAATATTGTAAATTTCCATACCAAGGAACTAATTTGTAATTGAATACCATTTTTAGTAATTAAAAAACCAGCATCAGCTAATGCAGTAATGAAGGTACTAATTAAAGTATTGTACTCTGTTTCTGTTAACAATTCACTGCGTAGTGACCAAGCTTTAGGAGAACGTAAAAACCTTCCAATTTTACTTTTAGTTGTTAATTTTACCGGAGCTTTGTGTTGAGATTTTGCTTTATAATTACCATCAATAGTGGCAAATTTGGCAAAATGCCATTTCTCATTTTCATCAAATACCCAAGGTTCTTTAATTGTTTGAAAAACATCTCTAAGTAAAGAATCCTTATTATCAGATTGAAGTAATCTAGCGTCTATTGCTAATTCTCGACGGAGATGATTTAATAAAGCTAAAGCAGCAGTCAATCTCTCTTGAGGAGTTGCTTGTAATAAAACTGGATGACGGTGTTTATTCCAAATATCTTTATTTGTACAAATTTCCTCTAATCCATCATATTCAATTACCAAAAGTCCACACTGTTCTAAATTAGGTTGAACAATACGCCATCCTCTGCGTAAGTCTTCATAAAGACGATATTCAATTAAGTCTTGAAAAGCCTTTTCATTGCGTGTTTTACCTTTCCCAAATTCTGCCTTTTCTTTAGCATAATCTTTTTGAGATATTCCCATTTGTTTAATAACTTCACCCACTAATTCACTATGAGTAAGTTTTCCTTTACTTTGCAATGCACCTAACAAAGCAGCACGTAAAAAACTGGTTTGCACAAAATCATTAAAATGCCCGGCTTGTAATGAGGCATCCTGGCGATTATCGGTAAAACTGAGAATTTTGGCAGCTTGTGCTTTTTCACCTGTGAAAACTTGTTTGAGACGGCTTACAGTGGATAAACAGAGGAGGGTGGTAGCGGTACTTCTACCTTCACTACTCAAGCGCGAAAGTTTAGTAAATTCGTTTTTATTTCCATCATGAACCACACCACAATTTAAACACACGCGAAATGGTCTAGGAACAAACCAACAAGTTGTTCCTTGTAATAGGGAAGTTGTAACTTTTCCGTTGGGGAGAATTTGTAATTTTTGGGGAATGAATTTAGCATAATCTTTTCCAGGAACTCGTCCGTTCTTTTTGGTTTCGGTAAACCAGGAGTCAGGAAGTCTTTCTTCGTCTTTATAAGGATCCCAAAGTCCTAGTTCATCTAAGGTAAGATAACCAGCTTTTGTATCAGCATATTCAGGATTCATATCCAATGATGTGGGGAGTTGGGGAAGGACTACTTGTTTATCCTCATTGTAATGAATAACATAATAATCATGTCCGCATTCCCGACAAAAGACGAGGGGATAAAGTAAACGTTCTTCTGTGGTGGTATATTGTCCTTCCAGGGTGAGGAAGCGTTTTTCGGGAGTTTCAATAGTAGAGTAAACGCTACCACCTTGGGAGATAAATTGATGAAGTCGAAATGCTAAACCTTTAACTTTACTTCCCCATAAAAACATCTGTTTAAGGAAGTCTAAACAAGTGTGGTGAGAAAGTTGAGTTTCATCAGCTAATTTTTCTGCAGCATTTTCTAAACTTATAGGTGTTCTCCTGACAAGATGACCTTGTTTATCTTCTAAACCAAAGGTCATTTCTATCCAATGACTTAGAGGATGGTTTTGGAAGTTCTCTAATGTTTGTTCTGGTTCTGGTGGTAAACCTTGATCTATACTTTCTCCCAGTTCTGTAATGGTAGGTTGAGGACTTTTAATGGAACGTTCTAAAGTTTCGTCAATGACGTTATCAGGTTTAATTTTAACACCAAATAATTTACTTGCCACATCTGCAACTACTTGACGACGTTGTGCGCGTGTTCCTTCTGTGGACATGGTAGCGCTTGTTCCAATACATAATAATTGGTAATTATTTCCCCATGCTGCAATTTTTCCACAGCGTTGACGTAATTTTCTAATTAATATTGCCACATCTGCACCTTGTCTACCTCTATAGGTATGCAGTTCATCTAATACGAGAAATTTTAATTCTGGAGAAGCAACGAGTTTTTCTTCTTGGGTGCGGGAAAGCATTAATTCCAGCATCACGTAGTTGGTTAATAATATGTGGGGTGGGTTATTTTGAATTTCTATTTTTGTGCTTAAATTTTCTTGTCCAGTATATTTAGCAACCCGAATATGACTATTAGGAACGTTGTTAAGAAATTTATTTAATTCTTCTTCCTGGGAGTTAATCAGGGCGTTCATGGGATATACTAAAATTGCCCTAACTCCTTGAATTTCTGGATGACGCAGTAAGTCATCAAAAATGGGGACAACATAAGTCATGCTTTTGCCTGAACCTGTACCTGTTGTTAATACATAAGGTTCTTGTTTTTTAGCAGTTTCAAAAGCTTGTTTTTGGTGATAATGGAAATTAAAAGGATGACCATTTTTAGAGAAGTATTGTGTACAGTCAGGATGGAGAATACCGTTTTTAACTAATTCATTAACTGTTGCACCAGGACGATATTTAGGATTTAATTGTACTAAGGGATTTGTCCAGAGTTGTCCTTTTTCTAGTTCTTGATTGACAAATTGTTGTACTCTAGGATCACGAATTTTTAAGAAACTTTCTATATATCGACGATAATCGCCTATAATTTGATTACGGAAATTGAATATATCGAGATAATTCGTAATTCGTAATTCGTAATTCATAATTCGTAATTGTGGAAGGTTGGGGTGTGCGTCCTAAACGTTGATCTATATATGCTAATAATTGGTTGGTAAAGGTTTGTGTACAGGTGTCAGAGTTAAAGATTTCTGTGATGTCTTTATCATCCCATTCTTGGGGAATATGGGTGAAAATTAAATCAAGTTGTTCTGGGGGGAGTTCAGCAATATTTGTACAGTCAACTAATGCTAATTTTTGTCCCATGAGGGTACTAATTGATAATATTGCTGCTTCTGGTTGTTGGATGAGTTCTTGTAGTTTGACTGGTATTTTCATAATGTATAATTTTTAATTAATAACTTAAAATTCTTGAGCAATAATAATTAAAATCGCTGATTTTACAGGACTAATTTTAGTGTGAATGATATCCCAAATAATCTCATCTTCTAAAGAGAAGTACGCATGAACTAAAATATCTCGTAATCCGGCAATTTTGCGCCATTCAATATCTGGATATTTATTTCTTATTTCTGGGGGAATTTGTTTAACTGATTCTCCAATAACCTGTAAATTTCTAATTACCGCATCAAATCTTAATTCATCAGCAAAAAAACTCCGTTCATCTAATCCTTGAGTATAACGGAGAATTTTATCACAACTAATTAAAATATCATCACAATAAAGTTTTAAGCTACGCGACATAAATAGCATCCTTTTCTACAGCATCAATAATTTGAGGTTTCAACATTTTTTTCGTGACTAAATCAACGGATAAAGATAAGTTATCTTCTAAGAAAAATTTTAAGTCCATATATTCATCAAAGGTAACTTTACCTTGAAATTCTACTAATAAATCAATGTCGCTAGTAGTTTTTGCTTCATCTCTTGCATAAGAACCAAATAAAGCTAAGGAAGTTACACCATAACTTTTTATGGTGGTTAAGTTCTGTTTGAGAAAGTTAATTAAATATTCTCTGTTCATAGTTTTTAATTTTGTTATAAGTTTCTCCTAAATTTATTAATCTTCTGCTATTCCACGGGAATCATAAACTGCTTGTAAACAATCTTGAAGATCATCACCTTGCCATTTACCAACATGGCGTAAAATTGATTTACCTGAACCTAGACGTTGAGGAGGTTTTGCTTTTTTCATTTTCATGTTTTTTACCATCTTTAGCAATTCTGCTATTTCTGCTTCTGTCATGGTTTCAATTTCTGCAACGAGTTCTTCTTTAAATGTCATTTTTGTTTCTCCTAGTTTTACTAAACTTAAAAATTGTCTGAATCAGGATTTCCAGGATTTGAGGATTTTCAGGATGTTATTGATAATTTATTGGTGAATATCTAAGATTATAAAATACAATTATCATTATGGTCAACTCATAAAAGCAGATAATATAAAACTTTACATCTCATTTATTAAATATCATCCCCAAATCTCTATTTTTCATAGACAATAAAACACTTACATCCTGTACATCCTCTAATCCTGGATATCCTGATTCAGACAAAATAATTACGAATTACGAATTACGAATTACGAATTACGAATTACGAATTATCCCACGCTTCTAATACTAATCTTTGGGTTCTATATTCTCCATATTGTTTGATTTCATTGTTCTTTAAAACTCTAAATGTTTCACTAGGAAAATCTACACCATATACATCCGCAGGATCTAATATATATCTCAGTTCATCACGGGTTAAACCATAAAGTTTAGCGTAATATGCGTCTAATTCTGCTCTGATTAATGCACGTCTGTTAGGATTCCAAATGAATGGAGGGAGTTGAGAATCAAAATTCGGGAGTTGTAAGTCAAGTGCAAAGGGTTGCATATCCCAGGATGTGTATACTAATTCTAATACGCGGGGGGCAATATATTCTATGTCTTTTTCTGTGTATCTTTCTGGGGGAATAACTGGAAGTTGTTTGACTATGAAAAAACTAAAGCTAGTTCCTCCCAATTTTTGACGAGTGACAAAATCAAAAACTAAACTATTAACATTAGCTAGAAATAAACAATAAAATTGAGGTTTATTTTGTTTTAACAAAACCAATGGTGCTTTATGATTTACAGCAACTTTAGGTAATAAGCTAAAAATTGCAGTACGTTCATCAGTTGAACGACAAATATCTCTAAAACCTAACAACCAATTTTTATCCCATCTCCCACTTAACTTATTTTCAACTTCCTTTTTATCTACCCAATAACGAGGTTTAATAGTAAAAGATAAATCGCTTTTTTCATCATCTGTTAAATCACGAGTATCACCATTATCTGTATAAGTCGCCCAACGGTGATCAAATTGATGAAACATTTTCGCTTCATATAATGGGACTTTCAGATCCGGGACTTCTTGAAGAAGTCCCGGATCTTGGGTGTGAAATAACCCGCTATCATTAGCCATATCAAACATACGCATAAACGAAAAATTCCAAGGGTTAATTCCCGTTTTCTCATTTTCCAAAACTGGCACATTTTGATATATCTTTTTAGTTAATTCCGCATCTTTGCTAGTTCTAAAAACTGGACAAGTGAGAGTATTAGGATTAATTAATGCTATATCTTGCGGTGCAAGTTGAAACAACCGCGTTTGATTTTCTAATTGTTTAGGTTGAGTTAAGAAAAAAGCAAAATTACCCCGTTTTATTGCTTGACTAGTCATAGCAAGTAAAGAAAATTTATAACTGCGATGTACAGAAGTGAATATTGCTTCTCTATTTTCAAAATCATACAAACTTGCTAAATTCTGCTTTTGAATTAAATCACCAAAAAACCGTTTACAAGTATCATCAGTAGCAATACCAGTGGGAACAATTACCCCAACCCTACCATTACTATTAATTAACCTTCTCATAGTTTCTGCAAACACAGCATAAGTATTAATATCACCCACAGCAGTTAACGGAAATCTCCCCGACTCCCGAATAAACCTACTTTGTGCTTCCGCATCATGTTTAGCATCCTCAAAAGCTTGCGCCAATGCTGGATTTTTCTTAGGTAATTCCTTAATCAACTTTTCCCGTGCTGCTTTATTTTGTGCATTAGCAATTTCTAAACTGCGAGAGGCGAAAAACTCCTTTTCTTGTAACTTAATTCTCTCCCAAGGAGGATTACCCAAAACACAACTAAAACCACCTTCTTCAAAAACTTCTGGAAACTCTAAAGGCCAGTGAAAGAAATTATATTTACTAGCTAAATTATTCGCAGCATCAATTAACCCTTGTAATTCATAATTCGTAATTCGTAATTCGTAATTAGATTGAGAATTGAGGATTTTTTGGACAATTTCACGTTTTAACTCTTCTAGTTTTGCTGTAGTTGGTAAAAGTTGTAAATTATGTTCAGTCAAATACATAAAAAACGCCGCAGTCCATAAATTACAAGCTGCTTTTTTCAACCACCAATTATTATCTAAAAGATTATCCTGATATTTTTTCTCTTTTTCTTTAACTTCCTCAGGTGTATTTTCAGAAAAGTTCGCTAATTCTTGCCATAATTTAGCAAAGATGTAATTATGATCAGCAGAAGTTTCAAAAATAGATAATTGTCCTTGACTGTCTTTTTCTTTTTTATTCCGCTTTTTCAAATTTGTAGATAATTTCTTATCATCTCCTGTGACAGGTGTAAAAGCATTATCTGGAATGCCATCATTTAAACAATCTAAATCTAATACCCCCACCAAAGAATTACCGCATTTAATTCTATGGTCTAAAAAATTCAATGGTTTATCAGTAGAAAACCCTTCTATCCATAAAGCCACCTTACACAAATCTACCGCCAAAGGGTTTAAATCTACGCCATAAATACAATTTTGAATTACATCTCTAATGGCAATTCTTAAATATTCTGGTGCTGGTTCTGCTTCCCCAGTTCTAATTTTCGCTAATTCCTTACCTATGCGTCGTGCTGCTGCTAATAAAAAATGTCCAGAACCACAAGCGGGATCTATGACTTTAATACTTAATAGAGATAATTCGTAATTCGTAATTCGTAATGCTCCCTTCGGGAGAGCTTCGCTAACGTAATTCGTAATTCGTAATGCTCCCTTCGGGAGAGCTTCGCTAACGTAATTCGTAATTTCAGACTCCGTATTATTACCCGACTCTCGACTCCCGACTCTCAACTCCCTATTATTCGACTCCCGTAATTTTTCTTCTATTACTGGTTCTAAAGCTGTTTTAATTAACTGTTGGACAAGTTGGGGAGGTGTGTAATAAGAACCTGTGGTTTTTCTATCAGTTCCAAAAATTAAGTTAAATTCATAAATTCCTTGGCTGTTATTAACTTGTGGGTGAAAATCTAATAAACTTTCATACACACTACCCAACTCTTCCACATCTAAAGCAGCATAATTTACCCGTCGTAATTGTCCCTTATCTTCATACAAAGATAAACAACGAATGGCAGTTAATAAATCATAATTATCAATACCACAATCATCTAAATCTGTCAATGTTTGTGAACCAAACAAACCACCATTTAAAGGCGATAAACCTAAAATTCTACCGCGCCAATCTTCATCAAATAATTTAAAAGTGACTCGTAAACCTTGCCAAATATCTTGAAAACCTTCCCGACGATAGCGGGGATGTTCCGCTAATTCTCTTAATCTTTCAATGCTGTAATATTTAAGATAGATTCTCGCTTTTTCTGCGTCTTCTCCTACCAATAATAAATTACGGGATTCTGCCACCATTAAGAATAAGAGACGATAAATTAATCTTAATAATTGACGATAATAAATTAATTCATAATTCGTAATATTTCCTTCGGAAACCCTACGCGAACGTAATTCGTAATTATCCGAGTATCTTTGGCGGAGATTTTCACTATCACGATGTTGTAAAAAACCATTACCTAGATGCACCAAGGCTTTTTCTACCCCATCCCGCAGTCTGTCGCGTACTCTTCCCCCTTGCTGTAAACTCTCTTGATGGTAATATTCTAACCAGCATTTATCCGCATCATCCGCAGTTTCTGGTAAGCGCGAACGGTGGAAAAGCCTATAAAATAAACCAAATTCAGCAAATTTTTCGCCATTAAGAATCTGCTCTAAGTCAAATTCGATATAAGTAAGGCGAGTCATCAAAGACGAGTCACGTAATAACCGCCAACGAAAACCATTAGTAGTGATAGCCCAAAGATGCTCAGTCTTGTTGAGATAGTCTTGTACTAAAGCGTGTGCTGATAATCGAGGTGTACCACTAGGAGGACGTTTATCAATATCCAGACGACAACCAATAATGTGGATCGGGGGATAATTCGTAATTCGTAATGCTCCCTTCGGGAGAGCTTCGCTAACGTAATTCGTAATTGAAGAGTCGGATGGTAATACTGCACGATGGGAGATAGCATAGGTTTGTTCTTCCACTACCTCAGCTTTCGGGGTATATACGGGGATATAACCAAGACTACGTAACAAAGGAACTGCCCACATTTCACGGGTAACGCTAGTAGCAGTATCTTCAGCGTTTAACCTTTCTAATTGACGTTGAAATGCGACCCAATAAGACTTAACATCACCCCAAGCGATCGCAATTTCATCTTCAAGCTTATCAGTTTTAGATAACCCAAAATCTGATGGTGTTTGTCCTTTGATATTACCTGTTAATAGTTCAGTGGTAATATCAGGTGTTAATAGGTTGCCTTCAAATTGAATACCAATCATAGTTTTAATTCGTAATTCGTAATTCGTAATTCGTAATTCGTAATTCGTAATTCGTAATTCGTAATTATTTTTCTTTGAGTTTTTTGGTAGAAGCGACCAAGATTTTCCCAATTTCGTTAGCTTCTTGGAGAAGAGAAGTAAATTTTGGTTTACTCACCAACTCTGATTCTATTAATATTTCTAACCAATATTGAGTTTCTCTAGCTTCTTTAAGAGCTATTTCTAATTTATGAATAAAGTCTTTATCAGATTGAGCAGATTGAGATTCTCTAACATTTGCACCAATGGAAGTACCAGAACGAAGTAATTGTTTAGATATTGTCCGATAAACTCCTGATTTTTCATCAAGAAAGTAACAAGCCTTAATAATTCTAATAGCAAATTGTTTTGTTCTATCTGTAATCGTGATATGATTGTTGGTTTTGATATTTACATTTGCATTTGTGTTTGTCACCTTTAACATCCTCCCTTGCTTCTTCTTTCTTAAATTACGAATTACGAATTACGAATTACGAATTACCAATTACGAATTACGAATTACGAATTCAGTTTTCATGACAATTTTGGTAACGGGTAATTAATAATTCTGTACATCCTAATTCCGACAAAAATTATAAACTATTTTTACGTTTCCCTGGTTGTAAAATGTACACACCTAATAAATCCATCGGTAATTGTGGTGTAACCTTAACATCCACCTCTTTAGTAATTTTCCTCACTCGTTGATGCGATTCATATAAAGAAAACGATCGCTCTTTGGCAAACACTTCTAAATCTGCTTTTAACTCATCAAAAGAATTTAAAAAATCCTCAATTTCCTGTTTAGGATTAACAGCATTCCCCACAGGGTTAGCTTGTTCCAAAAAAGCTTTTGCTTCCAGTGGTGCTAACCAAACCGGGTTAGATGGTGGACCCGTAAACCCAACTACTACACATTCTTCTCCTAATAGTTCATAATTTCGCTTCTCAGAATTTCCACTTTCACTTAACTTACGATTACTAACTTTCTGTTTTAATAAATGTCGCAATCTAAATAACAATAAGGTAGTCCGTTTACTCACAGTATTCGTAATTGTAAAACCACATCTAGCAACTAAATCATTCTGATTATTCAGTAAAGCTACCTCTAAAATGTGCCGTGCTAAACCTTCAACCAAAAGATGATTTCGCCCTACATATTCCACCCCCTCCGGTGCAGGAGTAGTGAAAGTAATTAGACGTTTTTCATTACCTAAAACGGGTTGTAAAAAACTGGGAATTGACGGTAATAACCATGCTCGCTTTTTTTCAATCAAACCACAATTTAACTTTTCACAAGCATTTTTAACAAACCTTTCTACATCTTTTTCATTACCTAAAATTTCATCAGATTCTAATAACTCCTGTTCAACTTCTGTAGGTTTAATTGCCTTTTGGGCAAAACGAGTCCGACTGATCTTCTCCCTTTCTACGGCCTTATCCCATTGTTTATGCACCTGTTCAACAGCAGATCCATCATCTAACAAATCCAATAAAGATAACTGTTGTGCATCCGTACTTTTATCAAATAAAGACTTAAACACCGCTTCCGAAACAGTGATACTATCCACTGGCACTGGAACAGTAATTCCCAGAGTTTTATGTATTTGTACTGCTTTGCGAATTAAAACCTCTAAAACCGCCCCATCTACAGGATTATCTTGACCATAAAGTAAACAACTTTTCACCTTTTCTGCTATTTGTCCATAACGGTCAATTCTCCCTTCTCTTTGTTCTAAACGGTTGGGATTCCAAGGTAAATCATAATGAATAACCGCACTAAAATGAGATTGTAAATTTATCCCTTCACTCAAACAATCAGTTGCCACTAATATCCTTTGAGGATAGGATTTTAACTCGTTTAATTTTACTTCTCTCTCATCTTCTGACTGTTCCCCATGAATGGCAATTACCCGAATTTGAGAACCTTTCTTTTCTAACTTCTGCTTTAAATTTTCAGCCACATAATTAGCTGTATCAACATAACGACACCAGATAATTGGATGATGATTATTTGCTAAAAGATTCTGCACATAAATAGCACAAGCTTGTAATTTTTGGTCTTTATTACCCTGTAATTTTTCCGCAGCTTGAATAAAACCCCGCAGTTTGCGTTTATCAACATCTTTATAACTCCGCTGTCCCTGTTCTACGACTACAGTGGGTGCAGCATCTACCGCTTGTTCCAAGTCCGTAGGATCATAAACATAAGAACTGAATAATTCGTAATTATTATTTTCCGACTCCCACATTTCCCCCAACTCCCGACTCCCAACTCCCAACTCCCGATTTAAACTACGATTTAAAGTAGAGATCGCAGCAGCAGGGGAAGACATCACACACCGAATTAAAGCCAAAGCTGACCAATAACGCCCCTGACGTTGGCCATAAGTCATATCTACCGTAGTATTTCTTACTAACCCCCGTGCAAAATTATAAACTTCCTCAAATAGTTCTTTATATTCCTTAGATAATTTATAGGGTTCCTCATCAGATTGACGTTCTGGAAAAGGTGTTTGATTACCCAACCACAATTTTACATCTGCACGTCGTCGTTGGATAAAATGACCAGCTAAATTATCTCGTTCTGTTTCTGTGAGTTTATCCAAAGTCAAATCAGCAAACTCTGCTTTTAATAAACCCAATAAAGATAAAAAAGATTCCTCAATTCCACTATGGGGAGTAGCAGTGAGTAATAATAAATGACGGGATCTTTTTTCAGCTATTTCGGTAATTAATTGATGTCGTTGTTGTTGGGATGTAGTCTTATTACTAGCACGGGTACAAGTATGAGCTTCATCTACAATCACAAAATCTGGGCAATGTTCAATAAAACTGGCTTTTCGCCGTTCTGATTTGGCATAGTCTAAACTAACAATTATATGACGATAATAACTAAAAATATGAGAACCATTAGGTATTGCCCTTTCTAATTTAGAAGCTGTACCAGAACGAACTACCACAGCATCAATATGGAATTTTTCTCTTAATTCTTGTTGCCATTGATCACATAAATGGGGAGGACACAATACAGCAATTCTGGCAATTTCTCCCCTGTCTAATAATTCTCTGACAATTAAACCAGCTTCAATAGTTTTACCAATGCCCACATCATCAGCAATTAATAATCTGACTGTTTCTAACCTTAAAGCCATTAACAATGGTACTAATTGATAGGGACGAGGACGCAAGGACAACCTACCCAAACAGCGAAAAGGACCCGCCCCACTCCGTAATAAATGCCTTGCAGCATCCATCAATAATAAAGCTGCACTGTGGTCTTTTATACTGTCAGCAGTAGGTTTAGGAAAGGTAGCTGGTTCTAGGGTTTCTAGGTTTAAGTGCCGAAAAATACCAATAATTTCCTCTTCGTTGCCACTCAGGGGACAAAGGCGGATTAAGTCTGGGTTTTCATCTGGTAATACTACCCATTGCCGACTACGACAGCTGACAATGAAACCAGGGCTATAATTTAATGTATCTGTCATTGTTTTCCCGTGTTACCAATGTTAACAGTATTGACGCTACCATCGCTAAAAGCGAGGGATTCCCTGTTCATCCAGTTACCTTATCTAGGAGACCTTTGAGGGTATTAGGGGGAATGTAAATGGTCATAGGTTTAAATTTGCACAGACTTATCCTACCACTCGACTCTTAGCTGCAGCTACTTGGTTGGGTGAGTCTGAATTGGCACGAACTGAGATCATATAGACCGTCAAAGCTCAGAACCTTATTGTTCAGTTTGTGTCTCATTTAGATGTGATCGGCATTGACCATTCTGTATCAACATAACATGGTATCAGGTTTTTTAAAAAAGTCAAGGGCTAGAGTTTAGGTTGGATTGAGAAAACCCAACAAGGAATTCCCTCTAGTTTGGCAGATATTAAACAAGAAAGGTAATTCCAACACGGACCAATGATTAGAACTTAGTACAGACAAAACAAATCCTAAAATTGAAAGACTTGAAACCCAAACTCTCCCAACAGTTCCTCAGTATTAATCTCAAGAAGGCGATCTCCCCTAGGGAGTGCTTCGCAATCGTCCTAAAATTCCTGTCACTTTTTTATCTATACACAACTTAACTATATCATATCCCATCCTGGGTACTTTAACTGGAGTTTAGACTAACAAAATGAGCGATCGCATTTTTTATCATAATTCCCATAATAGTGTATATATAAAAATAATCAAATCAAATTCTATTCAATATTCTACCTAATACAAACAATCAGTAAAAAGCTAACTTGAGCGTTAAGACTAGTAACTTAATACCCGGAAACCCCTACCACATATAGGAAAATCCTCAATTGGCAAAATTATGAAAAATTTTGTAGAAACCCCTTTACAAAACTAAACATCTGTCTTAATATAAGTTCATAAAGTAGAAACACCTACCTGAACATACATAAACCTCCGGTTAAACCGCATTTATAAAACCATGACCACTGCCATTCAACAGCGCCAAAGCGCTAACGTATGGGATCGCTTCTGTGAATTTATCACCAGCACCAACAACCGCCTTTATATTGGTTGGTTCGGTGTATTAATGATCCCCACCCTACTTGCAGCTACCACTTGCTTCATCATTGCTTTTATTGCTGCTCCTCCCGTGGACATCGACGGTATTCGCGAACCCGTAGCTGGTTCCTTGATGTACGGTAACAACATCATCTCCGGTGCTGTGGTTCCCTCCTCCAACGCTATTGGTTTGCACTTCTACCCCATTTGGGAAGCTGCATCCTTAGATGAATGGTTATACAACGGTGGTCCTTACCAACTAGTAATTTTCCACTTCTTGATTGGTGTAGCTTGCTACCTAGGTCGTGAATGGGAATTATCCTTCCGTTTAGGCATGCGTCCTTGGATTTGCGTAGCTTTCTCCGCACCCTTGGCAGCTGCTACCGCAGTATTCCTAATCTACCCCATCGGACAAGGTTCATTCTCTGATGGTATGCCTTTAGGTATCTCTGGAACCTTCAACTTCATGATTGTGTTCCAAGCAGAGCATAACATCCTCATGCACCCCTTCCACATGTTAGGAGTAGCAGGTGTATTCGGTGGTAGCTTGTTCAGCGCTATGCACGGTTCCTTGGTAACATCTTCCTTAGTAAGAGAAACAACTGAAACCGAGTCTCAGAACTATGGTTACAAGTTCGGACAAGAGGAAGAAACCTACAACATCGTAGCAGCACACGGTTACTTCGGACGCTTGATATTCCAATATGCTTCATTCAACAACAGCCGTTCACTACACTTCTTCTTGGCAGCATGGCCAGTAGTAGGAATCTGGTTTACAGCACTGGGTGTAAGCACCATGGCATTCAACCTGAATGGATTCAACTTCAACCAATCCATCATTGATTCTCAAGGACGGGTAATCGGTACATGGGCGGATGTAATCAACCGCGCTAACCTAGGTATGGAAGTAATGCACGAGCGTAACGCCCACAACTTCCCCTTAGACCTAGCTGCTGGTGAAGTAGCACCTGTAGCATTAACCGCTCCCGCAATCAACGGTTAATAACCAATACTATTAAATGAAAAGCTCCTCACCTAGTGGGGGGCTTTTTTTATGGCATATTATTTGAGTAATGCCATGAGTTGAGGGTGTTGGGTTTCGTATTAAACTCAACCTACGTTAATCTTATATTTAATTCCACTGACCCACTTAGAATAAAATCGGTAAGGTTATTTTTTAAAAACTCCTTCTCACCATGCCTAAACACTTTAACACTGCTGGTCCTTGCCAATCTGACATCCACTATATGCTCTCCCCCACGGTTCGACTACCGGACTTGAAAGCACTAATTGATGGTCGCAATTACTTTATCATTCATGCACCGCGACAAGTAGGCAAAACCACCGCTATGATAGCCCTAGCTCAAGAATTGACTGATAGTGGGGAATACACCGCCATCATGCTTTCTTTAGAAGTAGGGGCACCCTTCTCTCAGGATCCGGGTATGGCTGAACGTGCAATTTTGGATGAATGGCAAGAATCCGCTTGTGTTTACCTACCAACTAATCTTCACCCACCCCGTTGGCCACCATCTCAACCCGGGCGGCAAATTGGAGCCGCATTAGCCAGCTGGGCTAAGGTTGCTACTCGTCCCCTAGTGGTTTTCCTGGATGAAATTGATGCTTTAGCAGATGAAACATTGATTTCTGTTCTCAGACAATTACGCTCAGGTTACAATCGTCGTCCCCGGGCGTTTCCCCATTCGGTGGGGTTGATTGGTATGCGGGATGTGCGGGACTATAAGGTGAAATCCGGTGGAAGTGAACGACTCAATACCTCTAGTCCTTTTAATATCAAGGCTGAATCCTTGACTTTAAGTAATTTTACCTTACCTGAAGTAGAAGAACTTTACTTACAACATACACAAGCTACGGGACAGGTTTTTACCATAGAAGCAATTCAACAGGCATTTTATTTAACTGATGGACAACCGTGGTTAGTAAACGCCCTAGCTCGTCAAGCTACTCAGGTCTTAGTGAAAGATACCACCCAACCCATTACTGCTGAAGTGATTAACCAAGCCAAGGAAATTCTGATTCGACGCCAGGATACCCATTTAGATAGCTTGGCAGAAAGATTACGGGAAGATAGGGTCAGGGACATTATTCAACCTATGTTAGCTGGTGAAGACTTAGCTGATACACCAGAAGATAACTTACGATACGTGTTAGATCTGGGTTTATGCCGTCGCGATCGCGGGGGTGGACTAGAAATTGCTAACCCTATTTATCGAGAGATTTTACCTAAAGCTTTAGCCTCCGTGGCGATCGCCTCTTTAACTTCGGTGGAGCTCAACTGGTTAAATCCTGATGGCACACTCAACCCTCAAATCCTATTAGACTCTTTCTTAGAATTTTGGCGACAACATGGGGAACCACTACTCAGAAGTGCACCTTACCATGAGATTGCTCCCCATTTAGTGTTAATGGCATTTTTACATCGGGTAGTAAATGGTGGTGGCACCTTAGAGCGGGAATATGCCATTGGTTCTGGAAGGATGGATATTTGTTTACGCTATGGCCAAGTGGTGATGGGCATAGAGTTAAAGGTGCGGAGGGAAAAGTTAGATCCGTTAACCAAGGGTTTAACCCAACTGGATAAATATCTGGATGGTTTAGGATTGGATACAGGTTGGTTAGTGATTTTCGATCGCCGTCCCGGATTACCACCCATGGGAGAGAGAATTAGTACGGAGGAAGCTATTAGTCCGGGGGGACGCACTATTACCGTCATTCGCAGTTAGTCGCGAAGCACTGGGTATGCGAGATCGCCATTGTTGTTTAAATCATTAATGTTGGGTTTCCTAGCGTCAACCCAACCTACAAACTTAAAAACTCGTCTATATACATATAAAATACCTCCAGGAGGCGAAAACCCCCACCATTTATGGCAAAATCCCTAATTGGCAAAATTATTAAAAATTTTGTAAAAACCCCTTTACAAAACTAAATATTTGTCTTAATATAAGTTCATAAGGTAGAAACACCTACCAGAACATACATAAATCTCTCGTAAAACCGCAATTATAAAACCATGACCACCGCCATTCAACAGCGCCAAAGCGCTAACGTATGGGATCGCTTTTGTGAATTTATCACCAGCACCAACAACCGCCTTTATATTGGCTGGTTCGGCGTGTTAATGATCCCCACCCTACTTGCAGCTACCACTTGCTTCATCATTGCTTTCATTGCTGCTCCTCCCGTTGACATCGACGGTATCCGCGAACCCGTAGCTGGTTCCTTAATGTACGGTAACAACATCATCTCCGGTGCTGTAGTTCCCTCCTCCAACGCTATTGGCTTGCACTTCTACCCAATTTGGGAAGCTGCATCCTTAGATGAATGGTTATACAACGGTGGTCCTTACCAACTAGTAATTTTCCACTTCTTGATTGGTGTAGCCTGCTACCTGGGTCGTGAATGGGAACTATCCTTCCGTTTAGGCATGCGCCCTTGGATTTGCGTAGCATTCTCCGCTCCTTTGGCAGCTGCTACCGCAGTATTCTTAATCTACCCCATCGGACAAGGTTCCTTCTCTGATGGTATGCCTTTAGGTATCTCTGGAACCTTCAACTTCATGATTGTGTTCCAAGCAGAGCATAACATCCTCATGCACCCCTTCCACATGTTAGGAGTAGCAGGTGTATTCGGTGGTAGCTTGTTCAGCGCTATGCACGGTTCCTTGGTAACATCTTCCCTAGTAAGAGAAACAACCGAAACCGAGTCTCAGAACTATGGTTACAAGTTCGGACAAGAGGAAGAAACCTACAATATCGTAGCAGCACACGGTTACTTCGGACGCTTGATATTCCAATATGCTTCATTCAACAACAGCCGTTCACTACACTTCTTCTTGGCAGCATGGCCAGTAGTAGGAATCTGGTTTACAGCACTGGGTGTAAGCACCATGGCATTCAACCTGAATGGATTCAACTTCAACCAATCCATCATTGATTCTCAAGGACGCGTAATCGGTACATGGGCTGACGTAATCAACCGCGCTAACCTAGGTATGGAAGTAATGCACGAGCGTAACGCCCACAACTTCCCCTTAGACCTAGCTGCTGGTGAAGTAGCACCTGTAGCATTAACCGCTCCCGCAATCAACGGTTAATAATTTAATAACCAATACTGGTAAATGAAAAGCTCCTCACCAGGTGAGGGGCTTTTTTTATGGGTAAGATCAGGAGAACTTGTCAAGGAAGAAGTTGAGGGTGCGGAATGAGGAATCGGGTCAGGTTAGGTTAATTTTTGTCAACTTTATTTCTTCAGATAAATATTTTTGATTACAATAATACCGTTCATTGAGGAAAAATACTGAGGGAAATAATGACTCAAACTACAGAAAAACTCAAAAAGTTTACGATTTTGCATTCCAATGATATGCACGGCGACTTTTTGGCGGAGGCTAAAAGCGGAGAAGGTAATTTGGTTGGTGGGTTGTCATTACTTTCTGGTTATATTAATAAAGTGCGTCAAACGGAAAAAAATACTCTTTATGTTATTGCTGGTGATATGCTTCAGGGTTCGATGATTGATACCGAATTTAAAGGCTTATCAACCATGGAAATTATGAATTACTTAGCGCCTGATGTAGTAACTTTAGGAAACCATGAATTAGACTATGGCTTTCCCCATTTATTATTCTTAGAAAAAATGGCCAACTTTCCCATTGTTAATGCCAACTTGTATATTAAAAAGTACAGCAAAAGATTGATGAACCCTTATATCATCCTTAATGTAGATGGATTTGATATTATGTTTATCGGCATTGTTACTGAGGAAGTTCTTAGTTCTTTAAAACTAGATACAAGTATCGGTACATTTGTTGGACTGGAAGATGCAGCGGCCGAGGTGGGCAAAATCTGCAACACTTACAAAAATGAGGATATTGATTTGACAATTCTCCTCACACACATTGGTTTTGAAGAGGATAAAAAGTTAGCTGCTATGTTAGATCCTGAGTGGGGGGTAGATATAATCATTGGTGGACACTCTCATACTGTTTTAGAACAGCCCGCCCAAGTAAACAACATCTTAATCTCCCAAGCTGCTGTAGGTACTGATCAGATTGGACGTTTTGACATTACAGTAGATGATGATACTAATAGCATTGTGGAATGGAAGTGGCAGCTTGTTCCTATCAATAATCAAGTAGCTACCCCTGATGTGGACTTGCAAAACTTTATCGATGCTTATAAGGAGCAAGTAGATCGTAAGTACAATCGTATTGTTAGTCGTTTGAGTCGGAAATTAATACATCCAGTACGTGAACAAGAAACTGAACTGGGTAATTTAATCGCCGATATCTTTTCCGAAATCGATATGATTGATGTGGTTTTAGCAGGAAGTAGTGGTATACGAGGCAAAGAACTAGGACCTGTTGTTACACTTGAAGACCTTAAAAAAGTTTATCCTTACGATGGTGCTCTTTATAAAATTAGAGTAAATGGGACACAATTGACAAAAGTGTTCGCCCACATTCTGCGACCAGAAAACAGAAGGCCAGATGAAAGTCAATGTTATCAAATCAGCAAAGGTGTTCAAGTAGTTTATAACGATACTAAAAAGACAATCGAGTCTTTAAATATTAATGGACAATC
The DNA here is from genome assembly GCF_003367075.2 of Cylindrospermopsis raciborskii Cr2010. Taxonomy (NCBI): domain Bacteria; kingdom Bacillati; phylum Cyanobacteriota; class Cyanophyceae; order Nostocales; family Aphanizomenonaceae; genus Cylindrospermopsis; species Cylindrospermopsis raciborskii. The sequence goes on from NZ_CP065936.1 coordinate 2,002,569, forward strand.
TGTAGAAGCTAGTCGTCAATACATAATGTGTGTGGAAAATTATCATTATCAAAATTCACTCAAGAATTTGAACCTTACATCTGAAGAGGTAGCTAACGCTAAAGTTGTTGCTACCTCTGCCCAAAGTATTCTTGAAGAATATTTAACTACTCATCAACTTATTGACCGTCATGTAGAAGGACGATGGACTTTTATTAACTAGAGGTTGCTAGCAGTTAACAGTTTTTAAAAACCTTAATCAGTTGTTCATACTGCCCCTCATTGGATTGGCGATCGCAAAGCTTGTACCCATGCAACCTGCGATCGCTACAGGTTTGATGATTTTGGCCTTATGTCCGGGGGGAGTTTCCTCAAATTTGGTGACATTTTTGGCAATGGGTGATGTAGCTTTAAGCGTCACACTGACAGCTTTAAGTAGTTTAATTACTGTATTTACCATTCCCATTTTTGCAAATTTGGCCAGTCAACATTTTTTTGGGCAAGGTGCAGTGGTGGAGTTGCCAATTTGGACGACTATTGGGCAAATTTTGCAATTACCTTCTTACCGATCATCATTGGTATGAGTATTCGGCAATTTGTGCCAAAACTATCTACAAAAATAGAAAAGATAACTAGTATCTCCGCTACCGTATTATTAGCAGTAATTATTTTGTTGCTGATTATTAAAGAGTGGAGTCGCCTACCGAATTTTATTTTTCAAGTTGGGATCGGTGTTTTGCTGTTAAATACTCTTTCAATGGCGGCGGGATTCTATTTGAGCAAACTTTTTAATCTTAATTACAAGCAACAAATTTGTATCAGCATTGAGGTGGGTATGCAAAACGGAACTCTGGCGATCGCCATTACTGCAGGGTTATTGAATAATCCAGATATGGCGATTCCTGGAGCAATTTATAGCTTGTTGATGTATTTGACGGGATGTATAGCGATCGTCTATGGGCGTAATTTTTCTACATCCAGAGTATAAGAAGGAAGGTGGCTAGTATTTTATAGAAAAGCCCCCCACCAGGTGAGGAGCTTTTCATTTACCAGTATTTATTATTAACCGTTCCTAACTATTTCCTATTTCCAAGAATAGATCCCACCCCGACGCAAAAAGGCACTTATATTACAAAAGTTGACATATTTTCTTGATAGTTTAATCGTGTAACTACTGTATTAAGTTTAACGCGAATACCATATAGATGTAACTTATCAAACAAGATAATCGACCGTAGAACATGATCACCAGTTCCTCGTCCTAAATGTTTTTGAATCACTTCTGAAGCGGAATCTACTGAGAGTGCAACCCAATCAATTTTATCGGGGTGTTTTTCTAGTAATTGAGTCATTCGCGCACCATTACTCACAAGACTGGTTATAAATCCCAAACGATGTGATTCAGCTACAAGTTCATCAATATTAATCATTTAAACAACAATGGCAATCGCCCTAACTACGAATGACGGTAATAGTGCGTCCCCTTGGACTAATAGCTTCCTCCGTACTAATTCTCTCTCCCATGGGTGGTAATCCGGGACGACGATCAAAAATCACTAACCAACCTGTATCTAATCCTAATCCATCCAGGTATTTGTCCAGTTGGGTTAAACCCTTGCTTAACGGATCTAACTTTTCTCTCCGCACCTTTAACTCTATGCCCATCACCACTTGGCCATAGCGTAAACAAATATCCATCTTTCCAGAACCAATAGCATATTCTCGCTCTAAGGTGCCACCACCATTCACTACTCGATGTAAAAATGCCATTAACACTAAATGGGGAGCAATCTCATGGTAGGGTGCACTTCTGAGTAGTGGTTCTCCATGTTGTCGCCAAAATTCTAAGAAAGCATGTAATAGTTTGTCAGGATTTAAAGTATTGTCAGGATTTAACCAAGTGGGTTGAATTTGGGGTAGACTATCCTGACTACCCTGGGACAAAACACGAGGAATCACTTCCTGATAAATGGGATTGGCAATGGTTAGTCCACCCAAAGGACTGCGCTTTACCAAGCCTAAATCTAGCAAGAACCGGCGATCATCCTCCGGGGTATCTGGTAGATCGGATCCAGATAACATGGGTTGAATAATGGCTTTGACCCTATCTTCCCGTAATCGCTCTGCTAAACTATCTAAATGAGTATCCTGGCGCTGAATTAGAATTTCTTTGGCTCGGTTAATGACTTCAACGGTAATGGGTTGGGTTATATCTTTCACTAAAACTTGTGTAGCTTGACGAGCTAGGGCATTTACTAACCACGGTTGTCCGTCAGTTAAATAAAATGCCTGTTGAATTGCTTCTATGGTAAACACCTGTCCCGTAGCTTGTGTATGTTGTAAGTAAAGTTCTTCTACTTCTGGCAAAGTAAAATTACTTAAAGTCAAAGATTCGGCCTTGATATTGAAAGGACTAGAGGTATTGAGTCTTTCACTTCCACCGGATTTAACCTTATAGTCCCGCACATCCCTCATACCAATTAACCCCACCGAATGGGGAAACCCCTGGGGACGACGGGGAAAACCTGAACGTAATTGTCTTAAAATAAAGATTAAAGCTTCGTCTGTTAGGGAATCAATTTCATCTAAAAGGATTACAAGAGGTCTTGGAGATTGGGTAGACCACTCACTTAAAGTTTTGCCTATTCCTGAGTCTGTTTCACCCTCTGGCCAATAGGATGGTTGTAGTTCTTTGGGTAAGTAAAACCTAATTGCCTGTTTCCATTCTTGTAAAATAACCTGCTCCGCTTGCTGGGGATTATGGGAAAATCCTGACCCTACTTCCACGGATAGCATAACTGCGGTGTATTGACCACTATCAGTCAATTCTTGAGCAAGAGCTATCATAGCCGTGGTTTTCCCTACTTGTCGCGGTGCATGAATGATAAAGTAATTACGACCATCAATTAGCGCTTTCAAATCCGGTAAGCGAGCGGTGGGGGAGAGCATATAGTGGATATCAGATTGACAAGGACCAGCAGTGTTAAAGTGTTTAGCCATGGTGGAGTTTTTAAAAAAATAACCTTAACAACTTTATTCTAGAACCTCTTCACTTGTTACCCCATAAAAAAAGCCCCCCACTAGGTGAGGAGCTTTTCATTTACCAGTATTGGTTATTAACCGTTGATTGCGGGAGCGGTTAATGCTACAGGTGCTACTTCACCAGCAGCTAGGTCTAAGGGGAAGTTGTGCGCATTACGCTCGTGCATTACTTCCATACCCAGGTTAGCGCGGTTGATTACGTCAGCCCATGTACCTATTACACGACCTTGGGAATCAATGATTGATTGGTTGAAGTTGAATCCATTCAGGTTGAATGCCATGGTGCTTACACCCAGTGCTGTAAACCAGATTCCTACTACTGGCCATGCTGCCAAGAAGAAGTGTAGTGAACGGCTGTTGTTGAATGAAGCATATTGGAATATCAAGCGTCCGAAGTAACCGTGTGCTGCTACGATGTTGTAGGTTTCTTCCTCTTGTCCGAACTTGTAACCATAGTTCTGAGACTCGGTTTCAGTTGTTTCTCTTACTAAGGAAGATGTTACTAAGGAACCGTGCATAGCGCTGAACAAGCTACCACCGAATACACCTGCTACTCCTAGCATGTGGAAGGGGTGCATGAGGATGTTATGCTCTGCTTGGAACACAATCATGAAGTTGAAGGTTCCAGAGATACCTAAAGGCATACCATCAGAGAATGAACCTTGTCCGATGGGGTAGATTAGGAATACTGCGGTAGCAGCTGCCAAAGGAGCGGAGAATGCTACGCAAATCCAAGGACGCATGCCTAAACGGAAGGATAGTTCCCATTCACGACCTAGGTAGCAGGCTACACCAATCAAGAAGTGGAAAATTACTAGTTGGTAAGGACCACCGTTGTATAACCATTCATCTAAGGATGCAGCTTCCCAAATTGGGTAGAAGTGCAAGCCAATAGCGTTGGAGGAAGGAACAACAGCACCGGAGATGATGTTGTTACCGTACATTAAGGAACCAGCTACGGGTTCGCGGATACCGTCGATGTCAACGGGAGGAGCAGCAATGAAAGCAATGATGAAGCAAGTGGTAGCTGCAAGTAGGGTGGGGATCATTAACACGCCGAACCAGCCAATATAAAGGCGGTTGTTGGTGCTGGTGATAAATTCACAGAAACGATCCCATACGTTGGCGCTTTGGCGCTGTTGAATGGTGGTGGTCATGTTTTTATAAATGCGGTTTAACCGAGGGTTTATGTATGTTCAGGTAGGTGTTTCTACCTTATGAACTTATATTAAGACAAATGTTTAGTTTTGTAAAGGGGTTTTTACAAAATTTTTAATAATTTTGCCAATTAGGGATTTTCCTATATATGGTGGGGGTTTTCGCCTCCTGGAGGTATTTTATATGTGTGTAGACAAGTTTGTAAGCTAAGATAATAATTAATTTATATGCAAAGATATGCAAAAATATGCGATCGCACAATTTTCCACAAATCTATAATCGAAAAAACTGATGGAAAGGGTGTTGCTGCAAGCGCTTAATCCCATAACCTTCTGCTGCTTTTGCCATTTAATGTTTCATGGGCATTTTGTAACAAATGGGGAATGTCTAAACTCTCGGGACATTTGGGTAGGCAATCACCACACTCTGTACAGCGGTTTCCTCTCATTCCAGAAAACCAATGACCAGCATTTTCCAACATTCCATAACGATACTTGCCATAATCAATCATATTGTAGGCAACCGATAAATTTCGTAACCTTAATATCTCGGGGATGTTGATATTTTCCGGACAGGGTAAACAATCATAACACTGACTACATTTATCAGTTCCCAAAATTTGGGTTTGGTAGTTTTCTAAGTTTTTAAAAACTTTGACCTCTGCTGGTGTTAAATTACTAGTATTATCAGAAACTGCCAAGGGTAAAGTTAATTCCTCTGGATTTCCAGCACCTACACTTAGGGTAGTAATTCGCGAATCACTCAACAAAAACCGATAGTTCAATTCCAGAGGGGTGAAGGGTTGACACAGTTCCTTTAATTTATCCGATGGCGTATACAGTCTCCCACCCTTATCTGCAGGAGAAATAATAAATACACCCATATCTTTTTCTGCTGCTACTGTAACCGCTAAATTGTTGCGCTGGAAAAAATAATAATAATGCAAATTCACAAACTCAAAATAATCTGTATTAATGGCATCCAAAATAATCTTTAAACTACCATGGGTAGAAAACCCAACATGTTTAACTCTACCATCTTCTATTGCTTTCTGTATAGCTTTCATACAGCCATTATTAGACTTTACCCATTCCCAATGCTGCTCTGTATTTAAGCCATGAATACCCAAAGCATCTAAATAATCAACATTTAGTTTTTGTAAAGACTCATCAATATGTCGCTCCATAGTGCTATTATCTGCACAAGGAGGGATTTTAGTTGTAATATAAAATTGACCTCGGGGTACTGATAAACCTGTTTTAATAGCCGTACCTAAATACTCCTCACTTTTACCGTAACCCCTAGCAGTCTCTAAATGATTGATTCCCCATTCTAAAGCCTTTTCTATAGTGTGATGGAAAGTTTCCACATCAGTTATACACCGCATTGTCCCCAAGGAAAACACGGATAAGTCTAAATTAGTTTTACCAAAACGACGGTATTTCATGACCTAAATTTAGAGAGTAGTTCCACTATAGAAATGGCTGTAGAAGAAGCATGATTAAAAATGGTCAGTGAACACCTTAACCATCACTATTGCCAAATCGTTTAATTAAATCCTCCGGACGAAGATTGGAAACAAATTCCCGAAATGCTTGTTGTTCAGCTTCGTCAGCATCACGGTTCACAGGAATAGAAGCATCCGCCACCACTTCTTCCATCACCCAAATAGGCGAATTGGTACGTAAAGCAATGGCGATCGCATCACTTGGACGAGAATCAATCTCCTTTTTCACATCACCTTGCTGAACAATTAAAGCTGCATAGAAAGTATCCTTTTGTAAAGAATGAATAATGACCTTTTCTAGGGTCATATCCCACACTTCCAAAATATTGACCATGAGGTCATGAGTTAAAGGTCTGGGTGGTTTTTGATGCTCCATAGCACCCATGATAGCTCTAGCTTGCTCTTGACCAATGTAGATTGGTAAAGCTCGACGATCTGAACTATCTTTCAGGAGTACGATCGGACTGCGGGTTATGGCATCTAATGCTATACCAGCGACTCTCATTTCAATCATTGGCTAACCCTCTAAAATCCTTGTCTAGCGTGAGTGCTAAGTGGTAAAAATTACCCTTGAGCCAGTTGTGTGAGACAGAAGTAAACATAAGGTTTTTCTTCTCTATAATGACTTGTATTAGACTGCTGGATAAAACCCAGACCATCTGGACTTTATCTAGACTTTATTGTTGCTAATGACCTAGGCCAAATTATGCTCCTCCACAATTATTATCTTAATCAAGTATGCCTTGAGATTGATGGGAATGTGTGAATTTTAATCGGTTGGGAAAATTTGATCAATTGTCTGGAAGCGTCTGGAAGATTGAAGAAGTTTTGAAGATTTTGATGGGCAATTATTGCTTTTTTCTCCTCAAAACCGCAGATTGTGACACAATTAGAGTTAATTTGGCAGGTTAATTATGTTTACAGGCTTGATTCAAGGATTAGGTAGGATTAAACCTTTATCAGGAGATTTATGGCAGATTACACTTATTAATTCGTTAGAAAGTCCTACAGGTACAATTATGAAAGATTTAAGTTATGGTGATAGTGTATCCGTAGATGGTGTATGTCTAACAGTAGAAGAACTTCTCCAGGAAGGCTTTATTGCTACTGCTTCACCGGAAACCCTACAGCGAACAACTTTAGGCACAAAGGAGGTTCAAAGTAGATATGTGAATTTGGAAACCTCCCTGCGCGTGGGGGGTAAGGTAGGGGGTCACTTTGTTATGGGTCATGTGGATGGAATTGGTGAGTTAGTTTCCTCAGCACAAACAGCCAGCTCTTGGGAAATGACCTTTATTGCACCACCTGACATAGCTCGCTATATTGTCCCCAAAGGTAGCATCGCTATTAATGGCATTAGTCTCACGGTGGCCAGATATCAACCTGAACACTACCAGTTCACTGTGGCTGTAATTCCAGTCACATACTCAGAAACTAATCTTAACTGTTTAGTCCCGGGGAGTTGGGTGAATCTGGAAGCTGATATTCTCGGTAAATACGTAGAAAATTTCCTTTATATGTCACACCAAGAACATCAAACTTCAGAGGAAATCACACCAGCGTTTTTAATGGAACATGGTTATGTCTAGGCTTGTACCATTTTAGAAATAGCTTTATCGTAGTTGTTTGCTTTGGGAGTTGTAGTTATAGGCAACTCTATTATAAAGACTATTCATTCCGGCCTGTAACTGCATACTAGGATCCACAGCAACCCAGCCATTGGCAGTCAGGTGACGAACCTCAAAATGAAGGTGGGGACCCGTGGAGTTGCCTGTACTACCCACACGACCGATGATCATTCCTGGCTCTACCCATTGTCCAGGACGCACTAAAATTTCTGACATGTGACCGTAAAGGGTTTGTTGTCTCTGGTCATGATTAATGGTTACTGCTAAACCATAACCACCCATCCAATCAGCCATCTCTACTTGTCCCTTCTCTGCTGCTAAAATTGGTGTTCCTGTGGGTGCAGCAATGTCCATCCCAGCATGGAAACGGCGATCGCCCGTGATAGGATGTGTTCTCCAACCAAATAGGGAGGTAATAGGCGCTGCAAATGATAATGGGTATGTAATACCAGAGACACTACCGGAATTAGTACCATTATCAGCAAAGGAACTAATATAAGGGACTTGTGGTAAAACCGATGCTAGGTCAAAATCATAAGCAACCTTACTGGGACGGGGTGCCACCTTTCCTTCTATCATTGGTGGTGGTAGGGTGCCAAAACTGGGAGTAATTGGGGTCACCGTTGTGTTAGAGGAAAATTCTCTGGGGTCGCGAGGTCGATTATAGCTAGTCTTTGTGGAAATTCTTCCCATATAACCCCCCGCGCTGGTATGACGACTACTGGAATTGGATCCTAGACTGTGCCAATTTTGGGAATTATTCACAGTAGCAGCTAAGGAATTGACAACCTCCTCAGACTTCTGACCTTGGGGCCTGGGACTGCTATTATTAGTGCTTAGTGCATTTTCATTGGGTACTGTTTTAAGCGGGCTTTTACCTAAATTCACAGCTGCACTTTTCTTTAGCCAAGTAGGTGCTGACTTTTGGGTAGAGTTTGCTACGGATGGATTAGTGGGATTTTTGCCACCACAAGTGCCAACAGATTTCCCTGGCTGGGAGATTACCGCTTTACAATCTTGAGTTCTTCCTGTAACTTCCACGGAACTAGGTGCATCATATTTAACGGTACTATTTCCGTTATATTCCGTGGGATCAATTTGAGTGCTATTATAATCCTTACCTGTATTCCCGTTGTCACTATTATTGGGTTGACTAGTCACTGGAATTACTAGTGTGGATGTTTCTGGGATGGGTTGAGTACTAGTAGGCAATGTTTCAGGTTGGGACTTTAGGACCGGAAGTGCGGGAACTTTCAAGATTACTGAAGTTGGAGAACTTTCTGACCTAGATTCAGAATTCCCCTCTGTTGCAACACTTTCAAGATTTGAGTTAACTTCTGAATTCTTCCCCTGGGTTTGCACACCAGTTTTCAATTCCGTCACCTTGGATTCCACGGGTAGGGATACCTGACCATTTTGCCCCTTGTCTCCCAATGTAGTTGGTTGAGAAACTTCCACTGTAGAGACAATATTATCTACTGGCAATTCGGTTTGGGCAAATACAAAACCCCCACTTAGTAGGCTAATACTGCTCAACCAGGATAAAGTTTGAGCAGGTACTGTAGAAGCAAAGCGTTTAGCTGTTAAGTCTTGATTATACTGTCTTTGCTTTTTAGTAGATTTATGGGAATAGGGCATTTTTTCCTTATTTGTGGGTAAGTTTAAAATAGTATGGACAGATTAAAAACAACTAAACAGAGAATTGAGTGTAACCCAAACTGATTGTACCTGGTTCAAGAGAAATTTCTCCTTGGATGAGTTCCTCTCTATTACCGGATGTTTGTAGGCGCAAATGACCTTGGGGTGTAACCCCGACCACGGTAGCTAAAACACTAGTTTCAACTAAATTATCCTCATTTTTACCTGAAAATGGGATATTGACACATACTTGATCACCCAAATTGATAAGTAAATCCAGATAACGGGACAAAACAATGCTTATTCCTTCGTCTTGTAAACAATCCAGACCGGACTGTATTCCCAGTAAAACCTGAGCAGCAAGCATTTCCAGTCCAGAAATTGGCCACAAATTCTCGTTTTGCCAAGAATGTAGGTTAATACCTGTTTCTGGCACGGGATTTTTCCAGTTGACACCTACGCCAATGACCACCTGGGTAATTTGTCCTTGTTTAACTTTAGTTTCTGTTAAAATGCCTCCCAGTTTACGACGATTTAATACTAAATCATTTGGCCACTTTATTCTTGCTTCCACGCCACAATTTTTTAACTGGGATGCAATTCCCCAAGCACTGGCTAAAGTTAGTTGATACCCATTGGCAACTTCCAGTTGTAAAGGTATGCCCAGGGAAATATATAATCCGCCTTGGGGAGATAGCCATTGTCTTCCCCACTGTCCCTTTCCCGCAGTTTGCTGTTGGGCAATCACTACACATCCCCGTTTTTCCCCTTGACTCAACAATTGCCACGCCATTTGATTTGTTGATGGTAAACTTTCAAAAACGTGCACAGAACTGAATAAATGTAGCTGTTGGTGTTCTGACTCTAAGTGACGTTTCCAGTAGTGTTTCAAAAGTTGTTGATTAAATTCCACTTTAACTTTCCTAAATGGCAATTTTCTACCACTTGCCATAACGCTGACATTTCCGGTATAGCAGAAAGCTTTGCCAACAGCAAAGAGTTTTGCCACCGAATTTCTGATAAAATAAGAAAGTGTGGTTTGTTTTTAAAAAGTAGAACTATGATTTTGACACTAGGTTGGGTATCGCTAATGGTCGTCTTTACATGGTCCATTGCCATGGTCGTTTGGGGACGTAACGGACTGTAGGGTAACTGTGGAGAGTTCATTACTGAATATTTTAGCTGTAGTTGCCCTAATGTTACTAGTAGGGGTTACAGGCGGTGTAGTTTATTTAACCTTAGCTGATTGGCGCGATCGCCGTCGTCGAGAGGAAGAAAACCGAGAAATGAACCGCAGTACAGCCAAACGACGTTGATTACTAGATAGGCTTTCTTGGCTACAGCTACATCCGACAGGGTTGAAAACGGTTACAGTTTAAAGCTATAAGACCTTTACATGATAAAGGTCTTATAAATGTTGAAAAATGTGGGTATATGGGCAATAAATTGAGAGCTATTCAGTACCCGAGTATTTTCATAGCTGCATTGTGACCGGGGATTCCACAACAATAGAAATACCGTTTTATTACAAATGGAGCATAACTTTTGCTGACTCATCTGACTGAATTAACTACTATTTTCTCCTGGTAAATCCAAAGCAATTAATAAAGCCTGGGCCAGATGGGCCATAACCACCTCAGAAAGCACACCACGTAATCGCAAAAAGCGCGTTTTCGATAAAACCCGCACCTGATCTGCCATTGCGACCGAATCTTTCCTGAGACCACCATCTGGTGCTAAAATCAAAACTTGGGTGGGATAAACCCGCTTGCCCGTTTGATAGGTAGTACATGGTACTGCTAAAACAACCGGACTAGATAGATTAATCACGTCACGACTCACAATAATTACTGGACGGGTTCCTCCCTGTTCAGAACCTTCAGTCATTTCAAGACGCGCATCATAAACTTCACCCCTTCTCATCGTGGAGATTCCCCTAGCCGCAACGCTTCCCATTGCGCCGTAGCAAATTCCACCTCCATCCTTAAAACTTCCGTTTGATAATCTGGGTCTCTAGTCATTTCCGCTAAAGCGGCATCAATTTCAGCTCGTTTTTGTGCTGCTAGTTCTCTTTTCAGAGCTCGCACCACAAAGTCATTGCGATTTTTAGCTTTGCCTTCTAACACTGCTTTATCAGTTGCTTCTAGCAATTCTTTCGGTATGGTTAACGTTGTGCGAATAGTTTCTACTTTCATGGCGCGTTCAATCTGTGATGTCTGAAGTGATGCCTTATATGATATCGTTTTCAGCATACATTAAGAAACAAAAGATTTCAGATTTTAGATTAGGAGACTAACCAATAACCATTACAAGATCTGTCATCGGTCAACCGTCAACGCCAAATACAACACAACCACTGGTGATATCGTAGTTGGTGATGATGAATGGGGACATTTACAACTGGATGCCACATCCATATATTTATTGATTCTGGCACAGATGACTGCATCTGGTCTGTCAATTATTTTCACTTTGGATGAAGTTAACTTTGTTCAAAATCTAGTTTACTATGTGGGTAGGGCCTATCGCACTCCTAATTATGGTATCTGGGAACGGGGCAATAAAATTAATCATGGTAATGCAGAATTAAATGCCAGCTCTTTAGGAATGGCTAAAGCTGCACTAGAGGCTATAAATGGGCTGAACTTGTTTGGTGTTTATGGCAGTCAAGCATCGGTTATTCACGTTCTACCAGATGAAATTGCTAGGGGGAGAATTACTTTAGAGTCTTTATTGCCAAGAGAATCTGCTTCTAAAGAGGTAGATGCCGCATTGTTAAGTATAATCAGCTATCCTGCTTTTGCTGTGGAAGATCCAGGTCTGCGCGATCGCACTTTTCAAAAGATTATTAACGAATTAGCTGGCAACTACGTTTGCAAGCGTTTTTTGTGTGAAACCCAACGCCCGCATGGGTCTCTTCCCTCGATCCATTCTATAATAAACAAGGAGTGTCAAAAACCTGTGCATATTCATACTTTGGAAGAATGGCAACATTCCCACGATTTTTCTGGTAACCAGCATCAAGCTGAGAAAAGTACCAAAATTGTTATGGTGCTAACCGCATTAACTATGATAGCGGAAATTGCAGCAGGGACCATTTTTGGTTCCATGGCCTTACTAGCTGATGGTTGGCACATGGCTACCCACGTTGCAGCTTTTGGTATTACTGTCTTTGCCTATCAATACGCACGCAATAACGCCAACAATCCTAAATATACTTTTGGCACTGGTAAGGTTAGCGTCCTAGCTGGATTTACTAGTGCTGTAGTCTTGGGAATTATTGCCCTTTTCATGGGGATTGAATCGCTGCAGCGATTTTTTACACCCACGGGAATTCAGTTCAATGAGGCTATAACAATAGCTGTTATTGGCCTATTTGTCAATATAGTCAGCGCCTTTTTATTGCAAGATCACCATGAACATGATCACGAACATCAGCAGGATCATAATTTACGTGCTGCCTATTTTCACGTTTTAGCTGATGCTTTGACCTCTATATTTGCTATTATTGCCTTATTTGCTGGTAAATTTTTAGGTTGGGTATGGATGGATGCAGCAATGGGACTGGTGGGTGCAGGAGTAATTAGTCAATGGTCTTACGGTTTGCTACAAGATACCGGTTTGATTTTATTGGATGGGTCTGGTGATAAACAAATAAGGTTGGCCATTGTCAACGCCATTGAGGAAAATTCGGACAATCGTGTGACGGATATACATATTTGGTATGTTGGACAGCATCATTTAGCAGCTATGATTTCCCTAGTTACCCATGATCCAAAAACGCCAGAATACTATAAAATGTTACTTAGAGATATTCCTACTATTTCTCATGTTTCTATAGAGGTAAATCCTTGTTATGGTGAGTCTTGTCAAGAAACTAGAACTTGCTGAGGTCAATTAATGGTTATTTACAGTGATAGTCCTAATAATCGAGCGATCGCAATTCCTAGGAATGATGTTGAAATCCCCCTAACTCCAGATGAGTACAGAAGGATGGAGGAAACTGAGCAAGAACGTCATGAGTACGCAGATGGAAGGATAATTATTATGCCAGGAGGTTCGGAAGTTCATAGTCGTATTACTGTAGATATAACTACCTTTTTGAACCTTGCTCTTAGAGATAGCAGTTTTGAGACTTATAATAGCGATTTAAGAATCTGGATCCCCAGCTTAAATCATGGAACCTACGCTGATATATTTGTAATTGGTGGTAGTCCGGAATTCAATCATAATCGCACGGATGAAGTTCTCAACCCCCTATTAATTATCGAGGTTCTGTCTCCTTCCACAGAAAAGTATGACAGGGGAGACAAATTTAGAAAATATCGCTCCCTTCCCAGTTTTATCGAATACGTACTAGTTGCTCAGGATGAACTATACGTTGAACAATACTCTAAACAACATGGGGAAAAAAACAATGTTTGGCAACTGGAAATTTATGACCAAATTGAGCAATCAGTTATCTTCCACAGTATAAACGTGGAAATTCCCATGAAAGAAATCTATCGCCGGACAAAATTTTCATAAATCATGAACAACAAGTCACAACTTGGTCATGGTGTGAGCAATCTCAGCGGAGATAAAAGGCAGAATTTCCCGATTTTTAGCGTTTTCCTTCCCTTCTGTAAAAACTACCAAAAGATAAGGATGGTAATTGGGTAACTCAATATAGGCAGCATCATGGCGTACAGAAGAAGTCCAACCCGCTTTTGACCAGATTTGGCTATTTTGAGGCAAGCCACTTCCTAAGAAACCTGTAACTTGATCTTCTTCTAAATCTTTTAGTAATTCATCAGTACTAAATTCTCGCTTGAGTAGGGTCAGCATTTGCTGAGAACGCTGACTAGAAACCGCCACACCACCCACAATACTATGTAACAACTGACCAGTAGCATTAGTGGTTAACATATTTCTATTTTCAAACATTTCCCCGTAAAAAGCTCTTTCTCTCCCATAGGGACCATCACCCCAGGTTTTTTGACAAACGTTAATACTCATCATTTCTTGCCACCCCAGGGACTGATAATAACGGTTAATAATTTGTCTTTGATACTTCCAAGTAGCAAAAGGCTCAGTGGGCAATTCTGGACCAGAGGTGGTTCCGGTAAGAATGTCAACTATCAAGCTAGTAGCATCATTACTAGAATCCACAATCATATCATTGAGAGCTCTTTCCAACTCCTTAGAGGTGGTGGTCATTCCCCGTTCCAACCACTCATGGGCTGCCACCATGTAGAACAATTTTACTATACTAGCGGGATAGACCCGCTCTCCACCACGATAACTAAAACCTCGGACTGGATGATGCCAAAAAGCATCGGGGGTCAAAGCGCCACCCGTGTTGACAATAACAGGAGGGTCGTAAACAACCCAGGTTAAAGCTATTTGGTCATCAGACAATTGAGGGAATTTCGACCTGGTAGCTGTTAGAACTTGATTGCCCAAATTGTTCAGGAATTCATCTTCACGAAAAAAAGACATTGTTAATGGGTTTGCGATAATAGGTTTTTATTGGTCCTGTGCTGACAGACAGAAACCGGATTATGGCTGACAATTATAGAATTATTGGCTAGTTCTACAAATACAATTATCTAGCAAGAAAAGGTTATGAAGTTCACATCAGTCAAGTTTTGCCTAGCTTTTCTGTGGTTGACCCTGGGAGTTGATTTAGGGGGTTTGGAGTTGAATAATAGAGTTGTGGCACAATTACCTCCAGAACCTCCAGAAATTTTTCCCTTACCTAACAACCAATCAATTCCCGTCTTAAAATCAGAGTTCGGAGTGAGAATAGTTGATGGTCAGGGTAAGGTTAATTTTTTCCCTACAACCAGGATACCACTAAAGAGGGGTGATGTTTATGGTTGGCGAATTACCCTGGAAAATTATCGAGGTCAAGTAAAATGGCGGGAGGTATTGCGTTTACCAAAAGCTCCAGAAACATGGATTACACAGGATAAAAAACATAACTTCTCCCTGGGAGCAGATGGTACCACAGCAATTACAAGGCGCACCCAAATGGCGAAAGATGGTGTGATTGAAAACTACTGGCAAATATCTCCTGGCGATCCTCTTGGTCAACACAAGATAGAAGTTTATGTTGACGACAGTCTGATTACCACCTTTGAATTTGAAACAGTACAATTCTAACATTGAGCCATCTCCCGGGCCACGTTTATTCCTCTTCTTCCATTTCCTCCTCTACTTCCTCTTCAGTGGACTTAGCCACAGAATTGGCGGAAACTACCGCCCCCTGATCTAGTTTAGCACGTACCTGCTCTTTAATTTTTTCGGCAAAATCAGATTTCTCTTCCAAGTATTTGATGGCATTATCTCTACCCTGGGAAATATTCTCTCCGTTATGACTATACCATGCACCTTTTCTAATTAGCACACCTGTTTCTTCTGCTAGGTCTACCAAGCAACCCAGGGTTGAAATCCCCTTACCAAAGATAATGTCAAATTCAGCTATTCTAAAGGGTGGTGCAACTTTATTTTTTGCTACCTTAACCTTAACCCGATTACCAAATTCATCGGAACCTTTTTTCAGTGTTTGAATTCGGCGGATATCTAACCTTACAGAAGCATAAAATTTCAGGGCGTTACCACCTGTGGTAGTTTCCGGACTACCATAGGTAACTCCTATTTTTTGGCGTAATTGGTTAATAAAAATAACTGTGCAACCGGATTTACCAATATTACCAGTAATTTTACGTAGAGCCTGACTCATCAATCGAGCTTGTAAACCCACGTGGGCATCACCCATATCCCCTTCTATTTCAGCGCGAGGTACTAGGGCAGCTACAGAGTCAATTACTACTATATCAACTGCGGCGGAGCGTACTAACTGATCAACTATTTCCAAACCAGCTTCACCAGTATCTGGTTGGGAAACCAGCAGGTTTTCAATATCCACACCCAATGCACCTGCATAGGTAGGATCCAGAGCGTGTTCTGCATCCACGAAAGCTGCTATACCCCCATTTCTTTGCACTTCCGCAATTGCGTGGAGGGCCACAGTGGTTTTACCGGAACTTTCTGGTCCATAGATTTCTATGACTCTCCCTTTGGGTAAACCACCACCCAAAGCCAAATCTAGGGTTAGTGCCCCGGTAGAAATGGTTTCCACTCGCATTCGGGTAGCATCACCCAAACGCATAATTGCTCCTTTACCAAAACTGCGCTCAATTTGGTTTAGCACCATACTCAGTGCTTTTTGTTTGCCAGTATCCGCTGTGTTAGTTGCCATTAGAGTCTCTAAATATAGGATTTAACAAAGATGCGTTAAGGTAGCTTTGTTTTTTTTGATCAGAACAATTATACTATTCTAACCAGAAAAGGTGCGATTAGTAATTTTTGACAAAAAACCTTGAGAAGATTTTAGCGCTATCTGAACATGGTGGCAATGTTGGCACTTTCACCTTTAAGGTCGGTTATATTCTATTTTAGTGGAAAAAATACATATACTACTGGCGGAAAACGCTAGGGCTGCGCTTATACCAGCTATGAAAGGAGTAATGGCTGGAGAAAAGAAGGAGCCAAAAAGACTCATGGCCAAAGAAAATCCACCAAAATAAGTGCCAATTCCTAATCCTGACCAGCGGGGAGGAGTTGACTGTAGAATAAATGGAATTATGCCATTTGTTATCAAGCTAAAACCGACTATTAAGGACACTATTAAGAGGATTATAAAGGGTGTTGGCACTGGGAAAATTATCATGGTTGAAACCGATATAATAGTGACGATAATTCCTAGTATCATAATTGGACGATTACCAAACCTACTAGCACAAAATCCAGCAGGTAAGGATGCTAAAGCCAGGGTTAAACCAAAGGATAGCATGGTTATGGTAACCCTATCAGGGGATAATTGGGTTTTGAGAGTTTTGCCCAAGCTATCCATAAGCAAACGAGATCCCCAGGACATGGTAAAACCGGTTAGGAAAATGAAGGATAGATTATAAAAGGGTATTGTTGGAGATGGGAAGTTTTTGGGCAACGTGGGTATTTCTGGTGGGTGGAAAAACCTTAAAACCAGACCAGTGCCTAAAAGTACAAAGGATGCGATCGCAAAGGACCAAATGGCACCCAAGCTAAGAATAAACTGATGAGCAACACCACGAAAAGCACCGACCACACCCCCAGCAAAGGTGATAAAACTAACTGCCAAAGGCAATTCAGATGGCATGGAATACTTGATCAACAAAGAAAGTGCTGGGGAACGAAAAATGGTCATTGTGAGAGACCAATCTATCAGGGTTAGGGGCAAAAGTCCACGGAAGACTTGGGAAGGGGAGACAAAAGTTACCATACATGGTATGGCAATTAACAGGGTGGAGGACAAAATTACCCCAAGGGAGATAAGAGGAAAACGAGTGGCAAATTTTCGTTGAGACTGGTCAGAAAGTGCACCCATTAGCGGTTCCATAATTACAGCTAAGGCATTTTCAATAATTAAAATTAAAGGTGCCAAAGATGATGGAAACCCGAACTGAATTAACAGTTGTGGTAGATAGGTGTTATAGACCAACCAGGAAAGTGTAATTGCCCCTTGTACCCCTGCTAAAGCCCAAACCTGTTTCCACAAAACGCTCAACTTAGATTTGTATATACTCATGAAATCTTGATATCCCAAAATGGAAAGTGACCCAAGAAATCTCCAAAGGGGCGATCGCTCGTTTACAAAAGGGTGAATTTATCTGCGGGCGATCGCCACCTCCATAATAAATACAGTAAAACTAATACTGTGGTACGGAGGGGTCTACCTCCTGACTCCAAGCATTAATACCACCCTTGACATTAGTTCCTGATATACCTGCTGCTTTGAGAATGGCCAGAGCTTTGGCAGAGCGTCCACCCATCTTACAATGGGCGATTAAACTGTGTCCATTAAGTAATTCTTTGACCCTTGCTACACCATCACCATTTTCAATTTCTGGTAGGGGTATTAACACAGAACCAGGAATCCTGGCAATTTCATATTCATTAGGATTACGCACATCTAATAGGATAAAATCCTGAGAACCACTGTCTATGAGAGTCTTTAACTCCTTGACAGTCATTTCCTGGGTTTCCATTTGCTGTTGCGCTTCCGCTGCTCTAGCTTGGGGAAGACCACAAAATTCTTCGTAATCAACGAGTTTGTCTATTACTGGACGGACAGGGTTAGGACGCAACTTCAACTCTCGGAACTTCATATCCAAAGCGTTATAGAGCACTAAACGCCCACTAAGGGTAGTCCCCTTACCAATAATAATCTTTACTGTTTCCGTAGCCTGAATTACACCGATAATTCCCGGTAAAATCCCCAATACACCACCTTCTGCACAGGAAGGAACCATACCCGGTGGCGGGGGTTCAGGATATAGATCCCGATAGTTAGGACCACCTTGGTAGTTAAATACTGTTGCTTGTCCTTCAAAACGGAAAATTGATCCGTAAACATTGGGTTTGTTTAACAATACACAAGCATCATTAACTAGATACCGGGTGGGGAAGTTATCAGTCCCATCCACAATCACGTCGTAGGGACTAAGTATGTCAATAGCATTTTCTGAACTTAACCGAGTTTCATATAGGTCAACTTGACAATAGGGGTTAATTTCATGAATGCGGTCTTTTGCCGATGCAATTTTGGGTTTACCCACCCAAGATGTGCCGTGGATGACTTGACGTTGTAAGTTAGAGAAATCAACTACGTCAAAATCAACAATACCGATATGTCCCACCCCTGCTGCTGCTAAGTATAATAGCAGTGGTGAACCAAGTCCACCTGTGCCAATACATAACACGCTGGCAGCCTTTAGGCGTTTTTGTCCTTCTAAGCCTACTTCTGGCAAGATTAAATGGCGAGAGTATCTTTCGTAGTCGTCTTTCGTTAACTGGATTTCATCCAGATTAGGATTTAGCATAGTAGGAAGATGCAGAATCTCAGAATACCAATAATAACTCAAATTGCAGGAAGTTTCTCCTGAATGTATCCTTTCTGTTAAGATTAAAGTGGGACTTCAATTTCTTAAGGATCAACCAGAAGATTTTTAAACCATAACCAAACCATGATAGGATAATTCCCAAGTATAAAAGCTGTGTCGGATTAATTGGATTTAAACAAACATGGAAGCAGTAATTTTATTAGCAAAACTGCCCGAAGCTTACCAAACCTTCGGGCCTTTGGTAGATGTACTCCCGGTTATCCCTGTATTTTTCTTGCTGCTTGCTTTTGTTTGGCAAGCTGCTGTGGGCTTCAGGTAAATTAATCGGTCCTCAATACGGACAGGTAATCCCTGTCCTCAAACTTTTCCATAAGGAATGAGATTAACCAGTGACGGGTCACAATTAACAGCTAACAGCCATGGGGAACATTAGATTCATCAAAGAAAACAAGGAAGTAATAGCAGCGGATGGAGCCAACCTCCGACTCAAAGCACTGGAGAATGGAATTGACATCTATAAGTTGTGGGGTAAAATGACCAATTGTGGTGGTTACGGACAATGTGCCACTTGCATTGTGGAAGTTACTGAAGGACTGGAGAATCTGTCATCGCGCACGGATGTGGAAAAGCGAAAATTTAAGAACTCCCCAGATACTTACCGTCTTGCTTGTCAAACTCTAGTTAATGGGCCGGTAAGTGTGATTACCAAACCTTAACCTCCAACTAAGGAGGGAGGTTTTTTCCTATGCAACTTGTCATTTTCAGTGAATCAGTGTATAGTGTAGAGGTGGTCGTTACGGAACATCGGCACGACCTAAAACGGATAGGGAGCGATCGCAAGACTACTTGAGTAGCAGGTGGCTGTGAACTGTCAAAAATCGCTGGCCTTCTGGGTCAGTGAGTATGTCAACAAAAATCAATTTAGAGAGAGGCTATCTTGCCATGCAAGTGAATGACCTAGGGTTTGTAGCAAGCATCTTGTTCGTGCTTGTTCCTGCCGTGTTTTTAATAATTCTTTACATTCAAACTGCCAGTCGCGAAGGTGGAAAAAACTAACCTTGACACTTCCCGCTCATTAATGTCCACCCAAACCTACCCAGACCTTAACAATCTTGGTAGGTAGGGTGAGCGTGCATAACTCCGCCATAAAAAAGAGTTACCTACCATCAAGTAAGGTTGGCTACGAAAGATAGGTCATGACATCGTCAAACTTCGTTTTTCTAATTGATGGCAACAAGCAGCCAAAGAATGTCTAGCTGTGTCCAGAAATTGTCGAACAGCAGCCAACCCGTCTTGTCCAATTCTCAAATTCGTTAAAAATCATCAATAACATCAAATTTGCCTCAGTCTATTGGGCTAAATTGGGAGTGGGTTTGTCTGTAGTTTAGAGGGAAACCCTAATCAACCTTCAGAAAAATTCTCACAAAATGATTCAAAAAATTTTGTTGGCTGTCTCAGGACTCGGACACGCAGAGGAAATGATGAAAAACTTAAAGGAACTACCATCAATCCAATCTGCTAAGGTTACAGTTCTGAACGTTGTACCTTCACAAAGCACCGCAGCAGCTATGACGGAAAAATGGGAAGAGGGTGGTAAAATCCTCGCTAATGCTATTCAGTCCCTCAATTTTGACCCTAGCCAAGTCTCTTCTATTTTGCGTCAGGGCGACCCCAAGGATGTGGTTTGTCAAGTAGCTGATGAAATCGGCGTAGATCTAATTGTTATGGGATCTCGGGGACTTAAACGTCTAGAATCTATTCTGTCTAACTCTGTTAGTCAGTATGTGTTTCAATTATCCTCTCGCCCTATGTTGCTAGTTAAGGATGATATATATGTTAAACGCATCAAACGAGTTATGGTGGCTATGGATGGATCCCCTTCCTCATCCCAGTGTTTACAACTAGCTTTGTTTTTGCTAAGTGGCGTTGAGTCTGGACAGTTAATACTAACTAACGTTAGTACAGATCTGGGAGGAAAAGTGTCAGGTATCACTGACATTAAACCGGAAAGAAACTCGGTTTTGGGTAATGCGGTAGCTACTGCTGAAAGTCGTGGTATTCCTGTGCGTTGTGTCACCAGCAGTGGTAAACCAGGCGAGGAAATTTGCCGCCTAGCACAGGAACTAAACGCTGACCTTTTATTGCTTGGTTCGCCAGACCGCCGTCCATCCATAGCCAAGAGTTTTGTAGATCTTGACCGACTATTGGGTTCTTCCCTATCTGACTATGTACGGGTAAACGCTACTTGTCCCGTACTGTTGGCAAGAACTGTTTCTTAAATTCGCAGTTTCTTGTAATAAACTGAACAGGTGTTAGCTTGTTCAGAATGACACCATATCACCGTGATATTCATAATTGACACCTCCCCGTTTTCACAAGACGGGGGTTGGTAGCTGAAACCCTGGGGTGTTAGCAATTTCCCCCCCCGAATCCTCTAACGAGCTGGTAAAAGACCGTTATGCCTAAGTAGAGCTTTAGTGCTGGGTTTTCGACCTCTAAAGGCCTCAAAAATCTCCATGGGATGTTTGCTACCACCCATAGATAGAATTGTATCTCGATAGCGACGACCAATAATTTGTACTGCTTCTTCATTATCTAGTCCAACTTCTTCAAAAGCAGCAAAAGCGTCAGCACTTAAAACCTCTGCCCATTTGTAACTGTAATATCCCGCCGCATAACCACCTTCAAAAATATGACCGAAAGCACAGAGAAATTGATCCTCCGGTAGAGGAGACAAAATAGTAGTAGTTTTAGCAATACGATTGCGTATATCTACTGGAGTTTCTTGACCGGTGGGAAAATAGCGATGATGTAATTCTAAATCTACCATACTCAGGTGAATTTGTCGTAACATTGCGGAACCGCTCATGTAGTTGCGGGCATCTAACAGTTTGTGATAGTATTCCTCTGGCAGCGGTTCACCCGTTTGATAGTGTTTAGCCATACCAAACAGGGTGGGACGGTCATAACACCAATTTTCCATGAATTGACTAGGCAACTCCACTGCATCCCATTCTACATTGTTAATACCTGCTGCTCCAGTATAATCAACCTGAGTGAGCATGTGGTGGAGACCATGACCGAACTCATGGAAGAGAGTTTCTACCTCATCAAAGGTCATCAAACTGGGCTTATCATCCACAGGGGGAGTTTGATTACAAATGAGATAGGCCACTGGTAAGCAGACCACATCTACACCATTTTGGGTAGCCCTACGGCGGTGAATACAAGCATCCATCCAAGCTCCACCACGTTTTTCTACTGGTCTACTGTAGAGGTCTAGATAAAAGTAAGCAATGGTCCTACCAGAAGGGTCAGAAATTTTAAAATAGCGAACATCTTCATGCCAAATGGGAGCTTGACCATCTGCTGGACTAACGATTACACCAAACAGACGTTGAACCAGCTCAAATAGGCCATTGAGAACTTGAGGTAGGGGAAAATAGGGACGTAATTCCTCCTGGGTGAAAGTGAATTTGGCCTCTCGCTGACGCTCAGCCCAAAAACTGACATCCCAATGTTCCAGATCCTCCGTTTGGGGGAATCCATGGTTTTTGGCAAAGGTTTTCAGATCTGCTATTTCTTGGGTAGCTGCATCATAACTGACTTGACGTAACTCTTCTAGTAGTTTTTCTACTGCACTAACCTTTTGGGCCATCTTACTAGCTAGACTTAACTGGGCATAGTTTTCAAAGCCCAGCAATCCCGCCATTTCTTGCCTTAATCCCAAAATCCCCTGAATTAGAGGATTATTGTCCAAATCTCCACTAGCAGCACGACTAATGTAGGCTTTATATAACTTTTCCCGCAGGTCTCGACGAGTGCTATGCTGCATGAAGGGGAAGTAGCTGGGGAAATCTAGGGTAATGTGCCAAGGACCAGTCTGTGGGTTAGCTTGTTCCTCTCCCGCACCGCGAGCAGCTTGAGCAGCTAAACTAAGTAAACTGCTTGGTAACCCCTCAATTTCTTCTTTAGTAGTTAAAACTAGACTATACGCTGTAGTTGCATCTAAAAGATGGTTAGCAAACTGAGTGTTTAGTTTGGCTAACTGCATTTGAATCTCATTAAAACGCTCCCTTGATTCCCCCGCCAAAGCGACACCAGAGAGTTGAGCATCTCTAATAGCAGCCTCTACAATGCGTTTTTGAGCTGGTTTGAGGTTCTCCCAAAAATCCCCATGACGTAGATCCTTGAATGCTTCATAAATAGGCTTACTTTGACCAAGGGCATTAGTAAACTCTACCACCTGTGGTTGTAATTTTTGATAAGCTATTCGTAAATCAGGACTATTCTTTACAGCCATGAGGTGGTTTAATACTCGCCAACTCCAAGATAATCTTTCTGTTAACTGCTCCAGTGGCTCCACTAAAGCACTCCAAGTTGGTTCCACACTAGATTCTAAGATGGTTAGTTGTTTCCATAGTTCTGTTAATAGCTGAGTAAATGCAGGCTCTACCTGATCCGGAGTAATATCTGTAAATGTAGGTAGACCAGAGCCTTGAAGAAGGGGATTTTGATGAACAGTGGCACTTGCACTCATGGTTTTGTCTGGGAGCTAATCAATGAATAAAAGAGAGTTTTTGCCTATAGTGTACTAATGTTACTCAATAGGTCTAGTAGAAGGTTGGTTAGTTCAATTTTTTTTGAGAAGTTTTGTTATTAATTAAGCTTCTCCGGTCTAAAGACACGGAGATTTCTGAAGAGTCCATAAACGAACTTTCTGAGGCTGGCTTAAACAGCCTCTACTGATTCCGCTAAGATCAATTCCTAGCATCACCGCTACTTTTTTCAAAATATTAGCAGCACCATTACAGTCCGCATTAATTTTGAACCCATCAGAAGTTTCATATACTCCACGACTTTTAGAATCCTTTATTTATTTGGTCAAGCAGTTTATTCCATAATAGTTTTGGTATTTAATAAAAGTTATCTAGAATTTATCTCCTAGGAAATACTAACACGAAATAGAAAAAGCCGTAAATTTTTCTTCATATTTGGTTTTGGCTTAGTATATGGCTATTTTAGCCATGATGTGCAAACGATCGGAGAAAAAACGCCTATCCAACGTTGTGACTAAGGCACAGTTCAAAAGTTCTCAATCCTTCCGCTTGTTCATAATTAATAACAACCTGTTTAACTATGGCAGCAGTTGGTCCCATATGGCACCATCGTACCATCTCTTCTACAATATCCCTGGATCCCTCAAAGACCGCTTCTACTCGACCGTCGACAAGATTTCTCACCCAACCGGTTAAACCTAACTGGGTAGCTGTGTCTACGGTTGCATATCGGTATCCCACGCCTTGAACCTGTCCGGTAATAAAAACATGGGCCCGAACCAGTTTGGTAATTTCTGTGGTGTTTTCCATAGTTTAGAGATTATGATGTAATGGTAAGTTAACAAACTTTTTACGTGTGAGAAATGCCTAACTATGTCTAACTTGCCACAACTCAACCAAGAAACTATTTGGGATATCATCAACGAAAAAATTGATGATCTTACTGTTAATCAGTTGGTGTGGCACTATTTAGGTTACAGATACGATTATAATCTACAAACATGGGATAGTACCCAGGTTAGTCCTGAATGGGTTACTGATTATCCCCAACCCCCCAACTTCATAGAGTCCCGCCCTGCAACCGTCAAGCTGACCCGTTCTATTCCTCCGGATAATAAACAACTACTAAAAGAAAAATTGGGTTTTAAAGGTTATAAGATAGGCGAGTTTGGACCTAGACAGACTCGCCGTGCTACTATGGCTGGTTGGTTATTAAGTTATATGATGACCAACTGTGGTAGAATAGATTAATCCATGAAAATGGTATATTTGGTTAAATTCCCAACCTCATGGTGATACGAACATGCAGATGCGAGCAACTACGGGTGATGTTAATGGCAAACCATCTCATCCCACATATTCCCCCTCCGTTCCTATTTCCGTCTATCGAGAACTGGTGACAGAATTAAAAGCCGTACAATCTAAATTAGATGTGGTTACCAACCATAATCAAAAATTAGTGCAGGAAAATCAGTATTTACTCCAGGAAGTTAATCGAGTTGTTCAGTCTTGTTTGGAATTACAAAATTTGCTTGATTCCAAAAATGACCCTGGTAAATATTCTCAGGAAGGATTAAACAAAAATTATAACACCAGTCCCAACCCTATTAACAGCCAGAATACACCTTATGATGAGTCAAAATCTCTAAGGGAACAACCCATACACCCCACCCACCCAAAAAATGCACCTAAACCTAAGTCAGAAGGGGATAAAAAGAACACACAAATCAAAAACAAAACCCGGACTAATTTCAAGACCAGATCCAAACCTTCTAATTTCGTTAGTAGAGGACTAAATGGTTGGTGGTTGTTTTTAATCATTCTTGTGGTGATGGTTTCTGGCTTTAGTGCTGGATATTTAGTGGTGCGCCCCTTTTTGCAAAGGGCCCAAATTACTCGTTAATCACTAAACTACTTGTCAATTTTAAACGATTAAACATAGACTCTCTCCCTTGTAGTGCTAAAGTATCATCTAAAGGTGAGAGTTCAAATTCTTGTTGATACTTGAGCTTTAATGCTGTGACAATTAACCAGTCTGCAACAAAGGGATTTTTGGGTAGTAAAGGGCCATGTGAATAAGTGGCGATCGCATTTTGATAAAAAGCACCCTCAGTTCCATCTTCCCCATTATTACCTAGACCATAAACAACACGTCCTAGGGGTTCTACCGTTCCTAACTTAGTTCTACCCCCATGGTTTTCAAAACCAACCAAATAGGGTTTAATTCCCGTCATTGCTTGTAGTTCTCGTGCTAAACGGGAAGCAGTCACCTCTATAACCAGATTGCCAATACAGCGTTTAGAGGTTTCTCCTGGGTGAACAGAAACTAAATCCAATATTCCTAAACCTTGTATTCTTTTTCCCAAAGCGGGTTCATAATAATGTCCTAGTAGTTGAGGTGAACCACAGGTAAAAACCCCCGGTGTACCTTGCTCTATTTTATCCTTAATTGCTTCAGCTTTTGCTCCTTGTAAATCACGCATAACAATTTCTTGCTGACGGTCTTGGGCACCTCCCCCCACAATAACATCCACAGATTTTATGTCCTGGGGGGTGGAATTTTGGTCTAACGGTAATACTGTGACGTCGTATCCGCGCCATTGAGATCGACGTTGGAGAGTGATAACATTACCTCTATCTCCATAAGTGCTCATCAGTTTTGGATATAACCAACCAATAATAATTTCCATTTTTTTAGTTGTTTTTAAAAAATGCTAGAAAGAAGATAAAACATCAGAGAATTTTTCTCCCCGTTAAAATTCCTCGTACTTCCAGCATAGCTGAATAGGTAGGAAGAATATGCAAAGTCTCATGATGAGGAGTATTTTCCAGAGCAATCTTGATAGCTTGCTGCAAATCCTCCTCAACGATTAAACGGATCTTACTATCCAAAGAACTTTGGCTATAACGTAACCTTAAAGCCATATCATAGAGACGATCTCCGCTAACAATTAGTGTTCCACCTCGTTCCACCAATTTTTCCGTATCAACATCCCAAATCCAGGAAACATCAGTACCATCAGGGATCCGATCATTTAAAACCAATAAAGTAGTTTTATCTTGACTTTGGGTGACCACCCTAATAGTTTCATTAGTTCCCACGGGATTTTTAGATAACAAAATCCGCACCTTTTTGCCACTGACCAATAAATCTTCAGCTCGACCAAAAGCAGCTTGGAAATTGTCAATACTGTTTTTAATCGTTGGTTCGTCAATACCTAATTCTTGAGCAGCAGTGACAGCAGCTAGGGTGTTATATTTGTTGTATAATCCTACGAGAATCTGTGACCATTCACCACTCAATAACAAAGGTTGACTTTTGTTAAATCCACAACTGGGACAGGTGAAATCTCCCAGGTGGGATAAATAAACCCCTTGATAATCCAAAGGATCTCCACAACGGGGACAGTAAATAGAATCCACTGCATGGGGAATGGAATCTAAATAATTTTCCGGTTCACTTAAACCAAAAAATAACACTCTCTGATGTAACTGCTGACCTAAATAGGATAAAGTAGGGTCATCAGCATTGGCAATAACTACAGTCTCCCTGGGTAACGTGGAAATTGCCCTTGTCCATTTTTTGCTAATGGTATCAACCTCCCCATATCTGTCTAGTTGATCTCTAAACAAATTTAAACAAATAATCAAATTTGGTTGTAAAGGTTGTAATACTTTAGGAACAATATTTTCATCAACCTCTAAAATTGCATAGTCAACATTCAAATAACCCATTAAGTTAGTGTTTTCTATTAAAGCAGTTGCTAAACCATTTTCCAGGTTCGCACCAGTGGAATTATGGGCAATTTTAAACCCTTTGTTTTCCAAAATAGTACACAACAACAAAGCAGTCGTGGTTTTGCCATTGGTTCCTGCAATTAAAATTACACCTTTTTTTACCTGCTGACTCAAAAACTGTAAAAGTTTAGGCTCGATGCGTCGTGCAATAGCACCTGGCAACACACTAGCAGCTCCAAAACCCAGGGAACGCACTAAAAAGGTGATAGTTTTAGCGATAGATACTGCCAAGTATAGTTTAATTCTGTTTATAATTGGTATAAACTTTGATTTCTTTTTCACGGGCGCTCCCAAGAAATTTCCTGATTGTTAAAAACAATCCCCCTAGTCTAACTAATGTTTACCAAAACCGCTAGGTTCATAGTGCCAAACACCAAAAAATTCCTCAAAAATATCCCCCAGTTGTCACTATAGGTGTAACTATTATATGTAGACAAACGTGTTAAATAAGGTTTTTGTTAATGAATAAGATAGAGTTTCCTTTTTTACTAGTATCCCTAACTGGCAAATGTCAGAGATTTTGTTTAAAGTTCCTATTATTGGTAGTTTGCCTGTTGATTGTTACCACAGGTATAAATATAGATACTGCACTGGCAGGTAGTAAAGATGACAGATATGAGGGTAATATTTTTGTGGTTTTTGCGGGAAATGGTTCCTTGGTCCCCCCCAAACAAACCCTAGAACAGAGTTTAGCAGAACACAAACCCATCCTACTAACGTTTTATATTGATGACAGTAGGGATTGTAAACAGTATGCGGTATTTATTTCCCAGACTCAAGCGTTATATGGTAGAGAGGTGAGGATTATTCCAGTGAGTGTGGATGCTATTCCGCCCAAAAAAGTCTATAATGCTAATGAACCAGGATACTATTATTCTGGTAGTGTACCTCAAATAGTGGTTTTTGATCAGTCAGGTAAAGTTGTTCTCAATAAAAATGGACAAGTACCCTTTGAAGAGATAGATGATAAGTTCCGACAAGTATTTAATTTAGTCCCCCGGGATCAATCCATCAAGTACCAACAACGTTCATTTAATGAGTATAGCAGTGAGTTAAGTCCTTAAAATCACCGAATCCCACCACTAAGCTCCATGGGTGATCTCTGATCACCCCAGTCTAATTTTTTGTTGGTTGTGATACCGCATTTTGCTAATTACTAAAACATAATAATTAAGTCATCCACAAATAACAAATAACTAATACCCAATGATTACCAATGAACAAAGTCTATTCAACCTGGGAACTGATTCAGATCTTATCAGCAGAGCGCCAAGCTTGCTTAAAAGGGGAACGTTTAAAATTAGATGTGAAAGTTTCAGGTAATCCTATCATTGACCAGTTCATTCCCACTGAGGGATTACAAAAATTCACAGCTTACCAAGATTTTAAATATTCCATTCATCAATATCAAAGAGAACATCAGGTTTCTGGTATTGTGTGGAAAGACTTGACCATTAATGCTCAAACTTTACATTATCCAGAGGTTCATGGACAGTTAATAGCCTTAGATACTGATTTACAAATATTGAAAGGAGCAAAAAAGTCTATGCTGACATATTGGGAGCAAGTAACAGCCAATATGGATTTATATTTGAGTATGAGCAATGGTAGAGAACATGAAAAAATCCATAACTTGGATGTGGAAAGAATTGCCCAAAGAACAGAATGGGTGAGTTTTTTAAAATGGGAAAATGGCAGTTTCTTAGAGTTAATTTTACAGATGGGTTGGGGTAGACCAGAGGAAGCAGCTTATAAGCGAGGAAGACCTCATTCCGGTAGCGAGTTTATTCATGCGGTCAAACCTGGTAATTATCCCATTGGTTAGAAAGCAAAATAAGACTTTATTTATTTTTACCCAAAGCAGTGGTTGCTGAACCAACCACAACTAGTAAAGCACCAATAATCCCTCTCAGGTTAATATATTCTGGCGTAAAGATTTGAGGGAAAATAGTTGCTACTAAGTCTACTGATATTAGAGTAAAAATGGGAGCTATGGCTAAAATTGCACTGACTATAGATGCTGGGGAATGTTCTAAAGACTCCGCAAAAGCACCATAAGCAATTAGGGTATTTAGTCCACAAAAAATTAGCACTGATAAAGATGCAAGATCAAGAGTGAAAATAGTGGTAATCTTGGCAAAAGGAGTTAATAATAAAGCACATCCACCATAAACTATGAGCATAATATGGGATGATGAGAGAGATTGTAATAACTGCTTTTGTGCCAAAGCATAAATGGCCCAAGAAATGGCACCTAATATTACTAACCCACTACCTAAGAGATATTGTCCCCGACTGGTAATTAAATTGCTAATTTGGGATTTAAAAAATAATAAAAAACCCAAAGTTAAGATACTAATACCCAACCATTGCCATAGGGTATAACGTTCTTTGAAAATCACCAAACCTCCAAGTCCGAATAAAACGCCTGCGAGTTGAATTAGGACCTCTGTATTGTTAGCAGTGGTTAAGGCTATACCCTGCATAAATAGTATATAATTACCACATAAGAAGACAGTGGTAATAACTAACAATTTGATAGGCGCAGAAAATATTTGTTGTTGAGTTGGTAGCTTATTCTGGGTGAATAAATAAGCTCCTAAAAGTACAAATGCTAAAGAGAACCGAAACCAGACAATAGTGTATATATCTAATACCTGGAGAGTCATTTTTAAAGCGACTGGTAAAACTCCCCATAAAAATGCCGTGAGCAAAGACAAGGTTAGTCCTAAACGCCAGCGACCAGAGGTTTGATGTGTCATGATTTAACAGGTTCCTGAATCATTAGCATTTCTAATAGATTAGCTTCATCTAGTTGCTTAATTCCCAGAGATTGAGCTTTTTCTAATTTGGATCCTGCATCTGCACCAACAACAATAAAGTCAGTTTTCTTGCTCACTGTGTCTGTGACCTTACCACCAGCTTTTTGAATCATAGCTTTTGCTTCATCTCTTTTTAATGTGGGTAAGGTACCTGTAATTACAAAGGTTTTACCAGCAATTTGAGGATTAGGTTTAGTCCTAGTGTGAACAGACTTCCCAGTGGCCAGTTGTATACCTATAGTTTCCAGACGGATAATCAGATTTTGATTGGCACTGATGTGAAACCATTGGTACACGGATTGGGCAATTTCTACACCAATGCCATATACACCCTCAATATCTGATTGTTTTGCACTGGCCAATTTATCTACTGTGGTAAATTTTTCGGACAGTAATTGAGCATTAACGCTACCCACGTGACGAATACCTAAACCATATAATACCCTAGACCAAGGTTGATTTTTTGATTCCCTAATTACTTGGACTAGTTTTTCTGCGGATCTTTTGCCCATTCTTTCCAATCCACATAATTGCTCTTCTGTTAGATTATATAAATCAGCTACGGAATGCACTAGACCTTTATCCACTAATTGATGTACTAGTTTTTCACCTATTCCCTTAATATCCAAAGCATCTCGACTAACCCAATGTTCGATTTCTCCCTTGAGAATTGCTGGACAGGAAGCATTCACACATCTTGTCACCACTTCCCCCAATTCTCGCACTACCGGTTGACCACATACGGGACAATTAGTGGGCATAATAAATGGTTCAGTGTCATTAGGACGCAGTTCCTTAATTACCCTGACCACCTCCGGGATAATTTCTCCAGCTTTGCGTACTATCACCGTGTCCCCAATCCGAATATCTAACTCCTGCAGGCGATCGTTATTATGTAGCGTAGCTCTAGATACTGTAGTTCCCGCTAATTGTACGGGGCGCATTTCAGCTAGGGGGGTTAATGCTCCTGTTCTTCCCACATTAACCATAATATTTTCCACACGAGTAGGTGCTTCCTCCGCTGCATATTTCAGAGCGATCGCCCAGCGGGGGAATTTCTGTGTAAACCCCAATTGTTCTTGCAATTTAAAGGCATTTAATTTTACTACCACTCCATCAGTCATGTAAGGAGAATTAAGTCTTTCCGTATTCCAATACTGATAATATTGAGCCACTTCATCAACGGAAGAACAGAGTTTATGATTGACATCAACGCGAAATCCGAGTTTTTGTAATAATTGTAGAGATTCCCATTGAGTATTAGCAATGCTTCTATCATCCAGTCCGGGGATATGTAGGGTATAAGCAAAGAAATCCAGTTGACGCTGGGCCACCACACGGGGATCCAATTGTCGAAGTGTACCAGCTACAGCATTACGGGGATTAGCAAATAACTGTTCACCAGCTTTTTGCCTTTTTTGATTAATCTGTTTAAATACCTCTAAAGGTAAAAACACTTCTCCTCGCACTTCCACCTTTTCAATCGATTCAATTCCGTCAAAGTTTAACCGTAGGGGTATGGAGCGAATAGTTCTCACATTAGGAGTAATGTCCTCACCGGTGATTCCATCACCCCTGGTTGCACCTCTAACCAAAACCCCATTTTGATAAGTTAAAGCCAAAGCAGCACCATCAATTTTCAGTTCAGCTACATATTCTACTTCCGTCAAGGAGTGTGGAGTGGGTAAATGTCTAATCCATCGCTGATTCCAACTTTGTAACTCCTCAACATTAAAAGCATTCTCCAGACTATATAAAGGTATGTTATGTCGCACCGAGCTAAAATGGGTAGCAGGTCGCTCCCCCACCCGTTGGGTAGGACTGTCGCTAGTAACCAGGTTTGGATATTTTTTTTCTAGTTCTTGTAATTCCCGATATAATCTGTCATAAATTGTATCCTCCATGATTGGTGAGTCGAGAACATAGTAGGCATAGCCAGCTTGTTGTAACAGTTTTCTTAGTTCTTCCACACGTTGTGATTCAGCATGGAGTTGGATAGTAAGACCCATAAAAAATATTTAGTAGGGTAATAATGTAAGTCCATTATTATTATAAGCAATTTAAGGACTGCTGGGTAAGAACAAGTTTGTCAGCGTCGACCTTCTTCAGAGATGGCTGCAATTTTTCCGCCAGCACTGTAACATAAGGTTCATTTAGTAGGGAAAGATGAGAACCAGGAATGTGATAAACATCTAATTCTCCTGTAACTATATCGCCCCAACCAAATTGATGATCATATTTAGTACCTACATGATTACCCCGATGTTCATCCTCAGTTCTGAATAAAGTTACTTTACCTGAATAACTAGGAAATTGATAGTGCTGCAAAGCTTGGGTATTAGCATCAATAGTTGTTATATATTTGTCTATATCTTTTGCAGTTGAGAACTTCTTCTCAAATTGAATTGCGGTTCTTGCGTCTGTTTAATGGTATTAGATTAATGGGATTAGATTATAAACTACCGATGCCAACACCAATTATCATTGCCCATCGAGGCGCCAGCGGTTATAGACCAGAACATACATTAGCAGCATATCAACTAGCAATTGATATGGGAGCTGATTATATTGAACCAGACTTAGTGATCAGTCAGGATGGAGTATTAATTGCTCGTCATGAGAATGAAATATCCATGACCACAGATGTGGAGAATCACCCTGAATTTGCCCATTTGCAGACTACAAAAATGATTGACGGGGAAATAAGAACCGGTTGGTTTACAGAAGACTTCACCCTAAAACAATTAAAGACCTTAACTGTAAAAGAAAGAATTGGGCAAATCCGTCCACAAAACACCGTATATGATGGACTAGAGACCATTCCTACCCTAGAAGAAATAATTGATTTAGCTGAAAACCAGAGTTCACAGAAGGGATATGCAATTGGTATTTATCCAGAAACTAAACATCCCAGTTATTTTCAATCAATAGGTTTACCATTGGAACCAGCTTTGTTAAGATCCTTAACCAATACCCAGTTACCCATATTTATCCAATCCTTTGAAGTGGGTAATTTAGAAAACTTAAACAAAAACACGGATTTTCCACTGGTACAATTAATTAATGATTCAGGTCAACCAGATGATTTTCGTATGGATGGTAAATCCTGTACTTATCAGGATATGATTAAACCTGATGGACTAAAAAAAATAGCTCAATATGCACAAGCTATAGGGGTGAATAAAAATTTACTAATACCTAGAAATAGTCAAGGTAAATTACTGCCACCCACATCTTTAGTTGAGGATGCTCATCAACAGAACTTGTTGATTCACGCCTGGACTTTTCGTAATGAGAATTGCTTCCTCCCACTAGATTATCAAAATCACCCCCAGGGAGAATATGAATTGTTTTTTAATTTGGGCGTAGACGGGGTGTTTACTGATTTTCCAGACACTGCTGTTTATGCGCGGGGAAAGGTATAAAAATGTAAAACAACAAGGGTAGTTATGTACAATATACCATTAAACCGACTGATTGAATTGGCAAAACTCTTTCTTAAACTAGGTGTGACCGGTTTTGGTGGACCAGTTGCCCATATTGCCATGATAGAGGACGAGGTGGTGAAACGTCGTCAGTGGTTAACACGAGAACATTTTTTAGATTTATTGGGTGCAACCAATTTAATTCCCGGACCTAATTCTACTGAAATGGTTATTCATATAGGCTATATTTATGCTGGATGGCTGGGACTAATTGTTTCCGGGATTAGTTTTATTTTACCTGCTGTCTTAATTACAGGTGTTTTTGCCTTTATTTACGTTAGTTATGGTAGTGTACCAGAATTTTCTCCCTTACTTTATGGGATTAAACCAGTAGTTTTAGCAATTATTCTCAATGCTGTTTTCGGGTTAAGTAAAAAAGCTCTAAAAAATAAACAACTACTGATTATTGCCGTATTAGTTGCCTTGGTAACTTATTTCGGTAAAGTAAATGAAGTCATCACCTTATTGCTGGGTGGAATTTTAGGCATGATTTGGTTACATAATATTGCCATCAATAGCAATAAGCAGACAAACCTATTAATTACCGCCCTTACTTTAGGCACAACCCTACCAAAAGTTGCCCTCACTCCTACCATTTCGATATGGCAATTAGGATTATTCTTTTTGAAAGTTGGCAGTGTATTATTTGGTGGGGGTTATTTACTAATTGCATTTTTGCAAGGGGAGCTAGTAGATCAATATCATTGGTTAACACAACAACAATTATTAGACGCTATTGCCATTGGTCAATTTACTCCGGGTCCTATACTTTCAACCGCCACATTTATTGGATATATAATTTCTGGATTACCCGGAGCAATTGTAGCAACAGTAGGAATTTTTCTTCCCTCATTTTTATTTGTCGTACTGTTAAACCCAGTTATTCCCTGGTTACGGAAGTCTCCCTGGACAAGGAGTTTTTTAGATGCAGTAAACGCCAGTGCAGTAGCCCTGATGATAGTAACAACTTTGCAAATAGCAGTCAAAACCTTGGGTTTAGAAAGATTTCCACTGCTAGATTTGTTTAGTATATTTATGTTCCTAATTGCTGCTGTTTTGATTATACGTTTTCGGATTAATGCTCAATGGTTAGTATTGGGTGGAGGGTTAATTAGTATAGGTCTTGGACTTCTAGGTTATCTCTAAACATTCTTGGGGATTGTTTTTAAAAATATAGTTTAAGTGGGTGAGTGGAATTAAACACAAGATGAACGTAGGTTGGGTTGAGGAACGAAACCCAACGCCCCCATGGGTTACCCTACCGCTAACCCCCTCCCTACTTAGATTCTTTCATTGTAAATTTTGCCTTTTCTCCTGTAACTTCAACATAATTTCCGAGTGCATCTCACGGGTGATAGGGTAAAAAAAGTTGACAATTAAACCCATAATTAAAAAAAATGTTGGCACTGGTCCGATAATCACCCTAATGGCAAATAACGCCAAATCAGGTTGGGAGGGTAATATATTGGCAGTTCCAGCAGTAACCTCTTTAAATCCTGAAACTTGTAAAGCATGGCCAACCAGAAATAAACCAAAAGCTAACCCAAACTTTTGGAGTAAAACCATAAAACCATAAAAAACGCCTTCTCTTCTTTGTCCGGTTTGTAGTTCATCCAAGTCTATAACATCCGGAATCATAGACCAGGGAATGAGATAAGCTGTGGAAACTCCAAAACCTGCCATGATAGCCATAATATACATTAATAAAATCTGATCAGGGTTGAGAAAAAATAATCCAGCACCAGCAAAAATCCATAGGGTCATCCCCAAGAAATAAACTATTTTCTTGCCATATCGTTTACTTAAATAACTCCAGACAAATAACATTAACAAAGCTGTTCCTTGCACAGCTATTAAAACTGTAGGAACCTGAGAATTATTCAATTTCATACAGTAAATAACAAAATAAGGAATCACCGTTGCGGTAATTTGTACACCCAACCAAGAAAAAAGATAAATTGCGATAACAAATAAAAATGGTTTATTAGTAAAAGCAATTCTAATTTGGTCAATAAAGGGAATTTCCACTGGTTGTTCTATCTGAATACGTTTAGCTTCAAAAGCTAAAATCCGCTCCCTTGTTCCATAAATACACCAATATAAAGATATAACTGCAAGCACAGTACATAAAGCTGCCAAAACCAAATACTGTGCTTGGGGACTTTTCACCAGAGAAAAGACCACCTGGGCAAAAATTAAGGATAAAATACTACCACCAATAGAGAAACTAAAGCGAAAACTATTTAAACTAGTTCTTTCATCATAATCCTGAGTTAACTCCGGTGTCATAGCAGTGTAGGGCAAATTAACAACGGTAAAAAAAGCCTGAGATAAAATGCCAATAGCTACATAGTACCAAAATAAAGCTAGAGTATTTTGATCAGGGTCTAAATAAAATTGAGGAATAGTCCATTGGAGAAAGAAGAAAATTCCAAAAGGAATTGCACCATAAAACATCCAGGGTAAACGACGACCCCAATAACGGGATTTAGTTTTATCAGTTAGCACTCCCACAATGGGATCGTTAATTGCATCCCACACCTTACCAATCATTAAAATGCTACCCGCCAAACCTGGAGGAATACCAGCTACATTAGTAAAAAAGACCAGGAGGAAAAATATGGCTATATTAGAGGTTACTGCAGGTCCTAAATCTCCAGCACCATAGGCTAATTTGGTAGCTAGGTTTAGTTTCTCATTTTTCATTTTTTTAACTACTTTTCTATATCTTAATGTTTACTAGATGGATTATCACCACAAAATGGAACAATTTGCTGTTAAGATTTATTTAGTATTAGCACTATGTATTGCATCACTTTTAAGTAAGTAGGGAGGCACAATTATTTTTAGGATGGGTTGGCGATGGTGTAACCGATGGGGGTGTTGGGTTTCATACTTCAAACCAACCTACGTTCATCTTATATTTAATTCCACCCACCTACTTAAAGTCAACTGCGATCATTTTGTAGAAGTTCTGGTCAAGGTTACCAAAATTTAGTAAAATCATTTTGTAAGTCAGCAAAACCAAGAGTAGCTTTCTACAGTACTAGTTTATGGGAGACCGACAATGGAAGAACTGCTAGAACTCAAAACATTGTTAACTCAAGGAAAGGTTCTTGATGCTCTGGTCTTGGTGGAGGAAATGACCGAGATGAGTAAAGATGACAAGATCAATAAAATTTACAGTTTTGCAGTTATTCTCATACTACATCTAATTAAACAGCAAGTAGAGCAACGGACGACTCGTTCCTGGGATATTTCTATTTCTAATGCAGTTCGTCAAATTAATCGCACTAATAAGCGACGAAAGGTAAACGGCTACTATTTAAGTAATTCTGAATTAAAAGCAGCTCTTGCAGATGCTTATTATTCCGCACTAGATGGTGCTTCTTTAGAAGCTTTTGAAGGTCGTTATTCTAGTGAGGAATTAGCTGAGAGAATTGATTATAGTCGTCTAATGAAAGATGCTTGGGATTTGATATCAACGCAACAAAATTAGTTGGACGAGAAGCCCAACCCTTTCTAATAGATATTATGACTAACCTTTAATTTCGTAGCGAGTGCTTCGCGATCGCATAGTTTGTGGCACACAAAACCATTCTCAAGAACCAGGGAATTAATTCCCTGGTTCAAAGCTGAAGTCGGATGAAAAGCGACTGGTTTTATCGTGAAGTATTGCTACCAAGGTCTAGGTGAGACAATTAATTAGCTCACTTGTAAACTTAGTTCCCCGTGAAACTTAGACCTAACCAAAAGAGAAAACCGTGTCATTAAAGTCGTAATCGCTAACTCCCACACCAGCGGGTAAATCTTCAAATCCAAACACATTGTTACCAAAACTCTTGATGTGAGCTGCACCATCTGGGTTAGCTGAACCAAAACTAAAGTAAGCAACGGGTAAGGTAGTGTAATTTTGAGCAGTAGCTGGACTATTGTCGGGATTGACCTGAAAGAAAGCATTAACTGCATCCTGCACGCTACCAGAGAAATTACCACCATGGGCGATGACAAAGGGAGCATAGATTTTACCCTCGCTCACGATTACATCTCCGTTTACACCATCTCCCGAACCTCCAGCTCGAACTACAAAGTTGGGTACTACTCTACTTAATGCTGCTTTAGCATAAGCTGATTTGTCCTCTGGTAAAACACCATTAACCGATCCTGTAAGAGCATTATCCACTTCATAAAGCCCAAACAGGTTAGTAAAGGATGCTTCTGTTTTACTGAGAGCTTCTTGTAAAGCCAGCTTTGCCTGAACTTTGTCGTAATCTGTAAGGAAATTGAAGGAGATATCATTAACAATGTCCGATAAGGAACCAGCTTCATCGGGAATTAAAGAATCTTCGGGATCAAGTATTTCCACTGGATATGTAATGATGTCTGTTCCAGTGATAGTAACGTTGACATTAGCTGTTACTGCTAAACCCTGCTCATCAATAATAGTGTAGCTGAAAACATCATCTCCTATGTAAGTTGCGTCTAGCAGGGTATATATTAACTCATTATCCCTGATTTCTACACGACCATAGTTACCATCCGTCTTGTTGATAATGGTTAGAGGATCATTCAGATCTGGATCACTATCATTGTCAAGTGGGTTAAGAGTACCAAAACTACTACCCGGAATAATAGCTAACACATCATCAATAGCAATGGGAGCTTCATTGACATTGGTGACAAGAATGGAAATATCCTGAATTGACTTATTGTTTTGCTCATCCCTTGCTACAACCTGTAATTTATAAAGGTTGTTTTTGTCTGCATTCAGAGGTTCTTCAAAGTCCGGAGCAGTATTAAAGGTTAATTCACCGGTAGGACTAATCGAGAACAAACTAGCATCAACTCCAGCCAAACTAAGAGTGATGGGGTCGTTTTCAGGATCTTCAACCGTTAGATTACTTACTAGTGTTGTACTCTCAGGAACAAAGAAAGAAAAGCTGACAACAGGAGGTTCATTAACATCAGTGATGCTAACGGTGAGATCTTGAGTGACTTCTAATCCACCATTGTCAGTTGCAGTAAT
Source organism: Cylindrospermopsis raciborskii Cr2010 (assembly GCF_003367075.2). Taxonomy (NCBI): domain Bacteria; kingdom Bacillati; phylum Cyanobacteriota; class Cyanophyceae; order Nostocales; family Aphanizomenonaceae; genus Cylindrospermopsis; species Cylindrospermopsis raciborskii. The sequence continues at coordinate 2,041,140 of NZ_CP065936.1, forward strand.
AGAGAGTTCTACACTACCAGCTTCGTAATCCAGGCTTTCACCAGCTTTGAGTTTAAGCGTCTGATTACCATCAAAATCAACAATTTCAAATCGGGTATCATTATTGACTTTTAAGGTATGACCATCATTCCCATCAGGATCACTGACTGTTAAAGTACCAATAATAGCCCCGGGGTCGTTCTCTATTACTGTTATTTGATTTAATTCAATGGCCACAGGTGCTTCATTAACATCGGTGACGGTGATAGTGAAATCCTGGGTGATTTCTAATCCACCATTATCGATGGCAGTAATAGTTAGTACTATATTACTAGCCGCTTCATAATCCAGGCTTTCACCTTCCCTAAGTTTAAGGATGTTGTTACCATCCACATTAATCACTTCAAAACGGCTATCATTCACCGTGAAAGTATGGCTATCACCCGGATCATCTGTAACTGTTAAACTACCAATAAAAGCCCCAGGGTCATTCTCCGCTACTATTCCCCTCAGTTCAATAGCAATAGGTGGATTATTATCAGTACCGCTATCCGTAGCAATTCCCAGCTGTCCTGGGTCAACTATAATACCGTTAGCTAGTCCATCCCCATCCCATATATCCCCATCTGTTAGGTTTACGGTTAAGTAGACCTCTCCAAAATCCCGGACACCATCCCCATCAACATCGTTAAAAATGTAGTCGTAATTAAAATCATCATAAAGCTCGAACTGCTGAGATTCATAGTTGAACTTAACGTAGCGCGCAAGGTCAAGATCTTCAGGTAATTGATTAATAACATTCTGGGACAGATAGAGAACAAAGGTGGTTGTACCCCCAAGTTGAACTCCGCTAATAGTTATAGCTAATGGATCTCCAATAGGGGAAATCAAATCAGGGGGAATTTCCGCTTCAACTACTGTTCCATCTGCTAGAACAACTTGCAGCTTTTTAACACCCTCTTCCTCTACTACTGGAACAATGTAAATACTTTGAATGCTTGTACCAGGCTCAGTTTTGACAGCAGCATAGTTAGCAGCACCAGCATTTGCGCCCTGGTCAAATATATCTCGAGTGCCAATGGGTAATACCGCAATGTTGGGGTCATTAAAACTTTCTCCTTCACCCAGTATGCCAACTGTTTGACTAATTTCCAGAATACTGACTCCGTCAATCTCTAATGTTTGTGCAGCATCAATAACTTCTGATTTCAGTCCCTTGGGCTGAGTTGGGTCAAATGCATTACTGGTGTTTGGTGGTAAGATGCCATCGGGAATAGTTAGGGTTTGAAAGGTTGTAAAACTACCGGTTTCACCACCATCAGTGCGGGTAAAGATGGCTGTGAATAGGTTTGAACCTGCTGCAAAGAAATTATAGTCATTTGGCTTGAGAACATAAGACCAGGATAAACCATCAACTTGAGCAACTCGAGTTTGACCCCCAAATAAAATAGTAACTGTTGTACCAGTTTCACTAACAGTACCCGTTAGAGTTACCCCAGCTTCTTTCTCACTGATATCCAGGTTGTTGTCTCCGGTAATACTATCAAAAGTGCCGGATACTGGTACTAGAGAAATACTAACATTATTTGAGTAAATTACTTTCTCAAATCCACCTGCAATGTAAGTAACCTCTACTCGAAGTTGGTTGTTGTTATCATCTTCTGTGGCTATGTAGTTTTGTTCAGTAGCATCAGGAATATTAGTCCAAACCCCCTCAATTAATCGTTGCCATTGATAGCTTATATCCGTGGGAATACCATCGGGATCGTCAAAGGGTATAGCTGCAATTAGTGTTGCACCAACAGTAAAACCAGCACCTTCAGTAGTTATAGGGGGCAACTGACCAAGACCTTCATTGACATTAATGATACTCAATGTGATTGTTTCGGTATCTTGTAAACCTCCACCATCTGTGACGATAATGCCCAGATTAAAACTGCTGGGAGAAGTTTCAAAGTCGTTGGCTGCTGCTAGACCTGCTTCTGTCAGGGTGATTTCTCCACTACTATTGATAGTGAAAAATCCATCATCATTACCGCTGGAAATAAAGTATTGGGTGACACCTACATTATCAGTGTTAGGAAGGTTATCGGTTGCTGATACTGTTCCTAATACAGAACCTAGGTCTTGGTTTTCTTCGTAGGAGAGGACTTGATCCATTGTTATAACAGGATCAATACCATCGAACACGTTACTGAAATTATTACTGAAAGTATTGCCCGCAATGTTGATACTGTTTGTAGTAGCAGTTGCATCTAAAACAACACCATAAGCATTATTCTCAAAAGTGTTTCCATTAATGTTAATATCACCTGTAATCTCATTGGTATTCCTGAGATTTACTCCCACCTGCCAACTGTTAATAGTGTTATCTTCAACAGTAAGGTCACCAGTATAAGTGCCATAGTCAGCAAAAGTTGGTATTAAATCAATACCATAATAACTAGCTTCTAGTGGATCTCCATCTTGTCCCAAAAGTTGGTTACCTCTGATTAGAGTTTCCCCAGGTAAACTGCCATATAGGCTCAGACCAGTAATTATATCAACACCACCATTTATGTTCTTGGGTGTTAGAGTGTTGCCCTCAACTCTTACTCCGTTGAAATTACCCCGCACTTCTAAGGAAGATTTATGATCGGTAATAAATTTTACTTGAGCTAGATCCATTGTGATATCATTGTCACGGATCACCAAATTACTACCGGAAGGACCACTCAATCGAGCAGTTGCCATGACAGCGGGAATCAAACCTGATTTGCCATTACTAGGAGCTTCACTATAGGCGTTAATAAAGTTGTTATCAGGGAAAGTGTTGCCTTCTATAGTGATATTATCAAAAGCAAACGGACTATCTGTCTCACCAAACAACTGAATACCACCGCTATTGTACTCACCTTCGTTATTCTTGATGAGGACTTGATCGTTATCTCCTTTCAGTTCTAACCAGTAGTTACGACCAAAGAATCCATCTCCATAACCACCATAACCATCTCCATAGCCACCATAGCCATATCCAGATCCACTAAAAAATTCTCCAAATCCATCAAAATTGGCACCTCCAGTATGTAGTCCATGGTAAAATTTATTATCCTCTATGGTAACATTAGTCAGAGATGCTAGGTAAAGATGGGCAGCTCGAGGACGCCAGAAGGTGTTATCATCAATGTTTGAATCTTGTAAACCAGCCAGGTATATAGAACCACCTGTACCACCACCGCCCAATAAACCGCCTATGTAGTTGCCAGCAATTTGCCAACCCGTGACTACTCCAGTTGGGTTGTTAATGCTCGCATCTCCAAAACTGGGGCTATTGTTGGCAGTATAACCAGTGAGGTAGTTGTTAAGCAGTTTAAAATTATCTGGGGTATCATTCCACTTTAGAGGACCATTTTCATTTCTGAGTCGGAAACCATCAATAGTAACATTGTCTTCTGTTACGGTAATAGTCCCTTTAATCCACGCTTCTTGAGTATTACCAAAAGCGTTATCGATAGTTCCGTTATCATCTTGATATCGACGAAAATCTTCATTAGCTGTTGGCAATCCTCCAACTCCTAATGCTGCATTAATATCCGGATCCAGAGGCTTAACCCCTAATCGGTTTTCAAAACCATCTATTCCCTCAAAAGTACCATAAGGTCCTATTAGAGTCACGGATTTATTAATGGTCAGATCTTCTTGATAAATCCCAGGCCTTACCACGATTATATCATCGTTATTAGCAGCATTAATGGCTGCTTGAATTGTGGTGTAAGTTTGACCCGCTCCAACTGCTAAAATTGCCATGTAATTTCTCCTGTTAAAAGGTAAAGCCGAATTGCTCTTAATCCTTTCTCCCAAAAGGTGAAGAGGTTAATTTGTTTGGGAGTGTCAGCTTGTTTATGTTAATACGGTCAGATTAATGAAAATTCCGCCACATTTTCTAAATTTTGCCTAATCATCAAAGGCATCGCGTAACCGTTGTAGCATTTTGCCGATGGTAAGGAATTCAGTATTTTCAGATAGTGCAATCACCGTATCATCACTGCTAGTATCAAGGATTTGGTTAAATACTACTATAGCCCTACCCAACTGCAAGGGTTCAATTGTTACATCTTTTACTGGACCATGTTTTACTTCCGATTTGGTTGTGGTAGTTACCGGATCCTTAGTAATGCCACTAGCAACTAAGGTAATAGACAAGTCTGGTTTCATAGTCTGGTTTGTTCCAGTTACCATTAAACCTGATAAACTATTAATTAAAGACGTAACTTGAACAAAGTTAGCTCCTGTCAGAGCTATGCTAGTACCAGTTTGTATCTGGGTTAGAGATAACCCAGCGGAAGTTGCAGTAGCAATAAACCCAGCAGCATTAGCGACCCGTTCGGAGGTGCCAGTCAAAACCAAGTCCAGATTCTGGCCATTGGCAATTCTCAAAGTCGCAGTGGTAGAAACCTCTTTATTATCTGCATTCTGATTTATGGGAGCAATACGAAGTGTAGTAGCATTGATGGTCATCTCCGCTCCTCGCCCTGATACCACTTGAGTAGCAATAGTTTGACCTGCTTGCAATGGTGTTACTGGTAATGTAACTTCTCCAGTTGGGGATGATAGTATACCCCTAGGAAGTTCCTTGGGAACAGATTCGGTTGCAGTTGCTAAGGAAGGTAAAGTGAAAGCTGCACTGGGGGTGATTGTAATTTGACTGACTGGACTGGTTAGGGTTACGGGTGGTGTGGATACATTTGATATAATAGTACCTGCTACAGTAGGCGCTATTATCTGTAGTTCTGTTAGAGTTTGAGTCGCAGTCTGGTTTAGCACCATTTGACTCCCAGGGTTAACTACCGGTACTATAGGTGTTGTTTTCTCTGAAGAAACCTCCGTAGATGGTGCGGATGGGGTAGATGTAGCTACTGATGGTATGGATGTTGGTACTGTTGGTGTAAACGTTGGTGCTGATGGTATGGATGTTGGTACTGTTGGTGTAAACGTTGGTGCTGATGGTGTGGATATTGGTACTGTTGGCAAAACAGGTGAAATATTACTTGTTCCCAAAGAACTTGGCAGAGTAACACCACTTACCGCTCCTACGGGGACTGAACCAGCAAGCGTTTGCGTAATTGGATAAAAGCTGAAAGCACATCCTAAACCAGAAAGAGTTGTCAGTATAAGTACATATTTCATATCACTATCTCCTTACTAAATGTATCATTATGATTTTTATCAGCTAAGGGGTAAAATCAAAACCATAGCCAATACTAAAACTCAATACAGATCCAGCTTCTGTATTGTTTAGTACATCTCCATAAACTACACTTAAGGTAAGAGGTAAGGTCCGCATAGGTAGGTAGGATGCGGCAAGATTTAGTCCTCGTCCACTCCAAGCGGTGCTGACTCCAATATTTGGGTGTACTTGAATACCAGCTCCAGCAATCAGTCCCACACCAGCATTGGAAAACAGAGGGGCTCCACCCACGCCTAGGGACAGGTTTATGGGTAGGGGATTTGCTGGATTAGTTTTTAAAAAGTGATAGGCACTGACTATTCCATAAACACTTGATGATGTATGTGCAGTATCACTACCATATTTAGCAAAGTTATTCCAGCCCACAGCCCCGGCGATATAGGTGCTGGGAGTCGAGTAAATGCTGCGGTGTATCTTAGCATTAAAAGACCCATTGGTAGCAAATCGCCTCATGCTCAGGTTGTTATAGTTCAACTCTAAACCAAATATATCTGTAGCATTGCCAAGACCAAGACTAGTTGAAATACCACCATCTATTACCGGTCTAACTCTGTCCGCAGTTGCACCCGCAATGGCCACATAAAAATCTCCCCAATTCGCACCAAAAGCTGAGGGAATGCCAGCAGATGTACCAGGCGCATAAACTCGTTTTCCATTTACCATCCGCATCAGTCTTACTCTCATTTTCTGGCGCAGCTTAGTGGGATCAACTTCTTTTGGTTGAGATTTTTGTTCCGATAAATCCGATAAAATGGTTGTTGGTTTTGCCTGAGCTTGTAGGGGAAAAATAACTGAGGAAATAAAAGTATCTAATACTAAATTCACAGCTCCTATATTTAACAGAACAATTGTGGAAAAAATCGAGCTGGTTAAACGCATTAGACACCGCATCTTGCAGATCCTTTTTCTTCGATTTAGGCCATCATCCCCGGAAGTGACTACATATAATCTCGTAGTTATTGCTCCCAAAGATCTAAAATTATTACTCTGACACCAATAGCAAAGCTCAAACTCATAGTATTAAGCTATTGACCTGCTCCTGATCTCTTAAATAATTGTTCAGCTGATTTATGTAACTTCCGGATCAATTTGTAATGCTTTCAGGATACTTTTTGACACGCCAAAATAAGCCCAGCTCACACTGTGTTTAGCACAGAAAGCAGTGAACATAAATCTCTTTCTAGAAGTGGGTAGATACTTATAATCGGTAGTCGCAATCATTATGTTCATAGAAAGGATGGCGATCGCACTCTGACTAAACCTAGCACAGGAATATTTTTTTAGCGGTATGCTCACAGGAATTTAATAATTTTTTTTCAAAAACAATAAAAAATAGCTGAAAGTCTTGTTATGTAGTCAATACAGGGTTTCACAAAAAATTTATAAACCTACCATATTTCCTTAATTAGATCTATTATATATCAGTAGGGTCTTTTTGTGCAGGAGTATATGAGGCAAGTTAATGATTTATTTAACCTTAATCTGACTGTTGGTGTAGCTTGGCTGTTGTTCACAGTACAGCCAAGTGTTGCTCAGACTTCTCCCCAAAAACTAGTGGCCCCACTTGTGGGCAATATTAATGTATCTAATATTGATATACTTCCCAACATTATTGATTTAAACACTAAAGAGTCAATAACTAGATTATTATTACGGGATGCACCTGTTACTGAAGTTTTGTCACTATTAGCTCGTACTGCAGGGTTAAATCTTATTTACTTTGAACAACAAGAAATTAACTCTGGTCAAGACAAGTCACAACAACAGGTGATTAATAACAATACTAATAATAAAATTAGAACTAGTAGTAAAATTTCCTTAGATATTAAAAATGAGTCTGTACAAAAAGTATTTAACTATGTTTTACAAGTTAGTGGATTAGAAGCTAGACGGATTGACAGAACAATTTTGGTGGGGGCCAAATTACCTAATACCAGTGTTGATAGAATAGTCAGGACTTTACGACTGAATCAAGTAACAGTAGGTATAGGTTTAGACTTTTTGGTAGCCTTGGGTGCGGAAACTGAAGTCAGTCGTGAAAGACCAGTAACTACAGTTAATACCATACCCATCGCAGGTGGAGTTACACCGGTGACTCAATCTCAGACAACTACTGAAACCAAAATGGAGGCCAAGCGGGTTGATTATCAAGACTCCACACCTTTGCTGAGGGGATTACAAATTGTGGGAGATGAACGAACAAATTCGATTACTTTGATTGGCAATCCCCAATTAGTTGATATAGCAACTTCAAAATTGACTAACCTAGATATTCGTCGTCGTCAGGTGAAGGTGAATCTGAAAATTATTGATGTTAATCTCTGGGGAATTCAAAACTATAACTCCAGTTTTTCCTTTGGGATTGGTGATAATTTCTTTTCTAATGACCAGGGTATAGCTACCTTCAATTTTGGCAACCAAAGACCATTCACCGGTTCGGGAGCAGTACCAGCTTCCCTAGTGGGTTTACCCAATCGGTTTTTAGCTTTTTTACAAGCCCAGGTAACAAATGGTAATGCTAAGATATTGACAGATCCTAGTTTAATTGTTCAAGAAGGACAAAATGCAAATGTTAAACTAACTCAACAAGTCATTGGACAGGAGAAGATCACCAGAATTGACACCCCTGGTAATTCTAGGGAGGAACGGATCATCGAGAAAGAAGAGGTTGGTTTAACCGTAAATGTGAGGGTTGAGCGGATTGATGACAATGGTTTTGTTTCCCTATCGGTTGCTCCCGTGGTTAAATCTCCGGTTAATTCAGAATCAACTGGTGCGGGGAAGGTTACCCTAATTGCTGAACGCTCTCTTAACTCAGGACTAATTCGTCTCCGGGACGGTCAAACCCTTCTCCTTTCCGGTATTATCCAAGACCAAGACCGGACAGTGGTCACCAAGTTCCCCCTCCTGGGTGATATTCCTCTCCTAGGTGCATTATTTAGAAGCACCAACAAAGACCGTGAGCGCAGAGAAGTGATTGTACTGCTTACCCCCAGAATAATTGAGGAACAGTCCTGAACAGTCGCAAAAGACCAGATGCACAATTCTAAGGTGATGTTACTGGCTTAATGTTTTTGGCTTTGTAGAAGGTTTCTAAACTATCTCTATCTCCTACAAAGCGCCAATGCCATGGTTCGTAACTTACACCTTGAAGATTATCCCGAGGAAAGGATAATTCAAAGCCAAAACGAGCAGCATTAGATTGTAACCATGTAAATGCTTTTGTACTTTCAAAGATAGGACTGAGATTGGTTGCCGGTACTGCTCCATCACCAATATCCACAGCATAACCAGTATGGTGTTCACTGTAACCAGGAGGGGCACTAAGTGCTGCTCTTTCTGCTGGAGTTTGATTGCGTTGGGCACCTACGTCAAAGAACAGTTGTTGTTGTTCTTCGATGGAACGAAAACCGGAAATAGGTACTAGGATTACGCCTGCACTCCTAGCTGATTGTACCATGGCTTGAAATTTTTGAGCAGCACTCCGCCGCATATTAATTTTTCCATCAGCTGTGATAGGAGTTAGCTCTTCTAATGATGCTTCTTTATAGGCTAAATGTCCCAATACTGCATTGTTACTTGATGTGTTGGATGGGGTGGATGTAAGAGGTGTTGATTGAGTATCAGTATTTTTTTTAGGTGCAGTAATAAAGAATAAGAAACCACTACCTACAGCCATGATAGCAAATCCTAGGACCCCACCAACTATTAAAATCAGAGGTTTTAAGCCCGTGGAAGACCTCTTCTCCGCAGTATCCCGTAAAGCGGCCGGAATATCATCGTTTGACAATAAGTTTTCGGGATTTCCCGGAAGTCCACCATTTTTCAAGTTTCTACTCCTGTTTAACCAAAAGAATAGGGTGCGCCCCTTCTAGGAAGGCTTTTCCTGGTTTCTAGTATATAGCCGCCAGAATGCTATTTACCACTAATTTTAGGTTCTAATCACAACCGTGGAAATTCCAATAATTTCATCATCTTTTGTACCTAGTATATAAGCATGGACCTCTTTGTCACCAATTTCATACACTTTTGCTTCAGCCAAATTGTTTTTTAAAACAAGTACAAGGCCTTCAAATCTCTTGGCTAGATTTCGTTCCTCCTCTTCATACCAATCTTCCTGTTTTGTGACTCCCTGAAAAAAATCATCAATGGTCACGGTTCTAACATTACCTATAATACCAGTTTTTTGTTGAATAGTAGTTTCATTGAGATTAAAAAATTCCCAACAGACCACATTAAAAGGATATTCAGACTCACTGGACATAAACAAGCCCTCTGTGGTTTGTTTTAGTAGGTCAGTTAATGATTTGCTCATTTTATTGATTGCTTGCCACTGATTTACCATAACACCAAATAACAAAAGGCGACACCCAGATTCGAACTGGGGGATAAAGGTTTTGCAGACCTCTGCCTTACCACTTGGCTATGTCGCCGCACTGCTAGTTTTTTTCATATTATTTATAGTATCATATTCTTTTATGAATTGCACCACATTCCCCAAAATTTTTTTTGGAAATTAGCATTATGGCTCCACTACCAGATTACCGTCCTAAACAATTATCTGTCGGACCTTTAGAAGCAGAAATTCTGGGCATCGTTTGGGATCTAGGCTCGGCTACAGTTAAGGACGTACATGACTTGATTCTGGGTGACCCAGATCGTGAACTAGCTTATACTTCCGTCACTACTGTTCTACGTCGTCTCACAGAAAAGGGTTGGTTGGCCTGTGATAAACAAGGAAAAGCATTCTATTGGCGACCACTGGTCACTAAGGAACAGGCAGAAATGATTAGGGCGCATGAACATTTACAACGGTTTTTGGCTGTGGGTAATCCTGATGTGGTAGCCGCCTTTGCTGACAGTTTAGACGAAGCAGCTAGTAAACAAATTCAGGCGATCGCTCAGAGGATTCAATCTGCACGCCAGGCTAGAGGAGATAAATAAGGTTATGCATCTACTAATGCTGATCACAGCTGTCACAATTGCCTACACCTTGCGATATTCTGCCTATATACCGCAAGGAAATTGGCATCTGAGGTGGAGCAGGACTTTATTTTTCTTCCTTTTCCCCCCGTTGTTGATTTTGATGACGGTGATGGCCGTGGTCTGTATGGGAACCCAGGGTCAAATGGTGGGAATATATACAGATTATTTTAGCTATGTTTTAGGTTGGTTGTTTCTAGGATTTTTAGTTTTTGTAGCTTTAAAACTGGCTTGGCAAGGCTGGCAATCATTAAAGTCTGCCCGTGAATGTCCCACCATCAATCTCACAGGCCAATCAGCCAGATTGCTACCTACCTCTGCTCTATTTGCAGGACAAATTGGTTTTTGGTCTCCTGAACTAGTGGTGAGTCAGGGACTATTAAAACATCTTTCTCCGGAACAATTAGAGAGTGTTCTAGCCCATGAACAGGGACATTATAGTTATAGAGACACTTTTTGTTTCTTTTGGCTGGGTTGGATTCGTTCCTGTAGTGCTTGCTTACCTAACACAGAACCTTTATGGCAAGAGCTATTGATGTTGCGAGAACTGAGGGCTGACAGTTATGCTGCTGCTCGCGTAGACCCCCTTGTACTGGCTGAGTCTCTACTATTAGTGGTAAGCAGTCAACCATTGGCATGGGATATATGTTGTGCAGCACTAAGCTCCTCTAAAGTTGATAGGTTGGAGCAGAGAATAGATGCTTTGTTATTTCCCTTAGAACCTAACTGGCCAGAATGGGATTTAAAATCAAAATTACATTACTGGCGAGTTTTTGCTTTAGCTCTTTTACCTTTAGTAACTGTTTTTTTCCACAGTTAGATCATGAGCTATTATGAGACAACTAACTGATACCCAACCTCCTCAATTAATTGAGCAATCCGACCACCAGGATGAAAGGTAGCGTTATCAACAATCACCCACGTAGCAATAGATTTTCGTGGGTTGAGTTTAATAACTCAATATATCCCGTGGGTTTGTTGGGTTTCGCACTCCTCAACCCAACCTACAAAGGGGACTCAAAAGACCAATTGCCTAGGAGTATTGCACAAAGCACAAATAGGTTGGGTTTCGTTCCGCCAACTAACTAGTTGTCTCCAATTCACTCTCTCTTAAATGGGCTTTGAACTTTTTGCTAAACTGGACTAGAATGGGGAAGTTAGCACTCACTGGTCTACCTTGCCATTGGGTAACAATGGCGGAAATTTCACCTTCCGCACCCTTAATGTCAAACCCCTGACCTTTATTTTCCGGGTGGTGGTAAACTATCACCGACTCTTTTACACGCACGCGATCGCCAATCTTCATAGTGAGTATTTGTACTTAAATTTTATTGAGCATGTATTTTGCTTGTCTGATTTTACCATATCTAGTCTGTTCCAATAAAGGAGTATATTACTGTTTGAGGCAGAATTGTTGGAGTTTTTCGGGGAGTTGTTGACAAATCTGGTTCCAGGCGCGGGGTTGAAATTCTCTCCAGGTCCATAAATAAATGCCTCCACTTCCCAAGAAAAGAACAAACAAACCAATGACCAGCTTAACCAAATAATGAGAATGCTTATGGGAGTTGGTTTTTTCCGTGGTTGTGGAACCTTCTAGGGTTAAATTTAAATCTAGTGGATCCGGTGAGTTTACTGCCAGAGAGTCTATTATATATGCTTGTAGTTGGGGTATTTCACTTTCTGGTTCCAGCACAGTAATTAATAATTCTTCTGGTTCCTGCACTTCCAATCCGTTTTCCGCAGGTGGAGTGACTATTAAGTGAGCTTGGTTACGGAAAAGACTAACCACAACTGATATATTATCCCGACCGTTTTTTTCGTTAGCTAGTTCCACCCATTTATGCACCGCATCCTCCACCGTGATTTTACCTGTTAACAGAGGAATGACCTGGTCTTGCCAAGATTTTTCCACCCAGTCATGATCGCTTAAACCATCTGAACAAAGTAATAAAACTCCATCCTCCTCTAAAATAAACCTCTCGATATTAAACTCTAGGGATTCTGCTTCCTTGGTGCCCAGTGCTTGAGTAAGAGCATTGGAATGGGGACTTGTCATAGCATGACGGTACAAACTTTTGCCAGAAGAGACTATTTTAGTTGCCATGTCATCATCTATAGTCAACAATTGACAATAGTGGGGAGTAATCCAATAGGCACGACTATCACCAATACTAGCTAGATAAAGTTCGTGTCCATTGTCTGATTCCCATCCTGTATTAGTGGTAACCGGTTGTGGTAATTGTATAGCCATTAGTAGAGTTGTAGCCATACGTTCCCTACCTTGGCGATTTTGTTCGTCATTACAAGACCAAATCATATTATTAACCACCCGCAGACTAGCTGCTAGTTGTTGTTGCAACAAATCTGGTGTTAACAGTTCCGTTTGCTCTGCTATATCTTGTAACCAAGCACGAATTTGTAATTTTGCCGATTGTACAGCCAATTGACTGGCAACCTCCCCACCTTCATGACCACCAACACCGTCACAAACTATTAAGAGGTGTTCTTTTAAATAGTTATCCAAATCAGTGTATTGACTGGGATAGCAAGTGTCCTCATTGTGTTGCATAATTGGGCCTTTATCTGTAAGGCCAGCAACTGTTACCATCAGAGGTAATTCCCCAGCAGATGCGAGCAATAAGTTATTTAATTCATGACTAATAGTTTCCATCTGTGTATCTGGCTGACACATCTCTTGAATAAGCATACCTAATTTAGGGGCAATTTCAGCCTTAGCAGCTATTACCCATGACTGCCAAGATTGCCCTAAATCCTGTAGAGTAAATGTGCTTGTAGTTGAAGGCAATTCCAATAATTTGACACACCAACCTTCCACAAAGATATTCTCGGGTGATAATAAGCTAGCTGCTAACCCCATTTGTGATAGTGGTTTCCATAGCTCTAGGATTTGCCACAACCAGTATAATTGCCTAACTGCTTTAGCCTGTTCCCAAACTGTGGTAATAATCGGGTAAAGATTACCATTAGTATCAATAGGCGCATTTTCGAATAAGATAATCTCATGGTTTCTATTATCCTCAGTGTTGTCTCCAAAAACAACAATCCCATAAGGTTGGGGTATGTGTAATCGCTCCCGATATAACTTGAGATAGGGAATGACGGATTGTGGCAATTGTGATGGTGCTTCTGGGGTCTTTCCTGGTTGGGTATCTAACCAGATCTGTTCTGTAATTACCTCATATCTATTGGCAACTTTTGTTCCCGAGGATATATTTGCCGCATCCTTGGCCCATAAATATCGGTACACTAGAGGTGTTTGACAGCTTTGACAAATGCGATCTCCCAGATAATTGGTGGGGTTTTCGCAATGGGGACTAGTACAATAAATGATTCGTTCGTTATAATGCATAAAGGTTAACTTTTTTAAAACTTAAACAAAAATCCGTATGAATCAACACGGGTTAACGTAAAGTTCAATTAAGTTTAGATGTCAACAATTGCAACAATTCTAGTTAGAGAATAAAATAGACTTATCCTCTTTGTTACTAACTTGTTACTTAATTGAATTATTAACCTAGTCTCTGTAAACGGACTCATGCAAAATTTTACTGCAATCTGGTTGTTGCTGGGCATAATTCTGTGTGTTATGGAACTGCTGTTACCAACAGCTTTTGTGCAATTGTTGATGGGGATTAGTGCCCTACTGGTAGCAGGACTTTCTCTTTTAGGTTTAAGTAATTTATTCCTGCAAGTGATTGTTTGGCTGACACTTTCTAGTTTTTTAACTATCTTTTCCCGTAGGTTTTTTGCGGTAAGGCAAACCAAATCAAAAATTCTTACTAGTACCGTAGGTGAGACCATGACAGAAATTTTACCTGGTAAGGTAGGGAGGGTTCTGTACGAAGGTAATTCTTGGCGAGGTAGATGTGATGATGATAAACTTACCATACCTCCTGGTCAAAAAGTTTATGTGGTGGCCAGGGAAGGGACTACCCTAATTGTGATGCCAGAAAACGTTTTAGACCACTAGCTTTGAAAAAGGAGAGATTAGTCTATCACGGATAATATAGTATTTTAACGGAGGTTAGAAAAATGGAGCAGTTTTTATTATTACTGGGATTGGTTTTTGGTGCTGGTGCTGTGATGAAGTGTGTTAGAGTGATAAACCAGGGTGATGAAGCTTTAGTAGAAACTCTAGGAAGTTATAAGAGGAAATTGGAGCCTGGACTAAACTTGATTAATCCTTTGTTGGATAACGTAGTTTATAAGCAAACTATTCGAGAGAAAGTTTTAGATATTCCTCCTCAGCAGTGTATTACCCGTGACAATGTTTCTATTACTGTTGATGCTGTGGTGTATTGGCGAATAGTTGATATGGAAAAAGCCTACTATAAGGTAGAGAACCTACAGTCAGCTATGGTGAATCTGGTACTGACTCAAATTCGTGCTGAAATGGGACAGCTGGAATTAGATCAGACCTTCACAGCAAGAACTCAAATTAACGAGATTCTGTTGAGGGATTTAGATATTGCTACTGACCCTTGGGGAGTGAAGGTAACAAGGGTGGAATTAAGGGATATTATCCCATCCAAAGCTGTGCAAGAATCAATGGAATTACAAATGTCCGCAGAAAGAAAGAAACGAGCAGCCATTTTGACATCGGAGGGAGACCGAGAATCAGCGGTTAACAGTGCTAGGGGTAAAGCAGATGCTCAGATATTAGATGCGGAAGCACGACAAAAGGCTGTAATATTGCAGGCAGAAGCAGAACAAAAGGCGATTGTTTTAAGAGCGCAAGCGGAAAGACAACAACAGGTGTTAAAAGCACAAGCAATTGCAGAATCAGCTGAAATTATTGCCCAGAGAATGCAAGCTAATCCAGAAGCCCATAAAGCTTTAGAGGTTTTATTCGCCTTGGGTTATTTGGATATGGGGGTGAGCATTGGTAAAAGCAATAGCAGTAAGGTGATGTTTATGGATCCCCGAACTATTCCTGCAACTTTGGAGGGAATTCGGTCAATTGTTGGTGATGTGAACGATGTAGGAGATTCGAACAAGTTATAAAACTTTTGTTTGTTGTTTTATATTTCTTGACACTTATTGCACAAACCAAAAAACTCTAAGGTATGATAAAAAACCTTAAAGTTGGCGGACTGACTTAAAATCGCTTAACGTATTTGACAACTGATGAACAGGGATAGGAAAATACCACATTGTAAGCAAGTTAGATGATGCTTGGTCTTGTTGAGCTAAGCTATAAAGAGACTCACCATTTGATGTTGCCCTGACTTAAATTTCTTCTAGTTTCAGAAATTCCAAAGCGCGGTAAACTGTGGCTAAACCTATACTTTGATTCTGATTGTGTAATTTATGTACATGTCTTGGGCTGAAATACCTTGTTTAATGCTTCCCAGTAGGGTTAATATATGCGATCTTGACTATGGCATGGATAGCTTTCATAGTAGTTTTAGACTTTAGATTAAAACTTACGCCTATGAGATAAATTTCACCTTGTATTTACCGAGGGGCTAATTTTTCTTGAAATAGAACCTAAAAAGGTATAGGATAACCATTTACACCATTTAGCTAAATTTTAATGCAAGAAGTATATCGCCAAAATTTTCGTTACCCTTCGTCCTTCAGTTCTGATCCTGCTGGGGTAGCTGTACAAATCTGGGCTTTAGGGGCAGTTAGGATATGAAAATGTAGAACAAGTGCGTATTGGTAAGTATATAGAACTTACTCTAGTTTGCCCAGATGAGGCTAAAGCTCGTAACAGCTTGCTAGAACAATATGTGCGAGCAAATGTTGGTATAATACAGTGATAGAAACTATCGCTTTGAATTGATTGAAGTAGAATCCCAAACCGTGTTTTCTAATTAGTAGATAATAGGTGGCGTTTAATAATAGCTATAGCCACCTATTGTAAACGGTCATTAACTTAGTTGAATTTTTATAAGGGTTGGTATGAAATTCTAAGGTGTTTTAGTTTTCCAGGGTCGAACTGCGATCGCGATGCAGCACGTTACCAGAGATATACTGGGACATACCACCCGCATGGTTTGGGCATCAGATCGAGATATCAGCGATATAGACGAATTATTATTCTGGTGGGCTTCTAGTTACGGGATTATTTATATAGGCGATCGCCCGGTTTTCTCCGGTGATGCAGGAAGTGGTAAACCATGCCAAAAAAGGTAAATTTGTCATCGGTATTTGTAATGGTTTTCAGGTATTAACTGAAGCCAACTTACTACTGGTGGGCTTTAAATCCAGAAAATGAGAACCTACATTTTACTATGATCGCATTTCTGCAAAGTGAGCGTAACAACTCACCTTGGACTCAGTGGATATGGGGATAAAGAAGTGATCACTCCTACCAATTGCCCATGGGGAGAAGATTTTATGCACCAAGACACTTTTAGCAGCGATAGAAGATAATCAACAAGTATTGTTTAGGTGATGGAGAGAATCCTAATGGTTCGCTAAATAATACGTGGGTGCATTTGCAATCGAGAGGGTATTGCATAGGGATGATGCCACACTCCAGAGAGAAGCAGCGGATCGCAATAGGGGGCATAGATGGTTTGCGATTGTTTGAGAGTTTGTCTAGATAGGGCTGTGTACTTTTGAACTCCCTAGCTCTAAAGGATCCCAACCAGCCTAATCTTAGTACAAATACTTGACTAATTGATGTGATGTATAGTAGGATTAACAACAGTAGGAAGAATATAAATACCATAGAAAATGAATAAAATAGTTGTTAGTCCAGACTTGGCATACCTAGATTACTCTGGACCTGCTGAATAAAATCCCAAATTTTAAAACAAAAGTCACTATTCAGTATTTCACCAGAGATGGCTAGAGATTGAGTATGGACATAGAAGAAGCGAAGCATCGAGGATGAGATTGAATCCATCTAATCCATTAGTAACGATCGGTCAGCACGTGCAGCTACTTTAAATTTTAGTCCTAATACTCACTGACTCATTTAGGAAGCAAATCTTTAGAAAATTACATTGAGATACAAGATAAATTGACCCTAGCCATGCAAAAAAAATGGGGAGTACCATGACAGAGTTGAATTTATCAGAACTTAACATCAGACATTAATGAATCTCCAAGGAAACTATAGGGAAGATAATAAACTAGATTATTAGATTTGACCTATCCATTTCCAGAAGAAACCAATCTAAAACAAAGACTGACAGTCAGACAAAATGATAATAGCAAAAAAATCAACAACTACTAAAAATACAAGGCCGTGACCCGCGTGGATAAGCCCTGTGATTTTACAACAACCTCATCAAGGGAATCAATAATTATATTAATATAAAATTTGCTGACGTAGATCAGATGATAAATAGATTTAGAATATGCACTTCCAATTTGGAAAAAGCCATAATTCAGACATCTACAAATTGCAAAATCTTCAATCAAGAAACCCTAGGAAAGTTAGAATAAATTTGCTAAACAACATTTAGAATTTCTGTTAGAGCAAGTTGACGGAGGAGAAGGTGTTATATTTATAAGATCTCATTAAAGGACAAAACTATTAGAAGATTATGTATTAACGATTAATTAGTAAAGCAGATGGAGATTATCAACACAGCAGGAGCAACAAAGTAATTACCGAACTATTTTTCTTCGTAGTGAAGTTGCACGATATATTGCCAATCATTCTCAGAACATTAGTGAAGTAGAGAGTCCTAGAAAGCATGCAATAGAATTTACCTTGGAATCAAAATGAAATTGATGGTAAAGCACAAGCCACCAAAAAAATAGTTCTTTTAATATCACTCAGATCTTAAACCAGATGGGGGAAGAACATAAACCGCAATTGCTGAATCATCGAAAAATCGCCTCTATCAGAAAAAAGTTTTGAAAACTGTATTTTTGTACTGTTTTATATTTGAACTAATGAAAGTATGGGAAGTGATTTAGAGTATAATCCATTGAATTTTAGAAAACAAAATATTGCCCACACTAAAAGGAAATGATGATCGTCAAAAAGCGACTATTTAAAAATTGTATTAAGAGGTTTGAGGAATTAAAGATAAAGGAAAAAAATTAATAAGACAAAAAGAACTGATAAAAATATAATTAAACGTAAACCCCATACCCAGTTAGGCATTATCCTCTACATATTTCTGTGAAAGAAAGTATTTTAGAAAATGACCTTGATACCATTATTATTAAAAGAACCACCTTCTTTAAAGAAGTCCTACAAAAACCAAAAGAATGCTTGCAGTATTAACCTAGGGAAGCCACAACCCAAGGCAACTTATTAATTACTTTACCAGCAAATCAGTATTAGCGAAATACATTTTAAAAACAGAAGATCAGCAAAATATTTGATATGAAATATGATCTAGTTCCAGGTATCAAAGTATTACCGGTGTTGTTTTATCAATGAAAGAAGGGCAGAAATTTATCATCAGCATTTAAAGTCTCGTAGATTGTTAATATTTCACATCGTTCGGAAACAGACCAATTAGAAAAACCAATCAAGAATTTATTTATAAAATCACCTATAGCCTACTTACCTATATTTGTCTCTATGTTATTTTAGAGAACCAGTCAAAAATATTTGTTCCCCATAAGAATACACCAAAAAGAAAACAGACAATGCGCCCATAGAAAACTTTATAGTTTGTTTAACTAGTTCTATCTCATTTACTCAATAATGGGTATCGTAGCAACCAGGGAATAGTCATTAACAAATCCCAAACCTCAAAGATAAACTTTAAAATTCCAAATGTTTTGACATCTTTGTATTCCGTACTCTCCCAGAAATATAAATTTCAATTTAAGGAAACCGAAATTTACATTTCAAGAAATTGATAAACCCGCTATTATCATCATTTCTAGTCGTGAAACCGATAGTGTCTGGAGTGGGAAATACAAGTCGTCTAACCTGGTGGGTGAAATTATCATCTTAGAAGTAAGGAAAACAGTCAGGTTTCAACTATTAAAACTTTTTCAGAAAACTATGAAGATCATCAAAAAATGCTTCGAATATCCCACTGTTATAGTAGACAATGGATCAACTTTACAGCAAGGGATACAAGCACTTTATTTATATATCTAAAGTTCCCTACAGCAGTACCTTGCTATACCCAGAAAGAGAAAAAATGAGGAATTATTCTTCATGTCTAAAAATGTAATCAAATCCCTAAAAAAGAAAGAGATAATATCAAAATTTATCCCATGTTTTTGATAAATACTATGGTAAAGCTAGAAAAAATTTCAAGCTTAAGACCTTGGCATATATATTCAAGATACCCTAGAACTTACTAACTTAGCGGAGGATAAGAAATAAAACAAGCTGTGATTTTCTTCAATCATTTAATGGTTCAGCCTTGATAGTATTAACTATCATGTGGCTGGGTCTAGTGACACTGTTAAATATTTATGATGGAATTTTAGATGATGAAGATATCAGAGTGCTACTGATATATAATAATAATTAAGATGAAATTTTACAATGCCTGACATTATTTCATTTTTATCGTTATAAAAACTGGAAATTCCCAGCTACAAAATTAGACTCCTTAAAAAAATTTAATTGGAGACGAATCTGTAACTCAGTGTGCGGTTTTAAAACATATTCGAGAGAAGGTAGATTTTAATTCTCTTTAGCATTCTTAACTTATATTAAATCAATTATCAGTCAGGAAAACTACTCAACAAACTAATGAAAGAAATTTAGAACTTGTTTTCAGAAATGAATAAAAGTCACATAAAACATAATATGATAGAATAAAAATGAATAGCAAAAATAGCTGATGATTTGTAAAGACTGTTTGAGGTTGGTTTTAATGTAGGAATACTTAATTACATTAATCAAAATCAGATTCAAAATAGATTTGGGATCTGTAATAGTCAAGAACTAAAAATCTGATTTTCTAAGATGAGCAGTTAATTGTTAATAAACTAATCAGTGATATAGAGCAAGAAATAGCAAAACATGGTGTTTTTGGAAAAGGTTTTTTCTGGATTAAATTTATTTAGGAATATCTCAAGTCTTGGGATGTGACCATCAATCAAGTTTAAAGAATTTAGAAATTATCTATTATCAATGTCGGTTTAAATAATGATAACAGTCTTGGTACTCATGAAGTTAGTGAAACCCACTGGGTTTACAAACCTGCTCTCTGTGCTACAAAAATTAAACACATGGGAGCAGGATATTAATCAGGATATTAATAAATACAAAAAGAAAGGAGAGTTTCTAATGCTGATACTTTGATGTTATTAAGATATAAAAATAACTATCGTCTTTTATGTCTTGATTTATCAGTATTTTCAATTCATACAGATGAGATGATCAAAAAATAGACTATGTAGAAATTATTAGAACTTATTGCTGCAAGAGGTCAACTACTTACGTTCAAAAAGTGTATTTTCTAAATTGGTGATTGATACTGAAACCCCAAGTTTAGACTTTGATTCAGACCTGAAAGAATTTTTCACTGCTTTTAAATATCAGTACAAAGAAAGTGCTAAATCAATTCAAGCAGGTAGTTACATTTATAGTTTTTGGGCACTTTTACAAAAGACAAATCCTTAGCTGAAAAAGGGATAATTCCTGACAGAAAAAGATTAGTCTGTAACGCTGTAGAGAAGGATCGCCCAGAACACCAATCATTCCTGGAGAAAATTTTAGAACTATTGGAAACCTGTTATCAAATTTATAGGGAAACATAATAGACAGGAAGAAATGATGGAAGTGCGCCAAAAGAGCTATAACATACGCATGAATGCCCAAAGAAATTTTGCTCGCTGCAAAAAAATGGTTGATCAATTATGGGTATTAGCCCAGATACCATCAATATTTTACCACGTCATACAGAAACGATTACAGGTTTTATAACACCGTTGCTCCTGTACCATCAGAATTGGTATCTAGTTTGGAATTTAACGGAACACCAACTTAGACAAGCACATAATCAGTTAATTAAAAGATATCTTGCTTCAGACAACACCTACTTATTTTCTCATCACAACTTGGATTGGGAAAACCACCAGCCATTGTGATTTTATTATTGAACATAAGATGAAGGTTTTTATTTTTCTATGTTAGTCCTCGCAAACAAGTTAATTTGGATATTATTGGAAAATTTAAGAATCGGGAAGATGGTAACCAGATGATGGAATATTCAAGCATTAACAGCGACACACTTGATTCAAGATAACTCTGCGAACTATCAGTTGCTTATACATCAAATAAATATGAAAAAGACTTTACTTTAGGGATGTATGGCTTAACAGTAAATAACATGGAGAGAATATCCTATAGAAAAATAGATTGGCAAATAACCGATGAGCTACACTTGAAGGATATGGGGACAAAAATAAGGGAGTATTAAATAGTATTTGTCAAGGACTATATCATTCAATTGCTGATCAAAAACATAATCAAATTATTGCTACCTCTTCGTCCAATCTCTCAGAAAGATAGAGCGTGGGGATACCTAAAACACTCAGGGAAAAATCTGAGTGATGCATAAAGCAACACTAAAGAAGATAAAGCCTTAAATTATGAAAAGAATGCGCAATATATCTGGTCGGATTAAACATCTATTTATTATGATAGATGAAATTACATAGAGATGAGGAGGGCAGAATTTTTGCAAGGATTAAAAAATTGTCAAGCATCAATTAAGCGACCAGAATAATGGTTTTAATACTAAAATTATTGTAGCGGATAAGTCAAGAAGTTGATGTTCTATATCTCAACATTTAAAAAAAAGATGGTTCTCTCAACCGAACAAGATTTACTTTTAGACGAGCAGAATCTCACATTCAACCTATCAGTGTAGAATGCTTTGAATTTCATAATAAGAATGCTATTCTTGATTAACACAAATACCTATCCAGCCAAGAGCTTAATCGATCAACTATCAAATTATTGTCGAATCATGACGGTTCAATAATCAATCCAAGTTAAAAACAAATCCGATTTAGAAAAAACAGTCAAGAACAGCTATTTGGAAGATATTCTGAGAATTGTTAACAAAAGACAATGCTGAACAATTCTATAGTTTATATCCAAAATAAGTCCAAATTATCAGAATTGATTGATAAAATTCAGCAGAGCTTGTAAGGAAAATTTCAGACAAAATCAGCATTTTTAGCCATACATGCCAATATATCATCATTAAAGAAGAAGTAAAAATATCAAAAACAGCAAAAGTTATATTTATGACTGCTTCTGGAAGTCGGGATTTGTCCTTCCTAAAGCCACATATATTGGTGAAATTCCTAAGTTTGAAATTGAGAAAATCTCATGGAAATAATTCAGGTAATTTACAGAGGAGAGGAGAAGATGATATTGACAATCAAGATAAGTATATCAATTCTTATTTAGCAGAACGTTCGTTTTATCATGGTGATCAAATGAGATAGCGGTGAGAGAAAATTGCCTCAGTTTATTAAACTACTAATTCTCAAAGCATCCATCATGACCAGAATTCAAGGTTGTGGTTTCCCTCTAGGGAAGAAAAAATTATATTCTGATTCCCATTGGTGGAAAGTCAGTCTTTACAGCGGGAGATTCCTTTTGCTAGTAAAATCATACCGCATCACCCAACTTAAAAGAGAATATAGTTATAACAAAACATACCTGCTATACGATGCCTATATGAAACTAGAATCATTAATGAGTAGAGCTTGTACCATCAGTTAGCAAGAGTGAACAAGAGAGTTATTTAAAAAATTCAGGAAAGCTTAACAGCAAATTACATTCTGCTAAAAACATTAGATCATTATTAGATTTTTACTTCTTAGAATTGGCTTGTATTAGTGGTGATTATTGATTGTTCCTGTTCCCAAATTCGACAGTCCTATTCCATGTTGTTTTAGAAATTCAAAAATATGCTAACCAAGAACTATTAAATAAACTGAAAAATATTAGTTCTAAATCCCAGTTATCCAGAAAATCTCACCTCAGCGGTAAAAGATGGTATAGAATTGGTGGAAAACTAATTAATGCACCTAAAAAAGTCAAAGTATGATCAACATCAGGAAAATCTACAAGCGGATCAAAGCATCATGCTTTTCCTCTGTTTGCGTTTATTAGTGGTGATGATGAAACAATACTTTGAAACTCACCTCAAGAACCGGAGGATATGATTTAAAGATATATTGTCTATGTATATTCGCCTGAAGTCCTGTAACTAATATTTTACCCATAGGACATACTTATAGAGGAATTTCCTTTTATTGTATTCAACAGTTGTAGCTTAGACGAAATGCGATATAAATTGTTTACAGAGAACATCTGTTGAATTCCCCAAGAGTTAAAATGTTTGAGTTTGATTCTCTCTCTCTAAAAATTTGTGCTGGACATTTAGCAAATCTTGTGATATATTATAAAATGTAAGCCTAAACGCATGGGTCCGTCACGGCTTCGACAGGCTAAGGAAAGCTACTCTGTGATTCAGGTCGAGAGTGAGTCTCTCTCGCAAATCAAAGGCCTAAAACAACGTAAATGCGAACAATATCGTAAAATTTGCTCGTAAGGAAGCCCTAGTTGCTGCCTAATAACCTCTTATAGGTCCGAGCGTCTCTGGTGTGACTCGTTATGACTAGAGACCTAACCCTCAACGGATGCTCTAACAAGTGTTCTCTGCTGGCTTGTTGGCTAAGACTTAATCAGAGCATCCTACGTTCGATAATGAACTGATTCCAGCTTTTGAGGGTAAGAAACAACCTGTATATGGGTCAATACTCAATTTGGACAGCAGTTCGACTGCTCTGATCCAATTTAGTTAGTAAATATTGCAGTGACTGGATATTTTTATCCCCAGTCATTTTTATTTCCAAGGTCGGTACTAGCCAATGTTAGATACGCGGATTCTGGTCAGTTTGTTCAACCGCTGGGTATTAACAAACTGAGGAATAAACTCACATCTGTTACTACACCTATAGACTCAACTGAACCAAGTGATCGCTCAACCTTGGTGACTACTGCTGGGTTGATATCCACACACACCATTCTAACTCCCAGAGGGGTCATATTACCCACTCCAACGGAATGGAGCATTGAAGATAACACAAAATCATTTCTGCTCCTGAATGATTTTGGCATATTCCTGCTGAGCTAAGATGAGGTCTACTGGTATCTGGTAAAGGTCCATCATCCCGAATGGATCCAGCTAGGACAAAAGGAATATCATTTTTCACACATTCATACATGACAATTCCCGGTGATGACCCCAGATCTATTGCTCTAGCAATGCTGCTAAAATCGCCGTATGGCATTACCATTTCGCGATGCCCATGACCACCCTGCAATTGCTATACTCGTTTCATGTCTACACCGAGATGTACCCATCATGTTCTGCTCGATGTCGTGAACTGCGATCGATTTCCACCCGCAAGTCCTTGAACATAACCTTCACGAATTAACTACGATGTTCTCCGGCCACCGGTATGAATCACTACCGGTCCTGCAGCAAACCACTACCTTACCACCAGCATCACGAATTTTGCGTAATTCTGCGCTTCACTTGCTCGACCACCAGTTCCACTCGTTTTTCGCTGGAAACACTGGAGGACATAAAATCCAAATTCTTGAGCATTGGTGTTGCTCGCGGATTCGGTTTTCTACGGATGCTGCGAATACTTTCGGAATATCAACTACTACTTGCTCTCCACTTCTCCAGATCCTGCAAAATCTTACATTTGCCACCATTCCATTGGGTGTTTGAGAAATGGCGATCGCCCGTCCAGCGCGTTGATTTTCTACTTTGAACCACAGCCGTCATCCCAATCCTGTGGATAAACGGTGCCGACATAAAAGTCATCAGGGCGACTCCCGCTTGTAAAACGGGTTCTAGCTTAGCGTCTTTTCTATCTTGGGGTAAATCCACCGCACCCAGATCAATCATCAAGTTGGAGAAGATTCTTCCATCACATCATGAGATGGTGCAGAAACCTTGACTTCTGCTGCGGAGGTACTTTGACGCTGCTCTCCCCCACCAAAGTGCTGAGGACTTGGCTTCTCTCTCCCATGTCCACAATTAAATCCAAAGCTCGGTTGATTAATCCTGCATCTAGCAACCTTCCAATCGAATTATTCTACTTTCCACCTGGGTTGTAGCATGTACTCCTTCTTACAGGTTCTGTCACTCAGAGTTGTGACATTTGGATGCACCACCAGCTTTGAGGAACTCAGTTAAAGGAGTGTTTCAATAACTCTTGAAAACCAACTTTCAGCTAACTTTTTAATTTTAGTTCATCGCTGGCTTTGTTCATAATCACGATGTGGATCAATACAATCGCATTACAAGCAAAGTTGACCAACCTTTTCCTCAATAGCAATGTGTTTTTCCAAAGCTACCCGCATTTCAATCACTCGATTAGAGCAGGAATCAAACGCACTGGGGTAGTACAGCAACAGCCATTTGCAAGGGACAAAACAGGTGTCCAGATGGTAGAATCCTATCATCTATCAACCGTAGGGAACCACCTCAATATCTAACCACTTAGCCAAAATAGGGTGGGAATCCAGCTCAGAACGGAAACCATACCCCGCCCATAACCAACGCCCCTTCCGGTCTAACAGTGCATCACCAGCACCTTCAAACGGTAGATCCTGGGCAAACCTGACATTATAACCGTTGTTTTCAAACCATTGTTGAAAGTAGGGCTCTCCCTGACGCTCTTTATGTAGAAAGCGACTGAGAACCACATTCTCGTCTAAAACCAATCCCGCATTCACAAACACCATGTCTGGCCAACCTTCGCTGGTGTGACTAAATCTACACAGCGTGATCTTGATTACTTTATATAATTTATTCCACTGCTCCAATAGCGCGATCAAGGGATGACTTATGGATATTGCCTTCCCCATCCAGGGGTTAATTACGTAGTCCACGTCATGGCCGGGGCGCACATTAAAATCGAATTGGGGAAACCATAAAATTTTACTTTCTTTTCACTAATCTCTGTTCAATACAAGCTTTGACTTGGCTTTCTGTCACATCTGTTACTTAATTACCACCTTTGGAGCAGAAGTCAACTTTCTTAACTGCATAATTAATCCTTTTTTGGATTACCAGGTTAGCATTTAAGTTGTTTTAATTGATTGTGCAATAGGCAAAAACATATTTATAGTATAGACTTTGTTCAAAGAGCTGGATTGAGTTCTCATAATTTTGTTAACATTTTGGGCTGAATAACAAATGCATATTGCCAGTTTGTATAAATATATATCATTTCATAAATTATTCAACTAGAAGACTGGCACACTCCCGAAAGTATCTTAATTTAGTTTAGTGATTCACCCACCAGGAGGAGTTTCTGTCTCGACGCTATTTATTTACCTCCGAGTCTGTTACTGAAGGACACCCAGATAAAATCTTGCATCAAATCTCCGATACAATTCTGGATGCTTTATTAACGGAAGATCCTACTAGTCGGGTGGCAGCAGAGGTAGTTGTTAACCGGGTTAGTGTTAATTACCGGTGAAATTACCACTAAAGCTAACGTCAACTTTCGCATTTAGCCGTAAGAAAATTGCGGAAATCGGCTATACCGATGCGGTCAACGGTTTTTCTGCTAATAGCACCAGTGTACTTTTAGCTATAGATGAACAGCTCACCTGA
Organism: Cylindrospermopsis raciborskii Cr2010; assembly: GCF_003367075.2. Classification (NCBI taxonomy): domain Bacteria; kingdom Bacillati; phylum Cyanobacteriota; class Cyanophyceae; order Nostocales; family Aphanizomenonaceae; genus Cylindrospermopsis; species Cylindrospermopsis raciborskii. Next base: position 2,067,906 of record NZ_CP065936.1, read on the forward strand.
TATTGCCCAAGGTGTAAACACTGCCCATGAAACCCGTACTCAAGATAGTGAAGAACAATTTGATAAGATCGGGGCTGGTGATCATGACTAATGTCTGGTTTTGCATGTAATGAAACACCCGAACTCATATCTTACCTATTAGTTTGGCTCACCGCATTGCTCGTAGATTGGCAGCTGTCGAAAACTGAGATTTGTCATATCTACGTCCCGATGGCAAACCCAGGTTACTGAAGCTTACGAAGATGGTAAACCTGTGGGTATTGATACTATCTGATTTCCACTCAGCATACACCTAATATTGGGGATATTACGGATGAGGCTGGAGTGCAAGCCAAGATTAAGGAAGATTTGTGGGCTTTAGTGGTAGAACCTGTATTTGGTGATATTACTGTCAAGCCAGACCAAACTACTCGGTTTTTGGTTAATCCCCACCGGCAAATTTGTTATTGGTGGACCTCAAGGGATTCTGACTAACAGGAAGAAAAAAATCATTGTTGACACCTATGGTGGTTATTCGCCATGGTGGTGGTGCTTTCCAGTAAGATCCCACTAAGGTAGATCGCTCTGCTGCATACGCAGGCTCGCTACGCAGCAAAACATTAAGGTGGCTGGATTGGCTGAAAATGCGAGGTTCAGTTAAGTTATGCTGCTGGTGTGGCTAGACCTGTGAGTATTTTGCAGATACTTTGGCATAGCAAGGTGGATGATGAAGTTTACTGCAATTAGTCAAAGACAACTTTGAACTGCGTCCTGCAGGAATCATCCACGCCTTTATCTAAGGAATTTACCCAGTGAGAGGGGCGGACGTTTTTATCAGGACGCAGCTTATGGTCACTTGGGACGTCTGATCTGGAATTTTACCATGGAGCGTACTGGATAAGGCAGCCGTTCTTAAGCAAGCAGCCAGTGAGCATGTTAATTCACCTGTTTCTAGCTTGAGGTAAAATCAACTTGCCTCAACTAGTTTAAAGTGTGCTTAACCTAATTATACCTAGTCCCAGTCAGATTCACTGTCCTCTCCACCAACACCAATGGCAGTGCTATAGATTTGGGCGTCAGTAATGGTAAAGGTTATTCATAGATGCTTGATAAACATTAGAATCATTAATCACAGCACCAGGAAATTGGCACCGTTGAGATTGTAAACTGTTTCATGTTTGCTATTGGTAACGAAGGCAGATGTTAAATTGGCACCTGATAAACGGCTCCGTTAGGTCAGCTCCTTCTAAGTTGACACTTGTTAGGTCAGCTCTCGAGATTTGCACCCCGTAGGTCTGCAAATCTTTCAATCAGGTGAGAACCGCTCAGGTTGACCTGAGACAGCTGGCATTTCCTGACACTCTCACTCTCACAGTGGATAAAAGTTTTGCAGATCATGATTGTTGCCAGCATTAACTGAGCTAACAAACAATAGGGGAGCCACCAGGCTATAGTAGCTAAAGTTCACGTTTCATACCCCTTCCTTTATATTTACATCCTCACATTTCTATTGTCTCATGAAATAGAGCAGAAATGATATTTTATATCACCAGTTGGGTGTAATGTTATGGTATTTAGTTATTTAACCTGTAACCCTTTACTCTACAACAGTTTTATCTATCTGGGATCATAATTAATTACATTAAATGCTTGTTAACTTATATGTTAACTAATTTTAAGTTTACTGTCAATTCAGAGAACTGATTTAACCCACCTGAGCTGCGGTCCAGACTCCTTCAAGCAGGCACATTCACATGTCTCCACGTGATTCTTTTAAACCGTTCCGTCAACTTGAAACTTAACTTTAATGCGACGCTCCCTGGAAAACCAAGGTGAGTTGGGCGATTTTCCTGTCACTGTCACGAGGTTTAACTAGTGGTTGGAAGAGTTGACTTGACGAGTAATCAGGCGATCGCCATCAAAATAAACCCTGTACCACCGGTTGTTTCTGCTAGTTCCCATAATTAATTCAATGCTAGGTTGATTTTCCCAGAAGCACGTAAAGCATCAATTCTACTGGTTGGGTCATGGGATAAGATTGTCCAGCTTTTGATGATTGGCTGCCAACTATGACGTTGATTCCGTCTATCTCAATATCGATCCCCATAGCTATGATAGAAAGTCCTTTATTTCTAAACCTGGGTGATTTGTAGTGCCACCCCGGGCGACGCCTCGTAAAGGTTTTTGGCAACGGATTTTTTCTAGTGGAAAATATTGCTGGATCCACTTTTGTATAGCAGGTAATTGTACTGTGCCACCCACCGTGCAAAACTGCGCTATCATCTATTTGCACACCTTGATGACGAGCCTGTTGTAATAAATTCAACATAGTCTCATCCAATCGGCAAAAAACTGATCTTGGAGAATAGTTTCATGTCTGACGAGATTCAACCTTAACTCATAACTGGCAAAATTTTGATCGTCAAAGTAGACCTCTCCAGCTTGATTGTGGGTAGACAATTCAATTTTCAACCTCTCCGCCAATCTAGTAGTAATAGAATTAACTGGCAATCCCTGAGTTGTCACAAAACAATCAACTATCCAATTATCAATATCTGTGCCAACGGTTTTGTCCTCTGATTTGGCCGCACCTTGGCTGTTTTTACCTTTTGTGAGAGTCCAGCCAAAGATTTATTTCCCCATTTTTAATAAAAAAAACCTCACAGGTTTATTATCTACTGGGTCTTTTTATCCAGCTTCACCAAAGATAGATTCAGAGTTCCCGCCAAAATCAATCACTAACAAATTTTCAGTCTTTACACTGTATGCTAAAGCAGCAGCGGTAGGCTCATCCAACATTCTAATTTAGTAACTGGCAAGCTTGAAAACTTTGCCTAGCCAATAACGATAAACTTCAAAACTATCCACTGAACGGTTAATACCAAAGAGTCCAATCCGCCCTCAATAGATACAACTCCCTATTATCCCCTGGAGTAGAAACCATAAAGCTTCCACCTTTTCAAAAGCAATAGTTTCCACTATTTCTGGGTAAGAAACCTGAATATCTGCTCCAACACCCCGTTTAAAAACTGGGTGAAAAAATCTACTATCACCCATGAGATCTAAAACCCGGATCTCGTATCTGCTGACCAATTAACACCTATCTTGATTTGCCGCTTCTATATAAACTAAACTGCATCAAAGGAGGATTCAAACCCTGTCGAGTAGATAACCCTGGCAAACTGGAGGGTTTCTGGTTGCTGGGTCACAGGGTTCCATCGGGTAATTACCGTATTACTCGTACCAAAATCAATTGCGGGTATATACTGAGATTTTTTACTGAAACTGGGGAATTTAACTTCCGTTCCAGTAAGGATTGTTATTATGGTCTGACAGTTTGCTATACAATAGCATAAATTGTCAGCTCACTGGGTCCGCAAATTGCCTCCAGGAATTTAACCCAAATGAGACCTGCCATTTTACAACCGACATTCTTACACTTTCCGGCAATATTTCGTCGACCTATGAACCGGAGATATTCTGGGAGAACTCGGTTATGAGTTCCAACGGTCAACATTATCTCCCCAGTCAGACATTAATCTTGACCGACTGACGACCAAAAACCCGATCCAAGAAAGCCTCCTATATTAGCCTCACCAGCGAAGCTGCTCGCCGTGAACTACCATTGCTCCTTTATTAATAGATGTACTACATTATACTCATGCCCAACTTAGGTAGAATATTCCTAAATGTTAGTGAACACATAGTTGCCTTGATTACTACTTATACTCCGGCAGGTAAACTCCTGATTGTTGAAGCAAAAAATGCAGATCTCACCAGAGGTTTTACTCAACTTGCAGTCGAGCTGATTGCCCTTGATATCTGAGTAATTAGCGAAGAACCCATTCTCCACAGCCGTTTCCACAGGTGACATCTGGCAGTTTGAATTCTGCATCGGGGTAGCGGGCAAATTCAACAAGTATTAAATCTATATCGAGTACCAGATGAGCTGGAAAGCTTAATGCGTATTCTTATAAAAAAATCCTTCAGCCCTATGAATGGGAAAATGGAAACTTCAGCTATATCTTCCTCTGCTCAGGTATTCCCTTTAGTTTACCCGACCTCACACATCCTGATGAATTAATCAGGTTCGTACCAAGTAGTTGAAAATCACTATTAGCAGTGTTTTAATTATTATTTGGGAGTGGCGATCGCTTGATCAGTTTTTCCTCAAGACGGGAAACGGAACAGCAGGCGGATTTTGGTGAGATTGGCCTGCCTGTTATTCCCAAATTTTGCGTGGCATACCACACTTTGCATTGGTGTTAATTTATCAGTAACGATTTTTCCTTTACTTCCACCCTCTGAGTAATCGTTACCATCACTGGGAGCAAGCAAAGGTGGCTAAGGTAACTGAATCTGTTGCTGGTGATAGATTAGAACACAACGCACCTCGTGTTAGTTATATAACTGAGGAACCCTATAGCTACACAACCTGGAGTCAGGGATAGAATTGTTAAGGTGACGGACAAGCAAAAAGTCACCTGGTATTTAAATTTGGCTGGCCCCAAATTCGCGACTATTGATCAAAGTAGACGTGCAAAATCGCAGTGCCATTTATATTACTGACTATACTGGTGAGTACAAAATAGAAGTCAATACCCTAAATAATAAAAATCAGTTTATATTTGAAGCACCACCACCATACGGCTATTCTCTCTTATCTGGATATAAAGTGGAGAGAAGGGACAAGACTAGAACAGACCAGTCCAGAAGATTATGGATTTCCTTGACTTAAATCCTGGAGAGCAAGCCACCATCAAAGGTTAATAAGCACAAGGGGGACCGTGTTGGGTATATAATGCCACTAATCAGTTACTCTCTGGTTTCCGCCCTACAGCTATACAGATTTGCTAATGCGGATTTTGCCAGTGGTATAGTTCCTCAGGAAATAAAAAGAGATGGAGGTAATAGTCAATTCACTTGGATTTTTAATGATAATGTTTCTGTCAAAATCCTTTCGGTGTTTACGGCTACTAAACCCATAGGTAAAACCGGAATTATAATTTCGCTTATTATTATTAGAAGCACCAGGATTATTTTTGTGGTGTGATATTACTACCATACTTAACTGTACCCATGAGCTTACAAAAATCTGGAAGGATCGCTGGGGAGTGTTCTTTACCGCTTATTAACTTTGGGCCACATACGTCAAGGTTTATGAGTGGAGAAATGCCTGCTAATAATTTCACTGGTGTTAATAGGTTTAATTATGGGTTGGGTGGGAATCGTCAATTAGGATTAGCAGCAATTATTTGTACCATTGTTGAGCGGTTTTACCTGTATTTGCATTTTTAGTTCTTTACTGGTCTAACTCCTCAGTTTAGCAGGATTATTATCAGTGATCTGGTTAGGGACATATTGGTATGACTTGGTGTACAGAAAATTTAATAATCATACAAACAGACAGTTCTAACTAAAACCAGCCACCTAGGCGCTTTTCCTAAGCACTTGGCTAAAAGCATGATTTCACCAGATTTCAGGATCAATTCTGAGATATTTAATGTATAGTGAGGATTGATATAGTTAATGATAATGTTGGTTTAAGACAGCAAAGGAGTTAGTAATGCTCACGTCGGAGGCAAAAAGCCGCTGACAATTTCCCCAAAGAATCCTTTTTAGACCCTGAGGTCTGAACTAAACCGTGTTGCTATTCTTGCAGTAGTAACTATGTTGGTACTTTCTAGCTGTGGTTACTGGGTATGGGAATGCCTCTATTGGTTATGTTTTGGCATCAACACACCCTGTCCTACATTTCTCAGGCACGATTATTCATGATGCTTGTCATCAATCAGCCCATCGTAACCAACAGCTAACGCCATATTGGGTCAAGTGCTAGCTTCCTGTGCCACTAGCCTTGCTTTCCCAGTTTTTACCAGATACACCTACAACACCATGGCAATGTCAATCATCCCAAAGATGACCCGGATCATTATGTTTCCACAGGTGGTCCACCGTGGTTAATCGCGGTGGAGATTTTGTACCATGAGGTGTTTTTCTTTCCAAAGGCAACTTTTTGGCGTAACATGAACTACTAGAATGGTTCCTTAGCTGATCATCTTTACTATTGTCTATATTTCATTCAATATCACTTTTAGGGCATATTCTCAACTTCTGGTTTGTCCCAGCTTTTGTAGTAGGCATAACACTGGGATTCTTTTGATTTACTTACCACATCGTCCATTTGTAGAGCGCGATCGGTGAAGAATGCTCGTGTATCCTGGCAAATCCTTTAATATGCTAATTTTAGGGCAGAATGTCATCTATTCATCATTTGTGCCTTCCACTATTTGGTACAATTATCAACCTGCCTACTACCTGATGAAGCCCATTTAGATTGAGAAAGGTAGCCCCCAAACTTCCGGTTTATTACAAAAAGGATTTTTGAATTTCTATGATATTTCACTGGTCTTCATTTTCATCACCATGAATAATAACTGAGAAATTTAATTGTTGAGGTTGTGGAAGTAGTACATTTTACGGTTAAGCACATCTAGTCTGAATTTTTCCGTTTATTCTCTTCCTAATTCATAGATGCTAGCACCTACAGTAGTGAGTATACCAGCATTAATTCCCAACTAGAACCTAAACTAATTTGTGACCCCAGTAGGATAATGCACCAAATACCAAGAAAGGTAAATGCTCATAATTGAAGCATAAAAAGCATTTGAGACTCTCTAGCTGTGCGGGTTTTTTCAAATTCCGTCTCGCTAGTATATAGAAACCGCTCGGCAAAATTAAACCAGCGATTTAATTGTGTGATTATCCATTCTCTAATGGATGCTAAAGCCAAATACAAAGCTAAAGACCATAAACAAGAACCAGCGATGGCTACTTTATCTATCGTGAATTGAAAAGGTAATATATCAAGCATACTAAAGATATTAAGTGATAAACTCCCATTTTACTTGAATTTGTCCTCAAATCCATATTTTATACTTAGAACTGATTATGTCATTATGCCTAAACAATTTAACACTGCTGGCCCCTGCAAAGCCAACATTCACTATATGCTCTCTCCCACAGGGCGACTACCTCAGTTGAAAGCATTAATTGATGGAGAAAATTACTTTATCATTCATGCACCGCGACAAGTAGGCAAAACCACTGCTATGATGGCCTTAGCTCAAGAATTAACTGACAGTAGGCAATACCTAGCTGTGATGTTAACCGTAGAAACCGGTGCGCCATTTCCAGATGCACCAGAACAAGCGCAACAAAGTATCCTCAGACGTTGGCAGAATGAAATTCGGTTCCGAAAATTACCCTTGCCCACTTTAACCCAAATTCAAAGGGAGACCGAGACTTCTCCCCTAGATATTCAAACAGTCCTGCAAGGGTGGGCCATGGCTTCCCCCCTACCCTTAGTGGTCTTTCTGGATGAAATTGATTCTTTAGAGGATCAAACCCTCATATCCATCCTTAGACAGTTGCGAGCGGGTTATCCCAATCGTCCCCAGGGTTTCCCCCATTCGGTGGGCTTAATTGGGATGCGGGACGTGCGGGACTACAAGGTTAAATCTGGTGGAAGTGAACGACTCAATACGTCTAGTCCGTTTAATATCAAGGCTGAATCCCTAACTTTAAGTAATTTTACTTTTACAGATGTCCAAAATTTATATGAACAACATACAACAGCTACGGGACAGGTGTTTACCCCGGAAGCAGTTCAACAGGCATATTATTTAACCGATGGACAACCATGGTTAGTTAACGCCCTAGCTCGTCAAGCTACCCAGGTGTTAGTCCAGGATATGAATGAACCCATTACTGCTGAGGTGATTAACCAAGCCAAAGAAATGCTCATTCAGCGTCAGGATACCCATTTGGATAGTTTAGCAGAAAGATTACGGGAAGCGCGGGTCAAAACTATTATTGAACCAATTTTAGCAGGTGAGGACTTACCCGACGTACCACCGGATGATATTCGTTACGTGCTGGATTTAGGTCTGTGTCGAGATCAAGGACAAGGACTGGAAATTGCCAATCCAATTTATAAAGAAGTTCTACCTTTAGTACTAAGTTATACAACTAGGGTTTCTATTGGAGCAATTGAACCTCTGTGGCTAAATGAACAAGGGGAATTATTACCCAATAAATTATTACATGCTTTTCTGGAGTTTTGGCGACAACACGGAGAACCATTGCTCAAGAGTGCGCCCTACCATGAGATTGCCCCCCATTTAGTTTTGATGGCATTTTTACACCGGGTGGTAAATGGTGGTGGTACGTTAGAACGGGAATATGCCATTGGTTCTGGGAGAATGGATATTTGTTTACGATATGGCAAGGTAGTGATGGGTATGGAACTCAAGGTGTGGCGTGAAAGAAAGTCAGATCCGTTAATCAAGGGTTTGACCCAACTGGATAAATACCTGGATGGGTTAGGATTAGATACAGGTTGGTTAGTGATTTTCGATCGCCGTCCCGGTTTACCACCCATGGGAGAGAGGATTAGTACGGAGGAGATTATTAGTCCTAATGGGCGCACCATTACCCTCATTCGTAGTTAGATTCCCATAAATTTGAACCACATCTGAATCACAGTAGTACCTTAACTTATTGTCAATTATGCCTAAACACTTTAATACTGCTGGACCTTGTCAATCTGATATCCACTATATGCTCTCTCCCACAGGGCGACTACCTCAGTTGAAAGCATTAATTGATGGACGCAATTACTTTATCATTCATGCACCACGACAAGTGGGCAAAACCACTGCTATGATGGCCCTAGCTCAAGAATTAACTGACAGTGGGCAATACCTAGCTGTGATGTTAACCGTAGAAACCGGTGCGCCATTTCCAGATGCACCAGAACAAGCGCAACAAAGTATCCTCAGACGTTGGCAGAATGAAATTCGGTTCCGAAAATTACCCTTGCCCACTTTAACCCAAATTCAAAGGGAGACCGAGACTTCTCCCCTAGATATTCAAACAGTCCTGCAAGGGTGGGCCATGGCTTCCCCCCTACCCTTAGTGGTCTTTCTGGATGAAATTGATTCTTTAGAGGATCAAACCCTCATATCCATCCTTAGACAGTTGCGAGCGGGTTATCCCAATCGTCCCCAGGGTTTCCCCCATTCGGTGGGCTTAATTGGCATGCGGGACGTGCGGGACTACAAGGTTAAATCTGGTGGGAGTGAACGACTTAATACATCTAGTCCGTTCAATATCAAGGCTGAATCCCTAACTTTAAGTAATTTTAGTTTTACAGATGTGCAAAATTTATACGAACAACATACAACAGCTACAGGGCAAGTATTTACCCTGGGAGCAGTTCAACAGGCATATTATTTAACCGATGGACAACCATGGTTAGTTAACGCCCTAGCTCGTCAAGCTACCCAGGTGTTAGTAAAGGATGTGAAGCAACCCATTACTGCTGAGGTGATTAACCAAGCCAAGGAAATCCTCATCCAGCGTCAGGATACCCATTTAGATAGTTTGGCGGAAAGATTACGGGAAGAGCGGGTTAGGGATATTATTCAACCCATGTTAGCTGGTGAAGACTTAGCTGATACAGCAGAAGATAATTTACGATATGTCCTAGACTTGGGTTTATGTCGTCGCGATCGCGGGGGTGCATTAGAAATTGCTAACCCCATTTATCGGGAGATTTTACCTAAGACCTTAGCTGCAGTGGCGATCGCATCTCTAACTTCTGTGGAACCCAACTGGTTAAACTCTGATGGTACTCTCAATCCTCAAATTCTATTAAACTCTTTCTTGGAATTTTGGCGACAACATGGGGAACCATTACTCAAAAGTGCGCCCTATCATGAAATTGCTCCCCATTTGGTGTTAATGGCATTTTTACACCGAGTGGTAAATGGTGGTGGTACGTTAGAGCGGGAATATGCCATTGGTTCTGGGAGAATGGATATTTGTTTACGCTATGGCAAGGTGGTGATGGGTATGGAACTCAAGGTGTGGCGTGAAAGAAAGTCAGATCCGTTAATCAAGGGTTTAACCCAACTGGATAAATATCTGGATGGGTTAGGATTAGATACGGGTTGGTTAGTGATTTTCGATCGCCGTCCCGGGTTACCCCCCATGGGAGAGAGGATTAGTACGGAGGAGGTTATTAGTCCTAGTGGGCGCACCATTACCCTGATTCGTAGTTAGATTCCGATAAATTTGAATCACACCTTAAATTATTGCCGATTATGTTTAAACACTTTAATACTGCTGGACCTTGCCAATCTGATATCCACTATATGCTCTCTCCCACAGGGCGACTACCTCAGTTGAAAGCATTAATTGATGGACGCAATTACTTTATCATTCATGCACCGCGACAAGTGGGTAAAACCACTGCCATGATGGCCCTAGCTCAAGAATTAACTGACAGTGGACAATACCTAGCTGTGATGTTAACCCTAGAAACCGGTGCGCCATTTCCAGATGCACCAGAACAAGCGCAACAAAGTATCCTGAGACGTTGGCAGAATGAAATTCGGTTTCGAAAATTACCTTTGCCTAATTTAACACAAATTGAAACAGAGACTGAGACCTCTCCCTTAGATATTCAAACAGTTCTGCAAGCTTGGGCCATGGCTTCCCCTCTACCTTTAGTTGTGTTTTTGGATGAAATTGATTCTTTGGAAGATCAAACTCTCATATCCATTCTCAGACAATTACGAGCGGGTTATCCCAATCGTCCCCAGGGTTTTCCCCATTCGGTGGGCTTAATTGGCATGCGGGATGTGCGGGACTACAAGGTTAAATCTGGTGGAAGTGAACGACTCAATACGTCTAGTCCGTTTAATATCAAGGCTGAATCCCTAACTTTGAGTAATTTTAGTTTTACAGATATTCAAAATTTATATGAACAACATACAACAGCTACGGGACAGGTGTTTACCCTGGGAGCAGTTCAACAGGCATATTATTTAACTGATGGACAACCATGGTTAGTTAACGCCCTAGCTCGTCAAGCTACCCAGGTATTAGTCCAGGATGTGAATCAACCCATTACTGCTGAAGTGATTAACCAAGCCAAAGAAATCCTCATCCAGCGTCAGGATACCCATTTGGATAGTTTAGCAGAAAGATTACGGGAAGAGCGGGTCAAAGCTATTATTGAACCAATTTTAGCAGGTGAAGACTTACCCGACATACCACCAGATGATATTCGTTATGTGCTGGATTTAGGACTGTGTCGAGATCAAGGACAAGGCTTGGAAATTGCCAATCCAATTTATAAGGAAGTTCTACCTCTAGTGCTAAGTTACACAACTAGGGTTTCTATTGGAGCAATTGAACCTCTGTGGCTAAATGAACAAGGGGAACTATTACCTGATAAATTATTACATGCTTTTCTGGAGTTTTGGCGACAACACGGGGAACCATTACTCAAAAGTGCGCCCTACCATGAGATTGCTCCCCATTTGGTGTTGATGGCATTTTTACATCGGGTAGTTAATGGTGGTGGTACTTTAGAGCGGGAATATGCCATTGGTTCTGGAAGAATGGATATTTGTTTACGCTATGGCAAGGTGGTAATGGGTATGGAACTCAAGGTGTGGCGTGAAAGAAAGTCAGATCCGTTAATCAAGGGTTTGACCCAACTGGATAAATACCTGGATGGGTTAGGATTAGATACGGGTTGGTTAGTGATTTTCGATCGCCGTCCCGGTTTACCACCTATGGGAGAGAGGATTAGTACGGAGGAGGTTATTAGTCCCACTGGGCGCACTATTACCCTAATTCGTAGTTAGAAAAATGCGATCGCTAAGTAAAACGTAAATTATTATTTTGCTACTTATAAATTATACCTTACTATGCCTAAACAATTTAACACTGCTGGACCTTGTCAATCTGATATCCACTATATGCTCTCTCCCACAGGGCGACTACCTCAGTTAAAAGCGTTAATTGATGGACGCAATTACTTTATCATTCATGCACCGCGACAAGTGGGCAAAACCACTGCTATGATAGCTTTAGCCCAAGAATTAACTGATAGTGGGGAGTATACAGCAGTGATGCTCTCCGTGGAAGTGGGGTCGGTTTTTCCTGATGAACCAGAACGTGCTGAAAGAGCCATTTTGGGTTCTTGGCAAGATGCAATTGATATTTGGCTTCCGCAAGACCTCCATCCCCCTTTTGACCCAGAGCGTAGGGAGAATATTGGTGCTTTCCTGAAAAGTTGGGCAAAAAGCTCTCCTCGTCCCCTAGTGGTGTTCATTGATGAAATTGACTCGTTGCAAAATCAAACGTTGATTTCAGTATTGCGACAGTTACGGGATGGTTTTCCCCGTCGTCCCCAGGGTTTTCCCCATTCGGTGGGCTTAATTGGCATGCGGGATGTGCGGGACTACAAGGTTAAATCTGGTGGAAGTGAACGACTCAATACGTCTAGTCCGTTTAATATCAAGGCTGAGTCCCTAACTTTGAGTAATTTTAGTTTTACAGATATTCAAAATTTATATGAACAACATACAACAGCTACGGGACAGGTGTTTACCCTGGGAGCAGTTCAACAGGCATATTATTTAACTGATGGACAACCATGGTTAGTTAACGCCCTAGCTCGTCAAGCTACCCAGGTATTAGTCCAGGATGTGAATCAACCCATTACTGCTGAGATGATTAACCAAGCCAAAGAAATCCTCATTCAACGCCAGGATACCCATTTAGATAGCTTAGCAGAGCGATTACGGGAAGAGCGGGTTAAGACCATTATTGAACCAATTTTAGCAGGTGAGGACTTACCCGACGTACCACCGGATGATATTCGTTACGTGCTGGATTTAGGTCTGTGTCGAGATCAAGGACAAGGACTGGAAATTGCCAATCCAATTTATAAAGAAGTTCTACCTTTAGTGCTAAGTTATACAACTAGGGTTTCTATTGGAGCAATTGAACCTCTGTGGCTAAATGAACAAGGGGAACTATTACCTGATAAATTATTACATGCTTTTCTGGAGTTTTGGCGACAACACGGAGAACCATTGCTCAAAAGTGCGCCCTACCATGAGATTGCTCCCCATTTAGTTTTGATGGCATTTTTACACCGGGTGGTAAATGGTGGTGGTACGTTAGAACGGGAATATGCCATTGGTTCTGGGAGAATGGATATTTGTTTACGCTATGGCAAGGTGGTGATGGGTATGGAACTCAAGCTGTGGCGTGAAAGAAAGTCGGATCCTTTAATTAAGGGTTTAACCCAACTGGATAAATATCTAGATGGGTTAGGATTAGATACGGGTTGGTTAGTGATTTTCGATCGCCGTCCTGGTTTACCACCCATGGGAGAGAGGATTAGTACGGAGAAGGTTATTAGTCCTAGGGGACGCACCATTACCCTCATTCGTAGTTAGAAAAATGCGATCGCTAAGTAAAACGTACTTTATTATTTTGATGATTATAAATTATACTTTATCATGGCTAAACAATTTAACACTGCTGGTCCGTGCAAAGCCAACATTCACTATATGCTTTCTCCCACAGGGCGACTACCTCAGTTGAAAGCATTAATTGATGGAGAAAATTACTTTATCATTCATGCACCGCGACAAGTAGGCAAAACCACTGCTATGATGGCCCTAGCTCAAGAATTAACTGACAGTGGGCAATACCTAGCTGTGATGTTAACCGTAGAAACCGGTGCGCCATTTCCAGATGCACCAGAACAAGCGCAACAAAGTATCCTCAGACGTTGGCAGAATGAAATTCGGTTCCGAAAATTACCCTTGCCCACTTTAACCCAGATTCAAAGGGAGACCGAGACTTCTCCCCTAGATATTCAAACAGTCCTACAAGGGTGGGCCATGGCTTCCCCCCTACCCTTAGTTGTCTTTCTGGATGAAATTGATTCCTTAGAGGATCAAACCCTCATATCCATCCTTAGACAGTTGCGAGCGGGTTATCCCAATCGTCCCCAGGGTTTCCCCCATTCGGTGGGCTTAATTGGGATGCGGGACGTGCGGGACTACAAGGTTAAATCTGGTGGAAGTGAACGACTCAATACGTCTAGTCCGTTTAATATCAAGGCTGAATCCCTAACTTTAAGTAATTTTAGTTTTACAGATGTCCAAAATCTATATGAACAACATACAACAGCTACGGGACAGGTGTTTACCCCGGAAGCAGTTCAACAGGCATATTATTTAACCGATGGACAACCATGGCTAGTTAACGCCCTAGCTCGTCAAGCTACCCAGGTGTTAGTCCAGGATGTGAATGAACCCATTACTGCTGAGGTGATTAACCAAGCCAAAGAAATCCTCATTCAGCGTCAGGATACCCATTTGGATAGTTTAGCAGAAAGATTACGGGAAGAGCGGGTCAAAGCTATTATTGAACCAATTTTAGCAGGTGAGGACTTACCAGATACCCCAGAGGATGATCGCCGGTTTTTGCTAGATTTAGGCTTAGTTAAGCGTAGTCCTTTGGGTGGACTAACCATTGCCAATCCCATTTACCAGGAGGTGATCCCTCGTGTTTTATCCCAGGGTAGTCAGGACAGTTTACCTCAAATTCAACCCACTTGGTTAAATACTGACAATAGTTTAAATCCCCAAGCTCTATTAAATGCTTTTCTGGAATTTTGGCGACAACATGGGGAACCATTACTCAGAAGTGCGCCCTACCATGAGATTGCTCCCCATTTGGTATTAATGGCATTTTTACACCGGGTGGTAAATGGTGGTGGTACATTAGAACGGGAATATGCCATTGGTTCTGGGAGAATGGATATTTGTTTACGATATGGCAAGGTGGTGATGGGTATGGAACTCAAGGTGTGGCGTGAAAGAAAGTCAGATCCGTTAATCAAGGGTTTGACCCAACTGGATAAATATCTAGATGGGTTAGGATTAGATACGGGTTGGTTAGTGATTTTCGATCGCCGTCCTGGTTTACCACCCATGGGAGAGAGGATTAGTACGGAGAAGGTTATTAGTCCTAGGGGACGCACCATTACCCTCATTCGTAGTTAGAAAAATGCGATCGCTAAGTAAAACGTACTTTATTATTTTGATGATTATAAATTATACTTTATCATGGCTAAACAATTTAACACTGCTGGTCCGTGCAAAGCCAACATTCACTATATGCTTTCTCCCACAGGGCGACTACCTCAGTTGAAAGCATTAATTGATGGAGAAAATTACTTTATCATTCATGCACCGCGACAAGTAGGCAAAACCACTGCTATGATGGCCCTAGCTCAAGAATTAACTGACAGTGGGCAATACCTAGCTGTGATGTTAACCGTAGAAACCGGTGCGCCATTTCCAGATGCACCAGAACAAGCGCAACAAAGTATCCTCAGACGTTGGCAGAATGAAATTCGGTTCCGAAAATTACCCTTGCCCACTTTAACCCAGATTCAAAGGGAGACCGAGACTTCTCCCCTAGATATTCAAACAGTCCTACAAGGGTGGGCCATGGCTTCCCCCCTACCCTTAGTTGTCTTTCTGGATGAAATTGATTCCTTAGAGGATCAAACCCTCATATCCATCCTTAGACAGTTGCGAGCGGGTTATCCCAATCGTCCCCAGGGTTTCCCCCATTCGGTGGGCTTAATTGGGATGCGGGACGTGCGGGACTACAAGGTTAAATCTGGTGGGAGTGAACGACTTAATACGTCTAGTCCGTTTAATATCAAGGCTGAATCCCTAACTTTAAGTAATTTTAGTTTTACAGATGTCCAAAATCTATATGAACAACATACAACAGCTACGGGACAGGTGTTTACCCCGGAAGCAGTTCAACAGGCATATTATTTAACTGATGGACAACCATGGTTAGTTAACGCCCTAGCTCGTCAAGCTACCCAGGTGTTAGTCCAGGATGTGAATGAACCCATTACTGCTGAAGTGATTAACCAAGCAAAAGAAATTCTCATTCAGCGTCAGGATACCCATTTGGATAGTTTAGCAGAAAGATTACGGGAAGCACGGGTTAGGGATATTATTCAACCCATGTTAGCTGGTGAAGACTTAGCTGATACAGCAGAAGATAATTTACGATATGTCCTAGACTTGGGTTTATGTCGTCGCGATCGCGGGGGTGGACTAGAAATTGCTAACCCCATTTATCGGGAGATTTTACCTAAGACCTTAGCTGCAGTGGCGATCGCATCTCTAACTTCTGTAGAACCCAACTGGTTAAACTCTGATGGTACTCAATCCTCAAATCCTCTTAAACTCTTTCTTGGAATTTTGGCGACAACATGGGGAACCATTACTTAAAAGTGCGCCCTATCATGAGATTGCCCCCATTTGGTGTTAATGGCATTTTTACACCGGGTAGTAAATGGTGGTGGTACGTTAGAGCGGGAATATGCCATTGGTTCTGGGAGAATGGATATTTGTTTACGCTATAGCAAGGTGGTGATGGGTATAGAAATTAAGATGTGGCGTGAAAGAAAGTCAGATCCTTTAATTAAGGGTTTGACCCAACTGGATAAATACCTGGATGGGTTAGGATTAGATACAGGTTGGTTAGTGATTTTCGATCGCCGTCCTGGTTTACCACCTATGGGAGAGAGGATTAGTACGGAGGAGGTTATTAGTCCTAGGGGACGCACTATTACCCTCATTCGTAGTTAGATTCCCATAAATTTGAACCACATTTGAATCACAGTAGTACCTTAACTTATTGTCAATTATGCCTAAACACTTTAATACTGCTGGACCTTGTCAATCTGATATCCACTATATGCTCTCTCCCACAGGGCGACTACCTCAGTTGAAAGCATTAATTGATGGACGTAATTACTTTATCATTCATGCACCGCGACAAGTGGGCAAAACCACTGCTATGATAGCTTTAGCCCAGGAATTAACTGATAGTGGGGAGTATACAGCAGTGATGCTCTCCGTGGAAGTGGGGTCGGTTTTTCCTGATGAACCAGAACGTGCTGAAAGGGCTATTTTGGGTTCTTGGCAAGATGCAATTGATATTTGGCTTCCGGAAGACCTCCATCCCCCTTTTGACCCGGAGCGTAGGGAGACTATTGGTGCTTTCCTGAAAAGTTGGGCAAAAAGCTCTCCTCGTCCTCTAGTGGTCTTCATTGATGAAATTGACTCATTGCAAAATCAAACCTTGATTTCGGTATTGCGACAGTTACGGGATGGTTTTCCCCGTCGTCCTCGGGGTTTCCCCCATTCGGTGGGCTTAATTGGGATGCGGGACGTGCGGGACTACAAGGTTAAATCTGGTGGGAGTGAACGACTTAATACGTCTAGTCCGTTTAATATCAAGGCTGAATCCCTAACTTTAAGTAATTTTAGTTTTACAGATGTCCAAAATCTATATGAACAACATACAACAGCTACGGGACAGGTGTTTACCCCGGAAGCAGTTCAACAGGCATATTATTTAACTGATGGACAACCATGGTTAGTTAACGCCCTAGCTCGTCAAGCTACCCAGGTGTTAGTCCAGGATGTGAATGAACCCATTACTGCTGAAGTGATTAACCAAGCAAAAGAAATTCTCATTCAGCGTCAGGATACCCATTTGGATAGTTTAGCAGAAAGATTACGGGAAGCACGGGTTAGGGATATTATTCAACCCATGTTAGCTGGTGAAGACTTAGCTGATACAGCAGAAGATAATTTACGATATGTCCTAGACTTGGGTTTATGTCGTCGCGATCGCGGGGGTGGACTAGAAATTGCTAACCCTATTTATCGGGAGATTTTACCTAAGACCTTAGCTGCAGTGGCGATCGCATCTCTAACTTCTGTAGAACCCAACTGGTTAAACTCTGATGGTACTCTCAATCCTCAAATTCTCTTAAACTCTTTCTTGGAATTTTGGCGACAACATGGGGAACCATTACTTAAAAGTGCGCCCTATCATGAGATTGCCCCCCATTTGGTGTTAATGGCATTTTTACACCGGGTAGTAAATGGTGGTGGTACGTTAGAGCGGGAATATGCCATTGGTTCTGGGAGAATGGATATTTGTTTACGCTATAGCAAGGTGGTGATGGGTATAGAAATTAAGATGTGGCGTGAAAGAAAGTCAGATCCGCTAATTAAGGGTTTGACCCAACTGGATAAATACCTGGATGGGTTAGGATTAGATACAGGTTGGTTAGTGATTTTCGATCGCCGTCCTGGGTTACCACCTATGGGAGAGAGGATTAGTACGGAGGAGGTTATTAGTCCTAGGGGACGCACTATTACCCTCATTCGTAGTTAGATTCCCATAAATTTGAACCACATTTGAATCACAGTAGTACCTTAACTTATTGTCAATTATGCCTAAACACTTTAATACTGCTGGACCTTGTCAATCTGATATCCACTATATGCTCTCTCCCACAGGGCGACTACCTCAGTTGAAAGCATTAATTGATGGACGTAATTACTTTATCATTCATGCACCGCGACAAGTGGGCAAAACCACTGCTATGATAGCTTTAGCCCAGGAATTAACTGATAGTGGGGAGTATACAGCAGTGATGCTCTCCGTGGAAGTGGGGTCGGTTTTTCCTGATGAACCAGAACGTGCTGAAAGGGCTATTTTGGGTTCTTGGCAAGATGCAATTGATATTTGGCTTCCGGAAGACCTCCATCCCCCTTTTGACCCGGAGCGTAGGGACACTATTGGTGCTTTCCTGAAAAGTTGGGCAAAAAGCTCTCCTCGTCCTCTAGTGGTCTTCATTGATGAAATTGACTCATTGCAAAATCAAACCTTGATTTCGGTATTGCGACAGTTACGGGATGGTTTTCCCCGTCGTCCTCGGGGTTTCCCCCATTCGGTGGGCTTAATTGGGATGCGGGACTACAAGGTTAAATCTGGTGGAAGTGAACGACTCAATACGTCTAGTCCGTTTAATATCAAGGCTGAATCCCTAACTTTAAGTAATTTTAGTTTTACAGATGTCCAAAATCTATATGAACAACATACAACAGCTACGGGACAGGTGTTTACCCCGGAAGCAGTTCAACAGGCATATTATTTAACCGATGGACAACCATGGTTAGTTAACGCCCTAGCTCGTCAAGCTACCCAGGTGTTAGTCCAGGATGTGAATGAACCCATTACTGCTGAGGTGATTAACCAAGCCAAAGAAATTCTCATCCAGCGTCAGGATACCCATTTGGATAGTTTAGCAGAAAGATTACGGGAAGAGCGGGTCAAAGCTATTATTGAACCAATTTTAGCAGGTGAGGACTTACCAGATACCCCAGAGGATGATCGCCGGTTTTTGCTAGATTTAGGCTTAGTTAAGCGTAGTCCTTTGGGTGGACTAACCATTGCCAATCCCATCTACCAGGAGGTGATTCCTCGTGTTTTATCCCAGGGTAGTCAGGACAGTTTACCTCAAATTCAACCCACTTGGTTAAATACTGACAATAGTTTAAATCCCCAAGCTCTATTAAATGCTTTTCTGGAATTTTGGCGACAACACGGGGAACCATTACTCAGAAGTGCGCCCTATCATGAGATTGCTCCCCATTTGGTATTGATGGCATTTTTGCATCGGGTAGTTAATGGTGGTGGTACGTTAGAGCGGGAATATGCCATTGGTTCTGGGAGAATGGATATTTGTTTACGCTATGGCAAGGTGGTGATGGGTATGGAACTAAAGGTGTGGCGTGAAAGAAAGTCAGATCCGCTAATCAAGGGTTTGACCCAACTGGATAAATACCTAGATGGGTTAGGATTACATACTGGTTGGTTAGTGATTTTCGATCGCCGTCCCGGATTACCACCCATGGGAGAGAGGATTAGTACGGAGGAGGTTATTAGTCCTAGTGAGCGCACCATTATCCTCATTCGTAGTTAGATTCCCATAAATTTGAACCACACCTTAAATTATTGCCGATTATGCCCAAACACTTTAACATTTAGGGTTATTTAATTTAAAAAACTCCCCATCCTAGACGGTGGGGAGTATGAAGGAGACTGTTAATTTTTAGATCGGTAAAAATCTAAATGATCACAAAGAGTGGAATTATAACTTATCGACTTGTGAAACTTCCCCACTTACAGGAGTTTGTAAACTGTGTTTTTCAGCTTCTTCCCAGATAGTTTTACCATTGGCATCAACTTTGACAAACTTGTACTCAAAGCTAGTAGACGCAGGTAAGGAGACCTTAACGCTCCAGGTAGGATAACTAACCGCAGAGAGCTTAACACCGGAAGTGGGTTCCCAATTGCCTAGTAAGGGACTATTGCCAACCAAATACACATTCTCACCTGGTTTTGTGGTTGCATTTTTAGCGGTGAAAGTCACATCAGTTTGGGGTTTGTCACAAGCGTAGCGTTGACAAACTACATCCGGAGCATCACTCTTACCATCTTTAACGGCTACAATCAGGTTAATATATTCACCCATAGCCCAGCTAAGAGGACGTATAGAGCGTGTGGAAGTGCCAGGAAGATGAGATGCGGGAGTAATTGTTTCCCAACCTGTAATGGTAGTGCTGTTATTCCAAACTTGCTCAGGAATAAATCCTGCTTCTGAAGACATGACTTTCAGATCTTTCAGATATTTTTGACCAGCACACCCATTACCAGATTTAGCAATTTCGTAAATCCCACGTTCAGCGGTGAAAATTGGCCACAGACGACCACGACCACTAGTATCAAAATTACGGTCGTCATTGTATTCACCATAGCCATCGTAGTTATACCGGAACCAAGCTTCCGCTTCTACACCATCCTTAGAAATGGTTTGTTTCAAAATTTCATCATATTCAGGAATGGTTTCTAGAATTGTCCAGTCGTTGGCACTCATCACCCCTAAACGTACCAACTCTAAAAAGCCACCATCAATGATGTAGCGCTGATCATGTGTTCCACCACCATTACCATAGGTCAGTTGCACACCATCATTGGGATTTTTATCGCTGGTGATTCTTACATAATACTGTTTATTACCATGATAACCAGTAGTTGTAAATGTCCAATTGGCAACGTTATTACGCCACTCATCGGCTTTTTTGAGATAATACTCAGCCGCACCTGGATCATTGGATTTTTTAGCCAAGTCAGCTGCACAGACTAATCCTGCAATTTCAGCAGCAATGGTGGAAGGTGAATAACCACGCATTTCTTCCCAGCGTTCTTGCTGAGTATAGGGTCCATATTTGGCTAAATATTCAGCTGCTAACTTAATTTTAGGCCACAAATCCGTGCGGTTAAGTTTCCAAGCCAAGATGATGGGCATTCCAGTTTGGTCCATCTGGGTGCCATTCCAGTATATCCTACCATCTACATAGTTATTTTGTGGAAAACGACCAGGACGAGAATAGGGATCATCACTGGTAGTAGTCTGCATCTGAACATTGAAGAAATAGTCAACAGCTTCATTAGCTGACTCTGTATCACCAGCAGCAATCAAAGAACTAGCAAATTTGAACAAGTCACGGGGCCAAACCAGGTGGTAACCACCTTGATTTTTATCAGTGTTAGTTTCTCCCCAAGGTGTAGCAGGTCCTGCTACCATCGCACCATTACTCTTGTCTTGAATACTCTTCAGATTCATTGCTGCTAGGTAGTACTGGTCATCAGCCAATCCATTTTGATCACTGAGTTTAGCAGTATAAGCTACCCATTCTTTGGTGTAATCATTTTCTACCGCAGCCAAATCACTATTTAGAGTAGCATTTGCTACATTCATGGCAGCTTGCTCACTGTTACCAAATGCCAGTGCCACGTCAAAAGAAATCTTGGTATCAGTGGTATTGCCAAAATCTACCCAGCCAATTTGAGCAACGTTTCCACCAACAGCATTATCATAATGCCAGTCCATGGTTTTATCGCCTGCTCCAACAAAAAGGTCTGTATAGCCATCGTTTTGAGCCACAAACCCATTAGACACCATTAAAGTGCCACCAACGGTCTTCCAAGGTAGGGAAGTAGTGACAGCTGAAGAGGTAGAATTAGGCTCGGAAGCGGCTAAAAAGGTTCGACCATTGGATGACAGAGTGCGAGAGTTATCTCCACCCGTTGCTTGTGGTCCACTACAAGTATTAGCAGCACTACCACTACCCGAATTGTTGATAGATGGATTATTCAGCAGGTAGAGGTTATAGTCTTGGACTGTCTTTCCTGGTTCAAGAGTAGCGAAAGTAACTCTTTCAATTACAGTAGGACGATTGGGATCACTAAAAAATCTCTTAGTAATTTTCCAACGTTTGTCTTTATCTGTAGTTGTTACTTCCCACACCATGGAGCGTTTATTAACCTGAGTAACTTTATGGTCTTGCTTGCGCTCTTCGTCACCCCAGGTTCTTTTGGCATCGGTGACTAAAAATTGCAAGTCAACATTTTGCACGTTATCCACAGTGGGATAAAACACCTCTGTTAAAATACCTTCTCCACCAGTGAAATAAACATTGGATTTTTTGCCGGCTGAAGTACCCACAAAATCCTTGACTGAGGTTGCCCACAAGGAGGAAGCTCCAGGTGCACAAGGTGCATTTTCCGCTAAAACAATTCCAGGATCTAGAAATACTGAACCTAGAGATACACAGGCAAAAACAAGTGATGCCAGTAAAATTGATAACTTTGACTTTCGCATAAGGTTGAAAACAAGGAGAACACTTAACTCATCAATTGTCATCGGCACAAGTAATAGTCGTATTAAATACTAACTATTATTAATATCACATTAGTAGATAGTAAATTAAAAACTCAAAATCTACTTATGTTGATTGCTCCACTACCCACCCTCCACCCTCAAACTGTTGTAATGTCATGATTTTAACATAGTTATTTTGGCATCATTGTTGGTTAACAAGTTGTAATATTTTGGAGGAAACTAATACTAGGAGCAAAAAAATACTCTCCTCCTTTCATATTTACCCATAGTTTAAACGGGTGCTGTAAAGTTTTAGCCTGTCCCCAAGTTATTGGCCACTTTTGTGTTCCTTCTGGTTGACCAATGAGGGGATCTGGTCCAACATTAGCCTGAACAAAACCCCCAGCATTTGCCCATCTGGTTTGCATGAAATTGAACTGGTTTTCAATATCCGCTTGAAAACACATAAATAGTAGCCCTGAACCCTCTTCTGGTTCCTGTATGGGATTATTAGTTCCATAACTAACTCCCCTTCGGGCAATACGATGTTTTCTCTCCACGGCCAAAGCTTCATCAAATCCGGGAGAAGACACCACTTTTCCTGTGTCTCCACGGGGGTTCATTTTGCGCACGTGGGCATGAAATGGGCATTTAGTTGCAGTAAGATCCTCATCATAATTAAAGTTATTAGTTGGATTGTGTAAAAAAGTTGGTATATCTGTAAGAGTCACTGGAGTGCCATCATAGAAACGACCTACAACTAAAGCTCCTGCTAAGTCCTCTTTCACCTTAAGAGCATTAGCTAATTCTTCCTGTGATTGTCGAAACGCCTTAATATTTTGTTCTAGCTTGCGATATACTAGGTAGCTACCATAGCTATCCTCCTTTTTGCCATTGGGGTCTGGAGTCAAAATAATATCCAGAGAAGCTCTGGAGTCCCATTGGCTAAAACCACCATCTTGAACACGGGAGCGGACAACATCTCGCTTTAAAAAGATAGGTTGGCTCAAACCGTCGACGAAGCCAAAGTGCTCAACGATTTGTCCCGCTTGATTTCGCAGGATAAATCCGTCTTCTCGATGCACAATACTAGCCACTTTGCGTAGTGATTGCATCATTTGATTTACCCCTTGCAGCAGGGCAATAATGTCATCATCCGCAATAAGGATTAATCCGTGAATTTGCTGTTGAAATCCAGGTTCCCACTTATCAATTTTTGGATCTCCTAAAACAGCTCTGATGTCCTCATTTTTCATTCCCTGACGGAATGGGTTGTCTGCGGGAATCAAAAAGGGTTCAATTTCTAAATATTCATAACCTTTACATGATAAGAAAAAGTTGGTGAATAATCCACCTGATATTCTCTTTTGCCGATAGTTTACTGCTTCATCCGATTGCTGCTTAGCAGATTTTAAATACTTTTTGGCAAAATCCTCAATCCATTGCTTAACCTCAATGGTTTTATCTGGTTTAAACTCCACAAATAGGTGAACGCTATGGTCACGTCCATGTCCCCTGAGGATATTACCCTGTAAATCTTCCAGTAACCCCCCGTATTTGCCAGGATTTTCTGGGTCTATGCCGTCTTCTGGCAATTTCCGTAAATCTTCTTCTTTTAGTCCCATGGTTTGTTCTTTTTCGTAGATGTTAGTTGATTTACTCTGAGAGAGGACCCTAGGGTCCTCCTGTGCTGATTGTCACCTAGCTAGCGGCTTCCAGTTTTACCATCTTGGCCATAGAAGGTTTACCTACATCATTTAGGTAAAAGATCATGTAGTAACCCGGGGGGTAGAGATTAGCATTTTCCGGAGCTCTGAAGACAATATTAGATGGACTAGATGAGTCTTTTGCAGTTGTGATCAGTCTTACATTCCACAATTCTGCCAACTTTTGTCCATAGTCGAAGGAATGAGTAACTGCTCCTAGCTTAACTAAAACCACAGAACCTGTTGCACTAGCATTTTTGACAAATAATACTCCAGGTTTGCCATATACCACGGTTGTTGGAGCATCAAGTATTTCAGGCCGTGGTCCACTTTTGAATAAATAGGGCGGACTAAATATTTCAGCTTGCCAAATTTCCGCTGGCACAAAGGGTTCGCTATCTCCTTCTAGAAAGTAACTTTGAGGAGATTTGTAATACTCATCGACCGTAAATTCTTTCTTTTGACCAGATTTGTCCTTTAACTCAGGAAACTTGTAATATGTTTGTGGATCTCTGACCGCATTAACGTGTACAGTTCCATCTTTCTCTAGTGAAGCCCTATTGGCATTACCACCAATAACTAGAACACGAGCATCGGGCAATAAAACCGCCCCATTATGGTATAGTCTAGGCAAGTTAGCAGGGTTCATACTCTTGGTAGTATAACCCCCGGGGGCTTCAGGATTAGGTGTCATTAACAAAGGTTCATATACGGGTTTGTATTCCGGATATTGACCACCATTGACCACTAAAATCTCTTTGGTAGGTAGAATTACTGCTTCTAAATTGGCTCTAGGTTTGTCAAGAAAGTGATTGACTATTTCCCATTTGCCATTTTTCTCTCCACTCTTGTCCGGAGATACCCAGCGTTGCAAGCTATCAGCAACTCTAGAACCAGCAGGAAATCCTTTTGTGTTTCCCCCTCTACCAAAGTTAATATCGTTTGTGCCGATAATTCCGCCTAGTAAGAGCACATCTTCGCTATTGGGAACCTGTATAGCAGTTCCATAGGCTTTAGATGTTTCAGCTTTTTCTGGACCTATTTCAAAACTGACTGCGAAACTCCCATCAGCATTTTCTTTGATAGACATCAAATAGGTTTTTTTGCTGGACTGGGAGACTAAAACTCCGCCAATACCACCATCATCTCCAGTAATTAGTAGTCTACCATCTTTGGTAGGAAATACTCTAGGATAAAGGTCTATCGTGTCGTAGCTATCAACATCCTTGAGTTTAGTGTTGAAGGGACTGTTTTTAATTCTTGTCAGGTCAACATAGGAAAATTTCTGGGTTTTGGGATCGTAGATTTCCAAACTAGGGTTAATCTGGTTAGGAGCATCTAGCTTCAGACCGGAGAAAATCACCACCTTACCATCAGCTAAGGGAATTAAACTGGGATACCATCTTCCTTGTTTTAATTGACCTACAGTAGACCATTTATCAGTCTTCCAGTCATATATATTTACTTGTCTAGAACCGGTAAATGCTCCCCCTGGATAATAGCGTCCAGTACCACCAATAAATAGAACATTACCATCTGCTAATTGTAAATGACCAGAGCAGAATAAATCATTACTCTCACCAAATTGCATAGCAGGCGGAGTGGAAATACGCTTAAATTTTCCACTAACTGGATCAAACAAACTAGTATTGTCAACTATCTTATTGTCTGTGACATCTACTCCCTCAATAAACTTGTTATTGCCATTTTCATCTTTGGTTAGAGTAGTACGAAAGCTACTTCCATTCAAGGTTAATACCTTACCATTGGGGAGAACGATGGTATGAATAGACTGCATCCGGTTTTCTGGTGGTGCAAGAGGAATAATTTCCCATGCTCCCATTTCTTTTTCGGATCCAACTGCTGGTAATGCTATTGTTTCCTCAACCCCACATAGGATGAGGGACAAAGCCAGGAAAAAAGTCAGAAAAACTGATAGAATGTTAACCGACCTGTTATTTTTCAATACCATTATTTTTGACTACTTGGATTGTATTTTGCTCAATTGTTTTTGGGTAATTTCAATGGCTGATTTTGCAATTTGATAGGCGCTCGGGTAAGCATTTGCACTGTCTTCACCAGGAATCCAAAACTTACGTCTAGTGAGTCGGAGCAACTCCTGAAATTCAGGAATGGCATTAAAAACTTCAATGGAAAAAGGTCCTTTGTAGACCGGTACAATTGGTTCTAAAAATGATTGCCAGGGGATCCAACTAGTGTGCACAGCACCCCTGTCTGGAGGAGATATTTGGATATAATGGAGTCTTCCTTCACGAGCTAGGTGTTCTACTTGAGTTTTAAATATTTCTGGCCCATCCCCGTCTAAAATTTCATGGGCACTATCAATAACTACTCCTACCTGTTTACTTTGTACTCCTCCCAAAAACTGAATTAATTGAGATAGTTTATTCGGTGCTGGCGTTTCCCAGTGGGTAATTGGTTCAATGGCTAATTTAACTTTCTTCGTTTCCGCGTACTTACCTAACTCATTTAGGATTGGTCGGGCGTTGTCATAACGGTTTTTTAGCTGTTCTTGTAGTTCATCACTCCAAAAATACTCTTTTTTAGGTTCTTTTCCACTAGATGGTTTTTCAGGAAAAGCAGCGTAGGGAACAATAATTGGACCCATCATGATTTCACCACCCAATGCTTGGGTAATATCAACCCTTGATTTCAAGTATTCTAATGCTTTTCTTTGTGTTTCTGGGTTTGATGAACTGGGATCTGCTGTGGGAGTAACTCCAACATTAGTACTAATTTTAATGTGACTTAATCCCTGTTGATCTAAATGACGGCGCAAGTTGGTATAGTTAACTAAGTCTTCTGCGTATTTTGCTGATACATGTTCTGTCTCATTTGGTGCAGCAATGGGAAACTCAAATCCCGTATAACCATAACTTGCTAGCTCTTTAATATGTCGAACGACAGTCTCCCGGTACTGCTCATCATGGGGTTTCACATTGCTTGTGAACATGAAAAAACTAAAGTAAATTTCTTTGCCACTCATATATTATCTACTCACAAAAATTTAGTTGGGTTGGTAAGTCTAATGAAGGAGTATTTTGGGGTTTAAAATCCTAGCCTGGGGTTATCAACTAACTTAATTAGGGTTTGTTATTCCAAATTTGGCGATCAATTTTCCATTTCCCATTTTGCCTTTTCATTATCCATAATGCATGAAAACGAACAGTTTTGGTAGGACCACCAGCTATGGGAGTAATTTGGGCTATGGAAAAGCCTATTACATAACCTAAATCGCCAATAACCCTGATTTCTTCGGCCGTAAATTTTGGATCTATATATTTATCAGCGATCTGATTCATAAATCCCAGCTTAATATTAGCAGCTCCGCAACGGTTCGTATCATTTGGTGGCATCCAAACGGCATCCTGGGTATACATTTGAGTATAAACATCAGGATTACGTAATCTCATGGCATCTGCATAATCGCTCTCAAACACTTTCTTAATTTCTTCTACATCACTCAAATTCTGAACTTGCATAATTCTATTCCTGATTCCTGGTTATGTGAGAGTAGAACTAGATTAGTTTCTACTCCCCACTCAAAAACTTGTTGAATAACCTAAAAGGAAAAACTAAAAACCTATTAGTTTTTGCAGGTATTGACGAGCCATAAGTGCGTATTGCAATGGTTCAGCCTTGTTAGGATCTTGCTCAGCTTCCACCATTAACCATCCTTGGTAGTTAACCTTAGCAAGCTCTTGTAAAATAGGCTGAAAATCAATGGTACCCTTGGGATCTCCAGGAACAGTAAATATTCCTGCACGAATGGAGTTTAAAAAGCTCCGACCAGTCTTCTTAGAATCATCTAATACCGACTGGCGAATATTTTTCAAGTGTACGTGCTTAATTCGAGTGGCATATTTTTCTGCTACTTTGAGAGGGTTAACTCCTGCATAGTACAAGTGACCAGTATCTAGCAGCAGATTTACATATTCAGGGTTAGTACCCTGCATTAGACGGTCAATATCCTGAAAGTTTTCTACCCCAGTACCAATATGAGGATGATACATTAATTGCATTCCATTCTCTTTGGCCCTCTTACCCATTTGATTTAAACCCCTCAATAAATCACACCATTGTTGATCATTAAAACGAGGTCTGTTGACTAATGGATCCACACCTTTATCCACACCGTTCTCGTCCAGAACTTTTTTCTGATGAACAGCACCACCTAATTCAGCCACGACTATGGTGTTACCTCCTATAGCTTTCATGAAGGCTATTTGTTTCTCTAATTCATCAAAAGTCTCTTTAGCTTTACCTATGGTAAATTCGGTTCCTACCCAAGGCTCAGAAATTGTCAGTCCCCTAATTTTTAACTCCCTTTGTAAATCCTCAATCGCTTTAGGAAATTTAGGTGCATTTTGTGTCCCCTTATAACCCGACAGTGCAATTTCGCTAAGGATTTGTTGGTATGGAATAGGGGGATTGAGATCAATAGTCAAATCATCACTGTTGCTCCACCCTGTTGGTGTAATACCTAACTTCACTTTTGCACTATCAAATGTGGGATCCAACAATGGTTTGGTTGTAGAGGAAACCAGGGACACTAATACCGAATTGGAATCACTGGTAGCAGCCATTACGGTTAGTGGCAGGCTAGTAATGCCAACCAACAGTAAAGTAGCTAAAACTACTGATAAACGAAAGATCCTGCTAATTTTTGACAACATGGTTCTTGTACCCTAAGTCAATAATTGGTGTTGATTAAGTTACCTTTCATACCGCTTGTAAAAATGTATTCTAATCATGCTCTTAGAACATATAAAAACTCTGCGGTATTAGTTTTGGTGGTTTTTTGGTTGTTTTATTTCAAGGCACCGAATTTAGACAGATCGCCATTGTAAATAGTACTGTCAGGCATTGTGGACTCAAATAAGTCGGTTTTAATGAATTTAGCTCCCTGAAGAATCGCCTTTGATAATTTTGCTCTTCGCATCTTACTTTCAGAAAAATCTGTGCCTGATAGGTTAGAACGGGAGAGGTTAACCTTTTCTAAGTTTGCAGACTTTACCACAGCTTCGGTTAAATTAGCATCGGAGACAATTGCTGAATTCAAATCAGAACTACTTAAATTTGCCCGGAACAAGTTGGCTTTATCTAGCAAGGCGTTATACAATTCCGCATGGAAGAGGTTAGCACTTGTTAGGTTGGCCCCTGATAAAACTATACCAGTCAAATTGCCATCGGATAAATTAGCACCCGTCAAGTTTGCTCCATCTAGCTTGGCATCATTCATCAGAGCCTTAGAAAGGTTAGTGTTAGAGAGATTGGCATTACTTAGTGCGCTGCCATATAAGTCCTTTCCTGCCAAGTCTAGGTTTGATAAATCACAACCAACACAGGAATTTGTTTCCAGGAGCTTATTATAGTCTTTGCAAACAAAAGCCCGAGCTGGCAAGCTGAATACTGTCAGACTAAGAATTACGGCCAGAGCAATTGCGGAACCTTTACGCAAGCAAGATACAATGTTCATTTTTGTTTGGGGAGAATACTTATTGGATGAAGTGCGGTTAGGGAAAGATCAACACTATGGTTATTTCTGATCCAGAGTTACCAAGGGAGGTTCACTCCAAGTACCATATCCTTGACCTTTAGCTCCTTTGGGGTTCACACCAACAGCTGGCCAGAGTAATCCCTCAGGATAAGCAGCAGATGCGGGGATAAAGGTTTTATCATTGGGCATTGTGCCATAAACATCTCGCCACTCTTGAGGTAATTGATACCATGTGGACAAGTACCAGAGCTTAATGATATTCCGGGCAATTGGTCCCAATTTTTCTGACCCTAATATATTCAACCGCAATCCTTGGGTAAGGATTGATTCTTTTCCCTGAGCTTGAGAATTAAGGTTGTGAAAGGTAGTTAATAACTCCTCAAAAATTCTCTCTCCTACCACACTATTTACCGTGTCAAAGTAAAGACTGGTTTGTCCGGTTCCTTGAAGATGAAATCGAGAAAACCCAGTTAAAACCACTGATAAATCCAGAAAATACCCTACCAACTCGGGTTTTTGATTGCCCATCTGTTGTTTACCTCTACAAGAACATCGTCACATTTTTTCAATCGGTCAAATTTACTTACCCTGGATTACCTGTCTGCTCTAACACTTGGTGCGGTTATTAAACAGTGTCAGACAGTTATCACCCATAGTCTTTTACCAAGGATAGCGTTTTTGTGGATCTTGAATATTAGGTATGACTCGGAACACAGGAGCACCATGAAGTCCTTCAGCATTTCCGGGGATCGGATTACGGATCAATTGGGCAGCAAGTTCTTTGAGGCGGAACATAGCCCCTACTGCTGGGATCAATTTCTCCCGCTCTCCTGTAAAAGAGGCTTCAATCTCTGCCAAAAATTTGCTGTACTCTTTTTGGAATGCTACTGCTGCTTGACGCAGTTCTCCTTCCGGATAGTCTGCTAGTGTGGCATTGGTTTTAATTGGATAAACCTCGTCCCAATTGACTTTTAAAGACTCCCCAGATGGTTTGTGGGGTGAGTCAGATTCTAAAGGATCGTCATGGTTAATGGTATAAAACTTAGTCTGTGTGAGCTGCTCAAAACGATAGAAGTGGGCCATTTCTCTTTCCGCATCATAGATAGCCCCAATTCTCGAACCTTCCCCTTGTTCCTGAATAATTCTGATGGCGCGGATAGCTGAACGTAAATCTGTCACTTCAATGATATCCCCACCACCGTTGTAATAGTATTCAGGGGTAATCTGTAACTTAGGATCTCCACAGAATAAGGCATCTCCTTTTTCCTTATACAAGGCATTGAGACCACGAATAATTTCTGCATAGAAGAGTCCAATGCTATAAAAAGTATTGGCAGGATTGCCCTCATGAATAGTGAGGAAGTTCTGTTTCTCTTGTGTTTCTCGAGCTACCACTAGGGGTTTATCCTCTTCTACCTCTTCTGCACGCTCGATCTTCATGAAGGTAGCGATCGCCTGAGGAGAGAACTTTATTAAATCTACTTGGAAGTCACTTGCTCCAGTGGGAATAGGAGTTGGGTAGTTAGGGATAAAATCTGGGTGTGTTAGAGTACCTTTAAGACTCCCTCCCACCGCATTCAACACATTGGACACTAAACTCAGGTGCAGCATTTCTTCTACAGCTACCTGTCGAATAATATGAAAAGCATCCATATTCTTGCCGGGTTTGATAGAGTACAAAGCCGTCAAATAAGGAGGAATTGTTGCGTGTTCTAGCCTAAGTGCTTGCTTGAGGTAGAAGTGTAGATTTTCTACTGTCTTAATCAGTGTATAACCAGTTTGTGTGGACATATTTCTCCCAGTATTTTCTCAGTAATAATCTGTTCTGAATTCAGAAAGGAGGACTAACAATACCCCCAAAAAATTTCCTGACAAAGACTTATAACTCTTTGAGCATCTGTTCAGCAGCTTTAAAAGTCAGGGCAGCAATTGTCACAGTGGTATTAGATGTACCAATTGTGGGCATACTACCTGAGCCGACTAAATAGAGATTAGGATGATCCCAAGACTTTAGATTTTGATCCACCACTGAGTTTTGGGGGGTAGTTCCCATAATATGGGTACCGGAGAAGTGGTTTCCACCCTTGTAAACGTAACCCGATCCTTCAAATTCAAAATATCCGGGATCCTTGGGGTCATAGTGGGTATAGTCCTCAGCACCCAAACGCTGGAACATCAGACGGGAAACTTTTCTGGTATAGGCCAAAGTTCTTAAAGAATAATCTGGCAGGTTATAATTAATTACCGGGCGATAATTACCCAGCTTATCCTTGTACTTCGGATCTATGGTTACACGGTTACTGATATTGGGAGGCATTTCACACATAAATGCTAGTAACAGTTGACGCGAGATTCTATTAATCAGAGTTTCGCGCAATTCCGCACCATATTTATTTTTGTGATCAACAGCATCAAATAATTCCGTATCAGGGGATCCGGTTGCCCATCCCCAACCATCATTGTGAATATCCACGGCAAATCCAGATTGTTTGGCACGGAATTTTCCATCTCGTAAACTACCAATACCTGAAGTTACCAAAGGTCCACGCATAGTTCCAGTTACTTCTGGCATCAAAGCCCAAGCTAAAACGAAGGGGTGATCCATCAAATGGCGCCCAATCATATCACTTGTATTAGGTAAATTACAAGACAGCATGAGCCGGGCATTTTCCACAGCATTTGCTGCTAGCACAAACAATGTCCCCTCAACTTTTAGAGGAGAGTCAATGGAACCGGTTTTTTCATTTCCATAGTACTTGTACTCAATGCTTTCTATACGCCCATTTTCGCGATTGTAGTTGATATGGAAAGCTACTGCTTTTGGTAATATGTGAACCCGACCTGTTTCTAGAGCTCTTGCTAGGGTGCGACGAGCATCATATTTAGCTTGAGCTGGACAAATTGGCACACAATTAGCGTTCCCTTGACAACGTTCTCCATACTGAACAGGAGTAACACTGCTAACCCCTTGAGGCACAAATAAATTACCATGATCATACTTAGGATTGGGTATGCCATTACGTCCCTGGGGGAAGGTAGAGAATTTTAACTCTACGGTTTCACCACACACCTGAACCTTTGTGCCATCCACCTTTTCTATAACTTTCTGGTCTAGGAATGATGGTGGCATCTTTTCCATGGGAAAGACGTATCCATCTTCAAATTTGAGACCTAGGCTTTTCTGCTCTTCTACATCTCCAGAAACCCCTATTTCATACTCTGCTTGTTGATAATAAGGCATCAGGTCGTCATAAGAAATCGGCCAATCCAGACCCTGTCCATAGAGGCTTTTGGTCTTGAAATCATTGGGTAACATTCTCGGTGTCTTCGCTTCCCAGTGCATGGTTGTTCCCCCTAGAACCCTAGTGTAAGAACCTCCAAGAGTCATGGGACCCTTTTCTACAAAATACCCATTATCGTCCATGGGACTTTGGACATAGTGGTTTTCTGGATAGGGAGAGTTGGGATGCTTTTCTGTGGATCCATAGAAGGTATCCAAATAATGTTGAAATCCTGAAAGGGTTAAGTCCTTAGCCTCTCCCGCTTCCAGAATTAAGACGGTTTTGCCCTGCTGACTTAATCGTTTAGCAACAATGGCTCCAGCCACACCAGCTCCAACTATTACCACATCATATTTTGGTAACAATCTATCGGGTGTAATAAATGTTGTTGTAGTTGTTGTTTGATTTTGATTCACATTAGGCTCCTGAATAGGGAGTTCTTCCTTTTGCCAAGTAGCGCCAAGAATGGCACCATGCTTAGCATTTTTGGTTTTATCATTGGCATCCCCATTTAAAGGGTAATAAGCTACCAATCCCGCTTCACTTCCACTTAGGCGGCGGTTCATGTTTTGTTCAATTTCCTCTGGGGTGCGGGCAATGTTCCACAACCTGACCTCAGCCATTTTACCTTCAAAGTAACCATCGTTTGACCAGCTACTCTTTCCTATGTAGTTTAGCTTGCGAACCACATTGTCTGGAAGACGGAATGGTTTTGTTTGAAGCAATTTACCATTCTTGTAGAGTTTAGCCTCCCCGGATTTATTGATGGTAGCAGCTACGTGTGTCCACTTACCTATCTCTAAGGAGTTAGGAACTTCAAAAACATATGCCCCCGTACTAGTACCAACAAGATGGAATCCCAGGGAATTAGATTTTCCTGCATGACCTAAGACAATATTTTTCTGTCCTGGTCCGTTGCCAAACTCAACAATTCTTGACCAATACTGTTCAAAACTACCGTACCAGACCCATGCTTCTACCGTAAATCCCTGGGAGTAATCAGTATTGTCTGTTGGTAAAACTACATGATTGTCTTTTCCATCGAAGCAAAGCACATTTGATTTTTGACTCACTCAGCACTCCTATTTCAGACTGTTATTTTTATTTTTCTTAAAAAGCCCCGCGCGGGGAAATTTTGCTCTGAGAAGTTTTCAAAGCTGAAAGTAATCTATCACCTTCAGATAGTAAAGTCTAGATATATAAACAAATATTTAACATTTCTTTACTTGTAATTCTACGTCTAAATGTTTTGTCTTTTCCCAAGATATAGCTCAAGATATAGCTAGAGTCAATAAATACCACAACCACTCTGAAAATTAATTCTCAACTAATTGACGGATTTTCCTTCATTAGTCCCCTTTTATCAACTATTTTTGGCTACCGCTGCAGTTGTATATATGAACACCTCACTCAAATTTATCTCCGTGTGGTATATGTATAATCTAGAGAATATCTAACTAAAATTTTATACTACTACCTTGTATTTTTTGCTGTATATGTATATTAATATTGGATACAATTAAACTGAGTTTTCGATTAAATTTGCAACTATAATAAAAAGCGAGATAACAGTATCGAAACCAGATCAAAGTGTGTAAAAATGATTAAAAATCAGCAGACAGTTTCTAAGCACAATTATGATTCCTATTACTGATAACTTTTATAGCTTAAAAAAGCCGAATATTACTTATGTGATAATTGGTATTAGCCTAGTCATATTTTGTGCGCAACTTATGTGGGATGTCAATGGTCAACTAGGTAACTTTATCAATAGTTGGACTACTATTCCTCGAGAATTCTCCCGAACAATCTCCAGTGCTATTGATGACAGTTTAGCTGCTTGGGTGGTTGTAGGGTGGCAATTATTCACCCTACCCGTTTCCCTATTTATACATGGTAGTTTTGCCCAGCTGCTGGGTAATATGTTATTTTTGTGGGTATTCGGAAGAACATTAGAAAGAACCATAGGGTCGTATCAATTCTTGCTGTTATATTTAACTGCTGGCGTGCTGGTAGGAATAATAGAGATTTTTGCCCAACCGCAGTTAACAGCACCAGTTATAGGTAGCACTGGGGCGATCGCCTGTATTGTAGGTGCTTATATTATGCAATTTCCCCAAATTAAAATCTATTCTGTTTTACCGTTGGTAATTGTTTTTATTCCCCTGGAAATTCCCGCAATGTTTTATTTATTCTGGTGGTTTATCCAACAATTTTTTTATGGAATTGGTGGATTAAATATTCCGGGTGGGTTTAATAATTGCAGCTATGGGAGTCAATTAATAGCCTTACTGATAGGTGTGGTTTTCATGGGGATTATACGGTTTCGGTAAATCCAGATTTTCTGCTTTCAACTAATAATTTTAATAGGTCTTAGGTTTGGCTAGATTTTTAAATTTTGTAAATTGGGGGTCAAATAGAAGTTTAACTGTTCCCGTGGGACCATTGCGATGTTTGGCAATAATAACTTCTGCTATACCGCGATCGGGGGTATCGGGTGCATAATATTCTTCACGGTAAAGCATAATAACTAAATCCGCATCTTGTTCAATGGAACCAGATTCTCGCAGGTCTGACAACATAGGACGTTTATTAGTTCTAGCTTCCACACTTCTGCTCAACTGAGATAGGGCAATTATGGGAACTGATAATTCCCTGGCTAAACCCTTGAGAGAACGGGTAATTTTGGATAATTCCTGTACACGATTGTCTCCCGCACCTTCCATTAGTTGCAGGTAGTCTATAACGATTAGACCTAGTTTGGAATTCTGTTGTGCTTGTAGTTTTCTAGCTTGACTCCGCATTTGGGTGATGGTAATATTGGGGGTGTCATCAATAAAAACGGGCATTTCTGATAGCAAACTAATAGCGCGACTTAGGGGTTCCCATTGGGTTTGACTGATCCTCCCGCTTCTTAAATAACCGGTTTCAATTTGGGCCTCACTAGCTAATAATCTTTGTACTAGCTGCTCTTTAGACATTTCTAAACTGAACACTGCTACCGGTAATTTATAGCCTACGGCAATGTTATGGGCTAGATTTAAACAAAATGCAGTGTTATGCACACAAATGTCATTGGCTATAAAGTTATGAGTATGTGGTATGGTTAGGTCATAGACCCGTTTTTCCCCCAAGTTCTCAATGGCTATGATTTCATCCCAGTAGATTTCACAGTCTGTCTGGGTTTCTATTGGTTCTAATGTTTGCGCTACAACACCAATCTCGAATCTCTCGATGGAAAGGGGTTCTGTAATTTCCACTTGCCAAGTGGTTTGGGTAGTTTGCTCTTTGTTATAGCCTTTTCCTAATCTGGCAATTATGCCAAATCTTAATAATAAATGTTGAATCTGTCTTGCTAGTTTCTCCTGGTTTGTTCTATAGGTCGTCTGTAATTTTTCTTTGATAGCTAAGGTGTGACCTTCATGCTCTATATTACTGATGAATAACTGATTTAAAAACAAAGCTATTTGCGATCGCCCTAATTTAAAAACTATGGGAGGTATGGTTTTCTCCATATTGCCATTTCCCAAACAATGGGCTATAATTTTGAGCTGACCATCATCAATTTTTTCCTTACCAAAGACATTGATTTGAGCGGGAACTGCTATTTTAGCACCTGGTTTGAGATCTGCTAACTTTTGCCATCCGGTTGGGGTTAAGTAAGGATGAGTAATGGTGGTATCAATAGAACGACCTAATGCAGTTGTAACCCGAAAAACTGGTTTTATGCCATCGTTGACAAATCCACAGGGTTGAGTAAAACTAAATTTCCAATTTGGGTTCAGGGTTAATACCATACCCCCCTTTCGGTTGTATAACTCTTCAATGGTGACAATTTCTCCATCTGCTAAGACTATTTCCGAGTCATAACTTACACACTTCCCCATAGAAGGTCTACCCGCGACGATAATTAAATCAGAACGCTGAAAACCGCTGGTCATGGCGTCCAAATCATAAAAACCACTAGGAATACCCGGTAAAGCAACTCCTTCATGACGGGTTTCAATTTCCTGAAAGGTATGAACTAGGGTATCCGAAATGTGAACTAGTCCCTCCTGGGGTTTTTCTTGGGTAATTCCAAAAACCTTCTGCTCTGCTTGATCTAAAACTATTGGTAATTCTGTCTGGGTCTCAAATCCTAATTTGACAATTTCATTACCTGCTTTAATTAATTGTCTACGCAGATACTTATCCATGACTAAATCCGCTAACATATCAATATTTACTGATGATACGGTGCGGTCTATCAATGTAGCTAGTTTATTTCTACCGCCAATACGATTTAGCTTGTCATTACCAGTTAGCCACTCTGTTAGGGAAAGTAAGTCGGTTGGTTTATTTTGGTTATTGAGAATTATTGCTGCTTGATAAATTTCTCTATGGGCATTAACATAAAACGCCTGGGGAAGAAGACGATCCCTGATTCTACCCATAGCTTCTGGATCCAAAAGAATACCCCCCAAAATAGCCTCTTCCGCTTCGATGTTTTGGGGAGGAAGCTGATCACTACTATTGCCTTGAAAGTTCAATTCTTTAGCCATAAATGATTGTAAACTTAAATTGTTGACATGGTTTCTGAAATGGATAATGTTATTGATTATGACGAATGTTCACACCAGTGATTATGAAGGCCACTATGACGCTGATTTTGCTCTCTGGGTTGAAGAAACTGTGGCCAAGTTAAAATCCCAGAATTTCCAACAGGTAGATTGGAAAAATTTGATCCAGGAGGTGGAATCCTTGGGAAAAAGTCAACGCAGTTCTGTGCGCAGTTATTTAGTGCGTCTGCTAGAACATTTACTGAAACGTTGCTATGTGCAAATACCCGATTGTAATCGTAGTTGGGAAATTGAAATTCGGAATTTTCGCCAACGTTTAATGTTTGAGTTGGAAGATTCGCCAAGTTTAAAAAATTTTATTTTAGAAATTTTGCCCAAGTGTTACCGA
The DNA here is from genome assembly GCF_003367075.2 of Cylindrospermopsis raciborskii Cr2010. Classification (NCBI taxonomy): domain Bacteria; kingdom Bacillati; phylum Cyanobacteriota; class Cyanophyceae; order Nostocales; family Aphanizomenonaceae; genus Cylindrospermopsis; species Cylindrospermopsis raciborskii. Next base: position 2,105,844 of record NZ_CP065936.1, read on the forward strand.
ATTGGGTTGGATAACGTGAAAGATAGTTATCCCAGTGTTATTTTTCCCGAGGATTTCCCTTTTTCTCCTGAGCTAGAAAGATTATTAAATGAGAAATTCTGGGAAAAAGGTTAAATGCCTGTTTGGGCAATTTGTGATGCGTTAACCTGGCGTAACGCATCCCACTGAACGGTGCAATCATTAATCAATGGTTAATGTGACCTATAACCAATTTAGCTGGCTACAACCTCAATATCAATTTTAGCAGTCACTTCTGAGTGAAGTTTAATATCCGCTTTGTAAGTACCCAAATGGTTAATATCTGGAATAGTTATGCCACGTCTATCAATTGTTTGCCCTGTAGCTGCTTGAATAGCATCTACTACATCCTGGGTGGTGACAGTACCAAAAATAGCTTCGTTCTCACCTACCTGTTTGGCGATCGCTACTTTAACCAGTTTCTCTAAAGCAGATTTTTGCTCTTCCGCTTGTTGCTTGAGTTCTAGTTGACGTTGGCGTTCTATTTCCCGACGACGCTCTACTTGCTTTAAAATGCCAGGAGTTACCTGGGTGGCTAAACTCTGGGGAATTAGATAATTCCGCGCATAACCAGGAGCTACTTCCACTAGATCGCCGGATTTTCCTAGTTTGCTTACATCTTTTGTTAATACTAACTGCACTCGTTTGACCATTGTCTTTGTTGTTTCCTATCAAATCTCATTTAATTGGGTGTCAGCAGGATGGCTCACCAAAGTTTAGCTTCACCTGGAACGACTTGTTTGATATCCCAAAGTTATGAATTATAACCTATTATTCCAGGCGATCGCAATAGGTGGAATTAACTGGCGATCGCTCGCAAATTTTGACAACGAATTAATTCATTAAAATTGAGACCTAATCTTCCCTCAAGTTTAGCAACTGTCTCAATAGCAGTTAACAAATGTCCAGCTGCTTCTGATTCGGAGTATCCTCGTTTTTGAGCAATAGCGATCGCTGTTTTATCAGCTTTCAGTTGTAGTTCTTGAGACTTATTGTTTTGCCACAGTTTTACGCCACTTGTGACGGTTAAGCCACCGGCTATGACTAAACCAACTATATCACCCTGAAGAGTTTCTATTACCCCTCCTAATAGTCCTACGAGGACTGCTCCCTGATAAATATCCGGTTGTATCCATTTGATTCCTATTAACCAACTCGTGTGATACAATATTAAGAGGTCTCTTTGTGGCTTTTTTAACTGTCTCCATAATTCAAAATTGATATATACCGGTTTACTCTGAATCCAAGGTAGGGGAAACTCTGCACTAATCACTTGATTCTGTTCCGGTTTGCTGATAATTTTAATTGTCATGCGTCCGGAAGCTGGTACTATATCCAACAGACGACGAATTTCAGTATTTGGATCCATCATAAAGACTTTCAGGTCTTCCTTGAGAACTAATCCCATATTTTACCGGATCTAGGTCGGAGAATTTGAACTCATGGATGCTTTTGCAGCTAACCCACCAGAATGGACGGATCGGTCAGTCCACTCTTATAACTTTTTTTGCCCTAAATGTGGCTCTGGTAGCAGGGAAGCAGTGGGAGTCTGGTTAAATCGAAGATCCCCTGTGACAACCCCAGAGCAACGTCGTAAGTGGCAAGAGTTTTATCTTTGTCACTGTGGTTGTGCTTGGTGGGCCTGGAGTACGGATCGTCCGTCTCCTAAAAGGTCTGATTAAGGTTTAAATCCTTTTTATGTAGGCTTTAACTAACAGATCAATTCCAGTAATTGCTGTGCCTACTACAACCGCATCCGCACCCAGCTCTAATGCTTTTTTTGCTTCCTCCGGGGAGGAAATCCCCCCTTCACAAATCACAAGAATGTCTGGGTGTTCCACTTTCAGGTTTTCTACTATGTGTTTGAGAAGTTCCCACCCAGGAGGAATGAGGTTTTTGGTTTCTTCTGTGTAACCAAAAAGGGTTGTACCCACTATGTCCGCACCGCTATCTATAGCTAATTTAGCAGATGTAAAGGTGTCTACATCAGCCATCACTGGTTTACCTATTTGTTGATGAATTCCCCTAATCATATCAACTAGTTTTTCTCCTCCTGGACGTTTTCTTTGAGTTGCGTCTATGGCAATTATGTCTGCTCCTGCTTCTGCAACAGCTAAAGCATGGTGAAATTGAGGGGTAATGTACACATCTGACTCTGCTACAATTTGCTTCCATAAACCTATAATTGGCACTGGAACTTTTTCTTTCACAGCTTTGATGTGATTGGGAGTATCAATTCTCACGGCTTTAGCACCATTATTTGCGGAGGCTTGTGCCATAGCTGCTATGATGGTGGGATTATGGAGTGGTGAGGTAATAGGAGCTTGACAAGACACAATAAGTCCTGATAGTTCCGGTAGTTTTGATAGTAAATTGTTCATATTGTTAATACTGTTAATATTGTTTATTTATCAAAAACCGAGCTAGGGATCCAGACGGTAAAGATTGAGCCAACACCTACTGTTGACTCCACTTCAATACGACCACGGTGGAGTTCCACTATTTGTTTAGTTAGGGCTAAACCAATGCCTGTACCTTCATAGGGACGATGATAGGAGGCATCTACCTGCTGAAACTTTTCAAAAACCAGGGGTAATTTTTCTTCTGGAATGCCAATTCCAGTATCTTCTACTTGAAAGATAACGGTATTGTCTTCTACCCAAAATCGGAGGGTGACATTTCCACCTTGGGGTGTAAATTTGATGGCATTAGTTAATAGGTTCCAAATAATTTGCTCTATTCTACCAGGATCAGCGCTAAATTGATCATGGCGTGGATTTACCTGCACGTCTAGTTTCAAGGTAACTTTGGCATTGGTGCTTTTTTCGAGTAGGGAATCTACTATATTTTCTGCTAACCTAGTTAGGGAAAACTCACAAATATTTAATACAGTTTTGCCAGCTTGAATTTGTGATAAATCCAGAATATCATTAATCATGTCTAAGAGTCTTTCACCACTGTCGTGGATTGTTTGTAAATATTCCCTTTGTCGTGGTGTCAGTTCTCCCAAAGGCCAACGTAATAAGGTAGAGGACATACCAATTACATAGGTAAGGGGGGTTAATAGTTCGTGACTAATAGTAGCTAAAAACTCATTTCTAATTCGACTGGCTGCTTCTGCGGCTAAAAGTGCTTCCCGCAGGGCCATAGTTCTTTCAATTACTCTTTGTTCTAAAGTTTGTTTTTCTTGGGTTAATTTGCGTGTTGCTTCCCGCAATGAGTCCATTAATTGTGACTGATTAATGGCGATCGCTAACTGTTCAGCAATGGAAGATAATAGGGCTTTTTCGGGTTCTGTCCATTGTCGAGGAGCATGACATTGGTGAGCAATTAGTAATCCCCACAGTTTGTTTTCAAAAATAATTGGTGCCACCACTTTAGCACGAATTTGATTGGTTCGGAGGAAATTTAGCAGGCAATTTTCCAGTATGTAGGTTTTTTCCACATCTTCCACGACTAAAATAAAACCCTGGTGATATTTTTGCCAACATGGGGAGTGCACTGCTAAACAGTCTTCTTGGGAGTTTAATATGGAGTTGATTGATTCTCCACCAAGGGATTCATAAATTACACAGCCTCCATTGTGTTCAGAATCTTGGGTAAACCACTGATGATCTACGGATCTAGGAGAGAAATATTGAGATTGGGGAGATGTTAAAGAATTGTTAGGAATAAGATCATGAAGATTATTAATGGGATTATTAATAGGAGCTGAAACAAATTTATAAATTACCAGTCTATCCAACTCTAGAAATTCCCGCACTTGGGTGATTGCTGTAGACATGATTACGGGGAGATCTAAGCTTTTACGAATTTGAGTAGTTACTTGATTTAAGAGTTTTTCTTGGGCAATTTGTTTGGTAAGAGCATCTTCCACAGGTTTACAAGTAAACCCTTCTGGTGGTAGAGAATGCGGATTAATTGTATTTTGACTAATAGTAGGGAGTAAATATTGTAACAACAAAATTGTGAATTTACTTTGGTAAGTGGCATTATTTGCTCCCAGGAGTTCTCTACACTGCAAGATATTTTGATGAATGTGAGAATTAGCAGCAAACAATTCGCTTAGTCTAGTGGCAAAATTTGCGATCGCCTCCGAGTTAAAAGTGAAGTGAATATGGAGGGACTCCAAAGTTGTATCCGATATGGACTGACCTTGTTGAGCACCGTCTGGAAGATTGCCAAGTAAAAGAGCGCTAAATTGCTGAGAGACTACAAGAATAAATCTTTGTGGTTGCCACCCTGGGGGAACAGAGATTCGTACTAACACTGCTTCTGTAAGTATGAGAGCAGCACTATCTACTTCGTGAGCTACCTGATGCAACAAATCACCAAGTTGATTAAATATACTCAAAGGTAAGATGCCAGCAAAGCTCAAATCGGTGTCACTAAGCATTTTGAAGATTTTAATGAAATGGGCGGAATGCCTGAAAGTTGGAAAAAACAGGCCAAATAATTCCCTTGCTTGTGGGTAATTAGTTGTGGTATACTGGTTTTTTAGGTGGTTTTATCCATGGTACTATGGAAGGTTGTTGTTAATCCCAAGTTAGTCCTGGTAATCAGTAAAAGTGTTCAGGTTTAAGAGTGTTCGGGGGAAATTCATTAAAGAATTATGCATCGTATCAATGCCACACCGGGTGGGTGGAACGAATCAGAAAGTTTGATATTTCTGGAACAAACCCCAGCCCCTTTTATATTTATCACTGCTGCTGACACAGATATACAAACCCTAGCCACAACAGTGCCAAAATTGCCCGTTCAATTTCCCCAGATGAGAGTTGCCAATCTGCTGCAATTACAGCAACAGATGACCATAGACACTTACGCTGAAGAAGTGTTGGAACTTGCTCAGGTAATAGTTTTACGTCTACTAGGAGGGGGTTCCTATTGGGCTTATGGTTTGGAGGTAGTACAAGAAATTGTAGCCACCAACTGCACTAGTCTTATTGTAATGCCAGGAGACGACGCTCTTGATCTGGATTTAATATCTAAGTCTACTGTTTCTGAAAAAATTGTTCGTCAGGTGTGGGAGTATTTTCAAGAAGGTGGCACGGAAAACTTTCTGAATGGTTTGTTATTTGTCTGTGATAATTGTCTCTCCACTGGATTTCACCCAGCACCACCACAAGCTGTCCCCAGGGTAGGACTATATGAACCCGCAAAACCGGAAAGTAGTAAATCCCTGGATGAGTTAGATTTTTCCCAATTACCCAGAGTAGGTATTTTATTCTATCGCGCTCATTATTTGGCAGGTAATGTTCGTGTAATTGATGCTTTGTGTCATGCTCTAGTGAGAAAAAATCTGCATCCAGTCCCGGTTTTTGTTTCTTCCTTGCGGGAACCGGGTGTGAGCGAACAATTAGTCCACCTATTCCAATCTTGCGAGAATCACCATATTGATTTATTACTCAACACCACGAGTTTTTCCTTAGCACGTTTGGAGACAGAAACACCCCAGGTTGAACTTTGGCAAAAATTGGATGTTCCAGTTTTTCAGGTCATCCTCTCTGGTGGTCCCCTAGAACAATGGACATCCCAACTGCAAGGTTTGACCCCCCGGGACATGGCTATGAATGTGGCCTTACCAGAGGTAGATGGCAGAATTATTACTAGAGCTGTATCTTTTAAAACTTTACAAACTCGCAATTCCAGTTTAGAAACCGATGTGGTGGTTTATGAACCTGTGGGCGATCGCATTAATTTTGTGGTAGATTTGGCGGCAAATTGGCTGAGATTACGGCGCAAAATGCCCTCAGAAAGGCGTGTAGCTATAATTTTGGCAAATTACCCTAACACCAATGGCAGATTGGCTAATGGGGTAGGTTTAGATAGTCCTGCTAGTTGTATAGAAATTCTCTTAGCCTTAGAGAGTGCGGGTTATGATGTGAGTGCCATACCCAAAAACGGTGATGAACTAATCAAAGTTCTTACCGCTGGGGTGACCAATGATCCGGAAGGTCGGGATTGGAAGCATGTAAATCAATCTGTTTCCTTTGAAGAATATACAAGATATTTTAATACATTACCCAGATCCGTTCAGGAAGAAGTTCTCAAGCGTTGGGGGAATTGGGAGGTGATGAATTCCGGGGAATCAAGGGGGATATCAGTTTGTGGAGTGAGTTTTGGCCATGTATTTGTGGGGATTCAACCCGCACGAGGTTATGAACAAGACCCCAGTTTAAATTATCATGCGCCAGATTTAGAACCTACCCATAATTATTTAGCGTTTTATTATTGGGTCAGGGAAGTGTTTAAGTGTGATGCCATTATTCACCTAGGAAAACACGGCAATTTAGAATGGTTACCCGGTAAAAGTGTGGCCCTATCAAATAGCTGTTATCCTGAAGTAGCTTTTGGAGCAACACCCCACTTTTACCCTTTTATTGTCAATGATCCCGGAGAGGGTTCCCAGGCTAAACGTCGCTCTCAAGCGGTGATTATTGACCATTTAACCCCACCCATGACCCGTGCGGAATTATACGGTTCCCTACAAAAGGTAGAAAATTTAATCGATGAGTATTATGAAGCAGAAACCTTAGATCCTTCCCGACTACCCACATTAAGACAGCGTATTCAAGAGTTAGTGATCCAAGAACATCTTTACCAAGATTTAGGGATCAAAGACGAAAAAGATATCCTTAACTTTGAATCTGCCATTTTAAACTCTTTAGATGGTTATCTGTGTGAACTTAAAGAAGCACAAATCCGTGACGGGTTACACATTTTTGGACAAGTTCCCCAGGGGAGACAATTAAGAGACTTAATAGTGGCGATCGCCCGGATTCCCAACCGTCATTCTCCGGGAATCACCCGTGCTATAGCTCAAGACTGGGGATTAAATATTGACCCGTTAACAGCAAAATATGGTGACATATTTCATCCACCATCAACTCCGTTACCCAATTGGGTTTCCAGGGAGATGGAAATAAAGTCCTGTCGCACCCAGGGCGATGTGGTAGAATTTCTGGAGGAACAAGCTGCTTTTCTGGTCACTCAAATTATAGAAAATCAGTTACATGGAACCAACACTAGCCAAGACGAGTCCTCAACTCAACAAGTTGTGAACTGGATAGAATCAAAACTACTTCCAGCTCTAGAAAAGACCACCGAAGAAATAGGTAATTTACTGCGGGGATTAGATGGTAAGTACGTCCCCAGCGCTGCATCTGGATCACCTACTAGAGGGAGACCAGAAGTGCTACCTACAGGTAGGAATTTTTATGCTGTGGATATTCGAGCTATCCCCACAGAAACAGCTTGGGATGTAGGTAGAAAAGCGGCGGAAAACTTGATTGAAACCTATACTCAAGAACAGGGGGAATATCCCAAAACTCTAGGTTTATCAGTGTGGGGAACTTCCACCATGAGAACCGGAGGTGATGACATTGCTGAGGCCTTAGCCCTATTGGGCGTACAACCTATTTGGGATGGTGCAGCAAGAAGGGTTATAGACTTTGAAATCTTACCCCTGTCCATTTTAGGTCGTCCCCGCGTGGATGTTACTTTGAGAATTTCTGGCTTTTTCCGGGATGCTTTCCCCAATTTAATCGACCTATTCTCTCGAGCAGTGGTAGCAGTGGCAAATTTGGATGAACCACCAGAGGAAAATCCCCTAGTAACTGCTGTGGGACAAGATATTGACCTGTGGACCCAGCAGGGATTAAGTTTAGAAGTGGCTACAGAAAAATCTCTTTATCGTGTTTTTGGTTCCCAACCAGGAACCTATGGTACGGGAATTCAAGGTTTAATAGCCTCTCAAAATTGGCAAAGTGACCAAGATTTAGCTCAGGCCTATATTAATTGGAGTTCTCATCCCTACTTGGGAACTGTGGAGTCACCATCTTCAGTTGCTAACACTGAAATTTTTGTAGAACGTTTAAAGCAAATGCAAATCGTTTTACACAATCAAGATAATCGAGAACACGATTTACTTGATTCTGATGACTATTATCAATTTCAAGGAGGTTTAACCGCAGCAGTTCGTTCTATTCAGGGTAAAAACCCAGAAACCTATTTTGGAGATCATGCCAATACGAACCAACCAAAAGTCCGCAAACTGAAAGAGGAAATTGCCAGGGTTTATCGCTCCCGGGTTATTAACCCCAAGTGGATTGAAGGGGTAATGCGCCATGGTTATAAGGGTGCTTTTGAAATAGCAGCAACAGTGGACTTTTTATTCGGTTATGATGCTACCACTCAATGTGTAGAAGACTACATGTATACAGGAATTTTTGACAGTTACTTACAAGATACAAAAGTTTGTGAATTCATTCGAGAAAAGAATCCTTGGGCCTTGCGTGATATAGCTGAAAGGTTATTAGAAGCACACCAAAGGAGATTATGGCAAAATGTCAGTCTAGAAACCTTAGAGACCTTGAGAAACCTGGTACATGAGGCGGAGTCCCTGGTAGAATGAACTATCTTGATAAATATTGTCAATAGGTCTCGACTATTGCAAATCAGTCCTGGGGTTTGTTATATTGTCAATTAGCAGGCTTTGTTGAGAATATTTAGTATGACTGTCTACACAACTGGTTCGCTTAAGGCAGAACTAAACGATCGAGGCTGGCGTTTAACTCCTCAAAGGGAAACAATTCTACATATTTTTCAAGAATTACCCCAGGGTGAACATTTAAGCGCAGAGGATCTTCATTATCGCCTAGAAAATGAGGGTGAAAGCATAAGTCTATCCACTGTCTACAGGACACTCAAGTTGATGGCTAGACTGGGAATTCTGCGGGAATTAGAACTAGGTGAGGGGCATAAGCACTATGAATTAAATCAGCCCTATCCCCATCATCACCATCACCTAATCTGTGTGAAATGTAATGCTACGATTGAGTTCAAAAACGAATCTATTTTGAAAATAGGTACAAAAACAGCACAGAAAGAAGGTTATCAACTCTTGGACTGTCAGTTAACTATCCATGCTGTTTGTCCTCGGTGTCAGCGAGCATTAATGCCACTTTAGATGAGGACAAAAAACAAAGAATTAAAGCTCCCTTACCCAGGTGGTTTGGGAACCTTAATCTTAGTATTGTCTAACTTAGAGACTCTAAATAATCACGAACTAAATTGCGCCGTTTAGGTTGACGGAGCTTCTGCAAAGCCTTAGATTCAATTTGTCTGACCCTTTCGCGGGAAAGTTCCAGAGCACGCCCTATTTCAGCCAGGGAGTAACTGTGCCCATCAGCTAAACCAAATCTCATCAAAATTACTTCCCGTTCTCTTGTGGTTAGGTCTGATAGCAAATGGTGTATATCTTTTTGTAAAGACTCTCGCATCAAGGTTTCTTCTGGAGTAATAGTGTCTGTTTCCAGGAGTTCTCCTAATTCTGTGTCTTTATCCTTACCAACCTTAGTTTCTAGGGAGACAGAACGAGGAACGCGCAACAATACTTCCCGAACTTGGTTAGGGGTCATATCCAGTTCTAGGGCCAAATCTTCTAAAGTCGGTGTTCTTCCCTTTTCCTGTGCTATTTTGCGCTGTGCTTTTTTGATTTTATTGAGTTTTTCTGTAATGTGAACAGGAAGACGAATAGTGCGACTAGATGTGGCAATTGCTCTTGTAATCCCTTGGCGGATCCACCAGTAAGCATAGGTGCTAAAACGATAGCCCTTGGTGGGATCAAATTTTTCCACTGCTCTCTCCAGACCCAAAGTTCCTTCTTGCACCAAGTCCAATAGTTCTAAACCACGATTCTGATACTTTTTGGCGACGGATACTACCAGGCGCAAATTCGCCTTAATCATGTGTTCCTTGGCCTGTATTCCCTGGGACTGAATCTGGTCTAATTCTTCCACTGTCAACTGGGTAATTTCCGCCCAGCGCCTTTTTCCTTCCGATAATGTAGGTTTGAGATCCGCCAGTTTGATCCCAGCGGTACTAGCCCACCTTTCTAAGGAAGGACGATGTCCTAATTCAGAGACCAAACGCTCTTGTACTTGAATTAATTGTAGGTAGGGAACGACTAGAGCATCACCTTGTTTAGCTGCATTGGCTAGTAATAATCTGATTTTCAGATGTCGCTGCACTTTTTGTGCTTCTCCAACTTCTTCGTCTCTTCCTAATAATCTGACTTTGCCAATTTCTTGTAGATACACTCTTACTAGGTCAGTGCTGCGACGGTTGTTCCCTACTAGGTTTTGAGGGTCAACAGCAGCTATTTCTATATCTTCTTCCTGTTCTATGTCTTGTAGGTCATCTAAGGACAGCTCCTCCGATAGATCCCCCCCATCAGTATTGACATCACCTACATTAATAAGGTCTAACTCAGGTAATGTCAGATGAGACTGTTGGGGATTGTATTCCACTTCTGTATCTAGCGATATGGCTAACATAACTTTTTTATTGCTCCAGGTAACAATGAGGGTCAGCTAAAATTACGGTCTATGAGTTGTACTAATCTAGAAGTCATCTGTTGGGAATTGGCCATAATGGCAAACAGAAAGATGAAGACCCTTACCCAAAATCATTACTCCTCACTGTCAGGTCTCAACTCTTCCTAATCTTATGCTTGAACAAAACTGTGGTAAACCGTAACAAATTATACTTTAGTTGCTTTTAAGGTATGCAATTCGAGATAAGTTATCTTCAGCAAGTATTTTCTGGGAATCTGGCTAAGTGGTTTTATTAACTCAGCGGGAGGATATTTCCAGTGATTTTGCTGTGGATAAACTACATGGTTACATTTACATGACCGGAAAAGTCTTTTCCTGACAATTTAACAATTTCTTCCGGTAATTTTTGGGAGATAAGAGGGGGTGAAAAAAAGGTCAAAATTGTTGTTCATTGTCATGATTAGGGTGATTTGACGGACGGTCTGGGATTAACTTTACCTTTTGTAGTGTGTTTTGGGGTGGGGGGTAAAAACCCTATTCGTGATACTCGGACTTCATACCTCTTAACATCAGTTCTTCTAATGCTTGTTGAGGGGTGATTAGGCTTTCTAATAAACGATAAACTTGTTGGGTGATGGGCATAGGAATACTTTGTTCTCGAGATAGATGCATCAAGACGTAGCAGGTATTCACCCCTTCCGCTGTTCCAGGTAGATTGGCAAGAATTTCCGCCAGTGTTTTTCCACGGGCCAATTGATAACCAACCTGGTAATTACGACTTAGAGGGCTATTACAAGTTGCTAACAAGTCCCCTAGACCGGATAAACCATAAAAAGTTTCCGTTTTCGCACCAAAAATTGCTCCAATGCGAATTATTTCCGCTAAGCCACGAGTTACTAAGGCTGCTTTAGCGTTAGTTCCTAGGTTCAGTCCGTCACAAATCCCAGCTGCGATCGCCATGACGTTTTTGAGCGTTCCACCTAGTTCCACACCTACCGGGTCAGGGTTAGTATACACACGAAATCGACTAGATGAAAAGACTTGTTGCACGACTTGAGCTGCCATATTGTTTTTGCTAGCTACCACGGTAGCAGCAGGCAATTCTTGAGCAATTTCTTGGGATAAATTAGGCCCTGAGAGTACGACTATAGAATGATTAGGAAATTCTGTTTGCCAAATTTGGGAGGGTGTACAAGTGGTTTCTGGATCTAGACCTTTAGTAGCTGTGACAAATATAGTGTGGGGAGAGACAGGAAAGGACTTAACTAGTGAAGCCACTTCACGAACACCCTTCATAGAAACAGCGGATAAGACCATATCAACATTATTGATAAGATCACCTAAATGCTGGGATCCATGACGCGACCATACGGTCACTTGATTGCCATTCACACGAGCTAATTTTGCCAGAGTTGTTCCCCAAGCACCTGCACCTAAAATAAGGATAGATTTAAATTTTTTTTCATTAACTAGCATAACTTATCTTGGAAAAAGCGTCCTCAACTCTCTGACCTGTTCCGCATGATAGGAGCTTCTGGTCAAAGGGGAAGAAACAACTTGTAGAAACCCCAGTTGCTGACCATAAACTTGCCAGGTAGCAAATTGTTCAGGGGTAATAAATTCAGAGACTGGGAGATGTTTTGGACTAGGTTGGAGATATTGACCGATAGTCAAAATGTCGCAACCGACCGTTCGCAAATCCTGCATAACTTGACGAACTTCCTCATCTGTTTCACCCAGACCCACCATAATACCAGATTTAGTATAGGTTGTGGGTGAAATTTGGCGGGAGCGTTGTAATAATTCCATTGTCCGTTGATAATCTCCCTGGGGACGCACTCTCCGATACAGTCTTGGCACTGTCTCCGTGTTGTGATTTAGCACTTCTGGCACTGATTGTAGCAGACTTTCCAGAGCTTGCCAATTTCCGCATAAATCAGGAATTAAAATCTCTATTGTAGTATTAGGACATACCTCTCGTACAGAATTAATACAGTTGACAAACTGGGATGCACCACCATCGGGTAAATCATCTCTATTTACGGAGGTAATTACCAGATGGTTGAGCTGCATTCTGCGCGCAGCTTCTGCTAGTCTTGAGGGTTCAGTGGGATCCAAGGATTTAGGTTTTTTGTCAAAATCAATGTCACAATAAGGACAAGCTCTGGTGCAAGCAGGACCCATAATTAAAAATGTGGCGGTTCCAGCGTTGAAGCATTCCCCAATATTGGGACAGGAGGCCTCCTCGCAAACCGTATTCAGGGACAAATCCCGCAAGATCTCTTTGATGTTACCTACACGTTGCCACTGGGGTGCTTTTACCCGCAACCACTCTGGTTTTACTGCCACAATTGTCTCTAATGATCTAATTTGTACAAGTATTATCTTAACATCAATTGCTTGAACCTGCCAAGCAATTGATTCTCATTTTTGGTCGAATCTTGCTAGTAAGGTCAGTTGTAACTCTAACTAACCTAATTAAACAAGTCAAAATCAGTAATCGCACCAATGCTACTAGAAGCTACCAGTTTGGCATACTTTGCTAATACGCCTTTACTATAACGAGGTGGAAGAGGTTGCCAACTAGCTCGACGTTGGGCTAGTTCCTCATCCGACACATTTACCTGTAATAGTCTAGCATTCGCATCAATAGTAATACTATCACCCTCTTTCACCAAGGCAATATTTCCACCCACAGCTGCTTCTGGAGCAACATGACCAACTACCATGCCATAAGTACCACCAGAAAATCTGCCATCGGTAATTAAACCCACTGAATCACCTAAACCTGCACCGATAATCGCTGATGTAGGAGCAAGCATTTCCCTCATTCCCGGTCCGCCTTTGGGTCCTTCATAACGGATAATAATCACATCTCCGGCTTGGATTTTACCAGATAAAATAGCATCTAAACAGGCTTCTTCCGATTCAAATACCCTTGCAGGTCCAGTAATTGCCGGGTTTTTTACCCCTGTAATTTTAGCCACTGCGCCTTCCTTAGCCAGATTACCTTTGAGGATAGCTAGGTGTCCTTGGGGGTACATGGGGTTATGCCAAGGGCGAATTACATCTTGCTGGGGATTTGGTTCATCAGGTATTTGTGCTAAAACTTCCTTTATGGTTTGTCCTGATATAGTTAGACAATCACCATGGAGGAGACCATGAACCAAAAGCATTTTCATGACTTGGGGAATACCACCAGCTTTGTGTAGGTCTGTAGCCACGTATTTACCACTGGGTTTTAAATCACATAAAACTGGAACCCGACCCCGAATGGTTTCAAAATCATCTAGGGTAAGTTCTACACCAGCAGCGCGAGCAATAGCCAGAAAATGTAATACTGCATTTGTTGAGCCACCCACTGCCATAATTACGGAAATAGCATTTTCTATAGATTGGCGGGTAATAATCTGTCTGGGTAATATTTGTTTACGAATAGCTTCTACCAGTACAGAAGCAGATTCTGCCGTACTGTCTGCTTTTTCTTCATCTTCAGCAGCCATAGTCGAAGAGTAGGGTAAACTCATACCCATAGCTTCAAATGCTGAAGACATGGTATTAGCTGTGTACATTCCCCCGCAAGAACCAGCACCAGGACAAGCGCGACGTTCTACTTCTAAAAGCTCTCGCTCATCAATTTTACCCGCACTGTACTGTCCTACCGCTTCAAAAGAGCTAACAACAGTTAAATCCTTGCCATTATAGTGTCCGGGTTTAATAGTGCCACCATAGACAAAAATTGCAGGTATATTCATGCGAGCGATCGCCAGCATGGCACCTGGCATATTTTTGTCACAGCCACCAATAGCTATTACCCCGTCCATGCTTTGTCCGCTACAGGCAGTTTCTATAGAATCAGCAATTACCTCCCGGGAGACCAGAGAGTATTTCATACCTTCCGTTCCCATAGAGATGCCATCACTGATAGTAATAGTACCGAAAATTTGAGGCATAGCACCAGCATTTTTAACAGCCAATTCTGCCCTTTGTGCCAGCTGATTAATTCCCATATTACAAGGTGTAATAGTGCTATAAGCATTAGCAATACCGACAATAGCCTTGTTAAAATCCCCATCTTGGAAGCCAACAGCTCGCAACATAGCGCGGTTAGGTGATCGTTGTACTCCTTGAGTAACTACTTGACTTTTTAAATTATCTACCATTTGATTATTCCTAATGATATGATTGTGATCATCACCGAAAAATTCCAGTCGTACTGACATTAGGGTATGTTAGCATTTTAGGAGTGATAATAGACTAACCATTACCAATGATAGATATAGTTTTTCCCGGAGAGGTAAGTAGGGAGGGACGATTATTTATAGGATGGGTTACCCTACCGCTAACCCATGGGGGCGTTGGGTTTCGTTCCTCAACCCAACCTACGTTCATGTTTAATTCCACTTACCCTATTTATTTATCTTTACATAGTTTGGTCTTTTAACGCCAACTTACTTACTTAAAAGTCGGATCTTTGAATTACCCATTTAAATTAGGATCTCCATTTGAGTAGAGAAGAAATGGTAAAGATTCCTTCCTGGGTATGATTGAAATCATACTAAGTAGCTCTATAGTGGGTGTTTGACATATTAGGATGATAAAAGTATGAAGATTGCACCAGAAATCACCTATCGTAACCTAGATAAATCCCAGGTAATTGATAAATTGGTTCGGGAGAAAATAGCCAAATTGGAAAATATTTGTAATTACATTAATAGCTGTCATATTGCCATAGAAAAAAGCCATGATCGTCCTCGGAGTGGTTCTCCCTATCGGGTAAGAATTGATCTAACTGTTCCTCCTGGTCATGAACTAGTAGCAGAAAAAAATCCTGGTGAGAGTATTCGATATGAACCTCTGGATGCAGTAATTAGACAAATTTTTGATGCCATGGTTCATCAACTATCTAAACTTACCCAAATGCAACGTGCCAGTGAGCAATATGATAGAGATGAAGAAACACGGGAGAGTACAGGTTTCATCACAAAACTATTTAAAGAAGATGGATATGGATTTTTACAAGCCCTAGATGGGAGGGAAATATACTTTCATAAAAATAGTGTTTTACATCAAGATTTTAATCAATTAAAACTAGGTGCTTGTGTTCATTTTTCCCAAGAAGAAGGAGAGCAAGGACCACAAGCAACAACTATTCAATTAGTTGATAAACGTTGAAATTTTAGAGATTGCAAATGGGGAATAGGAAATATGGCTTATTACCTACTTCCCGTGACCTGATATTGATAATTACTATGTGCCTTATTTAAACTTTCCATCACTATTTTTACTAACCAATCTGGTTGTAGAACTCTAGCATTAGCGCCATATTGTAAAATTCTTTGCTGAAACCAGAAAATACAATCTTCTTGTGTTTCAATATCAACATGCTCTATCTTATCAGGAGGAGAAATAATTTTTTCATAGGGACGACGCGGTTTATAATTGGCTAAATTCCCTGTCAGACGATATTGAATTTTCAAAGTGGGAAATTTGGTGTAAGTCCAAGGTATTTGGGAAGAAGAACCCACCCTAGTAATACGGTCTACCCTTAAAGTGCAATTCTGCTCTGGATTAGGTGTTTTGTGAATGTGTTGACCAACAAAACTCGGAACTATACTAAATAAATAAAGGACTCCGTTATGCAGTCTTAATTCCGACTTGTCTAAGTCCCACTGTTTGTCATTACCATTTCTGCTTCTATACCAAACAACAAATCGACGCTTTTTCCCAATCCGATTTTGTAGATCCTGTACTATTTCCTGAATCTTATCTTCACTATAATTCGTAGGTGGGTGAAAATCCGTTGTCAGTTTGTGGGATATGCGATTTTCCGAGTTAGCAATTCTGTAAATATGTCCCGCCTCCGCAGAAAACCCCAGACTTGCTAGTAATTCACATGCCATAGCTAAAGCTTGTCGTTGTTCTTCTGTTATAATTACGGGGAAATCTGATGTCACCAATTTATATGGTTGGTTTGGCGCTGATTTAATTTCAAAACCACAACCCCTCAACTTAGTTACGGTGCGGGTGATCTTTTGTCCTAGATCCCCATCTGCAAAACCCCGTTCCCCTAGCAATAACATTAATTCTGATTTTTTTCGGGACTTTTGTGCGAGGAGTCTCAATATTTCTAGTGCGAATCCTATTTGATTCCATGGACTAGCATTATTTGATGACATCTTGACTGGGATAGACAATGTTTAATTCAGCAATAATTATACATCTTAATTTCAGGATTTATTACCACTTGTTTTTAAAAAGTATTTTTGTGTGTTAAACAAAGTTTTGATTTGATGATGTCAATTAACATCATTTTTCTAATCTATAAACCCAAAAATTTTTGAGATGTGGTCATTTTTTGATAACAACTCCCAATCAGGAAGTATTAGATTAGTTGCATCAAGTAAATACCTAGAGTAAACACTTACCCTAAAATGAAAATTTATTTACTGCTCCTATACTCGAAACTAGACGAAAAGTAGGAGTTTGCGAGATATTTGCATGTTTGCAAAATCAAAAAGCACTAAGGATCCAAAAAGATGAGTTTTTTAGACAGTTTTTTACACAGTATCAAACCAGAATTTCCCACAGCTTTACCCCGTTTAGCATCTGGTAAATATGTCCATTTTGTAATGTTGCGTCACAGTCAATGCTTTCCTATATTACAACCCGATGGAGTGTTAAGCACAGTACGAACACGAGCAGGAATACAAACTAGTGATATGATTAATAAACTAGTAATGTTGAAGCATCAACAAACCACATCAGCAAGATTAGCAGGAAGGAAACTATTGTGTTCCCTTGGTTTAGCTAGTGATAACCCCAAGGATAAAGATAAATTTTGTAATGGTGAAAACTGCTGTAAAAAATGCCCAGATTGTATTATTTACGGATTTGCTGGTAATGAAAGTGGAATAGAGCTGGCAAAAGTCTACTCAGACTCATCTTTTTCTCTCGGTGACGAATCAAATGATGTTATTACCGAAATTACCTTTCCTACCCTAGAAACCTTGTGTGATCCTACTTTTGAGAGTTTTTTATATGTTTTGGGCAATTTATTGCATAACCCCCCTCATATAGGGCGGGAATTAACAATTAGTAAAATGTCCAATCATGTAATTGGCATTGTATTTTGTGATGGTGAAATATTCAGTAATCTTCATTTTACCCAAGCATTATATGATATTTTTAAATCAGATCTTAATACTTCCTTGGTGGACTTAATTACCAAAGCTACGGAAGTAAGCAATAATCTGTTAAATCAAGAACCGGTACGCAAGACTAGGATAATTACAGGATCACAGTTAACAGACCTACTAACAGAAGTTTCCATCCTTTATCAAGATGAGACTAAATTAAAAACTGTGATGACCACACTTTGTCAACAGACAAAAATTTATGCTCAAATCTATGGTGATTCTTGGTCTTCAAGAGGCAAAGAAATTATCCCCAGTCTACCTTTTAGAAAAAGAAATTTTATTAGTCTAGATAGTAGCAACTATCAATTAGTTAACCTCTAGTAAACCTCAATTAAATTTATGATGATTTATCAATGTGATTTAAAATTACATGATAATGTATTTCTTGCCAATCGTGAAATTGGTAACCTGTATGAAACCGAGAAATATCTGCACAATTGGGCATTGAGTTTTGCTTTTTTTGAAACAGATTATATTCCTCGTTCTTACCGTCTCCTGGGTAAAGTAGTTCCAGAACTTACTTATTTAGATACCAATCAAGAGCAAAGTCTTTTTCATCTAAATCAAGCTGGAATTTATGTCTTTCCTGCTTTACCAATTAGCTGGTCATATCAAGTTAACACCGTTGCCCAAATTCCTTGCTATCATGAGTATAGCAATGTCAAAGAATTAGCGGTAGGTAGTCACTTTAAAACCTATATTTTTGCTCCCCATGAAATTACAATTCCCCACTGGATTAGACTGGGTAAATGGTCAGCAAAAATTAAAGTTGAAACCAGTATTATCTCAGACTTCAAACAAAAATCTGGAGAATATGTTAGTAAACATCCTTTAAACCCCATAGATTTATCTCGAACCACCAAATTATTACTTTATAATAGGATTTTTATGTCACCCTCCAGCTTGTTAAGCCAAGCACAATTAATGGGAGATTATTATCAATTACCAGACCAAACTTGCTTACCTAAGAGAGTGGGTTATGGTGCAAGCACAGGGATATTGATCTAAGAATATGGTTTTACAAAGTTTAATTATTGAACTGGGCGCTGCAAGTGAAAAACCCATTCCTACAAGACTAAATGAGGCAATTTATGCTCAATTTATCGATTGGTTAAGCATAGGGAATTCCTATCTAGCTGAATCAGTTTCCAATAGTCAAGAATCATCATTTAGTTTATCTGGACTCATTGGGTATCGGCGTAAAGATGGGACAAGACTAGGGGATAGATTTTTGATTCGTATTTCTCTGTTAAATGGTAATTTAATACAACCCTTGTTACAAGGCATAGAAATGTATCAAACTCCATCTATTTATTTGGATAATTTTCCCTTTATCATTCGCGGTATTTATACTGTACCTAATTCTCATAATTTAGTCAATATTTCTAACTATGAAAGTTTGGCAAATATTGCTAATTTTAATTCTGAGATCGTGCTAAATTTTATTTCTCCCACTAGTTTACAGCATCATCGCAATATTCAACCTTTTCCCTTACCAGACTTGGTATTTAACACCCTACTACATCGTTGGAACTATTTTGCACCCCCAGAGCTACATTTTTCTTCTATTCAATGGCAAAGTTTAGCTTTAGCTTTTGATTTAAAAACCCAGTTTTTAAAAATTAACAGCTCCATAGAAACCCGTAGAGAAATAGGTTGTGTGGGTTGGGTTAAATATTTTTTTCCAGATCTGCAACAAGCTCGTATAGCGAATATTTTAGCCAAATTCGCCCTTTTTTCCGGTATTGGTCGCAAAACAACCATGGGCATGGGAGAAGTGAGAATTATTACCTGATTAGTATAGCACTTATCAGGTAACTTCTACCAAGCTCTACCCTATTAACTTAGTCCAAGTTGCAGGACCAATAATCCCATCAGCGGTTAAACCATTCTGCTGTTGAAATCTCTTAATTGCTGCTTCTGTTTGTCTACCATAAATACCATCGGGCGTTGTACCCACACGATATTGTAAATATCTCATGATTGGTCCACTAGTTTGATTCCCCTGAACTGTTCGTTTTGCCAATATCTGATTGATGGCATCCCAGGTAGTTTGAGTTGCCATTCCTGTAGGAATAATACCCACAACTCTTTGAAACTTTTCTACTGCAGAACTTGTCGCAGGTCCTGTAAAGTTATCTTCCGTCAGTGGTCGATTATTTCTATCAGTAATTTTTAGTTGATTGAGCGCTTTTTGTAGCCTCAAAATACTAGTATCCTTATTCTCCTTAGTATCCTTATCACCAGTTACATCTTCCACTGGTTTCACAGGAGTGGTTGGTAGTTTGCCAGTTAACCCTTTAACAATAGCATTAGCCATTGCTTCCCCGTCATACAGCTGCATGTCTTTAGCTGAATCTACAAAGCAACATTCTATGAGAACACTTGTCATATTAGTGTTTCTCAGTACATATAAATGAGATCCATTTTTAACGCCACGGTTAAAAAACCCTAAACTAACAATTTCATTCACTATGGATTGGGCAATTTTTCTTCCCGCATCACTTCCAGCAAGTACTTCTGTGCCATTTGCTTTTCCATTAAAGGCATTAAAATGAATAGAAGCAAAAACATCAACTCTATTACGGTTGGCAATATCACAACGTCTACCCAGAGACTGACTCACAGAAGAAGCGCTATCGGGTTTGCAAGGTATCACCTGATGACCTAAACCTCTTAACTTAGAGATAACTTTATTGCCCACTTCCATGGTTAATTTGTCTTCCGACCTAATACCTGCAGCTCCGGTGTCTGGAGGGCAATTATGACCTATATCAATGCCAAATTTCATGAATTATGATAAGATTCGTGGTTCAACTAATCCAATATAACTCACTCCCATGATAGATATTCTCCCGAAACCAGCTAAGAATGTTTAAGATCAAGGTAAATATTTAATAAATCTAAGAGTTTGGATAGCATGAAACGGATTGTCTTAATTGCTGGGTTTGAATCTTTTAATGCCGACTTATACAGAAAAGCAGCTCTTTTGGCTAGTTCTCGCTGTTCTGACCTAGATATTCATGTGTTTAGCGATCGCAATATTAGTACAAATCAAGAAGAGATCAAAAATGCACTTAAAAATGCCGATGTATTTTTTGGCAGTTTAATCTTTGATTATGATCAGGTTTTGTGGTTAAGGGAGCATATTCGTCATATTCCCATCCGACTAATTTTTGAGTCAGCGTTAGAATTAATGAGTTTGACCCAAATAGGTAAGTTCTCCATAGGTGACAAACCTGCGGGGATGCCAAAACCGATTAAGTTCATCCTGGATAAATTCAGCAATGGTAAAGAAGAAGACAAACTTGCTGGTTATATTAGTTTCCTCAAGCTGGGGCCCAAACTATTAAAATTTGTCCCAGTACAAAAAGTTCAAGACCTGCGCAACTGGTTAATCATCTACGGTTACTGGAATGCGGGTGGGAAAGAAAATGTAGCAGCTTTATTTTGGATCCTGGCGGAAAAATATTTAGGTTTGAAAGTGGAGAATATTCCCGAACCTATAGAAACACCTAACATGGGTTTATTACACCCAGACTACCCAGGTTTTTTTCTGTCACCGAGAGCATATTTAGAATGGTATGGGGGAGATGGTCACATCCAAGGAAAACCCGTTGTTGCCATATTACTATATAGAAAGCACGTTATTACTAAACAAAATTATATTCCTCAACTAATTAAAAAATTTGAAAGTTCAGGTTTAATACCCCTACCTATTTTCA
This sequence comes from Cylindrospermopsis raciborskii Cr2010, assembly GCF_003367075.2. Taxonomy (NCBI): domain Bacteria; kingdom Bacillati; phylum Cyanobacteriota; class Cyanophyceae; order Nostocales; family Aphanizomenonaceae; genus Cylindrospermopsis; species Cylindrospermopsis raciborskii. The sequence continues at coordinate 2,127,126 of NZ_CP065936.1, forward strand.
TTAACGGTGTAGAAGGTCATGTGGCGGTTCGTGATTGGCTGACAACGGATTATGAAAGTCAAGAGAGACAAAAGGGAAATATAGAAACACCCTCACTATCCATCGAAGCAGTAAAAGTTGATATCCTAGTTTCCACCATTGGGTTTCCCCTAGTGGGTGGACCAGCTGGTTCCATGGAAGCGGGAAGACAAGTAGAAGTGGCTAAACGCATTCTTATGGCTAAGAACATTCCCTACATTGTGGCTGCACCCCTACTAATTCAAGATATTTACTCTTGGACTCGTCAAGGAATTGGAGGTTTACAAAGTGTAGTTTTGTATGCCTTACCGGAACTAGATGGAGCAATTGATACAGTTCCCCTAGGTGGACTAGTGGGGGAAAATATATACTTAGTACCTGAGCGAGTGCAAAGATTAATTGATAGGGTGATCAACTGGGTTGCTCTAGGTCGAAAACCAACATCAGCGAGAAAAATTGCCATTATTCTTTATGGTTTTCCTCCCGGTTATGGTGCGGTGGGAACTGCTGCATTATTAAATGTTCCTCGCAGTTTGATTAAACTACTTCATGCACTCAAAGAACAGGGTTATACAGTGGGTGAAATTCCCCAAGATGGGGAAGAGTTAATTAGACAAGTAAAAGTGGTGGATGAAGAATTGGAAACCTGGGAAAAAAATAAACCCTTCCCCACTAAAACTAATACGGTGAATGTCAAAACCTTAGAAAAGTGGTTAGGTTATCTTCGCACTTCCCGAATTGAAAAACAATGGCAATCTTTGACCGGTGCAGGGATTAAAACCTATGGAGATGAATTACATATTGGTGGTGTGCAATTAGGAAATATTTGGATTGGCATTCAACCACCTTTAGGGATTCAAGGGGATCCCATGCGGTTAATGTTTGAAAGAGACCTAACTCCCCATCCCCAATATGCAGCTTATTATAAATGGTTACAAAATGAATTTCAAGCGGATGCAGTGGTGCATTTTGGTATGCATGGTACGGTGGAATGGTTACCAGGTTCTCCTTTAGGGAATACGGGTTATTCTTGGTCAGATATTCTTTTAGGAAATTTACCCAATTTATATATCTATGCTGCTAATAATCCCTCTGAATCAATTTTGGCTAAACGTCGTGGTTATGGGGTATTGATTTCTCATAATGTGCCACCTTATGGTCGAGCAGGTCTATATAAGGAATTAGTAAGTTTACGAGATCTCATCGCTGAATATCGAGAAGACCCACAAAAAAACTATGTTTTAAAAGACGGAATTTGCAAGAAAATTGTTGATACAGGTTTGGATATTGATTGTCCTTTCGATGATGCCAAAAAATTGGGAATTCCTTTTACCCCAGAAAATGTCAAAATGTTTAGTGTTCATGCTTTTGAACATTATTTAGTGAAGTTATATGAGTACCTACAGGTATTGGAAAACCGTCTGTTTTCTTCCGGATTGCACACTTTAGGTGAACCACCTAATGAGGAGGAACTAACCGGTTACTTGAACGCCTATTTTGGGGAAGGAACTGAACTACAAAAAGAATCCCAAAAATCCCAAGAAAATCTAATTATAGATTTATTAAACCAGTCCACCGATGAATTAACCAACTTATTACGAGGATTAAATGGTGAGTATATTCCCCCTGCACCCGGTGGAGACTTGTTGAGAGATGGTCCGGGTGTATTACCTACGGGGAGAAATATTCATGCTTTAGATCCCTATAGAATGCCTTCCCCCGCTGCTTATGAGCGAGGTAGGGAAATTGCTCGCAAAATCCTTGACCAGCACTTACAAGAACATCACTCCTATCCAGAAACTGTAGCAGTTTTATTATGGGGTTTAGATGCAATTAAAACCAAGGGTGAATCCCTAGGGATTTTGTTAGAGTTGGTAGGTGCTGAACCAGTGAAGGAAGGAACAGGAAGAATTATCAGATACGATTTAAAACCCCTAGAAACTGTGGGACATCCTAGAATTGATGTGCTGGGTAATCTATCGGGTATTTTCCGCGATAGCTTTGTGAATATTATTGAACTGTTGGATGATTTATTTCTGCGAGCAGCAGAAATTGATGAACCTCAAGAGTGGAATTTTATTAGAAAACATGCTTTGCTTTTACAAGCACAGGGAGTAGAAAATCCATCAGCTAGATTATTTTCTAACCCCTCCGGTGATTTCGGTTCTTTGGTTAATGACCGAGTAGTTGATGGTAATTGGGATAGTGGTGATGAATTGGGCAAAACCTGGGAGAGTCGCAATGTTTTTAGTTATGGTCGTCAAGATAAAGGACAAGCTAGACCAGAGGTATTACAAACCTTATTAAAGACAAGCGATCGCATAGTCCAGGAAATAGACTCTGTAGAGTATGGTTTAACCGATATTCAAGAATATTATGCCAATACGGGGGGTTTGAAAAAAGCTGCAGAGCAGCAAAGTGGAAAGCGAGTGACAGCTAGTTTCGTGGAGAGTTTTTCTAAAGACACCACACCCAGGAATTTAGATGATTTATTAAGAATGGAGTACAGAACTAAGTTATTAAATCCTAAATGGGCTAACTCCATGGCCAATCAAGGTTCGGGAGGTGCTTTTGAAATTTCCCAGCGGATGACAGCTTTAATTGGATGGGGGGGAACAGTGGATTTTAGAGACCATTGGGTTTATGAACAAGCAGCAGACACCTATGCTTTAGATCAGGAAATGGCGGAAAAATTGCGTCAAGCTAACCCGGAAGCATTTAGGAATATTGTCAGCAGGATGTTAGAAGCACATGGTCGAGGTTTGTGGAATGCGGATGAAAATAGACTAAATCAACTGCGTCAGTTGTATGAGTTGACTGATGAACAGTTGGAGGGTGTGGGAGTTTAAATAGACTGTTCTGTATTAAACCACCAAGGATCGTTAAGATTATTAGTTTTTATTAAGAAAGCCTTGGTTTGGAGGAACTTTTTAAAAACTGAGTTACCCATGCGAGACCCTCCTAAACCAGAAAATTTTAGGGGATGATTTTCCCCCTCTTGCATAATAGCTGTTAGACCTGCGTCATTAATACTAATGGCGCCCACATCTAATTCCATACCAATTTCTACCGCTAATTCTTCTGATTCAGCAAATATGGCAGCATTCAATCCATAAATAGAATCATTAGCCAAATTCACTGCTTCTGCAACTGTGGAAAAGCTCATGATGGGCATAATTGGACCAAAGGTTTGTTCCATCATTATTTTCATGGAATGATCTACTTGGGTAAGGACTGTAGGTTTACACCACCAAGTACCCTCCATCTCTTCAACTTTGCCTCCACAATGAATTACTGCTCCCTTTTTTATTGCATCTTGTAGGTGGTTATTGATAATTTTGGCCTGATTTTCAGACATAATTGGTCCTATTTCTCCACTTTTAATGTCAGGATAGGCCAATTTTAATTGATGGGATTTAGTGATTAGTAAGTGATAAAACTCTTCATATATAGATTCCGCAACGTAAATTCTTTCAATTGATGAACTACCCCTATTCATAACTGCTGACCATAAAATTGCGGAAGCTGCTAAATCTAAATTGGCAGATTCTAAAATAATGGCTGGATCTTTCCCTTCTAATTCTAAAAAAGCTGGAATAAAATTCCTAGCAGCATTTTGAGCAACTAATCTCCCCGTTTGTAAACTACCTCGAAAACAAATTAGATCTACTTCATCTATTAAAATTGCCCCTGTCTCTGGTCCACCTTCAATACAGGTTAATACATCCTTTAGTTTATTAATTTTATTGATGATAGTCATGAGATTGCCAAAAAACCGTGGTGTTAGTTCACTAGGTTTGATAATTACGCTACAACCCGCTAACAGAGCAGGAATAGCATCAACTGTTGATGTCAATAAAGGAAAATGACTGGGACTTATGATCCCAACTAGTCTGTAGGGAGCTAGTTGTTGTCTTAAACTAATAAAGGAAAGCGATGTATTTTTGGCCGTTGACTGTAACAGTTGAGGAGCTAAATTACACCATTTATCAATGTTATTTAAGAAAATATCTATCTCCAATGTTGATGTTCCTAATCTCCCTGTATCACTAACTAAAGCATTTTTTAATAGACTATACTCGCATACTATAGCTTCTCGAAATTGCTTTATAGTTTCTATTCTTGCTTCAACACCAATTTCCTGCCAAGAGATTTGTCCCCTACGCAGTCTATGACATTGCTGGGAAAGCAGTTTTGTTGGTGGGGGAACAATCACATAATCAAATTTACCTGTGCGGGGGTTACGCACTTCTATTGGTGTTATCATCAGTTAGGATATCCGTTGCAAACTATCCACTAGCTTATCAATCTGCTCTCTGTTATGGGTTGCCATTATTGTAATTCTGATCCGACTTGTGGGAACAGTGGGAGGACGAATAGCTGGAGCAAAAATCCCTTCTTCTCTTAGGTATTTTCCTACCTGCAATGCTGTTGCAGCATCAGGTAGCTCAAAACATAATATGGGGGACTGGGTTGGTAATATTTTCAGTTTCCCTAGGTTCTCTTTCACCACTGTTTGTAAATAATTAACATTCTCCCATAATCTTTTTCTTCGTTCCGGTTCTTTTTGCACTATATTTATTCCCGCAAGTGCAGCAGCGGTGTCTGCTGGTGACAGAGCTGTACTATAAATCCAACTGGGAGCCCGATTTCTAAGAAAGTCAATCAATGCGCTACTCCCCGCAGCATAACCTCCTAAACTCCCCAGTGCTTTACTTAATGTGCCAATTTGAATTAATTCCCTACCCGTACAATTAAAATGCTCTACACACCCAGCACCACTTTTACCCATTACCCCAGTTGCATGTGCTTCATCTATCAGTAACATACTGTTGAATTGTTCAGCTAAATCTAACAAGTTTGGTAAGGGACACAAATCCCCATCCATGCTAAACACACTATCTGTGACTATTAAACAACGACGGTATTTTTGCCGCTCCTCCTGTAGTTTCTTTCCTAAAACTGTCATGTCACAGTGGGGATATTCTATCACGGTTCCCCCACTCAAAATCCCTCCACTTTTTAAACTGGAATGATTGTACTGATCGGAAAATATGATATCTCTTTTCCCTACCAATGCGGTGATTGTACCTATATTAGCTAAGTAACCCGAACTGAATACCAGAGCATCTTCTGTCTGTTTGGTAGATGCGATCGCCTGCTCTAATTCCCTGTGTAATTGACGATCTCCAGTGAGCAATCGGGAACCAGTGCTTCCCGTACCAAACTGACGAATGGCTTCTATAGCAGACATTTTGAGATTATGATCAGCAGCTAATCCCAAATAATCATTACTGGCAAAATTGATCATCTTTTGCCCGGATAGGAGCACAACTGCACCCGGGGGACTGTTAATAGTTTGTACAGAACGATACCAGTCAGCCCGATGAATAGTATTTAATGATTCCTCTATCCAACTGTAAGGATTATTTTTCATTAGCTTAGGTGATATGGGAAAGTTAAGAGTTGCTCACAGTCTCATTGCTACTAAGATGAGCGATCGCCTGTTTAATCCAGTCCTCGGGGTAGGAATTTTTAGGCAAACCGATATCTTCACTGATAACATGGAGAGCATGACTAACTTCGTGAGGAGTATAACCCAAGGCAAAAAGTGTCATTTGCACCTCTTCTAAAATAGCTGGTGGTGGACCACCAGTAGCAACGAAAAACCCTGCTGACTTGCGCCATTCCACCAATTTACCCTTGAGTTCCAAACACAGACGCTCTGCGGTTTTTTTACCCACTCCCGGGGTTTGAACTAGCATAGTAGTATTACCGGAAATAATTGCTTGAACTAGTTCTGGTAATTCTAAAGTGTCTATGAGAGCGATCGCCATAGCTGTACCAATACCAGTTACAGAAAGTAGATGTCGAAATAAGTCTCTTTCTGCTGGAGAAGAAAAGCCATAGAGTATAGGTAGTTCTTCTCGTATTTGGTAATGGGTAAAAATATGGGCTACATCACCGTTATTAGTTAACTGATTAGCCAAACGCTGTGGTATGTAGACATCATAGCCAATACCATTGACTTCCAAAGTCAGGATCCAGCGATTGGGACTACCAGTTTGCACTCCAGCAACAATACCTTTGAGATAGCTGATCATTTGATAAATTCCAAGAATACCCCATTATAGTCCCATCCAAAAATTTGCCTTGATTTTCCGGGTTGATTGTGGTCTTTTTTTGAATTTTACCTAGTCTCGTGCGCATCTTAACCGCTCATTAATCATTAATTAACCTAATTAAGATAATTTTTTTTCTAGGACGATTATTTAATTGTTGCCCATAAAAACAGCGTGACACATCAGGTTTAATCAGCAAAAAGTCAGTTATAGAGAGTAAGAAAAATGACAACACCAAAATTAACAAGTTATGAATTTAAAAATCTGCCATCATTGGGAACCACAACTACAAACCAGAATATACTTTTAGGGGGATTTTCTGGACTGTATTTCCAGGGGGTAGCAAATAATGGCAACCTAAAATTTGTCACCCATACAGACAGGGGTCCCAATGGTGAGCCAACAGGACAAAACAGACCTTTTCTATTACCCAACTTTCAACCAGAGATAGTCAGTTTTGAACTGGATAAGGCCAGCGGGGAAATTAACATTACCAGTAGAACTAAGCTATTCCGTGCGGATGGTAAAACTCCACTGACAGGACTGCCAAACGTACAAGCTGGTGCAGGTAATACAGCTTACACTGACGAGATTGGTGTTGATTTAAATGGTACAGTTTTACCTAATGATCCTTTAGGTGCTGACTTAGAAGGGATTGTAGTTGCGGATAATGGTGATTATTGGATGGTAGATGAATACCGTCCAGCAATTTATCGTTTTAATAGAAATGGTATACTGGTAAGTCGATTTATTCCCCAGGGAACTGCATCCAAGTCAAACCAACCTGTGGGAACTTTTGGCACAGAAGTGTTACCAGAAGTTTATGCTCAAAGACGCAATAACCGAGGGTTTGAAGCGGTAGCTTTAGCAGGTAACAAACTATATGCTTTTATTCAAACGCCAATTGATAATCCGGACAGCACGGGGGATACAACTTCCAGAGGTTCCCGCAATTTGCGAATTTTAGAATTTGACATAGTTAGCGAAAAGGTAACTGGTGAATATCTTTACCTGTTGGATGATATTACGGGAGCTGGTAATGCTAAGACTGATAAAATTGGAGATGCGGTTTTCTTGGGTGGTTTTAGGTTTGCAGTAGTGGAAAGAGATGATAGAAGTGATACAACATCAAACAAACTGATCTATCAGATTGACCTAACTGGTGCAACGAATATTAATGACACTGGTAAACTCGCCTTACCCCAGGGTAAAACCATTGAACAGTTAACCCCAGCAGAATTAGGCCCTGCTGGTATTATTCCTGTGAATAAGAGTTTGATAGTTAATGCGGCACAAATTGGCTATACAGGCGTGGAAAAATTAGAGGGTTTAGCCCTAGTTTCAGCCAATACCCTAGCTATAGTTAATGACAATGACTTCATTACCACAATTCCTGAGAAATTAGGAATAATTGAATTACCTAATAATCTGGTCGAAGTAATTGGCACTGCTAACAAGGATGAGTTATTTGTCAAAAAAGGTGAATATGTACTTGGACTTGATGGAGAAGATATATTAGATGCCAGTGATGGTTTAGGAAACAACGTCCTGGATGGTGGTGCAGGAAACGATCAACTTTATGCAGGAAGGTCAGATACCTTAATTGGTGGTGCTGGAAATGACCAATTATATGTGGTGGAGGGTAATAACAACACACTTTATGGTGGTGCTGGGAATGATCAATTATATGTAGCGGAGGGTAACAATAACACACTTTATGGTGAAGACGGAGATGATAACCTCTATATCATAGAGGGTGGTAATAATACCTTGAGTGGTGGTGGTGGAGCTGACAAGTTCTATATTGTTAATGGTGCAATTCCCACTGTTCCTAGTCGGGTTCTAGATTTCACTCGTGGGAATGATAAGGTGATAATTTCTGGTATTAGCCAGATTAAAAGTTTTGATAACCTCATCTTAGACCAGAATGGAGATGACACCATTATCAAAACGAAAGATTTGATAGATGGATCTCAAAAGATACTGGGTATTTTGAAAGCGGTCCTTGCCAATACCTTGACAGCGGATGACTTTAGAATTGACGATAACCGGGCACCGAGCTTTGTTACTACTACTGCTACTTTCTCTACACCTGAAAATACAACTGCGGTGGGAACTATTATCGCCGCTACAGATCCAGATGTAGGTGATGTCCTGAGTTATACCCTGGGAGGAGCGGATGCCAGTAAGTTCGACTTTAATGCCACGACACGTGTTCTGAGTTTTAAAACCGCACCTAACTTTGAGTCCCCTGGTAGCGCCGCAGGTACTAATGCTTACACCCTAGTGGTGACTGCAACGGATAGCAAAAATGCGATCGCCACTCAAAATATCACGGTCAATGTCACGGATGTGGATGACACCGCCCCCGTTGTAAACGCCAACCAAACGTTCTCCTATGCAGAACGTCAAGTGGCCAACTTCCAAGTGGGAACGGTCACAGCTACCGATGCAGTAGGAGTCACAAACTTTGCGATCGCATCTGGAAATAATTCCGGGTTCTTTGCCATTAGTAACAGTGGAGTAATTACCCTCACAGCAGCAGGTGCAGCTGCATCAGCCGCGTCCAATGACTTTGAGACTACTCCAAATACGTTTACACTGGGAATAACTGCTAGTGATGCTGCCAACAACACCTCTTCTCCTGTAAACGTGACCATCAACGTCACGGATGTGGATGATAATCAAACACCCAATGTATCAGGAACATTTAATATCATTGCTACAGATGGCATTCTCACAATAGAAGAAAAGAATGCGGGAGTAACTTTAAGTGGTACAGTAAGCGATCAAAAAGCACAGGTGACAGTTCAATTTGGGGGACAGATCAGGCTTGCCAATGTGATTGGTACGAACTGGTCTTATAAGCTAACTAGTAACGACTATAACTTCTTCAAAGAAGGGTCAAATCAACTAACTGCTATCTTCACCCTTAATAATGTAACCCCCCAGTTTAAGAGTTCCCAGACCCTAACCATTGGTACGGGGGTACTGCCATCACTTGGCAGTCCCACCTTAGATCCCACCCAACCAAAGGGTATTAGTGCAGAAGTTACTCAAAAAGCACAATCAGCAAATATTGGTCAAGGTATTCTAGGAACTCAAGAAAAGTTAACAGATCCGAACATTGTAGTTATTCCATTTGGAGGTGTTGATACCTTTAACAAAGGAGCAAATGCTGCGATAGAAGATTTTGGTCTGATTAAAACTGGAGCCAATACCACCATTGAAAGTGTGAGAGTTTTACCCGAGAACACAACTGGTGAGGTTTCAGTTACCTTAAACGATGGAACAGTGGTATTGGCATCTATTCCCCCTGGGATTAGCTCCATTGGAGATCCCTTGGGGTTAACCATGAGTGGAGTCCTTCCGGGGGGAAGCTCTACTTTAGATTTCTATTTGCCTAAAAATATTCTCAATCAGTTACCCAATGATTTACAATCTGCTACATACGCAAAATTTAACTTTGAGGCTAAGAAGTTTGAGCGGTATGCAGATGAACAAGGAAAGCCCTTATATCAGTACAAATTTACTGATAAAAATAGCAATGGGATTCGAGACTTTGGAGAACTTTATCTCAGTCTAAATCTTACAGATGGAGATAAATGGGATGGTGATAGAATTCAAAATGGTATTATTGTTGACCCAGGACAGTTGGGAATTGCTGTTGCAGTGACAGGAACAGGTGTCACCTACTCATCAACCACAGTTAATCCTGGAAATTCCTTGATTCCTAAAGAAGCACCTCCCCTATCTAATATTGCTGATAATGTGTTCTATAATTTCCCCAGCACCTATAGGCCAGCGGAAGCAAGACAAGCATTACAAAATGCTTTAGGTCAAACTGATGCTGCCTTTAAAAACATATTTGGGTTGTATGAGGTGGATAATGCGACAGGAGCAGTCAATGGTATTGCACCTGGACAATCTGGTTATGCCAAAGCTGCTTTGGACAAGAGTAAAGTAATTAGCAATTTTACTGTGCGCGCAGGAGGGTCAGTTACCCCCAATATTAATGGTGACTTGATTGGTATTGGAGGCAAAACTTATGCACCATTTGTGATTGCTAATGGTGGCAATTACTCTGGTAGTATCCAAGAAGCTATTAACGAGTTTTTCAAGGTTAATCCCAATAACAGTGCAGCTACTGCTCAAAATTATATGGGTTTACCCGTTGCTTACTTTAGCTTTGGTGCTGCTAACCCAGATGGTGCAGCTCACATCAAGAGCTTTGGCAATAATATCTTTGGGTTTGAAGATTTACCTGCTGGTGTGGGAGTTAGTGATTACGACTTTAATGATATGGTCTTCTCCTTTGGTTAAAAAAACCGTTGTCGTTCACCACCAAGGTTTTGCTAATTTGGGTTAGTTAAAACCTTGGTCCCCAATTCAATAAATATATAATAAAATATATCTACCTTTGGAGTTTTTACAGTGAGTCTATTTGATGATCTAAGTCGTTTTCTGGAAGCCCGTTTAGAAGAATTTATACGAAACAATCCTCATATAGAGTTGGAAATGCTCACGGAACAACTACAGCGCGAGGAGGAAAAAACAATAAAATTGATTACAGATCTACAATTACAGGAACGACAAGTCCAGGATGAAATTCTGGCAACCGCACAAGAAATACAACGATGGCATGCTCGTATTCAAAAAGCTAAGGCAGCAGGTAGGGAAGACTTAGCTGTACCGGCACAAGCAAAAGAAGATTCTTTACTGCGAGAGGGAAATCAGCAATGGGCAAACATGCAGTCTTTAAAAGAGAAAGTTGTGCAGTCTCAACAGACGTTAACTAAGATTAAACAACGTCGGGAAGAAGTGCAAGTAAAAGCTAAAGCGATGAAAAGTGATAAAACTAAATCTTCAACCAACGAGGGTACAAAAACCACAGATTCCAAGTTCAACTACTCCAATTCCAAGTTTGATGACTTAGAAGAAGAGTTTCGTCGTTGGGAAATTCAGGATGAACTAGAAGAAATGAAAAGGAACAGGAAAAAGTGACGCTTCTTAGGATACTAGAATATTGTCCCCGCAATAGCGGGGCTTTTCACCCTATTTGGGTTGACCTTGGGTTGCCAATACATCAATGGGCTTCATCAAGTACAGTTTGAGGAACTGCCATCCATGGGAAATGTAAATGGGTATCTTCTGCAAAAATTGTAGGAATTTGGGACTATTGCCATTGGAAATAGCTGTTAACCTTTCGTTATTCTTAATGCAAATATCCAGACGCTGATAAAACTCTGGACTTTCCACATCTAAAATTATGGGAAACACGCGACCAGCGGTTTCGTTAGTCTTCTTGATGACATGAATGTCGTACTCTCTAGCATCTAAACCAATGGCAGCATAAAAGTCTTTACGCTGAATATCATTGAGATACATGGTGGCAAATACAGACAACAAAAAGAAACGACTCCAAAGTTTACCTTGCCACCCCCGCAACATTTGTGGTTGGGCCTTCATGATAGCATCAAAGAAATCACCATGACGGTTTTCATCCTGACACCAGTTCTCAAAGAAACGGAAAATTGGATAAATTCTATCTTCAGGATGTTTTTCTAAATGACGATAAATGGTGATATACCGCCAGTAACCAATCTTTTCAGAGAGATAGGTGGCATAAAAGATAAATTTGGGTTTGAAGAAGGTATAACTGCGACTCTTGGTCAAAAATCCTAGATCTAGGGATAGATTAAAGTCCGACATAGCCTTATTCAGAAACCCGGCGTGACGAGCTTCATCCCGTGACATGAGATTAAAGCACTCTGCTAGAAGAGGGCTTTTATCTTTTAAGCGGCGACCTAGTTCTTTGTAGAGGAGGAACCCAGAAAACTCTGCTGTGCAGGAGCGTTCTAGAAATTCAATGAACAATTGGCGGGTTTGTCCGTCAATGTGGTCCCAGGACTGTTCAAATTCAGCATCTCGAACAAAGTGATGACGGTTATAGTCAACGCGAAACTCTTCTAAGATGGCTCGCAGCTCGTCCTCATTGACGGAGATATCCATCCGCGCCATTTCGTCAAAATCGGTTGTATAGAATCGGGGTGTTAATAGGGTTTCTTTCGCAGGAACTTTCACCCCGGGACGTATTTCTTCAAAGGTTGGTTTTTTTAGGGAATTTACCATCTTAATTTTCAATTAAGGATAATAATGACATTTGTATAACATCTACTCTATCAAAATCTAGTCCCAAAAAGGGCAAACAAACATTAAGAGTTGCAACAAATCTTGAAATTTCACCCAGTTTCTCGCTTAACCTCTGTGACTATTTTACGTTATGGTTTATTTAATCAAGTTTAATTCTAAAACGGATAGCTCTCAGCCCCATTCAGAGCCACAGTTACGTTTATTTTGTTTGCCCTATGCTGGTGCCCGTGCGAGCGTATTTTATCAATGGTCTAAAAATTTACCTTCTACTGTGGAAGTACGTGGTGTAGAATTACCTGGAAGAGGGAGAGTAAAATATCCTCCCTACAGAAAAATGGAACTTTTGGTCCGAGCAATAGCTGAGCATATTTTGCCATTGTTGGATAGGCCTTTTGCTATTTTTGGTCATAGCATGGGAGGATTAGTTGGTTTTGAATTGGCTCGGTTATTGCGCTCAGAATATGCTCTGGAATATAAAACCCTATTACATCTATTTATATCAGCTCGTAATGCACCCCAAAATCACAGTAGGGACGAGGGGATTTATCATCTACCTGATGGGGAGTTTTTGGAGAAAATTGCTAAGTATAATGGCACCCCTGACGAAATACTCAAGAACCCAGAAATGAGGGAATTATTTTTGCCTATTCTCCGGGCTGATTTTGAGGTTTTAGACACTTATATCTATAAAGTTGAACCACCTTTTGATTTTCCTATTACTGTATTTGGTGGTTCGGAGGATCCCATGGTAAATCATGATGATTTAGTCGGTTGGAAGGAACATACTAATAGGGAGTTTTCTTGCTATACCTTGCCAGGTAATCACTTTTTTATTCGCTCCCATCAAGAGCTGCTTCTACAATATATATCTCAAAAGTTATCCAACAACTGACATAGGATAGATTTTGGTCATTAAATTGGTGATAAAATAAGCAATCGGTTATCATGGAAGAATCATCAATCAGGTACGGCTATTTCGACTAGATAGCTATAAAACCGAACGTCTCTAATTTATTATTTTGTGTTACTGTTAGAGCAGGAAGCAAAAAGACCGTGTTTCACAAAGTTAGAGATACCAAGAATATCCAGAAATATGCCGGTTTTGCCATTTGTTAATTGTTGAATGTGAAGCTTGAGTTTCAGCATCCACAATCCAAATCGACATTGTATAGGAGATGGTTATGGCATTAGTTCGTTGGGATCCCATCCGTGATATTGAACGTTTAGAACCCTTCCGTGATCTGGAACGCTGGGATCCCTTCCGGGAAATTGAGACCCTACAACGACGAATGGGTCGTTTATTTGAAAGAATGTTACCCACTGATGGAGGTGAAAGAGCTGGGTTAAATTTTATCCCCGCAGCTGAACTGGAAGAAACGGAGGATGCTTTTAAACTAAAAGTGGAATTACCCGGATTGACAGCTAAGGACGTAACTGTGGAAGTAACACCCGAGGCGGTTTCTATTACTGGAGAAAGAAAATCAGAAACTACTACTGAAAGGGAGGGTTATACTCGTTCTGAGTTTCGCTACGGTAAGTTTCAGCGAGTGATTCCATTGCCTTCAACAGTGAAAAATCAGGAAGTTAAGGCTGAATATAAGGATGGTATTCTCCGGTTGAACTTGCCTAAAACAGAACCGGAAAAACAAAGAGCTGTCAAGGTTAATCTTGGTTAGTTCTTGAACAATTAACTATCAGAAGTCAGACAGTCATTAACTACTGACTTCTGGTAGCCCAGTGGCCCGATGGTTTTTAAAAACTTGGACATGGGGTCTGATAATAGCGATCGCAGCGGAGATACGATAGATATTGATGAGTCCAGTTAATAACCTAAGAACTATTAACTTTGTGCAAAGTTTTGTACTTGTAATACAGGTAATCAGATTACATAGAATGATAAGTGAAAAACCTGAAGTTCGAGATTGACAAAGATTCACTGTTTTTGCTCAAGTAGCTTAATATTAAAAGAGCAATATCAAAATAGGGTGTATTGACATTAGTTAAATATTGGATATTTTAGAGAGCTTATTTATACAGTCTAATCAATTTTATAGCCCTAGCCACTTGTAAGGGGGGGAGGCGAGCCAGAACCCTTACCCAGCAACCATAAACCCTGTCCTAATCCCCCCTGGATAAAGCTATATTTTAAGGATTTCAAAAAAACTTGTGGAAAAACAAACACTGAAATAACTTTGTTTGCTTGAATAGCTATATTAAGAGTACTGAACAATTCAACGTTTCTTATTTATGGCTACCAAAATTATCCAAGTGAGAGAATATACTGTCAGAGCCCATCAAAGACAGATTCATACCCGAATTTTTAACTTTGTCTGTAAGGAGTGTAATCAAACAACAAAACGGGAAACTTTTGGACCAAGACCTCTCTACTGTGAAACTTGTCGCCCTCCACAACCACCAAAAAAATCCCTTGGTAATTCCAAAAAAGCAAAACCCCGTGTTATGAATTATGAAAGCGATGTCACCCTAGAATGATTGCAGTAATATGACCTCTCCAGAACAATTAAAACCTCCCTCAGAAGCATTTATTAATCCATTGCTAGAATTACGAAACTACTATGCCAGTTTGGTACAGAAGTACCAGAAATTATTTATTGAAGCGCGATCGCAATTGGATCACGTGGAAGCTTTATTATCTTCATGGTCCTATTCTGAAGATCATGAACCTATTTCAGAGTTAGAAGAAGACCAAGTCGGTTCCCAGCTATTTTTAGCATCGAATCACCAATCCACTTTAGAGTCATTCACATCTAAGAGTCTGGAACATAAGAACTTAGACCTGGAGGAAAAGGAAGTATCTCCCGAAACCCTTGAGCCAATTACAGATGCAATAGACGCAACGGTTATTCCCCCTTCAGAGGAAACCCACAAGTCCTTTGAGAAAGGGGAGGAAGTTCCTATGATCGCTCAGTACAAATCTCTAAATAGAATGGAAGCTTTAAGACTTTTTTTCGATGAGCACGCTGGAACTGCTTGTCATATAGATTTCATTTTGCGATCGCTCTATGGCAATTTGGAACCTGCAGTTTTGAGAATTGTTAAGGGTAGACTCCAATCTTCTTTAACCCAGGGTAGGGAAAAGGGTGATTGGTATGCGGTTCCTAATGAACCTGGTTGTTACACTTTGGCACTAAATCTATTGGACTATAGCCGTCCTAGTTCATCTTCAGCAAGTCATGCCAAAAAGAAAAGGTCTGTTACCACAAGCACATCACCCAGCACCATCATACCGCTGCTGAAACAGTTTGAGGGTCAGTTTCTCGTTGATGCTATCAGTTTGTTCTTAGAACAACATCGAGGTCAGATCTTTACTGTAAATGAAGTGATCCAGGGAATTTATGGTAACCTTGACGATCAGCAAATTGCCCGGATCAAAAATAAGACTCTCAACGAATTATCCAGAGGTCATCGCACGGGTAGATTTTCTAGGGTTCCCAATCAAGTTGGTTTTTACACCTGGAATGCCAACCTACTTCCTAGGGATATTTAGAGCTTGCTGTAACAAGACACCTCCTGATCCAACACCTATTTAGAGATGTCATACCCAAATAGATTGGGGTTGACCTCTCCTAAATTTAATTTGGCTAACCCGTATTCTGCCCAGCGTCTATCTACTAAAGCAGCAATATTAGGATCAGATTCTAAAGCTTCTCCCCATTCGTGTTCAGTTTCTGGAGGAATTTTGGTAGTCGCGTCTATCCCCATTCTACCACCTAGTCCTAGTTTCTCACTGGCAAAGTCCAGAGTATCAAAGGGT
This sequence comes from Cylindrospermopsis raciborskii Cr2010, assembly GCF_003367075.2. Taxonomy (NCBI): domain Bacteria; kingdom Bacillati; phylum Cyanobacteriota; class Cyanophyceae; order Nostocales; family Aphanizomenonaceae; genus Cylindrospermopsis; species Cylindrospermopsis raciborskii. The sequence goes on from NZ_CP065936.1 coordinate 2,143,194, forward strand.
GTATTGGGCAATATAAATACGTCCCTAGATGGATCAACTTTAGAACTAATTGCCCAAACCACTTGACGTGGATCCCGAATATTGATATTCTTATCCACAATAATCACAAACTTCGTGTATGTGAATTGGGGTAAGGCACTCCAAAATGCTAAAGCTGCTCTTCTCGCTTGTCCTGGGTAGGCCTTGTCTATGGAAATAATCGCCGCCTTATAACTCAAGGCCTCCATAGGGAGGAAGAAATCAACTATTTCCGACACCTGTTGCCTTAAAATGGGCGTGTAAATGCGATTCAGGGCGATGGCCATCATGGCCTCCTCTTTGGGCGGACGACCGCTAAAAGTGGTCAAATAAATCGGTTCCCGACGGTGCGTCATGCACCCAAACCTAATTAAGGGGGAATCCTCCACACCACCATAATACCCCATGTGATCACCAAAGGGTCCATCAGGTAACACCTCCCCAGGAGTGATAGTACCCTCTAACACAAATTCAGAATCCGCAGGTACTTCCAGATCCACTGTCTTACACTTGGCTAATGGCACTCCAGAACCCCCGTATAACCCTGCAAACAACCACTCCGATAAGTCCACAGGAATAGGAGTAGCTGCTGCCATAATTATTAGGGGATCCACACCTAGGGCAATAGCTACTTCCAACTTTTTGCCTCGTTCAGCAGCTTTACGTAAGTGTCTAGCTCCACCCCGAACTGATAACCAGTGTACGGTCATGGTCTGGGCGGACTGTAGTTGTAAACGATACACACCTACATTAGGAGTACCGGTGACACAATCCTTAGTAATTACCAATCCCAAAGTAATAATCTTACCGGCATCTCCGGGATAAGGACGTATCAAAGGTAACTTATTTAAATTTAAATCTTCACCTTCCACAACCACTTGTTGACAAGGGGGGAAAAAATCCCTTCCTGGTTTGGCCTTAAGAACATCAAACAGCACCTTACCAAAATCTATAGCTTGGGAAAGATTTTTAGGAGGTTTAGGTTGTTGAAGCATGCTTAACTTTTTCCCCAAAGTTTCCAATTCCTCTGGGTGTTGCATATTCATAGCCCAGCAAATTCGCTCCACAGTGCCCATCAAATTTACTGCTACGGGGAAAGAAGCACCCTTGACATTTTCAAATAATAGACCTGGTCCTCCTTTTTGCAGCATGCGGTTAGCAATTTCTGCGATCTCCATATCTGGGTTAACCAATGCGGAAATCCGCTTTAATTGTCCTCTTTCTTCCAGAATTTTTATAAATCCCCGTAAATCTCGCGCCATATTCCCAACAGTTAAGAAATGTAAATTATTCTTAATATTATAGCTTTAGCCAGAACGCTATAGACAGGGTTGATGAGTAAAAGTGGGGTGACCACAAGTCCCCCGATAAATCGGGGGTTGTTGGATTATTGAATATGGCAGTATTCCTGAGTAGGAGTAACGGAAACCACTTCCACTTCGACGGGGTTTTCCGCTGTTGGGTTAATAATAAACTCGCTAGGACCCACATGTGGTTTTTGAGGATTACCCCAATCGTATGTATAACCTAGACCCGACCAAGGATAATATTCCTTTTTAGCATTGGTGTAGGAATTGGTATAGATTGCCTTGATTACAGGACTATTATCAGGTACTGGTAGGGGTAAAAGATGACAACTGGTATCGTTAATTTCCTGATCAATACATGGTCGAATTAAATCTTCTGCTTTCACCCACATTTCCACAAAATGAGTTTTACTGGAATACTTATTTAAAACCAGTCCCAAATACTGTTGTAGTCTGAGAGAAAGCTCAATATTGTCTGGGATAGGTGGTTCTGTGGCTTGATATTTCTGACAAAACTCCTTCACCTGAGGTACTGCTGTAAACCAGGTTTGATACGTCAGTTGTTTTTTAGCTCCTACTGGCCAATCCACAGCGGGATTAGCTACATATCTCCAACTAGACATGAGATATTCGATTTTACCATTATTCTCCCTCCATTTAATTGGAGGATTATTGGGGGATAGGGCCCACAGATCACTAACCACTTCCTCCGCGAGGGGTTGTTTTGCGTCTTCAATCGCACCATCTAATTGTTTTTTCAAGAGATTATAAGTTTCTGGTTGGTATTGCAGGAGATATTCATAAACATTAGTGGGCGTTGCAGTTTGAGCCAATACTCCTGGTTGCCATCCGAAAACTAACAAAGCAAAGAGAATTAAACCCGTCAAAAATACTTGTTGCCAATTTTTCCTATTGAACTGTTTTTTCATAAGTGAGCGATTAGATCAATTCCATCTACAGATTGTATATTTAACCTTGAGACTGACACCAATAGTGTCTTTATTTTTTTAACATTTACATATCTTTCTGCAGTGAAAATACTGGGTAATCAGTATAACCTTTTTCTCCGCCTCCATAAAAAGTTGCTCGTTCGTAGGGAGTTAGGGGGTGGTTTTCTCTCAAACGTTCAACTAAATCAGGATTAGAAATATAGAACCTGCCAAAAGCTACTGCATCAGTTTTATGCTCCGCAATTGCCAATAGAGCTTCTGCACGATTATACCCGCCCGACGATATTAGCTTTGTACCTAGGGAACCAGCTTGGATAATTGGACCAAATAGAACAGCGGTGCTGGGCGCACTTTCATCGGTTTTATCACTACCACCAGCACTGGTAGAACGTGGTTCAATCAAATGAATATAAGCAAGACCCACATTGCAAATCCCTTCAACAACATAGCGGAAAAGATTTACAGGATCGCTGTCCTTCATATCGTTGAAAGTGCCATAGGGAGATAGACGGACCCCCACCCTACCCTTACCCCAGATTTTGACACATCTTTCAATCACCTGAAAAAGTAATCTAGCTCTATTTTCCACCGACCCACCATACATATCCACGCGTTGATTACTGCCATCTTGGAGGAACTGATCAAGTAAGTAACCATTAGCACCATGAATTTCCACACCATCAAAACCTGCTTGTTGAGCGTGCTGAGCAGCAAGCTCATATTGATTCAAAAGATGGGCAATTTGAGTGGCACTGAGAGAGCGAGGTGTTTCAAAAGGAACTTGCTTACCACTACTAGTTAAAGTATTACCTTGGGGAGTAATAGAGGAAGGTGCCCAGGGAGCTTGACCATCGGGTTGGAAAGAAGAGTGGGAAATTCTGCCCACATGCCATAATTGGAGGAAGATTCTTCCCCCCCTTTCATGAACAGCTTGTGTTACCAGCGACCAGCCATTAATCTGTTCAGGACTGTGGATTCCAGGAGTAGCAGGGTATCCTTGACCTTCGGGGATGATCTGAGTTGCTTCGCTGATTATCAGACCTGCACTAGCTCGTTGTTGATAGTAGGTTGCATTTAGTGCAGTGGGGATGTTACCTGGTTGGTGACTGCGCATCCTGGTTAGCGGAGCCATAATTATCCGATTAGGGATATTTAGTTCACCCAGGGTGAGGGAATCGAAAAGACTGGTCATAATTGCTGCTTAAAAGATTAACTTGTTTCTCAATACCTTACAAAGTCCTGAAACCGCTTTCAACCCAATAAAATCCTAAGGATATCAATAGGGTTTCAGACATATTTGGCAAAATTGGCAATAGTATTCCTGCTAGACTAGTATATAATCTATATAATCAACCAGCACAATAAATGTTTCTGGATCTTCATCCTGGAGTTATACTAGAAGATCATGGCTACCTTGACTGAACTACCCAAAACCCTAGAAGAAGCAATTGCCCAATCCCGTGCAGCGGTAAGATCGGCTTTGTCTGATGGTAAAACGCGAATACAGGTAGAGTTGCTTTTCCCAGAACTGCAATTTATGCCAGTCGCTGAACAATTTCTCCCCCTATTTACCGAATATGAATCTCGTCTCAAGGTGTTTTTTGCTGATGCGGGTGCTGCTGCTTTAGCTCGTCGAGATTGGGGTGATATACCCTTCAAAATTATGGATATCGGTACGGGAAGAGCTGCTTCTTCAGAATCAAAAATTCAACCAGAGGATGAAATTTTCTTGTTTATAGCTCCCACATCAGTGGAAGTAGCTCAATTGGAAAAACTCTGTCAAATTATCGGTGAACGTCCTTTTGTGATGTTAAATCCTCGGTTGGAAGACTCTAGTGTGGTGGGTATTGGTTATGCTGCACGGGAAACCCGCAGGCGTTTTATTAGTACCATTGAATCTTGCTATTATCTACGTCCTATTGATGAACAAAGCGCCCTCATGCGTTCCTATCCTGGAAACTGGGAAATATGGTTGGAAACCGATGGTGAGTACCAGAAAATTGCTGAACTACCTCAAAAACCTTCTGGAGATGAGATAGACTCAATTTTAATCAAGGGACAACCAGAAACCGGGATCACAGCAAGCAAAAAGCCTACTGTGTTTAAAAGCTTACAAAGATTCATTAAGGCTTTAAGTAGTTAGTACGCAAAGCTTAATTATAACATTCGGACTAACGAATTATATACAAGTCCCAGCGATGCTAACACTAGCAGTAACGGCATAATCCAGTCACCAAATCGCACATACAAGGTTTGGGTTTGAAGTGGATAAATAGTTTCTGCATGAGTTTCATAAACATTATATCCCGACTTCCATAAGGTTTTACCATGGGGATCCACAAAAGCTGAGTAACCTGTGTTGGTAGACCTAACTGCCCACCTATCTGTTTCAATTGCTCTCATTACATCCTGGGCATGGTGTTGATCCGCCATTGCTGCTGTGTAATGAGCATCATTGGATGAACTTAAAATAAATTCTCCCCCATTCTTAGCTTGGTATCTAAATATTTCTGTAAAAGCAGATTCATAACAAATACCAACAATTGCTCTACCTAATGGAGTATCAAAAACTTGTTGTTTAGCGCCGTGTATTTGGTGTTCATCCAGAGGTGATAGTCTTTTAACTAAATTGCCAAAAATCTCGGCAAAAGGCACAAATTCACCCAGGGGAACTAGTTTAGATTTATCATATCTGCTGGTAATTTGTCCCTGACTATTGATATTAAATAAACTATTGGTGTAGCTCGTTCCAGTTCTGCCAAAACCCCCTATCCAGACCACCACTCCTTTTTGTTTAACTGCATCCAACAGGGGTGTATTAGGCAAGTTCTTATCGTATAATGGCAAAGCACCTTCAGGGGTTAATACTCCGTCTACTCCTTGATTTGCTAGGTTGATATAACCATTAGTATAACCTGTAATTGCTTTGGTAAATCCTTGGGGAAGCAATTTGATTTCATTGGGGATGTTACCTTGAATAATCCCTATTTTTAAACCCGAATTTTGACGATTATTCAGTGGTTGAGAATATGGCTGGAAATATAGGATTGATCCTAAAATATGGGAGACAATTAATAAAATAACTGCTGAAATAGAATATCTATTAATCAACCCTATCACTACTTTATTAAACCTAGTGACTCCATTCCATTGTTTGCCTGTACTGATTAATTCTCTTTTTTTCTGATTTTGCCATATCCATGCTTCACCTATTAGTCCATTAACAGCTACAATTACTGCTGTAATGGTATTAGGACCAGAAAGTTGCCCCAAATGCAAAAGTGCTAGATTGTACGGGGACTGTGTGTAAGATAAAGAACTCCACCATAGGGAACCTGTACTCCACCAACTTTCTAATCCGCACCACAAAGCTGTACCGATTAAAACTCGTAACCAGGGTTTTTGGCGATTTAACCTAACCATCAAAAATGCCCATAGTCCGACTAATAATGCTCCCCACAAGGTAATGAATGACCAACAAAAGATGGTAATTAATAAACTTGGCCACCAGGGAACATTTAACCAATTCATGGGGTGAATACCTGTAATCCATGATAAAGCTATTCCATGATAGGCGATCGCCCACCAGCAAGCTGAGGGGAGGGATTTTCGAGTATATTTTACCACGATTACCCATAATGGAGCCAGGGCGATCCAGGCTAGAAACCAAGCATTGACAGGAGCAACGGTGACTCCCATCAAAATGCCACTACTTAAAGGTACTATATAGAAAAGTATAGGTTTTAACTTTTCTTGTATTTGTTTACTCGGACTCTTCACCATCTCCAGCATCGGGGGGAACCACTGCTACTCCAGTAATTGCGTCATCTTCATCTAGTTTTTGCACTCTCACACCCGTAGCTGTGCGGGACTGGATGGAAACGCATTGATTGACCTACAAGTTATTTTAGGACATCCTCAGTCTCCATATTGAACTCAATGTGACTTTGTAAAACTATTTCCTCAATCACTAAATTTCCTTTGTCTTGTTGCAAGACCAAATTAAATCGACGTATTAGTTCCGGAATATTTATAACTTCTTCTATGGATTCCATATATCTCTTGACAATAGCTTTAACACTATATTTTGCGACGGCTTGCTGCTGAATCTTATATAAGATTTCCTTTGATGTTTGTTCAGTTTTAACAACAAATGTTATGGGGTATCTTTGTACTTTATCAATGTCTAAAAAGTACTTTCCAACATCAACAGTTTCTGTTATTTGAAAAAATCTTCCAAGAGGTTTCATTACAAAATCTATACCTCCATCATTTGCATTTGTGCGACCTGTTTTATACAAAATTAGGTATTCAGCATTTATATTATCATATGACCATCCCCAGTAAATTTTTTGATCACCATAGTATTGCTTTAAAATCGCATAACTGACAATTTCAAAAATTCTTGCATCGATATTTGGCTTCAATAAGCTTTGGATGAATTCCAAATATTCAGCTTGGGTTTGAAGTTGCATATTGATCATTCGTTTACAATACATAATGAAGTCAGTAAATGAATTTACCCGTGCATGTACATAAGCATCAATTATATCTTTTACGGACTGAGCAATATTTATCTGATTCCCATTAACTAAAATTTTAATAAGATTTTCGTTAATCCAATATCTGCTGGTTTTAGTATCCCTTATTATAGGCACATAGGGTATTGTCGGAAAGTATTTCTTGAATTCTTGATTCAGGCGATGATTTAAAGCGTGATTTTGAAGTTTATTACCAAATGGTAGTTCTCTTTGTCTGCGAAAAAGGTTCACAAACTGGGCACCTTGATAATCTTCATACCCCCCATTAATATGAAATTTATGATTGAGATAGTCTTCGACTAAAACATAAACTGCATAATGATTTGCCAATCCTGCTCGCGATTTTGAACCTCGATTAGCAGCTTGTGTTTTAATGTTTAGATATTGTAATAACTCACTAGAACTCAAAACTATAATCCCCTGATCTGGAAAGTGGTAGTTCAGAATTTCAACAATTTTTTCGGTGAATTCATGCTGTCGTGTCAGCATCAAAGAGACCTCTCTGGATAACATTTGTTTTGTGTCTTTTTTGATTCTTACTAACATAATTCTTCGATGGGGGTAATAGTTTTTCTCCCTTATATTCTTTCCATCCAAGAATTCTCCTTAACCCAATCTTAAGATATTCTTCCTGAGATTCTATACTAATGGAATTTCTTCCTAACCTTTTGGCTACACAAGCAGAAGTGAAAGTTCCCGCAAATGGGTCAAGAACAATATTGGACGCATCACTACTGGCAAGAATAATCCTTTCTAACAAAGACTCAGGTTTTTGTGATGGATGATTTTCGTATTCTTCCATCCGATATCTCACTCGGGGAAAATACCATACATTGCCTGGCACTTTCTCACTATTATATTGTCTAGGAACGGTTTTTCTATAGTCAATTAATTTTCGTTTTGCACCAGTTTTCGCCTCTATCTTAATATCATCTGAATTGAAAATATAATTACCTTTATCCTTAACACAATAAAGGATTGGCTCATACATTGAGCCAAAGTATTTTGTTGCTTGAACTCCGGAACTGTCGTAATGCCATACTATCCTACTGAGAATGGTCATAGTTTTTCTCAGGTAAAGATCAAAATATGGCATGGCCTGAGTGCTTGCCATAACATACATACTTCCATTAGGTTTTAATACACGTATACACTCTTTAAGTATATTGTACACCCATGTCGCATATTTATCTTCAGATTCCCACTTGTCATAAAAATTTGAAAAACGTTTTCCTATATTATAGGGGGGATCAACAAAAATAAGGTCCACAGACTGAGAAGCAACCTGATTCGACAACGTGCTTAAAGCATCACCATGAAATAAAATGTGACCACCATGCTCGTAACGTTCAATGTTCATCATGTCAATAATATTCTTTCTTGCTGAACTACTTCACTGATGATAGGCGATCGCCCACCAGCAAGCTGAGGGGAGGGATTTTCGAGTATATTTTACCACGATTACCCATAATGGAGCCAGGGCGATCCAGGCTAGAAACCAAGCATTGACAGGAGCAACAGTGACTCCCATCAAAATGCCACTACTTAAAGGTACTATATAGAAAAGTATAGGTTTTAACTTTTCTTGTATTTGTTTACTCGGACTCTTCACCATCTCCAGCATCGGGGGGAACCACTGCTACTCCAGTAATTGCGTCATCTTCATCTAGTTTTTGCACTCTCACACCCGTAGCTGTGCGGGACTGGATGGAAATGGCATTGATTGACTGACGGATGATTATACCACGATTAGTAGCCATCATGATTTCTTCATCAGGGTTAACTATACGCAAAGTTGCTAGTTGGTCTTTGGTTTTGCGGTTTTTGAATTTCGTCGCTGTAAGTCCCTGACCTGCTCGGTTCTGAAGTCTAAATTGTCCCACTGGCACTCGCTTACCATAACCTCCTATAGTGATAATTAGTACCCATGGACCTGAGATATTAGCTGGCTCACCAGTAGCTATCTCAATATTAGAGGTTTCTTCAATATTTTCGCTGAGTTCCTCAACTTCCGTGAGTTCTTCTTCCATTTCTGTATCTGTATTCAAGGTGTTAAGAATTGCAGCAGGCAATATGTCCATACCAATCAATTCATCTCCCGTTTTCAGTTTCATGGACTTAACTCCACGGGTAGCCCTACCTAGGGGACGCATTTGATCATTATCACAGCGGAAGTGAATGGCCATTCCCTGTCTTGAACCAATCATGACACTATCTTCCGGTTTAGCTCGTCTTACCCATCGTAGTTGATCTCCCTCTTCTAGGGATATAGCTATTAATCCATTAGCGCGAATATGGCTGAATGCTTCCAAGGCGGTTTTTTTGATGTTACCCCCCTTAGTCAGCATAACTAAATATTCTTCACTGCTAAATTCGCTTACAGATACAATTGAGGTAATTTTCTCTTCCTTGGGTATGGGTAACATCTGAACAATGGGTGTACCCCTGCTAGTGCGTGAACCCTCTGGTACTTGATAGGCTTTAAGACTATACACCACACCCCTATCACTAAAAAATAAAACACTGTCATGATCACAGCAAGTTAGGAAATGCTCAATAGTATCATCATCCTTAACTTTAGCTCCTGCTTTACCTCTGGTAGCTCGATTTTGCGCTTCAAAGGTGCTGACTGGCATCCGCTTGATGTAGCCTTGCTGCGTCAGCAGAATTAAAACCTTTTCATTGGCGATTAAATCAATATCATCTATTTCCCCTTCTGCATGGGTAATAGTTGTGCGTCTTGGTGTGGCAAACTGGGTCTTAATTTGCCCAGCTTCAGTCTCGATAATTTCTAGTACCCTTTCCCGTCTGTCTAAAATATCCCGTAGGTCAGTAATTTGCAACTGCAATTCTTCGTGTTCCAAGCGAATTTTATCTGCTTCTAAAGCTGTTAATCTTCGTAACTGCATCTGTAGTATCGCATCTGCTTGAACCTCTGATAGACCATAGCTATTAATTAATTCTCCTTTGGCAGTGGGGGCATCTGGAGCACTTCTAATTAGATTAATAATTGAATCTAAATGAGCAAGCGCAATTAATAAACCCTGTAATAAATGGTCTCTTTCCTCAGCCTTTCTGAGTTGGTAACGAGTACGTCTATTAATTGTTTCTATGCGAAAATCCAGAAAGACCGTGAGAAAATTCTTGAGAGTTAGTATTTGAGGTTCTCCATTTACCAAAGCCAACATATTGGCACCAAAATTGGTTTGTAACGGAGTTTGTTTATAAAGGTTATTTAATACTACACGAGGATAGGAATCGCGTTTTAGTTCAATAACAATGCGCATACCATCGCGATCGCTCTCATCTCGAATGTCCGCAATTCCGTCAATTTTCTTATCATTAACCAACTCAGCGATTTTTTCAATTAATGCTGCTTTATTAGTTTGGTACGGTAATTCAGTAATAATGATTGCTTCTCTTTCCGGTCGGTTACGTTGCTGAATGGTTTCAATTGTAGCCACACCCCGCATGGTAATTGATCCTCTACCGGTGGTGTAAGCCTCCTTAATGGCTGATGTTCCTAGAATTTGCGCCCCTGTGGGAAAATCGGGACCGTGAACATACTGCATTAACTGAGTATCTGTTATTTCCGGATTATGAATCAGTGCTACCAATCCATCTATCAGTTCTCCCAAATTATGGGGAGGAATATTAGTCGCCATTCCCACAGCAATTCCCGAGGAACCATTGAGTAGTAACTGGGGAATTCGGGAAGGTAAAACCGTTGGTTCTTGTTGGGAACCATCGAAGTTATCAATAAAATCAACAGTTTCCGACTCAATATCTTGTAACAGAGAGGAACTGGTTAAAGCTTGAAGACGACATTCCGTATATCGCATCGCTGCTGGTGGATCATTGTCAATCGATCCAAAGTTCCCATGACCATTAATCAGAGGCGATCGCATGGAAAAATCTTGTGCCATTCGCACCAGAGCATCATATACAGCGGTGTCACCATGGGGGTGATATTTACCCAGTACTTCCCCCACCACACGAGCGCATTTTCTGAAGGGGCGATCATGTAATAAACCTAGTTCGTGCATAGCATAGAGGATGCGGCGGTGTACAGGTTTAAGACCATCCCTAGCATCTGGTAGCGCCCGACCGACAATGACGCTCATAGCGTATTCTAGGTAAGATTGTGACATCTCTTGTCGTAAATCGGTCGGGATAATCCTCTCCTGTGAGGTTGTCATAGACTTTAAAACTCCAAAAATCCTAGATTTTAACCTGGTTAGTTGACAAAATGCAAAATTACTTCCAACTAATTTTGAAAAGTTGTCATGTTTCAGCTATAATTCTAACACATTGTTGCTAAAACTTGTGGTCAAAATGGCTCAACCCAGATATTATATCACTAAACATCATCAAAGGGTAATAATAAACGATAGGGAATAGTTAAGAGCGAACATGGCATAAGAATAGGTGTAGCCCATGGGTCGGAAAAACCCTATATTTACTTTTCGTTAATTTTAACCGTATAATTTCGGAATGTAGAGTTTATTAAGAGTTTATAATTAGAATGTTGTTCTATAGGAAATTGAGTTTTAATGCCAGGAAAAGTCCCAGTTAAACAAACAGTTCTCCTGGCTAGTATAGAGTTGGGAGGGTGAATACACTACATTTCACCAAAAAACATGCTATGTAAGTTAATCTTAAATGATAGAACCTGAGTATTTTTCTTTCCCCATCCATGTTACCAGTCATCTATTCTCCGGAATTTTTAGACCATCAAACTGGGAGCTATCACCCAGAAAGACCAGAAAGGTTAACAGCAATTGTCCAGTCTTTGAAAACGGCAGAATTTGCTCAGAAAATCCGGTGGTTATCTCCCACCCCGGTTAATCCCCAGTTAATGTCTTGGATAGAAATGGCCCATAGTCCGAATTATATTCATAAACTGGCACAGATAGCTGGTCGAGGAGGCTATTTGGATGGAGATACTCCCATCTCTCCCCGTAGTTATGATATAGCTTTATTAGCCGTCAGTGCCTGGTTAGATGGGATAAATCAGGTATTGATTGAGAAAAATCCCGCTTTTGTGTTGGCACGTCCACCTGGACACCACGCCGAAAGTAGTATGGGTATGGGATTCTGTTTATTGTCTAATGCTGCTATTTCTGCCCTATATGCTTTAAAACAACCAGGAATTAATCGAGTTGCCATTTTAGACTGGGATGTACATCATGGCAATGGTACCCAATCCATAGTGGAGGGCTATCGAGAAATTGCCTATTGTTCCCTACATCAGTATCCTGCTTATCCAGGAACAGGGAAAGCTACGGAAACTGGCTTCCATCAAAATGTTTTAAATTTACCCTTGGCACCCGGTAGTGATATTAATGATTATCAACCCCTATGGAAATCTCAAATCCTACCGTTTTTAAAAAGTTTTAACCCCGATATATTAATTATTAGTGCTGGTTATGACGCAGTAGAAAATGATCCCCTGGCCAGTATCCGGTTGCAACCGGAAGATTTTGGCTTATTTACTCAGTATTGCCTAAGCGTTACCCGAAAAATTCTCTTTGGTTTAGAAGGTGGTTATGATTTGGAATCCTTGTCTAAATCAGTTAATGCTACCATTGCTGCTTGTCTATGATTTACTATATCGATTGTAATTCTAATAGATGGATATAAATGTAGTCCATGACTTCAAAAATGGGGAACTTTTGGCAAAAAAGATAAATTTCTTCACAAAAGAGGTAATTAGCTAAAGTTTTGTTAAGATATGATTACTGGGAAACTTAATTAGCAAAATCTGGCTACCAGAGTGTGAATCCGTAAATAGCACTACATGGCAAAAGTAATCCCATAATGTTTCTGAAGGTTAACCCATGACCACCTATATTTTCTTCGACAGGGCCCTATATATGTTAACTAATGCCTATTTACTTTCGGTAATTGCTTTAATTCTGCTTTCTAGTATAGGTTTGGCACTGATTGAAACCATCGAGAAAACAGCAGAACATTACAGCAGTTTTCATGTAAATAAACCACAATGATTGAACCAATTAAGCGCATCCTCTGCTGTAATATAATTTACTGCACTTGTCATGGCCTCATTTAGGGCTTCTAATGTTCGTGCCTCCCGACTACGGAGAAATTGCTTTAATTTTGACCAACACAATTCTATCGGAGATAAGTCTGGAGAATAGGGGGGTAAAAACTTAACTTTTGCACCGACTGATTCAATTGACAATCTCACGCGCTCGGCATAATGAACCTTTAAATTATCCATAACAACAATAGCCCCTTTCCATAATTGAGGTACTAAAACCTGATTTACATAAGTGAGAAATACTTCTGTATTTGTGCTTCCCTCTACAGTCATTGCTGCCAGAATTCCATCCATATTTAACCCACATTCCGCACCCTCAACTATCGGGGAGGGAAATTACTGAGATAAAAATCAAAGTTAGCATAAAAATAAACATAGAGAGTGAAAAAAGCATTCGAGAAACAGTAAATCAGCAAAAATGTCATCAAAATCTATTCTCAATAAGCAGCAATAAGAATTCACATTACCCAGAGAGGTGAACAAATAAATAAAATTAAGATATTCAAGGTAAAATCATAAAATAGACTAATTTTTCCAGGGTAAAAACAAGATTATAGACATAGCAAAATGGAGCTGTAAATCAAATAGCTCATTTAAACATGATAAATTAAATTGATAGAGACAATAATTAAGTTACTAATCGATAGTAACGTAAACAATCATTTGGCAAAAGATTCAAGATAAAATCTCTATCTTTAGTCCAATTAGAGACTTGTTTTTCATTGTTATATTCAACTAAATGAATACCCTGAAAGCATTGAAAAATCCAGCGTAAAGTAGGGCGGTTAGTTAGTTTACCTAATTGGTCTTTAATTGTTGATTTAGACTCTCTGAGTGCGGCTCTAATTTCACGTTGAGCCAAAGTATAAACCAGTAAACATAAACCCATAATCATCCCCATTGACTCTATTCTTTTAGGACTTTTGAGGAAAATACTGTCTGCAAAAAATAATGGGTCTTTGAGAAAACGAAACCCTCTTTCACAACACTGCTGGGCTTTATATTCACTGAGCATGGAATCATTGCTCAGTTCCTTTGAATCCAAAACATTAGTAGCAATAATAAAACGTCCCGCACTCAGGGATTCTCTATTAATTTTACGTTCATCTTCCGAGACTTTTGCTAATATTTGATAGGATGTTTCTCCTGAACTATCTTTTTTATTAGATTTGACTTGAGTAACTGTACTCTCGTTAATTTTATGATATTTGAACTGTTTTGATAATTTTGATAATGCCTTGATAGCATCTGCTTCACAAGCAAATTCTTCTTGTGATAATTTTCTCAAATCTTGCACGGCTTTTGATTCTGATTTGATAATTTTTTGGGTGAGCTTACGCAAGTCTGATTCTCTCCTCTCTTGACTTTGCACTACTAACCATCTTTGTTCTATTCCGGCATAATTTTCTATTTTTGATGCTAGTTTATATCCTGGTATTGTACTATCAATAAATTCTGATTCTGGTATTGTTAAGATTAATGATTTTGCCGCTTTTATACTTACTGGTACTCGACACAGCCAAGATAATTCTGACATCATTTTCAGGTTTGATTCTGTATATAAAGCCGAATCAGCCACCATAAGACTATTAACTTCTAATTGTTTTTGATATTCTACTGCTATTTGACCAAAACATGATGAATCTACTTGGTTGCCCGATGCTAGTTTTAAAAATATTGGCATGTCTCCATCTCCCGAACATATCATTTCTATAATGAATTGTTTTAAGTCTGGACGATGGTCACGAGAATAACCATAACTAATAGTTATTTCTTTTGGTAATTTCGCTGTCATTTCCTCTAATTCTTGGTTATCTCCTATTTTTTGACTCTCAAATATTACTTCTTGTAAGCTAGTGTTATACTTCCCATGTACGTGCATTGATGATGAGTCTAGATGTGATGTTGATAGTGATACTCCAAATTTTTGGGCAGCTTTTACTGCGATGATAAAAAAGATTGTACTCAATCCTTTTTCAAACATCTTATCCATGACTCTCCCCAGTTTATCATCGTTGAGATATTCTGGTTTTACTCCTGCTCCTATTAGATGTTCACAGGCTATTGTTTCAAAATATTCAGGAAACATATATAACGGTTTTGAGACAAATCCTAACCCGTTTATTATCATGGCTTTTACTACTTGACCTGCATTTACTTTTTCGTCTTTTTCGACTCCTATCAATTCATTTATTATTTCCACTATTCCGATTGAATCTATTATTCCTGCTACTATCCCTAGATGGTCTATATTCTGAATTTCTATTTCTTCACTTTTTAATTTCACAACAGTTTCCTCTACTATTTCTGTTGCAATCAATTATTTCTTATTTGGTTATCAATTCTCTTTTTTGTTACCAAACTTTACTTTCTCACACCATGTCTCTATTAATGCTATTTATTCTCATTAAGCCCTTTAATCCCTGAATTAATTTTAGTTATTATGTACTACATTAGGATCCTCTTTGATCTGTCACAGCTTAGGGTGCGGAATGTGGGATTTAAAGCCCCAATCAGAGAAATATTTTTGCCCTTGTTTCCTGGTACGCTACCAATTGCTCTTTGTCCATCTTGGCTTCTGGCAAACAACCTTGACATCCCTAAATTTATCCCCGATTCATCTAAAAACACTAAATTTCTAATATCAACTGTATCTACCCAACGACGATAATCATGCCTTAATTCTTGAACACGTGGAGTCTCCTGTTCACTGGCATTTAGACTTTTTTTTTATGACGTAGACCCAACTTTTCTAAGGCTCGATGCATGGTTGTGATACTAACACTAGTGCCCGTCGTTTCTCTCAGGCGATCGCACAATTCTGAAAGTAGTAAATCATTTTTCTCATCCAGCCAAGACTTGATCATGTTTAAATATTGGCCTGCAATTACAGGCTTTTCATATCCTCCACATTGCTTTGGCTCAACTTGCCCAGTTTCACGATAACGACGTACTAAATTTCTCACAAATGATAAGCTGACCTTGAATCTTTCTGCCAACTGGCGTTGAGATCCCTCTTGAGCAACCCATGCTACAATCACGCGATTACGCAAATCTATTGAATAAGGTTTTGGCATATAATTTGACAGTACTTCTACTCTATTTTAGTTTATTACCCTTATTATAGCTTATCTTATTTTGTAGTTTAACTACATGAAAATTGCTGTAAATTTAGCTCAATACTAAATCCCAGCTAGATATATTGGGAAAGTGGATACATGATATTGTATGATCAACGCAATTAACTGCTGGTTATACCCCTAGTCCCTATGACTGTTACGGCCACTTTGTCCCAATTAGCTGCTGTTCTCTCAGCTTCTCTCGTAAATATACCTTCATCCAGCCTTTCTCAAATTATTGTGGGTATTCAAACAGATACCAGGGTGTTGCAACCGGGTGAAGTTTTTCTAGCCCTAGGAGGTGAAAAATTTGATGGACACCAGTTTGTCGAAATGGCGATCGCCCGAGGTGCTGTTGCTGCTATTGTAGATTATACTTACAATTATCATAATTTACCTGTAATAAAAGTATCAAATACTTTAAATGCATACCAGGAACTGGCTAAATGGTGGAGAGGTCAGTTTGGGATTCCTGTAATTGGAGTGACTGGGTCAGTGGGGAAAACCACAACCAAGGAGTTAATTGCAGCGGTATTGGGGACAAGAGGAAAAGTTCACAAAACCCATGGAAATTTCAATAATGAAATTGGTGTTCCTAAAACCTTGTTGGAATTATCTCAGGGGGATGATTTTGCTGTGATAGAAATGGCTATGCGAGGGAGAGGGCAAATTGCAGAACTAACCCATATCGCTAAACCGAATATAGGTGTAATTACTAATGTGGGAACAGCACATATTGAATTACTAGGTTCGGAACAGGCGATCGCTGAAGCTAAATGTGAGCTATTGGAGGAAATGTCTAATGATAGTGTGGCGGTTCTTAACTATGATAATCCCCTATTAATGGCTACTGCTAAGCAGGTGTGGTCGGGTGAAGTAATTACTTATGGATTTTCTGGAGGAGATATTCAAGGGAAGTTAGTGGATTATCAAAAGATAGAGGTAGGGGGAATGACTTTACCCCTACCCCTAGCTGGAGTTCATAATGGGAGTAATTTTTTAGCAGCACTAGCAGTGGCTAAAGTATTAGGTGTGGATTGGAAACTGTTAGAAGCTGGAATAAACGTGACTATGCCACAAGGGCGATCGCAAAGTTGGAAGTTGCCCAGGGACATTATGATTTTAGATGAAACCTATAATGCTGCACCAGAAGCAATGTTAGCAGCTTTAGAGCTATTGGCACAGACTCCTGGAAGGAGAAAAATTGCTGTTTTGGGTGCTATGAAGGAATTGGGGGAAAGATCTACTAAACTGCATCAACAAGTGGGGGAAACAGTGAAAAAATTGAACCTGGATGGTCTATTAGTTTTAGTTGATAGTCCAGATGCAGAAACAATTGCTACTAGTGCTCAGGGGATACCCTGCGAACGTTGTCATAACCATAGTGATTTGGTTTCCCTGTTAAAAACCTACGTACAACCAGGCGATCGCTTATTATTTAAAGCTGCTCATTCCGTTGGATTAGAAAAAGTTGTTCAGCAATTCTGCGGGGAGATAAATTCTTAATAATGGACAAATTTATGAAAGCAGGTTGAAAAATGACCATTGGAATTTGGATTTTAGGAGATCAACTCAGTTTTCACCACCCAGCTTTACAAGAGTTGACCATGGAACGTGACCAGATCTCGATTATTCTCATCGAATCCATGGCCTATGCCCAGAAACGTCCCTACCACCGTCAAAAACTGGTGTTGGTATGGTCAGCAATGCGCCATTTTGCCCGGGAACTGGGCCAGCAGGGATGGCAAGTTACCTATGAGATAGCTCCCGAGTTCTTCAGTGCCCTGACTAACTGGCAACAAACCCATAGTATTACCGAACTATGGATCATGGAACCGGGCGATCGCCCCTTCATCCAATTTATCAATCAGCTCAACCTAACCTGTTCTATCCACTGGTTACCCAATAACCTATTCTTATGGAAAGAGTCAGAATTTACCCACTGGGCCCAGGGACGCAAGCGATTACTTTTGGAAGACTTTTACCGGGAGGGACGCAAGCGGTTTAATGTATTAATGGAAGAGGGTAAACCCGTTAGTGGGCAGTGGAACTTAGATAAACAGAATCGCAAACCACCAAAGAAGGGTCTCGCATCTCCCCCTGCTCTTTGGTTCCCTCCTGACCCTACCACCCAAGCGGTAATTACCCATGTGCGTAACCACTTTCCCCATGGTTATGGAGAGGTGGACACTTTTAGATGGGCAGTGACCCGATCCCAGGCCCGCAAGGTTTTATCCCACTTTCTGGAAACCCGCTTACCGAATTTTGGTCCTTACCAAGATGCTATGGTGACGGGTGAAGACACTCTATGGCATGCCCTCCTATCCCCCTATCTGAACCTGGGTTTACTGCACCCTATGGAAGTAATTCAAGCTGTCCAAGAAGAATACAACAGACACCAGCTAAATCTCAATAGTGTGGAGGGGTTCGTCCGGCAAATTTTGGGGTGGCGTGAGTACATGCGCGGAGTATATATCTACCAAAGCCACTTTATTGGGATTTTTTAGCCCGTCACCGACAAAAACTCCAGTCCCAAGGGCGACTAAATTTAATCCTATCCCAGTTAGATCGAATTCCTCCTGAAGAATTAGCCATGATGCAAAACCAGTCTGATGCGTACAGATTAAATCATCTTGGTCTTCCTAATGTAGTAATATAGACAACTGCCTCATCAATAGGAATACCTAAAATATCATTAACCTGATTATCAAAAAAACCACCAACACCACTAACACCTAAATTAAGATGAATTGCTGCCAAATTTAGTCTTTGTCCTAGGTGACCTGCATCAAGATGTAAATAACGGTAAACCCGGTCTCCATACTTATCCACTGCCTTTTTTAAATCAGCAGTATGAAATATGACAGCTGCTGCATCTCTACCCAATTCCTGTCCTAAACAGAGAAAGTGTAGCTCACTGCGAAAATTTTTGAAGCGAATTTGCCTTAATTCTTGAGCCTTTGGTGCATAATAATAGCAACCAGGTTCTAATCCGTCGACTCCAGAAACAGCGATAAATGTTTCAATTAAATTTAAATCGAAATAATCTGGATGACTATCCAAATTTTGGTCAAGATAATTTTGTGGTTGATAGGTAAAATCTAAGAGAAGTTTTAGTTCATCGAATTTTAGCTTTTCGCCACTGTAAGATCGGGTAGAACGTCTTTTATACATGGTTTCAGCTAGATCTCCCAAATTTTTACCCCAATTAATTGATGGACTGTGTGTGGAAAATTTATCACAAAAGGAAAAATTATATTTATCATCTAAATTGTTACCATTATTTTGATAATTGCTGATGGTAGTTTTACCTTCTGGGTTCTCAGGTTGGAAATCTGACTTAATCTGAGTATGTAAATGCAAATAATTTAATATTTCTCCGTCGGGAATGGGAGGATAATTCTTGATAGTCAAAGATGGAAGAGCGGTTTTCTGTGAAGAAAATTTTTTTGACTCCTTTAATAAATCTACTAGTCCTATGACCACTGTTGCTGCTTCTTGGTGGGAATCAACATACAATAAATTATTAACCGCTTCATCTACAAAACCCCCTATTAAATAGGGTCTATAATTCGTCATTGCCCCCGCCAATTCAATGTTACCTAAAAGATGTCCTGTATCCAAAAAAATACGCCGATAAGCCCTATCCTGGTAACGCCATGCGGAACGATAAAAAACAGCTGTAGTGATTATTGCTAGTTGGCTATTTTCTAAACTAGGATGGCAAAAACAAGCAGCTTGCAAATTCTCCCAAACATCGCTGTCCCAAAATTGTTTTAGGGAATGTGTCCGACATTGATAGTTATAAAGTCCTGCGGGTAGTAAGGGTAATCCACGGGAAACGACATATAATTCTGCAGGATACAATCCTCCCGCACTTGGTGCGGAACGTAGGTATACTGTACTACCCATAGAAGGGATTTTTGCTGTTAGCCCATAACTACAAAATAACAATTCTGACAGTCTCCACCACCATTGCTGTGAAGAATTGTTGCTAAAATCCTCCAGTTTCTTGTTCAGATAGTACTTTAATTCAAAGTCGGATCCTATTTTGTACTCTTTGAAGGGGACTGGTTGTTTATTCCAATCTAAATATTGGCTTTTTTGTCGTAAGCTCTCCGGATCATATTTTGTCTGTTCGTGGTAGTATTCGGCAATAGATGGTTGTATTTGTGTCATTGTTGTTGGTTATCCCTAGAAAATTCCGAATCCTAGTTTTTTATCCTCCTACTGTGTGAATTATAGAGCAATTTTAGCGCCAATTTTATCGAAGATCATGCTCAATATAAGCAACCTATTGTTATTCAAAACCCAAACACCCCACAGCGGTTACCACTGGGATGGTACAAGTAGAAGATTTTTTGAAGGGTGGTATAATCGTGTGACACTCCCAGAAATTGGTCAAACATTTGCTTTCATGTATTCCATTGAAGACCCAATATCCAATCAACCTCATAGTGGGGGAGCTGCTCAAGTTCTGGGTCCAGATGATAGCTATTTATTGCGCACGTTTCCCGATATAAAAGCGTTTTGGGCTAGTCGAGATGTTTTAGCTTTAGGACATTGGGGAAAAACTGACCTACAGATTACACCCCAATATCTTACCCCCCATAAATTTACAACCCATATTCAACAGGGTTATCAAGCTACAGCTACTCTCAATCAAGGCATAATCACCGATCCTGGAACCGGTAATTACTGTCGCTGGCAGTATGAAATCAAACCTATTTATGGTTGGGGTCAGCCTAATTACCCCCAACAGTCTACAGCGGGATGGTTATCTTTTTTACAAATCTTTGAACCAGGGTGGCAGATCTTAATGGCTCATGGTTTGGCTAGTGGTTATATAGACTGGAATGGTAAGATATACCAATTCACAAATGCACCAGCTTATGGAGAGAAAAACTGGGGGGGAGCTTTCCCTCAGAAATGGTTTTGGATCAATTGTAACTGTTTTGACTACGAAACGGATTTAGCTTTGACTGCTGGTGGGGGAAAGCGTGGTGTATTATGCTGGATGGAATCGGTAGGAATGATTGGCATTCATTATCAAGGACATTTTTATGAGTTTGTCCCCTGGAATTCCCAGGTCACGTGGCAAATTGAACCTTGGGGTAGTTGGCAAATGCAAGCTAGAAACTATAAGTATGAAGTGACAGTGACCGGAACAACTGACCTACCGGGTACATTGCTGCGGGCTCCTACTAATCAAGGCTTAGCTATCTGTTGTCGGGATACCATGCAAGGAAAAGTGAGTCTGGAATTGCGTCGTTTACATCAAAACCACTCCACAGTTATTGTCAAAGCCAGTAGTGATGTTTGTGGTTTGGAAGTGGGCGGTGATAGTTGGGAAAATAGTTGGCAATTTCAATAAAACTAGGTTATAATTTGTGGGGAGTTTATTGGGGAGTAATTTTTTACTTCTTTGGGGTTGTAGCTCAGTTGGATAGAGCGGTCGCCTCCTAAGCGACAGGTCGTGCGTTCAAGTCGCACCAGTCCCGTTTACCTTATATTCCCCCAAATTCCCCATTTCCCCTCAACCTAAAAGAATGCTGCTTGGTGACGAATCAAGTTCAAAAATTCTTCCCGGGTTTTTTGCTCTTCTTGGAATACTCCAATCATAGAGCTGGTAACGGTCCAGGAACCGGGTTTTTGCACCCCGCGCATTACCATACACATGTGGGTGGCTTCCATCACCACGGCCACACCCTTGGGTTCAAGAATAGTTTGAACCGCTTCTGCAATTTGTCGGGTTAATCTTTCTTGCACTTGTAAACGACGAGCATACATCTCTACAATCCTAGCTAGTTTACTTAACCCAACTACTTTTTGATTGGGAATGTAAGCAACGTGTGCCCTACCCATAAATGGTAGCATGTGATGTTCACAAAGACTGAAGAAGTTGATATCTCGCACTAACACCATCTCTTCGTGTCCCTCGTTAAAAATCGCACCATTGACCAGTTCCTCTAAGGACTGATTATAACCACTGGTGAGAAATTTCATCGCCTCTGCTACACGCTTGGGTGTTTTTAGAAGTCCTTCTCGCTCCGGATCTTCTCCTACACCTATGAGCATGGTTCGCACAGCTGCTTTCATCTGCTCTATGCTTTCTTCCGAAGGTTCGTGCAGATCTGGCTGCTTACCATTATGAGTGTTCCGGTCAGGTCTAGTACTGATAGCTTGTGATAAATCAGGAATCAGCGGAGATTGTAAGCGACTGGAACCGTTAGAACTAGCAATCGTCATGGTATTAGTCTTGATAATTGGTCATTGTTTATTGTCGAGTCAAAGCACGCCGGCGTTAGACATCAGAGTTAATTCTTCAATTACTGCTTCCTGGTGTAATAAAGCACTATGTAGAATTGTCTGTGCTACTGTCTGTGCAGTTAACATCTTACTTCGGTCAAAGTTGGCATTTACTGTTTCTGTATCCCAAATTTCGGTGTTGACCGCCCCAGGACAAATTGCGCTCACTCGAATACCGTGAACTCTCTCCTCCTGGGCTAAAGTCTGAGATAGGGCCAGTAAACCAGCTTTGCTCACACAGTAAACCCCCCATCCAGCAAAGGCCTGTTTAGCTGCTATAGAGGCTATGTTAATAATTGTCCCTTTTCCTCTTTGTCTCATTCTGGGCAAAATTCCCATCGTACACTGAAATACACTGGTGAGATTTAAGTCTATTACTCTCCTCCAATCTTCTAGGGAAGTGTCACTTAAATTGCCAGTGTATCCCATACCAGCATTGTTGACCAAAATATCTATGTCTCCAAATTCATCAGCGATCGCCTGAATTTTGGCTTTTACCTGGGAAACACAACTTAAATCAACCGCGAAAGCTTTTGCTTCCACTCCTGCTGCTTTTGCTGCTGCTACTACCCCCTGTAATTTTTCTTGGGAACGACTCACTAATGCAACATCTATCCCCTCTTTAGCAAAGGCTATAGCTGTTTCTTTGCCAATTCCAGCACTTGCACCAGTAATCAAAGCCCGTTTTTTCTTCTCAAAACTCATTCTATCTCCAATTTTTGCCGGTGCTAGGGGCTACCCCCTACCCCTAATTAGTTCCGTACAAGATTGTGTGTGTCAATCACTGTTGGACAGGGTCAACACAGGGTTACTCTTTGCGCGCTTTGTCAGAGATGGGTTAGCATTTGGAAAATTGACTTCTCCCTGTCTCTAAAGAGACGGGGATTCATTAGAACCGTTTTTGTTCGCGTACTCTAATTGACGCAGTCAAACTCCATCTGGATCAACTCCAAATATTGTCCATACCTTCTTTTATGTTACCATAGTGTTAGATATAGTTGGTTGTTATTTTTGGGAGAAAATTTATTGCATGGGTTACTAGTGACCCACCTCATGAAACACACCTATTTTTCTAAACTTGTCATAACGGAGCTGACGACGTTCCGATGGTGTTAGTCTGTTTAACTCGTCTAGGCTATTTAACAGGGCTTGTTTAAGATTATTCGCCGCCATTAGGGGGTCTGCATGAGCTCCACCTAGAGGTTCTGGCAAAATCTGATCGATAATACCTAAATTTTTCAGATCTTGAGAAATGATTTTCAGTGCTACCGCAGCTTGTGGAGCTTTGCTGGCATCTTTCCACAAAATTGCTGCACATGCTTCTGGAGTAGCAACGGTGTACACTGAATGTTCAAACATTAACAGTCTGTCTCCCACTCCAATACCCAAAGCACCACCGGACCCACCTTCACCAATTACTGTACAAATAATTGGTACATCAAAACAGAACATTTGCCTCAAATTATAGGCGATCGCCTCTCCTTGTCCTTGGTGTTCTGCTTCTATACCTGCCCAAGCACCGGGAGTGTCAATGAAAGTGATAATAGGCATAGAAAACTTATTGGCATGTTCCATGAGTCGTAGGGCCTTGCGATATCCTCCTGGAGCTGCCATACCAAAGTTACGGGCCACGTTATCCTTAGTATCCCGACCTTTTTGATGACCTAACATCACTACTGGCTGTCCGTCTAAACGCGCCACACCACCTACTAAAGCTGGATCGTCTCCTCCACAGCGATCGCCGTGTAATTCCATCCACTCATCACTGATAGACTGAATATAGTCCAGGGTGCTTGGTCTTCGGGGGTGTCGAGCCACCTGAAGTTTTTGAGCGGGTGTTAAACTGCTAAATATTTCTTCTCGCAGTTGCATTGCCCTAGTTTCCAGTTGGCGGATTTGCCCGGATACGTCCACACCATTTTCATCTGCCAATTCGCGAATTTGGTCAATCCGTTTGGCTAGTTCTGCCAAAGGCTTTTCAAAATCCAACAGTAGGGGTTTGCGTTCAGTGTTTGCCATGGTCTGTCAGTTATCGGTTATCAGTTATTGATTATCGGGTATTTTCCATCATTACTAAACTAACAATGGTCTAAAACCGTGCTTGAGGGATAGTTGACCCATATGCTCCATTTTGTCTACTGTAATCTGATTCCTTCCCCAGGAAAAGTTAGTGTATAACTTCTCAAATTCCAATAACATTGATTCAGCAAAACAGGCAAACAACTGACGTGAAGGGACATCCATATTGACTATTTTCATAATCTTCCACTCAATATCCAAAGAGTGTTCCACAATTCCTCCATTTAACACATGTACCCCTGGATGTTGAATTTTTGTCCCCAGATTTTTCGGGTAACCTCCGTCAATTAGTAAGCATGGTTGTTTGAGAACTTTTGGGTCAATTTCCACCCCCTTGGGCATACTTGCTACCCAAACCACGATATCCGCTTGAGGTAGAGCTTGTTGTAGATCCATGATTTTCCCTCGTCCCAGTTCCGCTTGTAGTTTCTCCAAACGTTCCTGGTTGCGGGCGATCAACAACAGTTCTTGCACATCCGTTTTTTTATCTAACCAGCGCGTAACTGCACTCCCAATATCACCCGTTGCTCCACACACTGCTACAGTTGCCTTGCTCAATTCTATACCTAGCTGTTTAGCTGCCACCTCTACCTGTTGGCAAATAATGTAAGCTGTGTGGGTATTACCCGTCGTAAACCTTTCAAACTCTAATGTCAGGTTACGAACTTGTTTAAACTGTTCTAAATTAAAATTCTCAAAAATTATAGAAGAAAATCCGCCTAAAGCTGTAATGTTAATATTATGCTTTTGAGCATGAGCCATAGCATTTAATATTTTTCGGGTTGCTGCTTTAATACGTCTATTGGCTAGCATTTCTGGTAAAAAGCAGGATTCCACATATTTTCCTTCGATTTTTTGACCCGTGACGCTGGTCACTATGATACTGTCCACAATTTGTGGAGGGGCGCTACACCAGAAATCCAGCCCTTGATCGGCATATTCCGGGTATCCCAAATCCTGAGCCACGGACTGGGCGTGTTCTAAACTTGTCAGATGTCCAATTAGACCAAACATTAGTGATATAAGATTGTGCAGTTAAAAGCTAGAAATCAGAACCAATTTTTCTATAGTAACACCTTACTCTTAATTATTTGAACCCCCGGTTTTACAACCGAGGATTTGACGTGGCTATATGGTTGCCAGTCCATAAGCCGAAAGACGCATAATATCACGGGTGGTAAACCCAATATTACTTAATGCTTCTCCGTATTGAATCATAAAGTCCTCCACTAGAGCATCTTTCTCCATCCCCAATACTTTGGCATCCTCAGCCACTTGATTGAGCATTTGCCATACTATAGGCAGATTTTCACGGTTCGCTACCTCTAGCTCCTCTTTTGATGCTTCAAAGTTCTCTTTTAGCCAAACTTCACCAAAATTAAGATGGGTGTATTCTTCTTTCACTACTCCCTCAGTAATTTTACGTGCAAATGGATCTGCTACCGGAATATATATATTATAGGCAGCGATCGCAAAGCATTCAATAATTAGGGATTGGATCAATAGACAGGTGACAACTTTACCTTGTTGAGCTGCGATTTGAAAGTTATTATGTAAGGGGGAGAAAAACCGACTGGCAAATTCCATATCCGGGTTAACAGATAGATTCCGCCCACAGGACTCAAAACCCTTTTTGTGTCTACTTTCCATCCTAGATAACTGGATCAGTTCCTCCTGATTTGGTGGTAGTAGTTGGCCTAGGGTGAGGTAGTTTTCGTGTGCTTCTTGCTCACCCTCAATTACTATGGCATTAATTCGGCTATAAGCGTCTTTATATTTCGCGCTCTGAAAATCAGTTTTTTCAATTTGTTCAACTAGCTGTTGCATGATATGTTTACTCCATCACTCTATATATATTGAGACTGAAATTTTAAGGACAGAAACAACTCTGTGCCCCCACCCTTACTTCTATGGTAAGACTAGGAAAAACCAATGATTTTTGAGTCATAAATGGAGTCATAAACAATGTTGTTGCATCTGATCTGGAATGGTAAGGTCAAACATTTTTGGAGTTTTTTCCTTTTATTGCTTGGATCACTTATCATTTTACTACCTTTGATCGTTGTTTTTCTCACCTCTTTTTCTTCAGCGGGTGAAAGTCTGGGGTTGACAGGGAAAAGTTGGACTTGGGCCAATTATCTGGAGTCCTGGGAAAGAGGTCGGTTTCTACTGGCTTTTGCTAATTCTACCCTAGTGGCGATCGCAGTTACAGCTTTTCAGATTATTACCTCTGCTTTAGCTGGTTACGCCCTATCTCGGTTACAATTTCGAGGTAAACAGGCCATCTTGCTTCTAATTCTAGCAACTTTGGTTATTCCTTTTCAGCTCCTGGTTATTCCTATTTTCCTCCTATTGAAGTGGGGAAATATGATTAACACTTACTGGGCAATGATTTTACCCACCGCCGCCAATGGTTTTGGGATTTTTCTTTTACGCCAATATTTTGCCACTATTCCCTTAGAATTAGAGGAAGCTGCTATTTTAGATGGAGCTAATCCCTTACAAATCCTCTGGTATATCCTTCTACCTTTATCCCGTCCGGCTTTGGTAACTTTATTTTTATTTACTTTTATTGGTGAGTGGAACGATTTGTTTAAACCTTTAATGTTTACTACCAGACCAGAATTAATGACGGTACAACTAGCTTTAGCAGGATTTCAAGAGCAGTTTACAAATAACTGGCCATTAATGATGGCAGCAGTTACCATTGCTACTGTTCCAGTATTAGTATTATTCTTTGTGGGACAAAAGCAATTGATCCAGGGGATTGGATCTACGGGAATCAAAAGTTAAACCAACCATTGCCAAAAATTAAATTATTGGTTATAATGTCTTGTGTTATATGTTAATAATCTGGAGAGGTGGCAGAGTGGTCGATTGCGTCCGACTTGAAATCGGATGAGGCTAAAACCTCCGGGAGTTCGAATCTCCCCCTCTCCGTTAAAGCACACCCACCGACTTTTCGGTCGGTAGGAGCCTCAACTAGCCAATATCTTCGCTTTCAATATATAAAAACAAAGAAGCGAAGGCAACTGCTGGTAAAACTAAACCAGTTAAAGGAACGAAAATCGAAGGCAAAAATGAAGAATAAGCCAAAATAGAGGGAAATAATGAACCTGACATAGTAAGGATCCTTGAAAATCGAGGTCATCTTAGGAGTTTACTGCACAATTTTCACCCTTTTGACAAATGGTCAAGATTTTTAACAAAGATTGTGATTTGATATGGGAACGGGAGCTTGTGGATTTACCATTATGTTCCTGATAGCTGTGACCTTATGACTTTCCCTTTGACTGTCAGACTCCACGGCGATCGCCCCTAGGAGAATTTGGGTACAACCCAGGGGTACAACCAACTGGGTAATTGTTTGCCACTTTCCTGGGGAATGGAGTTGGAAATCTGTCAGTACATGGGGACCATCTAATAACTCCCGGCTTTGGCAGTCTTCTAACCATAGTTTAATAGTTAAGTTTGGATACATCTGATCAACTTCTAAACGAATTTTAATCAAAGATCCAGCTAGTAACTCACCACTGGGTAAAAACAGTCCGGGGGTGGGTAATAGCATCTCTTGTCCAGTGTTTACATCGTTCCATGGTTGTTTTTCCAACTCCAGGGATTGATTAGCACCATCATACTGACCATGTTCTTCCGGGTTAATAATTGTATCAATATTTAAATCATCAATAACTATCTCATCACCTGGTAAATTGACAGTGTTCGTTAACATCTGTTTTGATACTTCCGGGGTTGCTTCTAGCTCCATATTTACCGGATAAAATTCCTCCTCTCTTTCCACTGGTACAAGTGATAACCTACTCTCTTTAGATACTGGTTGAATTTTAGGAGGGAGTGGTTGGTGAGGAGCTGGTTCCAAAACGTGAAAATGGGCTAGTTCAGGTTTTTTGACTAGATTAAACAGTTCCAATCCTAGATGTGATGGAGAAGATGAGGGAGGGGATAAAATCCCAGTATAATGACCCGGTGAAGTAGACAATACCAGAGAAGTTTGTGAGGTTAGGGGTAGTAGCTGGTCAAATTCAGCTGTGATGGTAAAGGGATGGCTGGCCAGTAGGATAACCTGATCATGGGGAGTAAAACTTCCATACAGATTTATGGTAGCTAAAAGTAATTGTGATATGCAGTCATGGGGAATAGTAAGGTTATGACTAAAAGCAAAAGGTAATAGTTCTTCCGTAGAGAGGTGCTGTGGGAAATCAAGGAGAATTTTGGATTCACCAGGCGATCGCACCTGAACAGACAGATGGACCTGATATATTTTAACGGAAGATAATGAGGGAGATGTGAGTTGTTTGCTGCTTGATAAAATTCCATAACCGTTAATACTAAACGGCTTACCCCAATTGACGATGTAGGTATTCTGTTCCAAAAACAGTTCCAGAGGTAGAGATGGGGACTGAGGAACAGATGTCCCGGATAAATATTCACCCTGGGATTGGGGACTGGTGAAATCTATGACTCTTTGGAAAATTTCTTCTGCAGTTTTTCCTCCAGAGAACACAGGACTAGCTGGTTGATTAATAAAATCCTCCATAGTGGATAAAATAGGATCACCACTAGCATCGTCAGATCCATATTCACTATACTCAGTTTCAGCATGAATCTGATTGTTATTTTCCGTTAACCCATCTTCATCAGGGGAAGAAACCCCCAGTACCAGACTGTATTGCCAAGATTCATCCTCCCCTACCCTTCCCCAGCATTGTAATTCCCAAATTCCCTCCTGGAGATCGGTAAAAGGTAAAACTGCGATCAAACCATCCTGATTAGATCGACGAGTGCCCTGAACAATCAGCTTTTTAGATTGATCTGCCCAGGGAAGAGAATGAGTTATTAGTACCTCCACCTGCTGATTAACAAGATGAGAACGAGCCAAGACCCTATATCTACCCAGCGAAATTTCCAAACGGGAGGAGTCGAGACTTTGCCAATGGCGATCGCCCTGTTTCTGGATTAGAAATTGCCAGTTTTCCATAAAAGTAATTAAGCAGCCCAGGATGTGAGTTAATGTGAATTATTCCGAATCTTATGCAAATAAACTGTCATTATCTGTGTCTATATCTAACAGATTGGTAGTAGGTGGTGAGGTTTTTAAGGCACTTGCATTCCATCCAGGATTAGCAAAGCGAGGAAGAATTTCTTCACTGAAAGCTTCTGCAGCCTTAGAACGATAGCGATTGGGGTTAAAAATCAACCACAGTGTGCGTTTAACAATTACACCCTCAATGGTTGAGCGATGGAGCATGCCCATTTGTAACTCCTTAACAATAGCTGAAGTAGAAACAAAAGCAGCGCCCAAACCGGATTGAACAGCATTTTTAATAGCTTCAATGGAATTTAGCTCCATTTCAAATTTAAATCTTCTAGTATCAAGACCACAACGTATTAGCACATGGTCAATAACTTTACGGATAGTAGATTGGGAATCGAGGGCAATAAACTGTAGTTTATATAGGTCTTCCTTTTGAATAGTATGGAGTTTTGTAAAAGGGTGGAAGGTGGGTAATATCAGAGCTAACTCATCTTCAGCGTATGGAAGAACCTCCAAATATTCTGCCAGTTCCGTGGGTATTTCACCACCAATAATTGCCAAATCAACCTGTCCATTAGCCACGCTCCATGCTGTACGACGGGTTGAGTGAACATGAAGTTGTACAGCCACATCGGGGTATTTTTGACGAAACATACCAATCATACGTGGTAGCAAGTATGTTCCCGTAGTTTGAGAAGCACCCACAATCAGGGTACCACCTTGAAGGTTTTGTAAATCCTCAATTGCACGGCAAGTTTCTTGGCATAAACCCAAGATTTTTTCACCATAGTTAAGGAGGAGATGTCCAGCTTCAGTCAGTTGGGCCCGTCTCCCACCCCGGTCAAATAGGGGAACATCCAACTGACGTTCCAGGTTTTGTACTTGCAGGCTAACAGCTGGTTGAGAGACATAAAGACTCTCAGCAGCACGTTTAAAGCTCCCTTCTTGGGCAATGGCTTTGAGAATGCGTAACTGGTCTAAAGTAAAAGGAAGGTCAGACATAAGGCTTAACCTATAAACTAGGGAAAGAGCATCTGGCAAAATTAATTGGCGCGGGTAGTTGTTATACGACTGTTATATCATTTAGCGGTTAGCTATTTTTAACTCTATATTTGTTACCTGCACTTAGCTACACTGAGGTATTGTAAATGTTGGATTCGAGTTGTACTTTATGATCTCCAATTCTTGGTTGACCACCAGTCATTTTATCATGTTGGGTTTACAGTTGATTTTTGCGATCGCCCACAGTGGGGGTGCTGCTTTGCGTCCCTGGGCAGAAAAACAGGTTGGACCTAGATTGTATCGAATCGCATTTGCACTTGTTAGCTTACCCCTAGCAGCGGTTTTAATTAGCTACTTTTTTAATCATCGTTATGATGGTTGGCAACTATGGCAATTACAAGATATGGGGGGAGTAAAGTTAACCGTTTGGGTATTATCAGCGATTTCCTTTTTATTTTTATATCCTGCTACCTTCAATTTACTAGAAATTGCTGCCATTCAAAAACCTCAAGTTCACCTTTATGAAACAGGTATTATTCGGATTACTCGCCACCCACAAATGGTAGGACAAGTGATCTGGTGTATTGCTCACACCCTTTGGATTGGCACCAGCTTCACCTTGGTGACATCACTGGGTTTAATTTTACACCATTTATTTGGAGTTTGGCATGGAGATCACCGGTTGAGTCAAAGATATGGTGAAGCTTTTGAACTGGTCAAACAGCGCACTTCTGTTATTCCCTTTCAAGCAATTTTGGATGGTCGACAATCGCTAAAGTGGCAGGAATTTATTCGTCCTGCTTACTTGGGAGTGGCCATTTTTGTAGGTTTATTTTGGTGGTCTCATCCTTTGTTAATCCTGGCCAGCAATATGGTATTATGGTAGTTAGCAGCGATCCCTACTGTTGCCATAAGATTTTAATTTCACTAAGTTGGCTGGACTATTGGTTAAATTATCCGCCTTTCTTAAAAGTGGTTAATGATCCCCAAATTGTGTCATACTAATTATTACCTGGATTATCAATGAAGCAAACCCAAAACATAGTTAATGCATGGTGACTAGCCGATAGATATCTTGTTTCACATAAAAATCTGACTTTCTTAGACCTGTCGGTGATAGTTGCTGGTGATAAAAAACCCTATAAATCAAGAGGCATCATGGTGTTATCGGTTAGTGATCGAACATTTACTGAAGAAGTTTTAGAATCCTCAGTACCTGTGTTAGTTAATTTTGAGGCCCCCTGGTGTGGATTGTGTCGTCTTATCCACCCATTGTTACTACAGTTTCAAGCTGAATGCGGGGTAGGTGTGAAACTGGTGGGGGTTAACGCCGACCAAAATTTTAAGTTGTCTACGACCTATAGGCTGAAATCCCTACCAACCCTACTACTAATAGAAAAGGGAATTGTCCGGGAACGTTTAGAGGGTTTTCGCAGTCGGGATGATTTACGTCAAGCACTGGGAGAAATAAAATACAGATATATTAGTAACAGGGGAGTGGGGAAGAGAAAAGGAGAAATAGACAAAAAAATAGGCGTACCCATATAAAGTATCTTGAACATAACAAAGTCCTATTAACGGAAGTCACCTAGCAATTATTTCCCAAGCTGGAGACGCGTTAGAATATGAGAGAGGCAATTCCCGCCCAATTGTTGCATCCTGGATATAGGAGAGGTGAAAAAAACAAAATTTTGATTTGCTCTCATTTCCTAATGCACAGTCATCAACGGGAAAGTTGTGGCATTATTGTCCTCAAATGGTCAAAATTTTGAGGCGTGAGTGATGGAAGTAATCTATCAGTATGCCTGGATAATTCCAGTTTTACCCCTATTAGGAGCAATGCTGGTAGGTCTAGGACTAATCTCGTTAAATCAAACAACAAATCGCCTGCGACAGCTAAATGCTGTTCTGATTGTCTCCCTAATGGGAATTGCCATGGGTCTCTCCATGTCCCTATTATGGAGTCAATACCAAGGTCATGCTCCCTACACAACTACTCTGGAATGGGCATCAGCAGGTAACTTTCACCTAAGTATGGGCTATACTATTGACCACCTGACAGCTATGATGTTAGTAGTGGTGACCACGGTAGCTTTCTTAGTGATGATTTACACAGATGGCTATATGTCCCATGACCCGGGTTATGTGCGGTTTTATGCTTATCTCAGTTTATTCGGCTCTTCAATGTTAGGGTTGGTACTGAGTCCTAATTTGGTACAAGTTTACATCTTTTGGGAATTGGTAGGGATGTGTTCCTACCTACTGGTGGGTTTTTGGTATGACCGCAAACCAGCAGCAGAAGCCTGTCAAAAGGCATTTGTAACTAACCGAGTAGGCGACTTTGGGTTGTTGCTGGGGATTCTAGGACTGTTTTGGGCCACAGGTAGCTTTGATTTTACCATCATGGGCGATCGCCTAGGAGAATTGGTAGAATCGGGTACTATTAGCAATGCATTGGCGATTCTGCTTGCCATTTTGGTGTTCCTCGGTCCAGTAGCTAAATCAGCCCAATTTCCCCTGCATGTGTGGCTCCCAGATGCTATGGAAGGTCCCACACCGATTTCCGCGCTTATCCATGCAGCTACAATGGTAGCAGCGGGTGTATTTTTAATTGCGCGAATGTATCCGGTGTTTGAACACGTTCCAGTTGCTATGAATGTGATTGCCTTTACGGGAGCATTTACAGCATTTTTGGGAGCGACTATTGCCATTACCCAAAATGACATTAAAAAGGGACTGGCCTACTCCACCATTTCTCAATTGGGTTATATGGTGATGGCTATGGGAGTGGGTGCTTACAGTGCGGGTTTATTTCACTTAATGACCCATGCTTATTTTAAAGCAATGCTGTTTTTGGGTTCTGGGTCAGTGATTCATGGTATGGAAGGAGTGGTGGGTCACGACCCAGTTTTAGCTCAGGACATGCGCTTAATGGGTGGATTAAGGAAATATATGCCAGCTACGGGGATTACCTTTTTAATAGGTTGTTTGGCAATTGCTGGGATTCCACCCTTTGCTGGGTTCTGGTCTAAAGATGAAATATTGGGCGCAGCTTTTGCTGCAAATCCTCTACTATGGTTGATTGGTTGGGTAACTGCTGGAATCACCGCCTTTTACATGTTTAGAATGTATTTCTCAACATTTGAGGGTCAATTCCGGGGTAATGACCAAACAATCAAAACTATGCTTAAACAAGCTACTGCTAAGTTAGGCGGGGAATTACAACCTAATTTTGGACCAGGAGCAATGAAAAAAGGCGAGTTGGAAAGTCACGGACACTCACCCCATGAGTCTCCTTGGACGATGACTCTACCCTTGCTAGTATTGGCTATTCCTTCTATTTTGATTGGACTGGTGGGAACTCCCTATGCTAACTATTTTGAGCAGTTTATTTTTTCCCCAACCGAAACTCTAACAGAAGTAATGGAAAAAGCGGCAAAATTTGACCCTCATGAATTTTATCTCATGGCGGGTAGTTCTGTGGCCATTTCCGTGGTGGGCATTACTTTGGCAATTCTTATGTATTGGGCTAGGAAAATTGACCCCAGTGCGATCGCTGCTAAGTTCCAGTCTCTGTATGAGTTGTCGTTGAATAAATGGTATTTTGACGATATCTATCATCGGGTGTTTGTTCTTGGTTTGCGTCGTGTAGCTCGACAAGTTATGGAAGTTGATTTTCGAGTTGTGGATGGTGCAGTTAATTTAACTGGGTTTTTCACCCTAGTCAGTGGTGAAGGTCTCAAGTACCTAGAAAATGGTCGCGCTCAGTTTTATGCTCTGATTGTATTTGGAGCTGTTTTGGGCTTAGTCATTGTTTTTGGCGTAACTTGATATAAATATCTTGACTATGAAACTAATGTCAGGAAATTAATGTCAAGGGGTGTGAGGATTTTCCTCCACCCGTTTTTGGTAATAAAGCGCAATTAGACAAAATTAGTTATGAAATCATTTATCAGGTCATTAGTTGGTCCGGGTATTAACTTGAGTTTGATCGCAAGTACTTTAGGGCTTAGTTTAAGCCATAGTGGCACCGTATTTGCCTTACCACCACAAGAAATTAAGGGTAAATTAGATGCAGTTCCAGTGTACTTGATAACTAATGATCAGGGTACACCTTTAAGTCGCATGATGTCTTCCCAAGATGGAAAACAGGAGAGAGCAATAACGGATGTATACATGAGCCGTCAAGAAGCTTTAAACTTTGTGCAAAAGTTTAGGCAAATCCGAGGGAAAGACAAGGATCGAAAAACCCAGGAAATGCTCAAAAAGTTGCAAGTTACTACCGTACCTTTGGGACTTATATATCAAAAACAGCAACAACAACAAAATCAACCCAATCAACTTTTGTTTTCTTTTAACCCGGTGTCCCAAGAAATGACGGGAGCAGCACAGCTGATGAAAGCTAGTGGTCAACGGGTAGAGCAGTTAAAAAGTGTGCCGATTTTTACGGTCATATCTGGGAAGGATAAAAGTCACATTACTATTCAAGTAGGTGGGGAAAAACCTCAAACCATAATTCCTTTGTTTTTTAGCAAGCAAGATGCCCAAAATTTACTGACTAAGGTCAAAGGAAAGTTCCCCCAGGCTTATATTCAAGTTGTAGGTGTGGACGGATTAATTAATACCTTGACTCAAAAGAACGATGATTGGTTAAAACAGCTGGTTTTGATTCCATCTCCCGAATCCAGACAACACCTTAATAATCTGCGTTCCAATAGCGCCCAGCCAAAAACCATACCCCCAAAACCACGCTCATGATTAATCAACTAACTAGTGGAATTGAACTATGGAAATGGCGAAATTCCGCTATAACCACTGCTTTAGGTAAGGGGGTTTCTCCACGAGAGGTGGATTGGCTATTACAAGAGATAGCAGGACTAGATAAGTTAACACTGCGGTTGGAATCTTTTAAACACTACCAGGAAATGACCATGGTGCTATCCCTAGCTGAATTAGATAGTCTGTGGCAAAAGCGGTTACAACAAAGAGTGCCAATTCAGTATCTTGCAGGTAGAACCCCTTGGCGAAAATTTACCCTTGCTGTGTCCGACGCAGTTTTAATCCCTAGACCAGAAACGGAGATACTCATTGACTTGGTGATGGAAGCTGCTAACCAAGACCTGCAATCTGGAATCTGGGTGGATTTAGGTACTGGTAGTGGAGCGATCGCCCTGGGTTTGGCAGAGGTATTGACAAATGCTAAGATTTATGCTACAGACATAAGCGAACAGGCTTTGGCAGTTGCTAGGACAAATGCAAGGAATTTGGGTTTTACACAGCGGGTGGAATTCCACCAGGGGTGCTGGTGGGAACCTCTAAATCACCTCCAGGGTAAAATTAGTGGTATGGTGTCCAATCCACCTTATATTCCTAGTGATATGATAGGAACCCTAGAACCGGAAGTAGTCAAGCACGAACCCCATTTAGCTTTAGATGGAGGTGTGGATGGTTTGGAAGCAATTCGTTATCTAGTAGAAGTTTCTCCCCACTATTTGCTCCCGGGCGGTGTATGGTTAATCGAAATGATGGCTGGACAAGACGAAGCAGTTAGAGAAATGCTGATAAATAATGGCAATTATTCCCATATTTCTATTCATACTGACCTAGCTGGAATTAAGCGTTTTGCTCTAGCTCACTTGTCAAGGTAGTCAGAGCTAATAATTTCTACATAACGGGAGTTATCTTTTTCATAAGTCAGAATCAGCTTTAAATAGCTATGAGGTAGGTATGGCATGCGTTCAGGCCATTCAATAGCCACAATTCCCGGGGTAGTGTCTATTCCTTCCCAGTAGTTTTCTAAATAGAGATTGGCTACGTCCTGAGGTTCTAAGCGATACAAATCCAGGTGATAAAGAGGTAGAATGCCATCAGTGTATTCATTAATTAGGGTAAAGGTAGGACTGACAATTGGGTCACTGATACCTAAACCTTCCCCTATAGCTTGCACCAGAGTAGTTTTACCTGCACCTAAATCGCCCTGTAATAAAATTACCGTACCTGGCTTCAGGGTTTTTGCCAAATTAATGCCAAATTCCCGTGTAGCTTTTGCATCTTGCAGGTAGATCCTAGTCATAAGAATAATTTGTGGATCCTATTTTTTACTCGCAGCACCATACCATTTTAATAGAACCCTAGCCAGTTTTTGGGGGTCATGACGAACAAAACCCGTTTCGTCCTCATATAGTATATTAGCAGGGACAATGCGTCTTCCTAGTTGGGAAATAGCTTCCGTGTCCAGAAATACCGGGTGGGAATTTTGCTGAGCATAGCGGATTAAAGCTTGAGCCGAGGGACTTCTTCTATGTACCAGGACAGCATCGAAAAGTTTGCGATCGCCACAAGCATGGTCAATAGCCCGAATGTGTTCAGATACACTGTAGCCTTCCGTTTCTCCTGGTTGGGTCATAATATTACAGATATAAATGCGAGGTACATTAGCAGAGGCGATCGCCTGAGTGATTTCAGGTACTAGCAAGTTAGGGATGAGGCTGGTATATAAACTACCAGGTCCAATAATAATATAATCAGCATTGCGAATAGCCTTAATAGCTGCGGGTATGGCAGGAGGATTAGCGGGAATACAGCCAATCTTGACAATTTTACCTCCAGCCTTAGGAATACTAGATTCCCCTTCTATACGACGACCATCAGCCATTTCCGCCCAAAGGCGAACATCACTCAAGGTAGCAGGTAGAACCTGTCCTCTAACCGCCAATACTTTAGAGCTAGCTGCCACTGCTCGTTCTAAATCGCCGGTGATGTCACTCATAGCAGTTAAGAACAAATTACCAAAGCTGTGTCCTGTTAGTCCATCACCAGCTCGAAAACGATATTGAAATAATTCAGTTAATAACTTTTCCTCATCTGCAAGAGCAGCTAAACAATTGCGAATATCACCGGGTGGTAAAACACCGAATTCCTGACGTAACCTACCGGAA
The DNA here is from genome assembly GCF_003367075.2 of Cylindrospermopsis raciborskii Cr2010. NCBI lineage: Bacteria > Bacillati > Cyanobacteriota > Cyanophyceae > Nostocales > Aphanizomenonaceae > Cylindrospermopsis > Cylindrospermopsis raciborskii. The sequence continues at coordinate 2,180,574 of NZ_CP065936.1, forward strand.
GATCCACCATCATCAGCAACAGTGACAATCGCAGTAATATTGGCGCTATAGGTTTTTAGTCCCCTTAGTAGGGTAGAAAGTCCAGTACCACCACCAACAACCACAATTTTTGGACCTCGATACAAACGATGATGTGCTAAAATCACATCTATGAGTTCCTCTTGGGATCCCTGTGGTCTTAAAACTTGAGTAATAGAACCCACCGTGCGAGATTGTCCCCACAGCACTAGGAGTCCACCCAATAACAAAACTAAGGGTCCACTCACATAATGGGGTAAAATGTCTGTTAAAAGGGCCAATAAACCCTTGAGTAACTCTAAGATCCAAAAGATGGGGGTTAGCTTCATCCAAATGGCCAAACCTAAAATGGCTAGGAGGACACCGCTGACAGTGACCATAAACCACCGTTTAACCGATATTCCAGGAGATAACCATTTAAACCATTGGTTGACCCGATGGGTAGTGCTGCTATATGGTTGGTTGTGTATAGCATTAATAGCCTGTTTCAGAAAACCGATGGACATACCTAAAAATGGAGTATGGTACAGGAAGTGTTTAAAATTATATACTATCTGGTATTTAATCCTTCACGATTTGGCCATTGCTAACCGGAAACTCCCAACCAAGTCCTGGGTCAACCAAATTTCTATCCAGAAACCGGAATTATTATTTATGACACGGCAAATTTTAGGATTAGATCCAGGATTAGCAATAGTCGGGTTTGGTGCGATTTCCCTGGAGCAAAGGTCAGCCAAAATGTCGGATACCACCATAAAAATGGTTGATTTCGGTGTGATTCGCACCCCCTCTGATATGGAAATCACCCAACGACTATGTACCTTATTTGATGATTTACACACCCTCCTAGACCAACTACAACCAGATGTAGTTGCTATTGAAAGGTTGTTTTTTTACCGAATGGCCAACACAATTTTAGTAGCACAAGCAAGAGGTGTGATCATGTTGGTTTTGGGACAACGGAGACTTCCCTATTTGGAGTTTGCCCCTCCCCAAATTAAACAGGCTTTAACCAGTTATGGCAAAGCTGAAAAGATAGAAGTACAAGAGGCTGTGATGCGGGAGTTAGATTTAGAAGAAATTCCTCAACCTGATGATGCAGCAGATGCCCTAGCTTTAGCTTTAACCGCTGCATTTAAATTAACAGATGACTAATATAAACATGAGGCAGTAAAATTTGAATATGGATATAGATAGGAACTCCACCAGAAAAACTCAGAAATTGCCCAAGCAAGATCTTGCGGTCAAAATATTTCACAGTTTGAATATAGTCAGTCTTTTTCTGATGATTACTAGTGGACTACAAATTTACAATGCCAATCCGGTTTTTGGTGGTCGTGGAGGATTACACATTCCCCCTATTTTTACCTTAGGAGCTTGGTTAGCAGGGGGTAGACACTGGCATTTTGCAGCTATGTGGCTATTTTCAGTGAATCTTTTTAGCTATGGAATGTACATTTTATTGACCAGACGTTGGCAACACAGATTTGTGGGGAATAATGACATTAAAGCCTTGCAGAAAACCGACAATATTAAACGTCTTACCTATAGCTGGCATCGGATTGTTTACACAGCTATTATCCCCATTCTTTTGTTAGCAATATGCACGGGTATGGGGATGTATAAACCAGCCCAATTTCCATGGCTAGTGGATATATTTGGCAACTGGCAAGGATTAAGAATTGTGCATTTTGCTTCCGTACCGTTGATAATTATATTTGTAGTCATTCATTGGCAACTAGGTAAAAGAGCAGGAGGAGATAAATTAATTGAATCCATGTTTTGGTAGACTGGTATTTTTAATTAATTGAAAATCATTGAACCATAATCATGAACCATAATCAAAAGGAAATAGAAAGAGAGCTAATTAAGGTCATCAATCCGGAAGTATCCCGCCGTCAGTTTTTAAAAACATGGGGAATTTCAGGTATGGGTTTTTTCCTAACTGGTTGTGGTACACCAGCATTAGAAGACTTAGTGGGCAAAATATCAGAACCATGGAATCAAAAAGTTGAGCAGTTAATATTTCAACCACAAAAACCAGTACCGGAATTTAGCTCCAATCAAATTGAACCAAAATCCCTAATCATTAACAGCTTTCGGGGTACACCGATTATTGACCTAGAAAAATATCGTCTGATTATTGACGGTCAAGTTAATCATCCCCTAAACCTGAATATGAGGGAAATTCAAAGTTTACCTTACACATCCATGATTATTCGTCATGTTTGTGTAGAGGGATGGGCGGCCATTGTACAATGGGGAGGGGTTCGTCTGCGTGATTTACTTGCTTTGGCTCAACCCCATGTAAATGCAAAGTACGTATATTTTCAATCAGCAGATGGTTATTACGAGAGTTGGGATTTACCTTCTGTCACCCATCCACAAACCTTGTTGGCCTACGAAAAAAATGGCGAGAAATTACCCAGAGAAAATGGCGCGCCCTTGCGATTAGCTACACCAATTAAATTGGGTTATAAACAAAGTAAATGGGTAACAAGAGTGACCTTAACTTCTGAACTAACAAATTTTAAAGGTTATTGGGAAGACCAAGGTTATGAGTGGTTTGCAGGATTGTAAGTAAGAACAGTTCAAATAAAATACAATGGTGGGTGAAAAATGATTTTTTTAGATAAATTAAACCAAAATATTACTGACAAACAGAGTCTGTTTTTTGTAGGACTTGACCCTAACCCAGAAATGATTCCAGAGCGTTATCAAGGCTCTGATTTGCTCGCCAGTTTAGAGAACTGGTTACAATTTGTGATTGCGGAAACTGCAGATTTTGTTTGTGCTTACAAACCTACCCTGGGCTTTTATCAAGCTCTAGGAGTCAGAGGTATAGAACTGTTAATCAAAATAATGGCATCTATTCCCGGGGAAGTTCCCATTATTTTAGATGCTAAACATGGCGATCTCAATACTACCAGCATGTTTGCCCATTCCATATTTGTAGATTGGGAAGTTGACGCGGTAACATTAAATCCTTATGCTGGACAAGACCATATTGCACCATTTTTAGTATATCCCGATAAAGCTGTCTTTATTTTATGCTGTACTTCTAATCCTAGTGCAGCTATTTTACAACAATACCCTACTACTTCTCCCTTTTATTTGCAAGTAGTCCAAGAGTCCAAAACTTGGGGAACTCCTGAACAGTTATGTTTGGAAGTAGGAACAACCAATCCTGAAATTTTAAAATCTATTCGCGCTGTCGCACCAGAAAGAATAATCATGGTACGAAGTGTTTGGTCACAAGAGAATAGTATTCAACCAATTTTGGCAGCGGGTTTAGACAATCATGGTGATGGATTGTTAATTCCGGTTCCTCAAGATATGTTAAGCAGCACTAACCTATCCCAGGAAATTCGCTCTCTAAGGACGGAATTGAACCAAATTAGAAGCGATTTGATTAATTCTACTTCTAGTTGTGATGTGTGGTTTCCCGATGTCAATATAAAGGATAAACACCCCCATCAGGACTTAATTCTACAACTTTTTGACATTGGTTGTATCATGTTTGGGGAGTTTATTCAAGCATCGGGAGCCATATTTCCCTATTATATTGACTTGCGGAAAATTATTTCCAATCCCCAGGTATTTAGTCAGGTGATTGGTGCTTATGAGAAAATACTAGCTGGTTTGACTTTTGACCGATTAGCTGGTATTCCCTATGGTTCTCTACCTACTGCAACCGGGTTGTCATTAAGATTAGGTTATCCCATGATTTTTCCCCGCAAGGAGGTGAAAGCACATGGTACACGCAAAGCGATTGAAGGAAATTTTCTTCCCGGAGAAACCATCGCAGTGGTTGATGATATTCTTATTAGTGGTAAAAGTGTAATGGAAGGAGCTGAAAAAATTAAATCTGTGGGATTAAGGGTCAATGATATTGTAGTTTTCATTGACCACGAAAAGGGAGTGAAAGACAAACTAAAAGAAAACGGTTATTGTGGTCATTCAGTATTAACTATTTCCGAAATTGTTAATACTTTACATGAAGCAGGAAGAATTAATCAACAGCAGTTGTTGGCTTTTCAACAAGAGTAGTTGCAATCTTCCCATCTTTTTAGTTCTTAACTACCGTAAGGTAAGGATGAGTGATGCAATATAATACGTAACTTACCGCTACTATCTTTTATGAAACCCCAAGTTTTATCCACGCTTGTAACCTTACCAGACTTGTCAGTCAACACCACAGTTGCTAGACTCATGGCCGTGTCACCATTAATGAAAATTCCAGCATTACGGATTTCTACTTTACGCCACCCTTTGAGAGCAAAACCACTATCGGAGGGGAATGCAGGATCACCACCAACAAAGTAAGCAAGAGCACCTTGGCGTGTGGTGCGGTATGTTTGTGGTGGTTTTGCTAAAGTTGGTTTAAACAATACTGCTCCAAACTGATAGCCATAAGCTTGGTCAATAATTTTTCCTGCTAATTCCCTAGCAGCAGCTATTCCCTTTTGTTCATAGGTAGTGCTGATACTAACTAATGCATCTCCCCAAGCCTTTTGAGCAGCTAATACCTGTGCCTCAGTAATAGATATATTAATTACTCTTGGTTTTTCAATGGATGCAGCTGGGCGGGTATTAGTTGTATTAGTTTGGGCATTAGCAATATTTGAGTTTGCAACTGGACTAGCAATCAACAATGCGATCGCAGCTGCGGTGACAGAAATATTGGTATGTAAATTCTTTCGGAAGTTAGGTTGCATATTATAGAGTAAATTAAATGACCTTGACAATCTACCACAATCCCAAAATTGAGTCCAATAGTTATCATCTATGATTACCATCAATGAGTAAAACTTGGGAACAAATGGGCTTTTTTTGCCTTTTTTACCAAATTTGGGTGAAATCGTAGTCATTGTTACATCCACTGAAAAAAACCGTGGTTAACATGAAAAAAACTTAGTACCGAGAGAAAGCATTTTGACAGCAACTTTTGAAAACTCTCCTGTTAGTACCTTTGCAACCGCTCATTAATGTCTACCCAAACCTACCCAGATTGTTAATATCTGGGTAGGTGGGGTGAGCGTGCATGACTCTGCCATAAAAAAGAGTTACCTACCATCAGGTAAATTAACTCCAGTTTGTAGCTCTGTCGGTAACTTCAACAAAAGGCGAGACATCTTAGAAAACCCCAAATTTTAGGTCAAATTTTAAATAGGAGCTGATGTTTTTCCACAATTTTCCTTGAAATCTATATTTTTGCCCTCACACGACTGTGTATAATATTCCAAGGAGTTGGCGATGATTCGACAAATGTGTTGGTTATCTAAATTTAGCGGTGATGGGGAGAAAATCTTACACCTGCAAATTGCTGCAGGTCAACCATGGCGACCTTATACAGCTTTTCCGCAATTTTCCGTTCCTGATTATCCCATACCTGGTGGGTCTAAGGGGTGGGCAACCTATCAGAAACTATTGAAAGCGGGTTGGACCTTGGTTCCCAGTGCTAGAGCAGAGGAGTTTAGTCGTGATTTAGTGGAGTCAAGTATACAGAAATAATTTAACCATACTAAAAATAGCCACATCTTTACCATGGGGAGTATATTAAAAATATGCTTAGCATTTCCTCATGGTGCTATTTTGAGTAATTTTGGTAGCCATTGTGGGAATTAATACAAGTTAAAATTATGCCACAGGACTTATCACCCCTTTGGATATCTCTAAGAACCTCCGGTTTAGCAACCCTCATTACCTTTTTTTTAGGTATTGCTGCTGCTTACTGGATGTTAGGATATCAGGGTAAGGGAAAATCTCTGATTGAGGGAATATTGATTTCTCCCCTAATTCTACCACCCACAGTTGTGGGTTTTTTGTTGTTACTATTTTTTGGTAAACATGGTTTTGGTGGTAGACTACTACAGTCTTTTAACATCACAGTTGTTTTTACCTGGTATGGTGCTGCTATAGCTGCAACAGTGGTTTCCTTCCCCTTAATGTATAGAACTGCTTTAGGTGCTTTTAATCAAATTGATGCTAATTTATTGCGAGTAGCAAGAACCCTAGGTGCTGGGGAGTGGAAGATATTTTGGCGAGTTAGTTTACCTTTGGCTTTTCCTGGAATTTTGGCCGGTGCAACATTAGCTTTTGCTCGTGCTTTGGGGGAATTTGGTGCTACTTTAATGATAGCTGGTAATATTCCTGGACAAACCCAGAATATACCAATGGCAATCTATTTTGCTGTGGAAGCTGGAGATACACAAGAAGCTTGGTTTTGGGCTGTATTTATTTTGTCAATCTCTTTGTCAGGGATAATGCTGACTAATTTTTGGCAAGAAACGAAACATTTTGTCAATTCTCAGATTACTTCCCAGGTTAGTGGTGAGAATTTTCTCGACCAGGGTTTTCAAAAATCTGCGGAAGTTTCAGAATCTTCACAATTATGGGGATTACAAAATACTTCTTTTGATCCAGTTGATAATTTAAGTGTTGCCCAATTATTCATAGATATCGAGAAAAAATTGCCCAGTTTTCATTTACGGGTGAATTTTACCACCGATAATCAACCTTTGGGTTTACTGGGTGGTTCCGGTGCGGGAAAAAGTATGATTTTGCGTTGTCTAGCAGGAATTGAAACACCCTCTCAGGGAAAAATTATCCTCAATGGTAGAGTTTTATTTGATTCAGAGCAAGGTATTAATCTTCCTAGTCGTGACCGAAAAATTGGGTTTTTATTTCAGAATTATGCCCTGTTTCCCCATCTGAATGTGGCTCAAAATATTGCTTTTGGTTTACCTACAGGATTATCCTCCCATCAGGTTAAATTACAGGTAGAAAAACAATTAGGGGATATGCAGTTATGGAGTTTAGGTAATCGCTATCCCCACCAACTTTCTGGAGGACAACAACAAAGAGTAGCTCTAGCTAGAGCTTTGGCCAGTCACCCAGAAGCACTACTGTTAGATGAGCCCTTTTCCGCTCTTGATACCTATTTACGCAGTCATTTAGAGCAACAAATGACAGAGACTTTAGCTGATTATGCTGGCGTGACTTTATTTGTCACCCACAATATGGAAGAAGCTTATCGGATTTGTCCTAATTTATTGGTTTTGGAAGGAGGCAAAATAGCACAATATGGATCCAAATCTGAGATTTTTCAACACCCAGTAACTATTAATGTTGCTAAAATTACCGGTTGTAAAAATTTCTCTCCTGCTATTATCACCAGTTCTCAAACTGTGGAAGCAGTAGATTGGGGTTGTGTTTTGGAAGTTGAGGAGTTTTGTGCCAATCAACTATCTGATGTTCCATCTCATGTTGGTATTCGGGCCCATCAAATAGTTTTTAAAAACAACCTCCCACAAAAAGATCTCCCCAGCAAAAACATCTTTCCCTGTTGGTTGGTGAGAAGTAGTGAAACTCCCCACCGGGTAACTTTATTTTTAAAGTTATATTCACCAGGAAAAAATATCCATGACTATCACCTACAAGCGGAAGTTTATAAAGAAAAATGGGCGACAATAAAAGACCAAGATTTCCCTTGGTATATATATTTAGACCCTCACAGACTAATGTTAATGCAGTAGTTAGGGTTTTACCGGTGGTAGAGATTTCAGCAAGGGATAAAATAACTGCCCATCACTTACTGTCACACCCGCACGACTTCCCGCAACATCACCAGTGCCCAAATAGTAATCTACCCTACCTGGTCCCTTAATCGCACCACCTGTATCTTGGTCTAAAACGAACCGACTAACAATGCGATTTTCCAACTTGCCATTTTCTACAAAGGGAAAAGGCGCACGAATTAATGCTAAAGCACCCGGAGGCATTAAGGATTTATCCGTAGCTATAGAACGTTCTGGAGTTAAAGGTACACCCACATAACCATAAGCAGGTTCCCCGTGTGTTTCTTTAAAGAAAACAAAGCTATTATTTTTGGGGAGGTAAATGTTTAAATCTTGTGGATATTTGTGAAAATACTCAAAAATTTTCGGCATGGTTACACCCTTTTCGGGTAGCTTTCCTGCTTCTATTAATGTACGACCTAGGCTTTTATAATTATGGGCTGTGTTCCCTGCGTAACCTATACTTGTTTCTGTGCCATCTGTTAATTTTAACCGAGCAGAACCTTGAATTTGAATAATATAAGGTTCAAATCTATCTCTTAACCAAAATAATTCTAATCCCTTTAATTTGCCCTGGGAAGCTTGTAACCCATCTGCACCTTCTAATTCTAGTCTGGTGGGGTGAGGTTTAGACCATGATGCTAAATCAGGTGGCAATCTATAAACGGGATATTTAAATTCTGGTGTGGGTTTGCGACTCGCTACATATAATGGTTCATAATAAGCAGTGAACAAAACTGTTCCCTGATTATCTCTACCAGTTGATTGATAGTAAATGAACTCTTTGGCAATGGCTTGGTGTAATTCCTGAGCAGAATTGGTGGATAATAATAATTCCCTAAATCTTTTCAAGCTATGATAGACTCTGTATCTGGTAATCCCTGGATTCTTATGTTTTTGATAGGCGATCGCAGCTCGACGGGTTTTTAAAAATTTTAAGCTTTCATCTGTAGCTTTTAAAAGCTGTTCTCTATCAGCTACTTCTTCCCCCGTACCACCAAAGATTCTTTCATCCAAACAAGAGGGATCATTTTCACAACAACCAATGGCAAATCTTTTTACGAGTGTTGGTAGCTTGCTGCTATTTTCAGCCTTGACATCTCGGGGTAAATCCCACTTACTGACTTCACAACCAGCAGGAACTTTATATTGATTGGTATCGATATTTTTAGTTGACGGAATTTCTAAAAAAAATATCGTTAAAAAGAATGGTAAACTGACGGTTGTTTGAAATATTTTTCTCATGATTTGGTTAGGTCTAGGGATGGAAACAAAAAATAATCAAGAAATAATCAACTTACTCGTTCATATTGTGGTAAGTCGCAACAGCAGAGGGAGAAATGCGGTTCAAATAACGGAAAATCCAATATTTGAATATTGTATCTAAAATTACTGGAAATGTGGCAATAAATAGAAAAATAAAATCACGGTTTGCAGGTAAACCCCAATGATGTGATAATCCTTCCAAAATCACCTCCCACCCATGGGGGGAGTGGAAACCGACAAATATATCAGTAAATAATATAATGATAAATGCTTTGGCACTGTCACTTAATCCATACACTACATAATCAAAAAAGTCTTTTAGAACTAAAATAGAAGATTTACTAGTCAGTAGCAAACAGATAAACGCAAAAACTGATAGAATATCACAAAATACATTCTTAATCGCATTTGACCCAGATTGGCGAAATTCTCTGGCTATTTCCTGAGCTTTTTCGGACATCTTAGCTTCTAATACCGTTGATGATAAAGGTGGTGTATTAGTAATCATGCTTTCAAATTTAATCCTTTCTGCAAACTTTTCTAATTCTGTTAATGCTTCCTCTTCCATTTCTTCGTTAATGAAAATCTGTTGTGATTCTTCCTGTCTTAAACTATCAACTATGGGACCCACCACTAATACTTTAGATATTTGATATGTGAGTAAAGGTACGATAATTAATAGCAAGATAAATCTGATGGAGATAATTGTCATTTTCTGGGTTTGACGAAAGCTCCGCACCACTTCCACTTCCGCATTGGGATCTAATTCTGTTTGCAGACGACTAATGGTAGTGAAAATAGATCGTGGTAAAATACTTGTGGAGTTTGCTTTTCTTTTTGGTTTCTCCCCATGGTTTTTACTGGAACCTACCATTTCTCCTTGATTACGACCTTTATCCCCTACTCCATCAGAAGACTCGTTGACAAAACTCATCACAGAAGTGTCTAACTGCTCACTTTTGTACTTGTTAACCACCTGATCTATAAAGTCCAGTTTTTGTAAAACTATGGTGAGACTAGAATATTCTATACCCGCTTTGTCCGCTGCTGCTTGTTTACTTTCATTGGAAAACCACCGACTGGCTTTAAACTCCGTTAAGCGCATTCGCACATTTTTCAATAGTTTGTTTAAATCAGACTGAAAGTAGTCCATTACACTACTGCTATAAAGGTCAGCATTTCTGGAAATTTTATTACCATTAAAATGTTGACGTTCAATATCCTGAATTTTTAATGCTGATTTATATGCTTCCTCTAAAGCACGCTCTGGTGTTAGTAAGTACCAGCGGTAAGTAGAAAGTAAAGACAAGTATATTTTTCGACCAAACACAGAATCATTCATTGGTGACTGATGAGATTTAAGAAACCGGGGGAAAGGGAGTGATTAGGAGTAAGTTAGTGGTTTTTGATTCTATCTGGGTTGTGGGTGCAAGTCGTAGTGGTAAAACTACTCGTTTAGCTCGGTATTTTGCTGATTGGGTGGAAAGCAAACCAGAGATATGGACATTTTATACGAAAAATTCAAATTCCAACCAGTGCGAAAACAGAATTCAAACTCTAAATCCTTTATGGAGAGAACCTCGAGTTTTAGTTTTAACATCTAATCATGATGGTCGCGTATATTTAAGTAATAAAATTGCTACCTTGAACAAAAGCAAATATATACTAGAAACAAAAACCACATCGGGATTTATACAAGATGAAGTGATGTTATTTTGGCCCTTAATAGTAGAGATGCTAGAAATCAAAGCTCAATTTCCCTTAATATTACGTCCAGAGACAGAGCAGGAACTAGCTACAAAGCTGTGGAAGTCGGAATTGAACGCCCTAACGAATGGGGGAACCAGTCAATATCGTTTAGTGAGACGGATATTAGATTTATGGCAATTGGGGACCTATGCTGGTATTGCTGGTGAGGATATTGGAGAGATTTTTTACCAAGGTTTAGAAAAAGACATTCACACTTTAGATTTAGAGGCGGAACTTTTAACATCTTTGTTAGTAGGTTGGCGTCAGTGGTGTTTACAAAGAGGATTGTTAACTTATGGTTTAATTACAGAACTTTATTACAAGTATTTATTTAAAAATATTCAGTATCAAGAACATTTAAAAAAGCGTTATCAACTAGTCATAGCTGATGATGTGGACAATTATCCAGCCATATATTATTACCTATTGGAGTTTTTGTTAGACGAAGGAGCAGTGGGAGCTTTTGGCTATAACCCCTATGGGTGTGTCAGATTGGGTCTGGGAGCTGACCCAGAATTTTTAAAAAGACTAGAAAGCCGTTGTCAAGTAGAAAATTTAGTCTGTGATGGAGAAGAAAATTTAGTCACTGAACTAGCTCAACCAATGATTAAACTAGTCAGAGAAGAGATGATAATATTCACATTGCCTAAGACAGTAGAGAGTATTCAAACAATTTCTCGTGCAGAACTTTTACAACAAACAACCCAGCTAATAATTAGAGAAATTACAGCAGGTAACATCCAACCAGAAGAGGTGGCGATTATCGCACCTGGATTAGATGCGATCGCCCGTTATCAGATCATAGAAATTCTTACCAAACACCATATCGAAGTAGATTCCCTAAATGAACAGAGACCATTAATTAGTTCCGCTAATGTTAGAGGATTATTAACATTACTAACTTTAGTTTATCCAGGACTAGGGAGATTGGTAAATAGAGACCAAGTAGGGGAAATGTTAGTAGTGCTGAGTAGAAATTATAGTGATAAACATAGAATAGAAGAAGACGGAGAGAATCAAGAACAAAAGAATCGGATTGATCCAGTGCGTGCGGGAATAATAGTGGATAATTGTTTTGTTCCCGATCTAGAGAACCCACGCCTATTGGATATTAGAGTCTTTGATCGTTGGGATAGAATTGGCTATGTAGCCAGCACAGCTTATAGAGAGATATTAACATGGATAGAGCAGCAGCAAAATCAACAAACCCAATCCAGCACACCGGTTTTTCTGTTATATGCAGCCATGGAGAAATTCATTTTTAAAAACCAAACTCCCTCATTTGGCATCCTATCAGAACTCAGAGAACTATTAGAAACTGCCCAACACTACTGGGAAATAGAACAAAGAGTCAGGCAAACTGAATATCCCCCCCACGACCAAAAGAGACTAACCAACAGCATCAATGAATTCATTAGCCTATTGCGTCAGGGGACAATTACAGCTAATCCCTATCCGGTGCGCACCCTAGGACAAAGCAAAAAAGCCATTACCCTAGCCACAGTATTTCAATATCGCGCCAGTTATAGATATCACAAATGGCACTTTTGGATGGATATAGGTTCACCACTATGGTCTAAAGGTGGTGCAGCCAGTTTATTCGGATCCCATATATTTTTACAAGATAGAAGAGGAAAATCATGGACAGCAGCAGATGAAGACACAGCTGAAACCCAAAGACTAGAGAGAATCATTGTGGATTTACTAGGAAGAGTTTCAGAAAAAATTTACCTATGTCACAGCGATCTAGCAGTTAATGGACAGGAGCAACTCGGACCTCTATTACCTTTAATTTATAGCCTTTGAGTAAATGATTTTAGCAAGTCCTTAATTATAATATATAATATGGTAAATAAAGATCTAAAAAAAAGACAGTCAAACAATGGGACTATTTGGATTTAATAAAAAAGTAGCAATGCCAACACCTGAGCAAGCTTTGCCAGGTCGCCAACAAAAAATGCCCGTACCTGCAACCCATTACGTCAATAATAACCCCTTACAACCTCCCTTTCCTCCAGAAATGGAAACTGCCATGTTTGGCCTGGGTTGTTTTTGGGGTGCTGAACGTAAATTTTGGCAACAACAGGGAGTCTATAGCACTGCTGTAGGGTATGCTGCTGGCTATACCCCTAACCCTACCTATAGGGAGGTGTGCACGGGAATGACTGGTCACAACGAGGTGGTACTTGTGGTCTTCAACCCAAAGATAATTACCTATTCCCAATTATTAAAGGTCTTTTGGGAAAGTCATAACCCCACCCAAGGAATGCGTCAAGGTAATGATGTGGGTACTCAATACCGCTCTGGAATTTATTCATATTCCCTAGAACAAAGAGAGTTGGCAGAATCATCTATGAATGCTTACCAACAGGCTTTGACAAATGCAGGATATGGCAAAATCACCACAGAGATTTTGGATGCACCCGAGTTCTATTATGCTGAAGATTATCATCAACAGTATTTGGCCAAAAATCCCGGTGGTTATTGCGGTTTAGGTGGTACTAATGTGTCTTGTCCCGTTGGTGTTTTTCCAACCTCAGTCAGTTAAACGGGAGAACTATTGAGATGGGTCCAACTCCCATTTTAACATTTGACCGGGGTACATTGATTTTACACCCTCCCCCCCGTAGTAAGTCCTGGATATACTTTGCCACCTGGGATGACAGAATCGAAAAGTTCCGCATCCCAGCTATTAAATACCGCTCTTTAGTGGAAACTCTAGAAGGTGATGATACTGATTTTATAGATGAGGCTAAAAAGTTTTATCCCTTAGAATTGCTTCCCAGCGTGCAGATGACTCCCTACCCCCATCAAACTGAGGCCCTGGTGGCTTGGAAATTGGCTGGTAGACAGGGTGTAGTGGTGCTACCAACAGCAGCTGGGAAAACCTACCTGGCCCAAATGGCTATGGAAGCAACTCCACGCAGTACCCTCATTATTGTTCCTACCCTGGATCTGATGCATCAGTGGTATGCACATTTAAAAGCAGCCTTCCCTGATGGGGAGTTAGGTTTGCTGGGGGGAGGTTCACGAGATAAAACGGCAATTTTAGTCGCTACCTATGATAGTGCAGCTATTTACGCTGAAAGTCTCGGTGATAAATATGGTTTAATTATTTTTGATGAATGTCATCATCTACCTACTGATTTTAATCGGGTAATTGCTGAATACGCGATCGCTCCCTATAGATTAGGACTTTCTGCGACACCGGAGCGTACAGATGGTAAACATGTGGATTTGGAGATTTTGATTGGAAAAGAGGTTTACCGTCAGTATGTGGAAGAGTTAGCGGGTAAGGTACTAGCAGATCATGAAATCATCCAAATTAAAGTTAAACTTTCACCAACGGAACGGGAAAAATATAATCGGTTAATTCAAACTCGCAATGACTTTTTAAAGCATTCCCGAATTTCTTTAGGTAGTTTACAAGGATGGCAAACTTTTGTTCAGGTCAGTGGGCGATCGCAGGATGGACGTAGAGCTATGTTAGCGCATCGACAAGCAAAAGAGATTGCTTTGGGAACAGATGGGAAAATGAGAGTTTTAGCTGACCTACTGGCTGATCACTATCCAGAAATGGTGTTGATTTTTACAGCTGATAACGCCACGGTTTATCGTATTTCTCGGGAGTTGTTAATTCCTGCAATTACCCATCAAACCCCAGTTAAGGAAAGACACGAAATCCTCACCAAATTCAAGCAAGGGATATATAATACCTTGGTAGCTTCCCATGTTTTAAACGAGGGGGTAGATGTTCCCGCTGCTGCGGTAGCTATTATTCTTTCTGGTACTGGTTCTATCAGGGAATATACTCAGAGGTTAGGAAGAATTTTAAGGAAAGGAAATCAAGAAAATAAACGGGCAATTTTATATGAAGTCATAGCAGAAGATACGAGTGAAGAAGGAACATCAATGAGAAGAAAGGGATTAAGAGGGATGGAAACACCCTCTGGAAATAAACCAGAGGAAAAAAGCAAAAAAGGTGAATTAAGTATTGTGTATGGAGATAATCAAGAACCGGAATTAAAAGTTGCCCAACCGGTAGAAATTAACTACTTGACCAAGAAATTAACGAAATCAAAGCATCAAAAAGATGTTACCGACTGAACTACTAATTTATCGTCAAACCGGGGAAGAAATTATTCCCAAGAGACTGAAACTGGATGATAAACATTTAGCCCTAGCAAATGATTTAATTAACTTTTTTCAAGATACTCTAGGAAAAACCCAAGGATATTTGGAAAGACAACTTATAGATTTTGAGGGTGAAACCACAGACTATAGAATGAAACGCGGTTTAGGTTACATCCTCAAAAGTAGTTTTTGCACTTTTGAAATTATCAGTCCCCTAGAACCACAAATGTTAAGGGAAAGGGTATTCACCCTAGCAGCTCAATCAGTTGCTAGTCCTCAAAACACCCAGATAATTTTTAGCCAAATTGCTGCCAAACTTAGTCAAGAACTGGAAAGGGAAATTTTACCAATTCAGATTGCTGAAGGTCTTTATGCTGATCTCTTGGAAAATAGAATCCTCACCGCATTTGATGCTCCTAAACCAGAAGACCTATTACACCGTTATAACTTATCCCAGGTGCAAGGTATTTTTTATAAAGCTACCCAATTAATCTTAAATGCTCACCGTAATGTACCAAGAGAATATAAATTATTATTTCGATATCTAAAATTATTTCAGTTAATGGCCTATATTGAGGGTAATGCGAACCATGGTTTTACTATCACCATTGATGGTCCAACAAGTTTATTTACCTCCAGTACGCGATACGGATTATCCATTGCTAAAATGATTCCAGCTTTGCTCCATGTAACTAAATGGAGTTTATCAACCACCTTGCAAATAAAAGACCTATATACACAGGAATGGAAAACCAGTAGATTTACCCTAAATTCTGAATGTGGTCTAATCTCTCATTATCCCCAAGGTAAACCATACGACAGTATGTTAGACCAGTCCTTCGCTGATAAATGGGATGCTATGAAAAGTGGTTGGTTTTTAGAAACAGAAGTAGATTTAATTCCCATCCCTGGAAGTGTAATCATACCAGACTTTCGTCTTGTGCATCCAGATGGAAGGAGTTTTTTGTTAGAAATTGTTGGTTATTGGCGACCAGAATATTTAAAAAAGAAATTTGCCCAGGTGAAAAGAGCAAATTGTCACAACCTCATTCTGGCAATTTCTGAAAAGTTGAACCTGGAAAAATCTGGGGTGAATTTGGATAATGTTCCTGCCAAAATTATTTGGTTTAAAGAAAAATTATTACCCAAAGCGGTTTTAGCACTGATGGAACAGGTTTAATCCCTACCTCCCTACTTGTGTCAGAACCACTAAGTAGAGACGGATAAGTCGTTTTTAAAAAAATAGTAATTTTCGTCCTTACCAAAAATTCCCTTGAGGAAATAGAATTGAGGTGGAATTTACACACTAGGCCATTGTTTAAAGGTAAATCTTTGCCCATTATGTTCTTTATTCTGCCAATTTTTATCTGGTGGGGATACAGAGAAGTGCAGAACCAATTTTCAATTCCACAAGCTGTTTTGGTTTTGGGTGGTTCTAGTAAGCGTTTAGAGCGAGAGAGATTTGCTGCCAATTTTGCTAAAAAACACCCCAACATACCAATATGGATTACTGGTGGTAGTCCGCCTGATCATACAAAAAAGGTGTTTGCAAAAGCTGGAGTTAATTTAAGTCGTTTACATCTAGATTATGAAGCAGTAGACACAGTGACTAACTTTACCACTATACTAGATGATTTACAAGACAAAAAGATTAAAAGTGTTTATTTAATTACGTCCGATTTTCACATGCGTCGTGCTCGTGTAGTTGGCGAAATTATTTTGGGCACTAGAGATATTAGTCTTAAACCAATATCTGTTCCTTCCAGAACTGATCCAGAACCAATAGAAAAGGTTGTTCGTGATGGATTTCGCGCTATTTTATGGGTTGGTACTGGTTATACAGGAGCAGAAGGTGTCAACGTTAAATAGGTATTGTATAGACTCAGTCACAAGCTAGTTAATCTAGTTTGTTATTTTGTTTTTATTTGTCACCAAGTTTTGTTTTCTTAAACAACTCAAAATTCTTCCTGTATCTGAAAATGTACTCAATCAGTAAATCAGTCAATTCAACTATCTGTTGAGCATCATTCTGATTAAAGTTTATGTCCACCTCGTGGGATAGATCCTGTAGTCTTAAATTACTGGCCCAGCTATAAAGATGGTGATTAATAATTTCTTGCTGTCTCATTATTTCCAGCTTTTCTTTTAGAGAATTACCCTCAATTTTATGCTCCTCACATATAGACTCTATAGTTTTTATACACATAGCTATACATGCTGAAAATGCCTTGGCATTTAGACACAAGAAAGCCTCCTGAAATGATTTTCTTATGTATGTAGGTACTCTATATGTGCTACTAGTATTTGATATTGGATATAAAGTTTTTACTTGAGCATACTCAAAGTCATTATAAGACTCTGATCCATTACAATATTCTGTACAAGTTAGGAAAGGTTGAAAGCATTGAGGACATTTAAGAAATGTAAACTCATTATAGGTTGTAACTGTTCCACCCCAAGAATTAAAGATGGGGTGCTCATCCTGAACTTCCATCTTATAACTGTTTACCTTTTCAGCATTTACATAAGATCCACAAGTTAAACAATTTAATTTGGATGACAATTGGGATAACATATAACCTCAAAATGATTTACAGCACACGAACAATTTAACTTTTATTCATCCCATTATTTCCATTCCGGATCAAGTGTGGTATTTAGCATTTTCTAGTATCTTGTACCACTAAAAATAGTAGAATGGTACGGATATGGAGATCTCCAGATAGTTGATTAAGGAGTATTTAAAAATGACAGGAAATGAATTGCGTCAGATGTTAGTGAATAAGTGGGGATACTCTTATGATGTTCAGTTTCGTCGCACCCAGGGCAAAATCTTTCTCCAAATTATGTGGAAGTATGTGGAACAAACTTCTTTTCCTTTGAGCGAGTCCGAATATCAAGAACATTTGAACACTATTGCTAACTACCTTAATGCTTTAGGAGGAACAAGTCAAGTAGAAAACTTTATCGTTCAAACTAAGGAGAGACCTCGACTAGGTAAGGCTATTAGTATTCCCATTGAACTAGGCGATCGCGCATCCGAATGGATAATATAGTGATGAGCTATAGCTATTTAATAAGCATAATCACCTAAATTCAATGATAATAATAAGAATTTCCAATCAAGTTTAGGATTTTTTCAGAATTTCTTGCTGGTCACATAATAGCTGAAAGCTAGATGTTGATTAATGTCTGGCGATTTTAGACTTAGAAATCACCAAATTGGTTTTAGCTTGACTAATGGCTCACATTAAGGGAAACTAAACCAAGACGAGTGTAAACACTAGTTCAATTAATAATTTTTGTAAAGATTTTGCAATATATCTTTTCCTGATATGGAACATTAGTTAACAAATGGCTAGGTTATTTCTAAAGTTCCTGACGGAAAACTAACCCTGCTCCAGTAGGAAAAGTTCAAGGATACACTTCGAGGTTGGCTAGAAAAAATGGAAACATTAGAATTCATCATTCATCCAGATGGGAGAGTACAGGAGAAAGTCACTGGTGTCATTGGCGTTTCTTGTGCGGAAGTCACAGCAGCTATAGAAGCACAACTGGGACGAGTGCTAAGTCGGGAGTCAACCTCAGAATATTTCAACCCTAATCACCTCCAGGAATCTGGAACGGTGAATACCCAAGCCACCTTTAGTGAGTGGTAGCTTTATCAACTATATTTTCATTGATTAAAAAACGATATGTCACACTTTAGCCAAATTAAAACTCAAATCCGTAATCTAGAATCCTTACAGGACGCCCTTTCCGATTTAGGAATAGATTGGAAATCCGGTTCTAGGGAGGTGCGCGGTTATCGTGGCCAAACCCATACCGCCGAAGTCACTATTGAACAAGACAATGGTTATGACATCGGTTTTAAGTGGAATGGTCAAGAATATGAACTCGTAGCAGACCTTCAATACTGGCAACAGAATTTATCAGTGGATGGGTTTTTACGCCAGATTACCCAGCGTTATGCTTACCAAACAGTGATGAAAGAAACTGCTAAAGTGGGTTTTCAAATCAGCCAAGAGCAGAAAAATGCTGATGGTTCCATTAGTTTAGTATTACAGCGTTGGAGTGCGTAATGTCTGAAGTGCAGCCGTTCTCAGAGGATTTAAGTAATAATCTTTCCGGTTTAGAGCCAGAATTAGGTGGTCTTTTGCGGGATCAACCAGAAATATCTGGATTTGAACCGGAACTGGGCGGTCTGCTGCGACAAAAGGGGGTTTATGTAGATGAAATCACCTGTATAGGATGTAAGCACTGCGCCCATGTTGCTAGAAACACTTTTTATATTGAACCGGATTATGGACGTTCTCGGGTGGTGCGTCAGGATGGGGATATAGAAGAGGTCATACAAGAGGCCATAGATACTTGTCCGGTGGACTGTATTCACTGGGTTGATTATACAGAACTGAAAAATTTAGAAGCGGAGCGTAAATACCAGGTGATTCCGGTTGCGGGTTATCCGGTAGATCATGCGATCGCTATTACGGAAAAACGACGCAAAAAGCAAAGACTAAACAAGTAAAAGTGTAACTAACTCCTTCTACTCAATATGTCTACTATTACGGAAGATCGTCAATACTGGTTAGCATGGTCACAAATTGCCGGGGTTGGACCCATACTACTACAAAGATTACAAGAACACTTTGGTAATTTAGAGAATGCTTGGAAATCGAGTCCTGGGGAGCTAGGAAAAATAGAGGGTGTTGGTTTTCACATTTTGCAAAAAATAGTTCAGTATAGAGGTAAAATTAATCCAGAGAAACTGCTTATTGAACATGAAAAAATCAACCCCCATTTTTGGACACCAGCAGATGTGGAATATCCAAAATTGTTAAGAGAAATTTCCACGCCTCCTCCCATATTGTATTATAGGGGACAGTTGGATTTGGAGGAAAATAGGGGTGAAAAACCGCTGGTAGGAATTGTTGGTACTCGAAAGCCTACAAAATATGGCAGAAAATGGACTCGTCACATTAGCACTGTTTTAGCTCAAAATGGTTTCACCATTGTTTCAGGTATGGCCGATGGAATAGACGCTGAAAGTCATAGTGCAGCTATTCAAGCTGGGGGTAGAACCATAGCAGTGGTAGGAACAGGTGTAGATGTGATTTATCCATATAGTAATAAGGACTTATATAAAGAAATTCTGAAATCTGGGATAGTCATCAGTGAACATCCGACTAAGACTTCACCCCACCGCACTCATTTTCCCCGTCGCAATCGGATCATTGCGGGTTTGTCCCGTGTGGTTTTAGTCATGGAAGCGGGAAGTAAGTCTGGTGCTCTCATAACTGCTACCTATGCTAACGAATTTTCTCGAGATATTTATGCTTTACCAGGAAGAGTGGATGATGAACTTTCTCAGGGTTGTTTAAAGCTAATTAGTCAGGGTGCAGGATTAATTAGTCAGGAATTAAACGAACTATTGACAATGTTAGGTGCTATTCCTAAGATACATATTGATACCCCTGCTGTTAAATCCGATCCCTTTCTTGGTAATTTGGAGCCAGAATTACAACAGGTAATGAGTATTCTTACAGTGGATGCGTTACCGTTTGATCTAATTGTGGAAAAGGCTAAGATGGGATCTGGTTTGGTTTCTGGTTATTTATTGCAATTGGAATTGATGGGTTTAGTTTCCCAACTTCCTGGAATGCGATATCAGAAGTCCTATTAATTGCCAACTCCTAATTCTCCGCATACTCCATACCATTAGCATCAGCATAACGGTGTAAAAAGCGCATAATTCTATCAAAACCTTCGCCAGGATCAACTACAAATTTACAATCAACTCTTTTTAATTCATCCCCTTCATCCCCACCGAAAATAAATTTAGTTCCCGAAGGAGTAACCCGAATTTCTCCTTCTTCGTCAATTAATAATAGGGAGTTCAATGACTGTTTAGTAAAACTGTTAAATCCTGATATGGCTTTCAATTGCTCAAATTGTAGAACAACAATCAATTTACCAGTCCTGACTTCTCGACGTAAACTTACATTACTCATTTCTTCAAATAAACCCGCAAAAAATTGAATTGATGGAGATGTCATAATTCCCTGTTAGTTCCGATGAGATTGTGGTGGATAATATGGGGGATTATTCAGAGGAGACTGATAATTTCCCAGGGGTACATTGTTGATTGTAGCATTAGGAATATTTGAATTGCCACCTTGAGGTTGGAGAAATGGTTGAGTAAATGGTTGAAGTTGGGGAACTGGGGTGGAAGAATTATTTAACGGTTGATTGTTTGATGGTTGATTATTGGTAGAACCATCAGGGGGAAAATTACTCTGACTTAAGTAAGAATAAGTTGCTTGAGATATAGAATTGATTAACTTTGCTGCAGCGGGTTCATTATGAGGACGTTTCACCATAATACTAGCAATATAACGTTTACCCGTAGGAACATCAATCAAACCAGCATCTGCTAGCATCGTCCCAATATCACCGGTTTTATGATATGCTGTCGCTCCTTCCCCTAAACCAGCAGGTAATAAATCATCCCTTTGGGTACGTCGCATAATATCTAACATCAAATCACGCGATCGCATGGATATTAATTCACCCTGATTAACTTTGGCAATTAAGCTTGCCAACTCTTTAGGGGAGGTAGTATTAGTACCTTCTAAATCTGGTAATGGACTTTGAATGGCGGTATTTACTAGTCCCCAACTACGAAAACGAGCGTTTAATAACTCTTTTCCTCCCATTTTACTAATCAACATATTTGTAGCAGTGTTGTCACTGATAGTCATCATTTTGGTAGCCAATTCAATGGATTTCAGCTTAGTACCTACAGGCATAGTTCTTAAATTACCAGAACCTCCTGCGACCATTTCTTGCTCCATAGTTAAGATTTCATCAAGACGAATTTTACCCCTATCAACATCCTCTAAAAAAGCCACTAGAACTGGTATCTTAATGGTACTAGCTGCGGAGAAATTCTTGTTCCCACTAACATCCACATATCCACCAGAATCTATATCCACTATAAACACACCGGGGATGAGATTAGGGTTAGCTGCTGATAGGTTTTCGATAGTGGTTTTCAGCGGGGTAATTTCCTGAGATATGACCAGTCCAGAACTATTAATAGGAGACTGGGGAGAAGAACTTACAGGTGGATTAATGGAGTTAGTGGTAATTCGATTGGCCGGGTCTAACACTGATAATAGGGTGCCCACAATTGCACCCAAACCCACCCCCACAATTAACAGTCGCAAGGCATACAAAATAATATTAGCTGCTGGTTTTAACCTTGCTTTTCGGGATGGATAGGCGTATTTTTTGGGATGTCCGGGTACACGTAATGTTTTGACCCTGGGGTTACCCCCGGTCATTTTGCCAGATGGTTTAGCAGTAGGTTTCACATTACCGGATACTACCAAGCGTTGTGATTGTCTTATTCTATCAGTTTCATTGCGTTCATGATTATCAGAGGCAATTGTGGGTAACACCTTCACGTTTTGTTGATAATTTAGACCCGTAGATTGCATCTTAGCCGGTTTTGATTGTGTCCTTTGGGCAGTTTTTGCAGTTGTCTTTTGTGTGTGGTCTTGAGATCTTTGTTTGTGATGACGACGACGAATCTTGGGAGATTGGTCCCCGGACCCAGTTATCATTTTGTCGCTAGGTTTTGACACTGCTACTCCTTAAAATTGCCCACTGTGTTTACTAAATACAAACCAGACTTAATTATAGTCCCCTTATTTTAGATCCTCATTTCTGAACATGTAACATTTTATCAAAAATTTTTAATTGCCCATTGTACCTGTTTTAAAATACCTCTGAGCATAGCTACTTCCGTGGTTGTTAGCTCACTGCGATTGTACAAATGGCGGAACTTTTCCATCCGACTAGATGCTGTGTGGGGATAGAGATAACCGATGGAGAGCAGTAAAGATTCTAACTCTTGGTAGTAAGATTCAAGCACATCCAAGGTAGCAATATCTCTGGTGGGCATTTTCCCCGGTTCCATTGTCATTATAGATTGTGATAATTCATAACAACAGATAGATACTGCTGTAGCCAAATTTAAAGAGGTATATTCCGGACTGGTGGGGATAGATACTAGTTTTTGGGCATAATTAATTTCCTGATTAGTTAAACCTCGGTCTTCCCTACCAAAAATCAAACCTGCTGGTTTTTCCGACTCTGCTAATAACCAGGGTAAAGCATGACGAGGACTTTCTATGGGTAACTCCCCATTATAATCCCTACCTACAGTAGCAATAGCGCGATCGCATCCAGCTAGTGCTGTGGTTAGATTATCTACTATTCGGGCGGTTTCTAATATTTCTGGAGCATGAACTGCCATTCTTAGGGATTCTAAGGAAGTAGGGTCACACTGAGGATTGACTAAAATTAAATCACATAACCCGAAGTTTTTCATTACCCTAGCTATAGAACCTAAATTTAAACATCCCGCAGGTTCAACTAAAATGACCTTGATTTTCTCTAGAGCTGACTTTTCTGTTTCCATGTATCAACATTCTTGGGAATTTTGTAGTTTTATATACAGTTTGTTACAATTAACATGTTATGATCGCAACTAAATGTACGACAGGTTCATCAACCAATTCATCCTGCACCTAGTATTTTAAACTGGATTGTTAGGTGAGAAAAATCAATAAATAGCCTCTAGGGTTCCGGTTTTCTTAATTACCAAACAAAATGCAGGTCCGAGAGAGGCAAGTTATTTTCTAGTGTTAGACAGTAACTACACGGAGGGAAAAAAGCCCGGGAGAAGTAAATGACAGTCATGGCACTGTGTTTGCTCTCCTGGGCTTTGTGGTTTTAAGCCACATCCAATCCCAATACAAATTATGGGTCTAGAAATTGAAATCCAAAATTCTCAATCTAATGATATTATGAACGAATTCCAACCGCCTATACCCGAAAGTGAAGCGCAACAGGCTTTAGAACTAGAAAGACAACTACCACTAACTGGTTGGCAGCAAGAAGTCTCTCGTAGTTTAGAGTTAGGACTAGAAGCAGCAGCAAGCATTAATGACCGGACTATTTCCACATTTGCTCGTGGTGAACTACCTCATTATGCTGGAATTAATACTTTTTTGAAGGCTCCCTATTTAGAAGATATCTGGAAAGTAGGAGAATATGACGTAGCCATTGTGGGGGTTCCCCATGACTCTGGAACCACTTACCGTCCTGGAACCAGATTTGGACCCCAGGGAATCCGCCGGATTTCCGCTTTGTATACCCCCTATAACTTTGAATTAGGGATAGATCTAAGGGAGCAAATTACTCTATGTGATGTAGGGGATATTTTTACCATCCCTGCTAATAATGAGAAGTCATTCGACCAGATATCTAAAGGAATTGCCCACATTTTTAGTTCCGGTGCATTTCCCATTATTATGGGTGGTGATCACTCTATTGGCTACCCAACTGTTAGAGGTATTTGCCGACATTTGGGAGATAAAAAAATGGGTATTATTCATTTTGATCGCCATGTGGATACACAAGAAACAGACTTAGACGAAAGGATGCACACTTGTCCATGGTTCCATGCCACCAATATGAAAAATGCCCCTGCCCAAAATCTGGTTCAATTGGGAATTGGTGGATGGCAAGTACCGCGTCAGGGGGTAAAAATTTGTCGCCAACGGTCTACTAATATTCTCACAATCACTGACATTGTTGAAAAGGGACTGGATTATGCGGTAGAATTTGCCCTAGAAAGAGCATTAGATGGTACAGATTGTGTTTACATCAGTTTCGATATTGACTGTATTGATGCTGGATTTGTTCCGGGAACTGGTTGGCCAGAACCAGGTGGTTTTATGCCTCGGGAAGCACTTTATATTCTAGGTAAAATTGTTCAGCGCGCCCCAATTTGTGGACTAGAAGTAGTAGAAGTGTCACCTCCTTACGATATTAGTGACATTACTTCACTTATGGCTACTCGTGTTATTTGTGACACTATGGGACACTTAATTAAGTCTGGTCAATTACCAAGAAACGATAAACCTGCTTATATTGAAATGGAAGCACGACAAGAATCAATAGTGGATTGGAGTTAAACCTTGCATGAAACTGACATGACCAAGGCATTGATTATCACGATTAAACAATGGTGGGAATCCCAGCCTGGTTGTCCGCGTATTTCCGCAATTCACCTGATGATTGGTAAGTTCACCTGTGTAGAACCTGGGAGTTTGCAATTTGCCTTTCAAGTACAAACACGTAACACATTTTTGGATGGAGTAGAATTAGTAATCAAGGAAATTCCCTTAATTGCCTTTTGTCATCCCTGTCAATTAGAGTACCTTCCGGAAATTGGTCAGCAATATAGCTGTCCACGCTGTTATCATCCCATGGAGGATATTCGCTCGGGTAGGGAACTGAAAATAGAGCGGATTGAATATAGTTTGGAAGAGTAGAGAGGATTATGCACCAAACCCATAGTGCTGCATTGGAAATTAATTTACTTCATGCTAACCAAGAAGGAGCAGATCACAATCGTTCCCACTTCAACAGTTGGGGTATCACTTGTGTAAATATTATGAGCAGTCCGGGAGCAGGTAAAACCACTCTATTGGAAAGAACCTTATCTGTTTTAACAAGTGAGTTGAAAATTGCAGTGATTGAAGGAGATATGAACACGGAGCTGGATGCCAACCGCTTACGTCAATATGGTATTCCGGTAATTGCAATTAATACAGGTCGTTCTTGTCACTTAGATTCCCAAATGGTAGCTGGTGGAATTCATCAACTAGAAAACAAACATAATCCAACTGAACTAGATTTAGTCTTGGTGGAAAATGTGGGCAATTTAGTATGTCCAGCTGAATTTGAAGTTGGTGAACACTTTAAAGTTGCTTTATTAAGCATCACAGAGGGAGAAGATAAACCTCTTAAGTATCCAATTATGTTTCAAGCAGCAGACTGTTTGTTAATTACCAAGATAGACTTATCGCCCTATTTAGACACTGATATTAATCACATTGTAGCCAATGTCCGACAGATGAATCCGGGAGTTAAAATTATTCCTTTCTCAGCTAAAACAGATGAGGGACTGGATACTTGGTGTGATTGGGTGAAAACCCAGGTTAAGTCAAATTACCATTTAGATATAAAAGGTACTAAATAAATGCGAAAATCACTTTCCCTATGCACACTATTTGTACTTAGCTTATTGCTAGCAATTAGTTGTACACCTTATGGTGGAGATAGTAGAGAAATTCAGGTAGGTTTTAGTGTATGGCCTGGATGGCTACCATGGCAAATAGCTGCAAACGAAAACCTATTTACTGCCAATAATATACAGGTAAATCTCAAGTGGTTTGATGGTTATTTAGACTCAATTAATGCCTTAAATTCTGGGAAATTGGATGCCAATAGCCAAACCCTCAATGATACTATTAGCTCCGTAGCAGCAGGATCAGATCAAGTGATTGTCTTAGTAAACGATAATTCCACTGGCAATGATAAGATTATTGTTCGAGAAGGTATTAACACCATTGCGGATTTGAAGGGAAAAAAAGTAGCAGTGGAAGAGGGAACTGTTGACCATTTCTTATTACTTCTGGGCATGAAAAAGGCTGGATTGACCTCAAATGATATTATTTTGCAACCCTTGGAAACCGGTGCAGCATCCGCAGCATTTGTTGCTGGTCAGGTTGATGCTGTCGGTGTGTTTGCACCCTTTACTACTAAAGCTTTAGAACGTCCTGGTAGTAAAGAATTGTTCAGTTCGCGAGATTTTCCTGGAGCGATTCCCGATCATCTGGTAGTGACCCGCCAATTAATTAAAGAACGTCCTCAAGATGTGCAAGCTCTAGTTAATACTTGGTTTGAGACACTAGACTACATCAAAGCTAATCCAGAAAAAAGCAATGAAATCATGGCAAAAAGAGCTGGAGTCACTGTTGATGAATACAAAAAATACGCCGAGGGAACTAAAATTTTTAGTGTTGAGGATAATCTTCAAGCTTTTAGTTCTACTAGCAATATAGTGTCATTAAAATATACAGCTCAGGAAATTGCTAAATTTCTCGTTGAGGTAAAACTTGCCAAAAAATTGCCTGACCTTAGTCAAATATTTGATGATCGTTTTGTCAAAGCCTACGCTGCCAAGCAAAAATAGGTAGAGATAATATACTAGTATGCCAAAAACTCATAAACAATCAAAGGATTAATGAGAAAAAATAATTCTCCCGCCGTTTCCTGGGGTATTGGTGATAATTCAACCTGGTTGTTCATGATTTTATCAATCACTATTCCGGTTTTTATTTGGTTGGTTGTTTCCAACTCTGGTTTAGTTAAACCATTGTTTTTGCCAACCCCTCAAGCAGTTCTTTCTGCTTTACAAAAACTGTGGGCAACCGGTGACCTGCAAACAGATATTGGATTTAGTTTATTACGGGTTTTAGGTGGGTTTTTATTAGCTGCTGTTATCTCTATCCCTTTGGGTGTATTAATGGGGAGTTTTCCGGTAGTTCGAGCTTTATTGGAGCCTGCTATTAGTATTTTTCGCTACATGCCTGCACCTGCTTTTATTCCCCTGCTAATTTTGTATTTCGGTTTAGGAGAAACACCAAAAATACTGTTGATATTTATTGGTACAGTGTTCTTTAACACTCTGATGATTATGGACGCGGTAAAGTTTGTTTCTCGAGAATTGATTGAGACTTCTTATACATTAGGTGGTCAACACCATCAGATTTTATTGCAAGTGATTTTGCCTTTTATTGTGCCGAATATCATTGATGCTTGTCGAGTTAATATGGCAGCTTCTTGGAACTTGGTGATTGTAGCAGAGTTAGTAGCTGCAACCGAGGGACTAGGTAGACGCATTAGTGTGGCTCAAAGATTCCTCAAAACAGATGAGATTTTTGCTGGGTTAATTGTCATTGGTCTGATTGGTGTAGTTATTGACATTTTGTTAGTTATGCTACATCGTATGGTTTGTAAATGGGCTCATAATTAGCATAAATAAAATTTGTTCAAATCTTAAAGTTTAAAATTATGCATTTACAGGTCTCTCAACTACATAAACAATAAAATGAATACGACCAAGTCAAGCAAAGTTGGGAATTTCAAAATTACAAACGTTTGATTTTCAACCTATTAAGTGGTTATTGAGTGGTATTAAACTCATAATAAAATGCCGTGCATGTTTTTGGATAACTGGGTGGGTGGAATTAAATATAAGATGAACGTAGGTTGGATTGAAGTATGAAACCCAACGACAGCGCGGGTTTCGTTCCTCAACCCACCCTACAAATAATTGTGCCTCCCTACTTACCACACATTTAGTGTCAAGAAAAAATTAGAAAGTCTTAATTTTTGATCAATATTCTCTTGGCTGATCATAGTATTATAGCTCCCAGGGATTACATTTACCTTGCTCACAAGGCAAACTGATATAGATATATTAAGATGAAACTCACCAAAGAAAATAATCAAGAATGACTCACATTTCAACAGTGTTACCATCTTCTGCGCTGACAAACTACCTATTAGGCGCGCTTTTCATCCCGCCAACAGGTGCACAATTGACTAAGTTCATTTTAACTTTGGGTTTGTGTGCGGGAATTTCCGTAGCAATTTATCTGGGACTTTTTTATGTCCTGCGACCTATTGTCCGTAAGTTAGAAAAAGATACGTGGATTCTCGTCCTCGGTCTTTCTCAAGCTCCTCTGTCCGCAGTTTTGGTATTGTCCAGTCTCAAGATTTCCCTAGTCAATTTTAGCAGTTCCGGGGAAATCATTGAATGGATCCAAAAATTTGCTACAGCTTTTCTCATAGCCGCATTTACCTATTGGATTACTCAGATACTCACTGAATTGGTGGTTGTCTACTTAAAATCCTATGCTAGACAAACTGAAGCGGTTTGGGATGATGTTTTAGTACCCCTTTTGAAGAATTTCATCCCAGTTCTGACTTATATTATTGGCTTCTCCCTATTTTTTACCGTTCTGGGTGTAGACCTATCGGGAATAGGATTAGCCCTGGGTAGTATTACCTTGGTATTAGGTTTAGCAGTCAGGGACATTTTAAGCAATTTTTTCAGTGGTCTGGTCTTGCTAATTGACACACCATTTGAATTCGGAGATGTGATTGTTTTTGATGGTTCCCTGGCAATTATCAAGGAAATCGGTATTCGAGTTACCAAATTGTATCTGATTGAAGAGCATTGCGAAAAGTATGTACCGAATGCTACTCTAAGCAATCAGAGTATTACTAACTTGAGTCGTCCTACAACACACTATGCCTATAAAATTCCCGTGTCTGTGAGAATTGATGCCGATTCTGCTTTAGCAACCAATATCTTGAAGGAAATTGTGATTGGACATCCAGACACCATAGCCAATTTTGATGATAAGCTAAGATACTTGGATTCATTTTATGGATTGAAGGAAGCTCAGGATAACAAACCTTCTAAAAAAGAAGCGGGGCGGAACCGTCTAGAATTAGACAAAGAAATTAGCCTACAGTTGAAAAAGATTGGTGCTGCATTTGAAACACTACTGGAAGAAATTAAGGTTCTGGAAAGAGGTGGTTTAGATACACAGGAATTAATGGTTCTCCAAAAAACTTACATGGATATTTTGGAACTGGTGGGTATGGTAATTGTAACAGAGCGCAAGGGTAAACGACAGCGCTCTAGGTTAGAAGAGGAATCTAGCCAAAAAACAAACCTCATTTCTTTAGTCAGAATCTGGTATCGCACTTGGTTAGAAGATCCAGATTTAGTTATGGAAGACCGTCAGATATTACCTGATGAATGGGAGCAGAAAATTGACCTGCTCAAACTTAAACTGAATAAACTATTTCAGATCATTTCTAATCCAGGAGTTAAGGAAACTCGATTGGACAATTATGTGGAAAACTTTGCCGAATGGCTAGAATCCAGCTTTAAGGAGTCTTCTACAGCTTGGAAGGAACCACAAGTACAAATCACCAATATTCAGGGATCTTCCATGGAATTTGCTGTCAGGTTCTACGTTGATAATATTCAGCTGGAACATTGGCGACGTGGTGAACGGGTTAAAAATGAAGTACGCCGAGAAATGATTCGACGATTAAGATTAGCTCATATTTACACTGGCTAACTGTCAATTTTTTCGGTCTCCACTCCTGGTGCTTTAACAGCATAATCAGGGTGGAGCTTTGTTTTTAATGTTAAACTAGCTGGGATGTGATATGGTTATACCATATTACATCCTACAACCCCTAAAATTTGTAACTGTTGTAACAACTATGATCAAACCTGCCCTAACTAAAATTGGCGCTCAAATGTCTAACTTAACTGGCGTTAGAGCAATTATGAAAGATATAAATGAAACACTCAGAGCAAATCAAGGGCAGGTATTATATAATCTCAGTGCTGGCAATCCCTTGATACTACCAGAAGTAGAGCAATTATGGCGAGACTGCACAGCAGATTTACTGTCCAGTGGGGAGTATGGGGAGGTTGTCTGTCGCTATGGTTCTTCTCAGGGTTACGCGCCCTTTATTGCTGCTATCGTTAAGGATTTCAATCAACGTTATGGCTTGCAGTTAACAGAACGTAATATTTTAGTTACAGCTGGTAGTCAAACTATTTACTTCTATGCAGCTAATGCTTACGGTGGATATACTGAGGAGTGCAAATTGAAAAAAATTGTTTTGCCCCTCAGTCCAGATTATACAGGATATGGTGGTGTGAGTATCTGTCCAGAATCTTTAATTGCCTATAAACCAGCTCTGGATGTTGATGGTGTAAATCATCGTTTTAAATACCGTCCTGATTTTACCCAGCTTTCTATTACTCAGGAAACAGGTTGTGTGATTTTTTCTCGTCCCTGTAACCCCACAGGTAATGTGTTGACCAATGAAGAGGTGGAAAAAATTGCCGCCCTGGCCACGCCCTATGATGTACCAGTCTTCATAGATTCCGCCTATGCGCCCCCTTTCCCAGCTTTGAATTTTACCGAGATGAAACCCGTATTTGGCGAAAATATTATCCACTGTATCAGTTTGTCAAAAGCTGGGTTGCCAGGAGAAAGAATTGGGGTGGCTATCGGTGAGGAAAAATTATTACAGGTTTTAGAGTGTTTTCAAACTAATGCTGGTATTCATTCTTCTAGATATGGTCAGGCGATCGCCACCCGTGCCATAGAATCGGGGGCCTTGGCAAATATTGCGGAAACTGTGATTAGACCATTTTATCAGCATAAATTTGATGTATTGGAAAGCACTTTAGATGCGGTAATGCCCAAGGATTTACCGTGGTTTTTACATCGGGGTGAGGGAGCGATTTTTGCCTGGTTATGGCTACAGGAATTACCCATTAGTGACTGGGAATTTTACCAACAGTTAAAGAAAGTTGGTGTGATAGTTGTACCAGGTAGTAGTTTCTTTCCCGGGTTAGAGGAGAATTGGGAACACAAACATCAATGTCTACGCATTAGTTTGACAGGTACTGATGAGGAAATTAGTATTGGTATGCAGCGTTTGGCGAAGATTGCCCAAGAGGTTTATCATCAATAGTGTTCAGACTAAATGAATCACAATGAAGCGGGAAAATAAAAACAGAAAACAAGAAATTGGAGATCAAAAAAAGGGGGAAACAAATCAGAGTTTCCCATTCCCCAACCTAGATGATTGGATCGAGATTGGTAAAATCGTTGCACCTCAAGGGTTAACTGGGGAAATGCGGGTTTATCCCCAGACTGATTTTCCAGAAAGGTTTGAAGAACCGGGGACTCGCTGGTTATTGCTCCCGGGAGAACCATCACCTCAACCGGTACAGTTATTACATGGTCGGTATGTAGAAGGCAAAAATCTATATGTAATTAAATTGCATGGTATAGGCGATCGCACTGCTGCAGAAAACCTGAGGGAGGGTAGACTATTTGTACCAATAGGCGATCGCCCGGAATTAGCTCCAGGAGAGTTTCACGTTATAGACCTGATAGGACTACCTGTATTTATGCAAGAATCTGGGGAGAGGATAGGGGATGTGACGGACATATTACCTTCTGGACACGACTTGTTGGAAGTAAAATGTGATCCATCTTGGAATAAGAACTTAGGGGGAAAGACGGTTTTAATTCCCTTTGTGATGGAAATTGTCCCTGTGGTAGATTTAGGCAATAGACGGATTGAAATTACTCCTCCCCCTGGTTTATTGTCAATCAATGAATGAGCTATTCGGGACTGCTATTAGCCCTATTAGCGCGAGCATCAGCAGAACTCATAACTTCTGCTAAATTTTCCAACACCTCACCGGGATAGTTTTCCAATTTTCTGGTAGAAATAGCAACTCTCCCCTTACTTTCATCTATATCAATAACAATACCCTTAATTTCCTGACCGATTTGGAAGACCTTTTCCAAAGACTCAGTAAATTTCTGACTAACTTGCTTGATATGGAGT
Organism: Cylindrospermopsis raciborskii Cr2010; assembly: GCF_003367075.2. Lineage (NCBI taxonomy): Bacteria > Bacillati > Cyanobacteriota > Cyanophyceae > Nostocales > Aphanizomenonaceae > Cylindrospermopsis > Cylindrospermopsis raciborskii. Next base: position 2,212,715 of record NZ_CP065936.1, read on the forward strand.
AGGGCGCTCACCCCATCCAAATCAACAAACACACCAAATGGCTTAATCCCAGTCACCTTACCAGTGACCAACTGATCAGTCTGTAATAAACTGAGGTTACTGGAACGAGTTGCCAATCGTTGAGAAAGAATTAACTTTTTGTTAGCGCGGTTCACCTCTAAAAAACCGACAGTAAGGGTTTGTCCCTTGAGAGCTTCTAGATTTTCCCGCTCCACCAAGTGGGATTTGGGAATAAAACCGCGTAGGGAAAGAACCTCCACATTCACCCCACCCTTATTCACACCAATAACTCTTACGGGGATGCTTTGGGAACTTTCTTGCATTTGAGCAACTTTTTCCCAAATGTGCTGAATTTCCAGTTGTCTACGGGAAATAGTAACTTGACCTTCCGCATCTTGCTCACGAATAATCAAAAACTCCATCTCCTCATTTAGGGGAAGAATTTCCGATAAATCCGTGACTGTTCTCAAGGAAGCTTCATCTCGGGGAAGGAATGCTGATGATTTACCTCCAATATCAACATAGGCTCCGTCATGGTCAAGTTGAAATACTTTACCGCGTACAATTTGTCCTTTTTGAAATTGGTAATCGTGTTTTTCTAAAGCCTTAGCAAAATCATCCATAGAAAAAGATGAGGTAGCTATTTGAGAAGATTCGGATGGAGAAGTCATGATTTTTGAAGATGAGGGCAAGATATTTAATGGATTAATGGTAGACAATTTCCAGATAGTTTGTTATTGATCAATCATTAGTTGTCACCAGTAGGCTAAACAGTTGTTGAACTTGTTCCCAAGCTTCAGCAGCGGCTTTAACATTATAACTGGCGCGGTGATCGCAAAAAAATCCGTGATTAGCTCCATCGTAGCGAAAGATCCGATGGGGAACGTGGTGTTTTTTTAAAGTATCCTCAATTTCATCTACCTGTTCTTGGGGTATACTAGCATCTTCCATGCCAAAAAACAGATAAATAGTGCCAGAAATTTCCGATGTACGCAGTAGAGTAGGGTGATTACCTCCGGGGGTGCGGGTAGGGATTCCAGCGCCATAAAAGGAAGCTGTAGCCTTAATATCCGGGAGAGTGGCTGCTAAATAGGCTACATGTCCCCCAAAGCAAAATCCTATACAACCAAAATTACCTGGTTGCACATTCTCCAAGGTCTTGAGATAATTGATGGTGGATCCTATATCACCCAGTAGCTCTGTAGCTTTAGTTTGTGACCAAGCATATTTTCTACCGACCTCAATTTCATCTGGGCTATATCCTGCTTCAAATCCTGGTGCTTGGCGTTGAAAAAGAGCAGGGGCGATGGCCACATACCCTAACCTGGCAATTCGTTCTGTGACATCGCGAATATGTTCGTTTACGCCAAATATCTCTTGCAAGACCACAATTCCTGGATAGATACCAGTTGCTACAGGTTGTGCCAAATAAGCATCTATGGAACCATCTAAACCGTGAATTTGAACTTTTTTGGCATTGATAGCTCGAGGATAATTTTCCGTCATGATCAAAAAAATATAAGGGAATGCAAAAAGTAGATGAATTGATTTGAAGAATATTCTAACTAAATTCTGACATTGCTATCTTAAACAAGTAACAGATAGAAAGTAGATATACAAAATTCAAGACTGTTAACAACAGCTACAGTCATTAGGAGAATTGGTAATGATTCAATTCCGTATTCAGCCAGACAGTGAAATTCCCGCTTCTAGTCAATTATTTAATCAAATTCGCTTTGCGATCGCCTGTGGACAGTATGGTTCTGGTTACAAACTACCCAGCACTAGAGCCTTAGCTATACAAACGGGACTGCACCGCAATACAATTAGCAAAGTGTATCGTCAATTGGAGGAAGAAGGATTTGTCGAGAGTTTAGCAGGTTCAGGAATTTATGTTCGGGTTCAAGGCCACGAAACTGGTAGTCGTTTACAACTACCAATTTTGCAACAATATCCCCAAGCATTTAAATCCATCCAACAAACCCTAGACGAACTACTCAATCAAGGTTGTTCCCTCAATCAAGCTAGAGAGCTATTCTTAGCTGAGGTAGATTGGCGTCTGCGATGCAGTGCTAGGGTTTTGGTAGCAGTACCATTACAGGATATTGGGGTTGGACAATTAATGGTTGACGAATTGGAAGAGTCCCTAGAAATTCCCGTAGAGCTAGTGGCCATGGAAGAATTGGCCGCAGTCCTAGAAGAAACTACCTCCGCTACCTTGGTGACAAGTAGATACTTTATAGGGGATGTGGAAGCAATTGCTGCTCCCAAAGCAGTGCGTGTTATTCCTCTTGATATTCATGACTATAATAAAGAACTAAATGTAGTTAAAAACCTCCCTAGATCCAGTTGTGTCGGTATAGTTAGTCTTAGTCCCGGTATTCTAAGAGCTACAGAAGTAATACTACATGGGTTACGTGGTGATGATTTACTAGTCATGACCGCCCAACCCAAGGATGCTTATAAGTTAAATGCGATCGCCAAGCGATGCGAGGTGATTTTTTGTACTGACGCCACAAGTCATTCTGGTGTACAAACGGTAGTACAGGGCATAGCAGAAGATATCATTCGTCCTCCCAAACTAATTCGCTGTGCAAATTATATTGCTCTACAATCAGTGAATTTACTACAAAGGGAATTAGGATTAATTTAGAGATTTTTCGCCATCTAATTATGATGGTTATTAGCGTAGTGAACCCTAGTACCAGCCCAAAGTAACTTCTCCCGCAGGGTCTGATAATAAGAATTATTAGCCCGCAAGATAATAAACTTAGCTCGACAGTCAGTCATACGCACATCCACACGATGACCAGGCCAAATAGAAGTGGATAACACTCCATCCATCCACAACTTTGTGCTTAAATCATAATCACCCAGAGGCCAAACACTGACCACGGAACCAGGTGGTAACACTAAAGGACGACTGGAAAGACTCATAGGACAAATGGGGGTAACGGTAATAGCCTCCATGCCATCGTGCATAATTGGACCATTGGCAGAAACCGTATAACCAGTAGATCCAGTGGGGGTAGAAACAATCAATCCATCCCCCACATACTGATCAACAACTTCTCCATCAATTTCCATTTCTAGAATTGAGGTTATCATTCTATCCGCAGAAGCGGGTTTAATACAGAACTCATTTAATGCGAGGAAGTTTTCAGTTATCGGTTCCAGGTTAACCCTGGGTCCCTCATAAACAGCTGCCTGTAACATCATCCGTCTTTGTATAGCGTAGCGATCTTCTAATAGTCGATCCCAAACTCGTTCTGGTTCCTGAAACTCATCCATAGACTCAGTTAAAAACCCCAGATGACCACCCACATTTACCCCTAAAATGGGGATACCAGCTGGAGCCAAATGTCTAGCACCAGTTAAAACCGTGCCATCTCCACCCAATACTAGAGCCAGGTCAATAGGTTGGGTAGCGGAGGCTAAAAATACGGGATAGGGGTTATCTTTAGGTCCACTTGGTCCAACCAAAACTTGACAATGACGCTTCTCTAGTTGTTTTGCACAGAGTTCTGCCCAACGTTTACTTTGAGAGTCCCGTGCTTTGTAAGCAATGATTACCTGCTTGAGTTGCACGCAATGTTACCACTTGAGTAGGTTAAACTGCTCCATATCAACGGTATTACGGTTACGGTAAATAGTTAAAACTATTGCTAAACCTACCGCTGCTTCTGCAGCTGCTACGGTAATCACAAAAACTGTGAATACCTGGCCTTTAATTAAAGTTGAATCCAAGAAATTGGAAAATGCCATTAAATTTAGATTCACAGCATTTAACAACAATTCGATGGACATAAGTACACGAACGGCGTTACGACTGGTAATTAAGCCATAAATGCCAATACAAAATAAAGCTGCTGCAAGTAGTAAAAAGTATTGAAGTTGCATGATTGAACAATTGCTGATGGAAATTTATTCCTGATTACCAGTAGTAGATACCAATTCTCTGGGACGCTCTGGCAAAGTGAGGATGGTTTGTGGTAGCTCAGATGGGGTAACCTGGTCTGGTAGGTATTCCCGTCGAGCTAGAATAATTGCCCCCACCATGGCTATCAATAATAAGATTGAAGCCAGTTCAAAGGGTAGTAGGAAGTCACTAAATAGGTGTTCACCTATGACAACTACGGAATTTTGGGTTGCTGGTGGTGTGGTGGTGTTACCCCAGGGTGTTGCTAACACCATGGCACTTAAAAGGGCAAATAGTCCCAAGCTAACCACACCTGTGACTATTTTTCGTAAACCAGCGCTAGGTATGGCGGCAAAGTCTTGACGCTTGTTTACTAACATGATAGCAAACAATATGAGGACGTTAATAGCTCCTACATAAATCAACACCTGAGCTGCTGCTACAAAATCCCCATTGAGCAATAGGTATAGTCCAGCCATGCTGATAAACACACCACCTAGCAAAAAAGCAGAATAAACGATATTAGAGAACAGCACTACACCCAATGCTGCACCAATCATCATTGCACCCAAGATGCCAAATGAAACCGATTGTACTCCTTCGCCTAAATTCACTGTTTTCGATCCTTTTGATATTTGACAAATAACTACTCACGACCACTTTCCACTAAGTCTTGTGGAAGGGAACCAGCACGAGGAGCATCAGCAGGGACTCCATGGGGTTCAGTAACTCCCTTGGGTAGATAAACTAGTTCCCGCAGCGGTGTCACCATGGGGTCATTGGTGACTTTGTATGGTAACCTTCCAAGCGCAACACTATCATAGTTGAGTTCATGGCGATCGTAGGTGGCTAATTCATATTCTTCTGTCATGGATAAACAATTGGTAGGACAGTATTCTACACAATTACCACAGAAAATACAAACTCCAAAGTCTATACTGTAGTGTTTAAGCTTTTTCTTCTTGGTAGCTTTGTCCATTTCCCAATCCACCACCGGTAGGTTAATGGGACAAACCCTGACACAAACCTCACAGGCGATGCATTTATCAAATTCATAGTGAATTCTACCGCGAAACCGCTCACCAGGAATCAATTTTTCATAAGGGTATTGTACGGTAACAGGACGCCGTTGCATGTGATCAAAGGTTACTGCTAAACCTTGTCCGATATAACGGGCCGATTGTACTGCTTCTTTGGCGTAATCACCAACTTGTTTGAGGAACTTTAGCATGGTTTATCTCTTCTGTAGTCCTTTAATGATGATTGGCGTTCAGGAATTATTGCTCTTAACCACCGAAAACACTGGGAAAGGCTAATTTAAGAGCTGCGGTTAACAGCAGGTTGACTAATCCAATTGGCAGTAGAAATTTCCACCCCAAATCTAATAACTGGTCAATTCTTACCCTGGGCACTGTCCAGCGAATTAAAATGGCTAGGAATACCAAAAAGTAAGCCTTTAACACCGTCATGGTAATACCTAAAGCCGCTGTGATGACTTGTAAAATCGAGCTGGTTTCACTCAGTCCTAACCATTGACCTAGGAGGCTAACTGGTATGGGTAAATGCCAACCTCCCAAGTATAAAATTGCTACTAGTAGGGCGGAGAGGATGAGGTTAATGTAGGAACCTAGGTAAAATAAACCGAATTTCATTCCCGCATATTCGGTTTGATATCCAGCTACTAGTTCTTCTTCTGCTTCTGGTAGGTCAAAGGGTAAACGTTCGCACTCCGCCAAAGCTGCAATCCAGAAGATGATAAAACCCAGTGGTTGTCTCCAAACGTTCCAACCTAAAATCCCCAGGTGAGATTGTTGGTTGACTATATCAATTGTGCTTAAGCTATTGGACATCATGACTATGGCCAAAACGCTCAATGCTAGGGGTATTTCATAACTGATGGATTGTGCTGCTGCTCTAAGTCCCCCCAACAAGGAGTATTTGTTATTAGATGCGTAACCAGCCATTAGTAACCCTATGGGCTGAATACTTGATAGGGCAATCCATAAAAACACACCTAGACCAACATTAGTGATGACGATATTTTCCCCAAACGGTACTATCAAAAATGACAAAAATACCGGGATTACGACAATAATCGGTCCTAAAGTGAATAACCAGGCATCTGCTTTCGCTGGTACTATGTCTTCTTTAAATATCAGTTTTAGACCATCGGCTACAGGTACTAGCAAACCAAATGGACCTTGATATTCTGGACCAATTCTTTGCTGTACAGCAGCGGATATCTTCCGCTCTAGCCAAGTAGCAACTAATACGCCTACTGTGGCCCCAATCAACATTAAGATCATCGGCAATGGCATCCAAATAGCTTTGGCTACCCCGGCTGGGATTCCTAAATCCTTCACCGATTGAATAAAAGTTCCTTGGAGGTCTATTCCTGCATTCATTTTTGCTACTCTTTGTAGTCGTCAACTCGTCGTAAATCTACGAATATTAGGTAAATTAATAAAGGTAAATTTACTGGTATATCATCTCAACTGAGATGGTGGCTAATGGCAGACTTGTTGCCAATTACTGAGTCTAGTATATCTTTAGATGGGTTTCGTCAATTGATCCCAGATAACAACTTCTACTTATGATTGAGATTGGTTCCAAGGGGGGAACAAGGTTTGATTTCCCCCCCCTCACCATCAACGCTGATCTATAGCAGTGTAAGCTATTCCATGTAGACCGTTATAAACCTGGGTGGGACGGAAAATGCGATTTTCTTCTAGTTGTTCTTTCCAGTGGGCTAACCAACCAGCAACACGAGCGATCGCAAATACGGGCGTAAATAAGTCTGTCGGAATGCCCATCTTTCTGTACACTAAACCGGAATAGAAGTCAACGTTAGGATATATTCCCTTATTGCCAACTTTCTCGGTCATGATTCTTTCTACTTCTTGAGCAATAGCATAATATTTGTCAGATCCAAACTTATCGAATAGTTGTAGAGCCAAATCTTGTAGAATTGTGGCTCTGGGGTCTTTAACTTTGTAGACACGATGTCCGAACCCCATAATTTTGGCTTTTTTTTGCAGACGGTCTTCTAAATAGGGCGCAACATTATCTACAGAGCCAATTTCTTCTAACATCTGTATAACTTCTTCATTAGCACCCCCATGTAATGGTCCACCCAAAGTACCCACCGCACTAGCTACAACAGCATAGGGATCAGTTAGTGTGGAAGCTGTGACTCGTGCACTAAAAGTAGACGCGTTCATGGTATGCTCAACATGAAGAATTAAGCAAATATCGAAAATTCTTGCCGCTAAGGGATCAGGCTCTTTTTCATTGAGCATGTACAAGAAGTTGGCAGCATAATTTAGATCATCTCTGGGTTTAACTGGATCATTTCCCTTGCGCATTAGTTGAAATGCCGCTACCATGGTAGGGATTGTGGCTATTAACCGCACTACTGCATCCCGGATGTATACCGGATTATGGAGATCTCGACGAGAGTAGAATAATCCTAATGCTGCTGCTGAAGCTTGTAAAGCATCCATTGGATGTCCGCTTTCAGGAAAGCATTTCATCATATCTCGAATACGGTATTTTATCCGTCTATGGCTGGCAATCTCCTTTTCAAAGTCTACTAGTTCCTCCTTAGTGGGTAGTTTTCCCCAGATGAGGAGATAGGCAGTTTCTAAGAAGGTACTTTTACCTGCCAGTTCCTCAATTCTAATGCCACGATACTCTAAAACTCCCTTTTGCCCGTCTACATAGCTAATACTAGACTGGGCTGCAGGAATTCCTTCTAAACCTGGCTTATACTCGCACACCGTCATGGCTACACCATTTACCTTATGAAATATCAGCAACAAGCTAACTTACCAGGGATCCCCCTCACAGTTAATAGTTGTTGATTTAACAACCATTGTATGCGAAAGCTCAAAAAAACTGTTATAGCAGGTATCTTGGGGGTGTCAACCAAAACATTTGACCATGACCCACTATAGAGCCATTATCTGGCACTTCTATTCCTATCATACCTGCTTTTTTGAGGATGAGTTTTTCTTTTGCTTCTCCCCAAACAAGAATTTCTGCCCAACTGCTTAAACAGGGTTCATGTCCCACTAATGCTAAATGAGTTTGCTGATCATATTTTTGATCATGTCTTCTCGGTTCTAACCATTCTTGTATCCAATTGTGAACATTCCCTTCCCAGCTCAAATGTAATGAAGTTTCTAATTGGGAACCCAGTCCAGCTTGCATAAGTATTTCCGCTGTTTGTCTGGCGCGAACTAAAGGACTAGTTAAGATTAAATCGAATTTAAATTTGAGTTGGATTAGTCTTTGGGCAATTTTTTCCATCTTCTTTTTCCCTTCTATAGTAAGCGATCGCTCTTCGTCTTTAATATCTAATTGATGTTCCTGAGCAATACCATGACGGATTAGGTATAAGTACATGTGTTAATAAGGTGCTTAGTGGTTATTAGTTTACTGGTATTGGTATTATGATTTAGAGACCTTGGATTATCAATCATCAAAATTCATGACCGTGATTATTGCTGGAGAGCGGAGTGGGGTGGGTAAAACTACTGTAACACTCTCACTTTTATCATCCCTGTGTCGTCAGGGAGTTAGTGTTCAATCTTTTAAGGTTGGTCCGGATTATATTGATCCTATGTTTCATCAATATGTAACCAATCAACCCTGTCGTAATTTAGATGCGGTTTTGACCTCTGAGGGGTATATTCAAAAATGCTTTAAACTTCACAGCGAAAAATCTGAATATGCTTTGATTGAAGGAGTAATGGGTTTATTCGACGGCGTAGGTGCTTCGTCACTAATTATTGATAATAACAGTGATAGGATTAATTACCCGGTGGATTTTGCCAGTACCGCTCATGTGGCTAGATTATTAGATATTCCCGTCATATTAGTGATTGACTGTGGTCGTCTCTCTGGTTCTGTAGCTGCTATTGCTCATGGTTACTGTCATTTAGATCCCAGAATAAAAATTGCTGGATTGGTATTGAATAGGGTGGGGAGCGATCGCCATTTATCTTTATTAAAAAGTTCCCTAAAAAATCTTGGTTTACCTATTGTTGGTGTACTAAAAAGGGAAGATAATATAAGCATTCCTGATCGTCATTTGGGTTTAGTGCCCACAGGAGAATTAACCGCCCTAGACAGGGTGATTGACCAGTTGGCAAAGTTAGGAGATAATTGTTTTGATTGGGAATTATTATTACCACTGTTGCGAGTGAATCAGCTCAAGGAACCTAAATTAGCCAATCTAGGTAATTTAAATGAAGCGAATGGTAATCTTCAAGAATTAGATGATAAAATTAGAATTGCCGTAGCCTGGGATAAAGCCTTTAACTTCTATTATCAAGACAACCTAGACCTATTGCAGGAACTGGGAGCAGAATTAGTATTTTGGAGTCCCATCAATGATGATCAATTACCCAAAAATATTCAGGGGATGTATTTTGGCGGTGGTTTTCCCGAAGTATTTGCCCAAGAACTAGAGGCCAATATTCAGGTAATTCACCAGGTGAAGAATATAATCTTATCCGGAATACCAACCATCGCAGAATGTGGAGGTTTAATGTATTTATGTGAAAGCATCATTGACTTTGATAATCAAGCCTGGTCTATGGTAGGAATAATACCAACATCGGCGAAAATGGATAAAAAACTAACTCTAGGTTATCGTCGCGCAGTAGTTTTAGAAAACAGTTTTTTACACCATGGGGGAAAAAATATTTATGGACACGAGTTTCATCGTTCTTGTTTAAATAGTGAAACCACATATCCCTTATTTAATACTTTTCGTTATGACTGTGAAGAAAATATGGGATGGGAAGGATGGAATTTACCTAATGTGCACGCTTCTTATATACATCAACACTGGGGTGAGAGTATAGAGATTCCCCAAAACTTTTTGCGAGAATGTCTAAAGTTTTTAAAAACCAGAGGTAAAATGTAGGATGTAAAGAATTCTTCCTAGAAAGTAGATGTTTTGGAAGTGGTGCGTTAAAGTTATTATTGTTGCTTTGGGGTTGTGGCTAAGTTTAGACTTGGCGTGTTCCTTGGGAGCAGAAATTTTTTGGTTTCAGGAAGTGGGTTACTTGCCCAACTTACTGGTGCGACTAATAACTCAGGGTATGATCTGGGTGATTATTACTGGGACGAGCATAATTTATTTTTGGGGGAACCTTTCCTTAGCGAAAAAGTGGCAATATCCTCAAGAGTTGAAGATGGATCCAGCAATTACAGCAAAAAATAAGTTAAGCACCAGAATCACAAAGTTTTTGAGTCCCCAATATCCACAATTATATCAACCAGATCACATAGAAACTGTAACCCGACCAATTAAATTTATTTGGTTATTACCATTGACCTTGGGTTTGAGCTTGTTAATAGGAATAATATTAATCTGGTATGGACAATTAGTCATCAGCTATTGGCAAAACCCAGGTACTCGAATTGATGATTTATCTGATTCGACAATTATATTTAGATCTGAAATAATTCCCCAAATCTTAATCAAGATAATATCTCAATTTAGGTATTTTATATTGGCATTAGGGATAGGGATAGCTATTTTAGTATATAGGGAATTTTTGCTGTGGGCGATCGCCATAATTATCAGTTGTGGTTTTGGCTGGTTAGTATGTCAAAGATGGAATAGCATCTTATTATACTTTTACCCTACAACTTTTAACCAGACAGAACCTTTATTTGGCAAAGATATCAGCTTTTACGTATTTTCTTTACCAGTAGCAGAAATTCTCTGTTTTTGGTTTTTAGGATTATGTGTATATGGAATCATATCAGTTGCTCTTACCTATTTACTATCGGCTAATAGTCTTAGTCAGGGTATATTTCCTGGGTTTGCACCGAAACAGAAACGTCATTTATTGACCCTAGCTAGTGGGATGATGCTGGTATTAGGTTTTAGTTATTGGTTAAGGCGCTATCAGCTAGTGTATTCACCCAGGGGAGTGAGTTTTGGCGCTAGTTTTACCGACGTGCATTTTCAGTTGCCAGCTAATACCATACTTTGCGTGGGCGCGGTGATTCTAGCGTTTTACCTATTATGGCAAAGTTTATTTTGGCATCGCAAATCTCCCCATCATGAATGGGCAATTTATGGGTTGGGGATCTATGCAGGATTAATAATCCTCACTGAATGGATGATACCCAATATTATGCAATATCTGGTAGTACAACCCAATGAACTGGAAAGAGAAAAACCCTATATAGAACGTACTATTGCTCTTACCCGTCAAGCATTTGATTTAGACTCCATTGACGCTCAAACTTTTAACCCCCAACAAAACCTGATTAGGTCTGATCTAAGGGCCAATGATTTAACTATTAGGAATATTCGACTATGGGATCAAGAACCACTTTTAAAAACTAATCGTCAATTACAGCAAATTCGTCCCTATTACCGGTTTCCTGACGCGGATATTGACCGCTACATGATTAAAAAAGAAATTACCACAGAAACACAACCACAGACAGTTCCAGAAAAACGTCAAGTCCTAATTGCTGCACGAGAATTAGATTATGATGCTGTTCCCCCACAAGCACAAACTTGGGTCAATCGCAGTTTAGTCTACACCCATGGGTATGGATTTACAATTAGTCCTGTCAATACAGCTGCACCTGGAGGCTTGCCAGAATATTTTGTTAAAGACATCAGTGGTAATGGTAAGGCTCTAACTACAGCTAATGCAGCTATTGATCAGAGTATACCTATTGGTGAGCCACGAATTTATTATGGAGAAATTTCCAATACTCATGTCATGACCGGAACTAGGGTTAAAGAATTAGATTATCCTAGCGGTGCAGATAATATTTATAATACCTACGATGGTCAAGGGGGAATTACAATTGGAACTGGGTGGAAACGTTGGTTATTTGCCATGTATTTCAAAGATTGGCCAATGATTTTTACACGAGATTTTTTACCGGAAACCAAGATATTATTCAGGCGTAATATTAGTCAGAGAATTCAGGCGATCGCTCCTTTTTTAAAATTTGATAGCGAACCCTATTTAGTAGCAGCAGATGGTAATTTGAATGATAAAGACAAACAAATTAAAGCTGGCAAAAACTATCTATATTGGGTGATTGATGGCTATACTATTAGTAGTAGTTACCCTTACTCAGATCGGAATAAGAATGGTATTAATTACATTCGTAATTCGGTAAAAGTTATCATTGATGCGTATAATGGTACCGTCAGATTTTATATAGCTAAACCAGAGGATCCTTTAATTACTACTTGGTCAAGAATTTTCCCTAAAATGTTCCAACCGTTTATAAACATGCCTGAAAATCTCCGCAGTCATGTTCGCTATCCAGTGGACTTGTTTAAAATACAATCGGAACGATTAATGACATATCATGTAATCAATCCCCAAGTATTTTATAACCGCGAAGACCAATGGCAAATTCCCAACGAAATCTATAGCGGAGAACCCCGTCAAGTTGAACCATATTATTTGATAACCAGTTTACCTAGTGTTCCCTTTGAAGAATTTATCCTATTGCTTCCCTACACGCCAAAACAAAGAACAAATTTAATTGCCTGGTTAGCAGCACGTTCTGACGGTGAGAACTACGGTAAGCTACTATTGTACAATTTTCCCAAAGAAAGGTTGATTTATGGTCCAGAACAAATAGAAGCTAGGATTAATCAAGATCCCATCATTTCTCAGCAAATTTCCCTATGGAATCGTCAGGGATCGAAAGCAGTACAGGGGAATCTTCTAATTATTCCCATTGAAAAATCCTTATTGTACGTAGAGCCAATTTATTTAGAAGCAACTCAAAATAGTTTACCCACCTTAGCTAGAGTGATTGTAGTTTATGAGAATCGTATTGTCATGGCACAAAATTTAGAAGCAGCATTAGAAGCAATATTTAGATCAGAAGTTACCCCCGCTCCACCAATCATTCGTCCTGTTGAGGAGGAGGGAATCCCACCCAGTTGAAAAACCTGTTCTATATCTGGGTAGAATTTAACTTACGGTTCAAGGTTTTGGCTACAGTGTTGACCATTAGTCCAAATTTCATACTCACCTTCGATAAATTCTAGGGTTTCTAGGTTAAAAATGGCATTATATTCACCACAAATTGCATGAAAATGAGCAGGAGGATGACCTGCAAAAAACAGTTTAATGATAATTCCGTAAAATCTGGTAATTTCCGGCATGAATTTGATTCCTAATGGTCATTAGTTTTTATAACAGTAACATTGTAACAAAATTTGTTAGGTTTTGCCCACTTATAAGTTTGGTCAAAAAACAGTTAAAAAATATGTTGGGCCAAGTAGCAACTATTTTTGTTACAATAGGCTAAGTCCAATTATACAGGAGCGATATGTTATACCATTTGGATTTTCATGTTGAATACCCAAACATGACACAGGGGGAGCTGTTTAGTATCTGGAGCGAGGAAGCAGATGCAGCACTACAAGCTAAACAAGCAGGAGTGGTAGTGGACCTATGGAAATGTGTAGGAACTCGTCGGGTAATCGCCATTGTAGATGTTCCCACACCTGATACTCTGGATCAAATCCTCTTGGATTTACCCATTATGAAAAAAATGGGTCAAAGTGTCCATGTGGAGGTCACCCCTCTGAGAAGATATGAAGACTTTGCAACGGATGTAAAAGCACGTCTGTCAAATAATTAAGCAATAGGGCGAGAGTTCCCACCTCGTTGACGGTGGGAATAAAAGTTATTTCCTGAGATAGAGATTTGGATATTTACAATGAAACCTATCGAAAGATATAGGTGAACTTTTATGGCGCTAAACATATAATTGAAAAAATCATGAAATTATGAAAATTTCTATGGGGGTTTTTAAAAACTGCATGGGGGTAATATCAAAACATGAAAAACATTCGGAAAGTTTAGCAACAAATCAGACATTTTATCGACTGAAACAAAGGGAAAGTGTCGAAGAAAATGGTCAAAAACAAGAGGTAAGTCAGTGGCTGAGTATTTCCGATATAGCTATTAGTTTAAGTCCTTTGGGCTTCGTGATTGTTTGGGCAGTATTTTTATTAATTCTCCAAAAAATTCGCTCTGCTTTAGAGGAGAAAATGTCATTGACTGTCAATGGAGTTAGTCAAGTCCCCTGTAAGAACTGTAAATTCTTTTCTAATAACCATTATCTCAAGTGCGCAGTAAAACCAGATATAGTCCTTACGGAAGCAGCTATAGACTGTTCTGAGTATTGTCCTAAAAAAACCAAGTTTACTAGGAGGAAATTTTTTGGATAATGGGTAAGAGATATTAAAAGAAAATAAATAAATCGGTCTTTTACCGATCAAAAATATAAACTATTAATAGCAACGGTTAATACATAGCTTTTAGCTCTACCATGAGCAACCTTCATGGAGGTTTTCTCAATGGAGTACTACAAAACTAAAACCCCACTTGATAAATACTAGTACCCCATCCATAAAAAACTAGTCCCCATTACCCAAAAAAAAGATTAAGTTCTGTTCACTAAGGTTTTAAACCTAGTGAGTACAATCTTAATAAATTCAATAAATTTAATCCCTAGGCGCAATTTTTTTGAGTTAAAGGTCAACTGCTATAAGCAGAACATACAACTTCACCAAAATCCTTGACTAATCTAGAAAGATAAACTTGGTCTGGACTATCCGATTAAGTATCTAACCTCAACCCATCCTACAAATAATTGTGCCTCCCTTAGAAACTGGAATTTAGACTAATTCTATGGTTAACTGCAAGACAGACAAGAAACTACTCCACTTTCTCTATCATGAGTTAGAACTTTCCCACGCTGATGTTGCTGTTGCTCTACGACAGCGTAAGTTTGATGAAGCACCAATTCCCATGTTGCTTTGGCAATATGGACTAATAGACTTACAACAACTGGAAAAGATTTTTGATTGGTTAGCGGAAAATGTTTAATCAATATCTATTTCCAACCCTAAAAGGCAAATACCATGATTATTAGTTTAATTGCTGGATTAACTATTTTGGTGATTACGGGAATGACTAATAGCTATATTAGTCATAGATTATTCATAAAAGATTCTGATCAGCCCACCAATAAACCATCTTAGTTTATCTCTAAAATTGGTGGTTTAGCATACAGATATGACGCAAGAATTGAGGCATAATCAGACATAATTAAGTGACTTTAATTACTAGCCATAGCCAGGGAGCTAGAAAGATCACCAATTAATCACTAGTCCCCTACAGGAATATTTGTGATGGGTAAAATTAACATTAACGATACTACATTACGGGATGGTGAACAAGCAGCAAGAGTTACTTTTACACTCAAAGAAAAAGTGGCGATCGCCCAATTTTTGGATGCCATTGGCATTGGGGAATTAGAAGTAGGTATACCCGCCATGGGGGAAGAACAAATTAATGCCATTAGAGCTATTAATGATTTAGATCTAAATGCCAAATTACTAGCTTGGAACCGAGCAGTTATTTCAGACATTAAAGCTTCTCTCTCCTGTGGGATTAAAAGAGTACACATTGCTATTCCCGTTTCTGGAATCCAAATCGCTAGCAAATTCCATGGACAATGGCGAGTTAGTTTACAAAGATTGCAAGATTGTATTCACTTTGCACTTGATCATAATCTTTGGGTAGGAGTGGGAGGAGAAGACTGTTCCAGAGCAGATGAAAGTTTTCTGGAAGATGTTGCTTTATACGCTCAAGAATGGGGTGCATCAAGATTTCGTTTTTGTGATACGGTGGGTATCTTAGAACCCTTTAAAACCCACCTGAAAATTAAACGACTAGTCTCTCGATTATCAATTCCTATAGAAATTCATACCCATAACGATTTTGGACTCGCTACTGCTAATGCTATTGCTGGTATTAGGGGTGGTGCCCTATCTGTAAATACTACCGTTAATGGACTGGGTGAAAGAGCAGGAAATGCAGCTTTAGAAGAGGTTGTTATGGCTTTAAAATACATATATGGAGTTGATTTAGGAATAAACACAGATAACTTTTCACAGCTATCTCAACTAGTCGCTAATGCAGTGGGATCCAATGTTCCACCTTGGAAAGCTATAGTAGGTAAAAATACCCGGAAATATATAGAAGATTTGCACTACCAGGAGAGTGGTGATTTTGGCATTAAATAAATACTAAGGAAGGTCTATATCTTAACAACTCAAAAACTAACAGGAAAAAGTTAAACTAATAGAGGTATTAATGCAAAAAGATGAAATAGAACTAAACTCTCCACCTGTATTTGAGATTGGGCAAAAAGTACGAGTCAAAAAACTGATTAAAAATGATGGTACTTTTCCTGGTCGAGAAATTGGAGAAGTTTTAGCTAGGATTGGAGATGTGGGTTATGTGGCGAGTATAGGAACTTTTCTACAAGCATATTATATATATGCTGTCCATTTCTTAAATACGGGGTACATTATCGGTTGTCGCAAAAGAGAACTAGAATCCGCTGAGGAAATATCTTATGAAAGTAATGCTACGGGTAAATGATGCTGGAACTTTAGTTGTCTATGTCGCGAAAAAGGACTTAGAAGAAGAAGTTGTTAAACAAACAGATAGTGAAGCAGGCAAGGTTCTTACTTTAGCTAATGGTTGGCAATTAGAATTTAGTCAAATCCCCCCACGAGAAAATTTGCCTCAAACCGTAGAAGCTAAACTTCTACACTAACCTGACACAAAAAGATACCTGAATTATATAATAATGCAGGTATCTATATCTTGAGTAACTTAATTTATGTAATTAACATGGGTAAAAAGTATCTAACCTTATCACAATTGAATATAGAGGGACAATTTTTAGGTTTTAGTTCACAGGGAAATGATGGGGGTAAGTGTAAAATAAAATACAAACATTTGTATTTAAAAACTTCTACCCAAGATCTAAAAATTAAGATTCCCAAGAATTTACGCTGTTCCTTGAGGAATTTATTAACTGGGGAACAAATTTGTGTAAGTGTAGTAAGCAAATTAAATCGAGTCAATGGCAAAATTAAACTTACAGCTTATGGGGTTAGACCTGTAGGATTTTGTCCCCTAGATTATTCATCGAAGGAAAATATAGCTAAAATTATGGTTTGTCAAAAATCTGCATGTCTCAAGCATGGAGGTAAATCTTTATTGGCTAACCTAGAAAAAACTTTGTGCGATCGCGGTTTATTAGATAAAGTTAAAATTGAACATACCAATTGCCAGAAAGCTTGTAGAACAGCTCCCAACTGTATATTAATGTTAGGAGAGGAGCAATATAAGAAGTTGGAACCAGAAGCAATAGCAAGTTTACTGCAAACCCACTTTTTTGCAAATAATATATAGTAAATTTTATATAAAAATATCATTATCAATAAACATGGTGATAAATTTAGCATCTCTTCATAATATATCAGCCATAATTCATTGAAATTTATCGAAACTATCTCCTGAATGAGACTAGAATAAAAATCTATTTTCTCAATAATTAACTTCTATAAAACCTAATGAGAAATATTGTGTACAAGTACCGATTAGCCAGAATAATGGTTAATTATTGGCTCTGTTTGTTATCCCTAAACTTATTAAGTTTCCTCTTCTTTTCCACATCTGTTGGGATTAAAGCAGTTTCAGCAAATGATTCCATAAGCGAGAATAATCAAGGATTATTGAACAAAAAAATAGACCCATCAAATGAAGAATCTATAAAGGTAAACCATACTACCGAATTTATTGATAGTTTGAGAGAGACTGGTCAAAAAAGGGCTAATCAACCCTTACCCATCCAATCTCAAACTATCGCCCAACAGGTAGATGCTGAACAAAAGATAGACGAGAAAATGGAGATTGTTCAGAATGCGGAAAAATTGGGTCGAGACCTATTAATTGAACCAGTCCTCCCTACAATTCCCAGACCTGAACCAGTTCCCAAAAAACAAACATCACAACAGAAAAGCTCTCGAACCTATACACCCGGACTGAGTTTTGGTGCTCCCAGTGCTTTTGGTGCTAGTTGGGGTGACATATTTATAGGAGCGGGTGCTGCAACACCAGGTAAAAGTCGTGATGGTAATCCAGATGGGAGCATGACTGCTGGTTTTGGATTAGGCGATCCTTATAACCTGATTGGTTTAGAACTAGCATTTAACAACGGGAGTGTCAAAAATTTTGGTTACAATGGTACCTTTGACCTAAAAGCTCATCGCATTGTCTACAGAAAAACAAACCATGCTATAGGTGTTGCTGCTGGTTGGAGAACTTTTGCTCAGTATGGTACTGAAGGTATAAGACCGTCTGGTGTTTACGGTGTGGTAACCAGTTATTCTTTTTTACAACCTGATAACCCTGTTAATCCTATGGCCCTTTCTTTTTCCTTGGGAGCAGGAGGTGGTGACTTCCGACAGGGTAAAGATACTACGGGACTATTTGCGGGTTTTGGTGTGCAAGTTCACCCCCAAATAGGAATGGGTATAGGTTGGAGTGGGGTAGGTTTAAATGCTGGTATATCCGTAGTTCCTCTAGCCAATATTCCCTTTGCAATCACAGCTCAGGGTGCAGATCTTACTGATAATAGTGTGGGTGGTAGGATACTTGTTCTCACGGTCGGTTATGGTTTCAATTTTGTCGGTAAGTAGAGCTATGGCTACGTAAGCAAATTGCTGTAACTTTTTAATTTGGAGACTAATCATGTTGAACCTTAAAACTGTAATTTTTGTTCTTACTTTTACACCATTTATAGTGCTTTCTACCCAATTAACAGGTCGGGCTCAAGTCAGTTCTCCCAGTTTAGGGACAGCAGGATCTGTAAGCGGTGGTGGATCTACGGGTTCTGATAACAATCCCATTTCTGCTCCCAGTTTAGGGACAGCAGGATCTATGAGTGGTGGTGGATCTACAGGTTCTAATAGCGCTCCCAGTTTAGGGACAGCAGGATCCATGAGTGGTGGTGGATCTATAGGTTCCGATAACATTACCGTTATAGTTTCTACTAATAACTTACGGGAGTTAAGAAATGCTATTGGTCAACTAGTTTCTAGCGGTAGTGATTCTCTGTCACCGATTACTTTTTCATCCCTGAGAGCATCTTTAATTTCCGATGGTGTTTCCCCTGCGCATATTGAGCAGCTAATAGTTTCTTTTTCTAGGGTATTATCTCAGCTGGGTGTTCCTAATACCAATTTTTCTGCCAACAACTTAAATCCGGAAAAATTAGTAGCGAGCACAAAAATTTTCAAACCTACTGTGACTATAGCTCAAGATAGTCTTGCTGAAGGTGAAATAGCTTTAATTTTGGATTCTAACAACTTGACAGAGGCAATCAATATCTATAATAGAATCGTCCTAGAAAGTGATGATCCAACCATTATTAAGCTATCACGTAACCAAGACTTTCTCAAAATTAGTAAGATTCTCAAAACCCTTCGTTCAGGTATTATATAACTTGTTGATGATTGACTGAGAAATAATTTCTTTTTGTTTGAGCAAAGATTGTCAAATTAGATAGCGGGTAAATAATAGCTCGCTATCCTTTAATTTTGTAAAAACTTAATCAGTTCCTAAGTCTCAATTGTAAAAAAACGGTCAAGATATTTATATACCTAGTCAGCTCTCCGGGATTTTTAAAAATTGAGTGGTAGAAATTCCGGCGTTGCTGAATCATGGGATGATTTACCCAAATTTTCAACGATTTTTCAATGATTTCGGATGCCAGTTCATCCCGCAAATATGCAACACCGAAATTCCATATCAAGCATCTGTTACTCAAGCAAGAGGATAACCATGTTCAAAATCAAAACCTTGATTATTACATTGACTTTTTCACCTTTAATAGTTTTATTTCATCAGCTTACGAGTTTTGCCCAAGTTAGTTCACCTGATGCCAAGATGGTTGGAACTGCTAGTTCTACATCCGAGTCTGGCAAGATTCAAGAGAGTGCTACTGGTATTGACTCTAACCCAACTAATAATCAGGAAAAAATCACTCTTGTGGTTTCTGCTAATAACCTACGGGAGTTAAGAAATACCATCCAGGAATTGATTCCCAATAGTAGTGATTCTTTATCAGCAAGTGGCATTTTCTCCATCAGATCATCCTTAATCTCTGATGGAGTTTCACCCTTGTATACTGATACGCTATTAGGGTTATTTGTAAAAGTTCTATCCCAGTTAGATATTCCTGGGAATAATTTTTCTGCTACCAACTTAAATGGAGAAAAATTGGTAGCCAGTACAAATCTGGTTCAAGATCATCTTGCGGAGGGTGAAACAGCGTTAATTTTGGATTATGACAATTTGATGCAGGTGATTGACATTTATAACAAAATTGTTCTAGAAACTGACGACCCAACTATCATCAAGCTGTCACGTAATCCACATTTTCTCAAGATCAGCAAGATTCTGAAAACACTTAGAAGAGGTACTATATAATTTAATAATTCAGATAAGTGGGTTAGCGGTAAAGAACGTAGGTTGGGTTTCCTTCCTCAACCCAATATGTGTTTTACTAGTTATGGTAGAATGTTTTTAAAAATGGGCGATTGTAAAGCACTGTCTGTGGGGGAGACCGGGAATTAATTCCCGGTCTCAAAGCGCAAGTCGGTTGAAAACCGACTGGTTTTAGCGATCGCGCCTCAATTGCCACTATTCCATAAATCCCCAGTTTCTTCTCAAGGAAAAATCCTGAATTTGTTGAAGGGGGATCCTTTCAGGAATTGGGAGCGATGCTTGGCCCTCAACCGTCTTGTACCTATAATAAATACGCGATCGTGGGATCCCCTAAAAAGCGTTAGAAGGTGAGAAGAGCAATCATTTTTGTTAGAATGGGGATCTAAAACTTATCTCGAGATTCAACATGACCCAATCAACCATCAGTGAAGATCGCCTCGATCGCATTGAGCAAAAACTAGATCACTTGTCTAATACTGTAGATCACTTGTCTAATACTGTAGATCACTTGTCTAATACTGTAGATCAGTTGTCCAGCACTGTGGGAAAGCTATCCGCAGACAATGAGAAATTCAATGATCGTTTTAGTAACTATCAACAGGCCACCCAGTGGGTTGTGCAACTTGCCTTTACTTTGATTGCCAGTGCCACAATTACGATCATCATCACGTCGGTCTTACGAAAATAGAATTTTATCTTAAAAACTTAAAAACGATTTCCCTTAAGTTTCACTAAGAATTGTGTTCCTTTCTGGAGTCGGATGCGATCGCGGGATCCCCAAAAGCGATCGTTGTGAGACTGGCATTTAGTAATTGCGTCCCGATTTATTCTCGGAAGATATAAAGTCAATAAACGATCGCTGCTTTCATAATTATTAATTATTAAAACTATGCCTAAACACTTTAACACTGCTGGCCCATGCCAATCCGATATCCACTATATGCTATCTCCCACAGCGCGACTGCCTGAGTTGAAAGCCTTAATTGATGGACGCAATTACTTTATCATCCATGCCCCGCGACAAGTGGGCAAAACCACTGCTATGATAGCCCTTGCCCAGGAATTAACTGCGAGTGGCCACTATACTTCTGTGATGCTGTCCTTAGAGGTGGGGGCACCTTTTTCCCAGGATCCGCACAAAGCCGAGCAGTCTATTTTAGCGGAATGGCGACAGTCACTCCGCTTTCGGTTACCTCCAGATTTACAACCCACTGAATGGCCAGCGACGGAAAGTAGTTCTCAACTGAGCACCTTTTTGAGTAACTGGGCAGCAACGGCTGATCGTCCTTTAGCTGTTTTTCTGGATGAAATTGATGCACTTAGCGACGAAACATTAATATTTGTATTACGACAATTGCGTTCTGGTTTTCCTAATCGTCCTCACGGATTTCCCCATTCTTTGGGGTTAATTGGAATGCGAGATGTGCGGGATTATAAAGTAAAATCTGGGGGCAGTGAACGCCTAAATAGCGCCAGCCCTTTTAACATTAAAGCAGAGTCCTTAACCCTCTCTAATTTTAGTTTTGATGAAGTTCAAGAACTCTATTTACAACATACAGAAGCCACGGGACAAATCTTCACTCCCGAAGCGATTCATCATGCCTTTTATTTAACCGATGGACAACCCTGGTTAGTTAATGCTTTAGCTCGTCAAGCTACAACTGTTTTAGTAAAAGATGTCAATCAACCTATTACGATTGATGTGATTAAACAAGCTAAGGAAATCCTTATTCAGCGTCAAGATACCCATTTAGATAGCCTTGCGGAAAGACTGCGGGAAGATCGGGTTAAAGCGATTATTCAGCCTATATTAGCGGGATCAGACTTACCGGATACTCCAGAAGATGATCGCCGTTTTGTACTGGATTTAGGTTTACTGAAGCGTAGTTCTTTGGGTGGACTAACTATTGCCAATCCCATTTACCAGGAAGTGATTCCTCGCGTGTTATCTCAAGGTAGTCAGGATAGTTTGCCCCAAATTCAACCCAGTTGGTTAAACACCGACCATAGTTTAAATCCTGAAAAACTCTTAAATGCTTTTCTTGACTTCTGGCGACAACATGGAGAACCGTTACTGAAAAGTGTGCCCTACCACGAGATTGCCCCCCATCTGGTATTAATGGCATTCTTACACCGTATCGTGAATGGGGGCGGTACGTTAGAGCGAGAGTACGCGATCGGTTCGGGTCGCATGGATATTTGTTTACGCTATGGTGTGGTGGTGATGGGCATGGAACTGAAGGTGTGGAAACCTGGTAAGAAAGATCCACTCCCCCAGGGACTCCAACAGTTAGATAAATATTTGGCAGGACTAGGACTGGATACGGGTTGGTTAGTGATTTTTGATCGTCGCCCTGATTTACCCCCCATTGAAGAACGTACTACTACAGAAGAAGTGGTCAGTCCAGGGGGTAGAGCGATCATAGTGATTAGAGGTTAATATGTCAATTTAATTTTGAGTTTTATTATTTAAAAACCGACTCTCCGCTAACTGTCTTGATGCAGTTAGTGGAGTAATATTGTATTCTTTAGAAATTGCAAATACCTGTTTTAATGTATTATATATATTCCTCACTCTTGCCAAGGAACTTTCTTCACTTAGCCCTATCATGCCATCATAAACATGAATTAAACCTCCAGCGTTAATTACATAATCTGGACAATAGACTATATTTCTATCTACTAATAGCTGACTATCTAATTCCTCATTCTCCAGTTGGTTGTTGGCTGCTCCTGCAATAATTTTAGCTTGCAATTTGGGAATGGTACAACTATTAATGATCCCCCCTAAAGCACAGGGAGCAAATATATCAACATCTAATTCATAAATTTCTTCCACATCTACAATATTTACCGGATATAACTTCTCAACTTCTGCCAGTTTATGATTAGATATATCGCTGACAAAAATTTCCACTTCCTGGTGGGATAAAATTTCACAAAGGTTTTTACCCACTTTGCCTACTCCTTGAATAGCCACTTTTAAGCCTTGGAGATTTTTCTTCCCCCAGTAAAAATCTACTGCTGCTTTCATCCCCGCTTCTACTCCCACTGCGGTAGGATAGCTAGAACCACCGTATGTGGATATTAACCCAATCATATAGGGTGTTTTTTCACCTATTTTATGGGCATCTTCCCAGGAAATATTTACATCTTGTCCAGTAATAAAACTCCCTCCAAAACTATTGACAAAACTTCCATAGGCATTAAATAACTTATCGGTTTTCTGTTCGGGATCTGCTATGATTACTGCTTTACCACCACCGGAATATTGGCACAAGCTGCTTTATAGGTCATGGCATAACTCAAACGCAGGACATCTTTGAGAGCATCTTCTTCTGTGGAATATGGCAATAATCTTGTCCCCCCTAGGGCTACCCCCGAACCTAAATTAGTATTGTGGATGGCGACAATAGCTTTCAATCCTGATTCTTGGTCATAACAGAATGTTACTTGCTTGTGTCCCATTTCAGCAATTTTTAAAAATATTTCCATGGTATTTCCCTTACTCCTTATTGTGTTTTATTTCAAAGTTTGAGTAAATAGAGTTTTTAGTCTTTGTAAAGCTGGTGAAATATCATCTGCAGAAATTCTCACATCTAAAATGCTAAAATTTTCACTGTCTTTCGCTACACTCAAGGCTCTTCTTAGTTCTAATCCTGTATGAATTACAAAGCCATTGCCTCCTAAAACTTTAGCCAAATCAGCATAGTCAATTGTACTAATATTTACGAAGTCCGCATCCTCATGTCCCATGGCTCTTAAAGAAGCAAAAGAACCATTATTAATAATAATTACTATGGGGTTCATTCCCAGTCTTTTAGCTGTTAATAGTTCCATTCCTGTCATTTGGAATGCACCATCACCAACTAATGCCAACACCCGACGAAAGGGATCTGCTAATTGAGCACCTATTATTCCCGGAATGGCAAAACCCATGCTCGCATAAAAAGCGGGAGCTAAATAGCTTGTTCCTTGTTTGGTTTGAATATCATCTGCTGCAAATAAACTGTCTCCTACATCGGTAATAATTATGGTTTTATGATCAATAAATTGATTAATTTCATAAATTAATCCACCCATAGATATATTATCTATTTTTTCCTCTACTCGCGGGTGCATCCTATAAGTATTTGGGAATTGAAAATGTGGTAAATGGGGATTTTTTAATAGTCCCGCAATGAAGTCGGTAAATAAAATGTTCTGATATTCATGATGTTTAATAGCAATCCGTTCTGAGGTGGCAGATATGGTATGTTTTTGGTTAATATGGGCAGTAAACATTCCTAGGTTAATATCTGTCATGAATACCCCTAACATTAATAAACAGTCGGATTCTTCCACTATTTTGTTAATATTTTCGTCTCCCGCTTCACCATTGTAAATCCCTAGATATTGGGGATGGGTTTCTGGAAATACTGATTTTCCTAACATGGTGGCACAAATCGGTACGCCCAATTTTTCTGCAAGTGCTAACAGTTCTACTTGTAACCCAAAACGGTGTACTTCCACACCCGCTATAATTACTGGTGATTTGGCTTTTTCTAGTATTTCTAATGTCTCTGATACCGCCTCCTTTAAAGTATCTCTATCCGTGTGCTTTATTGGTACTCGTTCATACTCCGCCTCCGGTAACTCCGCAAATCAATACTATCTTTTT
Organism: Cylindrospermopsis raciborskii Cr2010; assembly: GCF_003367075.2. Classification (NCBI taxonomy): domain Bacteria; kingdom Bacillati; phylum Cyanobacteriota; class Cyanophyceae; order Nostocales; family Aphanizomenonaceae; genus Cylindrospermopsis; species Cylindrospermopsis raciborskii. The sequence goes on from NZ_CP065936.1 coordinate 2,237,691, forward strand.
GTCCTTTATTCCATCCAAAAACAATAGCACCAATCTTATTTTCAATAAAGTACATCTGCCTAGAATAGTAAACGCCACAATTTGTCAGCTTTTTAGCTTCTGTGCAGAGGTACTCCAATATGGCTGTTATTGATTTATCGGACTTGATAAGAACTTGTTGGCATCCGTACATTGTTCGACCTTCAATGTTTGTTGATTTCAAAAAGACATCTCCGAAAAAGAATCAAAGTGTGATAAAATAATATGAAATGGTATTTTTGGCAACTTATTATGAGCAACATATCTGAATATATCCAGAATAATCCTCACGAATCACACCGTTTATTGGGTCTGAAGTATGAGCAGTTACAGCAACTTTTGGAAAAAGCCATAAAACTGCATCATCAGAAACAACAATTGGTTGAATCAAAAAAAACCCGAATTATTCAAGGCGGTGGAGGGCGCAAACCCAAATTATCACCGTCGGAGCAAATAATCTTAACATTAACATATTTACGGCAGTTAACAACATTTCAGCTACTAGGTATTCAATTTGGAGTAAGTGAAACAACTGCAAATGATATCTTTAACTATTGGTTGCCAATAATAGGAGAATTATTGCCACCAAGTTTGCTAGAACAGGTAAAAAAAAACTCCAGTGATTACGAAGTCGTTAAAGAAATATTAACAGAATTTGAGTTAATAGTGGATAGCTATGAACAGCCTATAGACAGACCTGGAGAGTACCAAGAACAAAAAAAATATTATTCAGGTAAAAAAGCCTGTCATACTAGAAAAAGTCAACTAATCGTTTTACCAAATGGTAAAGATATTGTTGATGTAGTAGCGGGTAAACCTGGTCCAAAAAGTGATGTAAATTTATTCCGTGAAACCAGAAATATATTTGATAAAAAACAAAAATTTAGTGGTGATAAAGCTTATCAAGGAGAGGAGTTAATGAAAACTCCGACAAAAAAACCTAAAAACCAAGAATTAACGTCTGAACAAAAAGAAAAAAATAAAGAGTTAGCTTCCGAACGAATTTTTGTTGAACATTTAATTCGTGTAGTGAAAATATTCAGAGTGGCACAAGAAAGATTTCGATTAAATTCAAGTAAGTATGAACAGGTAATCATGACTATTTGTGGACTTGTTCGTTTCCGAATGGGAACCTACTTATTTTAGTTATCAAGATTTGGACTTGGCTAAAAATAAATTATCTCACATAGGTGTTATCTTTTGGTTAATTCCCAACAAGAGGCATCTCTAACGCTTATTTTAGCATACCAGTCAGCTACTTTTGTATTGGGGTGTCTCACCTTAAAAAGTAGTATTGGTAACGCTTTGGCTATTTCCGGAGATGTCTAAAGTATAGTTGAGATATGATTTACTTGTCAATAGCAGCCACGAAACAATATGAAGACAACACTGGAATACAGAATAGGACATCACTCAAAAGGTAATGCAGTAGTGCATCTTGTATGGATACCTAAACGCCTTCGACAGATAATTTACGAACTAGCCAAAGAAAAAGACTGGGATATCCTCGCTCTTGAGGTTGCACCATGTTCATTTATTTGTAGAACATCAACCATGCTATAAATCAAGTGGTTAAAGCTTTTAAAGGACGGTCATCTTGCTTGTTAAGACGAAAATTTCCTGAATTACTTAAACTTCCTAGCCTATGGACTAATAGTTATTTTTATTCCACTGCTGGACAGGTTTCAGCAGATGTTATTAAAAGGTATATTGAAGATCCGCATCACGGTTAAATATCAAGGCGAATAAATTCGCCGTTGGCACTTCCTGTCTAAAGCCAAGTGGCTTCCGTGCCGGCGATTTTCTTGTGACTAAATCCTTGGATTTTCTGTGTATTCAGCTACATGTATAATGTTTTTTATTATCCTTGTTGTACAAGTTTCTAGCGGGATCATCCTCATTCTTGAGATACAAAGTTGAACCGGTTGACTTTGTTGCTAAAAGTGTAACCAAAGAAAATTTTTCTCCAGATCATGGCAAATTGTTAATTATCCAGATCCCAAAATGTTTTGTGGTTTGATTCACAAATTAACGTATTAATGTACCAGTAGCCGAGGAGTGCACGTCCAATGTCTAGGATATATAGAAATATTTCACTACCATCTGGGTTTCAGTTTAAGCAACTGGGGAAAATTGCCTATTTCAGTTTACTAATTTCCAGCATATTTACCTTACCAGCATCAGCTCAGGAAAAAGCTCAATTATGGCGCACATTAACTGTTAGTGGTAGCGGGGTAGAAACCATAGCCACCACTTTAACAAGAGTGAGTTTGGGCGTAGAAGTTCAGGGAAAAACTGCTCAAGAGGTCCAACAGGAAGCTGCTCGCAGATCCTCTGCGGTGGTGAATTTACTCAAGTCCCGTAAAGTTGAAAAGTTGGAAACTACCGGTGTCAGGCTTAATCCAGTCTATAGTTATACGAACAATATACAAAGAATTACTGGCTATGCTGCTAGTAACACGGTGAGTTTTCGCTTTTCTACTGACAAGGTTGGTTCCTTGTTAGATGAAGCGATCAAAACTGGAGCAAGCGAAATTAATGGTATTAGTTTTGTTGCTACGGATGAGGCTATTAATGAAGCACAAAAACAAGCTCTAAGAAAAGCAACCCAGGAGGCTAAAAAGCAAGCCGAAGCAGTTCTCAGCAGTTTAGGTTTCCAAACCAAAGAAATAATTAGCATTCAAATTAACAATGCTAGTGCACCTCCTCCACCTATGCTACAAAGATCCCAAATGGTTAAGGCTTCCGCTCCAGATGCAGTCACTCCTATAGTGGGTGGTGAACAACAAGTAGAAGCATCTGTAACTCTGCAAATTAGCTATTAGTTTATAGCTATCCATAATGGTTAAGCTACATACTGGTCACACTATTAAATTTATCTATAGCGTTTTGGCGAAAGGCATTTAAATGCTGCATAGTTGAGACCAAGTCTTAGGACCTACAACACCATCTACTGATAAATTACGCTGACTTTGAAAAGCCTTAATAGCTGTTTCAGTCAGCGCCCCAAATACGCCATCAACTCGCACATTATAGCCATTGGATATTAACAAACGCTGTAAGACTCTAATGGATAGACCAGAATCACCAAATCGGAGGGTTGGCATTTGAGGTCTATTGTATGCCAAGTAGTCTGTTGGGGTGGGTCTTCGTTTGGGTAGATTTGACCTGTCAGCCAATTGAAATTGTGGGGGTAATTGGCGCTTTTTTGTCCGTTTAGATGCTTGCTGCCATCTATAGCGATCCGGAATAGCCACGCGTCCCTCATTTTTGTCCATCAACCCTGTCCTAATGGTTCTGGATATAGCTATTTTTTCCGTGACTCCCACTGTCATGAATTCGGGAGCTGTAATCTTGGATGTAATGCCATGAGGTAATTGGGAAAAATGGCTATTTTTTGTCTTATATTGGGCATTTTCCGCTTTTAATAGCTGTTCATCTAGTAAATGGGGTAAATTCGTCTGTTTATAGTTGAATTCCCCCATAATCAGCATTCCAATTTCGGTCATTTCTGTTTATCTCATATTAAGGAACTTTTGAACTGAAAAAATGACTTAACAGATAGTTTACAGGACAAGTAACTGTGCATTCTCCATCCATGAGACTTTTTTTGGGTTAACCAAATTTATGGATGGAAATAAAATGCAAAGCCTAAAACCGTATATGCTGCCAATAATAAAGTGCCTTCTAACCAATTGGATTTGCCATCGGAACTAATGCTATTAGCAATTAAGACTGACACAGCTACTGCTACTAGTTCAAAAGGATTAAAGTCTAAATCCATTGGTTGTTTCATGACCCATCCGGATATTACTAGTACGGGTGCTACAAATAAGGCTATCTGCATGCTTGATCCAACAGCTACTGACAGTGAAAGATCCATTTTATTTTTCATGGCTACAGTTACTGCTGTGGCATGTTCCGCCGCGTTACCTATAATTGGCACTAATATCACCCCTGTAAATAATGCTGTCAGTCCTAGTTTAGATGTAGCTACTTCTAGTGAGTCCACTAATAGTTCTGATTCCAACGCTACCAATAAGGTACAAACTAATAAGACACCAGTCCACAATGCAATATTTGGTTTTTGATGGTTATTTTCCTCTTCTGTATCTGCTAAACCTACATCATATAAGTAAGCGTGGGTTTTCATAGAAAAAAGCAGTGTTAGTCCATAAACTAAAATGAGCACTACCGCTACAGCAATAGAAAGATTTTGTAGCACGTTCTCACTAATTCCTATAGAAGTATAATTCACTGCAGTTGGCAGTAAAATGGCTATTACCGCTAAATTCATTGAAGAAGCATTAACTCTTGCAACTACAGATTCAAAACTCTGCTCTTTATAACGTATTCCACCTAAAAACATTGAAAGCCCCATAACCAGAAGCAGGTTACCGATAATTGATCCCGTAATACTGGCTTTCACCACATCTATTAGTCCAGCATTTAGCGCGACTAGAGCTATAATTAATTCTGTGGCATTGCCAAAAGTGGCATTTAATAAACCTCCTAACACTGGACCCACAACCACTGCTATTTCTTCGGTGGCTGTGCCCATCCAAGCGGCTAATGGTAAAATTGCTAATCCAGCAGTGATAAATACTACCAATTCTCCCCACTCTAAGAAGTGTGCGGCTAGGGAAATAGGGATGAAAACTAGCAAAGTCAGGAAGATGATATTTTTAGTTGACATTATTCTAGTCGTTAGTTGGTTGGTTTCAATCGTCACACAATTATCATACAATCTTATTTATGCCATGTAAAATCCCATTGTTCTTTAAGTTTTTTTAAGATTGTTTCTCACATTGTTTATACCGGATTTTGGTAGCAAACAGGTGTAAAAATGTAAATATCAAGGTAAATATCGAGTCGATATCAAAGATTTTCCCTACAACCACAATTTTTCTCTAGGTTAAGAATATATGACATCCGCTGCTGAATCTTCAGTAAATCTTGCATCAACTCTCACTTTCCAGGTGGATGAGAATGACCAATCCACAGTTAGTTATGATCCCCTGACTAAACCCCATGGTGTGTATGTGACTGTCCATGGTCACTTCTATCAACCACCAAGGGAAAATCCCTATTTGGATGCTATTGAACGTCAACCTAGTGCTAGTCCTTTCCATGACTGGAATGAGCGTATTCATTGGGAATGTTATCGTCCTAATGCCTTTGCTAGAGTCTTAAATGACCGGGGTGAATTATTGGGGATCGTCAATAATTATGAGTACATGAGTTTTAATATCGGTCCAACTCTTATGTCTTGGTTGGAACGCTATGACATGGAAGTTTATCAAAGAATATTAGAGGCTGATATTAGGAGTAGTCAGAGGCTTAATGGTCATGGCAATGCTATTGCCCAAGTCTATAATCACATAATTATGCCTTTGGCAAATGAAAGGGATAAATACACTCAAATTCGCTGGGGTAAGGCGGACTTTAAATCTAGGTTTGGTCGGGATCCAGAAGGTATTTGGTTGGCGGAAACGGCTATAGATTATGCAACCATAGCAGCTTTGATCTCCGAAGGAATTAAGTTTATTATTCTTGCTCCTTCCCAAGCTCAACGCTGTCGTCCTTTCCCTACAGACCATGATCCCCATCCAGAATGGCATGAGGTGGGTGGTAGTCAAATTGATCCTACCCGTCCCTATCGTTGTTATTTAAAACCAGGTTTCCAAAACACTTCTTCACCTTTAAGTGTGAGTAAAATAACCTCCCTACAGAGTACGGATGAGTTGCCCTATATTGATATCTTTTTCTACGATGGACCTATATCACGGGATATGGGTTTTACTGATGTGGTTTATAGTTCTAGTCATTTTGCCGGGCGGGTGGGCGCTGCTATCCGTGGCGATCATCGTCTTGCTCAGTTAATATCTGTGGCTACTGATGGGGAAACTTTTGGACACCACAAAAAGGGAACTGAGAAAACTTTGGCATACGCTTTTATTGGTGAGTTCCCCCGTCATGGTTGGACTGTGACTAATTTCGCTCACTATTTAAGTTTATATCCCCCCACCTGGGAAGTGGAGTTAAAACCTGTCACAGCTTGGAGTTGCGCCCATGGTGTGGACCGCTGGCAAGATGATTGTGGTTGCGGTGGTGAAGGGGGTGTATGGCATCAAAAATGGCGTCGACCTCTACGTCAAGCTCTTAATTGGTTGCGAGATGAGTTAACTGCAGTCTATGAGGATCATGGTAGAAGGTTATTTCATGACCCCTGGTTGGCACGAGATGAATATATAGATATTCTCCGAGACCGCTCTACTGCTAATGTTCATCGTTTTCTCTCCCGTCATCAAACTCACAAACTTACTCCCAGTGAACAGGTGGATGCTTTGCGTTTATTGGAAATGCAGCGTCACTCCCTATTTATGTTTACCAGCTGCGGTTGGTTTTTTGAGGAGTTATCTAGACCGGAAGGAACTCAGATCCTTCGTTATGCTGCTCGCGCTCTGGAGTTGGCTGGTGATATTGCGGGTGTACAGCTGGAAAAGGGTTTCCTTAAACGCTTGAGTCTAGCTCCTAGTAATGTGGAACAGTTTAAACATGGTGGTGAAGTTTATCGTCAGTGCGTACTAACCGCTCAAATCGGATTCAAACAAGTTGCCGCTCACTATGCTATTACTTCTTTGTTTAATCATCACAATGGTGCTGTCCCTACCCAAGAGTCTAGAAAACACTTGGAAGGTCATCAAAAACGTGTTTATTGCTACACAGCTGATCAGTTAGATTATCAAATGCAGCGGATGGGATCCTTAACCATGGCAGTTGGTCACTTAAAGTTAGTGTCGGAAATTACATGGGAAAGTGAAAATCTGGTGTTTGCAGTTTTGCATTTGGGCGGTTGGGATTTCCACTGCTGTATACAGCAGTTTACCGGAAGACGAGATTATGGTCACCTCAAGGAAAATCTTTTGGCATCGCTACAACAAGCAAGTGCAGCTCATGCTATTGTTGTGATGACTAAGATGTTTGGCGAACAGGCGTTTAGTTTACAAAATCTTTTTGCAGAGGAACGCCACCGGATTATGCGCTTGCTCAGTCAGGAAACCTTAACTAGGTTAGACCAACTCTACACCCAAACCTATCGGGAAAATTATGGCGTAATTATGGCTTTTCATCGAGATGGTTTAACAGTTCCCCAAGAATTACAAGTAGCTGCTGAAATTGCTCTCGGTTATCGTTGTTTGACTATCTTGCGCTCTCTCGAACAGGATATTAATGAACCTCAGTTGAGTTATTCTCATGTCCTACAGTTACAGGCGATCGCCACGGAGGCAAAACATTTACGTTGTCAATTAAAAATTCCGGAAGGGAAACAAATTTTAGAACAATTAATTATGCGTCTGTTGTGGCAATTATTACATGGATCTGCGGGATACATGGATATTGCCAGACTAGAAAAGTTAATTGATGTTGGTAATGACTTAAATTTGGGTATCTCTTTGGATAAATCCCAGGAACTGTACTTTAGCTGTTTACACAGTCAAATTATCCCTCAATATCTCAATCAACTCAAGGACTCAGGGGAAGCTGCACAATACCGTCAGTTGCTCAAGCTGGGTGGTAAATTAGGTATTGATGTGACTATAGCTAGTTAAAAAATAGGGGGGATAAATCCCCCCTGTAATTAAACCAGTTAAACTGGTGAAAGAACTGGCTGATGCCAACGGCCCACAGCTTGACCAATTACGGAAAGTTCTTGCATTAACTGGTCGAACCTATCTGGTGTAATGGATTGAGGTCCATCAGAAAGAGCCTTAGCTGGGTTAGGATGGACTTCTATCATTAAAGAATCAGTACCAGCAGCAATTGCTGCCATAGCCATGGAAGGTACAAATTCTGCCCAACCCACACCATGGCTGGGATCAATCATTATTGGTAGATGGGTGAGTTTTCTTAATACTGGGACTACGGATAAATCCAGAGTGTTCCGTGTATATTGACGATCAAAGGTTCTAATTCCCCGCTCACACAAGATTACATTAGGGTTACCTGCTGCCAATATATACTCGGCGGCCATGAGCCAGTCTTCAATAGTTGCGGCCATACCACGTTTTAGTAACACTGGTTTTGACTGAGCTCCCACTTGTTTGAGTAGGGAGAAATTCTGCATATTTCTGGCTCCAACCTGAATCACATCAGCAACTTGGGCGATTTTCTCCAAATCTGCACCATCCATTACCTCAGTAATAATTCCTAATCCACTGACCTCCCGTGCTTTTGCCAATAACTCTAAAGCACTTTCACCATGTCCTTGAAAAGCGTATGGTGAGGTACGGGGTTTATATGCTCCACCCCGCAAAAACTTGGCACCGCCAACTTTCACTCTCAAAGCAGTTTCCACAATCATAGCTTCATTTTCCACAGAACATGGTCCTGCTACTACTACTATGGGATGATGTTCACCAAACACCACATTTCCGTTGGGAGTGGTGACTACCACTTCTGAAGCTTCACCATGACGAAATTGCCTACTAGCTCTTTTATAAGGTACTTCTACCCTTAAAACCTGTTCTATCCATGGACTAAGTTCTTGAATTTGTAACGGGTCTAAATCTGCTGTTTCTCCTACTAGACCTATTACTACCTTGTGTTTACCAATGATTTTTTCTGGTGTTAAACCCCATCCAGTTAGATCTGAACTTAAACGGTCTATTTCCACCTTTGGGGAACCTACTTTCATGACAATGATCATTTTAACAGCCCCGTATTTCAACTATTATTGACTTATACATTTGGTATTAATACCATTTAGGCGCAGGCGAATGGGAGCATTGTTGCGTCAGGCACCGTCCAGATACCTGATCGCGGTTGGTCTAACCCTTCTTTTTTCGAGTTTCGCGCCAGACTTCAACCATTCTACTCCAATTGGTGCCAAATTCACCTACACCCAGTAAAGTACCCGGATTATCCTCATCCCAGGAAGCAGAAAGCACACCGTAAGTTATTCCCAACACTCCCAACCCGAACAGTCCCATATTTACCAGTAACACCGCAATGGGGGGTAGTTGAACGTGAGCATAACTAACCAACAAATAGCTGACCACCAGGGTGCCAATACCTAAACCTGTAGGTATGCCAGAAAAGGTTGCCACTCTGCGAATCATTCTTTGGCTTACTACTTGGGGAATCGCCATTTCCTCTTTAGTAAAGGGGGGTTGGTCGGGCAATTTTTGTGGCGATTCCTCTGTCTTTACTACTGGTTTGCTAAAGACCTTTGAAGGTTTTTGACGCTTTTTGTTCGGTTCAAATGGTAGACGACTGGGTTCTGATTCTTGAGCAGACATAATTGGTAGTTCCTAACCACGAATACCAAGACGTGAAATCAGGGATTGATATTTATCCGAGTTGTTCTTTTGGATATAATTCAAAAGTCTTTTACGTTCACCAATCATCTTTAATAGTCCCCTACGAGATGAGTGGTCTTTTTTGTTTGCTTGCAGGTGCTGACTAAGACGATTAATTCGTTCAGTGAGCATAGCAACCTGAACATCGGCAGATCCGGTGTCAGTTTCGTGTACTTGGAATCCAGAGATCAGTTCTTGTTTGCGCAGTTGCGTCAGGGCCATGATTGATTAAACTTTTATTTTTTCAAGTGTATGCATCAGTCACCTATAATATCACAGCAATTAGAGTAATTGCTAGAGGTGCCAAAAGGGAGAATTTTTAAGGTGGTTAAGGTAGCTATTGTTATTATATACCATTTTATCATTCTGTCTGAAAATACGGAAAGAAAAAAATATCAGTAAAAAAGCGGGCATTTTGCCCGCACATTGTCGTTAAGATGAGATGTGGTAGAAAATTCTAGTTTTGTCCACAATCAAACGGGCATTCAGGCGTTAAATAAGACTTAAGAACCCCGTTTGCATTAAATAGGAGGTATAAGTTATTAACAATTGAGAATCGATTTGAGGACAAATAATTGAGCTTCCCTTTAGTGCAGCTAGGGTTTCCTCGCAACTAATTACTGGTCTTCTTGACTGCAAATACAAATCAGGAATGGTAATTTTCTCTTTAGACCACCGCTCTAATAAAAATGGTTTAAGAGTATAGAGTGGATTTTCTTGATCTGTTATGTTAGCTAGTTTGTTCTGCCACTCTTCATAACTAATCATTTCTAGCTTAAAGCCAAAGGTGCGAATCCATTCCACTAAAGATTTTAAAGAAGCAGGTTGGGGATGTTGTAAATGGAAAGCCTTACCAATAGATGTTTCTTCTCTTGATAGGTAAACAACAGCTTTGCTTACGTAGTCTACAGGAGACATGTCTAACATATAGTCCACATCTGGAAAACACCCCATCTGTAAACAACCTTTAATCATTAGGTTGATGAAATCGTGGGTGTTACAAATCCCTGTCTTACTATCCCCAGCAATTAAGGGTGGTCTATAAATCGTTACTGGTAGTCCGCGATCGCGGGCAATTTTGACTAGTTTTTCTGCTACCCATTTTGTTTGAGAATAACCCAAGAAAATACCTTGCCAATCGTCAAAGCTATCTTGTTCACTTACTACTTTACCTGCATAAACACTTGATTCAAATACAGCGACGCTGGAAACATAGTGTACAGGTTTAACTTTAGTTTGACAAGCCAGTCTTAGCACTTCCTGAGTACCTAAAACATTTGCTGACTTTAGAGCAGAATAGGGATAGACATAATTTAGTAATGCCCCACTGTGATAAATAGTATCTACGTTAGCAGCTAACTGGTCAAATTCTTCCTTGGTAATTCCTAAAAGTGGTAGGGACAAATCACCAACAACTGGGACAAGTCGCTTCAGGTACTGCTCCTGATATTGATCCTCCCAAATTCCATATTGTTGGAGATTATGGATGAGTTTATCTTGTGCTTCATTCACATTTTTAGCCCGTACCAAACAGTAAATATTGGCTTGGGTTTCTGCTAATAATTCCTTAATAATAAAAGCCCCTAAATAACCAGTTGCTCCGGTTATCAAGATATTTTTTGGATTAGCGAGAGGAACCATATAACTACCCACCGGTTGAATGGTAGAGTCCAGAACTGCTTCCGCGCCTAAATCCAAAAATGGGATGGGAATATCCACATTATTACCCTGATTATCTGGTTGAGAACCTCCAGCTTTTTCTTCTGATAAACGTTGAGCCAGTGTGGCAATAGTCGGGTAGTGCCATAATAAAACTGGAGATGGTTTAAAACCAAGTAAATCTTCCAACTTACTAATTATAACCATAGCTTGAGCAGAATCCAAGCCATAATTTTCCAAATGTTCATCCACATCAATTTCTTGAGATGTTTTCCCTAGTAACTCTGCCAAGTTATGCACCATAAAAGATTGAATTTCCTCTGAACTATAGGTAGTTAGCGTGTTTGTTAAACTCATTTTTTCATCTCCAATATGGGTTGAACAGGTTGATATTGACTGTAAAAACTAGAAAGGTGTAAACCTTGAAACCTCAAGGACTGAATTCGATATAAAAAGGCAGTTCCTACCATGATGTGATGAGCAATATCTACCACATGGCGGTTGTCAGGTTCAGCTAAATAAGTAGCCTTTACCCAGTCATTAAAACTACCCATAGCTGGACCACACCAAATTTGATAATCTGTTTCTCTTCCCTTCTCTCCACTACTAGACCATCGAGAAGATAAACCCAAATACCAGCGGAAAATCAATGCCATTTTTAACTTAGAATTATTGACAGCCTTGCCCAGTTTTTCGGGATTTTTTTGAGATAAATAGGCAGCGGTTCCCTCCCAAACTTCAGCAATACTTTTACGAAAGATTTGTTTTTCTAATTTCTCCCTTTCGGCTAAAGGAATATCTTCAATGGATTCGTAATTACGGTATAATTCATAGAGTTTTTGTGCCCGCATGGGAAACATCGTCCCCCGTTTTAAGACCTGTAATTTGACTCCCATTTCAAACATATCCGCAGCAGGAGCCATCATCACATCCGCCATTTCTGCTTGGGCCAACAATTTTTTTGTGTATTCACAAGCTCCTGATTCAACACAGGATTGATTAATAGAACCAGTAACAATATATCCAGCTCCCATGACAAAAGCTGCCAAGGCTGATTCCGGCGTACCAATTCCCCCAGCTACCCCGATTCTAATTATTTTATCATAATTATATTTAGCTTGAATTTCATTCCTTAAACTAATAATAGAAGGGAGTAGACATACCAGGGGACGATTATCTGTATGACCTCCAGAATCTGCTTCCACAGTAATATCATCAGCCATAGGAACTTTACTTGCTAAGTGAGCTTGTAGTTCCGTAATTAGATTTTGTGCTAGTAATTCCTTGATCATTCTTTCAGGAGGTGGTTGCATAAATTTGGTGGCAACTTCTCGGCGAGAAATTTTGGCAATTACTTTATTTTTGATTTGAATTTGGTGATTAGCATCTAAACTTAAACCAGCAATTCGATAATAAACAATATTGGGAGTTAGATCTAAAAATGCCGAAGCTTCAACCGTGTGAACTGCATATTTTAAGTATAATTCTACAGCCCGTCTTTCTATTTTTGGTTCGTTAGGACTGTGAATTAGGTTGAAACAATAGGGACCGTTAGGTAGAGCAGCTTGTATTTTTTGAATAGCTATTTCCAGTCTTTCTGGTGACAGTCCGCCCGAACCAAAGGAACCCAAAAGTCTTTGCTGGCCTAAAGCAATTATCATCTCTTCTGATGCTATTCCCCCCGCCATAGCACCTGTCATATAGGCACATTTAACATTGTGGATTTTCAAAAAAGTGGGATCACCAAATTGTTCTACTGTTAATGGTGGCAATGATACTAATAGCTGGTTGGGTTCCGATGGAATATTATAATTTGAGGTTATATAGCCATCATTACTAACACCTATTTCACCTGCTACTTTAAGAATATGACAGGGTTTTTCTAGGGTTAGCAATTTTTGCTTGATGGCAGTTTGCTCAAATTCAACGCAGTCTGTTGAACCTTTCCAGTTGTGGTTATGATGGGGAGCGGTTTTTAAAAATGCTAGTCCGTTGTTTGGTTTGTTCAGTACCGTATTAAATGTTGTCACGGTAATTTTTTCCTTAATTAATGGGCAATTTATGACATATAGATGGGGATAGTTCATAGTCTGGGTTATAATCCAGACTATATACTGAAAAAATTATTTTTCTTGATCTATCAACAATTTTTCAGCACAAGCTAATTGCATTTTAATTATTTCGCTCATTTGCTGGCTGAAATCTTTTCTAGCTTCTAGAAAATCACTGTGTGCTTTTATCAATTTGGTGTTGTTACTCGTGAATTTTTCATACTGGGCTATCTTGAAATCATTCATGGGAATTATATGCTTCACTTGTTTAGAGGTTACTTTGGGGGTTTCTTTGCAAGGTAGTTGTGAAAAGTTTAGTTGCTCTTCATGATTTAAATGGTCATCTATGATAGTTTTCACAGAATTTTTTTCCGGTTTACCATAAATTTCCTGGGGGGAGATTTGGTATGCTGGTTGGAGAGAGTTGATAATTTTAACATCCAAGTCCTTGGTAAAGAGTTGCAGATCTTGCTGATTATATTTTGAGAACAGTTGACGATGATCTGTCTGTAAAATTTGATCGGTAATGGATTTACCACCCAGAGTAATTTTCTTGAGTGCTGATTTGTTGGTTTGTTGAGTATCTAAAGAAAGATCATACAGGGAAGAAAGATCTAATTTTACCCCATGACTAATCAGTTTTGCCAAGGCTTTAACTAAGGATGTGTGATCATCTATCCCACGGCGGTTTAAAGATATGGTAATATGTTCCCGTTTGTCTAATACTTTATCTATCCACCGTGAACAAATACCACCAGCTCCAGCTTCGATAAATACTTTTGCTCCATCTTCATAAACTCGATTTACCAAGCGAGGAAAATCAAGTTGTTGACATAATCCTTTGGCAATACTATGGGCAATAGTTTCGCTCTCTAATGCTATGGGTTGATATTCTGCTGCTGAGTAGCAGATAATCCCAGAAATTGCCTGAGCTGGTAAGTTATGAATTCGATATAGCTCCGGGTATTCTGACTCCATAGTCGGCGCATGAATCACATGATCAAATGGTGCTAAAAAGGCGTTACAACCCAGTTTACTAATCACTCTTTCACAAGCTAGGGGTTCGCCAGCTATTAATACTTCTTGCGAGGTGTTGATTTGAGTGAGGTAAACCCGATTTTCTGTTTTTAAAACTTCCCTGACTTGATCAGCAGTGGTCATTAAAACATAATTAGCCCATAATTTCTCATGTTCTGGAGAGTTTTTGTTTATTCCCCAATACTCTCGCACTGCGTTCTTCGGTCCTGATAGTCTATCACCAAATAATGATGATGAGTTGAATGTATTACTTGCTTTATAGCAATCACTCCAAATCCCCTGGGCAACCATCATACTGGTTTCCCCCAAACTATAGCCAAACATATATTTGGGTGTGATTTGAAAGTCTTCTGTGAGAATGTTGGTGATAAATCTAGTAAACAGAATTTCTGCTTCCAACATTGCCAGGGAATCATCCAGCAATTTCTTTTCTAGGTTTTCTAATTCCCTAATTTCCAGTTTCCTCAAACTTCTAGGAAACACTAGTTTCTCAACATCCGCTGCTCGTCGGTATAGAGTTTTGATAACTGTGTCATCAAAGGCTTTGGGAAATAATCGAAATAAGGTTCTACCAATTCCTACATAAGTGTTGACAGCAGCAGGGTAAACAAAGGCAACTTCACCATTTTTTCCCAAGGGTTTAGGTGTGAAGTAACTACCTATTGGTGTTGCCCAATCTTTTTTATTTATGAAGGCGTCTGTTATACCCTTTTTGGCAGAGTTGATTTCTTTGAGTACTTCTTTTTGGTTGCGTCCAGTGATGGATAGGGTATAATTGGCGGAAGATTGTTTTTGAAAACCGCTAAATGTTTCACTGGCTACCTTTGACAAGCACTCGCCATTCTCAAGGGTTTTTTCTAGGTTATTTAAGGCGGTAATTAGACTGGTTTCACTGTCTCCAGAAATAGGAAAGAGATGATAGGGTCGGGATTCTAAATATTTACTAGGACGTGGTTCCTGTTGGATTTCTTCCGACAGCAAAATATGAGCAAAGGAACCATCACAACCCATACTATTAATGGCAGAAATTCGACATTTTACTTCTTTTTGTAAGAACCAAGGTCGAGATTCTGTTGCAACATAGAAGGGACTCCCTTCCCACATCTGAGGGTTTTTCACGCCTGACCATTTGGGAGTTCCAGGTATATATTTATAATAGAGACTTAAAGCAGTTTTAATCAAACTAGCAATACCGGAAGCAACAAAGGTATGACCTATGTTTGCTTTGATGCTACCTAGGGCACAGTGTAGACCATTACCAACATAAGGATAAGCTGCTAATATTCCCTCAATTTCTGCTGTGTCTTCCTGGGGTATTCCACTACCAGAAACCTCTAAGTAGTTAATTTCTTCGGGTTTAATTCCAGCTTGTGTAAATGCTTTTTTACAAACATCGCTAATAGTTCTGCTATCTATAGCCATGGAAGGGGACTGTCCAATACTTAAAGCTTCAACTACTGCGTAAATACGTTGTTTATTTTTTAATGCCGTATCCTGTCTTTGCAAAACTACTGCACCTGCACCTTCCCCCACGTTCCAACCATTAGCATTTTGATCAAAACTTAGGGTATTTACACCCGTATTTATTTTGCCAAATTGACTTCTCAAGAGGACATTTTCTACCCCACCAGCTAGGTCAACTGCACCTACAACTACTGCTGTTACCTCCTCAGTAGCTAATAGCATTTCCGCTAATTCTAAAGCCTTAAAAGTAGCAGTTTCTACCGCACTAATGGTAAAAGATGGTCCAGAGAAATTCCATAGGGAAGAAACCCGACTGGCCATGGTATTACCCACGTAACTGATATACTCTGCAATCTCAACTGGATGGTGAATACTATCCTGGACTATAGTTTCTAAATGGGAGATTTTTTCTGGACTTAGGGGAATTTCAGCTCCATTTACCCCATCTTTAATTTGCCAAGATAAATTCCATCTTTGTTCTAGTTGGTGGACTGATAATTCTGTTTCCGCAGCGATAATTACAGCAACATTACTATTGGGCTGTATATTACTATCTTTTAATGCGCGATCGCACACCTTTAATAATAAGGTGTGTTGGGGGTTAATTTTAGTCACCTCATTGGGAGGAATTTTATGGGATAATGTGTCAATTTCAAAATCTTGAATGTATGCGCCTTGAGGTGGTGTTCCGGTTTCTAAACCATATTGTTGCAGTAATTCTTGGTGTTCATTAATTCCCAACCATCTAGTTTGTGGTAGAGTAATAAAATGTTGTTTTCCATCATAAATACTACTTTCAAAAGCATCCAATCCATCACATTCCCCAAAAAAGGCATCCATGCCTACAATTGCCATTTTTATAGTGTTATTTGCTGGCATATTCATTTGTTTACTTCCCCTTGTTCAAGAATTAAATGAGAGTTAGTTCCACCAAATCCAAATGCACTCAAAGCTGCGTATTTAGTTTCTTTAGTTGGCCAAGGTCTAGTTGTTGTGACAATGTTCTGTGGCGATACCACACTATTTTCACAACCTATAGGTTCGCTGACATTAATAGTTGCTGGAATTAGGTTATGGGACATTCCTAAAATAGTTTTAGTGATTCCCACCATGCCAGCTGCGACCAATAAGTGACCAACATTATTTTTAGTAGATCCCACTAATGGCTGGGAATTTTTTCCCCCAAAAAAGCCTTGAATAGATTTAGATTCGGTAGTATCTCCCAAAGGAGTACCCGTGGCATGACACTCCAAATATTGAATTTCTTGTGGGTCAAGTTTTGCTTCTTGATATGCTCTTTGATAAGCAGTATGTTGTCCTTGGAGATTAGGGCTTAAAAGATGTTTACCCTTACCATCATTAGATAAACCATTACCACAAATTGTAGCCAGAATTTTATCTCCATCTCTGACAGCTTTGTCATATCTTTTGAGCATTACCATACCGATACCTTCAGAGGTAATTAACCCCCGTGATGTTTTATCAAGAGGAAAACTACTACCATTTTCTGGGTATGCTTGTAGACCGGAAAATAACATTCTGACAAATAGAGGATCGGAAGCACTAATAGCGCCAGCTAACATTAAATCTGCTTTACCAGATTGTAGATAATAGGATGCTAATTTGATGGCATAAAATGATGATGAACAGGCTGCATCTATACAGCAATGAATTTCAGAAAGATTGAAAGCACGGGAAACCATACCAGCAGGTAACCCAGAAACCATAGCATTATATGGTGATGTTTTAGGTAGGGTTAATTTACCACCTAGATGGAAGTGTTTCTCCTGTAAAAGTTCTTGAATTGCGGGTTCAATTGTTTGATGATAAATGGGGGCAAATAATTGATTAGATGCTTTAGTAGGTAAAGCTAGAGTTCCTAAAATTACCCCACATTCCGACAGAGCAGATTGATTTCCCCAATAGCCACTATGAATAATTGCCTGTTTAGCTGCATACAGTGACCATTTGAAAGTATCATCTAGACTTTCAATAAATTCCCCGGGTAGATTATACTCATGGGGATTAAAATCTAAATTGCGGATAAATCCACCTTTTAAAAAGTAGAATTTCTCCGGTGTACCTTTATTAGCATCATAAAATATTGAGGGATCTACTCCCAATTCATCAATACTAATATTGGCAGTTGCATCCTTTTCTTGGCTGAGATTATGCCAGAATTGGTCAGGATTATTCGCATCCGGAAAGAGACATGATAATCCAATAATGGCTATTTTTTCCACAGTTAAATCCTCGTTTGGGTTTTTGATTAGGATTTACGCGATTCCCCAAACGTGATTACTAGATTTCTATATCTACATTATCTGTTACTTCTTGCTCAACATTTTCATAGGCCAAATAACCGCTTTTGCTCCCAAAATTCGGGAGTAGATTTCTCCTGATTCACTATGCAAAATAAAGTTAGCTGTTACCCCTGTATCAGTTTTATTTTCCACTTCACAGGAAACATAAAATGGTGAATTACAAGGAATAGTTAGAAATTGTTCCCAATAAGTCAACTGTCCTGGTAGACAGACCTGCTGATGAAAATGATTTAACCAAATCCACAATGATTGAGTACTAATATCTGTGGTGTAGGGATTATGCCATTTGACCGGAAATTGCCCCTGATCGGTTTCGGAAATTGTTTGCCAACAACACTCCACAGTGATTTTCTGTGGGTTTACATTTAGAACCCTACTAATTTCCTGGAATGCTGGACCGTGAAACAAGGAAGAATCACCATTTTGATAAAATTGTTTGCCCCTAGTAGTGATAACATTGTCCTCCTTTAGATTCAGGGACTCATAAATTGGTGCTTTTGGTATTTTCCCTACCACTGTGACAATAGCAGAGAAATGAAAATGGGTTTTACCTTGAGAATTTTTACTCAAAATTTTGGTTTGAAATTCAATTAACTCACCATCTACTTTGGAGATTTCTTGAATTTCTAGAATGTACTCTGATCCTAATTTAGAGTTGAAAGAGATACCTTTTAGCACCTTAAATTCCCGACAGTGTAAGTAGCGATATCCCGGATAAATTTCTTCACAAGCATGAACCATCCAAGACATAGCACAAGTAGCTGGTAATACCTGTACACCTGCAATAGTATGATCATATAAAAAGGGATTTTGCTCCAAGGTCATCCTGCGATAGATACGGTAGCTTTTCAATTCACTATCCAGGGGTGTGGGAGGTAGGTTCATTGGACTACCAATGACAACTTGGGATTGATTTTTAAACACTGGATGCAGCTCATTAACTAGCATTTGAGTACCAGTTTCCACAGGAATAATATCAATTCCTCGTTCGGTAAATGCCTTCTTTAATTGCGGTGTTACCATACCACTATCCCAACCACCCCAGTTAATAGCAACTACATGAGTTTGAGGATAATGTTTTTTAAATTGATGAGCCGATTTATTCAGAATTTCATTAGCTATAGCATAATCAGTCTGACCAATATTGCCATAAAAACCACTCACGGAAGAGAAGAGGACTAAATGCTTTAAATGCTGAGGATCACAAGAGTTAAGTATGTTTTGTAAACCCTGAACTTTGGCATTATAAACTTTTTCAAAATCGTCAGCGGTTTTCTTTTCAATTAATTTATCTGCCAAATTTCCAGCTCCGTGGATAATACCTGTAATTTTACCAAATTTTTGACAAACATCACGGAGTTTATCCTGTAAAACTTTCCCATCAGTAACATCAACATTAATATATTCAGCTTTTGCTCCTGTTTGTTCGATTGCTGCTAAAGTCTTTTTAATTTCCCGAACAGAATTAATTTGATTGAATATTTTCTGTACCATCATGGGTGTGGGTTTTTCACCTTGGGAGATTAAATTTTCCATGATGCGTTTTTTTAAAACGGAGTCTTCTAAGCAATCATGAGCGTAACCAGGTTCTGGAGTAATTTCTGAACGACCTAAAAGAATAAAAATGCCAGAATTACTCGAACTACCAAAATTACCAATTTGACTTTGTGCCAATTTAACCGTACACTGGGCAGTGATTCCCTTAGCTCCACCACTAACTACAAACACCGATGATGGAGGAATTTGAAAAGTTGTTATCATATATTTCTCACTCTATTATTGAACTTAGGAGACAGGGAACAGGGAATATATATTTTCTGGCTAAACTTATAATTCCTGGTTCCCTATATAAGATGGGTTGAGGAACGAAACCTAACCTACATTCATCTTATATTTAATTCCACCCACCTACTAATCAGCTGTTGCTACAAGAGTCACTCTTCCCTTAGAACCATAACCAACCTCACCAATATATCGGTTAGAATCATATAGTTCGGCTACAATATATTCTGCTGACTGGTGTGGTTCTAACTTAGGACTTAAATCAATCGCTTTCAAAAATACCTTTGGCCATTCCCATCTCAAACTCTTGGTCAATCCAAATAATCCTCCCCCAATAATTCCGAAGTTTTCTGTATGATCTAAACCAAATGTACCGTCAAGATGAACAACTGTGCAAAAACTAACTCTTCCTTCCAGATTGGCAGCATTATTCAGTGATTGTTTCAAGTGTTTAGCTATCAAAAAGATATGTTTAACAATTACCTTTTCGGTTTCTAAATAGGCAAGATTGGTAGTTGAGAAGTACGGATGAAGATGAATAAATGCTCCAATTTTACCATATTGAACACTAATACTTTGCAGTAGTAATTGTAGATGTTCTTCGCTCATATTTGCCAGATTGATGCGAGTGACTCCTACTGGTAATGGTGACCGTTCTGGAACAATTGATTGGGGAAAACTTAAAACTACTACCTTCCAACCTTTATCTATCAACCCATGAACTAATTTTGTGGTAGTTAGAGAACCATCGTCAGTAATTAGTCCTATATGTCCTCCAGGTAATTGGCATTCCCAAAAATCGGGTTCCGGTAAGATTTTCAATTTAACTGGACGACGGGGAAGATTAGGGTCAATAGTAGGTGGTGGGGTTAAATCCACCACCGTGGCTTTTATTTGCTCAAAATCAAGATTTTTTTTTTCAACCACCACCAGACTTTGGAGGTAGTTAACTATCTGTCTAATTGTCCTCAGGTCTCCTAATTCCTCTAAGTTAGGTTTAGGTAAATCTGGGTATACTTCTTGCATTCCCCCTAATATTTCTACCCTTTTTATGGAATCTATCCCCAGGTCAGCTTCCATGTCCATATCCAGTTCTAACATCTCTACTGGATAACCAGTTTTTTCACTGGTAATTTTTAACAAGGTTTCAGCTATACTGCTGTATTCATCACTGGTAGGGGGGGAATGGGGAATGTCAACTGGAGAAGGAATGATCAATTCAGATGTTACTTTGGGATCCACATTCTTAACTATATGCTCAGAATGATTTACCTGGTTAGTAGTCGGGTTGGTTAGGACTTGTTTTTCTAGATATTCAACTATTTGACCAATGGTGCGTTTTTCCGCTAGTTCTTCCAAATTAGGCTTGGGTAAATCGGGATATAATTCTTGTAACCCACCTAATATTTCCACCCGTTTGATAGAGTCAATTCCTAAGTCAGCTTCCATATCCATGTCAAATTCTAACATTTCTATGGGATAACCAGTTTTTTCGCTGGTGATAGATAGAAGACTTTTACCTATGTCTTGAATATCAATTGCGGATTTTTTCGTTTGGGAACTTATAGCAATTTCCGTAACTGGTACAGGTGGTTGTTCAACCCTGGTCTCCGGGATGGGTGTTATAACTGGCTGAGTTTCTATAATTGTTGGTTGTGGAATTTGTACTTCCAATGTTTTACTAGTAGAGCTAACAACCATTTCTGACACAGTTAGTTGGGAATTTTGTGGCGAAATCTCCCGCAGATTTTCCGTGTGTATATCCGTAAGTTGGAGGGGAATTACAGGTGTTAGTTCTTCTGCACCGTCAATTAGCAGTGAATATTCCTGTTGGATGAGGTGGAAAAAATTCTTGGTATGTTCTAACTGTTCCCGTAAGTATTGTTCATGAATGCGCAGGGTTTCCGCTTGCTGATGATGAAATTGCATCATGCTGCGCTCAAAGCTGTCCATGATTGATTTTTTAGTTTCCCCAGTTTCAGGAGATTTATTATTCATAAACAAGGTATTCTGTTGCTGAACTAATTGAAAAAAAGTCTTGGCATATTCGATTTGATGCTGGAGGTAAGTGTCATGAATCTGTAAGTTATCACTTTGACTATTTTGGAATTGGCTAAGGAGATTTTCTAGACTAGCTAAAACCTGTTGAAACTCAGTATTTTTATCTGATATTGTCATTTTCCCTCCTAAAACCTGTACCATTGGGTAAGTTAATATGGGTAACTGTTCCTCAGCTCGAAGGCTGGAATTAATAGGATTAGCAGAATTCATTTGGGGGTCTGTTGATAAAGAACTGATAATTGATGTTTGTTGATCTCTGTTACCATTGCCATTAGTAGTATGTACTATTTCAACTACTTCTTTTTCTGGTATAAGTTCAGAAGGTTTATCAATTACTGAAACCGGTTGAATTTGTGGAACACCCTGAATTTTAAACCCATCATTTAGTGCTTTTTCAAAGGCATTTTTAGTTTTTTCTGAAACGTAATTAATACCTTTGAGTTTAACATTTAAACTTTTTTGGCTGATTTCTTTAGAGAATATTTCTGGTAATTGGTATGGGTCAATATTACCTAATTCCATACCCAGAACCTGTAGTTGTACCGCTGCTTCTCTAAGGGAAATATCACTACTTTTGTGAGTGCTAGGATTCAAAGATATAGTAATATGTGGACGTTCTCCCAAAATATCCTTAACTAGGTTGGTCAGAATCCGTTTCGGTCCAAATTCCACAAAGCAATAACCACCAGCAGCATAGATATTTTCTATTTGCTGTGTAAAATTAACTGAACTGGCCAGATGACTTTCTAATATCCGTTGAATCTTATCCGATTCTTGAGGATACTGTTGAGCTGTAACATTGCTAAAAACGGGAATTTTAGGATTGAGTAATTTGACAGATTTAGTGGCAATAGCAAAGGATTTTTGGGCAAATGCAATTAGGGGGGTATGGAAAGCAGCAGCAACAGGTAAGAGTACAGCACCATAGCCTAAATCTTGAAATTTCTGATGAATTTTCTGAATTTCATGGCTAGGACCAGCTAAAACTACTTGGCTAGGAGAATTAAAATTAGCAATCGTAATTTTTGGGAAATTTTTCAGTACTAATTCTACCTTGCTAATTTCTTCCTTGACTGCTAACATACTACCTGCATCATGGTCAGGATCTTTGGGCGCAGCCATTGCCTTTCCTCGAGCTTTTACTAAGTATAAATAATCTGATTCACTCAAAACTCCTGCTGCTAGTAAAGCAGTCAATTCTCCAAAACTATGACCAGCAGTGAAATCAGATTTAAACCCAGCTTGCTGAAAAATAGAATACAAACCAGCACTAAAAACACCTATAGCAGGTTGTGCATATTCGGTTCTTTGTAAAGTGGCAATTTGGTCAGCTTTCTCTGTTTGGTTAAAGGTAGGATGGGGAAAAACTACTTGGGAAATTGGCTGTAAATTATCCTCAATTAACAGGCTATCCATTAATCCATATAGGCGACGTAAAGCCGGGAAATTCATCACAGCTTCTCTACCCATCTCTAAATATTGAGAACCTTGACCTGAAAATAGGGCTACTACTTTCCCCCTTAATTTAATACCAGAAGCTCGATAATAAATCCCTTGAGGATGTTCCCAGTTCAGGGTAGATTGTTTATTTTTTAATAGATCAATGCTCAGAGCTAATAGTTTACAAGCATCCGCTTTATTCCCAGCTACAAAGCCAATTCTTGCTGCATTTTGAGGAATCTGAATATTCCTGCATTCCTCAACTAACTGAGAATAGTATCTGTTACTATCTCCAGCTTGTAAATTCTCTAAACTTGTCTCTAAATTTTTAATTAGCTCACTGGGATTAGGAGCAGAAAATAAAATTTGACTGGCCACATCATGTAGACGATAAGGTTGTTGTTGTTCCTGTTGATATTCTTCCAAAACCAAATGATAATTGGTACCACCAAAACCAAAGGAGCTAACTCCCGCTCTTCTGGGTGATTCACTCTCTCCACGTATCCAAGGTCGAGTTTCAGTATTCAAATAAAAGCAGGAATTTTCAATATCTAACTTAGGATTAGGTTCAGTAATATTGATAGTTGGCGGTAATATCTTATGATATAGCGCCAAAGCTGTTTTCACTAAACTTGCTGCACCTGCTGCTGCTTTCGTATGCCCAATTTGAGATTTGACACTACCTAGGGCAATATATTGTTTTCTTTCATCATGTTTACTGAAGAAGCTTTGTAAGGAAGCAAACTCCGTTGGATCTCCAGCCATAGTTCCTGTACCATGTGCTTCCATTAGTCCTAATGTCGTAGGAGAAAAACCAGCATCGTTATAAGCCCGTTCTAAAGCTTTCACTTGTCCTTCCTTTCTGGGAGCATAAATGCTCTTATAGCGTCCATCACTGGAAGTTCCAATACCCTTAATTACAGCATAAATTCTATCACCATCTTTTTGTGCATCTTCTAGCCTTTTGAGAACTAACATGGCGATACCTTCACCCAACATCATCCCATCGGATTTAGCATCAAAGGGTTTAACATTTTCACCAGGAGAAACCGCAGGAGTTTTACTAAAGGAAATGTAAGCCATGATGGTGTTATCTGTATCTACACCACCGGTTAACATCATATCGCTCCGATATTCTACCAGTTCACTAATAGCCATTTTTAAAGCACCAAAGGAACTAGCACAAGCAGCATCAACAACACAGTTCATACCACCAAAGTTCAATCGGTTGGCAATACGTCCTGCTACGACATTTGCTAGCATTCCAGGAAAAGCATTTTCATCCCATTTAATGTAGGCACTTTTGATTTTTTCGACGATTTTTTGAGTATCTTCTGGTGATAAACCACTACTTATCAGAACTTTTTCCCATACGGGATATTCTAATCTAGCTGATAATGGCATACCTAATTGTTTAGCCATTGCTACCCCTAAGATTACCCCCACATTCTCTCGATTAAATTCACGAGCTTCACCATAACCAGCATCTTCCATTGCTTCTTTGGCAACTACTAAGCTCAAGAGTTGCGATACATCAGTAACTTCTAAAATGCTAGGAGGAATGCCAAATTCCATGGGGTTAAAATCAACTTCAGGAATAAATCCACCCCGCTTACAATAGGTTTTATCCTCCGGTGTTCTAGGATTGGGATCGTAGTAATCTTTAACACTCCAGTGGCTCTCTGGAACATCAGTAATACAATCAGCTTTACTCACAATATTTTGCCAATATTGTCTTAAATTTCTTGACTGTGGTAGTAGAGAAGCCATCCCCACAATAGCAATGGGGTTCTGTTGCAGTTGTCTGTTAACTTTCTTAGTTGAGATTTCGTTTCCTGAATTCATTTTTCTTGCCTCTATAAATCTAATCAAATCATTTTCACAACTGTTAATTAGGTTCTCTAACTCTGCTAAGGCAGTATTTATTGAATCAGCAGACATCATGGCATATGGTAATTTTGGGGAATGGTAACTTTTAAGCTACAGTAATTTCTATAGCGGGGATATTAATCAAACAATCATGAAATAATACTATACACTGTTGTCTTTCCTTTTCTTGTTTGTTTAGAAACATTATCAGTGATTAATTGGCGGATTTCATAATTACCCTAGCTTTCTCAACTTTATGCTGGCATTGATTTAGCAAGCAAGTTGGGATAATCTATTTTATGGTATTCTGGGAATATAACCCGCTACATCTGCTACAGAAATAATATTTATTGTCTGGTGGTCTAACTCGGAACTTAGAGAGATTAAGAGAATGATTCATTTCCTACTTTCTCCTGTTTAATTAATTTAAAGAATAGCACAATTTAAAGAAATTCAATAGTTTACTTCCACTAGATTGAGACAAATATTTCTACTTTAGGCAATGATTTGTATTTCCCTGTTGCATTTAGCAGTATACTCCTGAACTAAAATCTATCTGATTATGTGAGTAAATTCCACCCTTGTTCTCCTATGGAAAATTGAGATATCAATGCTTTTATCATATCTGTAATCTAACTTACAAATTAGCAAATACACTCCCAATCCAGATAAATTATCATATTTTATCAAAAAAACATGATAATTTATCTTTGATATTTGATGAATTCATAATATACTCATATCTTGGCTTTCCATAGTTATTTAGTGAGCAAATCTTAACTTGTGAATGTAATTAACTATTAAAAGTAATATACTGAATTTGTGATGAAATGATTATATTTTTGAAAAAAATAGATTCTAGTTAACATTCGGCAATTATGTGGAGAAATCATCATAAATGAGTTAATTTACTTAATTTTATAGATTGACAAAATTCTGAGCCTTTGGCAGAATAAGAAGTAGGGTTTTTGTTTTAAATTAGTGTGATCAACTATTTTTGAGAGACTATGAAAAAATAATCTCATGCTTTAGTCATCTCGGTAACTTAGATATTTTTTAGTGATTCGTATTTATGGTTACTTTGTTGTACTCTAATTCAAGATAGAAATAACTGTAATTAGAAGTTGGTTTAACATCTATTTACAATTAAATTTTTCGCTTATTAGGAGTTTGTGAAAAGATTGAATTACACCTAAGTAGAAAAGAACAGGAGCAAGTATGGTAACGAGCAAACAAAATCAATTATTAATACATGCTGCTAAGAAGTGGAAAATAATTATTGCTGCTTCCCTTGCTATAGCTGCTGGTTTAGCATCTTTCTCTAGCTTTTCTCAGTTAAAACTAAAACCCAATTTTCCTATCAACTCTTCCCCAGTAAAAACCCAAAAAGCACCCAAAGTGAAATTTTATGTCACCGCTTTGGGGAGACTACAACCACAAGGAGAAATTACCTATTTATCTGCTCCCAATTCTATTAATGGTGTACGTGTAGAAAAGCTATTAGTGGAAGAGGGTAAGCAAGTACAAGCTGGGGAAACTTTAGCATATCTAGAGAATTATGAACGATCAAAGGCTGCAGTCAAACAGGCATTCAATAAATTATTAATTGTTAAATCAAGACTAGCGCAAGTTAAAGCGGGAGCAAAAGTAGGAGATGTGAATTCTCAAAAAGCAGTGGTGACCAGATTATACTCACAGTTAGAAGGTGAAGTGACCACACAAACAGCGACAATAAATCGTATTCAAGCTGAAGTGGAGAATGCTACCAAAGAGAGTGATCGCTATCAAAAACTATACCAAGATGGGGCAATTTCTGCTGCCATTTTAGATACCAAACTGCTACAATTGAAGACATCACAACAAAAGTTAATGGAAGCTAAAGCCACACTACAAAGCAGTAAGAATACTTTAGAGAATCAAATTCAAGAAGCTAAAGCCAGACTAGACAGTATTAAAGAGGTAAGAAATGTAGATGTAGCTTTAGCACAGAGCGAGGTTGAGAGTGCAGAAACTGCTATTCAGCAGGCAAAAGCAGATCATGATTTAACTTATATTAAATCACCCATAGATGCCAGAATTTTAAAAATTCATGCCAAAAATGGGGAAATTATAGGTATTTCTGGATTTGCAGAGCTAGGAAAAACTTCGCCAATGAATGTCATCGCTGAAGTTTATCAGACCGATATTCAAAAAGTGAAAATTGGACAAAAAGCGGTTATTACCAGTGGAGCATTTTCTGATAAAATACGAGCAACAGTGAAAGAGATTGGTTGGCAAGTTGACAAACAAAGCATCTTTAGTATTAACCCAAGTTCAGATACAGATCGGAGAATTGTTCATGTTAGATTAGTCATTGATTCTCCAGATGATAGCCAAAAAGTATATCGACTAACCAATTTACAGGTAGATGTTGCCATTGAAATTTAGTTTATGAATCTAAAAATTCCTTTAGCGTGGCTACAGTTAGCCCAGCAAAAACTACGTTTTGTTGTAGCTATAGCTGGGATTGCTTTTATCGTACTTTTAATGTTCATTCAACTGGGTTTTCAAGATGCACTATATTCCAGTGCAACAGCAGTACATCAAAATCTCAAGGGAGATTTATTTATAGTCAGTTCCCAATATAAATCTTTGACCTCAAATCAAAGTTTTTCTCGCAGTCGTTTATACCAAACTTTGGGATTTAATGGTGTAGAATCAGTCAATCCCATGTATTTACAATTTGCCAAGTTAAAAAACCCAGAAACTGGAGAAAAATACTCAATTTATGTAATTGGATTTGATCCGGCAAAATCTCTAATGAATATTCCAGAGGTTGAAGAGAATCTGGATAAACTAAAAATTCCTGATATGATGTTATTTGACAGAGATTCTCGCCCGGAATTTGGTCCGATCGCTAAAAGATTTGATCAAGGGAAAACAGAACAGACAATTGAGATTTTCTCTTTTGATTCTCTGCAGGGCTATCGAGTTAGAGTGGGGGGGTTATTTAGTTTAGGTCCCTCTTTTGGGGTAGATGGTAACTTGATTGTTAGTGACTCCACCTTCGTGAGAATTAATCCCCTACTTCGTCCTTCTGAAAAAATAGATGTTGGTATTATTAAACTAAAACCAGAAGCTGACCCAAATCAAGTTTTAAAAAACTTACGGGTTAATTTACCCAATGATGTGCAGATTTTTACCAAACAACAATTCATTGATTTTGAAAAGCAATATTGGGCAGCAAGAACACCCATTGGATTTATTCTCAATTTGATGTTAACTATGGCTTCGGTAGTAGGTGTGGTGATTGTCTATCAGATTCTCTATAGTAATATTGCCACCCAATTTATCGCCTATGCCACATTAAAAGCCATTGGCTACGCTAATGGTTATTTATTGAATGTGGTTTTTCAACAAGCCCTGATATTGGCATTACTAGCATATATACCTGGATTTTTAATTTCTGTGGGTCTATATGATTTTGCAATGAAAGCTACCCAATTACCAATTCTCATGACCTCTAATAATGCCATAATTGTTTTAATTTCTACAGTGTTAATTTCCATGACATCAGGAGCATTGGCAATTAACAAACTCCGATCTGCTGACCCTGCGGATATTTTCTAACTTATGACTAACTGATTTGGAAAATTTAATTTCCAATAATTCTCCTAACTCCCATAATATTAAATCCTACCAGATCAATATGATGAATCTCAATAACAAAACCATTCTCATTACAGGTACAGATGAATTTATTGGCTCCCGTGCAGCAGAATTAGCAGTAGGTCAGGGTTTGAAGGTAAGAGCTTTACAAGCTGACCCATTTTTAGATAAAACTTCAGGTGAAAGTTTGGAAAAATTGGGAGTAGAGATTATAATTGGTAGCATTAATGATCCAGGGATAGCTACAAAAGTTTGCCAGGGAGTAGATATAGTTTTACATACTAGTCAACTGACGGAGGAGGGGGGAGACATAAAAAAGTTCCGAGAAATTAATGTTGGGGGAACTTGTAATATTGCCCAAGCAGCAAAGCAGGCAAAAGTGAAAACATTTATACACCTTTCCAGTGCTTTAGTTTATGGATTCAATTACACCCCTAATGTGGCAGAAACGGAAACATTATCTGGGGATAATAATCCTTATTGTCAAACTAAAATAGAAGCAGAAATAGAGATTTTAAAACTTAACTCACCTCCGGATTTTGGGGTGACTATTATTCGTGCAGGAGATGTGTATGGACCAGGTAGTGTTCCTTGGATTGTTCGCCCAGTCCTGATGATGAGACAAAAGTTATTTGCCTATCCCAATGATGGTAAGGGAGTGATGAATCACCTATATGTTGATAACTTAATTGATGCCATATTTTTAGCAATGGCACAACAAACCTATGGAGAAGTTTTTAATATTACAGATGGGGAAAATACTTCATGGAAAGAATATTTTACCCACCTAGCAGCTATGGAAGGTTTACCTATTCCTATGTCTCTTCCTAAAGAAGAAATGAGGTTATTTTTAAAGGTACGTAATCAGGGACAAAAATTGTTTAGAAAGAAGGTGGATATTCTCCCAGAATCTGTTGATTTTATGAGCCGTCCATATTCTTATTCAATTGCTAAGGCTAGGAGTATATTGAACTATCAACCAAAAATTAGTCTGGAAGTAGGTATGAATAATACCCATCAATGGTTACAGACAACTGATATTCAAAAACTTATTAAATAAGGATTCAAGCAGTTAACTAACTAATATCATTCAGGAGTTTATTTCAACAATGTCTAAGATTTTCAGAATTTCTCATTTACTGGTAACCACCCTATTAAGTTTGAGTTTTCCTCATCCAGTGGGAGCAACACCTGGAACAATGTTGCAAATAAATCCTCCAGTATCAACCCCATCAACCACAGAACTGACCGTAATAGTGAACGGAATACTTAACAAAACTGGTGATATTTGTCTAAGAGTTTATAACTCAGAAGTTGGCTTCCTTACGAATGGTTCTAGTGAAGTGAAAAGTGGCTGTACAAAAATTACTGGTAGTTCTGTAAAAACCGTATTCTCTGGATTAAAACCGGGAACCTATGCAGTAGCAGTAATGGACGATCAAAATGGAGATAGGAAACTGAACAAGGACTTTTTTGGCATTCCCACAGAAGGATTTGGTATTTCTCGAGATCCCATAGTTTCCATGCGAACTGGTATGCCAAAATTTCGTCGCGCTAGTTTTAAAATGACCCAGAATACCACCATTGATATCACTATGAAATATTCTTTAGATCCCTAAGTAATAAATAGTCATGGGGATGTGGGGATAGTAAATGACGAATTCTAATTTTTTTCCTTTTATCACCGGTACTAAGTGGTAACCTAATCATGTCAGACCTGACTAAATTTTTATCTGAGTCCCTGATGGTTTGGTTAATCATTCAAGTAGGTTTAACTCTAATATTTTTATGGTATCTAGAAACCTACAAACAACCATCGGATAGTGAACTACCAAAAACGGCAGTAATTTTATGTTTACGTGGGGCTGATCCTTTTTTACCTCACTGCGTGCGATCGCTATTGAATCAAAACTATCCCGAGTATGACCTGAAGTTAATTATAGATAGTAGGGAAGATCCAGCGTTTAAAATTGTTCAAGAAGTAATCAATGAAACAGGGGCAAAAAATATTGAAGTTAGCATTTTGAAGACAGTGCGTCATAACTGTAGTCTTAAATGTAGTGCTTTAATACAGGGGGTTTCAGATTTAGATGAATCATATCAGGTAGTGGCATTAGTAGATGCTGACACCATAGTTCATAGTAACTGGTTAAAAGAATTGGTCATTCCGCTGATGGATGGAACAACAGGAGTAACCACAGGAAACCGGTGGTATGTACCCACAGGAAAATATTGGGGTTCCCTAGTACGTTACACAGGGAATATTTCTACCGTCATACAAATGTTTCTGTTTCAAATTCCTTGGGGTGGTAGTTTAGCAATCAAAAAAAGCGTTATTCAAGAAACCCAACTAATAGAGAAGTGGGGACAAGTACTTGGTGATGACATACCAATGCATAAAATCCTCCAAAAACAGGGATGGAAAATTAAATTTATTCCTTCTGCGCTAATTATCAACCGAGAAGAAATTAACTTATCTGAGTTACTTCCCTCTCTACAACGTCTAATACTTTGTTCTCGACTTTATCACCCTAAGTGGTTAGCATTAATCTGTGAAGCTGTTTCTAGCATAGTTTTTCCTGGGCTGACACTTTTATTAACTCTAGGAATGTTACTAGTAACTGAAGGAGAAAAAGTATTGTCTTTACTGCAATCCTATAGCCTTTATATCCTGGGACTGCTCCTGCTGATTTTAGTCACACAGAGGAGGGTTGAAAAAATAATTTATCAGCAGCAACAACCAATTACTGAAATTTCACTAACCACCATTATTAAAATGTTGATTGCCATTCCTTTAACCCAGTTACTTTATGGTTTAGCAATCCTATCTTCCATATCCACATCAACCCTAACCTGGCGTGGAATCACTTATAAAATCAATGATAAGGGAAATATTAACTTAGTTGGATATCATCCTTATCAATGGTTAGATCAACCGACCGATCCAAAAATGTCTCTCTAATTTTATTGATTTTCTTATTTCTAGTATCCTTGTTGGGTAATTGTGTTAATTATCCGCTGGATTAACTGAGGTCTGTCAATGCGTAAATCCTAATTAATTCAACTTTCTTACCCAAACAGAGGAATTGAACATGGAAAAGAAACCCTTGCGTATTGCCTTATTCACCGGTTTATATGCTCCTTTTTTAACGGGAGTATCTGTTGCTGTACACCAGCGCGTTCATTGGTTACTAGAACAAGGACATGAAGTTTTTCTGATTCATCCACAAATTAATAAGCAATATAGTCAACAAGTTGGCAATCGTCCCATGTTAGGATTATCAGAACTGCAAATTTTTTCTAACTTCTCTTCCTATGCTTTTCCTACCCAACCACTAATTTTTTATAAATCCCTACCACAACCTTTAAATTATCGTCATTGGAACGATACTAAACTTTTAGAAAACTTTCAACCTGATATTATTGTTGTGGAGGAAGCAGCCCAGATGAGAGGGCTATATTCTATTTTTCTACAAGGTTATGGTAGAGCAGTAGGAGTTGACTATGCCAAACGTACTAAAACCCCTATTATCTCCGTTTTTCACACGGATATAGTTGCCTATATTAAATACTATTTAGGCGACATTTTATTCAGACTAACGAGTCCGATAATTCCTCTACTAGTCAGACAATTTAGCGATCAATATACCCTCAACATATTTCCTTCTAGAGAGCAACTGAAAAAGTACCAAAAACTGCAATGCCAAAGATGTGAATATGTCCCTTACCAGGGAATTAACTGTGAAAAATTTCATCCTCGTAACATTTGTCATGACCCAATCCCCAATGATAAAAGACCAACTATTTTATTTGTAGGACGGATCACTGCTGAAAAGAATGTGACTCAAATTTTAGAAGCCTATCCCTTAATTGCAGCTAAAATTCCCGATGTACATTTAGTCATAGTTGGTAGTGGTCCCTTAGATCAAGAAATTCGCCATCGCGCCCAAAAATTTGCTGATGGTGTGACAATTTGGGGTGAATCTCATGGCACAGAACTTTTAGGATGGTTTGCTAGAGCAGATGTTTTTATTAACCCGTCAGTTACAGAAAACTTCTGCACTACTAATAACGAAGCTTTAGCTTCTGGAACACCAGTAGTAGCAGTTATGGCTCCCTCTACTGCTGAACAAGTAATTATTGGTTATAATGGACTACTTGCACAACCTAATAATCCCAAAGATTTTGCCGACAAAATAGTAACAATCCTGCAAAATCCCGATCTTAAAAATCAATTGTCTAGGCAAGCTCGCCCCTCAATTTTACAATTTGATTGGTCAAATTGCAGTCAAAAATTTGAGGATAAATTATATGAGTTAGTAAATGTAAATGAGATGGAATTCTTCTAAGTGGGTGAGTGGAATTAGATATAAGATCAACGTAGGTTGGGTTGAAGTATGAAACCCAACACCACGTCCTACAAATAATTGTGCCTCCCTACTTAGTTGGGGAAGGTATGGTAGTAGGGTGATCAGGGGTTTCCTGTAAGAAATCTAGATCACTCTATTAAATCAAATGGAAATCAAACAGCAGAAATGTCAATTAACCAACGTACTGTCTGGGGGAAAATAATGACAATTAACAACACAATAAACTGTAAGACCATAAAAGGAATAGCACTTTTGTGAATATCAAAAGTGCTAACTTCTTTAGGTGCAACACTTTGTAGATAAAACAAAGAAAATCCCACAGGTGGAGAAATAAAGGCCGTTTGTAAATTAATTGCCATCACCACACCAAACCATACCATATCAATATTTAAAGCTTGAGCTGCAGGTACAAATAAAGGCATGGCAATAAAGCAAATTTCCATGAACTCCAGAAAAACTCCCAGGGCAAAAATTGCCAAGTTACTGACAATTAAAAATCCCCAATAACCTCCGGGTAAACCTGTCAAAAGTTCAGTAATTAAAGTTTTACCCCCCAGAGCATCAAATACTAAACTAAACATGGATGAAGCAAATAAAATCATCACCACTAAAGCGGTAATAACTGCCGTGGAGTGAGCAGAATCACGAACTAATTGAGGTGTTAACCGTTTATTGAAAGCGGCCAGCAAAGAAGCACCAACAGCACCAACAGCACCAGCTTCTGTAGGCGTAGCAATGCCAAAGAAAATACTCCCTAAAACAGCAAAAATCAATAAAATTGGGGGGATAACAGCCTTGATGACTTTTTTGAGTAACTTAGTACCTGTAAGAATTTCCACATTAGCAGGAATATTCGGAACTTTGTCTGGCTGAAAAAAAGCTAGTGCCAGAATATAGAGAATATAAGAAC
This sequence comes from Cylindrospermopsis raciborskii Cr2010, assembly GCF_003367075.2. Taxonomy (NCBI): domain Bacteria; kingdom Bacillati; phylum Cyanobacteriota; class Cyanophyceae; order Nostocales; family Aphanizomenonaceae; genus Cylindrospermopsis; species Cylindrospermopsis raciborskii. The sequence goes on from NZ_CP065936.1 coordinate 2,271,687, forward strand.
CAGATAACATTAAACCTGGAATTAAAGCCCCTAAAAATAAATCTCCTACCGACACACCAATTTGGTCACTGAGAATTACGAGTACTAAACTGGGGGGAATTAGCTGGGCCAAAGTACCCGATGCAATAATTACTCCAGCAGCTAGTTTCTTATCATAACCATAGCGAATCATCACCGGTAAGGATAACATTCCCATGACAATTACTGTAGCAGCTACAACTCCTGTCGTCGCTGCTAGAATAGTTCCTACTAAAACAACTGCTAGGGCTAAACCACCTCGTATACGACTAAATAAAATACCTACAGTTTCTAATAATTCCTCGGCTAAACCTGACTTTTCTAAAATAGCACCTAGAAACACAAAAAATGGAATAGCCAGGAGGGTGAAATTGGACATAGTGCCAAACCAAATATTTGGCAATGATAACAAACGTGCAGGGTTAAAAGCTCCGACTGTCATACCAATGATACCAAAAACAACTGCTGTTCCTGCAAAGGAAAAGGCAACCGGGTATCCAGTCATTAAAATTATAAAAAAGCCCAGAAACATCAAAATAGATAACCATTCAAAACCCATAAATCACCTGATAAATTACTAACACTTTAAGAATTATTGAAGATTGACTATTCAATTTTGATATTTTCTGAAGTTTCTAGTCGAACTTTTTCTGATACCTGTTCATAGCCTAGGAGTATGGCCAAATATTTAATGGCTTGAGAAATACTCTGTAAAAGGAGAAACAATAATCCCAGGGGAAGCATAGTTTTAATGGGTGCGCGAGGTAACCCATTAGCATCGGAAGAAACTTCCCAACTTCCCCAATTACCATCACTTAATCTCCCCCAGGACTGTAAGACCGGATTAAATGTGACCCAAATACCAATTAAACAGAAGGGAATTAAAAATAATACTGTTCCCCAAAAATCAATCAATGCTCTTTTCTTCTCATTCATATTAGTATACAAAAAATCTACTCGAACATTGTCTCCATGACGTAAAATATAGGCAAAGCCAAGTAAAAATGTCATAGAAAATAAATACCATTGCAGTTCTAAAAGCGCGTTCGAAGATAATTGTACTCCTAAAAAGCGTCCTAAATAGCGAGCAAACACGTTAAAAAAACCCACTCCAATGGTGATTAAAACCAGCCAATTGCAAAACCATCCCAATTTATCCGTATATTTATCAATAAACTCGGAAATCCTTAATAATCTGCTAATAAATAGCCATTTTCTGGATTCGTGCATCATGATTTCACTCACAAATAATTTCCCCACACTACACTAAACTAGGACTGATAGAAGATATTATAGAAATTTCGTTATACTTCTTTATACTTATTTTTAATTATTCATATTTTTTCCCTAAACAATATGGTAGAGTGTGGTGGTATTTTCAGCTCAATGGCAAATACTTTTTAAAAATTATCCAAGTCAGGTTTTATTTATGAAACGTCGAGACCTTGTTACGAGATTATCTCAAAGTGCCATTGGCGCTACAGGGGTAGCAATTGTTGGAGGTTGTCAAAAAGCTCAAAACCAAGAAGCAAGTGGATTTAATACAGATAAACTACCAACGGTAAAGTGGCAAATGGCCACCAGTTGGCCTTTGTCCTTAGAAATTATTTTTGGTGGAGCACAGGTTTTAGCTGATAGGGTAAAAGCCCTTACTAATGGGAAATTTATCATAGAACCTCGTCCCGCTGGAGACATAGCTCCTGGTTTGGAAGTGTTGAACGTGGTTTCCCAGGGTGCGGTACAGTCAGGACATACGGGATCCTACTACTATATTGGCAAAACCCCAGCCCTAGCTTTTGGTACATCAGTACCTTTTGGATTGAATGCACAACAGCAAAATGCCTGGTTATACGAAGGTGGCGGTCTAGCTAAATTACAAGAGCTTTACGCCCGTAAATTCAATGTCATTCAATTTCCTGCTGGTAACACAGGTACACAGATGGGGGGGTGGTTTCGCCGAGAAATCAAAACCATTAATGATCTAAAAGGATTGAAAATGCGTATTCCTGGTTTAGGTGGACAGGTAATGGCTAAACTGGGGGTGACAGTACAAAATGTTCCTGGGGGGGAGATATTTCAGGCATTACAAACTGGTGCTATTGATGCTGCTGAGTGGGTAGGACCCTACGACGACGAGAAGTTGGGTTTAAATAAAGTTGCTAAGTATTACTATTATCCCGGTTGGTGGGAACCAGGTCCAACTTTAGAAGTGCAAATTAATTTAGATGAGTGGAAGAAATTACCACCTCAATATCAAGCAGCTTTAGAAACCGCAGCATATCAATCCAACCTAACAATGTTGGCTCGTTACGATGCCAAAAATAATCAAGCACTAGAAAGATTGTTAAAGGGTGGTACGGAGGTTCGTGCTTACAGTCAGGAGATTTTAGCAGTTGCGGAAAAAGAATCTTTTGCCCTGTATGATGAATTTGCTGCCAAAGATGCGGATTTCAAGGCCATTTATGACGAGTGGAAGCCTTTTAGGGATCGAGTTTATGCTTGGAACAATTTAAATGAGGGCAGTTTTAGTCGTTATGTTTATAGTAAGCTTAAAAGCTAATCAACAGTAATTAGTGTTAAGATATGCACGATATTTTCTTTCATCTTTGGGTAGCTTTGCCGGAAGCTATGATACAATCGTGCTTTCTGGCTTACCAGAATTGACCGATGGGATGGTTAATCAATTTTAATCCTTTTGATTAGCTGTAAAATTGCACAAGTCTGGATTATGCCACAATAGCAAAAAAAAACATTAGGAGTTTTATTTGTGGAGTCCAAAACATTATACGACCCAGCAGCAATTGAAGAAAAATGGCAACAGTTATGGTCAGAACTAGGTTTGGATAAAACACCTCAAGACAAAAACCAACCAAAATTCTACGCCCTTTCTATGTTCCCCTACCCTTCAGGTAGCTTGCATATGGGTCATGTGCGTAACTACACGATTACAGATGTGATCGCTCGCCTGAAAAGAATGCAAGGGTATCGTGTATTACATCCAATGGGTTGGGATGCCTTTGGATTGCCAGCAGAAAATGCAGCTATTGATAGGGGTGTTCCTCCAGCGAAGTGGACATACCAAAATATTGACCAGATGAGACAACAATTAAAACGTCTGGGTTTATCCTTAGACTGGGAAGCTGAAGTTGCTACTTGCTCATCCGATTATTATCGCTGGACACAATGGATTTTTCTGCAATTTTTAGCAGCTGGTTTAGCCTATCAAAAAGAGGCGGCTGTTAATTGGGATCCTATAGACCAAACTGTATTAGCTAATGAACAAGTAGATGCTGAAGGAAGATCTTGGCGTAGTGGTGCGATCGTAGAACGTAAGATGTTGCGTCAATGGTTTCTCAAAATTACAGCCTATGCGGAGGAACTATTAAATGATCTAGAACATTTACCCGGTTGGCCCGAACGGGTAAAGATAATGCAGGCCAACTGGATTGGCAAATCTACAGGTGCATATTTAGAATTTCCTATTGTGGGGTTAAGGGAAAAAATTGGTGTTTATACCACTCGTCCCGATACGGTTTATGGAGTGAGTTATATTGTATTAGCTCCCGAGCACCCCTTAACTAAAATGGTAACCAATGCGGAACAAAAAGCAGCGGTGGAAGCGTTTATTGCAGAAGTAAGTAGTCAAAGTGAGTTAGAAAGGACTGCAGAGGACAAACCTAAGCGGGGTATTCCTACTGGTGGGAAGGCTATCAACCCTTTCACCCAACAGGAAGTACCCATCTGGATTGCCGACTACGTACTTTATGAGTATGGGACTGGTGCGGTGATGGGTGTACCTGCTCATGATGCACGGGATTTCAAATTTGCCCGGGAGCAAAATTTAGAGATTAAGGTAGTAATTGTACCAGAAATTGGTAATCAGGAAACCCTAACTAAAGCCTATACAGAAGGGGGAGTTTTAGTTAACTCCGGTCAGTTTAATGGCATGAATTCAGCAGACGGCAAAAAGGCAATTATTGAATATGCTCAAGAGCAGGGTTTTGGTAGCCAGAAAGTTCAATATCGCCTACGAGATTGGTTAATTTCTCGTCAACGTTATTGGGGTGCGCCTATTCCAGTGATTCATTGTCCTGAATGTGGTATGGTTCCAGTACCAGAAGCGGATTTACCCGTAGAATTACCAGAAGAATTGGAATTTACCGGTCGTGGTGGATCGCCCTTAGCTCAGTTAGAAAGTTGGTTGAATGTACCCTGTCCTAATTGTGGTACTCCAGCCAAAAGAGAGACGGACACTATGGATACTTTTATCGATTCTTCTTGGTATTTCTTACGTTATACTGATGCCAAAAATGCCCAACAAATTTTTGATAGCAGTCGGGTAAATGATTGGATGCCAGTGGATCAATATGTGGGTGGTATTGAGCATGCCATTTTGCATTTGTTGTATTCTCGTTTCTTCACCAAGGTGTTAAGAGATAGGGGTTTATTGAATTTTGATGAACCATTTCAAAGGTTATTAACCCAGGGAATGGTACAGGGTTTAACATATATGAACCCCAACAAAAGTGGTAAAGACAAATGGGTTCCTTCCCATTTAGTTGATGCTAATCATCCTGTGGATCCTCAAACAAGGGAACCTTTACAACGTGTTTATGCAACCATGTCTAAATCAAAAGGTAATGGGGTAGCACCAGAAGACGTAATTTCTAAGTATGGTGTTGACACAGCGCGGATGTTTATTTTATTCAAAGCACCACCTGAGAAAGATTTGGAATGGGATGAAGCTGATGTTGAAGGACAATTTCGATTTTTAAATCGTGTTTGGAGATTGGTGAATGATTATGCCAATATGGGAGTCTGTGGAAAAAAAGTTGATTTAGAGAAATTGACAAAGGAAGAGAAAGATTTAAGAAGGACAACTCACTTAGCTATTAAAGCAATTACGGAAGATGTAGAAGACGAATATCAGTTTAACACAGCAATTTCAGAACTCATGAAATTGAGCAATGCTCTCACTGATGGAAAATGTCATAATTCACCAATTTATGCAGAAGGGATTAAAAATTTAGTGATTATGTTAGCTCCTTTTGCACCCCATATTGCTGATGAGTTATGGAGTTCACTGGGGAATAAGGGTTCAGTACATCAGCAAGGTTGGCCAAGTTTTGACCCAGGAGCTTTGATAGCTGATGAAATTACCCTAGTAATTCAAATTATGGGGAAAACCCGTGGTGCAATTCAAGTTCCTTCCCAAATAGATAAAATGGCCTTGGAAAAATATGCGCGGGAATCAGAGGTGGCAAAACGTTATATTGAGGGGAAAGAAGTCAAAAAGGTCATTGTTGTTCCCGGTAAGCTGGTGAATTTTGTCCTAGACCAGAAGGAATAGCTGGGGTCACCTTTTAATTGGGTGGGTGGAATTAAACATAATATGAACGTAGGTTGGGTTGAAGTATGAAACCCAACACCTGCATGGGTTAAGCCACCACTAACCCATCCTACAAATAATTGTGCCTCCCTACTTAATTGGGAAAATAGTCAGCATCTAGGATTTGTTCTGGGGTAAAGGGACATTCACAGGGAAAAGTGTTATGGGAAAGATTAGTTTCATTAACAGTGGCCCGAACAGCTTTTTGATAACAATTGGACAAAATTGTTTGCAAGTAAGGTTTTAAACTGGGACTATCTTTCAGAATTAATTCCAATTGTTCTCTTTGTTCATCAATAGTATTCAACCAGCTAGAAGTTCTTTTTTGGGGCTGATATTTCCATTTTAATAGGTGCAAGACTAATATTTTCAAACGACTGAACGTTTCCCGTTTTTCACTATTCCCCATGGATTTGATTTCTTCGATTAAGTTTTCTCGGTCTAGGTTGGTTAGGTCTCCATTTTGAAGGGAATTGATAGTTTGTTCTATCCAAAGATGAAAGTCTTTTTCATAGAGGGTTTGAATAGTCATTTATAATCCTTTTTCGTCCTTACACTTAGTAATTTGTACGCTGATTCTACCACTAAAGTCAGGAATAGGTGCTGTAGGTTTAATAACCGTAACTTGCACCTGACTAATCATATCATTGTACTCAAGAATCTCATGAGCAATAGCTCCCGCTAAACGCTCCAACAAATCAAAACTAGACGCTTTTACCAAATTTTGTACCAAATCAATCACACTGCGGTAGTCCACAGTATGATGTATATTATCAGTAACCGCAGCTTGGGAAAGATCCATCCACAATTTTAAATCCACCTCAAACCATTGTCCTAAAATCTTTTCTTCTGGTAAGTACCCAATATAGCCATAACTGCGAATACCTGTTAAATTAATACAGTCCATAAAAATCTTCCGGTTCTAGAATTCCTTTAATGCACTTGGTTTTTAAAAATGTCAATCAGTTGTGGTCCTATGTGGTAGTCTCCACCCTAAAGCATTTGGGGTTAGATTTTGCTGTTTTATGTCCTGGTTCCCGTTCCACTCCCTTAACTTTGGCATTTTGTCAAGAAGGATCAGATATTGAACCTATACCAATTCTGGACGAACGTTCAGGGGCTTTTTTTGCCCTGGGAAGGGCGAAAGCTACGAGAAAACCCGTAGTGCTAGTGTGCACTTCTGGAACAGCGGGGGCAAATTTTTACCCTGCAGTAATCGAAGCCAAGGAAAGTTGTGTACCCCTGTTACTCCTAACTGCTGATAGACCACCAGAATTACGAGATTGTCATTCTGGACAAACTATTGACCAGGTCAAATTATATGGTAATTATCCCAATTGGCAAACGGAGTTAGCAACTCCCCTTGCTGAAATACAAATGTTAGGTTATTTGCGACAAACCATAATTCATGCTTGGAAACGTTGTCAGTTTCCTAGGGGAGGAGTTGTACACTTGAATATACCCTTTCGTGATCCTCTTGCACCAGTTGCTGATGGAACTGATTTTATATTGGACACAGAAGAATTTTTCAGGGGAATCATTCCCACCCCCTTACCAACTGTCAATTACCCATTACCCTTAGAATGGAAAAAATATGAACGGGGTATTATTATTGCAGGAGTAGCACAACCTCAAGACCCGGAAAAATATTGTCAGGCCATTTCTTGTCTTTCTCGAACCTTACAATGGCCAGTTCTCGCAGAAGGACTTTCTCCGGTGAGGAATTACGCGGATTTATGTCCTTATTTAATTTCCACATACGATCTGATTTTACGTAATCCACAACTGCGTCAGGAATTAACTCCACAAATAATAATTCAAATTGGGGAAATGCCCACTAGCAAAGAATTACGCCATTGGTTAGTGGATGTCAATGCTCAGCGTTTTGTCATTGATAATTCTTTTGAAAATATAGACCCCCTGCATGGAAAAACGGTACACCTGAAAATATCTGTAGAGGATTTAGACTTTGGGGGAGTGTGGCATAGCATGGCGAGTTTATGTTCACAACAGTATTTACAACAATGGTGTGCCATGGAAGCAGCAGTGAGAAAAAATATTGATGATATGTTTTTAAAAACTGAAGAGTTAACCGAAAGCAAAGCTGCTTGGTTGATTTCTCAGCTACTCCCAGAAAACACTCCATTATTTATTGCTAATAGTATGCCAGTACGGGATGTAGAATTCTTTTGGAAACCCAACAGTTTAAGAATCAAACCCTACTTTAATCGAGGTGCTAATGGTATTGACGGTAGTCTTTCCACCGCTTTGGGAATAGTCCATCAACATCACACAAGTCTTGGTGGTGTAATGCTCACAGGAGACCTAGCTCTATTACATGACACCAATGGTTTTTTGCTCAGAAATAAGTTCCTAGGACATTTGACCATCGTGTTAATCAATAATAATGGTGGTGGTATTTTTGAAATGTTGCCCATTGCCAATTTTGATCCGCCCTTTGAAGATTTTTTTGCCACCCCCCAAAATATTAACTTTGCCGATTTGTGTGTTACCTATGGTGTTGACTATGAACTAATTAGTTCTTGGCATCAGTTAGAAGAAAGATTGAGAATTTTGCCCAGTCAGGGAATTAGGGTTTTAGAAATTCCCACCAACAGAAAAAGGGATGCTCAATGGAGAAAGCAGTGTTTAGGAAAAATGTCCTTGCTTTAGTATTTATCTTTCATTCCCCGAATTTTAGCGAAGGTTTGTATGGGGTCACTACTGTTGACAGCTAATTGTAATGAGGGTTGATCCCAACGTAAAAAGGGATTTGTTAATTTTTCTGTACCCAGGAGAGAGGGAACTGTAGGTTGCTGAAGTTGACGAAGAGCTGTTACTTCTGTCAAACGTTTTTGTAATTCTTGGTTTTCACTATCTACTGTTAGCGCAAAGCGTAGGTTATTCCAGGTGTACTCATGGGCGCACCAAACCCGGGTGTTATCAGGTAAAGCTCTCAGTTGAGTCAAAGACTCCACCATTTGTGCTGGTGTACCTTCAAATAGACGACCACAACCACCAGCAAAAAGAGTGTCACCACAAAATAACTCTCCTGTGTCACCGGGTGTGACAGGGGGGAAATAATAGGCAATATGAGCACGAGTATGACCAGGTATAAATAATACTATTGCCTGGCGATCGCCAAATTTAACAATATCATTTGCTTGTAGGAACACCTGCTGTCCAGGAATTCTTCCTCGGTCTTGAATACCAGCATATATGGTCACCTGGGGAAATTTTTCAATTAATTTCTGATTACCTCCCACATGGTCATGATGATGATGGGTATTAAAAATAGCGACCAAATTGCATTGTAATTCTGTAAGTTTTTCCATAACCGGTTCTGGTTGAGCGGGATCGACAACAGCAGCAATATTATGATATGAATCGTATAGGAGAAATATATAGTTATCAGACAGTGCTGATAATTGAATGATTTGCATTATTTTTACCTCATTTATATAAATAAAAATTATCAAATCTCTCTACTTTAAGAAGAGAGATTTAACAAAGATTCTTGAGTAAGTGGGTGAGTGGAATTAAACATAAGATGAAGGTAGGTTGGGTTGAGGAACGAAACCCAACGCCCCCACGGGTTACCCTACCACTAAGCCATCCTACAAATAATTGTGCCTCCCTACTTACCTTCAAGACCAAGAATCTAAATCAAGAGATTGCATCCCACGATTACTAACAAACTCTAGTAAACTACCCAGTTGGAACCAGACAAACAAACAAGTTGCCAGACTCAATGGTAGACCTATACCCAAAGCGAGGGGGGAGGGAAAACCAAATATTTCCAATCCAGAAGACATAAATAAACAAACGCCCCCTGTAATTCCTATAAATGGCAATAACAATTGTTTTAAAGAACCGGATGATTTAATGGGTTCTATCTGATTAGCTGGCCACTTCTGCACAATTACCTTTAAGGTACCAGACAAAGCAAAACCAGAAGTTAATGCGGCCAGAAAACCTACCAGTAGTAAAATATAAGGTGGTTGAAGAGGATAGTAATACATGAAAACTCCTGATTTTAAAAAACTAACCAACAAAAACAAAATAGGCTATTATTCAGCTATAACAGAGGAAAGAAAAGAACCTGCTCTGGGTAAAATAGCTGCTACACTTTCCCGAGAGAACTCGGTCAACATATTGAGAGCTACGTTGAGTAAACGATTGGGGGGTAAATCATCTTTGACTAACTCCCATAATCTTTGTACCTCATCAGTATGCAAACGGTCGTCTTCAGTCAACGCTAAAACCAATTGACGACGCAAGAATTTACCCTCTTCAGAAAGTAAATACTGTAAACCCATTTTCGCCGTGGGAACCATATCAAACTCCCCATCTGTACGAGCAATGGAAATCAAATTTTCCAACCTTTGCCATTGGAACTTACCATTTTTAAATAGCACGTTCAATAACCGTCTTCTTAACGCAGGTGATTCACCAGTGAGTAGACGACGTGCTATGTATGGATAGCCAACCTCCACAATTTTAAAATTGCGGTTAAGACTCAACGCAATCCCTTCCTGGGTTACCAGGGAGCGAATAATCAAAGCAAATTTGGCAGGAACTCGGAAGGGGTAATCATACATTAATTCCGAAAATTCATCGGTGATAGTTTTAAAGTTAAAATCCCCAACATTCTTACCAATGGCATTCCCTAAAACCGCTTCTAACGCTGGAATAATAGGACTAATATTTGTCCCGGGGGCTAAAAAACCCAAACTGACAAAATCTTCCGCTAGATCGGCGTAATCCTTATTCACAAGATGCACCAGCGCATCCACTAAAGTTTCCTTAGTAGTTTCCTCCAACTGATCCATCATGCCAAAGTCAATGTAAGCCATGCGACCATCATCCACCGCAAACAAATTACCCGGATGGGGATCCGCATGGAAAAAGCCATATTCTAATAGCTGTTGTAAACCAGAAGTAACCCCAATTTGAATCATACCTTCAGGATTTAAACCAGCTTGACGAATCCTTTCGGTATCCGTGAGTTTATAACCATTGATCCATTCCAGGGTTAAAACTCGATGACTACTATAACTCCAGTAAATAACTGGTACTTTTACCTGGGGGTTGTTGCGAAAATTGTGGGCGAATTTCTCTGCATTACGCCCTTCATTCATGTAGTCTATTTCTTCAAATAATTTGGTGCCAAATTCATCCACAATTAGTGTTAGGTCATGACCAAGATTGAGAGGTAACCAGGGACTTAACCAAGTAGCTGCCCATCGCATTAAGTACAGGTCTTTTGTGATGATTGGTCTCAGGTTAGGGCGTTGTACTTTTACAGCGATTTCTTCACCTGTCACTAAAGTTCCCCTATATACCTGACCCAAACTAGCTGCTGCTACTGGTTGGGGTGATAGTTTGGTAAATATCTCATCAATGGACCTATTGATCTCAGTTTCTATAATACTTAGGGCTATATCGTGGTCAAACGGTGGTAACTGGTCTTGCAGTTTTACCAGTTCCTCCAAAAAGTCCTTACGGATTAAGTCTGGTCGAGTGGATAGAGCTTGACCAACTTTGATGAATGTTGGACCTAGGTTGGTTAACAGTTTTCGCAACTGGGTGGCTCTTTTTCCCCTATTTTGCTCAACCTGATTTCGCCATTCATCCCACTGAAGGCTGAATATAAAGACCGCAAAAGAAAATAGGATTCTCAACAGTCTTGCTAAAGCTAACCAGGGACGGTAACGATAATAACTTGCGATCGCTTCTGGATTGTACTGCTTTAATTGAGCAGGTTGGTAATGACCCACGTCTTTGCCTCTACAACTGGGAATTTGAGCTTTTATTTACTAACTGTTTACGTGGGTATATTGCCCCTTTTCATGGGATTTAGATATCCCATAAAATAATTGCCAATCACCCATTTCCAGGCAATATTAGCCATCATAGGGCGGTTTTTATTACCTAGGTTAGTTTATCTTTTTGTTAATTATACTTTATAAAACTACAAACTTTGGTCTGATAGCAAGGGTATTTTATCTTTTCTTAACTATTACCTGATTTTACCTTACGTGTAGACGTAGCCATCTGTTAAGAGCGATAAGCACCATAAACTAGCACAGGCACTCTTTTATATGCAGGTGTACCGCTATTTATATCAATTTCTGCTTTAAATAACAGATTTGCCTCTGGATAAAACATAAATGCCACGCCTTGACGAATTCTACCACAAATAACTTCAATGCTATTTAGTTCCCCCGCATTACCTTTAACTGTGACCCGATCATTTTCTTTGAATCCTGCTGCGGCAATATCCTCAGCATTCATCAAAATACAATGGCGATGGGGCATATTTCTATACTTATCTTCATCACGATATACCACGGTATTATGCTGACCATAACTGCGTCCAGTTCCCAGTATTAAAACAGTTCCCGGATGATTTTCTGGAACTCCAAAATAGGATTTATTTGGTAAAGATAATTGTGGTAGGGTTGTGACAAACATTTGTGCTTTACCATCGGGAGTATTAAATTTTGGTTCTGAAAAGACTCGCCCATCAATGGTAAATTCTTCTTGAGTTTGGTCAATCTGCCCAATTTTTTGATAACCGGGAATGGTTTTGGCGATAAGTTCTCTGATATAGATTGGATCTTGCAATTTACGCCAATTGATTGGACCTTCTTGATGGGAAATATGGGCAATTTCTGTAATTAACTCTACTTCTGAAATTAAATCAGACTCCCGGGAAGATAGATGTGTTCTACCTGCATCATTTAATCGCACAAAATTGTTTCCCGATTCCGTAGTGGTCTGGTGGGGATTTTCAAATCTGTTAAAAACTGGTAAGATTAGGGTCTGAACCTTTGCCAATCCATGAAAATGTCCTAGATTGGGTTTTGTCCCCACATAAAATATAGTTTCTATTTCAGATAATGCCTTTTTAGCCTGTTGTAAATCTGGATTAGCTGCATATAAATTGCCTCCCAAACAAAACAGGGTATCTACCCGACCTTTTTCTGCTGCTGTGATTAAATCACGGGTATGATAGCCAGGGGTATTATTGAGGGGTTTTCCCAGCAATTGGGATAGTGCTTCCCTAACTTCTTCCCGCAAGTTTACAGTTACACCCATAGAGCCAAATCCTTGAACATTGGAATGGCCCCGAATGGGCATTGTTCCCGCTCCGATTTTACCAGCATTACCTGTCATCAAGGCAGTATTTGCAATGCTGAATATGTTCTCGACTGCGTTCTTATGTTGGGTTATACCCATTGCCCAGGCAAAAACTACGTTTTTTGATTTACCAATTAAATAAGCTGCTGCACTAATTTCTTCCTGAGATAATCCGCAGGTTTTAGTAATTTCTTCCCAAGATGTGTGTTGGGCATAATCTAGGATTTCTTGCCAATTTTTTGTGTGAGATTGTAGGTAGTTATTTTGAATTAAATTTTGCTCAATTAGGGATTTTTGCAAACCAACAAATAGGGCAACATCACTACCAGGAATAGGCTGTAAATATAAAGTTGATATATCCGAACCACCAGTGAGTAGTAATTTGATGGGAAAAGCAGGAGAACCAAATTTGACCAAGCCAACTTCTATCTGGGGATTGATAATAATTATCTTACCTCCCCTGTCCCGTAATTTGATTAACTCGTTCATTAATCTTGGATGATTAGCAGGCGCATTAGATCCAACTAAAACTATGCAGTCACTGTGTTTTAAGCTCTCTAAACTGACCATGGAAGTGCCAGAACCAAAAACTTGCTTTAACCCCACGGTTGAAGGAGCGTGACACAAATCTGAACAGTCAGCTAAATTATTACTCCCCAGCGATCGCATGAATAATTGCAACAGGTAAGCTGCTTCGTTAGAAGAACGCCCAGAGCTGTAACTGGCAATTCTCTGTGGTGTGATACTGAAAGATTTTCGAGCAATTTGATAAACCTCTGACCAGCTGATAGGTTGATAGTGGGATGCTCCAGATCTGAGAATAAGTGGATAGGTTAATCTACCCAATTTGTCGCATTGTTGGGAAGTAAGTTGTTGTAATTCGTTAATAGTGTACTGCTCAAAAAATTCTAGTTTGATTCCCGGTTGCAATTCAGCAGCGATCGCCTCTACACTTTTAGCACAACGTTGTAAGTATTCTCCCGACTCATTAACAAATCCGCCTTTTTGTCCACCAGTTCCCCAGGCGCAGGATAAACAGGCACTTTTATGATTCAGGGTTTGCCATAATTTAGGTCCTTGGGGGGTGAGGGTTTTTTCTACCCAGTATTGAATTACAGGTATTCCTCCTCCGGAGGGAGATTTTGAATTTGCGGTTAAATCATCCATAAAATCTAACTCAATTTCTTGACCTAAGTACCTTATAGTATAGGACATTAAGTTGAATTCCGTTGACTAACAAGTAACTGCAAAAGAAGATTGTAGATAATATTAGGATTATGGCGAAATTCTCGCGCTGGGTTGTTTTTGGAGTGACTTTGCTTTTTTTAGCCAAAACTCTCCAAGACCATTGGTTGGAAGTGAACTCTCTGAGTCTAGTTACAATTAAGTGGAAAACTTTGATTCTAGCCACCATAGTGACATTACTTGCACACACTTGGGCGGGGTGGGTATGGACATGGATTCTGAAAGATTTAAATCAGTCTGTACCTACTGGTCTATTTATCCGAGTGTATTTAAAAACTAATGTCGCTAAATATTTGCCTGGAAATGTTTGGCATTATTATGGAAGAATACTAACAGCTAAAAATACCAATATTCCCACACTGGTAGCCACCTTGAGTGTCCTGTTAGAACCCCTACTCATGGCTACAGCAGCTTTATTTAATATTATTTTACTCCCTAATCAATTATTTCTTACCTTTAGGTACATTCCTCAAATTCTACAATTCATCAGTTTGTGTCTACTGCTAAGTGCCATGCACCCAGCAGTCCTAAATCCTGGGCTGGATATACTATATCAGATAAAAAGCAAAGTTAAGTTCCCTGGAAAAACCTCCCCTACAGTAAATTCCCCGATTCAGCCCATTAATAATTTAATTCTTGACCACTATCCCCTATTACCTCTGGTGGGTGAACTCATATTTGTATACTTACGGGGAACAGGGTTTATTTTAACTATTTCTGCTGTTAGTAATGTGGATATCAACCAAATCCCCATATTAATGGGTGCTTTTAGTCTGGCCTGGGTTTTGGGTCTAGTCATCCCCGGTGCTCCAGGTGGTATAGGTGTATTTGAAGCCACTGCTATTCTGGTTCTAGACGATGTTTTCCCACCTGCTATCCTAATTAGCGCGATCGCACTGTATCGTCTTATCAGCATTTTAGCGGAAACTATTGGTGCTGCTATTGGCTACTTACTCTAGTTTTTTGCTAAATTTGCCCATCTGGTGGTACTATGGTGCTGTTGCTAAATTCCTAAATCATGTCATATAAGTTACTTTTTGTCTGTCTTGGCAATATTTGTCGTTCTCCATCAGCGGAGAATATTATGAATTATCTAATCGATAAAGCAAATTTAAGTAATGAAATTCATTGCGATTCCGCTGGTACTTCCAACTATCACATTGGCAGTCCACCCGATAGAAGAATGAGCGCGGCCGCATCTGCTAAATTGGGTATTGACCTACTTGGAAAAGCCCGTCAGTTCCAAATATCTGACTTTGAGGATTTTGACTTGATTTTGGCTATGGATAAGGATAACTATCGAGATATTCTCTCTCTGGACTCTTCAGGAAGGTATCATCCCAAGGTTCGTCTTATGTGCGACTTTTGCTCTGAACACAGTTTCCAGGAAGTCCCTGATCCCTATTATGGAGGACCAGAGGGATTTAATCAAGTAATAGATTTACTTATGGATGCTTGTAATGGACTGTTAAAACATATAAAAAATCAATAATACTATTCCTCGAGCTAGTCTACTATACCATGCTTTATAGCAAATCTTACCAGTTCAGCTCTGTTATTACTAGAAGTTTTTCTCAATAAGCTACTGACATATTTCTCTACTGTACGTGGACTCAAATATAATTTACTGCCAATTTCTGCATTGGATAGCCCATGAGTCAACAACTCCAGAACCTCTCGTTCTCTGGTACTTATGGACATGAGTATGTGAGAGTCGGGATGGTTTAAAGTCTCAGTCCTAGGAATAGATGGGGAAACAGGTCTGGTTTTGTCATCAGGGGGAAAACTGCCACTGATCTGACTGGATAAACAATATTCCGATTGAATAATTTGCGATCGCTCTAACAAGTTACGAACAGCAGCGGATAACTCCTCTAGTTCAAAAGGCTTAGGTAAATATAAATCACATCCCGACTGATAACCGAGAATCCTCTCTTGAGTTTTGGTTCTAGCAGTCAAGAGAATAACAGGTAGCAAGCGAAACTCAATGTTTTGACGTACTCGACGGACCAACTCATAACCGTTCATTCGTGGCATAATAATGTCCGTCACCATCAAATCCAGGTGTTCTTGTTGTATAATAGATAGGGCGTTTTCACCATCATCAGCTGTCAGTACAGAATAACCACACAGTTCCAGATAATCACTAATCGAGAGACTAGTGCCAATGTCATCATCGACCACAAGGATTTTTAAGGGCATTAAAACCAGATCCCCAGTATTTTTATTACGGAATATTTAAAAATAATAATTGAACAGTAATATATATCTAAACTTACCACTTTTAGGAAATTAATGCCATTCTCGAGAAAGACGCTGTAATAGCATATTCAAAGATATAATTACTTTACGCCAACACCATTTGAAAATATAATGAAACATTATGTTATATTGGTGGTTTAAACTCATATTGGTCTTACCAGGCAAATTAGGCAAATGAAAATTAAAAAAATGACCATTATTTACACATATTTGTCTAAGTATATTTTGTTTACAGTACAAAAGTAAAATTTTCAATGAGTGACAAAAACGAAGGTTACAAGATTATTAGTGATAATAGACAAGCCCGTTATTTATATGAAATCCTAGAAACCTACGAAGCAGGAATTCAGCTCACTGGTACGGAAGTGAAATCAATACGAGCGGGTAAAGTCAACTTACAGGATGGTTATGCTTTGTTGCGTGATGGAGAAGCATGGCTAATAAACGCTCATATTTCCCCTTACACAGCCAGTGGACAATATTTCAATCATGAGCCCAGACGCACCCGAAAATTGCTTTTACACGGATTAGAAATTCGTAAGTTGATAGGTAAAGTGGAACAACAAGGTTTAACCTTGATTCCATTAAAAATGTACTTCAAAAGGGGCTGGGTAAAGATCAGCATTGGTTTATGCAGAGGGAAGAAAGTCCATGATAAACGGGAAGATTTAAAGCGTCGTCAAGATCAGCGTGATATTCAGCGGGCGATGAAGAATTACTAATTGTACTAATTGAGTGGATAGTTTTCCACCTTGTTTTTCTTATTGCCAATCTTGACTAGTATCGCACATAAATCCATGGGAAATCGCTTGTTCAAACTGGTAGGGACAAACTTGGGGAAAAGTTCTCAATGGTAGGTTAGTTTCTCGTAGAGCTAAATCAACTCCCCCTTCAAAAGCATCCTCCAAAGCGTAGGGGATACGGGATTTTAAGGTGGGATTACGTTGAAAATGACGATGGATAGCACGGCGCTGTTCTCTAATAGTTAGAAACCAACTGCGACAACGATTCTCCGGTTGGTATTCCCACTTGAGCAGGTGTCCCAACAAAACCGTAAGACGACTAACTAGTTCCCGATATTCCTGTCTTCCCAACCCTTCTAACTCCGTCTGCAAATTTTCCCAGTCCAGTTGAGATACTTGTCTTTGGGAAATTGCTCTGAGTTGCCATTGAATCCAACCATAAAAGTCTTGTTCGTATTTAGGAGGAACTTCAGAGTTCATAAGTAGTTATGCTCCGTCCTAATTTATTTCTCCACGGTTTTCGGTCAAGGGATTCCAGTAGCTAGCCACTATGGCCACCATTAACCACCAAAGAGTATTCACTTCTGGACGATACCATACAGTATCTACAGTACCATGACCTAGCATACCAAATATAGCCGCGATCGCTCCTATTAACCAAAGTCCATCCTGATTTCTCACCTTGAGAAACTGGCGCATTTGAACCAGTCCTGAGTTGATAATGACAATAATCAACCAGATAAAACAAGACAAACCAACAAAACCACTTTCTACAGCTGTTTCTAGGAAAATTGAATAGGCACTCAAAGCACTATAGCGGGGACGTTGGTAAAGGGGATAGATTTTATTAAAAGAATTATGTCCTGGACCAATACCAATAATTGGGCGATCGCGAATCATTTCCAAAACTGCATCCCAGACATTACGGCGAAAATTATTACTACTATCTTGACGGTCAGCAAAAATACTAACCAATCGCAATCTAACTGGCTCAACAAAAATTACTGCTAGCAGAAGAGCGCCGATAAAAGTTCCCAATATAATTGGCAATAACCAAGTGCGCCAAAATAGAGACAGTTGTACACTCCACCAATAAGCTAACAACACCATAGCAGCCAAAATAGCGATTAGCATACCAATCCAGCCACCGCGACTAAAAGTTAAAACCAAACAAGAAGCGTTTGCGGCTAACATAATTACAGCTAGAGACTTTCTAATCCAACCGTGCCAGGCGAAAATAGCCACTAAACTTAAAGCCACTGCGGGGATCAGATACCCAGCCAATAAGTTCGGATTACCTAGATAACTGTAGACCCTAGTGGTTTTAGATAGAGTTGATTCTGGATCAACCCAGGTAGCCAAGGCCTTAGCCCCGAAAAACCATTGTCGAATGCCATATACACTAACAAGGAGGGATACATGTAAGTACAGGGTAATTAACCAAGAGCGAACGCGGTGAATTCTCAGGGATCTAGCACACAGAGCAAAAAGTAGTAAATAGAGTGTTAAAGTTACCAAATCACTAAAAGCTGCCTTTTTGACAGGGGATAAGCCTGCTGAAACCACAGCAATAAACCAATAGAGCAGAACTACCAGATGAATTGGGGTAAAGGAAATTTTAGATAGATTAGTGTCATCTGATATAGTTAAGATTAACCATAATGCTGCAGCTGCTAGTAGCAATATTCCAGTTAAAGTGCTAGACACAAAGGGTGACAATCCGTAAATTAGGCTGATTAAAGCAGCAGAGAGCATATCTCCCCATTGCATCAGCCAGCTGGTTTGGCGCCAAGGACTTACAATACCCACCAACCTATGTAGATAGCTAGTATTGACATATTCTTTTAGGGGTAAGGAGGATAGTGTAAATCTTTCCCAGAGTAAATTCATAAATGGTGATACCCACAAAATTAGGTTAAAACTGACGATCCCAAAGAAAATCTGTAATTTCTATGAATTTTGACATAGTGTCGCTTGCATAAACTAAAACTATGGTGGTAATAGTTCTAATTGTAATTATAGCTTTAGCTATAACACTAAACAATGCAAACTGACAGCAATTAACATCATTTTAACTACAGCAATGGAAGAACTCATCTCAGACACGGTAACATTGTCACGAATACAGTTTGCACTAACCGCAATATTCCACATGCTCTGGCCAGTGCTAACAACTGGTATGGCCATATACTTAGTGGTAATCGAGGGATTGTGGTTAAAAACTCACAACCTAGAATACTACCACCACGCCCGCTTCTGGTCTAAATTATATGTTCTCAACTTTGGCATTGGTGTTGCATCTGGGTTACCGATGGCATTCCAATTTGGTCTGAACTGGGCACCCTTCTCCGAGTCAGTGGGAGATTTTTTTGGTACCGTCCTGGGTTTTGAAGGCACAATGGCATTTATGCTAGAAGCTAGTTTCCTGGGCATTATGCTATTTGGCTGGGATCGAGTCCCACCAGTTATTCATTGGATATCCACCATTCTAGTGGCTTTTGGAGCTAATCTCTCCACCTTCTGGATTCTATCAGCAAATTCTTGGCTACAAACCCCAGCAGGCGGTGAATTTATCGCCGGTAAGTTTGTTGTTCAAGACTACTTCCAAGCGATCGCCAATCCATTTATGGTGAATAGTTTTCTCCATACATTCTTTGCCACTTTAGAAACCTCCTTGTTTGTGATTGGTGGTATTAGTGCCTGGTATATTATCAATCAACGTCGCACGGAATTCTTCCTCCGTTCCTTCAAAGTTATACTGGCGATCGCCATTGTAATTGCACCTCTACAAGTCTTTATAGGACACCTGAGTGCGGAACAAGTTTACCACTATCAACCGGCGAAACTTGCAGCAATGGAAGCTCAGTGGGAAACAGTTCCTGCGGGAGAACCTGCGGATTGGAGTCTGTTGGCTGTACCCAACAATAAAGTTGAGAAAAATGAGTGGGAAATCAAAGTTCCGGGGGCGTTGAGCTACCTATTAGAACTCAAATCTAAACTTGACCAACCGGTTAAGGGGCTCAAAGAATGGGAACCCAAAAATCGACCCCAAATGGTAGGACTGATCTACTATTCCTTCCGAATCATGGTAGGGATTGGACTATTTTTGGCTGGGTTAATGCTGATTACAGTTATACAATGGCTAAGTGGCAAACTATCCACCACAACCATCACCCAGCAAAAGTGGTTAATGAGAGCATGGATCTTTGCCGGTCCTCTGGGTTATATAGCGGTTGAAACCGGGTGGATTGTTCGTTGTGTAGGTAGACAGCCTTGGATTGTGTATGGGGAACTAAGAACCGTTGATGCTGCATCCCATATTCCCCCAGGAGAAGTTTTATTCTCTCTAGTAGGGTTGATGAGTATGTATGCGGTGTTTTTCGTTGCTGCCCTTTATTTTGGCAGTCGTATTATTCGTAAGGGACCCAACTTAGAATTACCAGCACCGCGTACAATAATTAAACCAGCTATTGATATTGAGCCTGCTCAACATGGAGTAGATCGTCGTCCAGCAGAAGCACAACAGTAAGAGGATAAGTTAGTAAGAAGGTATTTTATGGAACCATTAGAGCCGTTACAACACTTTTTGCCTCAAGTTTGGTTTTTCATTTTAGGTCTGTTTTTGTTCCTTTATATTTTATTAGATGGATTTGATTTAGGAGTTGGCATTCTATCCCTAACCGCTTCTAGCGAGGAACGTCGTAGTATTTTGATGACCAGTTTAGGTAATGTTTGGGATGCCAACGAAACTTGGTTGATTTTAATGGGGGGTTCTCTATTTGGAGCTTTTCCCTTGGCATACGCCACCATTTTAAACGCCCTCTATCTACCTGCGGTAGTAATGGTTGTAGGTTTAATTCTCAGAGCAGTTTCCTTTGAGTTTAGAGAAAACGCTGATAACAAATTAGTTTGGAATATTGCCTTTGGTGTAGGCAGTTTTCTGGCCGCCCTAGGACAAGGATTTGCCTTGGGAAGTGTTTTTGAGGGTATCAAGGTTGACCAAGCTGGACATTTTGCCGGTGGCGTTTGGGACTGGTTAACCTGGCGATCAGTAGTGGTTGCTCTAACTCTAATTCAAGGGTATGTTCTCATTGGATCTACTTATTTAATCTTGAAAACCACTGGAGATTTACAGAAAACTTACTACAAGACTGCCACCATAGCTACCTGGACAACTTTAGTGGGTGCACTATTTATTACTATTAGCACCCCTATAATTTCTGGGGAGGCACGAACCCAATTATTTGCAGCTCCCCTGATTTACATCTTTGGTTTAATACCCGTTTTGGGGATCCTATTCATAGGATTACTATTGCGAAGTCTATACCAGCGTCAAGAAAATACTCCTTTGGTATACACATTCCTAGTTTTTTGTCTTTCCTTTATTGGGCTAGGTTTTGTAATTTTTCCGAACATCATTCCTCCCAGTGTGACCATTTATCAAGCAGCAGCAGCACCAAGTTCTTTGGTGTTTATGTTGACATTTATCGGTTTTCTTATCCCCGTAGTTTTATTTTACAACGTTTATAACTACGTAGTATTTCGAGGCAAAATTATTAACCAGGAGTAGTGATATAATTGCTCATCATATAGATCTGCAAACTAGAGTAGTCTATATGATGAGCACAAAAAGCTTAGGCAATAATAGCGGTAAACTCCTGCGATTACATGTATTATGAAACTTTACCTTTATCTTTTAGCTGGTATCAGTTCCGCTTTGCTGGGTTGGAATATAGGACAGTTTTTCATCACTGACCTAGGTTTGTTTCCCCAATATCCAGAAATTATTCTGTTTCCCTGTATAGCGGTTTCCCTTTCCTGTAGTATGGTGATGAACGAGATATTCATCAGTAATCCTACTAGAGTGAAACGCAGTTTTGAGACTGCTAAACAACCTCTATTAATTGCCACCGGATTAGGTATTATTTCTGGCTTAGTGGCTGGCATTATATCGCAAATTCTGTTTTGGCCAGTGATTCGCGTACCTACTCCTATTGTTAGAACTCTAGGATGGTTATTAATTGGAGTTTCCGTCGGTTTAGCGGAGGGTTTAACTTGGCGTTGGCACAGCATGGAAGCATCAGGAAAAAAACGCCTGCAACAAAGACTGAAAATTAGTGTTATTGCTGCAAGTGGAGCAAGTTTAATGGCAGCAGTTTTATTTGAAATACTTCGTTTGACTATCGGTAAAATGCCACCAGATTTGAAGAGTATAGAAGACATCATTGGTTTCAGCATTTTAGGCTTATTATTGGGTGCAGTTTTTAGTGTGACTAATTCTCCTAGTTATATTGCAGCTTTACGAGCAGGTAAGGGTTTTGAGTATAAAGACTTTAAAGAAGATACCCAAGATGTTCCTTCCTATCCATTGATTAATAGCCATCAACTGTCATTTGTTAACAATGTGGAAGAAACTAATGATATTAAGCCTAATGAGATTCAAGAAGGTTTATCTATTCAACTACCTGCTAGAGGAAAAATCAGAATAGGATCTGATAGCATTAATACAGATATTACCATTCCTGGATTACCTCCCCACATTGCCGATATTGAAATACAAAAAAGAGCTGCTAACTTGATTCCTGATAGTGAATTTTTCCACGCGATCGCAGTTAATGGGGTTACCCTCAGGCACAATCGCCAAGTTGCTCTAAGGCATAATTATTTATTGACTTTATACACATTTAATAAAGCAGGTGTCAAAGAAGAAAAATATTATCGTTTTGTCTACTACAATCGTTTTCTTGATCCCCAGGCATAATATAGCTGTAGCCAAGTTAATTAGGACGCTAGTTACTTGAGAACGATTTCCATATCAACAATCACCCACTTCTCTCAATATATTCTCAATATATAAGGTGAAAACTCAATAAGGAATATAATACCTTTATTGATAGGCTAAGAAGTTTGTCATTAGAGAAGCAAACTAGTTAAAATAATTGGGAAGTGGGGAGTTTCAATTTAATCCCAAAACTAACAAGGATAAAA
Source organism: Cylindrospermopsis raciborskii Cr2010 (assembly GCF_003367075.2). Lineage (NCBI taxonomy): Bacteria > Bacillati > Cyanobacteriota > Cyanophyceae > Nostocales > Aphanizomenonaceae > Cylindrospermopsis > Cylindrospermopsis raciborskii. The sequence goes on from NZ_CP065936.1 coordinate 2,294,478, forward strand.
ATATGGCTAGACCTGGTGGAAACCCTGAACTCAAAAAATATCAATTTTCTAGTGAAGGGGAACCTAATAATGCTCAACTTCGCTTGTGGGTTACTAAATCTCTTTTGACTAGGCTTAACAATACCTTCGGAGCGAATAGAAATAAGTGGATTAGAGAAACTCTAACCAAAGCATTAGATGAAATTGATGAAAATCATATGAAACATGATATGAAGAACTTTGAGGAAGAAACAAAGATGCCACTATTAACTAATATCGAGTTAAAAGGAATAGAAACTGGTAAGGAAATTGGTAAGGAAATTGGCAAGGAAATTGGCACATTAGAAAAAGCTCATGATTATGTGAAACTGGTGTTGAAAACCCGATTGGGTGACATACCAGAGACAATTGCCAAAGGGGTGGACACAATATCAGTATTACCAATTTTGGATGAGCTACTAAAGTTGGCAATCAAAGTTGATTGTTTTGAAGATTTTCACCAATCCTTATTAAAATTATCTCCCAAAAAGTTTGAGTCAAATGAGTCGGATAAGAGCTAATTATGACGAACCATGGAAAGAAGCACTAACGGAGTATTTTGAACAATTTCTGCTTTTCTTCTTTCCGGGAATTCACCAATTAATTGATTGGGGAAAAACACCAGAGTCTCTAGATAAAGAACTGCAAAGAATTACAGCCTTATCAAAAACGAAAAGGCGCTTTGCAGATAAATTGTATAAAGTCTGGTTAGTTAGTGGGGAAGAAATCTGGGTGTTGATTCACATTGAAATTCAAAGTCAATATGAGGAAGAATTCCAAAAGAGGATGTATATTTATAATTACCGTGCTTTTGACCTATATCAAAAACCGGTGATTAGTCTAGCAATTTTGGGAGATGAAAAAGCTGATTGGAAACCAGAAAGTTATAATTATAGCTTAGGAGGGTGTGAGGTAAGTCTGAAATTTCCCGTGGTGAAACTACTCAGCTATGAGGAAAAATGGTCAGAACTGGAAGAAAGTAATAATCCTTTTGCTATAGTGGTAATGGCACATCTAAAAACAAAAGCAACTAAGGGAAAACCAGAGGAGAGAGAAAAATGGAAATGGATTTTAATCCGAGGACTATATAACGGGGGGTTAGATAGAAACCAGATAGTTCGATTGCTGGGAATCATTGATACAATGATGAAGCTACCTAAAAAATCACAGGAAAGTTTGGAGAATAAGATAAAGAACTTTGAAGAGGAAACAAAGATGCCACTGTTAACTAATATCGAGTTAAAAGGAATAGAAACTGGTAAGGAAATTGGCAAGGAAATTGGCACATTAGAAAAAGCTCATGATTATGTGAAACTGGTGTTGAAAACCCGATTGGGTGACATACCAGAGACAATTGCCAAAGGGGTGGACACAATATCAGTATTACCAATTTTGGATGAGCTACTAAAGTTGGCAATCAAAGTTGATTGTTTTGAAGATTTTCACCAATCCTTATTAAAATTATCTCCCAAAAAGTTTGAGTCAAATGAGTCGGATAAGAGCTAATTATGACGAACCATGGAAAGAAGCACTAACGGAGTATTTTGAACAATTTCTGCTTTTCTTCTTTCCGGGAATTCACCAATTAATTGATTGGGGAAAAACACCAGAGTCTCTAGATAAAGAACTGCAAAGAATTACAGCCTTATCAAAAACGAAAAGGCGCTTTGCAGATAAATTGTATAAAGTCTGGTTAGTTAGTGGGGAAGAAATCTGGGTGTTGATTCACATTGAAATTCAAAGTCAATATGAGGAAGAATTCCAAAAGAGGATGTATATTTATAATTACCGTGCTTTTGACCTATATCAAAAACCGGTGATTAGTCTAGCAATTTTGGGAGATGAAAAAGCTGATTGGAAACCAGAAAGTTATAATTATAGCTTAGGAGGGTGTGAGGTAAGTCTGAAATTTCCCGTGGTGAAACTACTCAGCTATGAGGAAAAATGGTCAGAACTGGAAGAAAGTAATAATCCTTTTGCTATAGTGGTAATGGCACATCTAAAAACAAAAGCAACTAAGGGAAAACCAGAGGAGAGAGAAAAATGGAAATGGATTTTAATCCGAGGACTATATAACGGGGGGTTAGATAGAAACCAGATAGTTCGATTGCTGGGAATCATTGATACAATGATGAAGCTACCTAAAAAATCACAGGAAAGTTTGGAGAATAAGATAAAGAACTTTGAAGAGGAAACAAAGATGCCACTGTTAACTAATATCGAGTTAAAAGGAATAGAAACTGGTAAGGAAATTGGTAAGGAAATTGGTAAGGAAATTGGCAAGGAAATTGGTAAGGAAATTGGCAAGGAAATTGGCAAGGAAATTGGCACATTAGAAAAAGCTCATGATTATGTGAAACTGGTGTTGAAAACCCGATTGGGTGACATACCAGAGACAATTGCCAAAGGGGTGGACACAATATCAGTATTACCAATTTTGGATGAGCTACTAAAGTTGGCAATCAAAGTTGATTGTTTTGAAGATTTTCACCAATCCTTATTAAAATTATCTCCCAAAAAGTTTGAGTCAAATGAGTCGGATAAGAGCTAATTATGACGAACCATGGAAAGAAGCACTAACGGAGTATTTTGAACAATTTCTGCTTTTCTTCTTTCCGGGAATTCACCAATTAATTGATTGGGGAAAAACACCAGAGTCTCTAGATAAAGAACTGCAAAGAATTACAGCCTTATCAAAAACGAAAAGGCGCTTTGCAGATAAATTGTATAAAGTCTGGTTAGTTAGTGGGGAAGAAATCTGGGTGTTGATTCACATTGAAATTCAAAGTCAATATGAGGAAGAATTCCAAAAGAGGATGTATATTTATAATTACCGTGCTTTTGACCTATATCAAAAACCGGTGATTAGTCTAGCAATTTTGGGAGATGAAAAAGCTGATTGGAAACCAGAAAGTTATAATTATAGCTTAGGAGGGTGTGAGGTAAGTCTGAAATTTCCCGTGGTGAAACTACTCAGCTATGAGGAAAAATGGTCAGAACTGGAAGAAAGTAATAATCCTTTTGCTATAGTGATAATGGCACATCTAAAAACAAAAGCAACTAGGGGGAAACCAGGGGAGAGAGAAAAATGGAAATGGATTTTAATCCGAGGACTATATAACGGGGGGTTAGATAAAAACCAGATAGTTAGATTGCTGGGAATCATTGATACAATGATGACGCTACCTAAAAAATCACAGGAAAGTTTGGAGAATAAGATAAAGAGCTTTGAGGAGGAAACAAAAATGCCACTATTAACTAATATCGAGTTAAAAGGAATAGAAACTGGTAAGGAAATTGGTAAGGAAATTGGCAAGGAAATTGGCAAGGAAATTGGCACATTAGAAAAAGCTCATGATTATGTGAAACTGGTGTTGAAAACCCGATTAGGTGACATACCAGAGACAATTGCCAAAGAGGTAGACACAATATCAGTATTACCAATTTTGGATGAGCTACTAAAGTTGGCAATCAAAGTTGATTGTTTTGAAGATTTTCACCAATCCTTATTAAAATTATCTCCCAAAAAGTTTGAGTCAAATAAGTCGGATAAAAGCTAATTATAATAAGCCATGGAAAGAAGCACTAACCCAATATTAGGAGGTAGAAATGTTGAATGTAGTTAAAAAAAATTACACATTGAGTTATTTTCGTTTAAAAACTTGTTTAATTGGCAAATCTCTGACCCTATCTTTGTTTTTAATGAGCAGTTTAATTAGTCCCACTTTAGCGGGAATTAAAAAGGCTGAGATTGTGGATAGTCCTACTATTAAAGATGATAGGGTTACCATTAAAATCAAAGTGTTAGGAGAAGAAAGTAGACCAGTGATGGGTTTAGAGAGAAATAATTTTGAGTTAAAACTGGATGGCAAAAAATTCAAATTTAAACCCAAGGACTGGAAAAGTCCAGAAGAAACAGTACCGCCCCCAGCGTGGATTATTGTTTTACTAGATTTTAGTGGTAGCATGAATCAAACGGATAGCGGTGGTAGTAAGAAAATCACAGGTGCAATTAATGCAATTGGGCAATTTGCTAAAGTTTCTAGTGAGAGGGGAGGAGATACGCAAATCTCCATAGTTCCCTTTGGTGAAGCAGGGAAAAATTGTCCAGAATACCCTGTAGATAAGGATACATTGGACAAATTTATATCAGCTAGTGATTTTAAACTGCAAAATAGTTTGGAATATTTATCTACTTTGAATCCTTGTGGATCTACCAATTTATATCAACCTTTAAAGAAGTCCTTGCAGTTTTTAGGTAATCCAGAAGATCCACGTTTTACCCTACCAGAAAATTCGTCAGATCCCCAACCAAGACTATCAATCATCCTGTTATCTGATGGCTATCACAATGCTATGAATGAATATCGAGATTTTAGTGAGTTAAAATCCCTGTTGAAAGATTATGAAAATATTACTGTACACACTTTAGGATATGGATTAACACCAGAACAATTGGGAGTAAAATATGGACTCAACCGTCCAGCTACCCGTCAAGATGTTAATGCAAATAAGGTTCCTGAAGCAGAATTTGTCGATAAAACAAGATTGGCAGAAATTGCTAATTTGACCGGTGGAATTGCAGAGTTTTCTGGAGATGAGAAAGCAATAGCAGAGAATTTACAATTGTTTCTCAACGCTCTATTAGGAGAATACCAAATTAGCTATATCCAACCCAATGCAGAACGAGGAACTTTACATAAAGTCCAGGTACGAGTCAAGGATGAAAACAGTCAAGGTGAGTCAAAGTTGGTAGAATATATCATGCCTGTATTTGGGCGATCGCTCCCTTTGGCAAATCGTTTATTTATGGTTATATCCATACTGTTCGTTGTAATAGTTGGGGGAATAATTCCCTTTTACTACTGGGGAGAATATCTCAAACGTGAGGTACAAGCGAATTAGTGCTAGTTTGGTTGTTTTTCCTAACTGCCAATATAGTCCTTACAACCAATAGCTGCTTCGGTACTAGCTGTGTAAGGATTAACCGTGCATTTGAGACGATAATTGTTGGTAAAGAACTGACAATTAGGACAGGGGATCTGGTGCATTTTTTGGGCAATTTGTACAGTATCCTTAGTTGCAGTCCACAAATTTACTACCAATAGGGTAATTATACTCCATGCCATCACAAAGCAGATAGGGATTAATAATGGTTGTAGATTGTTAATTATGTGAATCAGAACAGAAAAGAAATTTAACATGGTAAAAATTCAAGTAAGGTAGGTTTTAAGAATGAATCAGTTAGCGATACCCTGTCTACTATTTCGCAGTGGAACATCCCGTGGACCATTTTTTTTGTCTGGAGATCTACCTGATGACCATACCACCCGGGACAAAATAATTTTGGCAACTATGGGTTCACCAGATGAAAGACAAATAGATGGTATAGGGGGTGCAACAACATTAACTAGTAAGGTTGTGATTTTCTCTCCATCTCATCACGATTGGGCAGATATAGATTTTCTTTTTGGACAGGTTAGCATTAATCAGAATTTGATTGACTGGAGCCCATCCTGTGGTAACATGACCGCCGCAGTTGCTCATGCTGCTATTAAAAGAGGTTTGGTCTCAGCGTTAGATCCCATAACCAAGGTGAAAATTCGCAACTTAAACACCAATTCATTAGTTGAAACTGTAGTACAAACTCCCCAATCTGAAATTATGTATGATGGTAACACGTCTATTGACGGAGTACCAGGAGCAGCAGCACCAGTTGTGATGAATTTTATGGAGGTTGTGGGATCTAAAACCGGTCAGTTGTTACCAACGGGCCATTGTCGGGAAGAAATCGAGGGAATTGAGGTTACCTGTCAGGAATATTAGGAGCTTGTAATAGTGTTAATCTAGCTCAACTGGCTGTTAGCCATCCGGTTAGTGGTGGTATTTATGAATATGGTTATAAATACTTAACTCCTTGGTTAGGTTTTACAGGAGGTTGGATCTATCTTCTAAGTAAAACTGCTGTAGCCGCCACAGCGGCTTTGGGATTTTCTGGTTATCTTTTAAACAATATTGGTCTTGCTGATGCAGGTATTTTAATCCCCGTAGCGGAAATAGCTGTAGTTATTATTACGTTGATTGTGTTTGGTGGTATGCGCAGTTCCCAGATATCAACGATTGTAGTGGTCTTAATCACTATGGCTTCTTTACTGGGTTTAATTACTGCAGGTCTATTCTTCTGCTTTTCCCATGGTTGGGGAAAATTAACATTTTCGGGAATAAACTCTTATCAGGGAGCAACTAGTTTCTTGCAATCGGTAGCTCTGATGTTTGTTTCTTATAATGGTGCTGCTCGGATTTCTATGGTCAGCGAAGAAATTGTTGACCCTAAAAAAAGTATACCAAGGGCAATTATTTTCACCGTGGTGACAACAATGGTTCTGTACATTGGTGTTTCACTGGTTAGTTTAGGTTCCATTGGGGCAGAATCATTTGCTGCTGCGACAAGAACAAACGCTGCTCCATTAAAGGCTGTAGCTGATAGTTTTGGTATTCCTTTAGTCTCTAACCTATTGGCTTTAGGTGCAATTACTTCCATGTTAAGTATATTGCTAACAACTGTTTTAGGCGTTTCTCGATTACTTTTAGCCATGGGAAGAAGGGGAGATATGCCTAAATTGTTTGCCAAACTGAACACTGCAGGAACAACACCAGAATTTGCCGTTATCTTTGTGGGTATTGCAATTGCGGTTTTAGTATTAATTGGTGATGTAAGGGTAACATGGTCTTTTGGCACTTTTGGTGCACTATACCGCAGTTTTATTACCAGTTTGTCAGCATTACAAATTGGGGATCAAGAAAGATTATATCCAAAGTGGATATCTTGGTTTTCTTTGTGCAGTTCAGTAGTGTTAGCCTTCTGTATTGAATGGTATTATTGGACAATTGGTTTAGGATTAGTCATTGTGGGATTAATCTGGCGTTTTATATTCCGTCAGCTTTATACCTCGGAGAATATTCAGTTAATAACCAAGGACTAATATCACATAACACCTCCCCCATGGCCCAGTGCTAGACCAGTAACTAGCATTCCCAAAACTAGAAACGGTTGAGCACTGGCCTGGTATTTCACATCATTACCGATAGGATCTCTTAGGAAATACATATCCTGGAAAGTAATTTGGGGAATGATTAATAATGCCAAAATTGCCGCATATAGATTTTCATGAATGCTGACTAGATAACCTGCTACTAAACCTTGGAATACATCTATCATCACCACACAAATTAGAGCCGCAGTTTGAATGCCAAACATCACCGGTAATGAATTTAAACCTAACTGGCGATCGCCTTCCACACTTTTAAAGTCATTGACAATAGCAATCCCCAAACCAGCCAAACTGTAAAATAGGGTAAGAACCACAATTTTCCAATTTAATTCACCAAATAAAGCATGACCCGCCCACCAAGGTAAGGCAATATAACTAGCACCTAAAGCATAGTTACCCAACCAACCATTTTGTTTTAATTTTAATGGAGGAGCTGAATAAATATAGGCAACGAAAGAGCCAAAAACCGACAGCATCAAAACATTAGGGAATGTGTGACCCGCCCATATATCTAAAATATAAGCAACTCCATAGCCCAATAATAATAAAATTACAAACTGACTAACTACTTGTTTTTCAGAAATTGCTCCGGAAGGAATTGGGCGGTAAGGTTCATTGATAGCATCTATTTCTCGGTCATAATAATCATTAATGGTTTGGGTGTAACCAGTTAGTAAGGGACCTGAAAGTAACATACAAAGTGCTGCTTTCAAAACATTTTCTAAGCTCCAGCTGTAGTTACCAGAAGAAGCTGCACCACAGACCACGCCCCAAATTAAGGGAATCCAGGTAATAGGTTTCATCAACTGTAACCGAATTTTCCAGATGGATGTTTCTCCGGATGCTGCACCTTTCATTCCTAAAAGTTGACGAGTTTTAGATGTGCGTTCTCCTGAATTTTCTGTATCTATGGATTCTTGATTTATGGATTCCACTGTTGGGGGCTGAGAATTGTGATTTATAGGGGCGGATTCAGACATAAGACCTACTTAATCTTTTTAAAAAGAAATAATCAAATAACTATTTTGAAACTTAGCTCCGGTAATGGGTTTACCACTAAGTGCTGGGGGTAAAAAGATATTGCGGCGATGGTCTCCTGCTTCTATCGTCACCTCCGGACCAGATTGAGTTAGTTTCACCTGTTTTTTGTCAAATCCTGGTAAAAACAGTCGTACCTGTTTATTATGTACGTCTATTTCTATCGGCTTAGGAGCCTTAGCTGCATGTTCAACAAAGTTTGGTAAAGCATCAATCATTGGTTGCCAGTTTCCCGAGCATATATCGGGAACCATACTAACGGGTAAGGGAGCAAACTCTGTGGATAAATTATTGCTTGTATCGGCATATAAGAGAATTATTCCCCCAACAGTTAAACCAACTTGTTGGGCAGTCCCCCAAAGATAACGGGCATTGGCTACATCAATAGAGTCTGCTGTTGTCACTAAAAAGCCACAGACACGAGTAGGATCAGCTAAGGCTGCTTTCCCCTGATCAAGAAAGTTATTGATTTGGTTAGCTGGCTGAGCAAAATTTTCAGCAGTCCAATTCACATTAAACAGGCTAGTAATTACCGGTTGAATCAGGGGTGACTCAGAAATTGCCCTACCTAAATCAGAATTGGCTAACAACTGACGAAAACGTCGAATATACCAGCTAAGAGATTCAGGCATTCCCAGCATCCTCAAGGTAAAAATATCGCCAGTACCATCATAGATAATTACGTCATATTTACCACTGGCATCATATTCACGAATAGCATTGAGCGCTAGAGCATTGTCCATACCTGGCAATACTACCAATTCCTGTCCGTACACGTCTTGAATAATGGGCGTACGTAGATATTGTGCCTCTAGCTTTTTTACCTCTTCCCAATTTCGCTCTAGCATAACAGAGACCTGAAACTGCACTGCTTCTAAATTAGGAGCAATTTGTTCAGGATCCGCAGATAGACTAGTTCCTAATAAAATCGGTAGTGTGGGATCCGCTAGTCCTGCTAGAAGTACCCGTTTTCCCTGACTTGCCAAAAACCGGGCCGCAGCGATCGCTATTTTGCTGCGACCAATACCGTTTTTACCTAAAAATGTTAGTATCAATGCCATCGCGTAATTTCCAAATACTGTCAACTCCAGTTTAACACTAACTAGGGAATTTTAGCTTATGCTTTGAAGTATATTTAAGAGACTGGTTTGAGTTCATCCTCAAAAAACCAAGTGCTGCTCTTATCCTCAAATTTAACTACAAAACCCACGCCATTACCATCGGTTATTTTATAATCCTCGATGACACCAACCTTGCCTAATTTTTCAGCTATAGCAGAGGATACGCGATCGCGCAAACGAAACACTTTTACTTCCTGTCCAACTTTCATAGGTGACACTCCAATAGTCCAGACTTCATTTTACCCGAATCTAGTACCTTATTTACAGACAGCATTTTCGTGAAAATTTTTAGAGGTTCCAGAAGGCAATAATTGGGTGGGTGGAATTAAATATAAGATGAACGTAGGTTGTTGGGTTGAAGTATGAAACCCAATAGAATGGTAAGGATATCAATCGGGTTTCAGACATATTTGGAAAAACTGGCAATGGTGTTCAGAACGCCTACCCAACTGTGTCAATCACCATTCCCAACTGCCTTGTATTGTCGCAGTCATGCTTTTTTCACCCATTTCAAAGACAATTTTAGTATTCTTGTGTTGATACATTGCCTCTATAGATGCTTTCCACTGACCATGATCTAAGTCAGTGTAAAGTTCTCCATTCTCAGCTTTAGCGCTGATAGTAAACTGATGGGTTTTTTTGTGGCGAGGGTCAGTAATGTCCTCATGATTGTTGAACAAGTCTTTGGCTGTCATAGATTTAACCTTTTCTCTGGTATTAATAAAACCATAATATATCAAATACTTAATTCTTGAACTAAAATATGAACCGGAAAAATCAAGCACCTACAAATGATCCAGAAAATGCTGGTTGGTTAATATTTCAACAATCTATGTAAGATTTGCTGCAAGACTACAACAGTCCAATCAATATCCGCTACTGTGGTTTCTTTCCCTATCGTTAATCTAATTCCCCCTAAAGCCAATCTCCCACCGTAACCCATAGCCACTAACACTGGACTGGGAGTTAATTTGCCGCTATTACAAGCTGCACCCGCACTAATACCAATACCAGCTAAATTTAACTGACGTACTAGAGTCTTACCACTGATTCTTTCTCCGTCTGCGTAGTCTATACAAAAACTAACATGGTGTGGCAATCTTTCCACCATGTCCCCCGTGGGAATTAAACCCGGAGTATGTGCTAACTTACTAAATAGGCGATCGCGCAACTGAATTAATCGTGGTCTTTCCATTTCCAGTTCTTGACCTGCCAATTTTGCAGCTACCCCAAAACCTGCTATAGCTGGTAGTGCTTGTGTACCAGAGCGGAGATTATTCTCTTGACCTCCTCCACCTAGTAGGGGTATTAACTGCACCCCTGGACGAACATATAAAGCACCTGCACCCAAGGGACCATAAATTTTATGACTAGATAAGCTTAATAGATCTACTGGTAGACTATTGACATCTAATGGTAATCTTCCGCCAACTTGTACGGCATCAGTATGAAATAAAACATTGTTTGACTTAGTTATTTTAGCCAGGTCTAGTATGGGTTGTACCGTACCCACTTCACTTTGTCCATAAATGATAGATACTAGAACAGTGTTATCCCTAAAAGCTAACTTTAGATCTTCCGGATTGACCCTAGCTTTTCTATCCACTTGTAAACGGGTAATCTGCCAACCCCAACTTTCCAGCATGCTTATGGGTGCGGAAATTGCCGAGTGTTCTACACTGGAAATAATGATATGTTGAGGTTGGTGATAATATTGTGCCACGCCCATAATTGCTAAATTGTCTGATTCAGTTCCCCCCGAAGTAAAAATGATAGATTCTGGAACAGCATTGATTAACCCTGCTACTTGTATTCTGGCAGTTTCCAAAATTAATGCTGCACGATTACCCCATTGGTGCAAGCTGGAGGGGTTACCCCATTGTTCTTTTAGCACTGATTCCATTATGGCAATGGCTTCTGGGCGGGTTGGAGTAGTTGCACTGTAATCTAAATAAATTTGCATAGCATTAGCATTAATAGTGGGGGGAAAGGTGGCCAGAAGTGCTGCGTTGTCTTATAATAAGATATTGTATAACAGTGTTGCTTGTTTTTAAAAATGGCTTTAGGAATGTTTTTAAAAATTTTATCAGCTGACTATGTGCATACCATCTAAGTTGAAAAATTCGTTTTATATCCTCTTATTTTTTTCCACCATCAGTGGTTGTCAAAAAATACCATCCTCCCGTCAGCTTTTACCACCCCTACCCCAGGATCCATTGATTCAAGTTTACTTCAATCATGCCCAATCTTCAGAATATCAAGAAAGCTACCGTTTGCAAACCCGTTTAGGGGATGATTTAGAAAAACAAATCATCCATAGCATTTTACAAGCAAAATCCACCATAGATGTAGCTGTGCAGGAATTAAGATTACCAAAAATTGCCCAAGCATTAATAGAAAAACAACGAGCTGGTGTGGAAATTAGGTTAATCTTAGAAAACCAGTATTCTCTTCCTTGGCAAGATCTAAACTCTAGGATGGTGCAAAACTTACCTTGGAGAGAGAAGAACAAACAGCAAACCTTGAGATCCCTTATAGATATTAATAAGGACGGGAAAATTACCTCTGAAGAAATTAAACAACGAGATGCCATAGCCATGATTCAAAATAGCCAAATTCCTTGGATAGATGATACTGCTGATGGTTCTAAAGGTAGTGGTTTAATGCACCATAAGTTTATGGTTATAGATAGTAAATTGGTAATTATTAGTTCTGCCAATTTCACCCCTAGTGATACTTTTGGAGATGTGAATAATCTCCAGAGTTTAGGGAATGCTAATAACTTAGTGAAAATTGACAGTCCAGAATTGGCCAATTTATTCACCCAAGAATTTAACATTATGTGGGACGATGGACCAGGAGGTAAATTAGATAGTAAATTCGGACTACAAAAACCTCAACGTCCGTGGCAAAAGATTACCGCAGGTAATAGCCAAATAACCGTAAAGTTTTCCCCTCTTTCCCGTACCCAAATCTGGAGTAAGTCTACTAATGGATTAATTGGTAAAACTCTCAATATGGCAGTGGAAAATATAGATATGGCATTATTTGTTTTTTCTGACCAAAAAATTGCCAACATCTTGGAAAATCGCCATAATCAAAATGTTAAGATCCGAGCTTTAATAGATGCTCAATTTGCTCACCGCTACTACAGTGAAGCTTTAGATATGATGGGTATATCTATTAGTGATAACTGTAAATATGAAAAGGATAATCGCCCCTGGCAAAATCCTATTACCACAGTAGGAGTACCCAGTTTATTACCAGGAGACGTACTACACCACAAGTTTGCGGTTATTGACCACCAAATTGTAATTACTGGTTCTCATAACTGGTCAGAAGCTGCAAATCATAATAATGATGAAAGTTTAATTATTGTGGAAAATCCCACGGTAGCAGCACATTTTCAAAGGGAATTCCATCGTCTTTACCAAACTATTAAGCTAGAATTACCTTCCACAATCAAAGCTAAAATAGACCAGGAAATACAAGAATGTTTGCCAGTAGAAACACAAGGTAAAAATCTTTAACAAAAAAAATCTCTATCTTGTTGATAAAGATAGAGATGGAGTTTATTGAATAGATTATTGAATTATGAACATCTTACAGAGCATTACCACGTGGCAATACTTCCTCTGGGAAGACAAACTGTTCATGAGGTTGGTCTTGAGGCGCCATCCAAGCTCGGATACCCTCGTTTAATAAAATGTTCTTGGTATAGAATGTTTCAAACTCTGGGTCTTCTGCTGCCCGTAATTCTTGGGATACGAAGTCATAAGCTCGCAGGTTTAATGCTAAACCTACAATCCCTACAGCACTCATCCACAATCCGGTAACGGGTACAAACAACATGAAGAAGTGTAACCAGCGCTTGTTGGAAAAAGCAATCCCGAAAATCTGTGACCAGAAACGGTTTGCTGTCACCATGGAGTAGGTTTCTTCTGATTGGGTAGGATTGAATGCGGGGAAGGTGTTGGAACCTTCGCCATCTTCAAATAGGGTGTTTTCTACTGTTGCACCATGGATAGCACATAGTAAAGCTCCACCTAAGATTCCTGCTACACCCATCATGTGGAAGGGGTTTAAGGTCCAGTTGTGGAAACCTTGGAGGAATAATAGGAACCGGAATATGGCTGCTACGCCAAAACTAGGTGCAAAGAACCAGCTGGATTGTCCCAAGGGGTACATCAAGAAAACGCTGACAAATACGGCAATCGGACCGGAAAATGCCAGAGCATTATAAGGACGAATACCTACTAGTCTAGCAATTTCAAATTGACGCAACATGAAGCCAATTAGTCCAAAGGCACCATGTAAAGCAACAAAGGGCCACAAACCACCTAGTTGACACCAGCGGGTAAAGTCACCTTGAGCTTCTGGACCCCATAGAAATAATAGGGAGTGTCCCATACTGTCTGCAGGGGTGGATACTGCTACTGTCAAGAAGTTAGCTCCTTCTAAGTAGGAGGAGGCTAAACCATGGGTATACCAAGATGTAACGAAAGTAGTACCGGTTAACCAACCGCCTAATGCTAGGAAGGCACAGGGGAATAGTAATACTCCTGACCAACCTACAAATACAAAGCGATCGCGCTTCAACCAGTCATCTAATACGTCAAACCACCCTCTGGAAGGGGCGCGTCCAACTGCAATAGTCATGGAAAATCTCCGTATTTTATAATTACGATTCTAGAAAGCCCGTAGAAGCGTGCAGATAGTTATCATACAACCTTCCCCAAGCAGACTTTTAACTGAGCTGTCCAGTTTACAATTTTTTACTGTCTGTAAATTATCATAAGTGCAAATCTCTAATTTTTCTAGGGGTAATAAGTTTTTTTTAGTTTTTTTTAATTTTTTTTAATTTTCCTTAATTTTTTTTAATTTTTCCCCTGACAGAAGAGCGGTAGGATGGCTCTGAACAGGTTAGAATAGTTCCTACGATCAGTCAAATTTAATTATTTGTAAATGTTTACTATCGACATAAGCATTAGAAACACCGCCTTCTCTATGTCAGTACAGCGTAAATCAGCGGAAGATGCTGAAGCTGTTTACCAACTGATTTTGGCGGCTATGGGATCTGGCAGTCCCGCTATTGTGGAACTTAAGTGTGAGGGCAAAACTGAAAAGAAAATTGCTGTCCTAGCCAGTGAAATTTCGGGAGTACAAATCCTCCAAAAGGATGGTGTTGCTAGTAGTAGTGGTAAGCTTCCCGGGTTTGCCGCCTTTACCGTTAAGGAGGAAACTCAGGTATAAGATGACATCATCAGGCATCGAAGTTGAACATTTAAACTTCTTTTGGCCTAATGGAGAGCAGGCAATTAAATCTTGCTCTCTTACTGTCCCTAAAGGTGAATTTTGGATGCTTTTAGGGACTAATGGTAGTGGGAAGTCAACTCTTTTGAGGTTAATTGCCGGTCTATTAGTTCCACAATCCGGTAGGATTGACATTTTATCTCCTCTGGGTTTTGTCTTCCAAAATCCCGATCACCAGTTAGTTATGCCTACTGTGGGAGCTGATGTGGCTTTTGGACTGGTTCCGGAAAAACTTTCTACTTCTATGGTTAAGGCCAGAGTAGAGGAGGCTTTGCAAGCTGTTAATTTGCTATCTGTGCAACGCAGACCTATTTATGCCCTTTCTGGTGGACAGAAACAGCGTGTGGCTATTGCTGGAGCGATCGCTCGTCACTGTGAAGTTTTATTATTGGATGAACCCACCGCTTTATTAGACCCTGATAGTCAATTAGAGTTGGTGACGACTGTGCGTCAATTAGTCAAAACTCGGTCTATTGCCGCTCTGTGGGTTACCCATAGACTAGAGGAGTTAAATTATTGTGATGGTGCTTTTTTATTGGAGCAGGGGGTTTTAGTAGCAGCTGGGGATCCGGAACTCCTGAAACAGCGGTTAACCGGATCCCAATGAAAGCAGATTTTTTTGTTCTCTGTAGCATGGTGTAATCAGCATTGCTTCAATTCTTCAATTACTATGAATCTTATGGATGATTTTTGTCTATTTTAGTAATTGTGATTAGAAACCATGCCCCCTTCTACTATTCCATCCATTCTACTGGTGGATGGCTACAACATTATAGGCTCATGGCCTTGTCTCAAAAAAACCCGTGATGATTCTAGTATGGAAGCAGCTCGCGACCATTTGGTGGAACTAATCACCAACTACAGCGCGTTTGAAGGATATGAGTCTCATATAGTTTTTGACGCCCATTATCAGAACACCCCTAGCAATAGGGAAATGATTACTGATTTCCTCACTGTCCACTATACAGAGTTTGGACAAACTGCTGATACTTATATCGAAAAGGTTTGTGCGGGTCTACGTCACCAAGTTGCACAATGTTTAGTTTCTCGCGTAATTGTAGCCACTTCAGACCGGGCTCAACAGTTAGTAGTTCAAGGCTATGGTGCGGAGTGGTTATCAGCCAGACAATTATGTAACCAGGTAGAAGCAAAGGTTTGTCAGATGCGTAATCAACACCAATCACAAAAAAAATCTAAGGGTAGATTTTTATCCCATTCTATAAATGATGAAGCTAGACAAAAGTTAATTCGTCTAAGAATGGGTCTCTAGGCCTGGTTGGTGGTCCAAAAACAAAATTGGCAAATCAATGAAAAAATTCTCGCCGAGGTACTTGACATTGTCTGAATGTTGGTTTAATATTATTAAAGATGATGAGTTTTCCTCAGTAGCTCAGCGGTAGAGCGATCGACTGTTAATCGATTGGTCGCTGGTTCGAATCCGGCCTGGGGAGTTATTCCTGGTTTTCTGTATACCAATGGTGGAGGTTCTGTACCTGCACCCTACGGGAAACCCGTCGATATTTCTTGCTTTCTAGTTTTGGCTCGTAGTGATTCTCACCCTGACCTTTAGTCTTTAATTTTAGGGTGGACTCAGGGTCAGACTGCTGTTGACAAATGGTTTGGTAGGCGATCGCCTCTTGCAAAAATTCCAGGTAGTATTCATATCTTTCCCAATCATTGTTGACTATACAACCTGGTTCGTCTCGATGTAAACAATCACTAAATCGACAACTCCCCTTCTCTAAGAATTTTCTACCTTCGGGAAAATAGTAGATTAACTCTTCTGGAGCAAAACCTAAATCTGGTTGATTAAACCCTGGTGTGTCTGCTAGTAAACCACCATTGGGTAACTCAAACAATTCTACGTGACGAGTGGTATGACGACCACGGGCCAACTTACCAGAAACCTTTCCCACCCTCAAGTTTCCCTGGGGAATTAATTGGTTAATCAAACTGGACTTCCCCACACCAGAAGGACCAGCAATTACCGTGATTTTATTTTTTAAATATTCCCTAGCTTCCTCAATATTCATACCCTCTTGGACGCTCAAAAAAATTGGCTTGTATCCCCAACTCTCTAAGCGATCGCTAATTGCTCTTCTTTCATCCTCTTTGATTAAGTCACATTTATTTAAACATAACCGAAGATCTATACCTGTAGACTCGCCCTTAATTAAAAATCTACTTAACTGCACAGGTTCCAAAGGAGGATCCGCAAGTGCAAAAACTAAGAGAATTTGATTTACATTGGCGATCGCTGGTCTATCCAATTCAGTTTTTCGTGGTAAAACATCAGCGATCGCACCTCTTCCCCCCATCCAGTCAGGTTCTTCCACCAGTACCTGATCTCCCACCATTACCTGCTGACCAATTTTCTTCAATCTGGTTCTGCGAGTGCACAGGAGAGTGGGAATTAGTCCCCCCTGTAACTGCACACGGTAAAAATTGGCCTGCACAGCCAACACCGTACCCACCAATTCTTGATTGGTAGCAATCCTATCTCCTGTCATAATCTCATAAAGTTTAATGATATCATCAGACTAGGGGACGACGTACTAATAAGGAAAAATACTCAGATTTGTCAGTAATATTTTCTACATGAAACCCAGCCATGGTCAGGCTGTCGGGAACCTGCTCAATTGGTTCACCCGGATCCAGCCAAACCTCGAGTAAACTGCCATCAGACATTTGTTCTAGGCACAACTTCGTCCGTACAAAATTAATAGGACAAGGGGTTCCACGTAAATCTAATTGGTCATCAGGGGTAGACAAGCTCATGTTCACACCTCATGCTTTAAATAGATTACCTAAGAAACCTTCTAAACCACCCTTACCGGTGCGGTCTCCCTTAATCTTAGCCAATTTTTCCAGTAGTTCTCGTTCCTCGGGAGTGACCTTGGTAGGAATATCAATTAACACTGTCAGCAGATGATCCCCTCGACTTACCGCATTACCCAACCGAGGTACTCCCCGATTTTCAAGTTTCATCACTGTGTTGGGTTGAGTCCCTGGGGGGATAGTTAACTCCACCGGACCATCCACAGTATTCACATCTATTCGACAACCCAAAATTGCCTGTAGATAGCTAATTTTCAACTCCGAAAGAATGTTAATTCCATCCCGTTGAAACTCCTCATCATCATTAACAAACAGATAAACATATAAGTCCCCTGCTGGACCACCCCGCTGACCAGAATCTCCTTCTTGAGAAATGCGCAGACGGGTTCCGTTATCCACACCTGCGGGAATTGTCACTTTCAGCTTCTTAGTTACCTGCTTCATTCCCTTACCATCACAGGACTCACACTTATCTTCTATAACTGAGCCTGTTCCATTACAAGTAGGACAAGTAGAAACTTGAGTAAAACTGCCAAAGGGTGTCCTAGTCACGCGGCGCACCTGACCAGATCCGCTACATGTACTACAGGTGCGGGGACGGGTTCCTGGTTTGGCCCCTGTTCCACCACACACCTCACAGCTCTCCTGATGGGCAATACGAATTTCCTTTTCCCCACCAAACACTGCTTCCCGAAATTCCAACTTCAGGTCTAATCGGAGATCATCACCACGAACCGGTCCACCCCGTCGCCTTTGCTGTTGAGCAGGTCCCCCCATTCCCCCAGCAAAACCACTAAAAATGCTTTCAAATATGTCGGCAAATCCCCCAGCATCCCCCATGTCCTGGAATCCAGCAGCACCCGATACTCCAGCTTCCCCAAATCGGTTATAGCGCTCTCGCGTGTCCGCTTCTGATAAAACCTCATAAGCACGATTAATCTCTTTGAACTTTTCTTCCGCCCCCGGTTCTTTATTCACATCTGGGTGATACTTCCGGGCTTGACGGCGATAAGCTTGTTTAATTTGTTCTTTGTCGGCATCACGGGAGACACCTAGGATTTCATAATAGTCGCGGGCCATATACTACGGTTAAGAGTAAGAACTAAGAGAGCAAAATTGGAATTCAGACGGACAATAGTTAATTTTTGTTAATGAACTTATTACACCTTAACCATAACCTATAATCGGTCTTTCGCGAAAGTTATTGATAGGTGCAACATTGAATCTTCCATATTATAATTGTGCTACCTACCATGACAAAAACCAGCCCACCTCTTACAGGAAGTAACCGTACCAGTAGGTGTGGAAATCCGTCACCTGTTCCCCCGGAGATAGGTGGTAATCTCCGGGTTGACTTACTATATCTAATCTTGATCTGACTGGTCTTTTTCTTCCGTAACTGTATCTTCTATGGCAGCAGCTACCTTCACCATGGCATGACGTAGCACGCGATCGCCTAAAAAATAGCCACGAACCAACTCTTCTAAAACAGTTCCTTCTGGATGCTCGCTTGTCTGTTCTCGCATAACTGCTTCATGGAGATTTGGGTCAAATTCCTGACCTTCAGGACGCATGGGTGACACTCCCATTTTTTTCAAGGAATCTACCAACTGTTTATAAACTCCTTGATAACTCTTATGTATTGTCATCTCGCCATCATCTTGTGGTTTAAGGTGTGCCCTTGCTCGCTCAAAGTTATCCACCACAGGTAACAACTCCATAATTGTATTTCTTTTCACCTGTGTTTCTGTGTCTTCTTTTTCTTTGGAGATCCGTCTGCGATAGTTGTCAAAATCTGCTGCAATTCGCATGTACTGAGAACTACGTTCCTCAAGTTGAACCTTTAGAGACTGATTTTGTTGAGTCAGTTGAGTAATTAGATCCCTATTTACTACTTCTTCCACTGTAGGGACACCATTTTCCTCGCTTACAGTGGATTGTTCCGACAAATTGACATCCGCAGGTTGATGGTCACTCACGGTGCTGTCAGATTCTTGAGAATTGATCCCGGTTGGGTACTCGCTTGTCATTGCTTTACCTCTATTGGTTCTTCCAATCACTAAATAATATGGTTTACTTAATTCACCTAAAAATCGGACAAAAATCCCAGGTCGCGACGACACGATAATTTTGCCCGTTTTGACTATTTGTATATTTTGCGGGGGGAGTCTGTTCAACCACCACCACTTGGACATTATACAATTGCTATTTAGATATGGCAATGTGTTTTAAGCAAAGATAGAGGATAAGAAGAATAATAATAATATGGATGTAAAAACTACACTGTTACAAGTATAGTATATAATGTTTCTAAAGTAGGATCCTTTATTTCGGTAAAAAAGCTAAAAATAGTAAAAATATAAACTAGTATACCTTACCATGACTTACTCGGTTAAAAAACGTTTAGACAAAACTAGTGCTAGTCAAACTAACACTCTTCCCGTACTGAACAACTTAGTAAACAAACTAGTTAAATCTGGTCATATTCATAGGGAACAGATGAAACTGGCCGTGATGGAAAGTCTTGAATCTGGGAAAGTATTAACAGATGTTTTACAATCTATAGCCAGAGGGAAGTTAGATCCCCAGTTAATCAGAGAATGTAAAAAACAGCATTTATTTGAATTAAAAATACTATATGGTGTAGAATATATAGACCCAGAAGTCAGTCAAATGAACTGGAATATTATCAGAGAATTGACCGAGAGTTTAATACCAATAGATATTTGTCGTAGTTATGGATTATTACCATTAGGAAAGGAAGAAAATCAGAATCCACCCCAGGTGTTAGTAGCAATGGTTGAGCCAGATAATTTAGCAGCATGTGATTACCTTAATAGGATATTACAACCGCCAAACTGGCAGTTTAAACGTCTAGTAATTGCCGCAGAAGATTACGAAATATTAATTAATCAATACACAGATGAAGTAATCAAAGAAGCAAGAGAAAAAGAGCAAACTCAATTCACAGATATTAGCCAAGACCTAGAAAGTTTAAGTCTTGAGGTTATGGAGCAGAGACTAGAAGAAGGAGATCTAGATTTGACAGTAGCCATGAGAGAAGCTCAAGATGAGCCAATTATTAATCTTGTGAATAAAATTCTCTTTTTAGCCCTGCGAGATAGTGCTTCAGATATTCACGTTGAACCTCAAGAAGAATATTTACGAATTCGGTTTCGCAACGATGGGGTACTGCGGGAATCGGAATCTATTCCCCCCATTCCCAAACATATTATTCCTGCAGTTACCGCGCGAATTAAAATTATCTCCAATCTAGATATCGCCGAAAAAAGATTGCCCCAAGATGGCAGAATTCGCAGAGTATTTGATGGTAGAAAGGTAGATATCCGAGTCAGCACCTTACCCAACCGCTACGGAGAAAAAATCTGTCTGAGGATTTTAGACAATTCCTCCACTAAATTACCCCTAGATCAGATAATTACTGATCCCCATACTTTGCAGGTATTTAAAAATATTATTCATAAACCCCTAGGTTTAATTTTAGTTACAGGTCCAACCGGTTCTGGAAAAACTACCTCCTTATATTCTGCTCTAGCAGAATTAAATGATCCGGGAATTAATATTAGTACAGTTGAAGATCCCGTAGAATACAGTTTACCGGGACTGACTCAAGTACAGGTAATCAGAGAAAAGGGATTAGACTTTACCACAGTTCTGCGAGCTTTTCTGCGACAAGACCCAGACGTGTTATTGGTGGGAGAAACACGAGATGGGGAAACTGCGAAAACTGCAATTGAAGCAGCACTAACCGGACATCTAGTATTCACTACCTTGCATACTATAGATGCTGCAGGAGCGATCGCCCGCTTGCTAGAAATGGGTATTGAACCATTTATGATTTCTAGTTCTCTAATTGGTGTATTAGCCCAGAGGTTAGTGCGTAGACTGTGTCCCACATGTCGAATTCCCTATACTCCTACAGTTCAAGAACTAGGGAGATATGGTTTATCCCTAGCGCAAGAAGGCAATGTCATTTTCTATAAAGCTAATACCATATCATCAGAACTAATAGGAAAAAGCCCAAATAAAATCAAAATTTGTCCTAACTGTTATGGTACTGGCTACAAAGGGCGTTGTGGAGTGTATGAAGTTATGACAATTACGCAAAAAATACAAAGTTTAATTAATCAAGAAGCTGACACAGCCAAAATTAAAGAAGCAGCTTTAGAAGAGGGAATGATAACCCTATTGGGTTATAGTCTCAATCTAGTTCGTCAAGGTATAACGACCTTAGAAGAAGTGGAGCGGGTGGTATATACAGATAGGGAATTAAAAGTCTCACGACAGAATAGTCTCACATGTCAATGTTGTGATGCTACCCTAAAACCAGAGTGGTTAGATTGTCCTTATTGTTTGACCCCCAGATTAATTAATTAAGAAATCTCCTATTATATATGGAATACACAATTCAAGAACTGCTGCAAAATTTAGTAGATATGGGTGGTTCAGACCTGCATCTATCTGCAAGTTTAAGACCCTATTTTCGCATTGGTGGAAAACTGACTCCTATAGGTAATGAGATATTAACACCAAATGAATGTGAAAGACTGATTTTTAGTATGTTGAATAATGACCAGCGTCACAGGTTAGAAAAAACCTGGGAGTTAGATTGTTCTTATGAAATAAAAGCTCTAGCACGTTTTCGAGTTAACGTCTATAAAGAAAGGGGCAATTATGCAGCTTGTTTACGAGTTTTAAGTTATAAAATTCCCAATTTTCAAGAGTTAGGTTTGCCCAATATTGTTCGAGAAATAGCAGAAAAACCCAGAGGACTAGTTCTTGTTACAGGTCCCACCGGTTCTGGTAAAACCACTACCCTAGCTGCAATGATTGATTTAATCAACCAAAATCGAGCTGAACATATTCTAACCATAGAAGACCCAATAGAATTTGTGCATGAGCCAATTAAAAGTTTAATCCACCAACGGCAATTAGGTGAAGATACACGGAGTTTTGCCAATGCTTTAAAAGCAGCTTTACGAGAAGATCCAGATATTATTCTCGTGGGTGAAATGCGGGACCTAGAAACGATTTCTTTAGCTATTTCCGCTGCGGAAACAGGTCATTTGGTCTTAGCCACATTACATACTAATTCAGCAGCACAGACGATTGATAGAATCATTGATGTTTTTCCTGCAGAACGACAAATGCAAATTAGAGTACAATTATCTAACTCCCTATTGGCAGTTTTCAGTCAAATCCTAGTCCCTAGAAAAACCGTTAGACCAGGTGGATCTAGTCGGGTGATGGCACAGGAAATTATGATAGTTACTCCAGCAATTGCTAACTTAATAAGGGAAGGAAAAATAGCCCAGATATATTCCTTTATTCAAACAGGAAGTAAATTGGGAATGCAAACCTTAGAAAAAGCCCTATATGAGCTATTTAAAGCTGGTCTTATTTCTCAAGAACTAGCACTTTCTAAGACATCTAGACCGGATGAAGTGCAACGGTTAATTGGTATTTTGTAATCGGTATTTTGTAATTACTAAAAATCTCCTACCTAGAAAACTATGGATATTTACATTGCTGTTGTTCAAAACTCTCAAGGTAAAACCAAAACCCAGAAATTAATGGCTAATTCCCTAACTGAAGCACAAAATAAACTCCGCTGTCAGGGACTAATGGTGAAAGCTCTCAATAAATACTCAAAATCATCCATCAAAAAATCTCCTAGATTAAACTCACATTTATATTGGCAAAAGTTCCAGGACTATTTTTCCCATTACTTAGTGAGGGTAACAGTCCAAGATAAGGCGATTTTTTCCCGGCAATTTGCCACCTTAGTTAATTCAGGGGTGACAATCATAAAATCTTTGGATATTATTTCTCTACAGTGTCCTAACCCCAAATTGAAAAAAGCCCTAAATCAAATATCTACGGATATTAAAACAGGAATAAATCTTTCCGATTCCATGAAAAAGCACCCCGATTGTTTCGATGCTTTATATATTAGTATGGTGCAAGCTGGAGAAGCAGGAGGAGTGCTTGATGATGTTTTACATCGATTGGCTAAATTATTAGAAGACCTGGCTAAACTACAAAATCAAATTAAATCTGCTCTCTCCTATCCTATATTTGTAGGTTGTTTCGCCATAGCTATTGCTTTGGCAATGACAATTTTTATCATCCCCATTTTCGCCAATGTTTTTAAAAACATGGGAGTAGAATTACCAATAATCACAAAAATTTTAATCAGTTTTAGTCAAACTTTAAATAGCTGGGGTTTTCTGGTAATAATTACACTAATAATTATGGGATTACTTGCTATTCAACAATATTATAAAACCAATGGGGGCAAACTAAAGATTGATTGGCTATTTTTAAAAATTCCCCTACTGGGAAAATTAATGCAAAAGTCTTTTGTGGCTAAATTCAGCAGAACCTTTGCCTCCTTGATTCGTTCTGGAGTACCCATGATCACTAGTTTAGCAATAGTCAAAAACACATCGGGAAATCAGGTCATTGCTAATGCTATTGATTATGCTAGGAAAGACCTAGAAAAAGGGGGTATGCTCAGTCAATCTCTGAATAAAAGCGGGGTGTTTCCACAAATGGCAATTCAAATGATGATAATTGGGGAAGAAACCGGGGAACTAGATGAAATGCTAATGAAAATTGCGGATTTTTATGAACATGAAGTGGAGCAAACTATCAAATCAATTCTCAGTATATTGGAACCAATCATGATTGTACTCTTGGGAGGGATGGTAGCGACAATTTTGCTGGCTATGTACTTGCCAATGTTTAGAATGTTTGAAAACATAGGATAGCCAGTACATTTACCCATCTCCCCACTTTCTAGCGAACAAACTGAGGCATAACTTCTGCTGCGGTAAACAAACCGTAAATACCTTTTTTGTGGAATTGATACCCTGCTTTCAAGTAACCAAAAGCAGGTCCACATACATTAGCCGCCATACTAGTCTCATCCCCTAATGTAAAGGTATGAGTAGAAATTCTGCCCTCAAAAGTGCGTCCAGTAATTTTGACATTAGTACTAAGGGGCTTTTTCGGGTTACGAGTATCAACCACACCACCCACTGTCACCCTATCCCGTGGACATATACCAGCAATTTCTAGCATTACATCATCAGCATGTTCCATATTTTCTAGGGTTAGCACTCCATTAGTTTTGTCTAGTAGTGCTTCTACTTCCTCGTCGGTCATTCCTCTGGCAATTTCTACGTTATAACCAGGTATGTGCGCGATATCTTCCCTAATAGTAGCGCGGTAAGCTTCCCAATTAGCAATACCTACACCAAAAGTAATTTCTACCTTATGAATTTCAGCATAGCTTTGAGCTGCTAAAGCAGCAGCAGCAGTTAAAAGTCCAGGAGTTGCTCCACAACCGGTCATATAGGTAATTTGCGCCATCTCCAGTTCTTTTTTCATGGCAAGAAGCTGCTCTACTGCACTGGTGCGTTTAATAGCATCCACCAACACACCTTGCCAACCAGCAGTGATAAATTGTTGGGTCACTTTGGGGATAAAATCATTAGGAAGGTTAGGTAAAGCCAGAAAATAGGCATCCACCCCTGGAGCATTAGCAATTAAATCCTTAATGCTGTGATTACTTAAATTACCATGGGACTGCAAGTAACCAACGGATCCCTGTTGTTGATAAGTGGTAATGGCGAAGTTTGTGTTTAAACCAACTGTTGAGTAGGCGTAGCCTTTTTGATCTGCAACTGCTACTAGAAGCATTTCCCGTTTCCCAGACAGAACTTTAGCTGCTGCTTGTCCAAGTCCGCCAAAGCCCAATACTCCAATGCGAAGAGGTTGACTAGTAATTCCTGTATTCATCGTGGTTTTTGTATCTTGGGTCATGGTTAATTATGCTTCATTTTATCGGTTATTCATAAATATTTTTTGGGAATTTCTCCGGAGATGTCTCTTTAATTGTTGTAACTCTGCCTAGTAAGTTATCGTAAAGTCTCAACAATCACCAAATCTCTAAGATGAGTGATTCTACAGACAGCTAATTAGTACATATCTACCATGTTGAAGATCCATGAGCAATTATCACCCCTGTCCTAAAAACCCTTTGACAATTCATACCAGTAATGGACAAATCAGAAATTCCAGTCTGTGCGACTTCTGCTGGAATGAATACTGCTTTTGCTGGTCAAATTACTGTATAGATGAGTGGCTTGAATTACAAAATAAGTATATGCAACGGCGGTTACAACAAAAAACATCAAACATAAAAACGTAAAAAATACAAACCTTCAAATAAGTCAATTTTTGTTAACTCACCTTGTCAAGTTATGTAAGTAAACTTGATAAAGAGTTTGCACTCTTTGTAAATGGGTGGGTGGAATTAAATATAAGATGAACGTAGGTTGCAACACCCCCACGGGTCTCGTTACTTGACCCATCCTACAAATAATTGTGCCTCCCTACTTAAAGGCAAAATAATGAATTTACGGCAGATATATTGCAACAAAACAGGAGTGATTAAGTGAATATGGAAGGATTATTTCAGCGAACGGGAGTTATGCGGCAACATTTATTAAATTTATATCAAACTACTATAGCCTTGCCATGGATCCCTTCTGATTTATTACCACAAGTCTTTAAAGAGCTGCATACCACATTGAAAATGTTGCTTGGAGCTATAGATGAACTTCATCAACAAAATGAAGAATTTGTACAAACTCGTAATTTAGTAGAAATAGAACGTCAACACTATCAGGAATTATTTGAGTATTTACCAGTAGGTTATTTACACACTAACCTCCAGGGAATAATTGAAGATGCTAACCAAGAAGCAGGAAGATTATTGAATATTAGTCAAAAATTTCTAGTTGGTAAACCCCTAATTAGTTTTATTGTTCAGGAATGCCAACAGTATTTTTGTCGTGAACTTATTGAATTATCTAAATCCGATCAAGTTAGACAATTGTTTTTAGTTTTGAAACCGCGTTATGTTAGTTCTTTTGATGCCTGTTTAATAGTTAGATCTTGCTTCAATTTACATAGCAATCAAAGGAATTTATACTGGCTAATTCAAAAATCATCTACATCAAGAACTGTGGAAATGACAGCAATTGATATGCACCAAGAAATATTACAAGATCGCCAAGTGCATAAATATTCTAAAAGGGATAATATTCCCTTAAGTAATACATACTTTGGATACGTCCTACAGGGTTTGGTGAAACTGAGTACATTAAGTCAAACAGGTACAGAAATTCTCATAGGTTTGGCAACCTCAGGAATGGTTTTTGGTTCCACTATGACCAATCTACCACTTTACGAAGCTACAGCTATTTCTGATGTTGAGCTAGTCCTAATTTATGTATCGGAAATGCGAGCTATTCCTAATTTGAATCAAATGCTGTCACCAAAAATTAAACAGCGATTACAACAAACAGAGTCTTTTTTATTTATCATTAGTCATTATAATGTGGAGGATAGATTAAGCAGTTTATTAGAAATGTTAAAACTAGAACTTGGCGAACCAGTAGTAGAAGGAACAAGGTTACTTTTTCGCCTAACT
Source organism: Cylindrospermopsis raciborskii Cr2010 (assembly GCF_003367075.2). Classification (NCBI taxonomy): domain Bacteria; kingdom Bacillati; phylum Cyanobacteriota; class Cyanophyceae; order Nostocales; family Aphanizomenonaceae; genus Cylindrospermopsis; species Cylindrospermopsis raciborskii. Next base: position 2,321,384 of record NZ_CP065936.1, read on the forward strand.
CACGAGGATATTGCCACTGCTTGTAATTCCACAAGAGTAACCATTACTCGCTTACTCAACAAACTACAGAAACAGGGTAAAATAAAATACGATGCTAATAATCATATTATAATTTGCGGTCCACAATGATGAAAGGTAGCGTTCTTTGCTGCACCAACTTACTTATTCCAGAAACCTGAACTAGCTCCCAACCTTGATGAAATATTTCGTCAATCGGTACCATTTCTCCTTGGGTGGTCATAAATTTGTGATCCTTAGTTGCTCTGATTGTTGAACCGTCGTCTAAACAGTATTCGTATAAATCCTGCACCCCTCTATCATGCCATTGACCGATAGGTTGGGTGTAGACGTTACCACTCTCGTTCAGACTAAATACTGTACAGACCATTTGCTTATCCACAATTTCTCCAATGGGCACAAATCCATACTCCAGGGTTAAAACTTCCGTTTCATAACTTAAACAATACTCAGCGAATTTTAACATATCCGCAAATAATTGTTCAGCAACTTGTTTTTTGACCCCGTTTTTTGTTGCTCCATCAATAAATTTTTCCTGCTGTTTTTGCATTTCTGCTACCTTCTTTTTCCCCATGGCCCGACGTAGCAGATCCGCTTGTCCGAGAGAGTAACCAGCCATATCTTGAGCAATTTTCATAATCTGCTCTTGATAGACCATAATTCCGTAGGTTTCATTTAGTATGGGCTGTAAAATCTGGGATTCGTAATCAATAGATTCCCGACCATGTTTACGATTAATAAACTTAGGAATCAACCCAGCATCTAGGGGACCGGGTCTATATAGAGCTAAAATTGAAGAGATATCTTCAATATTGGAGGGTTTTAGATCTCTAACAATTTGTTTCATTCCCGAAGATTCTAATTGAAATACACCCTCTAAATCTCCTGATTCCAGCAGAGAATAGGCTTGAGCTACATCTTTAGGTAAGGTGCTATATTCACCTTTAGCTAGGATCTTTTGAGCTTTTCTTTCTTGACGGGTAATATCATCTGGATCTATTGTATAACCTCGGTTTTGTTCAATTAAATCTATAGTTTTTTGAATTAGGGTCAGATTTCTCAGACCCAAAAAGTCCATTTTCAACAAGCCCAGAGACTCCAAATCCTCCATAAAATATTGAGTAATAACCGAACCATCATTGTTCTTCTGCAATGGCACAATTTCATCTAATGGCTCGGAGGAAATTACCACTCCTGCTGCATGAACACCGAAGGTTTTGTTAGTTCCCTCAATGCGCATAGCCATATCTATCCAACGACGAACATGCTGTTCCTTATCATATTTGGCCTTGAATTCTGGTTCTGGAGTTTCATCGGAAATCATTACCTTAAGTTTTGTGGGTTTTCCCCTGACTACAGGAATCATCTTGGCCATTTTGTCTGCTTCACCATAGGGGATATCTAATACCCTGGCTACATCTTTCAGGACTGCTTTTGATGTTAAGCGGTTAAAAGTAATGATTTGGGCAACCTTATCCACACCATATTTTTCTGTTACATAACTAATGACTTGATCCCGTTTTTCAATACAAAAGTCTGTATCAATATCAGGCATAGATTTGCGCTCTGGGTTCAAAAACCGCTCAAATAGTAGTCCGTGATGTACGGGATCAATATTGGTAATTCCCATAGCATAAGCCACCAATGAACCAGCTGCTGACCCTCGACCTGGACCTACAGGAATGTTATGATCTCGGGCAAATTTAATGTAGTCCCAAACCACTAAAAAGTAGCTGGAAAAACCCATTTGCTCAATCATTTTTAGTTCATATTCTAGTCTTTCTTTGTATACAGTATCCACCTCATTACGAGATTTACGATTTAATCTTTTTAATAGTCCTTGCCAAGCTACTTCTTCTGTATAAGTATCCGGTGTGTGTCCTGTGGGAATGGGTGGTGCAGGAATTTTGGGTTCGTCCATAATATTATAGACTTCCACTTTCTCTGCTACTTCTGTTGTGGTAGCAATGGCTTCAGCAATTACATCATCTGTCAGGTGATCTCGAAATAGTAACTGCATTTCTTGAGTGGATTTTAGGTACTCAGTACCGCTATACCGCATTCGCTTATCATCTGCAATTAGTTTACCAGTTTGAATACAAAGTAGGGCATCATGGGCTTCTACGTCAAAACAGGATATGTAATGGGAATCATTGGTGGCAATAAATTTAATGTCTAGTTCTCGGGCAATTTTTACAAGTTCTACATTGACAATTCTATCTTCCTGAGAGCCATGATCTTGAATTTCTAAATAAAAGTCTTCTCCAAATACTTCTTTATACCAGGTGGCAACTTTTCTTGCTTTCTCTAATTTCCCTCCCAGTACTGCTTGGGGAATTTCTCCTGCTAAACAAGCGCTCGTTACTATTAGACCTTCTTTATGTTCTTTGAGCAAGTCTTTATTAATACAAGGACGAGAAAAAATTCCTTTTCCCTGGGTTCCTTTTAGATGAGAAATGGTGGTTAGTTTGACTAGGTTTTTATAACCTTTGGTGTTTTTTGCCAACACAACTTGATGGTATCTCGCACGACGTTCTTGTTTTTCAATGTCTCCGTTGATGATATACATCTCGTTACCTATTATTGGCTTGAATCCTGGTTTGCTACGACAGATTTTAATTAGCTCTATCGCTCCATACATTACGCCATGGTCTGTCAATGCTAAACTGTTCATCCCTAGGGCGATCGCTTGCTCTACTAACTCTGGTATTTGACTAGCGCCGTCTAGTAAACTGTAGTCACTATGAAGGTGTAAAGGTACAAAGGACATAAAATAAATTTATATTAGTTGAAGTTAGTTTAACTTGGTTAAAGTTAATTATTGAGGTTCCTATTATAGCCTTTTTCACAATTATTGCCACCCGGTAAAAAACTAAAAAAACTCAACTATAGGGGGAAGATGCGCACGCCATCACTAGTTTCAAAGACAAACAGATTGTTTAAATCCAAACATATTTTTAATTTTTCTCCGGGGTGTAAATGTCTATCTCTCTCTACCTGCATGTTAATCAACCCGGGACAACTAGGTAACTCCACACGAATCAATATTTCCTTTCCTAAAGGTTCTACAACCTTCACTTCTACCCATAGTTCTCCTGGTTCTTTCAGTATATTCTGGGAATCAGTTTCTTGACAAATTATACGAATATGCTCTGGACGAATACCTAAGTGATAATTTTGTCCAGGATAAACTGCGCTAACAACTGCAATCTGATTGGGAATAGCTAATAACTGTCCACCCACATCAAACATATCCTCTTTCACTGTAGCAGGTATAATGTTCATGGGTGGATTACCCAAAAAAGTCGCTACCATCTGATTTGCGGGTAGGCCATATATGCTCTGAGGATCCCCAATTTGTTGAATTTTGCCCCGATTTAAGACTACAATTTTGTCCGCTAAGGTCATTGCTTCCACCTGGTCATGGGTAACATAAATGGTGGTAATCTTCAATTTTTGATGTAATTGTTTTAACTCGGTTCTCGTATCATCCCGTAACTGCGTATCCAGATTAGACAAGGGTTCATCCAGTAAAAATACTTGAGGTTGACGGGCGATCGCCCTGCCTAATGCTACTCTTTGTTGTTGACCCCCGGATAATTGCTTTGGTTTTCTGTCTAGAAGATGTTCTAAGGAGAGGGCCTTAGCAACGGACATGATCCTAGATTGAATAGTTTTGCGGTCAACCTGGCGCATTTCCAGACCGAAAGCTATATTCTCAGCAACGGTTTTATGAGGATAAAGGGCGTAATTTTGAAACACCATCGCCACATCCCGGGATCTAGCTGGTATATTATTAACCAGGCGATCGCCTATATATAAACTACCTGAAGTTATGGTTTCTAGGCCTGCAATAGTTCTCAGAATGGTGGATTTGCCACATCCTGAAGGACCAACCAACACCCAGAACTCACCATCTGGAACTTCAAAGGAAATATTCTCAATTGCTGTAACTTTGTCAAATTTCCGTTTGACATCATCCAAAACAACTTTAGCCATGCCTTCATTTCCTCACTTTATATTTTCTATGATATTATATGTACCTAACCGATGGATGGCAAAATTGACCACCAACATCCAAATCTCAAATTTTAATATCTAATTAATTTAATGCAATTCCAAATAAGAGAATCCAGATCTATACTAGCTTCTTCTTTATTATTAATTGCCCCATTTTTCCTTTGGGGTACGGCAATGGTAGCTATGAAAGGAGTAATTCCCCATACCACACCTCTATTTATGGCAGGTGTGCGTTTAGTGCCAGCAGGAGTGCTTATTTTAATAGTCGGTGCATTTATGGGTAGACATCAACCTAAAGGATGGTTAGCATGGTTATGGATTGGATTATTTGCCGTGGTTGATGGCACCCTATTCCAAGGTTTTCTGGCGGAGGGGTTAGCTAGAACCACTGCGGGTTTGGGTTCTGTAATGATTGATTCCCAACCTTTAGCTGTTGCTCTATTATCATGGTGGTTGTTTCAAGAACGTATTGGTCTATGGGGATGGTTAGGACTGGCATTAGGAGTGATTGGTATCAGTTTAATTGGGTTACCCCAGGAGTGGATCTGGCATTTTATTCACTCAGGTGTGGTGACCAATAGTACCAACAATAATTTGTTTGATAATTCATTACCCTTATTTGCTAGTGGCGAATGGTTAATGTTACTGGCAGCTTTATCCATGGCACTGGGAACAATATTAATTCGTTTTGTTAGTAAATATACTGACCCTGTAATAGCTACCGGATGGCACATGATTTTGGGAGGAATACCACTTTGGGGAATTTCTTCTTTCCTAGAAGTTGACCAATGGCAAAATATACTACCCGCTGATTGGGTGGCATTAACTTATGCTACCGTATTAGGCAGTGCGATCGCATACGGTTTATTCTTTTACTTTGCCTCCACTGGCAACCTAACAAGTTTAAGTTCTTTAACCTTTCTCACCCCGGTATTTGCATTAATATTTGGTCGTATTTTACTGGGAGAGGTTTTGACTGGGATCCAATGGATAGGAGTTATGATCACACTGATTAGCATCTATTTAATTAATCAAAGAGAAAATCTACCAGGACAGGAAGACCGGAAAGTGGAGACCATTAATGGCTAATGAAAGAAGCGGTCTAAAGCAGCTTTTAGTTGCTCCATTTCCGCATCAATGTTACCATTTTGGGCAGCTCGGCTAATACATTCGGTTAAATGTTCATCCAGGACGATGCGAGCAACTTTATCTAATGCACCTCGAACCGCAGCTATTTGTAATAATACCTCCGGACAGGGGCTATTCTGTTGCACCATGGTTTTAATACCGCGAATGTGTCCCTCTATGCGGGATATTCGGTTGACAATTCGTCTTAGTGATTCTTCCGTATGAACATGAGGATGACCTGGTCCCACCAACCCCGAATTGTGACCTGGATGTTGTTGATGGTCATGGTTATGATGGTGAGTATGTATATCCTGGGAAAAATCATCAGCTAACGTATTTAACGGGTTCATAGATTATAAACTGCTGAACTTGAATTTTTGAGCTTCCACTTCAATAATAACTTTAGCTAAATTGGTAAGTAGAACAAGATAAAAATTGTAGATTAGGTTTTGATGATGCGATTTCCTAAAGTTCGTCATTCCCCAATTACCTCTCGTGTGGTAGCAATGTTCATGGGCTTGATGTTAATGGTTTCCAGTCTGTTAGTTTCACCCTCCCAAGCACAATCGGTACCTGCTGTAACTGATGCAATTGGTAAAAGCAGTTTTGTGACTGCCGCAGTTAATCGCGTCGGGCCTGCTGTAGTGAGAATTGACACCGAAAAAACCATTTCTCGTCCCGTTGACCCCATTATGGAAGATCCATTCTTCCGACGCTTTTTTGGTGATACCTTCCCACCCATGTCACCAACAGAGCAGTTAAGAGGTTTAGGTTCTGGTTTCATTATTGATAAGAGCGGCTTAGTATTGACCAATGCCCACGTCGTGGATCAAGCGGATAAAGTGACGGTGAGATTAAAAGATGGTAGAACTTTTGAAGGCAAAGTCCAAGGCATTGATGAAGTAACAGACTTAGCAGTAGTTAAAGTCAATGCAGGTAAGGACTTACCAGTAGCTGCATTAGGTTCTTCTAATAATGTACAAGTAGGAGATTGGGCGATCGCAGTGGGAAATCCTTTAGGATTTGATAATACAGTCACATTAGGAATTGTTAGTACCTTAAAACGTTCCAGCGCCCAGGTAGGAATCAGTGATAAAAGACTAGACTTCATTCAAACCGACGCAGCGATTAATCCTGGTAACTCTGGTGGTCCATTATTAAATGCGGAAGGGGAAGTAATTGGTATTAATACAGCTATTCGTGCTGATGCTATGGGTATAGGTTTTGCCATACCTATTGATAAAGCCAAAGTAATTGCGGCCGAATTACAAAAGAACGGTAAGGTTGCCCATCCTTATTTAGGAGTGCAGATGATTACCTTAACACCCCAATTATCTAGACAAAATAACACCGATCCCAACTCTACCTTTGAACTACCAGAAGTAAATGGGGTATTAGTAATGAGAGTTGTACCTAACTCCCCTGCTGCTGAGGGTGGAGTTCGACGTGGGGATGTGATTGTGGCGATTGATGACCAACCCATAAGTAATGCTGAACAACTACAACAGGTGGTTGAGGATAGTCGTCTAGGTCAGATTTTGCGAGTGAAAGTCCAAAGAGGTAATAAAACCCAAAATCTTTCGGTGACAACCGCTGAATTGCAAAATATTTCCTAGGTGAAATCTCACCAATTCATCTCCCTTAAGCTTCTCCGGTCTGAAGACACGGAGATTTCTGAAGAGTCCATAAACGAACTTTCTGAGGCTGGCTTAAACAGCCTCTACTGATTCTGCTAAAATTAATTCTTAGCATCACCGCTACTTTAAGTTTATTCCGAAAGTATAGCCTCAGATAAGACTTACTTGTCAATAGCAGCCACAAAATAACATAAAGACAACACTGGAATATTGAAGATCCGCATCACGGTTAAATATCAAGGCGAATAAATTCGCCGTTGGCACTTCCTGTCTAACCGTGCCTTTCGGCGATTTTCTTGTGAAATCCGGGGATGAATTTAGTGCTGGGTTTATGGGAAATATTTTGCCGAGTTACTCAACTTTGTCAAAAATATATGTTACAGTTAGCGTTGTGCACCTCTTCAAAGATAAGTAGGCCACACTTAGTTTTTTCCGCGAGGAAAACGCTTGCAAGTCCTTTCACATGGGTTATTTGACCATGTCAGATTTAATTTTATTTTGGCATCGCCGAGACTTACGTACTTCTGACAATACGGGACTAGGAGTTGCCAGGGAAAAAACCAAAAAAGTAGTAGGTGTTTTCTGCTTAGACCCTAACATATTAGGACAGGATGATATAGCACCTGCTAGAATAACCTACATGATTGGCTGTTTGAAATCATTAGAGAGTCTATATTTACAAGCTGGCAGCCAGTTACTAATTTTACATGATAATCCGGTGAGAGCCATTCCCAATTTAGCTGAAGCACTGGAAGCGAAGGCAGTTTTTTGGAATTGGGATGTGGAACCCTATGCACAAATACGAGATCGGGATGTAACTCTGGCACTAAAAACCAGAGGTATTGAAACCTTAGAGAAAAATTGGGATCAATTACTGCATTCACCGGACACAATTCTCAGTGGTGCGGGGACACCCTATACAGTTTATACTCCCTTTTGGAAAAAGTGGCATAGTCAACCAAAAGTGGAACCAATAGAAATCTTAGCCAACTGTGAGAACTTAACAGCTAGAGAAGAGGAAATAGCTGAAAAATCAGGGGTAATTAAATTGCCCACTGCCAGAGATTTAGGTTTTATCTGGAGTGGGGAACTAATACTTGAACCGGGGGAAGTAGCAGCTTGGGAAAGACTAACAGATTTTCTGGATTGTGCTATTGATGAATATGAAGAAAAGAGAAACTATCCGGCTATTGATGGCACATCTTTGTTAAGTCCCGCCCTGAAATTTGGGGTAATTGGAATTAGGACTATCTGGCAAAAAACTCAGGAGTTATTAGCCATAAGCAACAGTCAAGAGTTTAGTAATGGTATTATCACTTGGCAAAAAGAATTAGCCTGGCGGGAATTTTATCAGCATGCCATGTACCACTTTCCTGAATTAGCTGAAGGCGCCTATAGGGATGTTTTTAAAAACTTTCCCTGGTCTGATAACCAAGAGCATTTTCAGGCTTGGTGTGAAGGAAAAACTGGTTATCCGATTGTGGATGCTGCTATGCGACAATTAAATGAGACTGGTTGGATGCACAATAGGTGTAGAATGATAGTAGCCAGTTTTTTAACTAAGGATTTAATTATTAATCCTCAGTGGGGGGAGAAGTATTTTATGCAGAAACTCATTGATGGTGATTTATCTGCTAATAATGGAGGATGGCAATGGAGCGCATCTAGCGGAATGGATCCTAAACCATTAAGAATTTTTAACCCGTCTAGCCAAGCACAAAAATTTGATAGCGATGGGGAATATATTAGACACTGGGTAGGGGAATTGGCATCTGTGGAGACGGAATATTTAATTGGTGGTAATATAACACCCTTGGAACGCCAAAGTGTTGGTTATCCTGCATCTATTGTAGACCATAAAAAACAGCAAGCTCTATTTAAACAATTGTATCAACAGCAAAAAGTGGCTTTTGGTTAGATTCATACCATAACCCACCCAGAACAAGCCATACTATATCATCTTTAATTATAAACTTTCTTATGACCAACCGTTTAGCTAAAACTAGAAGTCTTTATTTGAGGAAACACGCTGATAACCCTATTGATTGGTGGACTTGGTGTAATGAAGCATTGTTAATGGCTCAAACTGAAGATAAACCAATTTTCCTTTCCATTGGCTATTCCAGTTGTCATTGGTGCACAGTTATGGAGGGAGAAGCATTTTCTGATTTGGCAATTGCTGAATATATGAATGCCAATTTTATTCCCATTAAGGTAGATAGGGAAGAAAGACCTGATATTGATAGTATCTATATGCAGAGTCTACAGATGATGACTGGACAGGGTGGTTGGCCACTGAATGCTTTTCTCTCTCCTGATGATTTAGTCCCCTTTTATGCTGGGACCTATTTTCCTGTTGCTCCCCGCTATGGTCGTCCGGGTTTCCTGGAAATACTACAAGCTATCCGTCATTATTATGATCATCAAAAAGAGGACTTTCGTCAGCGCAAAGCATCTATTTTAGAAGCTTTACTCAGTTCTACTGTGTTGCAAAACCATGATCTGGATCAATTTGCCCATAGTCAATTCCACAGGTTTTTAAAACAAGGTTGGGAAACTGCTATGGGGGTGATTACTCCCAAACAAATGGGTAATAGTTTTCCGATGATTCCCTATTGTCAGTTGGTTTTACAAGGTACTCGCTTTAACTACCCATCTGCAAATGATGGACTGCAAATGGCTACCCAACGAGGTCTGGATCTGGCCCTGGGGGGAATTTATGACCATGTGGGTGGTGGTTTCCATCGCTATACGGTTGATGCTACCTGGACTGTGCCCCATTTTGAAAAGATGCTTTATGACAATGGTCAAATTGTTGAATATTTGGCTAATTTGTGGAGTGCAGGGGTGGAAGAACCAGCTTTTAAACGTGCAGTGGCTGGCACAGTAAGTTGGTTAGAACGGGAAATGATATCCCCTACAGGTTATTTTTATGCTGCTCAGGATGCGGATAGTTTTAACTGTTCCACTGATATGGAACCGGAAGAAGGTGCTTTCTATGTGTGGAGTTATCGGGAATTACAAGAGCTGTTAAGTGACCAAGAGTTGCTGGAAGTAAAGGAGCATTTCTCTCTAAGTTTAGAAGGTAACTTTGAGGGTAAGAATGTTTTACAGCGGTTATCTACAGGAGAACTAAGTTCAAGTCTGGAATTGATCTTGGGGAGATTATTTCTTTGCCGTTATGGTCAGACTGCTGAAACTTTGACAATTTTCCCCCCAGCACGAAATAATCATGAGGCAAAAACTAATCCTTGGCATGGTCGTATTCCACCTGTTACGGATACTAAGATGATTGTGGCGTGGAATAGTTTAATGATCTCCGGTTTGGCTAGAGCTAGTGAGGTTTTTCAACAACCTAGTTATTTACAATTGGCTGTGCAGGCTACTCGCTTTATTTTAGATCATCAGTTTGTAGATGGACGTTTTCATAGGCTTAACTATGATGGTGAACCTACTGTTTTAGCTCAGTCTGAAGACTACGCTCTATTTATTAAGGCTCTACTAGATCTACACCAAGCTGACTCTGGCAGTTCTAACTGGTTAGAACAGGCGATCGCTCTTCAAGATGAATTTAACGAATTTCTCCTGAGTGTGGAATTGGGAGGTTATTTTAACACATCCAGTGACAATAGTCAAGATTTAATTATTCGGGAGCGAAACTTTGTTGATAATGCCACACCTTCAGCTAATGGAGTGGCGATCGCCAATTTGATTAAATTATCTTTACTTACAGACAACTTATACTATTTGGATTTAGCTGAGTCAGCTTTAAAAGCATTCAGCACCATAATAGAAAAGTCTCCCCAATCTTGTCCCAGTTTATTGATAGCTATTGATTGGTATAGAAATTCCACTTTAGTTCGCAGTAGTATTGATAATATAAAAATACTAGCCGGCAAATATTTACCAACAACGATTTTTGATGTCATATCAAAATTGCCAAGTAACACTATAGGACTAGTGTGTCAAGGTTTGAAATGTTTACCAGCACCAGCAAATTTTAATGAACTATTAGCTCAAGTACAAAGGAGTCACAATAGATTGAGTTGAGAGGGGGCAAAAAGTTTTTCAGAAAATTTTGCTCCTAACCACTTGACAAGGAAAAAATATTTAGTAATAATATTTGGAGTGGGTAAAAACAAAAAACCTTCTGGGACTGTAGTTCAATTGGTTAGAGCACCGCCCTGTCACGGCGGAAGTTGCGGGTTCGAGCCCCGTCAGTCCCGTTTATAAAATGTGAGATGAATCCTAGAGCAATCTAGGTTAGAGTTGTATATTAATTAGAAAGAGAGAATTAAGCGTGTCTGTGAGAGTTCGTATAGCGCCCAGTCCTACTGGGAATTTGCATATTGGTACAGCCAGGACGGCTGTGTTTAACTATTTATTTGCCCATCATCAAGGTGGAAAGTTCATTGTACGCATTGAGGATACAGACCTAGAGAGATCTCGTTCCGAATACACTGATAATATTTTACAAGGACTAAGCTGGTTAGGATTAACTTGGGATGAAGGACCCTTTTTCCAGTCTCAAAGGTTAGAGCTATACCAGTTAGCAGTGAAAAAACTATTAGACCAAGGTTTAGCCTATCGTTGTTATACCACAACGGAAGAATTAGAAGCTCTCAGGGAACTGCAAAAAGCGAGAAATGAAGCGCCCAGATATGATAACCGTCATCGAGAATTGAGCCAAGAACAGGAAGCAGAATTTGTCAAACAAGGACGTTCATACGTAATTAGGTTTAAAATAGACGACCAGCGACAAATCCTCTGGAATGATCTAGTGAGGGGAGAAGTGAGTTGGCGTGGTAGTGACCTAGGTGGTGATATGGTCATTGCTCGTGCTAGTGATGATGGAATTGGTCAACCCCTATATAACTTTGTGGTTGTAGTAGATGACATTGATATGGAAATCACCCATGTCATTCGTGGAGAAGACCATATTGCTAATACAGCTAAACAAATTTTGTTGTATGAAGCACTGGGAGCAAACATTCCCGAATTTGCCCACACACCCCTAATTTTAAACCAAGAGGGGAGAAAACTGTCAAAACGAGATGGGGTAACCTCCATTTCAGACTTCCAGAAGATGGGTTTTACTGCACCAGCACTGGTCAATTATATGACTTTATTGGGATGGTCAGCACCGGATTCAACCCAGGAAATATTTACCTTAGAAGAAGCAGCAAAGGAATTTACCTTTGACAGGGTAAACAAAGCAGGAGCAAAATTTGACTGGGATAAACTGGACTGGATTAATAGTCAGTACATTCATAATATGCCAATAGAAAAACTAACGGATTTATTAATACCCTTTTGGCAAGATGCAGGGTATAGCTTGACCGATGGTAGGGATCGTCCCTGGTTAGAGCAGTTAGTGAGTTTAATAGCACCCAGTCTAACCCGCTTGGTGGATGCTCTACCTATGACCAAGATCTTTTTTACCAATGGGGTAGAGTTGACGGAAGAAGGGAGACAACAACTGGAGCAAGAAGGGGTAAAAGCCCTACTTAAAGCAATTTTGGTGGCTTTAGATATTAATACAATAACAGGGGACACAGCGCAAAATATCCTCAAGCAAGTAGTCAAAGAACAGGGAGTAAAAAAGGGTTTAGTTATGCGTTCCTTGAGAGCAGCTTTAACAGGGGATGTACATGGTCCGGACTTAATTACGTCCTGGGTACTGTTAAATAAGATTGGTTTGGATAAAACAAGACTGAGTCAAGCTCTAATATAAAAGAAGAGGGGGAAATGGGGGAGTTGGGAACCCAGAATGGGGAATTTTTGTCTTGGGAATAACAATAATGTGAGTAAAGATGAAAGTAGAATAGATACTATGGAAAAAAAAAGTCTGAATATACCAATTAGATCAATTAGACTATTAATACTCACAGTTGGTCTGGGAGTGACATTTGTAAATGATGATTTTGCCAATGGTCAACAAATGCCAACTATGTTTGGAGATGTACAGATTGGCCATCAATTCTCCCCAGATCCATTGTTGGTAAGAGGAATGAGTGGTGGTTTAATTCCGTCGAGTGAGGTGAATCGTATGGATAATAGTCCCACTGGTCCTTGTAGTGGATTTGTGGATGAAACACCAGACCATATTCTGAAATTAACTAGTAAGTTTGATTACTTAAAGCTCCAAGTGGAAAGTCCAGAAGATACAACCATTATGATTAGTGGAGTGGGTGGAACCTGGTGTAATGATGATTTAGATGGCAAGAATCCGGGGATTAGTGGTGAATGGTTGCAGGGTACTTATAAAATTTGGGTTGGATCCTATCAACAAGGAAAATATTTTCCCTATACTTTAAAGATTACAGAAGTTAAGTAATTGAGTTTTGATTAAGTTTTGTAAAATACTCAATGTGATTACTTACTTTTATGTTAAGCTAGTTTGCAGCAGAGTCCACATTATACAAACTAAACCCTAAAGTTACCAATGTTAGAATTCCACAGCTTATCTGAATTTTCTCGGTCAAATTGTGTGGGGATTTGTGCTTTTCTAGTTCCTGCTAACATACTAGCAACTGTAATGACGCTTTTCCTGACATTTGTTAATAGACCAAGATGGCAAGTATTTCAATCCGCTGGAATTGCAGCTGTGTTTAGTTTTTTCATGGTGTGGCATGTGTATACTTGGTTTAGTATTGGTGTAATTATGCCCCCAACCTATATTTTACTGAGTTTAGGAACTACTTGTCTGCTGACTAACCTGGGAGCAATAGTTTGGCAGGTCAATTTTAGATATGGCACTCAATCGGTCAAGACTGATTGATGAAATTAACAGCAGCTTTTAAATCTTCCAAGATGAAATCTGGTTGATAGAGTTCTAATTGAGTCCGATCTCGAATTCCACTCTCTACCCCAATCATCTTGACAGCATGTTTCTTAGCTGCTGTAATGTCTGCTTCTGTATCCCCCACCATCCAGATTTCAGTAGCAGGAGGAAGTTCTTTGATCGCTTTAGCCATTAACAATGGCTTATCTTCAATGTCACGGGTTTTTATATAGTCGTTACTCAGACAATAACGGCGATCTTCTGGAAAAAATTTGTCTAAATTAAACTTGTCAAAAGCATAGTTTAATTCCCTTACCCGTCGCATGGTCATCACTACTAAGTCAATTCCTGCTTCCTTTACCTTAACTAAAGCTTCTAAAGCTCCAGGAACCATTATATCATAGTCAAAATAAGGCTCTGTATGTACGGTTTCTTTGCGAATTTTAGCAAACTCCTGTGCTTGTTCTGCATCCAGTCCAGATTTAAAGGCTATTTGTTTTTCAGCAGTATGCGATCGCTTGAATTGCCAAAATTCTTCTTTTGTTAGTTTATGAATGACCTGGGATGGGTACTTAGTTTTCTGTAAACACAACAAGTACACTCGATAGTATCGTTCAGAAACATCCATAATTGGTCCGTCAAAATCAGTGATTAGTCTCAACATTAGCTATTGAAATGAATTTTTCCATCATTATCCCAGAAATTGGAACAACAACCAAAGGTTTTTAAAAACCTTTAACTGCTAACGAAACCACGTTTAATCTGCTCATTCTCCATAGCGGTAAACAGGGCGCGAAAATTACCTTCACCAAAACCAGAAGGATGGGAACGACGTTCAATAAATTCCAGAAAAAACGTCGGTTCGTTAAAAATTGGCTGGGTAAAGATCTGCAACAATAAGCCATTTGTAGATCCCTGAGAATCAATCAAAATCTCTTGCTGGGCGATCGCCTGAAATTCTGAGGGAGACAAAACAGATTGGAACCGCTGATCTAGTTGTGAGTAATAACTTTGAGGTATGGAAAGAAAGGTGACACCAGCAGCACGAAAGCGGGCGATCGCCTGGACAATATTTGTGGTACTTAGGGCGATGTGTTGCACACCGGAACCACGATTGAAATGTAAAAACTCCTGGATTTGAGAATTATTAGATGTTGGTTGATTTATAGGTAATTTAACTTTTCCATTACCGGAGATCATGACTTGACTATTTAGTCCTGAAATTCCTGTGTGGATATTAAAACTTTGTTGGGGTTTAAATTCCAAAATATTTTCATACCATGTAGCTGCGGTTGCCAAATCTCCAGATTCCACATTTAACACTACATGGTCCACATCGAGAAAACTATCCTGGTGGATAATTAATCTCCTGGTTGACTCAATTAATGAATGAGTTAAATTTCCCCAACCTTTTATTTGGCAACATTTACCAAATTGAGTTTTTTGAATAGGTTTTAAAAGTATGCCACCATGACTAATCACCCTTGCTATAACTGTTTCTATATCCTCTACAAGAAAAGCTACGTCTGCTACACCAGGGGGATGATGACATAAAAAATTTGTTACAGGACTAGTTTCCAATAATGGCGAAGAAATTAAAAAACAAACATTACCACTTCTCACCACTTGGGTATCAGTATCACGCAATTTTTGGTGATTTATCAAATCGAAAAAAGTTCCCCTGTGGGGAACTTGTTGAAAACCTAAATTGTTGACAAACCAATCTCGCCACCTGTGGGCATTTTCTACATAAAAGTGAACATGATCAATTTGCATCATATTAGTTTTTATTGATTAAAGACTTTTGCTTAGCATGGAATTATGTAAGTAGGTGGGTGGAATTAAATATAAGATGAACGTAGGTTGGGTTGAAGTATGAAACCCGACGCCCACATGGGTCTAGTCACTCGACCCATCCTACAAATAATTGTGGCTCCCCACTTAATAGCACCTAAGTTTGTCAAGAATCCCCCTAGAAAAATAAATGACTATCAGGTTGAATATTAATTTCCATTGGTACTGCTTGAGGTTCTAATGATAAAGCATAAAAAATTGCATTGGCTGCGGTTTCACAACTTAACATTTTTGTTCTATCTACCTTCATGCTGACATGATCCCAAAAAGGAGAATCTATCCCACCAAAATAAAACAATGTAAACTTGACACCAAATCGCTTTAATTCTTCCGCCATGGACTTGCTAAATCCCACCACACCAAATTTGGAAGCAGAGTAAGCCGCTGCCATGGGCATTGAATGTTTACCTAATATACCTACTACATTACAAATATGACCAAATTTACGTTTTTGCATTTCCTTGGCAGCTGCTTGACAAGTATAGAAACAACCCTTCAAGTTCAAATCCAGAATTCGATTTAACTCCTCCGGTTGTATGTTATTATATGCTTTAAGAATTCCTAGTCCTGCTGCATTGACCAAAACATCAATTTTACCAAAATTGGCTATGGTTGTTTGTATTAGTGCTTCGACCTGTTCTGGTTGAGTAATATCCGTTGGTACTACCAGTGATTCCGATGATAAATCGCTCACCAGGTTTTGTAACCTTATCCCATCCCTACTAGATAGGACCAACCTTGCTCCAGTAGATGCTAATTTACGGGTTAAAGCTGAACCAATACCACCAGTAGCACCAACGATGACTATAACTTGATCCTTGAGTCGATTCTGAACTTGATCCTGCATGAGAGTTATGGCGACGTTAAACTACTCAGGGTAGTATAACATGAGATATGGTTTCCACTCAACTATTCAGTTAGAGTTCAGTAAAGATCCAGTTAAAGTTTAATCCCTATTTGTCCGTTAAATCCCCGAATGGAATTATATCCCGCTCCGATAAAAATGTGTTTACTTGTTTCCACGTGGACGCCACCGGAAAGAGACACTTCCTTGTTAGTTGAATAATAACCAACTCCGACGTATGGAGATATAAATGGCAGATTAATAAACTTGAGAAGGTCAGCACCGGTAACACCATCTTTACCAGTCCCCACTTCTAAACCAAAACCAAAAACCTTGACACCCCCCGCGTAGGTGATGGTGCTATCCCTAGATCCCACTGCTACCCAAGGTTCGGGAATGAGTTGTGCTGATGCTGGATAGGGGTTGAATAATAGTAACCCCAGGGATGTAATGAGCGTTTTGATAACCAATGGTTTCATTTTTCTCTGTGTATAGACATTTTAGAGTTTTTAGATTCTTTCAATCACCTTAATTCCTAGTAAATTCAGTCCCAGTCGCAGGGTTTTTGCTGTTAGGTAGCATAACATCAATCTGGAAGTTCTAATTGGGTCTTCTGCTTTAAGCACTGGACACCTGTCATAGAACTTATTAAATTTTTCGCTGAGATTATACAAATAATCACATAGACGATTGGGCAATAAATCCTGCTCTACCTGGTAAAGAATCTCATCTAATTGTAATAAATTCTTGGCTAGGGCTAACTCTGTCTCTTCTTGAAGAATAATTTTGGCATCGGGAGCCAAATTTTCAAAGTCAATTTTACCTTCTCGACTAATACCCTGAGTTCGCACATAAGCATATAGCATATATGGTGCTGTATTGCCTTTTAAAGAAAGCATCTTATCATAACTAAAAACATAGCTACTGGTACGATTTTGACTCAAGTCTGCATATTTTACCGCGCTTATTCCAACTGTTTGAGCCACGTTCTGGATAAATTCCGGGGTTTCTTGTCTACCTTCTTGTTGTAATCTAGCTTCTAAATCTGTGCGAGCGCGGAAAACTGCTTCATCCAATAGGTCTTTTAATCTTACCGTGTCTCCAGAACGGGTTTTGAATTTTTTGCCATCTTCACCCAAGACTAACCCAAAGGGAATGTGAACCAATTCTACATCAGCGGGTATCCACCCAGCTTTTTGAGCAACTTGAAAAAATTGGGCAAAGTGATTTGCTTGTCCCGCATCGGTGACGTAAATTATCCTTTTAGCTTGATCTTCCCGAATACGGTAAAGTAATGCTGCTAAATCTGTTGTCGCGTAGTTATAACCACCATCTGATTTCTGTACGATTAATGGTAGTGCTTCCCCTTCTCTATTGGTAAATCCTTCCAGGAAAACGCATTTTGCTCCTTGATTTTCTTCTACGAGTCCTGCTGTTTCTAAATCCTCCACTATTTTTGATAGAAAGGGATTATAAAATGATTCTCCTCTTTCAATTATTTTAATATCTAACAGGTCGTAAATTGTCTGAAATTCTTTACGTGATTGTGCACACAATAACTTCCATGCATGAGTTGTATCTTCTGCTCCCGCTTGTAGTTTAACTACCTCTTGACGTGCTCTTTCTTGAAAAGTTGCATCTGCATCAAATCTCTGCTTGGCTTGACGATAAAAACTGACTAAATCTCCTATATTTAGAACATTGGCAGTGGTAAGCGCTTGTGGATACACCTCACGTAAATAGGCAATTAACATGCCAAATTGTGTCCCCCAATCACCTACATGATTTAGTCTTAATACCTGATGACCACGAAACTCTAAAATTCTGGCAATACAATCACCAATAATGGTGGAACGCAAATGTCCAACGTGCATTTCTTTAGCTATGTTTGGACTGGAAAAATCAACTATCTGCTTTTCAGGTTGATCCACTCTAGTAACTCCTAAACGGGGATCTGTTTTAATGGCATTCAGTTGTGATTCTAAATAGGATGTTTGTAATTTTAGATTAATGAATCCAGGTCCAGCAATTTCTGGTACTTCACACATATCTGATACGTCTAATTCCTCTACTATGGATGTAGCAATAGCCCTGGGCTGCATTCCCAATTTTTTACTCAGGGATAATGCCACATTGGCCTGAAAATCACCAAATTTAGGATTACTTGCTGCTACTAAAATGGGATCTACCTGCATATAATCTTCCCCAAATCTAGCCACTAATGCTTGCTGTAGTTTCAGTTTCAGTTTTTGTTGTGTAGCGTTCATATTTTAATTAAGTCTATTGGTGTGGAAAACTCTAAAACCCGGTTGATTTTGGTTCACTGCTGTCTAACTATTTTAACGGATGGCTAACCTTTACAATCCTCGCTCACAATTTTATCTTTAGGATTTCACTATGGTCATATTGCGGATGCGCCAAGAGTTTTGCTGGCGGTTCAAATCATATCTAACTCGCAATGCTTCTCGACCAGATGTCTGGCGATTTCCCCCTCGGTAAAAATCGGTGATTTCTTTAACCGTAGCTTCCACTAACGCATTGTTCGAGGTATTTCCCTCCTGACGAACAAGTTCTATTTTCACTTCATGTTTATACTTACGATGGCGCTTTGTAGCCATATCCTGTTTAACTATAGATTGCCATTGGGATAGGGCTGGATCTATTAAAATCTTGTCTAATCTTTTGATCTCATGATTGGGACCCATCGCTGCTGCTTTCGTCGATAACCAGGTTTCAATTAGTGTTTGAGCGATCGCCTTTGTGAGTTGTCCGGATGGTGGTGCTGGTTGAGGCGAGAGTGTAGGTATAACAACGGTTGGTTGATTCAACTGTACCACAAGTTTTCCTCCCTGTAAATTTGGCTGGTCTACCATTGTACTGTTTAACCTCCCCCAAATCGCAGGTATTAAAACCCACAGCCCTAATATGCCCCCTATTAGAAAAAATATATTTAATCGGGTTAAATCAGGAAATTTACGAGTGAAATTTTGTCTATACTTATTATGTGAACGATTATGTGAAGGTTTCTCTTCTACCTGTTCTTCTTGAATACCAGTTGAACCTCGTCTACGATGTTTATATTTACTAGATTGGTTTGTTCCCTCCTGTGCAAGGAAACCATGAGAGTTGTGACTATATCCTGAGATCTTCCACTGTTTTCCCCTCTCCTGTGGATGCGCAGTGGAAATTTGAGAAGCTACCTCCATCTTAGGTTCCTTCCATTCCTCTAGGTCTTGGGAGGAACTCACAATAGGTAGGTGTTCATCTTCTCTAAAGCTAGTATGGGGAATGCCAATCCCTGATAGTGAACCAACCTGACTGTTGACTGTCCTTACTTCCTCGGTTGTATATGGATCTGCTGGTAATTGCTCTAAGTATGCTTGTACCTGTTTGTCAGCAAAATAATCTTTTAAGGAAGCTTGCTGTTTACCTAAGTCTCGAAAATGGGGAAATACCTCTTGATCTAACCACTGCTCGCAGTACAAACACAGTCCCGGTAACAAATCTGGTGAATCCTGAGACTGCTGTCTAATTATGGTCAATTGTTCATATTCCCGACTTAGTTCTAAAACACGGGTTGCTTCTTCCGTTTGTCCCAGTAGTAAAGCACACAAAGCTTGTTCTAGATGTACATCTTGACGTTTAGCTAAAGGAAGCAAAATTTGCTTGGCTTGACGAATCAAAGCTGGTTGCCTTTGGCAAAATCCTTTAGCGATTAGTGCGTAAACAAATAAGTAGGTTGCTACGGTAGAAGGTCTTTTACTTTCAGATTCAAAAAGTTTATGTTGTTCCGATACCGTTAAGTGGTGTCGTAGCTGTTGAATAAACCGGAGAAAATCGTCCACATTCAAACCTGTTTGATCATTCCCCACGCCATCAATGCCACCTCTTTGGTCGAGAATATTTTGTAGCAATTCCCAACCTTGATGACGATCCTTAGTCCGCTCCATCGGTAGAGCCAATAGATCCAAAATTCTATAAGGTCTGAGCCTGCATACGTCCGCTGCAATTTCCCCTTGCACACTAGTAAACATTCCCTCCCGCAGGAGCAGTTCCTCTCCTGTTTCTAGGGATATGGCAGCGTTCTCATAATTGCTTTGTTGCCATTGTTCCCTTCCTAATTCCAGACAAGACAAAGCAACCGTTAGAATAACGTCTGGCAATTCATCAGCATTGGTTAACGTACGCCTTTGAGAGTGACGATCAGACTTACCTGGGACCCTATTCGTCAAGTATGGCTGACCTAATCTTAGTACCAACTCATATTCACCCAACTCTTGAAGTAGTACTAAGGCACCAACTAAGTTTTCTTTGGCAACGTCTATAGTTAGGGGTTGAGGATTATGATTTTGGTTACCTGTTTCCCCATTGTCCTCGGATGCTATCTCTATTTTTGTCTGATCGTATGCGTATGCTAGATATGCTTGATCGTATTTACTACGCTCTCTCGGATCTGAGAGAACCATGTAGGCTTGTTCCAGGATTCGCTTGCGAGCAGCTATTGCCAAGGTAGAATATTCCCGTTGTGGCAGTTGTAAAATGCGATCATTATAGGCCTGACGGAGTTGCTCCTCGGTTGCAGCCAATGGGAGTCCTAAGATTCGGTAATAATCGAGCGCGATTTGCACAGCTTGCTTCCCCTGCACCGTGTTTAATCCCCATTCTAGAGATATTTAACCTGGACTATTTCCACACAATATTGTACCAAAAAGCCGTCTCTAACATAGAGGACTACTTAATTTTACGACAACTATTTCTAGTAAGCAAGGCCAGTTTAACCGCCCAGCACCTAAATTTTATTCTTCGGGTGAGAAACTGCTCTCAATCCAAGAATGCTCCGCAACATTTCTTTACCTTATATATCTTGACCCCCAGTTTCAGATATTATATTATTTTTCTGTAATGTAGGTTACGGAATGTTGGGTTTGAGCGGTTAAAATCTACTGTCCGAATTGAAGACAAGAGGTCACATAAATGATTAATTCTAGATCACAAGCAGCTAAAAAGGCTGAACAAGTACACAGACAAAATATACTCAAAAATCTTGAGCACCGACTGGAAGCAGCAAGAACAAAAGGTGACGAGAGTCTAATTCGCCAATTAGAAGCCGAGCAGGCTTCTTATCAGTAGACTTAAACTGTTCTAGTCTTTTTAAAAACAATAAAATCGCCGTTGGTACTTCCTGTCCTAGTTCAGGTTATGTCCTTCGGCAATTTTTTTAGGTCTTTACTCCCCATTGAGGATTTTGGGAACTTTGAAAAAGTCACCCTCCTGTTGGGGAGCACTTCTAAGTATGGCCTCTCTGTCCAGGTAGGGTTGTAGTTTGTCTTCCCTAGTCACATTGCTCAAGTCAATGGCCCTGGTGGTAGGAGGGACGTTGCTAACATCAAGTTCCCCCAGTTGTTCTACATACTCCAAAATTCTTCCCAGCTGGAATGTGAATTGTTCCTCCTCCTCTGCTGTTAATTCTAGCCGAGCTAGGTTGGCTACTTTACGGACCTGTTCGCGATCAATCATGTTTTAGCAATAAATAATTGGTTATTTAAAATTTGGTTATTGGTTAAAAGAATACATCAATTTGCGATCGCCCGGTAGTTTTCAACCAGTTTTGGGCTTCAATGTAGTTATTAGGGGCCAGACGAATTGCCCGGATCCAATAGTCTGCGGCCTGGTCAAATAGTGCTTCTCCACCATCGTTGTCACCTTCTTCCTTTGCTTTTTCGCCCTTGTAGTGATAGATCACAGCGATGTTATTTAAGGCCTGAGGTAACCGAGGATTCAAATCAATGGCTTTATGATAGAAATCCAGAGCTTGATCATGGTCTCCATTGCTGGCATATATCAGCCCCATGTTGTACAAGATAAAACTTTTATCATTTGTATCTTCTTCTAAAGATAGAGCCTCTTCGTAATATTCTAGTGCTTCGGCATATTCCCCTTCAGCCTGTGCTGACATGCCATCTCGATAGTAAACAAAAGCCTCTTTAGCCTTTTTATTAGTTGGCAGAAGTTTCAGGATTAAATCTGCCATAACGGTAAAAGACTTGTCAACAAAATTATCGTTTTTCTGTGTTCTTGGCATATTTACCCCTAAAGTAACATCATTGCAAATTTAGCTATTCTGAGCTGCTCTTAAATGTAAGGCATCACGAGCTTGTTCTCTATCATCAAAATGGATTTTTTCCGTCCCGAGAATTTGATAATCTTCGTGACCTTTACCTGCTAATAATACACCATCACCTGGTTGAGCTTCCAGTATAGCAGTATGAATAGCTCTAGCGCGATCGCCAATTACCAGTCTTGACACATCCTCGGGCATACCCGTCAGGATATCTTCTAATATTGCATCTGGGTTTTCAGTGCGTGGATTATCAGAGGTTACCACGACCACATCTGCCAAATCCGCTGCAATTCTACCCATTTTTGGACGTTTTGTTTTATCCCTATCCCCTCCACAGCCAAAGACGCAAATCATTCTTCCCGGTATAAATGGACGAGCCGCTTTAAGTAAATTCTCCAAACTATCAGGTGTATGAGCATAATCCACAATAACGCTAATATCCTGGTGAGGATTGATTTGAATTCGTTCCATTCTGCCAGGGACACCTGGAAAATTAGGTATATAATCTACCACAGTTTCCAAATCCAACCCCAGATGTAGAACCGCAGCTACAGCTGCCAAAAGATTTTCTAAGTTATACTGTCCCACCAGGGGGGAGCTAAAAGGGGAATTACCCTCGGGAGTATGTAAAATACCGCTGACACCATGAGGTTGATAATTCAGATCACTCACCCAGAAATCGGCACTAGTATTATTAATGCTGTATGTCCAAAGCTGCTGTTTATCCAAACCAATAGTTAAACGTTGTCCA
This sequence comes from Cylindrospermopsis raciborskii Cr2010, assembly GCF_003367075.2. Taxonomy (NCBI): domain Bacteria; kingdom Bacillati; phylum Cyanobacteriota; class Cyanophyceae; order Nostocales; family Aphanizomenonaceae; genus Cylindrospermopsis; species Cylindrospermopsis raciborskii. Next base: position 2,344,541 of record NZ_CP065936.1, read on the forward strand.
TAGTGATCATCAATATTAATAACTGCTCTTCCTTGAAGATAGTCAGGAGTAAATAACAAAGCCTTAGCTCGAAAATAATCTTCCATATCCTGGTGATAATCAAGATGATCTTGAGTAAGATTGGTAAATACAGAAACCTCAAAGGGACAGCCAAAAACCCTATCTTGGACTAGGGAGTGGGAACTAACCTCCATAATCCCCAACTGACAACCAGCATCAACAGCTTGAGCCAGATTGTGCTGTAAGTCAATTGCAAAGGGAGTGGTATGGTTAGCAACTTGAGAAAACCCAGGCCATCGAGTATAAAGAGTACCGAGTAAAGCCGCTGGCAAATTAGCTTGATTGAGAAAATACTCAATTAAATGGGTAGTAGTAGTTTTGCCATTAGTCCCAGTTACGCCAACGATTTGCAGTTTTTCCGCTGGATAGCCATAAAAAGCTGCACAAACCTGGGCACAGACCTTATTAAGACTGGTAGCAGTGATTACGAGAGCATCTGAGGTAGGGGGAGTTTTGGATGCTGCTTGTGGGGAGATAATGGCCGCAACCGCACCAGCAGCTAAAGCACTAGGCCAGAACTCGCCTCCATCAACCCTGGTTCCAGGTATGCCAATAAATAAATCCCCCTCACCACAAGCGTGGGAATTGGTTTTGACCCCCCGAACTTCCACATCTTTACCCTGGTATTCCACGCCATCAATAACAGCCAATAATTCTCTTAAATTCATTATCTCATACCTCATCGCGAAAAGATCTGGCAGATGTCTTGTGTCTATTTTGCACGATTTTAACCACAGTACCTAACGAATTGGCAACTGGCAATTCCATCTTCTGTGTTTTATTGGAATATTCATCTCTCCTGATCTGCTAAGATCAACAACTTACTAGCCGTGGTTAATAGCAAGTTCTCTAATTGCTGAACACTTGCACGGGGAGAAGGACGGGGCACAGATTGCAAATACTCTGTTTCTCCACGCCATAGAAACAACACGGGAATTTCATACTGATAGGCGGCAAACCAATCTTCACGGGTGGTAATATCACGCACTTCTAAAGTAAAACTGATATTAGCATCTTTATTACTACTTTTACTATTGTGATGGGTTATTTGTTCTAACTTTTCTATTAATCCCTCACAAAGATGACAACCAGGTTTACCATACAGGATAATTTGCATTATGTGAATCATATTAGTAAGATGTATTAATTTATAGCTTTAGCCAGCGCTCAGGAAAGGGTTTATCCCTTACCCGGTGCAGGTGGCTACAGCTATATTGTAAAACTAGGAGAGGGAGCGAACAAACTTGTCTAGTCTTTCCACTCCTTTCTTAATTGTAGTCATATCTGTAGCATAAGAAAACCGGATGTTGTTATCAGCTCCGAAAGCTATCCCTGGAATAACAGCAACTTGATGGGATTCTAATAAAGCATCGCAAAACTCCAGAGACCTTAAACCGGTTTTACTGATGTCGGGAAATAAATAAAAAGCCCCATCAGGTCGCGCACAAGTCAACCCAGGAATAGAGTTGATGCCGTCATACATAACCTGACGACGTTGAGCAAAAGCTTGACGCATTTCCTCTACACAGTCTTGTGAACCTTCCAGAGCAGCGATCGCACCATATTGAGCAAAAGTACAGACATTAGAAGTACTATGTCCTTGAATAGTAGTAGCAGCTTTAATAATTTCCAAGGGTCCTGCCAAATAACCTAAACGCCAACCAGTCATGGAATAACCCTTAGCAAAGCCATTACTAATTAAAGTCTTGGAAAAAATTTCCTCACCTAGGGAGCCAATACTAACATGTTGTGAGCCATCATAGAGAATCTTTTCGTAAATTTCATCAGAAACCACAAAAATATCCGCCTCCACAATCACCTGAGCTAGATCTCGAATTTCTTCTAATGTGTACACCATCCCGGTGGGGTTAGAAGGGGAATTAAGGACAAATAACTTAGTTTTTGAGGTAATAGCTTGTTTGAGCTGTTGGGCACTAATTTTATAGCCATTATCAGCATAGGTTGGTACAATTACTGACCTACCACCTGCTAAAGTAACCATTTCTGGATAACTCAACCAATAGGGTGCGGGGATAATTACCTCATCTCCTGGTTCAATTAATGCCATCATGAGATTATACAAGGAATGTTTACCCCCATTAGTAACCAAGACGTTGTCTGGTTTATAGGCTAAACCATTATCGCTTTTTAGCTTGTTAGCAATAGCTTCTCGTAGCTTTGGCTCACCAGCGGCAGCACCATATTTGGTTTTGCCTTCTTTTAAAGCCTTTATAGCTGCATCTCTAACATGGGCTGGAGTATCAAAATCCGGCTCTCCAGCACTGAAACTACAAACATCAATACCCTCGGTCTTCATACCCTTAGCTTTAGCTGTAATAGCCAGGGTAATGGAGGGTGTTACCTGACCTACTCTTGCTGCCAGTTTCATTCTACTTTTCTGAGTCAATCTCTATCATATATAAGGATATCTCAGAAATTCGGTTGAAATTTGTATTTTCTTTCTGGTAGGTTGAGAGTACATAGCCTATGTACTTGACGATTGTTTATGAATAGCTTCTTAAATTTAGATAAATAAATTTGAGCACGCACTTATATTTATATACAGTTGGTTTGTTGGGTTTCGTTCCTCAACTTGTAACATATTCAATTATGTGTTAATTGCATTTAACTTTTTTTAAAAATACTTTTTTTAAACTTTTTTTAAATAATTGATGACATAAGACCATATATTATTTATTGTTAAATATCAGGTTAAAAATGGACATATTGGCAAAAACTAGGTTAACATGGTGTGGTTATTGGGGGAAAAACGTGTTTTCCCCCAAATCGGCTCAATTAGAAGTTGAGTCATAATTGCCTACAGCCAAATTTATTTTCCTGACCTTTCGCAAAAATGTTGTTGTTTTTAAAACTGATTGATTATCTATTAGCTGCTGTTTTTATTGGTGCAGCGCTAATCATTTATTTCGACTCTAATAATCAGCCCTACTTGCTAGCTGGAATTGGAGCTTCCGCAGTAGCCATTTTGCTGTTTCTTATCAACAGAAACTCAGTAGGTGCAGCGGAAAAACAAGCCAAGAAAAACGAATTCACCAAAAAAGCTGAACTTTACACATCCCTGTTACAGAATAGCAATTCCTTGGAACATAACACTATTGTCCCTGCAAGGGCTAAAGCTCTCGAATATTGTCAAGATTTGATCAATGACTATAAAAAAACCAGGAATATAGCCAGATCTCTTTACTATGTCTTACAAATTTCCACGGTAATTCTTTCAGGTGTCACACCAATTTTAGTCCTGGTTGATAAGCTAGAAACCGGACAACCCTGGTTGAAGTGGCTACCTGTCATTTGTCCTGCAGTAGCATCTATTGTCGCTAGCATTGTTACATCTTTTCCCTTTCAAAAAAATTGGGTTACAGCCAATACAATTGTAGAGTTATTAGAAGCAGAACAAGAAAAATTCATTTTAGGAATCACACCCGCATATCGTTGTTATGATGTTGTTGGTGACCTAGAACAACAACAAAAAGCCAGTCAAGCTGTAGAACTATTCATTAGCCAAGTCAATAGCATTCACTTGCAACAAGTTCAACAATCAACTGAACAACAGTCCGATAAAAGGAAAGAAGAAACTAAGACTCAAGATCCTGCGTTAAATTAGAGTTCGGGGGAAATTAGTCAACTCCAAGCAACTGGGGAATTATCTGTCTCAGAGCATGACCCCGGTGACTAATGCTTTTTTTCAACTCCGGTGACATTTGAGCAAAGGTCAATTTTTTTTCCGGAACATAAAAAATCGGATCGTAACCAAACCCCCCCTCTCCCCTCACTTCATACAGAATTTCTCCCTCACAACTACCCTCAGACTGGAAAATAATTTCCCCCTGAGGGTTAGCAACAGCTATGGCGCAGATAAATTCTGCTCGTCGGTTCTCTGTATTTCCTAATTCTCGCAATAACCGCCCAATCCTTTCCCCATCGGTGTTTCCATACCGAGCAGAATATACACCAGGCGCACCATTTAACCAATCTACCGATAAACCAGAATCATCTGCGATCGCCCATTGAGATGTATATTTTGCAACCTCAACAGCTTTCAAGCAGGCGTTTTCAGCAAAGGTGGTTCCAGTTTCATCCACATCTAAATCAGGGGGTTTGGGAGTTAGTTCCCAACCAGAATCGGATAAATAAGCCTCCATTTCCCTTAATTTTCCCAGATTTCCCGTCCCTACCACAAGTGTTTTTTTCATTGTACTAGTAAATGTTGGTAAATGTTAATTTGATTCTGCCCAGGTTTTTGCCCAATTTAATGTTTGGTGAACTTGTTCTATGGTAGATGCTTCACAGTAAAGTCTTAAAACTGGTTCAGTGCCACTAAATCGAATCATCAACCAACTTTCATCCGCAAGACGAAATTTATAACCATCTATGGTCTGACAATCAATGACTTTTTTACCGGCAATTTCTGTTAATTTCTGAGTTTTTAGTTGTTGTAGTAATCTATCGCGGATCTGCATACTTGCCAATGGTAAATCTATCCGATCATAAGCAGAGAAGAAATTATTCTTTTCCTGTAATTGCTGATAATATTCACCCAAATCTAAACCAGAATCCACAACTGCTTCTAATACGTACAATGCAGATAATAGAGCATCCCGCTCAGGAATGTGGCTACCATAACCAATCCCCCCGGATTCTTCACCACCTAATAAAACTTCTGTCATCAACATTCTATCAGCAATGTATTTATAACCAACAGCAGTTTCAAATATTGATAAACCTAGGGATCTGGCTACACTGGGAATTAAGTCAGACCCACTGACGGTTTTGACAATTTCTCCGGTAAAATTGCGTCTGGTTTTTAGGTGATCTATCAAAATTGGAATCAATATCTGAGAACTTAGAAAATTGCCATTTCTATCCAACGCCGCAATGCGATCGCCATCTCCATCAAATACTAAACCAACCGTTAATGTTGACCGATTTTGTTGGTGATGAATTTCTGTATAATTTTTAATTTCAGCTGAAATTTCAGAAATATATTTAGGCAAAGGTTCTGGTGGTTTTCCGCCAAATAGGGGATCTCGATTGCCATTAATTTCTTTCACTTTTTGCCCTAATAGCCTCCCCAAACCACTAGCTGCTGCACCATGCATCACATCAACAAATAGTGTTAATTTATCCGAGGATATTGCTTCCTGAATTGCCTCAATATTCACTTTCTTTGCCAATGCTTGACAATAACTTATCCAGGGATCAAACGTCTCTTCTTTTCCTAGATTACCTACTGGGGAAAATTCTACAGTTAATAATCTTTCTATTTCCTGAGTAACTTCTGGAGGGACTGAACCCCCAAAAGCACTCTTGACTTTTAACCCCAAATAGGAGCCAGGGTTATGACTAGCTGTGATCACTAAAGCTCCCAAAGCATTAAAATCTTTAGCAGCCCAACTAAAAGCAGGTGTTGGTGCATAGTCCTGACTAAATAGAACATCAAATCCTAAAGCTTTAATAGCATCAGCCACAACGCGGGCAAAATTTTCCGCCATAAAGCGACGGTCATATCCGACTACAATGGTACGGCTACCGGTCAGGGAATAATATGTATTATATAACACTTTAGCTGCTACGGAAGCAACTAAAGTCAGACGTTCAAAAGTAAACTCATCAGCGATTACTCCTCGCCATCCATCAGTACCAAACTTGATAGGACTAAGAAGCATATTGGTTAATATGGGCATGGATATAAGCTATAATTTCTAATCTTTTAGATTTTATCAGCTACCTGAGCAATGGCCAATGGTAAGATCCGGTGTTCCTGAACTTGGATTCTCGCATGTAGGGTTTCTGCTGTATCGTTTGGCAATACTGGAACTGCAGCTTGCATCAAAATTGGACCGCTGTCCATTTCTAATCTCAGCAGGTGAACTGTACAACCTGTTATTTTTACACCTGCTTCTAAGGCTTGCTCTACAGCTCTAACACCTTTAAAACTAGGTAATAAACTGGGGTGGATATTAATAATGTGATTCGGAAAAGCATCTATTAGTTCTTGGGTAACTAAACGCATCCAACCGGCCATAACTACTAAATCAACTCGATATTGGCGTAGAGTGCTGACAATTTCCCGATCCAAATCTTCTCGCTTTTGGTAATGACGATGATTGAGCAATATTGCTTCTACTCCATGATTGAGAGCCCTTTCTGCTGCTTTTGCTAGGGGATTATTATAAATTAAAACTTGAATTTGGGCATTAAGATCCCCCGATTTGATTGCTTGAGCAACCACCTCAAAATTGCTCCCATTCCCAGAGGCCATGACTCCTAATTTTACAGGTTTTATGTCATGGGACTGGTAACCTGAAACATCAGGGGAAATTAGACTAGAGGTGCTATTCATGGAGTAAGATTGAATCATAAAGTTACTGATATTCTCCCGGTCAACAAGATTATCATGAAAAGATGGCGGTTTTCCCTCAGTCAACTCTTAGATAATCATACCATTGCTGCTTGGACTTTTCTAGCTCCGGCGCTGGTATTATTAGGTTTGTTTATAATTTGGCCAATTGTCTATTTATTTTATCTGAGTTTCACTGCTGGTAGTTTTACGTCTAAGGGTATTTATTGGGTAGGTTTGAAGAACTACTGGCGTCTGTTATTAAATTCGGATTTTTGGCAGGTCTTATTTAACACTGCCTATTTCACTTTGGGTACGGTGATTCCCAGTTTAGTAATTCCCCTAGGGTTAGCAGTATTATTAAATCGTGTGCTACCTTGGCGGGGAATTTTACGTAGTTTCTATTTTTTACCTTCTATTATTTCTTTGGTTGCTGCTGGTTTAGGTTTTCGTTGGTTGTTTCAGAATACTGGTCCTGTAAATGGAATGTTGGAGTTTTTTGGGTTTCCTCCCATATCTTGGTTAGGTGATACTTTTTGGGCCATGCCAGTTTTAATTTTGTTTAGTATTTGGAAGCAAATTGGTTTCAACATGGTGGTTTTTTTAGCTGGTTTACAAGCCATTTCATCAACTCTTTACGAAGCAGCAGAGCTGGACGGAGCAGGTGACTGGCAACAGTTTTGGCATATTACTTTGCCAGGACTAAGACCAACTTTAATTTTTGCTACTGTCACCACTTCTATTTTCACATTTCGCAGTTTTGAGCCTGTTTATGTAATTACTGGTGGCGGTCCTTTAAATTCTACTAATTTGTTGGTTTACTACACCTATCAAGAAGCTTTTGCCCAATTTGATTTCGGTTATGCTGCTGCAGTTGCTAGTGTTTTATTAGTAATAACCCTCCTACTAGTTTACTTTCAATTACAAACTTGGGGAAGGGGGTAATTCTGCGGAAACATCTTCACTAGAGCTGTAAATTTCAATTCCTAATTTAGAAGCTATGGAATTGGCACTGGGGTGAACCATGGGTGAAATTACAATCTTTCTCGTAGCTTGTCTTTGATGTTGTTGCTGATAAAAGTCTACTTTCCGGTAAAACGTGTACAAGTCAGCTTTGCTTACGGATGATTTGATCTCACAAATGATTAGTTCCCCATTTCTGATAATCAAATCCAGTTCCACTTGGTCTGGTCTACCAAATACTATTCCTTGATCATCATACTCCACTATATTCAAAACTTCTACGCCAAAAGACTCTTCTAAGATTGCTTTTAGACCATTACGAAACGAGGACTCAGAACATAGGCCCCACCGTGAACCGAGTCCGCTAATAGCAATGTCATGCTTACGACTCATGCGATCTATTGCTGCGATAACTCGGTCAAATTCCTGTCTGTTTTCATTCCATTTACCAGTTTGCTCATCCCACTTACGAGCTTGTTCCTGACGGTCAAGTTCCAGTTCCCGTTTGTTTTCATCCCACTTACGAGCTTGTTCCTGACGGTCAAGTTCCAGTTCCCGTTTGTTTTCATCCCACTTACGAGCTTGTTCCTGACGGTCAAGTTCCATTTGGGTGATGACCTGGTCAAATTCTCGTCTGTTTTCATCCCATTTGCGAGCTTGTTCCTGACGGTCAAGTTCCATTTGGGCGAATACTCGGTCAAATTCCTGTTTGTTTTCATCCCATTTGCGAGCTTGTTCCTGACGGTCAAGTTCCATTTGGGCGAATACTCGGTCAAATTCCTGTTTGTTTTCATCCCATTTGCGAGCTTGTTCCTGACGGTCAAGTTCCAGTTCCTGTTTGTTTTCATCCCACTTACGAGCTTGTTCCTGACGGTCAAGTTCCAGTTCCCGTTTGTTTTCATCCCACTTGCGAGACTGCTCTTCCCTATCCCGTCGTATTTCCCCCAATACTAAATCAAAGTGACTTTCCGTCTCCAAGCTTCCAGCAAAATAGCTGGAAATTGCCCTCACCAGCAAATCCCGCACTTCCACATCCTCTTGTATTAATGCAGGTAACTGTTGTTTTAGGAGCTGTTTAAAATCCATATCATTTATGGTCATGATATGTACACATCATTAACTACAGTACCATTATACCACAGGTCCACAGATTTGATACTCCTTCTAAAATTCTTTTCGAGAAAAGATGAAAATGGCGATCGCCAATAGCATCAAACTATAGGTTAATCCATAACCTGCATTACTGAATAAGGTGATAGTGTCAGGTATGGCTTCCCATCCATAAACGACATCATTTTTTAGATCCAGGCGGGACAAATCCGGCAGAGTTAGATATAAAATAGTAACAATATTTACAATAAACGGGTTTTCACCCGCACGTACCAGGTTGACTAGGTCGGTAGTAGTGTTACCTATTAAGTAGATAGCAATTGAAAGGAAAGTAGCTAGTAAGGTACTAGTGAATACTCCCAAAGTTATGGCAACGGTGGTGATTAAACTTAACTGTAAAAATAAGAATATCACCGCTAAAATGATTGTATATGGATTGTAGGTAATTTTCTGAAATTGCAAAAATCCTAGGTAAATGATTGTCATACATGTCAGAAGTAAGAGCAATACCCCACATAAACCTAAGTATTTACTGATAATCAATTGACCACGGCTAATTGGTTTAGCAAGAATGGTCAGGATTGTCCTTTTTTCTATTTCCTGATTCATCGTGCTAGTACCAATAAATACTGCTACAATCAAACCGATAATGTTCATTATTCCCAAACCCGCATCCAAAAAGATTTTGTCTTGGGTTGCTGGTGCAAATTGAAAAATCACTTGGTTAGCAGGGATAAGAATAACTGCGTAAAAACCTAGGATATATAGAAGGCGATCTCTCACTACTTGTTGGAGTAGACTTTTGGCTATAACAAGGGTTGTAATAATGTTCATCTTGGGGATAGTTGTCACCTGTTAATTGATGATAATTCTGAAGTACATGGGAATGTTTTGCCTACTGTTGTGCTGGTGGCGAACCTCTAAAAAATTTCGTTTTGCGATCGCATTTAATTTTTGCCTTCACATTTTTATTATCGGTGGTGTACTCGGAAGCAATTGGTTCAATGTAACAAGATTTGCGTAAATAAAACCCCTTTTTACTATCAGTCGGTCCTTGCCAAATACTGAGAAGATCTAATCGGTAACCTGATTTGATATTAACCACACGAGGTTCGATTTTCCATAGTCCCTTCTCTTCAAATTCTCGCAGGTTTTTATTAATCATTATTTTTCCTAAGTTACCCACTTGTTGATTAGCCTCCAATAGCCACCTTTCTACTTCTGACCAAGGTCTATTAGTGATTTGCTGTAGAATTAGTGGTTCAATTCTATTTAAAATTACATTCCCCGGTTCTGGTTTGCTTGCTTTTGGTTCAAATTTAATTACAAAATTGCTGCGTTGAAAACTCTGTGCAGATAAACTGGGATATTCTTTTAACCATTTATCTGTGACAAAGTTAAATTGCAACCAGCAACTAATTAACATTGACCAACTTAGCAGCAAAATGATTTTTTGTCTGACTTCCAACTTAGGGAGAGTTGCTTTTGGCGATATGCCATCCCCCGTAAAAAACTGTGGTAATGCTGTAATTATGGCAGCAATTGTGGGCCATAAAACTATGGTTCTGACCGTGATTGCGTTTTCTCCATGTCCAAAGGCAAATACACTAAATATAAATCCTGTCAACAAAGCACCCACAGGCATAAAAGTTCCTGGGACTCTTACGGGAGAATCTGTTGTATACCAAGCGGTTCCGGTGAATAAAAATATCCAACCCGTAAAAGCAATAATATCTTTGATTATACCGGTGGCTAGATATGAAATTCCCCAAGAGAAAATACTTAGATATATAAACGTCTGCCAAGAAAAAGATCTGGGGGGCATTAATAGTTTCTGAATGCCTAAAAACAGATCTTTAATAAATGTGAATAACTGGATGATTTCTTTCAATAATGGAAAGTTCATAATTTTTACCTAGGGAGAGTGGTAGATTTTAACTTCTTTTAAGAAAGTCCCGTGCTAAAATAAGTAGGCTAATGGCGGTATAGCTGATTGTATTAGCTATGAGGATGGTCGTAATCAGGTTATTATTTTGCATTTTCAGCTTTTGTTTCGCCAGACTCTTTTCTCTTTGGGTCATTTCTGCCAAGTTTAACTGATTCCTACCCTCACGCAAAATAATCATTAGTATTTTTAAAAACAGGGTCTCAATTAGAAAAGTCCCCAGGAAAATCACAAACCCTATGAGAAACAGATTAGTTTTGAGATTACCTTGAAAAGTGTTAAAGAATACATAGCTCATCAGTTCCGATTTCACCTTGACGGGTAGGATTGGTTCCAGCAAGAAAAAAATGTTCCAACCCAGAACGGTAGAGAGGACGTTGATCGCCATAGCGTAAAAAACACTGGTCTTTTTGTCAAATTTGATTGCTCTGTGGAGAATATAGGACTCTATCGGAATAGCAACCAGCAAAAATAAAGTTTGAAAGACAATAGTACCCACCGGGAGGACTTTGGGTAGTGATAATTCATCAAGCATAAGACACTGTGTGGATGGTTAAAAACTCATGGAACAACCATTCAATATAATAGAATATACATAACTTGGGAGAAAATGGCTAGAAAAGAAGATGACAAGAAATGGAATCGGTATTCTGACAGCACAAGCACGGTCAGAACGACTGACAGGTCAAATTCACGTTTATGATGGTGCAGGAAAGGGTAAATCTCAAGCTGCTTTAGGGGTGGTTTTGCGCTCTATTGGCCTGGGTATCAATACCAAGAGCAATTGTAATCGCGTTTTGCTATTACGGTTTTTGAAAGGACCAGGAAGAGATTATGACGAGGATGGAGCGATCGCAGCTTTACAAAGGGGTTTCCCTCATTTGATTGACCAGGTGCGTACGGGTAGGGCTGAGTATTTCGGACATGATGAAATTACTCCCTTTGACCGAGCAGAAGCAGCAAGGGGTTGGGATGTGGCTAAGGGGGCTCTTGCTTCTGACCTTTATTCCGTGGTGGTTCTGGATGAAATTAACCCGGTTTTAGATTTGGGACTGCTCCCGGTTCAAGAGGTCGTAGAAACCTTAAAATCTAAACCTCAAGAACTGGAAATTATTACTACAGGTCGAGCAGCTCCACAACAATTACTGGATATTGCTGACCTGCACTCGGAAATGAAACCCCACCATCATCCTCAAGCAGCAGAATTACTCTTGGATGGTATAGAAATTTATACTGGTTCAGGAAAAGGTAAGTCTACTAGTGCCTTGGGTAAGGCTCTAAAATCAATCGGTAGGGGAATTAATCACCCCGGTTCCGCCCGTGTATTGATTATGCAATGGTTGAAAGGTGGTACTGGATATACTGAAGATGCAGCGATCGCCGCTTTACAGCAATCCTATCCCGATGTGGTAGATCACTTACGCTGTGGTCGGGATGCGATCGTGTGGCGCAATTCTCGACAACATTTGGACTATGTGGAAGCAGAACGAGGTTGGGAAATTGCCAAAACTGCGATCGCATCTGGGGTGTATAAAACTATCATTCTTGATGAACTAAATCCCACGGTTGACCTTGAGTTACTCTCCGTAGAGCCTATCCTACAAGCCCTATTGCGTAAACCTAAAGGTACGGAAATCATTATTACTGGGCGTTGTCAAAATCAACCAGCCTATTTTGATTTAGCCAGTATTCATTCTGAGGTTTATTGTCATAAGCATTACGCAAACCAGGGAGTAGAATTAAAAAGAGGGGTAGATTTTTAAGGGAGGGGAGTTAGGTTTACCGTGGGTTTGTCTTCATCAAACAAAGCCAAATCAAACCAAAAGGTAGTACCTACTCCAACTTCACTAACCAAATGCACTTGACTATGGTGTCTTTCCATGATATTTCTAACGATAGATAAACCCAATCCAGTACCCTCTAGGGTATGAACTCGATTTTCCACCCGGAAAAAGCGGTCAAAAATTGCCTGTTGGTCTTCTGGAGCAATGCCTATACCTGTATCGCTAATCTCAATGCGAACTAATGGAGAATTGTGACCAGACCTATTTACATCCACCCTATAAGCACGAATAGCTACTATGCCTCCTGCTGGTGTGAATTTTAAAGCATTACCGATTAAATTGCCAAACACTTGCAGCAATAAATCATAATTACCTATTACCAGTGGTAAATTAGGTGTTAGTTCCTGAACCAGGTTAATACCCTTTTCCTTAGCATTAAGTTGATAAGTTCTCAATGTTTGTTCTAATGCTTGTGCTAAGTCAACACCATCAAAATGATAGGTTCGACCAGACTCTAGTTTTGATAAGTCCAAAACATCATTAACCAAGCGGGTAAGTCTATCAGTTTCATGGTTTACAGTTGCCAAAAATTCTTGACGCTCTTTGGCACCTAGGTCATCACCATAATCATGAAGAGTCTCAATATAGGTTTTAATATTAAACAGGGGAGTGCGCAACTCATGGGAAATATTACTAATAAATTGACTTTTAGCTTCATTTAATTCCACTTCTCGGGTGATATCTTGCACAGTAATAGCAATACCCTTAATGCTTTCTCTTTGGGAGTCAAGAACGGTGGTCAAAAGAATACGGATGGTACGTTTAGTTGGTTCTACCAGGAGGATGCGAAATTCTGCACTTTCACGCTCACCACTGGCCATTTCATACAAAGTGCGAGTTATTTCCATTTGTACACTATGTGGTAGGTAATTCAAAAGATTTTGACCCACCACATCTGTTCCTTCCCAGGCAAAAATACGTCTGGCCGTGGGATTGACCAAAATTACCTGCATATTATTATCAATAAGTACTGCACCATCAGCAATAGTAGAAACTAAAGTTTCCAATTTAGCTTTTTCCGCAGTTAATTCCTCTATATTTTGTTCCTCATACCTTTCTAGTCTTTCGGCCATATCATTAAAGCTGAAAATTAGTTCCCCTAATTCTCCTCCCAAGGGTAAATCTATGCGCTGTTTAAAATTTCCCGCTGCTATTTGCTTTACCCCTGCTAGCAATTCCTTGATTGGTTTGGTAATGGTCAAAGCATTAATCACCCCTGCCAAAATTACCATCACCCAAATTGTGATAAAAACCGCAATAGTTACATCACGGGTAAAATTGGAGGAAATTACCGCTGTGGGATTGGGATTAATGCCAATGGCCAGCATACCCAAATATCGCTTATTTGCCATCAAAGGGATAAATACATCTGTGACCAAACCATCAGGCGTATTGTGTTGACGAACTATTGGTTTTTGCTCATCATCAAGATAGTCTTCTGGTGGTAGCATTTCTTGTTTAATCGTCAAGGAACTTTCTACCTGGGGATCCCAGAAGGGAATGCCAAAAAAGATTTCCCCCGTTTCATCAGCATACAGCATATAGCGCACGCTAGATGTGCTACTGTAAAAACGCTGGGAAAACTGTGCCACCTCTGTGAAGTTTTTTTCTGCAACTAGTGGTGTAACGTTAGAAGCTAACAGCAGTCCCAGGTCTCTGCCAAATCTTGTGTCATTCAACCATTCATCTTGTTGAATTGTATTAACCGCCCAAAAGGTTAATCCACTCATAAATAGGGAAACCACTAAGGTAGCAACTGCTAGGAGCTTAGTTTGTAGAGTAAACTCATACCACCAATGATTAATCACATTACGAATTGTTACAATTAACATTGTTCGACCACCAATATGTTTGATTACATTCTTAGCCTATCATCAAATCTACTGATTGGTGGAGATTAGCCAATAAATTTGAGGACACGATGACCGATATCTCGACGGTAGTACATTCCGGAAAATTCAATCTGTTGAATTCCATGGTATGCTTGGGCGATCGCCTGGTGGAAATTTTCTCCCCATCCAGTAATATTTAACACTCTACCGCCATCGGAGATAATTTGCCCTTGGGCATTTAATTTAGTACCAGCATGGAACACTTTGGCACCTGATATTTCCGCATCTGGGATACCAGTAATCACCTGACCCTTTTGATAATTACCGGGATAACCAGCCGAAGCTGCGACAACGGTAGCTGCTGCGCCCGATTTCCAAACCAAGGGTGGGATGTGTGCTAATCGCTGGTGAATACAAGCTAGGATCAATTCATCTAAAGGGGTTTCTAATAAAGGTAGAATCACTTGGGTTTCAGGATCGCCAAAGCGACAGTTAAACTCCAAAACACGGAAGTCGCCATTATCTGCAACCATTAGGCCAGCGTACAAAATCCCACGATAGTCAATCCCTCTTTGATTTAAAGCCGAAATGGTATTTTCTAAAACTTCCGTTTGCACCCGTGACATTAGCTCTGGTGTAGCGATAGGAGTTGGTGCGTATGCTCCCATACCTCCAGTATTTTCTCCTGTATCACCTTCACCTATACGTTTATGGTCTTGTGCAGGTAAGAGTGGTCTAATAGTGACTCCATCTGTGATGGCTAAAACAGATACTTCTTGACCCAGGAGGTATTCCTCAATAACCACAAAATTACCTGCACTACCAAACTGTCCTTGAAAAATAGCATCTATAGCCATTTCAGCTTGTGTGAGAGTTTCAGCCACGGTCACACCCTTACCAGCAGCTAAACCATCAGCTTTAATGACTATTGGTATTCCCTGATGTTGAACATAGATCTTTGCTAAATGGGCCTGGTCAAATACAGCAGCTTTAGCTGTAGGTACCCCTGCTTCTTGCATTAATGATTTAGCCCAGGACTTACTTGCCTCAATTTGCGCTCCATTGCGGTTAGGACCAAATACCATAAGTCCTAGTTCTTGTAAGTAGTCAGTGATGCCATTTGCCAAGGGGACTTCTGGACCAACGACCACCAAGGAAATGTTATGTTCTAGGGCGAATTTGCCTATAGCAGGGAAGTCGTTTACTGATAGGGGTAGGTTTTGACAACCCTTGAGATTTGCAGTACCACCATTTCCGGGTACGCAAACCACCTGATTAACCCGCTCAGACTGTAGCAGTTTCCACGCCAGAGCGTGTTCTCTTCCCCCATTACCAATAACTAAAACCTTCACCTGTTCTAATACCTTTGCCACAAAAATAGATAAAAGTTAGAGTGGATGTACTAGAGCTATTATTTGGCAACAAAAAACTCTCTACTCCACAAGCTGGACTAAATTATAGCACCTCACAGCACCATTTATTTTTTTTCGGTGACAATTTCAGATTTAAGTAGAGAGGCACAATTATTTGTAGGATGGGTTAGCTGTAGGGTAACCCATGGGGGTGTTGGGTTTCATACTTCAACCCAACCTACGTTCATCTTATATTTAATTCCACTGACCCACTTATTGTTGGGCCTCGATGATTGCTTTTTGAAAATCTTTAGTCGTATTACAGATAAATTGTGGATTTAAAATTTGCTCAATTTTGTAACAACAAACATCAGGGAATATAGCCAACTCCATTCCTGTTTCTGCTGCTGCTTCTCGACGAGCATTTCGGTAAGCTTTACTTACCAAGTCAGGAATATACTTTCCTAAACCAGGATTTTCTTCTAACAAATCTTGAAGATCGTCTCGTTGGTTAGCAATTGTGGTAAACCAACTGATAGACCGCTTATCAGCTTGATATTGCCACTTGAGTAAATGGGAGAGTAGAACAATTAAACGACTCTTTAACTCATTTTTTTCACTAATGCCCATTAACGTTAATTCTTCAGCCAAATTATCCCAATCTAAAACATCGCCATTTCTATGCTTCAACGCTGAAACCTGGTGATTTAACCAGGTTAAGAAATCCGTGATATACAAGGAAGGGTCAGGCATAAAAAATTACCGATTTTACTGTCAGCACTAGTTACCTCAACACCAAGAGTATATCAGATTTGTTGTATAAGTCAAGGGGATATGGCGTTTAGTTTACATTTCTTTGCCGAAAATCAAAGGATGAAGGCCCCTGCATTCATGGATGGGGATTTCAATTTGTTTTGTCGTATTATTTTCTTGAGGTTATTAATCTGAGGAAATAGATTATTAGTCCTACAAATCCTAACTCATTCCACAAAAACTTTCTTAGTTCTCTATGGTTCCTAGGTTTGCGAAATTCCATCAAATACGCATCAAGACTGCGAACGGCAATCGCCTCTTGTCTGTTTCTATCCAGTAAAGTTTGTACCGTTGTGTACTGATCTAGGAGCTGTCTTAAATTTTCTAACCCCCCTGTTTCCAACAAAATTTGACTAATTTGATTATGAACGGCGATCGCCTCTTGTTTGCTTCTATCTAATGAATTTCGTACCATTCTGCATTGATCCAGCAGCTGTCTTAAATTTTCTGTCCCTCCTGTTTCCAACAAAATTTGATTAACTTGACCTAGGTTGGACTCAATACTTTTATTTGACTGATTAATATATCTATAGTGGGTTGCAATTTCCGTGGAAATCCTCCCGTAGGTTTGAACCAGATTTTCCAACCTGGTTTCGGATTCGCTAATATAGGTTTGTAATTGATTATATTGACTAGCTACTTCCTGTGATCTAGTTTGTGCTACTGCTTCGATAGATTGTAAGTTTTGTTCAATATGTTGTATGTTTCGGTAAGTAAGTTGGGAAGAACTCTCGGCTTGTTGGATATTAGTCAAGACTTGTTGAATATCTGCCCATAAGTTAGGACTAATACCCAGTTGACTAATTTGATTATAAACGGCGATCGCCTCTTGTTTAATTCTGTCCAACGAAGTTTGTATATTTCTAGATTGATCCAGCAACTGTCTTAAATTTTCTGTCCCTCCTGTTTCCAACAAAATTTGACTAATTTGATTATGAACGGTGATCGCCCCTTGTTTGCTTATATCTAATGAAGTCTGTACACTTCTAGATTGATCCAGCAGCTGTCTTAAATTTTCTATTCCTCCTGTTTCCAACAAAATTTGATTAATTTGACCTAGGTTGGACTCAATATTCTCATTGGCTTGGTTAATATATCCATAATTAGTTTCAATTTCCGTGGAAATCCTCCCGTAGGTTTGAATCAAATTTTCCAACCTGGTTTCCGATTGGCTAATATAGGTTTGTAATTGATTATATTGACTAGCTAGTTCCTGTGATCTACTTTGTACTACTGCTTCAATAGATTGTAAGTTTTGTTGAATATTTTGTATATCCTGATAGGTGAGTTGGGAAGAACTATCTAGTTGTTGAATCTTACTTAAAAATTGTTGGATATTTGCCCAGAAATCAGAGGTAATACCTAGTTCAATAATTTGATTTTGAAATGCGATCGCCTCCTGTCTAGTTCTATCCAGTGAAGTCTGTACCGTTGTAGACTGGTCTAGGAGCTGTCTTAAATTTTCTACACCCCCAGTCTCTAAAAGAATTTGACTAATTTGATCATGAAGAGCGATCGCCTCTTGTTTGGTTCCATCCAATGAAGTTTGTGCCGTTATGGACTGATCTAGGAGCTGTCTTAAATTTTCCATTCCTCCTATATCTAACAGAATTTGATTAATTTGACCTAAGTTAGATTCAATATTTTTATTTGCTTGACTGACTTCTATATATTTAGTTTCAATTTGTGTATAAATCTTATGATATTCTTCAAGCTCTTTGATACTAGCCAGGACTTGTTGAATATTCGTCCATAAATCAGGGGTAACACCTAGTTCACTAATTTGATTTGGCAAGTCCCTTAAGCTCTGTAGTTCTGAATTAATCTTTTCAGCGTGATCATAATTAGCAAGACTACGGGTTTCAATCTCTTCCAGGTCACTTTTCACTACTTGTGCATTTTGTAAAATATCTCTTGCATCTTTTAGGACATCTCTTGCATCTTCAATTGCCTCATTTATCACGTCACATAATTTTTTAAGATCTCTAGCAACATCTAAATCTGTTTTATGTTGAACATTCATCTATTTTTATATTCCTATAGTGAGAACAAGTTTCAGCTGATAGATAGAGTATATCAGCAATTAGGATAGAATGTTTTTAAAAACGGGCGATGTCTAAGCACTCCCCAGATCCCATTTCTATAATCTTTCCCACTCACCGTGCGATCGCCAATAACGCTGGTTAGGGGCTAATCATCTGCACGTTATCGGCATAATTGATACCTTATATGCTATTGTGATGTTGGTTAAATCATTCTGTCGTTTAGCAACGCCTAGATAAGGCTTAATGTGCTGGAGCCAAAAGGCACAGGATATGGAGTTGGCAGGATTTTATATTTTCTCCGGGTCAATACCAAGGGAACGTAGATAAGCAGCTAGTTTTTCTTTTTGTTGGCGTTCCTGGGGTTTCGTCCCTCAACCCCAACCAATGATGCTTAAACTACGCGTCACAGGTGGTTACCGTGATGTGTTTGATGGTCAATTCGGGAGATTATTGCGATAAATCTGATATTCATCGAAAGTCATAAAGTTTCCTGCTTGGTAATCACTTTCTGAGATACTTTCGATCGCCATCTGACATAAATTAGACACTGGGGACAAATTATGGAAATTATTGTTTGATATTAGACTGCTAAATGGATAGTCTGCGGGAAACTGCTGACCTAAATTCATTCTTACACGAGCTGCTTCGTAGGGTAAAAACCTATCCTCAAGATCTTGAGCTATGGCATTAATGATACGGTTATAGGCATTAGCCAGGGTTCTCTTTAATTCATTTGCTTGAGTGATAGCATCCCAAAATCGGCGGGAACTTCTCAGAAGTAAACACTTTATGGCAATCCTATTATAAAAATCGGTAATATTGTTATCAGCTTGCTTCAATTCCCTGTCCAAAAAATCTGGGTTACACTGGGATAATCTTGCTATTAACTTAGATTCAATTTCATTGATTCTATCATCTGCAGCTGTGCGAAGAACGGTATACATATCCCAATGTATTAGGGGGGGATCGGAATTTACAGCATCATTAATTAACCGGTCAACCGCATCCACATCTTCTGAGAAATCTTCAGCACCAGATAACTCGGAAATCCAACTAATCAAAAAGTTACCATCCATGGAGGTATACCAATCACAGTTGGTAAATTTATCTCTTCCTCCTAACCTTTCCAATTCCCCAGGGGTTGCTATGATTAACAGTCTAGATTTTGCCCGGGTGGCGATGGTATACCAAATATTAGCCTCTTCAAAGGAGGGTTTACCTTCACCTTGAAATATAAAAAAACCAATGCAAGCATCAAATTCTCTTCCCTTGGCTTCCTCAGCTTTCAGATAACTAATTCCAGGTAAGCAGTTTGCCACAAGCTCATGATTATGTTTATAAATTAAATGAACTTGGCGCGATAACTTACGCAGTAAATATCTGTCATCTTGCTGGGTTGAAGCACTAATGTTGTCACTTAAATGCTGGAGAAAATTTTTAGCATCATCCATGGAGTTAACTTCTAATATGGCAACTTTTTCACCTATTTCAAAAGCATGTTCTGGATTGGAAGGATCAGGAAGGTGTCTACCACCAGCATTGGCGATCTTGGCAAAATTGTGCAATATTTCAGCAAATTCCAGTATTTTTTGGGTGTTGCGGTAGTTGTATTTAAGATGAATTCGTTGGTTAAGATGTAGACTTCCCCAATCAAAATCAACCGGTTTAATCCGTTGATTCAGATCACCTAGTAACCAAATTATAGGTGGTAAAAATTGGTTCCGCCACCTTGTGAGCATTTGTATAACGTCATCTAATTCTCTAAGTAAATAATCCTGTGCTTCATCAAAAATGAACAGGGTCTGTCTTGTTATCTGTTCGGGGGTCATTATATCTGTGAGATTGAGTTCTTGAGTTGTTTTTCTCAAAGCGTCTAACCAAACTAGTTTGTTGTTGAGATGTTTATTGTATCCTTCCCTACCTTGCTTAATTTTTATTAATTTTTTAACTCTCAGTTCGTTGTTTCTATAAATGGGATTTTTTACGTTTATACTATCTCTTTCATAAACAAAGCTTTTGTATAGTGTCAAGTCGTGGTCTGACAGATACTCATTATTACTAATAACATGGATCCTTCTGGCCTCTTTAGTAAGAGCATCTAATTCTTCTTCATTGGTGGCAACCTGATTATGTAGTTCAGAATTTACACTTCTATGCCATTCTTGAAAAGTACCAACAAAGAAAAATTGATCATCTTTTAGATCAAGTTCTTTAATACAGGTAAATTGTTTCACTTCCTCACAGAGAGCAGGTGGTAGAATTAGGATGATGTTCCAACCTTGTTGTGGTTGTGTGTATTGGTTACAAGCGAATAGTGCAGCACAAACTGTTTTACCCGTACCTGGTGCACTCTGCAACAACAAGCTGGGAATTATTTCGTCCCTCCTTTCCCTCAAATTTTTAGTCAATGTGTTTAGGTGACTATAAATTGTTCTATGTTGTTCTGGGGTGAGAATTGGTGAATAAAGATAGCCACCATAAACAAACTGATACCAGGATGAGTAATTTTGATCGGATACCTTATATGTGGGAATACTCTCTACTCTGTCTTCTGGTAGATCAAGAATATCTGACCAAGCTAGGGGATTATCTAGGTTTCGATTCCTGTTGATTTGTTGATAAACCTTGTCTCTTCTTCCCACCTTAACAACCAGAAAATCATTATTTTCATCTCGTCTCCAGATTACTCTGATGTCATTTTGCCTGGTACGACATAAGTTTCCATAACCTTCTAGTTGTTTACAATCACCAGGAAGATCTTCACTAAAACCCTTAATTATGTTCCTAACAGTTTCTAGATCTTCATGGTATAGCTTCTGCATTTCCTTGAATGCTCTCTTGACAATTTTTACTTGTGCCATTAGTTTATTGTATATTGTATGGAGGACAATATATACACTAACATAAATGACTAATGTTTTATTCAATGCACCAGTGAAAGTCTACCGAATGTCAACCCCTGAACATCAG
Organism: Cylindrospermopsis raciborskii Cr2010; assembly: GCF_003367075.2. NCBI lineage: Bacteria > Bacillati > Cyanobacteriota > Cyanophyceae > Nostocales > Aphanizomenonaceae > Cylindrospermopsis > Cylindrospermopsis raciborskii. Next base: position 2,365,836 of record NZ_CP065936.1, read on the forward strand.
TGTCCTTGGGGACTACGGGCAATTAAATTGCTGACTGAGCATGGCATTCCCTTTGAGGATATTCTGCTGCGTTCACAGATAGAAGTTGATGCTTTTAAGGCACAATACGGAGTTTCTACCACCCCCCAAATCTTTATTGGAGATCGGCGCTTAGGTGGATATTCAGATCTTGCCAAGTATTTTTCCGTGCAAGCAATCACTCCTGAGTACTCCTACACACCGGTGATTGCTCTATTTTCCACTGCAGGATTAGTAGCACTTTCTACCTCCTTGGGACTAACTGGATTTATGGGTATTTCCCTTTCCATGCTGGCCTCCTTGAAATTGATGGATATTGATAGCTTTACCACCAGCTTCAAGAAGTATGACCTAATTACCCAGCGGTTCCAGCACTATAGCAAACTCTATCCTTTTGCGGAGCTGGCCATTGGTTTGGGATTTCTATCGAATATAGCGCCACTATTTACCGGAGTTGGCTCATTAATATTGGGTATGAGCGGTGCTGTGGCTGTTTTTAAGGCGGTGTATATAGACAAAATGGCATTGAACTGTGCCTGTATTGGTGGAAATTCCAAAGCACCTTTGGGAATCGTCAGCTTTGCAGAAAATAGTATTATGACGATTATGGGTGCTATGCTGATTTTCTCATCGCTCAGTCCCCAGTCTGTAAAATCTATAGGTTCTCCCAACAATGTTTCACAAGAAATTGGTTATCAACAAGTACAAAAATTAGGTCCAATTTATCCCGCTACCTCATTGACGGGGAAACGGTCGATTAACTGCATCGCCCTTCCAGCGTTTTTCCGCAAAGACTCGCTCACAAAGGGAGCATGAGGAATTTGTGATAACAAATCAAGAGTTCGCCTTAATAACCTAACCACATCACCCTCATCTAAAGTGGTCATGGCACAAAGTTGTAACCATTTGGTTCCCAGGGCCCATTGTTCCACAATAGCAATCAGTTCAAATTCTAACCATATAGGTAGAGCAACATGATAGCGATGTTGAACTTGAAATAACTTACGTCTAATATTACGCAACTTTGACAGGGCACTCCCTACCTCATTACTCAAATTAAAACTTACCCTACTATCAGGTCGTGGTGTTTCCGTGACTAGTGCTGCTACTGCTGCTGCTAGGTGATGGGGATCTAAATTATCTAGTTCACCACTATCTATAGCTAATCCTAACCATAATTCATTCTCACCCCTAATGGTGGACGCCATTTGTCCCAAGTGTGTGGGTGCCAAATTGTCTAGGGCGTCAAAATGTTGTAGAATCCTAATCAAGTTCAGAAACTGCTCCCAATGTTCCTCAGAGTTTCGTTTTACCTTCTTCTCTAAACCCTCCAGATATGATTTTAATTCCACAAACTCGGCTTTCTGCTTAAATATATGCCCAATTTTCCCCGACTGATGTACGGAATTCTTTTCCATTTGTGACTGTATAGACACTACCCGATTGAGTTGATTTGCTAACTCCGGTGTCATGTACAAAAACTCTGTCGTATCTGGAATAAAATCCGCTATTTGTGCTGTCTGTGCATCTCCTCGCCAAGAATAACCCTTTTTTAATCCTAGCTCTATAGGGGGTATAATACTTTCTGGCACTTCTACCCTAGATATGTGAGCATGTACTTCAATTACATCTGAGTTTGTAGCTGAATACCAACGATTATTCTTGCCCAAGCAAATAATGAAGGAACTTGGACCAGTTTCTGGCACTTTACTATATAATATGGCTGTCATTGGTAGGGTAGCTGTCGTGTTTTTATCTCTCAAGCTCAAAAGGGTACCTTTGACGGCAAATTCTAGCATCATATACAATTCAGACTCTCTTTCTTCCCTTAGTTGCTCCTGTAAGGTTCTAAATATATGTAGCTCTACCTTTAAAATCTGTTTCAACTTTTCATAAAGGGTAATTTCATTTTCGTCTATGGCACTTAATTCTTCCTCAATTTTTGCCAGTTCTGCCTTAATTTCCTCAATTTCGTCGTATTCTGGCTTTAAATATAAAGTCGCCATGTACTGACCAAAACTGCGCTCTATTAGTTCCTTAGCTTGTTCTAATGTATGGGTTTGCAACAGGTTTAACACCATGCCATAACTGGGGGTAAACTGACTCACTAGGGGATCCGCAGGGGATGTGGCTAAATATGCAGCTTCTCTTGCTCCCTCAAAGGGTGTTTGTAGGGTTACTACGTGACCCTGTTTATCCATTCCTCTTCTACCTGCACGACCGGACATCTGTAAAAACTCAGAAGCCTTCAATAGTCGATGTCCATTATCAGTTCGCTTGGAAAGAGTTGATATTACTGTGGTTCGCGCAGGCATGTTAATACCTGCCGCTAAAGTCTCTGTGGCAAATACAACTTTAATTAGACCCTGCTGAAATAGCTCTTCAACTAGTAACTTCCAAGCTGGTAATATGCCTGCATGGTGTGCTGCAATACCTTTATACAGGGGAGCAATTTGTCCAGAACGTCCAGCTTCCGGATTGCGGGTTAAAAATTCATCAATTTGTACTCGTAATATTTGGGATTCTTCATTATTGACCAGCCATAGGTCGCTAACTTCTGAAACGGCTTTATCACAACCACGACGGCTGAAAATAAAGAAAATTGCTGGTAACATATCCCTCTCGAATAATTGATTGAGGGTATAAACTATAGTTGGCGGTTCGGGACGATTACCATAACCCCTCTCCCCAATCCCCTTCTTACCCCGTTTGATTAACCTGGAATTAATTTTGGTCTTACTCTCATTGAGTAGGGGAAATAAACCTTTGGGGTTGCAGAAGTGAAACTCCAGGGGAACGGGACGAAAATCAGAGTAAATTAAATCTGTCGGACCATGAACCCGATTTAACCAATCCGTTAGTTGGTCGCTATTTTCCACAGTAGCAGAAAGAGCAACCAACTGGACCTCCTGGGGACAGTAAATTATGGATTCCTCCCAAACCGTACCTCGCTGCTGATCATTCATGTAGTGGCATTCATCTAAGACCACAGCCTCAACATTGGTCAAAGATACCCCAATTTGTCCTATAGGGGTACCATAAAGCATATTACGGAAAATTTCCGTGGTCATCACAATAATCGGTGCTTCCCGGTTTACAGAAGCATCTCCCGTGAGCAGTCCCACCTGCTCAAAACCAAATTTTTCTCGAAAGTCCCGTAACTTTTGATTGGATAAGGCTTTTAGGGGAGTAGTGTAAAATACCCTTTTACCACGAGATAAAGCCCGATAAATGGCATATTCACCAATTAAGGTCTTACCAGATCCTGTCGGAGCACAGACAACTACTGATTTTCCATCATTTAAAGATGCGATCGCATCTAGTTGAAATTGATCGAGTTCAAAGGGAAAAATTGACTGTAGGTCAATTTCTAAAGGGGATGGAGTGTGATTGTTCACTAGAACCTCCACTCTGAGGAGGATGATGCTATCACAAGACCTGGAAGTAACATCTGGGCGAATTGATTCGCCACCTGAAAATTCATAACTGTAACCATCCTGAATTTGCGGATTGTTGAACAATATTTGTGGGTGACTGTGTGCCCCCTGCACATACTGGAGGAACTGTACTTCCCACCATTATAAATGGATATGGTGGAGGATGGGGGGTTTTCAGTAAGTCCCACTTAATAATTCACCAATTCACCACGGATGATGGTAATAGCCTGTCCGCTTAAAAAAACCCGATTTCCTCCTGAATAGGTCACTTTCACTATTCCGCCCCGTTGAGAAGCTTGATAAGCTAAAAAACTATCTTTTTGCAGTTTATGTCGCCAAAAGGGCGCTAAACAACAATGTGCAGCACCAGTTACTGGATCTTCGTCAATACCAAAACCGGGGGCAAAAAAACGAGATACAAAATCATATTCCAGATCACCAGTACTGGTAACAATCACGTTCCTGACTGGTAACAGTCTCATTTGTTGCAAATCTGGCTGTATTTGTCGGACTAATTGTGGGGAGGCCAATTCCACTAAATAACCAAGGGAGTTCAAAGAAACTGATTTGTAACCAACTCCTAAAACCTCATTTAGCAAAGGTAGTGGTTCCACAATTTGGGAATGATTAACGGGAAAATCTAATTCAATCCAATCATCTTGCTTTTTCGCAATCAATAAGCCACTTTTAGTATAAAACCGGGCTGTTTGTTCCGGTGATAAATATCCTTCTGACCAAAGAACGTGGGCACTAGCTAAGGTAGCATGACCGCACAGGGGAACTTCTGTGGTTGGCGTGAACCACCGTAAATTGAAACCGTCATTCTCTGGTAGCAAAAAAGCTGTTTCTGATAAATTCATTTCTTGAGCTACTTGCTGCATCCACTTATCAGATTCAGCATTGGTCAACACGCAAACCGCAGCAGGATTACCTTGAAATGGTTTGTTGGTAAAAGCGTCAACTTGGATAATTTTTTGGTTAGTGATTCTCATGTTATTGTTATATTAAGTAGGGAGGCACAATTATTTGTAGGATGGGTTAGTGGTAGGGTAACCCATGGGGGCGTTGGGTTTCGTTCCTCAACCCAACCTACGTTCATCTTATGTTTAATTCCACCCACCTAGAAGCCATTAACCACAATAGATTCCGGATTTGCCCGAGGATTTAAACAGCACCACTGTTTTTATTAAATAAAATGGATATAGTTTTAACAATTAATTGCAAATCGTAAACTAAACTCCAATTTTTCTGATACTGTAGGTCTAGACGAATAACATCCTCAAAATTGCGTACTTTGGAGCGACCATTTACTTGCCATTCCCCAGTCATCCCTGGTTTTACATCCAAGCGTTGCCATTCTGGCACTTCGTATAATTCCACTTCATCAGGGGTGGGTGGACGAGTACCAACTAAACTCATTTCCCCTTTTAACACGTTCCAAAATTGTGGCAGTTCATCCAAACTGGTACGACGCAAAAAACGTCCTACCTTAGTGATTCTAGGGTCATGATCATTTTTAAAAAATGCCCCAGCTACTTGATTTTTTACCTGGGACTTTTTAGCTTCCGCATCTACACACATGGAACGGAACTTCCAAATATAAAAACGTTTACCCATCCACCCACAACGGATCTGTCTAAAAAAAATCGGACCTGGATCATTGATGCTGATGGCAATCCCAATGGGAATCAATAAACATGCTGTAATTACTAACCCTACTAAAGACCCAACTATATCAATAATTCTTTTCATCCGAGACTTTACGCAAGGATGAGTTGCTGGTAGGTCTTCTAGTCTACAATTACTGCCACGACTATTTCCGGAGTTAGTCAATTCTGAGGTTTTATTAGTTACAGAAGATTTAATTATAAATACCTGATCTAATCCCGTTAAATTCAGGACTGCCATCACTTGTGGGGTCACATTATCAAGTATAAATTCTATCTCCTTTTCTTGAGCGGACTTAAAACTACTGACTAAAGCCCCCAGCCCACTACTATCCATAAAAGTTGTGTTATTCAAGTCTATCAATAGAACTTTAGAATCTAGGTTAGACTCAATTAGATCTCGGCAGGTCTTTTTAAAGCAAATGGCTTCATTTACGCTGAGACGATTTGAAGCCTGGACTACCATCGTACCTTCCAGATAATGAACCGGAAGATCTATTTCTGCGAATTTTCCAGTCATGAAGCTATCAACTTGGGTTACCATCTACAGATTAAGCTAAGATTCCACCACGCTCACCCACCCGGAATGTTTAGTTTTAAGTAAAAATAAACATCTCCAGGGTAAATCTTTCCCACTGTTTATCCCCTACCCAAGGGGTAGAGGTTCTCAACTAGTTTCAACTAATAATTATGTTTCTAAGGATAGATGCTAGTGGCTACTTTACGAATAGAAAACAGTTTAGACTGTTTGCTCCTATGATAAATTTCCCTATATTGACGAAAAGTATCTTGCTTACCTTTTTTGGAAATGTCGATAAACTTTCATTTTTTCCACTAGAACAACACAAAACTTTATATTTAGAAATAGGTAGTTGAATTAGTAATTTTCATCTACATTGTTAGATCTAGATTTGGCTTTATTAGCACTACGTTTAAGAGCAGAAAGCCTAGCTTCGTAACGGTAACGCTGACGCTTACCTGGGGTAGTATCAATTAAGGTTTTAAGAGCACTTCCTAAACTTTTATAGGCATTAGGTAAAGTATAACCAAATCGCGTAGCTAAATTAATAGCTTTTTCATCAGCATCAATTAACTCTTTTGTTTGCTTTGCGCCATTATTTTTTTGATATAGTCGCCAGCCAGAAACTCCACAAAGAGCTAAAGCTAAAACTAATAATAATCCATCCTGCACCCACAATTCACCTACAGCACCACCTAAACCAATAGCCAACGCAGCCATTTCCCACCCATCTTTAGGAATAGTATCATTTTGAATACGTCCCACCTCATGCCAAAATAGGAGGTTACGCTGGTCCATAGCTAAGGCATCCCACTTAATTAAATCAATTTGAATCTCCACTTGGTCTTTACCAATTTCTTCAGAACGAATCAAAGGAGGACTGACTTCTGTTGTTCCTTCCACAATTACCCAACTTTGTAATTCTGGTGGAAGTAGACTCTTTAATCGTCTAAGTTCGCTCATTTCTGCCTTAGCAGAGGAAGTTGTGTATGATGTCATAAAAATTCAAGCGATATCAGTTTGTTAATATTTACTAAAAAACGACTATGTGGACAGTCATGGTGGTATCATGACCCGGAAGAGAATTTGGAAACTCTACCACAACCATCTTAACTTGCTATGGATATTTTTGAGAGAAAGTGAAGCAGTCGAATCCTATTGGTTTGAGGTTTGTTTGAAAACTTACATGATTGGAGCTAGTTAGAACATTAACTATTGGTTTAAAGAATGTGAGAATGGCTACAATTACTGTTTAAAACCCCAGACATCATCACATAGTGAAAATAATGGGGAGTAAAGGTTATATAGTTGAAACTATTGACAGTAACTAAGAAAATTTACTATAATTCTCCCCGAGTTTATCCCGACATTTACCATTGTAGCAAAATTATGGCAAAATCATTTTTGTTTTTAGCAGTTGCTCCTCTTATTTTCACCCTTTTAGGTTGCAATAGCAGTCCTACTAGCAGCACATCTACATCAACAGTACAACCACGCAATACTACTGGCAAAGTTAAAACCAATCTCCGTTTAGTTTGTGGTGTTAGTGGTGAGTTACCTGGATTTAGCTTTGTGCAAACCGATAGTAAATATGCTGGTATTGATGTGGATGTTTGTCGTGCTGTTTCAGCTGCCTTATTTGACAATCCGGACAAAGTAGAGTTTCGTAATCTTAGTGCTAAAGAAAGATTCACTGCTTTACAAACTGGTGAAGTGGATTTACTTAGCCGTAATACAACATGGACTTTTAGTCGTGACACTTCTATGGGTCTATATTTTTCACCCGTGGTACTATATGATGGTCAAGGGATCATGATCCGTAAAAATAGTGGCATTAATTCCTTAGCTGATTTAAAAAACAAAGCTATCTGCACCCAAACAGGTACAACCACAGAACAAAATTTAGCTGACCAAATGCGGAGGCGGGGCATTAGTTATAAACCCGTAGTTTTTGAAGATATTAACGTTACCTTTGCTACCTATTCGGAAGGTCGTTGTGATGCCATAACAGCTGATCGTTCAGCCTTAATTTCCCGACGTACTACCCTACCCAAACCTGAAGATAATATTGTTCTGAATGAATTACTTTCTTCAGAACCTTTAGCTCCTGCAGTTGCTCAGGGAGACCCCCAATGGCATAACATTGTTAAATGGAGTGTTTACGCTCTAATCAAGGCTGAAGAGTTAGGCATTAACTCTCAAAATATATCCCAATTTGCTAATAGTAAGGATCCGGAAATTAAACGTTTTTTAGGCACAGAAGGTAACCTAGGTCAAGGTATAGGTTTAACCAATGATTTTGCCGCTCGAATAATTAAGCATGTTGGTAACTACGGGGAAATTTACGATCGCAATTTAGGGTCTAAAACCAAACTGAATCTCCCTCGTGGACAAAATGAACTTTATAGCAAAGGTGGCTTACTCTATTCTCCACCATTTCGTTAGTTCCCAACCAGTGATATTGGAGAAGATAACCAATGACTAATTCCCAACCACCAATATGGCGTAATTATCGTTTTTGGCAAGTTGCCATACAGGTTTTAGCCATAATTCTAGCTTTTGGTGTAGTGAATATCCTGTGGAACAATGCCAGCCATAATTTACGACAGTTGGGTATTAGTTTGGGGTGGGATTTTCTTGGGCAACAAGCATCTTTTGACATTGGCGAAACCCTAGTTAAGTATCATCCCACAGACTCCTATGGGCGAGCTTTAGCTGTGGGACTAGTTAATTCCTTGCGAGTAGCAACTTTAGGAATTTTGTTCGCTACGGTTGTGGGAATAACTGCTGGTATAGGGCGTTTATCTGATAATTGGTTAGTAAGAAATATCAGTTTAGTTTACGTGGAGATTTTTAGAAACACCCCTTTATTATTGCAGTTGTTATTTTGGTATTTTGGAGTTTTTCTATCTCTACCAAAACCAGAAAATAAAATTTCTCTTTTTGGTTTAGGTTACCTGAGTCAAAATGGCATAGATTTACCCGCCCTCACCTATGAGGGAGTTAACCTAACTCCAGAATTTTGTACCCTGTTATTAGGTCTGACATTTTACACCGGTGCTTTTATTGCAGAAATTGTCAGAGCGGGTATAAAGTCAGTCTCCCAGGGACAGCGAGAAGCGGGATTATCCCTAGGATTAAGACCTGGTTTGTTAATGAGGTTGATAATCTTTCCCCAGGCTTTAAAGCTGATTGTTCCCCCACTTACCAGTCAATATTTGAATTTGATGAAAAATTCTAGTTTAGCGATCGCTATTGGTTATCCAGATATTTATTTTGTCGCTTCCACCACCTTTAACCAAACAGGAAAAGCTGTGGAAGTCATGATTTTATTGATGATCACCTATTTAACTTTAAGCTTAACTATTTCTATAGTAATGAATTTAGTCAATCGCACTGTTCAAATTAAAGAAAGATAATAATCACTTTGCTCAAACTAGTTATGGATAACTAAATTATGGATCAGCTAATTTGGCTTAGAAAAAATCTATTTAATAACTGGTACAATGGGGTATTAACTATAGTTTGTGTAATTGCTTTATTTTTCCTAGGTAAAGGCGTATTATTTTGGATATTTAATCAAGCCAAATGGCAAGTTGTCACGGTAAATATCCATTTATTTTTAGTTGGGAGATTCCCCCGGTCCTTATATTGGCGAATCTGGTTAGCTTTGGCAATCAATTCTATTATAGGGTTGATAACTTGGCATGGGTTGATGCAAAAATATCATTTGCCTAAAAACCAATTGCTTCAAAAAGCTTATCAGTTAATTAGACCTCTGTTAGCACCTATATGGTTATTAACTTTTATCATTACTATTTGGTTACTTGGTGGCGGTTTTGGGTTACAATCTGTTCCTACAAATCTGTGGAATGGACTTTTATTAACCTTGTTAATGGCATTTGTTAGTATAGCACTTTCCTTTCCTCTGGGTGTACTATTAGCATTGGGAAGAAATAGTGAATTACCTGTAATTCGCTGGTTTTCTATTCTCTACATTGAGCTAGTTAGAGGTTTACCGCTCATAGGAATTTTGTTTATTGCCCAGGTGATGTTACCTCTGTTTCTACCTGCCGACTGGCGTTTAGACAGATTAGTTAGAGGTGTTGCAGGACTAGTTTTATTTAGTGCTGCTTATATGGCAGAAAATGTGCGCGGGGGACTGCAATCCATACCTAAAGGACAATTTGAAGCAGCAAGAGCATTGGGTTTAAATACCTTTTTACTCCTGATATTGGTTGTATTACCTCAAGCTTTACGAGTGGTAATCCCTACAATTGTAGGACAGTTTATTGGTTTATTCAAGGATACCTCATTACTGTCCCTAGTGGGTTTAGTGGAATTAACCGGAATTGCCCGCTCTATTTTAGCACAACCACAATTTCTGGGTACATACATGGAGGTTTATATATTTATTGGCGCAGTGTATTGGCTATTTTGTTATTCCATGTCCCTAGCTGCACGTAGGTTAGAAACCTAGAATGGAAGTTCCCTGGATCTTCGTAAAAGACCCAGGGAACGCACAACCAAGATTGCTCTAACTTAATTCGTAATTAAATGTTAGGACTAGCAAAAACAAAAGTTGCACTTGCAGCATTCACACCGTTAAGAGTAGCAACTAACACACCATTGATGCTGATGTTACTACCACTAAAGGTCAAGTCGCTTACAGATGTAGCAACCTGATTAGTAATGCCAATTACGTCAGTACCAATGGTGTAGTCAACAATTGTATTGGGGGTTTTCAACAAAGTGGGGTTATCAGTCAGAATCCAAAACTGATCTACACCAGCACCACCGGAGATTACATTACCTCCACCTTCACCCACAAAGAACCGGTCATCACCATCACCACCTAAAGCACGACCATTCGCACCTAGGTGGAATGTGTCATTCCCAGTACCACCGGATATACGGTAGCCACTGGCATCTGTGGCATAAAATATATCATTACCACTACCGCCAAAAATGCGATCGCTATTGTTGAGATATATTTCATCTCCACCACTACCGGTAAAGACGCTATTATTTCCGGCAATAGCAGAAGCTGCGGTAGAAGCATCCACCGTATCAGCGCCCGCACCAGTAAATACCAGGTCATTAATACCGTCAAAGGAGCTAGGACTGGAGTTAGCACCCGCAACCAATACATCATTACCTGAAGTACCAGAAACTAATTTCACTTCCTGTTGGGTAGCAGCAAATTCTGGTGTTACACCGAACAGAGTTTGATACATTAGATCATAAATTTGAGTATTATCTACAGTACCGGGTAGCTTATCAGCATTCATTCCGTAGGCCTTGGAAACAATACTACCAGGAAAATCAGGAGTTCCCACCCAAGCAATCCCAAAATTACCCATGGGTCCATCAATACTATTCTTAGCAGCAAAGGGAATCCAGGGTTCCGCAGCAGTACCAGTACTACCTTTGGGACCATCCAAAAATGCCCGGTTATTGTTGGTAGTTGTCGGGTTAACTCCAATGAATGGTACTTCAGGTTGGCTATTAGCTAAATTCGGTTTATTAGCATCAAAGTTACCACTGGGACGGTTGTAAGGAGCAAATTGAAACACCTGCATCCCACCAGCATCACTGTCTGCTGCTGTTATTACCAGAGTATTAGGGTCTTGTTTAACATAGTCCATAGCTACGCCTATAGCCGCATCAGCTCGGCGTAGAGCTTCTATGGTTCCTACCGCGTTGTTATTATTGGCAAAGTTATCAGTTCCTTCCTCTTCTATGACCACAAAGAATCCCTGGGGGTCTTGACGAAGAATTTTTAATGATGCTGTTAACATTTCCGCCACTGTGGGAGCTGTACTCACATACAGAGGTAAAGGACTGTTGGTGTTCAGTCCTAGAGACTCTTCCCGACGATCATCAAAGGTGTGGTTGGCGGCAAAAACCCCTAGGAGCTTGGTGTTAGCAGTAGCAGTAGCAACTGCTGCATTCATTTGCTCCTCCGTGTAAACCACGGTGTAGCCGAGGGATTTAGCCAGGTTACAGCAGTTTTCATGTAAATAAACCACAATGATTGAACCAATTAAGCGCATCCTCTGCTGTAATATAATTTACTGCACTTGTCATGGCCTCATTTAGGGCTTCTAATGTTCGTGCCTCCCGACTACGGAGAAATTGCTTTAATTTTGACCAACACAATTCTATCGGAGATAAGTCTGGAGAATAGGGGGGTAAAAACTTAACTTTTGCACCGACTGATTCAATTGACAATCTCACGCGCTCGGCATAATGAACCTTTAAATTATCCATAACAACAATAGCCCCTTTCCATAATTGAGGTACTAAAACCTGATTTACATAAGTGAGAAATACTTCTGTATTTGTGCTTCCCTCTACAGTCATTGCTGCCAGAATTCCATCCATATTTAAAGCCCCAATCAGAGAAATATTTTTGCCCTTGTTTCCTGGTACGCTACCAATTGCTCTTTGTCCATCTTGGCTTCTGGCAAACAACCTTGACATCCCTAAATTTATCCCCGATTCATCTAAAAACACTAAATTTCTAATATCAACTGTATCTACCCAACGACGATAATCATGCCTTAATTCTTGAACACGTGGAGTCTCCTGTTCACTGGCATTTAGACTTTTTTTTATGACGTAGACCCAACTTTTCTAAGGCTCGATGCATGGTTGTGATACTAACACTAGTGCCCGTCGTTTCTCTCAGGCGATCGCACAATTCTGAAAGTAGTAAATCATTTTTCTCATCCAGCCAAGACTTGATCATGTTTAAATATTGGCCTGCAATTACAGGCTTTTCATATCCTCCACATTGCTTTGGCTCAACTTGCCCAGTTTCACGATAACGACGTACTAAATTTCTCACAAATGATAAGCTGACCTTGAATCTTTCTGCCAACTGGCGTTGAGATCCCTCTTGAGCAACCCATGCTACAATCACGCGATTACGCAAATCTATTGAATAAGGTTTTGGCATATAATTTGACAGTACTTCTACTCTATTTTAGTTTATTACCCTTATTATAGCTTATCTTATTTTGTAGTTTAACTACATGAAAATTGCTGTAATTAGGTTAATGGTTGGACGATCAGCTGCATCAGTGTATTCCGCATCAATGGCAGCAGTAACATGGAAACCAGTAGTACCCTTGGGTAATAAATAAACCTCGCCCCCAGCCATGATTATTTGAGTACCAGAGCGAATCACCTGCTCCGCAATTTCCGCTGTTTTATCCCGAGCGCGAATATTGTCCCCATCTCGGTTGGTTGTAGCAGCTGCAAAAGCCGCAGTTCCAGGCTCACCAATGTGACCAGACTGAATTAGGGCTGTTGCTTTACCAGAGGCGATCGCCTCTTCTAGGATGGTGTAGCCAACTTTACCAGAAGCCGGGGTAACAATGGAATTATCTTCATTTAGTCCAAAGGACTCATTAAACACCTTGACACCATTAGCATGGGTAACAGCTCCTGCATTAGAGGTTCCCGTGAGTTGGTTTTCCATGTGACCGAGGTAAACTCCAGCGTGGGACATTTTATCCCAGTTGAGTCTGCCATCTGGTCCCAAATCAACGTTTCGCAGGGCCATGAAGTGAGAAGGGCTAGTACCATCCGGATGAATAAATATCACATTCCCCGTTGGTTTTGTAGCAGCAGGAGCGGCCAAGTTATTATCAGCAGGATTACGAGCCGTCAGTTCTTTTTCAAACAAGGTCTCGTACATCAACTCATAGATTTTGGTGTTATCTAAAGTGGGCGGTAACCTATCTGCATTTAGACCATGGGCTTTGGAGATAATGGAACCACTAAAATCAGGAAGACCCGCCCAAGCAACACCAAAGTTAAAAAGATCACCATCAGCATCGGGAGCGGACACAAATGGAGGACTAGCTACTCCTGTTCGACCATCCATTGGTACGTTTCGTGCTGAAGTGCTGTCAATGGGGTTATTGTTAATATTGCCTACATTACCAGTTCCCAGAGGATCACGGATTTGCAGACCACCGGCATCACTATCTGCAGCGGTAATAATCAGCGTATTTTCATACTTTTTAACAAAGTCCATAGCCACCCCAATAGCCGCATCAGTACGACGCAGAGCTTCCAGGGTTCCAGAAGCATTGTTATTATTACCAAAGTTGTCTGTTCCTTCCTCTTCCAGAATGGTAATGGATCCCTTACTGAAGTTGGGATGACGTTCCATCAACTTTTGGGTTACATCCAACATCTCCCCAATGGTAGGAGCTGTTGGTGAATATAAGGGGAGGTTCTGTCCTGCTAATACTTCTTCAGCTCGGTCATTGAAAGTGTGAACGATTGCGAAAACACCTAATACCTTAGTCGGGGGTGTGGGTAGAGTAAGTAAAGAGTTAAGTTGGTCTTTGTTGTAAACAACCGTATAGCCCAGAGTTTTAGCTTTCTCTATCAGGTTTTCCGTGGGGCGCTGTAAAGAATTTGTACTTACAGCATCAAGCTGTGCCGCAGTACCATGAAATCCATTGGTTCCCACGGGTAATAGGTTTAATTCCCCACCACCCATAATGAAATCCACACCGGAGTCAATTACCTGTTTAGCGATTTCTGCAGCTTGAGCCCGGGGTACTATGCGGGAACCATCAGGATTAACAATTTCCTTTGTTTTGGCGACAAAGGCCGCAGTTCCCGGTTCATAAATGGCACCAGATTGAACTAGAGCAGTTACCTTACCAGCATCCCGAGCTGCTTCTACAATGGTTTTATTACTACCATCCAGAGAAACAATCGGAGTGTTTCCCGCTTCAAAACCAAAGGACTCTGCATAGGCCTTGGCTCCTGTTGCATGGGTGACTGCTCCTGAATTGGAGGTTCCACCCAGTTGATCTTCCATGTGACCAAGATATACTCCGGTCTTTTCTAGGTTGTCCCAGTTTAATCTTCCATCAGGACCTTTGTCTAAAAAGCGAGCAAAAGCGAAGTGAGAAGGACTAGTTCCATCCGGGTGAATGAAAATAACGTGGTTTCCAGCCATATTTTTAGATCAACTCCTAATCAAATAGAGTCTAAAAGATTTAACCGAATAAATTTTTAACCCATATTTATCTTGATGAATTATTGTTAAATCGCGTTTATTTTTAGATTAAGAGTAAATGAACTAAAGGTTAAAAAATAGCAACTCTCCTATAACCATAACATAAAGATGATATATATCATAGATAAAAGTCTATTAGAGTTGTTGGGAAATAATACTAATTGTTTAACCATAAATCAGCTATAATTAGGTGAGATTAATGTAAAATATCAGGCATGAAAACACCAAAGGCAGTTATTATTGCGGAAGACGTACATAAATGGTATGGTAAATTCCATGTCCTTAAAGGGGTGAGTTTAAGAGTAGATCGAGGACAGGTAGTAGTCTTAATGGGCCCATCCGGGTCAGGAAAGTCAACCTTCATACGTACATTTAATGCACTAGAAGCATATCAACAGGGGAGAATAATTATTGATGGTATTACCTTGAGTAGGGATTTAAAAAATATTGAGGCGATCCGCTCAGAAACAGGGATGGTGTTTCAACAGTTTAACTTATTTCCCCATTTAACCGTCTTACAAAACATCACACTAGCACCCATTTGGGTGCGTAAATTGCCAAAAGTTAAAGCAGAAGAATTGGCAATGCAGCTGTTAGAAAGAGTGGGAATTTTAGCTCAAGCTAATAAATATCCAGGACAATTATCTGGGGGACAACAACAACGGGTAGCCATAGCGCGTGCGTTAGCCATGCAACCGAAAATTATGTTATTTGATGAACCGACATCCGCCCTGGATCCAGAAATGGTGCGGGAGGTTTTAGATGTGATGCGGAATCTTGCCCGGGAGGGAATGACCATGGTAGTGGTGACCCATGAAGTTGGTTTTGCTAGGGAAGTTGCTGACAGGGTGATTTTTATGGATGAAGGTTATTTGGTCGAAGACACAACCCCGGATTTGTTTTTTACTGCACCTAAAGAGGAAAGAACGCGAAAGTTTTTATCACAAATTCTTTAGAATACAGTAACCCAATTCTCCGGTTTCTCTTCCTAACTTGTTTAGCAAGTTTTAGATGGGCATCATTCCTGCTTACCAACTATCTTGGATTTGGCTTCTAAATTCTCCAGACGGCTTCTTAACTCCTGATTTTGTTGTTTGAGCTGGTCTAATTCTTCACGCATGTGACGGAGACTTTTTTCCGGTCCAATGTGCTTTTGAACTTTCGGAATTTCTTCCTGTGCATAGCGTCTGACCCTTCCATCAGAGGTTTGATCAGCTAGACTTTGTAAAATGCCAATTGCTTTTGGTGTTTCCATTTTTCCTAAGGCGGTGATTACAGCGATTTGGGTTAAAAAGAATGTCTCCTTAGCTATTTCTCCTAATTGACCTAAAATTCGTTCTAGATTGGCTGAACTTTGACCTAGGGAAATTTTACCCAAAGCTCTAATAGCAGATAATCGCAATGCTTGAGAAACCCCTAGTTTGCTGTATTCCAAGACTAAATTTAAGGCAGCTTCTGATGTCTTAAATTGTGATAATCCAGCAATTGCACCACTTCTAACTATTTCATTCCAACCTGCTCTTGATTGTAAAACAGATGCCAATAAGTTAATTGTAGTGTCTTCATCAATGTTTTCATCTAGGTTAGTAGCACTAATTAATCCCAAACTTTGACAAGCTGCAGCTTCTACATAATAGCTTTGGTCTCCTTTTTCTACCAGCTCTTTCACAGCTTGATAACTAGAATAGGTTTTGATTTGAGATAGGGACTCAACCACCGCTAATCGCACAAAGGGACTGGTATCTCCCAACCCGGAAACTAAACTATCAAAGACCTGATCTAGTTTAACTTCTGCCAGGTTTTTGGCAACTTCTGCTCTCACCCCCCAAAAGGGATCGTTTTGTAAGGCGTTGGATAAAGCTTGTACAACCTCCCAACCACCTTTTTTGGCTAGTGCTTCTGC
This sequence comes from Cylindrospermopsis raciborskii Cr2010, assembly GCF_003367075.2. Classification (NCBI taxonomy): domain Bacteria; kingdom Bacillati; phylum Cyanobacteriota; class Cyanophyceae; order Nostocales; family Aphanizomenonaceae; genus Cylindrospermopsis; species Cylindrospermopsis raciborskii. The sequence goes on from NZ_CP065936.1 coordinate 2,382,433, forward strand.
TGCATAAATACGAGAAACTGGATGGGGGTCACCTTCTAACTGGGCTTTTAGTTCCGGTAGGGGATATTCCAAAACTACAGTTTTTAAAAAATTATTGCCTACATCAAAACTGATAAAATCTGGTTTTTCTCCCAAAGGAAAGTAAAAACTTTGTTCTCTTTCATTAATCCGCACGGTAAAGGTTTTCAGGGGGGATTTTTCTGCTCTATAACCAAAACCAATGGGAATCTTGAGATCAAATAAATCTCTTTCATCACTAGCTTGAGTTTGAGTTACTGTGAGTTTTGCTAGGTTAACATCTCCATCCCAAAAGTAAGTAATTTTAAAATCCGGATGACCACCACGATAAACGTATTGGTCAAATAAGAAACTTAAATTTCTCCCTGTCGCTTTTTCTATGGATCGCAATAAATCTATGGTTTCTACGGTTTGGTGGGCATAATCTTGAACAAAGGTGTGAATGGCTTGCCAAAATAGCTCTTCCCCTAGCTCTGCGCGAATCATGTGATAAACACAGGAACCTTTTTCGTAAATATGGCGATCATACAGTTCTATCGCTTCTCGGTAAACATGAGTTACCATGGGACGACGATAACGATGACTGTCTTCATTTAAATAACTACGTGCTTCTAACAAGCGATAGTAGGCTGCTTCCTCCGGTCCGTATTCATGCTCTGTCCACATCACTTCTGAATAGGAGGCCATCCCTTCCTTAATCCAAGCATGAGACCAGTGTTTAATGACTAATAAGTCACCAAACCATTGATGCGCCAATTCATGGACAACTAAACTTTCTGTATTACGGTTGTCTAGGAGGGATCTTTCATCTAGCAAGCATCGATCTGTTAGCAGGGTGGTAGAAGTGTTTTCCATCCCCCCAAAAATGAAGTCATCCACGCACACTTGAGCATATTTGGGATAGGGGTAAATATAACCATAGCTTTGACTTAAAAATTCTACCATGCGAGGCGTTTTGCCTAAGCTGCGTTCAGCATCTGCTTCTCTCCCTTTCTCTACGTAATAACTGATAGTTTTATCTTGCCACCCCTGTTTTATCTCTGAAAAATCACTGACAGCTAAGGTCATTAAATAGGTTGGATGTACTTGTTTTTGGACCCAGTGATAAATTTGATGATTTCCATCCTCTAATGTATCAATTAACTCACCATTGGAAATTGCCATCAGAGGTTTGGGCACGCGAATACGAATTTCTGAGGTGGATAACTGTCCTGGATAATCAAAACAGGGAAACCAGTAACGGGAATCTTCGTCTTCACCTTGAGTCCATACCTGAGTTGGTTTATGGGGGTAGTATTTGTCCGGTTGGATAAAGTAAATTCCTCTTTGGGGCTTTTCTACTGAGTAGGCGATCGCCAGTAACAGCCTTTTGCCACACTGGGTAGCTTCAGACAAGTAAATATAAAGCTTTTTTCCATCATGTTCAAACTTCTGCTCAATTTCATTGATTAAGACAGATTTTATTTTCAGGTTGACAGCATCCAATACTAATCTATCAATGTGATTTCGTATTGGTAATAGACTAATGCTACAATCACCAAAACAAATTTGGTTGGAAATGTCTAAACTCAAATTCAGAAAAATATGCTCTACTTGTCCTGGCTTATCAGGATTATAATGTGGTTTAGCTCCTGGTAGTTCGAAAGATTTGTATCTTTTTTTGTCTGTATCAAAATGGAATTGCAACATTGTTTATTAATAGCCTTGTCATCCTGAACATTTTCTTCAACAGAATAGATAATGCACCCTGTTCAAAATTTAACTTGAGCAGTATGGTCTTTGGAATCTGATGATTACAAGCAATCCCCCCATTCTATCACCCAAGTTTCATATATTGGTATCATCTGATATTGGGTAATTTGGAATCGTTAACAAAATTTTCCAAAATCATATCCAGATTATCATTAAGCAGATATTAATTAACTCCCAGAAACTTAGTAATGGACTTTGTTACTATTTAAGATATTTTCAACCCGAGAGGATGATGACAATGGCTAAGAGTAAATCCAAGTTCCTAATTCCCGCTGTTGGCGCTACCATGGTGGTTGCAGGGAGCATAGCTACATATCTGTACCTAAATTCTTTTACAAGTGAAACTCCGTTAGAGAGTGCTAAATTAATTCCCAGCAACACTTTAATGGTAACCTACTTCAATACAGATCCACAACTCTGGAGTAAACTGGGTAAATTTGGCACTTCCCAAGCACGACAAATAGTAACTCAACGGTTACAGTCCGTCAATCAAAGTATATTTGAAAACAATATTTCCTATGAAAAGGATATCCAACCCTGGATTGGTGGTGTCACCCTTGCTGTATTACCATCAAACTCTAATGGGAATTTATCTACCTCAGCACCTAATCTACTAGTGGTTGGCATTAAGGATAAGTTTGGTGCCCTAAATTTTGCTAATAAATTAAGACAGCAAAAGACTCTCAAAACTGAGGAGTTCAACTACAAGGGGGAGAAAATTATTTCTAGTAATAACAAGGGTAAGTCTAGTTATCTTTGTTTGTTAAACAGTACATATATACTATTATCTGATCAAAAGGAAACTGTACAAAAAGCTATTGATACTTTTAAAGGTCAACCTTCCTTTGCAAATGCGGAAGCAAGTAAAATTATTCTTTCTCAAACAGTAGATGTAAAAAATAGTCTAGGTCAAATATATGTACCTGATTATGGTAAGATGATCAAGGAACTAAGTGCGTCAAGTCCGAATGCTGGACCATTACAACCACAAGTTTTGGAACAAATTAAGCGAGTAAAATCACTAGTAGCCAAGGTTGGGATTGATGATTGGGGACTCAGGTTTAAAGCGGTGGTAAATTTAGATCCTCAACTAAACAAGTTTGAGTATGAAAGCAGTTCTTCCAAAATACTGGAACTGGTTCCTGGAGATACTATTGGTTTGGTCACAGGGAAAAACATTAATCGCACCTGGCTAACTTTCTTAGACGAATCAAAAAATGATCCTCAAATTTGGCAAGGGATTCAACAAGTAAAACAACAATTCCAAAACAATGCTAATATTGACCTCAATAAAGACATATTTAGCTGGATGGACGGGGAGTTTGCTTGGAGCGCAGTCAAGTCAAATCAAGGACTACTAGCTAATAGTGGGTTTGGTATAGCAATGGTCTTTGATACGAGCGATCGCCCGACAGCGGAAACAACCTTAAAGAAACTAGATGACTTAGTCAGAAAGCAGTCATTAACAGTAGCAAAAAGGAACATTAACAATAAAAGCATTACGGAGTGGGGGGTTCCGGGTGGAGGGATTTTATTTACCCATGGTTGGTCAGATCAAGATACCGTATTTATGGCGCTTGGGGGTGCGGTGGGGGAGAAACTGGCTGACAATAAGGGACAAACCATTGACAAAAGCAACAATTTTAAGTCTGTAATTAGTTCCCTAGAAAAACCCAACGGTGGTTATTTCTATCTGGATATGGACAAAACCATCCCCATAATCAATAGTATATCAGGTCAACCCCTACCACCAGATACAACTGCCATTTTATCTTCAATTCGCGGTTTTGGGATGACCTTTCACAACCCCAATAAGTCCACCACTCAACTGGAAATGTTATTGGGATTGAAACCGAGTAGGTAGGAAGCATACAATCGTAAATCAACTGCTCATCATCTAACCATCCACATGACTACTGCTATCAAACCCGATTTAACTTCAAACTTGGTCAATAGGGTACTTTCCATTAAGCCCTTATTTGATTTTGCTAAACACCAAGCAAGAGAAATGATGATTAAACGGGCCCAAAAAATAGGTATAAATTGGCATCAAGAAGTGGAAAAGTTGCAAGCACGAGACTGGAGCAATGATCTGGCCCAAGTGCAAGATCCTCAACTTACCTATCCAGACTACTATCTTACCTCATTTCACGCATACGAAACGGGTAATATGAGTTGGCAAGCTGCTTTTGAGGTAGAATCTGCTGCTTATGCAGTTCATGCAAAGGTTTGGCCAGATTTTCTTCCTGACGGAGATGCCAAACTTAGACAAAGCTACCACCATATCCTGAAAACCTTGATCCCCGACACACCAAAGGATATTTTAGACCTAGGTTGCAGTGTGGGAATGAGTACCTTTGCTTTACAAGCAATTTATCCCCAAAGCCAAATTACGGGTTTGGACTTATCTCCCTATTTTTTAGCTGTTGCTAATTATCGTTCTCAAAAAAGTCCTCAATATCAAAATTCCATTAATTGGCTTCATGCAGCAGCGGAGTCTACAGGAATGCCAGATAATTCCTATGATCTGGTTTCTATTTTTCTAATGTGTCATGAATTACCCCAGTCTGCTACTCAAAAGATCTTTGTGGAAGCAAGACGGGTTTTACGTCCAGGTGGTCATTTGACCATTATGGACATGAATCCCCAATCAGAGATTTACAAAAAAATGCCCACTTATGTTTTTACCTTGCTAAAAAGTACAGAACCCTATTTAGATGATTACTTTACCCTAGATATGGAGAAATCATTGATAGATGCTGGTTTTAAAACTCCAACTATGACTAGCAATAGTCCTAGGCACAGAACTGTTATTGCTCAAGTAATCAAGTAATGACCCGCTCTGTGAACAACAACCCTCATATATGGATTACGGGGGATTTATTGACAGGTAAAAAAGTATCAAAGAACCCTGAAATAACCCCCGGATTCGAAGTAATCTCCCTATTAAATCCCTCTTTTCACCACTTCCAAAGGACTGCTCAGAAATATCCAGAGGATGGGGGTAAAAAGGGGTATATCAATGTATCAACTTACCAGGTGTTTATATGACTACCAAATCAAAATCCTACTTAAACGCACTAAAAAACCCCGGATATGAAGAGTTTATTTGGTAATTTCCCCAATTTCCCCAACAGAGTCAAAAAAAATTCCCTTCTATTGCTACTATCAATGCTACTACCAACTTTTAGCATCGGTAGTTCCGCTACAGCAGCAGAAAAAATATATGTTAATTATTCCATTTTAGAAATTCCCATTCCAGTCCTTAGTTTGGAAAAATATACCAAAACGGGAGTGCTAGATAATGATTTATCAGTTTATCAAAACTCCCTCCAGCAGTTACAAGATTTAAAACAAATACTCTCCATAAAAATACGTATTGATCCTGCCACTACTAAACAGTTTCTTCATACCTTACCAGGGGAGTTTATATTACAAAGATTGGCAAAACTAATAACTAATAAATCTGGGGAATCAACATCACAAATTGAAAATTTACGCACTGCTATAGTTGCTGCATCAGCACAACCAGAGGGTTTAACATTATTGAACTTAGTGAAAAATTACCCTGGTTATAGTGTGAATATAGACCTAGACCATGGTTTATATGTGGCTAAGAATTTAGAGCGGTTAATTAATAAAACAAATCAGGCGATCGCCATTATACAAGAGCAATCAAAAAAAGAAGCTGCTAATATTCCCCAAGGGAATTTATCCGTTTTACCAGATTTGCAAAATCAAGGTAATTTCATAGTTAAAAAATCTGTCAAGAATTTTTTTGATACTAGTCGCAATCGGCAATTATTAACAGATATTTATATTCCAGAAAGTAATAATTTTCATCAGTCGATTCCAGTGATAATTATTTCCCATGGATTAGGTTTAGATAGTAGTAATTTTCGCTATTTAGCCAAACATCTAGCTTCTCATGGATTAGCTGTGGTTGTTCCCAATCATCCTGACGTGCTGCTCAAAAAAATTAATCTCACTAAATTAGAAGAAGCAAAAGAGCTGATTGATAGACCTCTTGATATAAAATATATCTTAGATGAACTAGAAAAAATTGACCGGATCCATATACCATTCCAGGGTAAATTGAATCTGCAACAGGTGGGAGTATTTGGACAATCTCTGGGAGGTTACACCGCCCTAGCATTAGCAGGAGCAAAAATTAACTTTCAGCAACTAAAAAAGGATTGTACTCCCAATGCACTGGGGGAAACCTGGAACATGTCCTTATTACTTCAATGTCGGGCCCTAGAATTGCCCAATAATTTCTTGACTGAACAACAAGTTAAGTTAAAATTGAAGTTGTACGGAGACTTGAACACTAATCTCAAAACTAATCTAAAACCAAATTTAACCCTTAATTTACGGGATGATAGAATAAAAGCAGTGATTGCGGTTAACCCTTTAATCAGTTCTATATTTGGAGAGGATGGATTAAATGAAATTGCCACTCCAGTTATGTTAATTAGCAGCAGTCAAGACGCTGTCTCACCAGCGTTATATGAGCAAATTCTTCCTTTTTCCTGGTTAAATAAGGTTAATAAATTTCTGGTTATGCTGGTAGGTGGAACTCATTTTTCTAGCATTGGCAATAGTGAACCAGGAAGCGAGCAAATACTATTACCACGAGAATTAACCGGAGACACGGATCAGGCCCATACCTATATCAATACTTTAAGTTTGCCTTTCTTCCAAAGCTATGTATGGGGGAGACCACAATATCTCCCCTACCTCAATGCTGCTTATGCTCAAAAGATTTCTCGTCAGTCCTTGGGTTTAACTCTGATTCGGTTTTTAAAAACTCCCCAGTTATTACCTCTATTCAAGGAGCAACCAGAGTAGGGAAATAGAAAATATAATAAAGTATAATTTAGAAACTATAACTTAGAAATTACTAATTATTTCGTGGAAGGATTTCTCAATTTAAACAAACCTGATAACTGGACCTCTCATGACTGCGTAGCTAGGGTGAGAAAATTGCTTCGGTTAAAACGGGTAGGACATGCAGGAACTCTAGACCCAGCAGCTACGGGAGTATTACCCATTGCTCTTGGTAGGGCTACAAGACTGTTGCAATTTTTACCTGGCAATAAAGCATATCAAGCTACGGTCCGCTTTGGGATCAGAACCACCACAGATGATTTACAAGGGGAAGTACTTACTTGTGAACCTTGTCCCCATTTAAATTTAACTGACATAGAAAGGGAAATTGGGCAATTTACCGGGTTAATTCAACAGATACCTCCCAGTTATAGCGCTATCCAAGTGGATGGTAAACGATTGTATGATTTGGCACGACAGGGAGAAATCTTCCAAGCGCCAACGAGAACTGTACAAGTATTCAAAATAGATATTCTGGGTTGGCGTACTGGTGATTTTCCTGAATTGGATTTAGTTATATGCTGCGGTACAGGTACTTATATTCGTGCGATCGCCCGGGATTTAGGGGTAGTGTTAAAAACAGGCGCGACTCTGGCTAAATTGACTAGAACTGAAAGTAGTGGTTTTGATTTAGAAAACAGTTTGAGTTTTTTAGACATAGAAAACCAATTACAGTCCCAGACATTTAAACCTATTGCTCCGGATACACCATTAGAAAACTTGTCATTTATTAACCTGGAGGAAACAATTGCCAAAAAATGGTGTCAAGGACAAAAAGTGCCAGTAGAAGTTAGTTTAATGGATTTAGTTAGGGTTTACGGACAGCATAACAACTTTTTGGGAATTGGTAAAATAGAAAATGAGATTCTCATACCTCAAATGGTGTTTGAACCAGTATAAACTTGCTATTTCTTAGGATGGAAGAAACTCCACAATGGTTTTCCACCATCCCAAGTAAACCAACTAAGTAGGGAGTCACAATTATTTGTAGGATGGGTTAACCCATGAGGATGTTGGGTTTCATACTTCAACCCAACCTACGTTCATCTTATATTTAATTCCACTCACCGACTTAAATATTAGCGTTGACACCCACTCTAAAAGTGAAACCAGGACTGTAGATACGATTTACCTTTTCATACTGTTCACCCAAGAGATTTTCTAGGTAAAAAGTCAGTCCCACATTTTTACCCATGGGAATGCGACCACTCAAATCTAAATTAACAAAACTAGGAGCAAAGTCTGTAGCTTGCTGACCAGCATTATTATTAGTAAACAAAGCACGACGAGTACCGCTATTATAAGTCAAATATAAATTAGCCCCCCAACCTTTGTTTTCATAACCCACACCACTTTGTAATAAAGAATAAGGAATCAAACCTAACTGTCTTCCCTTTTCTGTTCCTGTTTTAATTTGCGCATCAGTGTAAGTATAATTGACAAAACTAGACCAATTAGGAGCAAACCTATATTGTAAAACTCCCTCCAAACCATTGGTATTTACCAACCCTACATTGTCCCATTGAGGTGGATTGGGAGCGGGACGAGGAGCAAGAGACAAGCGATTATCCAGACTACTGCCAAAATAGGTTAACTGGGCCAAGAAGTTCCTAGATATATTAAAATCAAACCCTGCGGTCCAAGTGGAACCAGTTTCTGGTTTTAAGTCAGGATTAGGATCCCAGTTATGGACTGTGTCAAAAACATATAACTGGTCTAACCCCGGATTCCGTTGGGCTCCCCCCCAACTTCCTCGCACTGCAACTACGGGATTAATCGCATACTTTAAACCCACACTAGGATTTAAATAACTGCCAAATTTGCTGTCAATATTTTGTCTTAAACCCAAATCAACTGAAAAATCATCGGTAATCTTCCAAGTATTGACTGCAAATAAAGCTGTGTTGAGAACACTTCTATCTTCCTTCTCATTTTTGGCAGCAAGTGCTGGGTTGGTACTAATAACATCTCCCTTTAAATCAGTATTTTTTAAATCTAACCCCCAGCGTAATTGATTATTGAGACTCAGTTTCCACTCATGATCTACCCTAGCAGTAATTTGTTTAGTATCTAGGATTCCTGTGCGATTGAATATTCCACCTGCACCTGTTGGTCCATAGGTACTAAAATAATCCTGGTTATAGCCAACGGTGGTGGTGAGATTAGAATCATTGTTTTGAGCTAATCGAGTTTTCCAGGATAATCCCACATTTATAGCATCATGGTCTAATCTATCCCTTTGCAGGGGAAATCCAAAGTAAACTAAACCCCGACGACTGGCAATACTCTTCACATCTAAATTCAAAGAATTTTTGGGGTTAACATCTAAAATCACACGACCAAAATAGGTACTAACCCCTGTATCAGCATTGAATAAAAAACCATCAGCAGGATTGCGATTAGCTGCTCCTTCGGGTACGGGATAACGGTTGTCTATGAAGAATCTTTCAAAGCTTAAATTGTATTTAACTCTGTCACCAGAACCGGAATAACTCAACTGTTGATTATTAAAATTTAAAGAGCCAAATTCTACAGTACCAGTAAGTTTTGGCTTGGAAGAGCCTTCTTTAGTGATGATGTTAACCACGCCACCAAAAGCAGAGGAACCATACAAAGAAGCAGCACCACCGCTATATAATTCAACTCTTTCAATGGATTCCACGGGAATACTATTTAAATCTGTAGCTCCATGATAGGTGCTAATATTAGTGTTAATTGGTCTGCCATTAATTAAAAATACAGATTGATCAATGGAAGCACCTCTATAGTATGTACCAGTGTGAATATCCGCTCCATGTCCTACATTATTAATAGTAAAACCGGGCATTCTTTTTAAAACGTCAGCTACACTTGTCGCACCTTGCTTTTGAATCTCTTCTTTGTCAATAATATATGTGGGAGTAGATTCCGGTAGAACGTCTTTTTCTCCTATCACATCTACGGAAATATCTGAATCATCTTGCTCCGTTGGTAAACTACTACTTGTGATGGAAAATTCACTGGCGATCGCTCCGGGTGGGTTCCCATCTATTTCTAAAGCATGGGCCTTACCACCTACAAAAGCAGGAAAAACCACCAACAGATTCAATAAAAAAACCGGGAATAAAACAAACCTACTTTTCATATTTTTAACTCACACCTGATGTGGGTATTCTCTCCCCCAGTCAAAAAACTGTCAACAGACAGGTTGTCATACTAGGGTGTTCATCGTGCAAATTTCTAATGCAGTCCATACCTGTCAATGATTACAGCCACCAAAGGAACGGTTTAAACGCAAAATAACTTACTTATTCCAAGCTAATTTTGCTGCACCTGCCATACCTGCACTATTACCCAATTGTGCTTTTAAAATTTGTAAACCTATACGAGAACTTGGTAAAACCCGGGTTTCAATTTCCTCTTGCATTGCTGGTAAAAAATACTCAAAACTAGCACTAATACCACCACCAATAATAATTGCTTGGGGGGTAAGTACATATATTAAACTGGTTAAACCAATGCCCAAGTCCTTACCATATTCTTGCCAAAAAGTCAAGGACTGAATATCACCTTGTTGAGCTAATTTCCCTAGTATAGCTGGGTCCTTTCCTGTGCGACGAGAAATAGCACCAATGGAGGTGTATTGTTCTAAAGAACCTTGATTACCACTATTACATAATGGGCCATTGGGATTAAGAGTAATTAGTCCTAGCTCCCCTGCTGCACCCTGATGACCAACAAATAGTTTACCATCCAAAATAATGGCTCCACCCACACCGGTTCCCAAGGTCAACAAGATCAAGTTTTGAAAATCACGCCCTGCACCCAACCATGCTTCTCCTAACCCTGCACAGTTGGCATCATTGGCAAGAATTGTGGGTATTCCCGTACGGTTTTCTAACCATTCCGCTAAGGGTACATTGTCCCATCCCTCAAGGTTGATGGCCACTTTGGCAACTCTCCCCGCTGCATCCACGGGGCCTGGAGTTCCTACCCCTAGGGCTAGGATTCTATCATTTTGCTTAATCAGGGAATTTATCCCCTCTAACATTGTAGATAATACAGCTTCTGGAGTCGCTGGTTTAGGAGTCTGTAATGTTATGCTTTGTAAGCGTTTACCATTAGGGTCAAATACGCCTGATTTTATGGATGTTCCACCCAGATCAATACCAATTACCAGTCCCATAATTCCCTCCCTCCCCCCTAAGATAGATGTACTATTCACATGAATGTGTCAGAAATAAGATTATAATACTAAATGTGAAGAAGTTGCACATACTGGACTACTTTTTATTGTGAATTTGTTTTTGATTTGTAACTCCTAATTTTGAGGAGGTGAAACCTATGGAAAAAGATATCAGAATTGTGTCTTTAAGTCCCAGCGCTACTGAAATAGTAGCTACCCTGGGACTCCAAAATGCCATTGTTGGTCGCTCCCATGAGTGTGACTATCCCCCAGAAATAGCTGGTGTACCTATTTGTACCGAAGCCCGATTAAATGGTAATGGCAACAGTAGTACTATTCACGATGAGGTAAGTAAAATTCTTCAGTCTGCTCTGGGCATTTATAAGATTAAATTAGATGTTCTAGAAAAATTAAAACCTACTCATATTATTACTCAAGCTCAATGCAATGTTTGTGCGGTTACTTTGTCAGATGTGGAAAAAGCTGTGAAGGAACTTACCCATCTTTCACCTGACATTATTTCTTTACAACCTACCACCTTAGGAGATGTATGGGGTGATATTGAAAGAGTGGGTCAAACTTTTGGAGTGAATTCAATAAAAATACTAGAAAATTTAGAAGCAAGGGTAAAAATTTGCAATAGAAGAATAGGTGGACTTTCCCTGGGAGAAATGCCGACAGTTGCTTGTATTGAGTGGACTGACCCAGTGATGACTGCGGCAAATTGGATACCTGAGTTGGTAGATTTGGCGGGAGGAAAAATCTTGTTTACCGTTATGGGTAAACCCTCTACCCGCATTAACCGGGAAACTCTAGTTGCAACTAATCCAGATGTAATTATTTTTATGCCCTGTGGCTTTAATTTAGAAAGGACTCAACAGGAAGCTAAGTTATTGACTCAACATCCAGACTGGGGTAAACTCCATGCTGTCAAAACTGGAAGAGTATTTGTCACAGATGGCAACGCCTATTTTAATCGACCAGGACCACGATTGGTTGATTCTGTAGAGATTTTGGCAGAAATCCTACACCCGGATATTTTTGAATATGGTTATCAGGGCACTGGGTGGGAACTGGCCAATTAACAACGGATAATAGGCCTTATGTTGGTGAGCTCTCCATTTCACCCACCCTCCGAATATTCAGAATGTCACTCATTTTTTTGATCTGCACAAACAAATGTTCTAATTGATTGCGATCGCGGACTTCAATACCAAGCTTCATCAATGCTGGTTGACCGGAGGTGGTCTTTACATCAGCGTGACGGACGTTGATACCTTGATCAGTGAGTCTAGATAGAACATCTTTTAAAATACCAACTCTATCCAGGGTCTCGATTTGAATGGCCACGGGATATGTTTGGGGACGGTGGTGATGTTCCATAGCTGTATTCCACTGTACAGGTACGAACCGTTCATATTCTACCTGCTCTAAGTTATGACAGGATTGACGATGAATGGATATACCTCTTCCTCTAGTTACCACACCAATAATTGGTTCTCCCGGAATTGGTGTACAACATCCAGCTACATGATAAACCAAACCTTCTACTCCTAAGATTGGCGAGTCAGTGGACTTGGACGTGGTGGGAAAGCTGTCCTTAAAAGTTTTAGGAGATAAATCTTTAGGTAAAAACGGAATTATGTCAGCTACGGGCTGCTGTGACTTGATTATATCTCGCCAGCGATTTAAGACTAAATTTAAGGTAATTTCTCCATACCCCAAACCTGCTAATAAATCTTCCACATTGTGATAATTGCACTTTTCTGCTATGGTTTGCATGGGGTTAGATTTTAACAGGTGATCAAATCCGGTTTTGCCTAATTCTTTCTCTAATAATTCCTTACCTCTAGTAATATTCTCTTCCCTTCGGGAACGTTTGTACCATTGTTTAATTCGATATTTTGCTGCTGAAGTCCTGACAAAATTCAACCAGTCTAAACTAGGATGACTATTCTTTTGAGTAATAATATCAACAATGTCCCCATTCTGTAGTCGGGTTGATAGGGGTACTATGCGCCCGTTTACCCTTGCTCCTGCGCAGTGGTTTCCCACTTCTGTGTGAATGCTATAGGCAAAGTCTATACTAGTAGAGCCTGGACTGAGAGCAACCACATCTCCTTTAGGGGTAAAAACATAAACATCATCTTCAAATAAATTATCTTTAACACTGTCTAAATATTCTTGGGCATCTTTCAAATCACTTTGCCAGTCTAATAATTGCCGTAACCAGGCAAATTTTTCATCTGTCCCTGTAACTTGAGCTGTAGATCCACCTGTTTCCTTATACTTCCAGTGAGCTGCAATACCATATTCTGCTACATGGTGCATTTCCATTGTGCGGATTTGCACCTCTAGGGGACGACCAGTTAAACCAATTACACATGTATGTAAAGACTGATAACGATTAGGTTTAGGCAATCCAATGTAATCTTTAAATCTACCGGGAATGGGACAAAAAGCATCATGCACTACTGCTAAAGCGCGATAACATTCCTCATTTGTTTCTACAATAATTCTTAATGCAGCCAAATCATAAATTTCATGAAATTCCTTTTGCTGACGCTGCATTTTCTGATAAATGCTATACAGGTGTTTAGGACGGCCACTAATATCCAAACATTTAATTCCCGCTTGTTCAATTCTCTCCCGCAATACCTCCTTAGCTTTGTTTAATTTTTCTTCCCGTGCGGTTCTTTTTTCCGCCACGTGTTCTTGAATTTCTCGATAAGCATCCGGTTCCAAATATTTAAACGCTAAGTCTTCTAGTTCCCATTTAATGTGCCAAATACCCAACCGATTAGCTAGGGGGGCAAAAATGTCTCTAGTCTCCTGGGCACTGCGACGACGACTGGTTTCCGACATATACTGTAGAGTGCGCATATTGTGTAACCTGTCTGCCAATTTCACTACAATCACTCGGATATCCTGGGCCATGGATAAAAACATTCGCCGAAAATTTTCTGCTTGACTTTCGGTTTTGCTGGTGAAGTTAATTTTCGATAATTTAGTCACACCCTCCACCAATTGTCTGACTTCATGACCAAATTTCTGTTCTATATCCTCAATTGTGACTTCTGTATCCTCAACTACATCATGTAGAAACCCAGCTGCTATCATAGTAGCACTACAACCTAAATCCCTTAACAAATCAGCTACTGCTATTGGGTGAGCTATATAGGGTTCTCCCGATTTTCTGTACTGTCCTTCATGTAGTTCATAAGCAAACTTTAAGGCACTGCAAATTAAATTGTTATCATTACGCCTTCGGTCATCCTCTCCTGAACCACTGTTGCTAGTGTTTTCTTGAAGGCATCTTTTTAGCCATTGAGGTAGGTTAATCTTTGTCAAAGGATCAATAAAGCTGGTCATAGGAATAGTGGGTTTTTTAGTGGGTTAATGCTTTTGGTATTTGGTTTCAAAACTGTGGATATAGTCTTGAAACTGGGTGTTTTTGGCTGTAAATCGATTAAGAATCGAGTTCTGCCATCAATTTTTGCGATCATGGCAGAACCTAGTAATCTGATTCTAGAAGATATAATTGTACTCCAGATTCAAGAAATAGAAGTCCTAATGTCCTTTAAATATCAAAAATATCAAGAATTGAAAACCTTGGTTGAGCTATTGTTGTCAGATGTTAACAAAGCCCATGTCTACGATCCCACCTGGAAATCCCTTTTGGGTGAGATCAGCGGTTTTTTTGCGCGAGAAATTGCCGTCTTTAGTGATTTGGAATCTCGTCAGCAGTCTTATCAAACAGAGATAAGTAAACAGATACGTTTATTAGAACTTGATATGATGTTTTTACAAAGTGCAAAACAGACACTAACTATAAAATCACGATTGGAAAGTATTCAACAAAGAGCTGAAATTTTAATTAGATATTGTCAAAACATATTAGAAATAAGCTGTTAGTGATTAACCACCGGTTCACTATCATATAGGGAGAATGATAAGATAAATTTATATAAATGCTATCGTTTTTTGAATGGGAGTCACTAGACTTATTTCTAGACTACATCAACGATCTTAACCGATATGACTCCAATATGAACACAGGATGAATGATTTAATTTACTAATATAAAATTTCCATGAAACCTCTTGCCATTTTCCTAAAACTAGTGATATATTCTATTTGTGTGTGAGGAGCAAAGTTCAAAAGGCGCTTAGGGTGGAAACACGGCAACACTCCTGGGCGCTTTTTGATTGTGTAGCTTTAGTGGGGATCAGATGCCATAATTTCTTGCCACTCTTCCGGGGAAAGAGGTTCCTCTTCTAGAACCATATTAAAGACATCACAAGCAGCAGCAATCAAACTGGGAATAATAACTTCCTGAGTCAGACTCTTAGGGAGGCTAATGGGAAAAAAGGAACCTTCACCAAATATGGTCTCAAACAGCTCCTGATCCGGTTCCAAAACCATGGAGCCATGTTGGAGAATGACCTTATCAGTTCGCAGTTGGGCGCTACCAATCAGTTTAGCACCATTTGATAGAATTAAATCTGCACCCGTTGCAGTGCCAAAGCAGTTGGGATTGTGAATATAACCCCTTCCTGCTTGACCATAGCTTAATTGTACCCCAAGTGACCCCCATCCTTGAATCAGAAAGTCACAAATCTTGGTGTAAGATTGCAATCGGTTCCCGGTTATTCCTGATGTGATAACGGTATAGGTTAAATCACCTTGATGTAGAACCGCCCTACCACCACTGGGACGAGAGACCAAATCTATCTTCTCACCTTGCCAAATTAAGTCATGCCAAAATTCTGGGTATGTTTTTTGATGATGACCCAGGGAAATAGCTGGGGGAGACCAGGTATAAAACCTGAGAATTCCAGAGTATGTTTTTAAAGATTGGTGCTCATGCTGTTGTAGTAACCACCTGTCAACTGCCATTTGTATTTTACCAGGTGCTGGAAAACAGGGAATTAACCGCCAAATTTGTTTGACCACAAAAAGTTGGAAAACTACTAAAACTACTATAGTATGGTAGATAGTAGAATTCTGAGCAAGGAAAAAACAGTTGCAAGAATCACAACAAAAAGCACCAACACACAAGATACCAAAAGAACCAACATTCTACTATTTTGCCTATGGTTCTTGCATGTGCCCGGTAGACCTAAAGCGATCGCTTGGTGAGAATGTCCATCCTTACGTAGTTGGACATGGCATACTAAAAGAATATAGACTGAGATTTTATGGCTACTCTCATTTACGTAAATGCGGAGTTTTAGATGTGGTACAAGATACTGCATCCCTGGTTAGGGGTGTGCTGTATGAACTACCTTGGAGGTTCAGCGAAAATTTGGATAAGAGAGAGGGGGTATGCCAGGAATTCTATCGTCGTGAGATGGTCAAGATTCAGCACCAAGGTGAAATATACAAAAATGTTCGCACGTACGTCGTGGTAAATAAATTACTAGAGGAAATACCACCAAATGATTGGTATTTTAATGTAGTATTAAGGGGTGCAATTACCTGTGGGTTACCAGAAGAATATTGCTGGCATTTGTTTGACAAAATGCACGGGTTACAACAGAAATCGCACCAAACCTCTAATATTAGTAAAAATAATTTTAAGAAGACCTGCAACTCCTGAATCTAGTAATGGTTAGTCTAATTCCCGACGACCTTCTAGTGCTTTAGCCAATGTAATTTCATCAGCGTACTCTAAATCACCACCCATAGGTAAACCGAAAGCGATACGGGTTACCCTGGTAAATGGTTTAAGTAACCCAGCTATATACAGAGTTGTAGTTTCCCCCTCCACGCTAGGACTAATGGCCATAATTACCTCTTGGGGTTTTTGTTGACTAACCCGACGGACGAGAGCTTGTAAAGTCAACTGTTCAGGTCCAATACCATCCATAGGAGAAATTACCCCACCCAAGACGTGATACTTACCCCTATACTCGCGGGTTTTTTCCAGAGCAATCACATCGCGGGAATCAGCAACCACACAAATGGTTTGACTATCTCGATGGGGATTGCGGCAAATTTCACATACGGGTTCTGCTGTGAGATGATAACAAACCTGACATAAACCCACCTGTTTTTTGGCATCAATTAATGTTTGTGCAAGAGCCTCAATTTCTGACTCTGGACGCTTTAGGATATATAAAGCCAAGCGTTGGGCGGACTTGGGCCCAACTCCGGGAAGGCGTTGTAATTGTTCAATTAATCGGGCTAAGGGGCGTGTATAAACCGTAAATTTTCTCCTGTGCTTACAAACGTAATTTTATGGTAATCCTAATCAAGGTTAAAACTAAGTTTAGCAAAAAGCATCTGGAAATTACACCTTATACTATAATTAGGTGATACTAAAGCTTAGTAGATAAGGTAAACGGAAGTTAACACAATGCACTACCTAACAGATCCTGCGGAAATCTACCAGCAAATTTCTCAGCTTGCTAAGTGTAAAAGTCTGTGGCTAGATACGGAAATCGCTGATTGGAATACTCCGTGTCCTAGGTTATCACTAATTCAGGTATTGGCTAACCCTACGGACTTAATCGGTGAGTTTGCTTATATTTTCGATGTCTTAGATAAGCCCGATATTTCCACATATTTTATTAGCCAAATTATGGTTGATGCCCAGATTCAAAAGGTGTTTCATAATGCAGATTTTGATTTGAAATATTTAGGTAAAAACTCAGCTAAAAACGTTACTTGTACTTTTAAAGTAGCTAAAAAAATTGGACATAGAATTTTACAAACCACTAACTTAAAACTAAAAACTTTAGCTGTTGAACTGTGTCACTTTTCCGATGTGGATAAGGAAGGAGGAGCTAGTGATTGGGGAAAACGACCTCTGTGTGAAAAACAACTAAAGTATGCTGCTATGGATACGGTTTACCTCGCTGCTGTTCATCGTCGGTTAATGGAATTATCCGATCCTGATGCTGTCAGTAGTATTTTTAATAACAATTTTGATAATACTACCCCCAATATCCTTCATGATATGGCAAACCCTGAATCAGAAAATTCTTCTTTGACTCCCACCAAACTAAGATTGGCTTTTGAGTGTCCTCGGATATTTTATCTTAATCATCGTTTTAATAATAAATCTTTGTTTATTCCGGAAGGTTTGATTGGTGGTATTGGTAATGTTTTTCATAAATTGGCAGATGAATTTATCGATTTATTGCTGAATGATGCCGAACTTACAACTCTATTTAATCCCCATCCTAACGAAATAAATTTGCAAGAGGTGGTGTTAGCGCTTCAGCAGTCATTTTATAAAATTGTCTTTTTTCCCTATTCTCAAACCCAGGAAGAGAGCAAGTCTTTGGTATTACATCAAGTTTGGCTAGGATTAACAGGATTAATTAAAAAGTTCACTGAGTTATTGATTAGCAATCGAAATTATTGCCATGCCAACTTACTTATTGCTAATACTTTTATGAGGGAGGATCGCGTTTTAGAACATGATTTTAATTTACCAAATGGTAAAAGACAACTGATAAGAGGTAAATGTGATTGTTTGGTATTTGATTTTGCAACCAACCGGTTTTCTGTGATAGAGTTTAAAACTTATCAACCAATAGATACATCAGCACAAGTGGCTCAGGTCGCCCTGTATAGCTATATATTATCTGAGAGAAAAAAAGTACCTGTTAATGTTGCTGTTTATTGCGTTCTACCTGAATTCAAGGAGTATAAATATACTGCCGAAGAGTTAGAAAATAATATTCACCAAGTCATACCTCATAAATTATTACAAATGCAAAATTGGTTGACCTGGGAACCTCCCCAACCCAATCCACCTCCTATGACATCCCAGTCTCACTTATGTCAAATTTGCCCCGAAAAACAAAAGTGTCAGACTTTTTTTGCTCCCGACTTTGACAACTATTTTAATAACTGGGAGTTTAATCATCAGGATTCCCCAAATATTGAGGGTAAGAATTCCCCCCAAACAAGTAAAACTCAGAAAAATAATCCCTTTAATCCCGATCAAATTGGGTTAGATTTGGTGAACACTTTGAAATCCTTTGGTATTGGTGTGGAGTATCAAGGTGCTATAGTAGGTCCGGCATTTGTAAGAGTGAAATTAAAACCTAATTTGGGTGTTAAAGTGAATTCTTTATTGAAATTATCTGATGATTTACGGGTGCAATTGGGACTAGAATGCCCACCCTTAATTGCATCACAAGCTGGCTATGTAAGTGTTGATTTACCCCGCAAAGACCGAGAAATTGCCAGATTTGAAGATTATATGCAAAAGAATTTTTTATCTGCGACTGCTAAGTTAAAAATTGCCCTTGGATTGAATATTGATGGGAAGTTAGTAGAAGCTGATTTGTCTGATCCTAATACCTGTCATTTTTTAGTTGGTGGAACCACCGGAAGTGGCAAAAGTGAGTTTTTAAGATCCTTGCTCCTAAGTTTGCTCTATCGACATTCTCCTGAACACTTGAAAATTGTTTTAGTAGACCCTAAAAGAGTCACTTTTCCTGAGTTTGAAACAATTCCCTGGTTGTATTCACCAGTCGTAAAAAATAGCGATCGCGCCATAGAGTTAATGAGTGAGTTAGTAGCAGAGATGGAATCCCGATACCAAAAATTTGAGCTGGCTAAATGTGCCAACATAACAGTTTATAATCAAAACTGTGCCCAGGTTTTACCACGTATAGTTTGTATATTTGATGAATATGCGGATTTCATGATAGAGAAAGAGACCCGAACTGCTTTAGAGCAGAGTATTAAACGTTTAGGAGCAATGGCAAGAGCAGCGGGAATACATCTAATTATTGCCACCCAGCGTCCAGAAGCTACTGTGGTTACTCCTATCATTCGTTCCAACCTTCCTGGAAGAATTGCTCTGCGCACTTCAAGTGCTGCGGACTCCCAAATTATTTTAGGGGGAAAGATATCACAAGCAGCGGACTTATTGGGTAAGGGGGATTTGGTTTATCTAGTTGGGTCTGAATTACAAAGAATCCAGAGTTTGTTCGCTGAAAAAATTCAGTTTTCTTGACCACTATTCATTATCTATTGAAACCTTTAAACAGAAAATTATGAATACCTGGCTAAAAAAATATCCTTTAATGACGCTGATTACCATCTCAATTTTATGTATTAACATGGAATCAGCGGTTTCCATTTCATCCCCCATGGGACTTGTTGTTCAAGCTACTCAACCAATAGCATTAGATTGGTTAAACAAGGGGTTAAAAGCTATTTCAGAGGGTAAAGTACAAGACGCAATTATAGCTTTTCGTCAAGCAGCACAATTAGATCCAGCTCTAGCCCCCGCTCATTATAATCTAGGTTTAGCACTGCGACAAACTGGCAAATTACAACCAGCAGCAGACGCATTCTATCAAGCCACCCAAGCTGATCCCCAATTTGCATCAGCTTTTGCTAATTTAGGCGGGGCATTATTAGAAGGAAATAATTTACCATTGGCAATCGATTATTTAAAAACTGCTTTACAATTAGACCCAAAGTTGGGTTTTGCCCACTATAATTTGGGATTAGCAAGACAACTGCAAAAAGATTGGCAACAGGCGATCGCCTCTTTTCAACAGGCAATAATATATAGTCCAAATTCTGCAGAGCCAGTTTACCATTTGGGGAATTGTTATTTACAACAAGGGAAATTAGAATTGGCAAAATCAACATTTATTAAGGCTATAAGTTTAAATTCTAACTATACAGAGGCTCATTATAATTTGGGTTTAATTTTGTTCGAGCAAGGACAACTACAAGATTCATTATCAGCATTTAGAAAAGCTGCTCAGACAAATTATAATTATCCCAATGCTTATTACGGAGCGGGATTAGTATTTGTACAACTTAAACAATATGAACAAGCAATAAAAGTAATAAAATATGCAAGAGATATATACCAAAAACAAGGCAATATGGCATGGGCAAATAATGCGGAGAAACTGTTGACACAAATACGAAATCTTAGAAGATAAGTGGGTGAGTGGAATTAGACATGAACGTAGGTTGAACCCAACGCCCCCATGAGTTACCGCTAACCCATCCTATAAATAATCGTGCCTCCCTACTTAATTGCCCACCAGTAAATTTCCCAATTCCTAATTACCAATAAACCATCATCTACCCCGATGTCAAAGGATAAATTATAGATAGAATAAATAAAAAGCTAGTTTTTAAAAACCGAGTAATTGTTATCAGTATACTAGCTAAGTACCACCAAAATGTTAAAATCATGAAAAAACGATTCAAGAGTAGATTTTTATTTGCTGGTCGCTGGCTAGATAGACAAATAATAGTCAGGAATATGGAAGCTTTTCAAGATCTGATTGTCATGGTATTGTGTTTAGCTTTATTTGCAGTTATGTTAATCCAATTATGGGGTATAATTATTGCTATTACTAAATTCATAGGCTATAAGGAATTGACATCAAAAATACTATTTGTATTAATCCTAGTAGAATTATTTAGACTACTAATAGTTTATCTACAGGAGCATAGTATTTCCGTAGGTGTAGCTGTGGAAGTAGCCATAGTTTCCGTGTTGAGAGAAGTGGTAGTGCATGGTGCCCTAGATATTTCGGGAGTGCAGACAGCAGCAATTTGTGGTTTATTATTTATCCTGGGTGGACTGCTTCTGGTTTGTGCTAAAACTCCTCACATGGACTGCATAAGTGCAAATACCAAATATTGTCCACTTGTGGGTCAAGAAAACCAGCAAATGCCAAATGGATTCGATTATTTAGAAGAGGAAGATGAAAATTTGAACAACAGCATCATTTAGAGGTCTTCTATCTAAAGGTAGTATAATCGAGTATTGTTTTTCCTCTCTTGGAGAGATGCAACCCAGAGAAAAATTAAGTATTTATGGAGTAAATGCACTCAGCAAAAGGAATCAAAACTGATGACTACTACTAAGACAAAAATCCAAGAACCAATTAGCAATTTAGAATACGATTTTATCACCGTCTTACACAATAAAGCTGCAGCGGTTCAAGCTTATGAACAATATATTAAAGATGCACAAGAGGTAAATTCCCAACCCTGCGTGGAACTATTTGAAAAATTACGTCAATCAGAAATTGATGAAGCTCATGAAATTCGCCAGCATCTGCAACAGGTAATGGTAAAGGGAAAAATGTAGGTTTTTAAAAACATACCTTACCTCAATCACTCCCTATGGGTGTCAGACACCCATAGGGAGATTGTGTTATTGTAATAACTGTTCCATTTGATGCTGACTCCATAACTTTTGGTATAGTCCAGGTTGTTCTACCAAATCCGAATGTTTACCAATTTGCACAATTTCACCCTTTTCCATAACCATAATCCTATCAGCACTAGCAGCAGCAGCAAGTTGATGGGTGATGAAAATTACAGTTTTCCGTTTTTTACCTTGGGAAAGGTTTTGCAGAATCTGGGTAGCTGTTTCATTATCCACACTAGAAAGAGCATCATCTAAAATTAATACCGGAGCATCAACTAACATGGCTCTAGCTAAAGCAGTACGTTGTCTTTGACCTCCTGACAGGGTGATTCCCCTTTCACCTACCAGGGTGTCATATTGTTGGGGAAAGTTATTAATTTCTGCTGCTATGTGAACTAGATTAGCAACACTTTCCACTCTTTCTTGTTCAAACCTCCCCCTAAGTCTATTCTTGGCTAAATTGGCAGCACTACCTAATTCTTCTTGTTCAGTTACAAGGTCACCATAGGAGATATTATTCCTAATACTAGTGCTGAACAAAAAACTATCTTGTGGTACATAGGCAATTGCAGCTCGCAAATCATTTAATGATATTTTTGTAATGTCCCAACCATCTAAGAATAATTGTCCTTCTCCAATATCTAGCAACCTAGGTAAAGCATTGGCTAGAGTTGATTTACCAGAGCCAATTGCTCCTACAACTGCGATCATTTCCCCTGGGTTAATATTAAAGTTAACGCCTGTCAACGCAGAAATCCGACTACCTGGATAGGCATAACTAAAATTATTAGCTGTGATTGCTCCCTTAACCTTATTAATATCTAAGGAAATTGCTTCTGGCACATCTTGAATTTGAGGAGTGACACTGAAAATAGATTCTAGTCTATCAATGCTAACTTCACCCCTTTGGTAAGCAGTAATTGTAAAACCTAGTAGCGCAGTAGGAAAAACTAATCGTTCCACATAAATCAGGAGAGCTAAAAAATCTCCCACGGACAAATTCCCGGAAGATATGCGCATTGTCCCTAACCAAATAATGATCAAAGAACTGATATTTGCTAGTCCACCAATCATGGGAAACAGGGTGCTTCTAGTTTTAGCCAGTGTTAAATTCGCTTTTAATAAAGCCTGGTTTTTATTTTGGAAGGCCCGACGTTCATTTTCCTCTTGAGCATAGATCTTAATTAATGAAATCCCGCTCATATCCTCCTGAATTAATTCACTTATATCCGAAAGTTTTTCCTGTACTGCTGCTTGTTCTTGACGGAGGCGATCGCTAAAAGTATGCACTAAAAATAACATTACCGGATAAACAACCAAAGCTGCTAGGGTCAACTCTATGTTAATCGATAGCATGATTGGTATGGTCATAGAATAGGCAAATACAGTATTTACCAGGCTTAATACTGCAAACCCTAGAAGTCGGCGGATGTTTTCCACATCGCTGGTGGTGCGAGTAATCAAATCCCCGGGTGGGTTAATAGAAAAGTAAGCGGGTTCTAGCTTGAGTAAATGTTCAAAAATCCGTTGTTTTAGTTCAAATTCTACCTGACGACCAACACCAAAAATCCAGATGCGGGAGGCCATACGCATCATCCACATGGCGGAACTGAGCAGAATAATAACTACCGCATAATATAGAATTTGCTTAAAACTAAAAGTAGTAGATAAGGTAGCAACACCAGAGCGAATAAGCAGAGGGATATAAACTCCTAAGCCATTGACAGACAACAGAGCAATAACGCCCAATAATGTTTCTTTCCAATGGGGACGCAAGTAGTTACCAAGTTGAGCAAGTCTTCGAGATTTCACCATTATTTTTATCTTTAATACCTATAGTAGCACCATATAGGTGGGGGCGGGGGAGTTTACCAGGTTGAGAGAGCTCTACTAACTAAGCAAGTATCTCCCAAATAACTCCCCAGTTCCACAGCGGTAGAGTGTCAAACCTGCCAACTTTTTAATCTTTGCAGATTAAGAGCGTCCACGCAAGAAAACATAAATTTGATTCAGATAACTTTCCCAAACCTGGGTGGTGAGTTGTAGAGTTTCCGCACTTGGCACAAAATCTTCTACCCTGAGTCCTCTATTACTAATTGCTTGAGGGGTTTGTAACAAATAGGATGGGATGTTAACACCAGCACTATTTAATATACCACCACTCACTACATCAGATGTAATATTGCTGCTTATTCCTAGTGGCAAGGATGCTACTAATACGGGAGGAGGTAGTATAGTAGCAATAGGGGTTCTGACTAAAAAGTAGGCAATAGCAGGGGTACTAGAAAATAGTAAAATAGCTAATGACCATCCTAACAGATATCCTCCAGGTTTTTCTATACCACCTCCCTTGATTTTTTGAGCGGCGATAATTAACAGCAAAGCTGATGCTCCCAATGGTTTGAGGGGAAAAGAAATAAATCGCCACAGAGAAGCAACTACAGGTTCACCTGGGTTGAAAAATGCCAAAGCCAACACGGAAATTATTAACCCCACTACAATTCTACCAACAAAGTTAACCGTGGGGTAGAATTTTTGGAACAGGGAGTAGGCAATAACCCCAATTAATAGCCATAGTAAAACCCGGCTTAATAATTGAAACATAAATAAATCAACTCTCTATTTTTTTGCACAGCTAGTCTGGAGAATTACATATAGCATTAGCCCAGGATAGTGGCCCAGGTGGCCAGAAAATTCATCTCAGAGTCAAAAGCCTAAATAACTTTTTACTCCCAAATCCAAACTTTTGCCACAAATGGGTTTATTTTACCGTCAAACCGTAATCTCCCAGCTACTCATAAACCTAAATGCAGCACAAATCACAAATTAGGAGCAAATTATGTCTATTTTCCCAATTTCAAAACCCACAGTTTTAGTCACAGGTGGAGCAGGTTATATAGGTTCCCATGCGGTCAAAGCCCTATTACAAGATGGTTATCATGTCCTTATTCTGGATAATCTGGTCTATGGTCACCGGGATCTAGTCGAACAGGTATTACAGGTAGAACTCATTCAAGGAGATATACAAGATATCCCCCTCTTAAATTCCATATTTCAACGGTATCAAGTGGAAGTTGTTATGCATTTCTCAGCATACGCCTACGTAGGTGAGTCAGTTACTGATCCAGCCAAGTATTATCGTAATAATGTAGTAGCCACTTTAAGTCTTTTAGAAGCCATGCTGGGAGCTGGTATTTACAAGTTTGTTTTTTCTTCCACCTGTGCTACCTACGGAGTCCCCCAGTTTATTCCCCTGACGGAAGAACATCCCCAGCATCCGATTAATCCCTATGGAGCTACTAAACTTATGGTAGAGCGGATACTCTCGGATTTTGATATTGCATACGGGTTAAAATACGTATCTTTCCGTTACTTTAACGCTGCTGGTGCTGATCCTAGTGGGATTTTGGGGGAAGACCATAACCCAGAAACCCATTTAATCCCACTAGTATTGCAAACCGCCTTGGGTAAAAGGTCTTCAATTTCGATTTTTGGCACTGATTATCCCACTCCCGATGGCACTTGTATTCGTGATTATATTCACGTCACTGACCTAGCAATTGCCCATATTTTGGGTCTGGAATACCTGCTGCAGGGGGGTACTAGCACAGTTTTTAACTTGGGTAATGGCAACGGTTTTTCCGTCAAAGAAGTCATTGCTGCTGCAAAGGAAGTTACAGGTAACAATATACCCATTACTGAGTGCGATCGCCGTCCCGGGGATCCGCCTATTCTCATTGGTAGCAGTGAGAAAGCCAGGAAAATACTAGGTTGGCAACCGGTATACCCTCATATCAACGAGATAGTTTCCCATGCTTGGAAGTGGCATCAGAAAAGACATGGGTAGAATTAAGTGTTAACTAATTACAGCAATGCATTCAATTTCTACTAATACATCTTTAGGCAACCGAGAAACCTGTACACAGGCGCGTGCGGGAGCAGAGTCAGTTGAAAAATAGCGAGCATAAACCGCATTCATAGCGGCAAAATCTTGCATATCAGACAAAAACACACTAGTTTTCACCACATCGTTAAAGGTGGCACCTGCTTGAGTGAGAATAGCCTCAAGATTGGTCATTACCTGTTCCGTTTGTTTAGTGATATCAGTGGTATGAACCACATCTCCTAAAACTGGGTCTATGGCTATTTGTCCAGCTACGAACACCATCTTCCCAGTGGCTACAATGGCTTGATTATAAGGACCAACCGGTGCGGGTGCTTTCTCAGTACGAATAACTTGACGGGCCATAAAAATATCTTTTGCTGGATCCCCTATAATATACCTGATTACCTGAAACCAGTCAACAGAATTCCTAGCAACTATCTCCAGTCGGTTGAAAACTTTCCGGTGGGTTTCGATGGAGCTCAACGTTTAGTCTTGAACTTACGTTAAAAGGCTCAAAGCTTATAAAAGAGTTAAATCAAAATTTATCTATGCTACCTACAAAAAGCTATTTACAACTTACTCCTGATTTACGAATTTGCCGCATTTTAAATGGAATGTGGCAGGTTTCTGGCGGACACGGACGCATTGTGCCAAAAAACGCTTTAAGTGCTATGTTCAAATATGTTGATGCTGGTTTTACTACCTGGGATCTGGCAGATCACTATGGCCCAGCAGAGGATTTAATCGGGGAGTTCCGTCGTCAGTTAATAGCACAGCGCGGAGAGTTAGCAGCTAATAATATTCAAACCTTCACCAAATGGGTTCCCCGCCCTGTTAACATGACTAAGGGAATCGTTGAAGAAAATATTAATATTTCCTTAAAAAGGATGGATGTGCCATCTTTGGACCTAATGCAGTTTCATTGGTGGGAATATGGCAATTCTAACTATTTAAATGCCCTAAAATATATGGTAGAGTTACAAGCCCAGGGCAAAATTAAACACTTAGCTTTGACTAACTTCGATACGGAACACTTGCAAATCATTACCCAAGCTGGCATAAGAATTGTTTCCAATCAAGTGCAATATTCTCTAGTTGATAGAAGACCAGAAGTGAATATGATTAAATTTTGTGAAGCACACAATATTAAGTTATTGACCTATGGTACTATTTGCGGTGGTTTTTTATCCGAAAAATATTTGGGACAGTCAGAACCTCGCAGTTTTGATTTAAATACCATTAGCTTAAAAAAGTACAAAAACATGATTGATGCTTGGGGTGGATGGCAATTGTTCCAGTCCCTACTTACTACTCTTAAACAAATAGCAGACAAGCATCAAGCTAGTATTGCTAATGTGGCTATCAATTATATTCTAAAACAGCCAGCAGTAGCAGGTGTAATCGTAGGTGCAAGGCTGGGAATTAGCGAACACATAGCAGATAATCAGCGGGTTTTTGAGTTTGATTTGGATGATGAAGATATCAAAATCATCAATAGGGTTTGCCAACAATCACGAGATTTGTATCAGGTCATAGGGGACTGTGGTGATGAGTACAGGAGATGAGGAGAAGATTTATGAGAAAATTTCCCATGCTTGTGCTACCAGCTGGCTCAGCCATCTTCTTTGTTGGCGGTCTAACATGGGATCCTCTTCCAGAACTTGAGCAGTTAAATCTTCTAGGGACTGCCCTTGGGCGCGACCTAACTGGACTAATCCTGCAATGGCGGCAGCTACTAACTCTTCATCAACGGGTTGTTGTCGTAGGGCGACGATTTCTTGAGGACTCTGTGGGATAGGATAATTCATGGCGCGAATTTAGGATAAATTTTTTAGGTAAGTTTAGGTACGTTTACAACAACATCACAAAAACATTGGGAGATATCACTAGAAAATGAAAGAGCTTCTTTACTTAGAAATTCCCACCAGCGATAGTGGTGCTGTCCGGGACTGGCTACAAACAGAGTTTGTTCCGGGAGATGGAGAAAAATTACTAACTCCACAAGGAGTTCGCGTGGTAAATGAGGAGTTATCTATTGAAAAACATTTAGCTACGGAACTCTCGATTTTTGTTTGGTCTGTACAGCGAACAACATACTTGAAGGTGTTTCGTTGGGGAGATAAACCATTTAGAAGAGAAGGTTTAGTTTTACAACGCTTAACTATGGGTATTCGGAGCCGCTTTCCCCACCAATACCCCGATCCCCCAAAGATTGACCCCCAAAGGTCAATTTTTACAGAATTAGAACCCTATTATCCTCTAACTGTCAAGTATTTTCAGAAAATTCCCAATGGGGAATATGATCTTAAACGTGTTTACTGGTGGGAGCAACGTTGGCGCGAAGGTGTCAAAAGTCCTCAGCAACCCCGTCAAGTAGTTTTTGACCACCAAACAACCTCATCAGAAAACTCATCTGGCCCAATCTATGACCTAATCTATATCGGTGGCGCTTTGGGTTCAATCCATGCTGCAGTTATGGCTAGATTGGGTTATAAGGTGCTACTGATTGAAAGATTACCTTTTGGCAGAATGAATAGGGAATGGAATATTTCTCGGGATGAAATTCAAAGTCTAATCAATCTAAACTTACTTACAAATGAAGAAGTAGAAACTATTATTGCTAGAGAGTATAAAGATGGTTTTAATAAGTTTTTTGATGCCAATAATCCATCTGACTTGCAAGCACCTGTATTACACACACCTACGGTTCTGAATGTGGCTCTGGATGCTGAGATATTATTAACCCTGTGTGGACAAAAACTGCGAGATGCTGGTGGTGATATTTGGGATGAAACAGAATTTGTGCGAGCAGATGTCACTAGTTCACAAGTTAGTGTAACTGTCAAGAGTATAACTACAGGAAATGAGAAACTAGTAGGGGGTAGATTACTCATAGATGCTATGGGTACTGCTTCTCCTATAGCTTGGCAATTAAATGGTGGTAGAGCTTTTGATAGTGTGTGTCCTACAGTGGGTGCTATTATAGAGAAGGGATTCGCTCCTGGAGTGTGGGACTCCCAGTATGGGGATGTTTTGTATAGTCATGGGGATATTTCTAGGGGAAGACAGTTAATTTGGGAGTTGTTTCCAGGAAAGGGGGAAGAACTGACAATTTATCTATTTCACTATCATCAGGTAAATGGTAAAAATCCCGGTTCTCTTTTGGAAATGTATGAGGACTTTTTTGCAATTTTACCAGAATACCGCCGTTGTGACCTGGATAACCTGGTGTGGAAAAAGGCTACTTTTGGCTATATACCCGGGCATTTTAGTACCAGTAGTAGAGATCGCAAGGTGGCTTTTAACCGAGTAATTGCCATTGGTGATTCCGCTTCTTTACAATCTCCTTTAGTATTTACTGGTTTCGGTTCTCTGGTTCGCAACCTGGACCGTTTAACGACTCTGTTGAATACTGCTTTAAAACATAATTTACTGAGTTTCACACATCTAAATAGAATTCGTGCCTACCAAAGTAACGTTTCTGTAACTTGGTTATTCTCTAAAGGAATGATGGTTCCCACGGGGAAATTTATTCCTCCCCAAAGGGTAAATGCTATGCTCAATACCTTCTTTGGTTTGCTGGTAGATGAACCTTTACAGGTAGTGGACAATTTTATTAAAGACCGCTGTGACTGGTTAACCTTTAATCGTCTAGCGATAAAAGCTGCTAGCAAAAATCCTGCTTTACTGATTTGGATTTGGCAAATGGCGGGTTTTCAGGATCTAGTTAAATGGTTGGGCAATTATTTTAATTTTGGTGTTCATGCTCTGGTAAGCGCTTTGCTGGGAACCTGGTTCTCCCCATTCCTCCAATGGAATCAGTCCTGGTTGGAACCTAATTATCCCGCACTTTGGCTACAATTATTGGAAATTAATTATGCCATTACCATTGGGAGGCGTGTTAACACTCGATTTGTCACTTCCATTTCTTCAGATTTGTCTGTAGGTAAGTTTAGGAAGAGTTAACGAGCGTCTTGATTTTGAGACTGAGGTGGGAAATTTGGCAGCTCTACTGCTGCTAAGGTTTTTCTCACTTTCACCGTTCGACCAGGGTAAATCAAAGGTGAAGGTGATTTCTCTTCTGAATCTTGCTCTAAAGGTTCTACAGGGGAGAAGTTATTAGACGAATTATTAATTTTATTAATTGACCATTGTAGATCGTAATTATTTTGTTGGTCACTGGTGTTCATGTTGATGGTATTTATGGGACAATCAGATAACAAGTTCACTTTGGGTAAATTATTTATATCTTTTGAACTTTCTGAAGTCATGGTTGGTCTAGGTTCATTTTCCTCTGGATTTGAGTCTATGATATTGGTCTCCTTGGTATTATTTGTCCGATTTGTATTTGATATATCTGACACATCGGGATTAGAAGCAAAAAACACGGACAGAATATCTTCCAATCTCTGATCTACATGGGAAGTCTCTTCGGGGACATCCATTGTGTTTTCTGTGGGTTGGTTAAATTCTGAGTCTACATAGTCCATTGCTGACCAAGGTCTAATGGGTTCCCTGTGTGATAATAAAGACTGCACTTTTTTATAAAATCTGCTGTCCTCCGTATTTACATCTAAATAACAAGCATTATCATCTATTTCTTGATCGCTAGAAGCAGGATTATCTAAACACTTTTCCAAAGCAGCTTTAAACTGTAGGGTTTGACGCTGTTGTCTTAAAAGTCGCATACCTAATTCACGACAGGTATTTTCTGACTGTAGTAACTGTTGAGATTGTTCACTACATTTAGTTTGTAGAAGGGTACATTCTCTTTCTAGTTGGGCGATTCTTTGTTGATTTATTTGCGATTCTGCTTTATGGGTTTCAATAAACATCTCCTGACTTTCCATATTTTGCAAAGCAGTTTCCAATTGCTGGGAAAGGGACTGTATTCGCTCTTGAGCAGCTGTTATCTCCTGATTCTGCTGATTTAACATGGATTCGCTGACGCTAGAGCGTTTTTTTTGCCACTGTAGAATTTTTTCCGCTTCCCCTAATTCCTTGTTTAACTTCTCCAATTTTCTACATAAATCATTGTTAACATTTTTTAGTTCTTGATTTAAGGTTACTAACTGTTGTATTTCTGAATCTACCATGACTTGTTTCTCTCTGTATAATTGTAAAATAATAGAAAGGTTATGGGAGCCATACCGGGTTAAATCCATCCATAGGAAGTGTTTCCGGTTTAATCAGAGACTTGCCTTGATCTTCAGCAATCGGTACTAGGGGCATAAACCATAGACTACTTTTGGCGATCGCCTCTCCATCATTGGTTTTCAAGATACTAGGTGGTAAGGAAAGGGAGTTATTACTTACAGGTACAATTTGGTCAAACAAAACTGCTAAACCATCGGGAGCTAGGCTCATTTGTACATTTCTTTGTCCTAATGGTAACATTAAAATTGGTTTATACTTTTTTGTATCCAGATTGATCGCCACCAGGTAAGGTTGTTCCACATATTTGTCTTGTGATACTAAACTAGTTAATAAGCAGTAGAGAGTGGGTGAGGAAGGATCAAAACTGCAGTAAAGTATGGATCCTGAGGTTTTTAGTAATGGTTTCTGAACTCCTTGATTGGTAACCAAGAATAAATCTCTAGTATAATCGCTATTAAATTTTACCATAGCAGCTTGGGAACCATCTTTAGAAAAGGCTTGTACCAAACCAAACTGAGGTAAAAAGTCCAATGGTTTACTTGTATCTCCTGCTAGGGATAAAATCGCAGTTCCTTGTCCTTGGGCAACTGCTACTGCTTTGCTATCCGGTGTAATGATAAAGTCACCTGCTGGTTTACCTTCTAAGCGTTTTAGTGTTACTTTTCCATTGGAATCTAGGTTATCCAGGGATGAATACCATAGTCCAAAATCTCCAGGATTATCTTTTTTACCTCTTTGAACCACAATAGTTTCCCCGTCAGGGGACAAGTCAAACTTGAGGTTTTGATACTCTTGACTGTCCAACATTAAACCCAGTTTACCTGCTGGTTCTGATTTTTGTTCTTGTCCATTAACTATTCCTGTAGTCACTGTATAAATTTTCGCCGACAGTAAATCTGGATTATTACTTGCACGAGCGGAAAACAGGATTTTATCCCCTATAGGAAATGGCTCAAAGTCCATAACAATTAAATCCCTGGGGGTAAGTATGGTTTTCTGCTCTTGGGTTAAGTTATAAAGAACCAACCTACCATATTCCTGGGGACTTGCACCAATATAGACTAACGCACGATTGCGAGTAGAGAAACTACCCGTAAAAGATTTGATTAGTCTATTGCTATTCTGACTGCGGGAAAATTTGTCCTTGGCTTTATTTAACGAAACTTGATAATTTGTGCCATAGGGAGCTGGTGTTAATAGTGTGTAGACCATCCTTTTCCCCGCCCAGCTGATTTTACCAGCTAGTGGTGGGGTAATTTGCAAATTATCCTCCACACTTTTAGCATCCATGGGACGACTAAAGACCAGACTAAATGCAGTATCTTCAGCACCAATCTGTCGATCTTGCCAACTAAAACTGCGCACAGTGGGTTTTACACCATCCCCCTGAGCAATAGTTATTCCAATCAACAAACCTAACACTAATATCAGGGCGATCGCCGCACGATCTAGTTGTGAAACAGACAAAATAGATTTATAGGTTTTAGTCATCGGTAGAAATGGAAAATAATTCCTGTACAAATGCAAACAAATCTAAACAAGTCTCGGGTTAATTAACATATTTTAGTCACCTAATACACCTAATAACTGTAAGGATTTTTGGGCTGGGGAATTTTGCGGATAGAATTAGCCTTAATAGTGAGTCGGCGTTTACCAGCAATATTGGCCGTGATCATTTGTCCTTCCACTTCTAACCAGGTATCTGGGGGATATTGGTCGCGATTAGTGGGGAGTTGGACAGGTAATCCAGCGGGATAAACGTCCGCAGCACAACAAGTAATCACAAACCTAGCTAAGATAAGATGGTCCAGATTGAGTTCCTGGGAGTGAATCACAAACCCTTGAACTTTGACCTTCTGTCCAGTATAAGCGTCCGGTTCTGGATAGACATTGAGTATTCTTACCCAATCTATTAGAGTTCGCTCTTCTGGACGGGTATTAGCGCGAAAGGACTGGGGTTGAGTCCGTGTTGCTCCTAGTATTTCCGTAACTTCTCGATTCAGTGCTGTTTGGGAAGCAAAGACTTGAGGACTAATAATAAATCCTAAAACCGCAGCAACTAATAGCAAGCTGCTACTCCACCCAGGGGGAAACACATTAATATGTTGTTCACCACTGGTGATTTGATCGGGAGGAATTTTGTGCCAAAGTTGCAAACTTTTACAAAAACTCATGGTCAGTAAACCAATAGCAGCTACAATAACTAACCAAAAGAAATCAGGGTGAATTAAGAGATTCAGTTTATTGGTTAGCCAGTACTTCAAGATTAGCACTCCCCAAGCAGCAATGGCTACTACCTCTAACCAAGGGAGTAAATGATTAGGCGTTTGGGATTTAGCATTTCGTAGTGAAGTCATACACGTAAAATCACAGCATTTAAGCTACATGATGTGGAGATTTAAAAACAAGGTAAATAAAAGTGTCAATTGACCTGCTAAGGCAAATAAATAAAACAGAGCTTTTGGTTTGAAAACAGATAACATTAATCCCACACCCTTAATGTCAATCATTGGACCGAAGACAAGAAAGGCTAATAAAGATCCACTAGTAAAAGTTGAAGCGAAGGAGAGGGCAAAAAAGGAGTCAACCGTGGAACAAATTGATACCACTGTAGCTAGTAACAACATGGTAAGAATTGAACTAATTGGCCCCGCACCCAAACTGAGAATCACATCTCGGGGGGCTAATACTTGAATAGCTGCTGCTATGGCACTACCTAGTACCATTATGGCTCCTAATTCTCGGAGTTCCTGGATAGCATTATCTAAAACCAGGCCCAGTTTCCCAATTAAAGTTCTGTTGGGTGTTTTTACAACTGTTTGAGAAAAATTTCCACTTAACCTGGTGGATATACCTGCTTTACCACCGAGGATATAGGTTCCCGATTGCAAAAGGGGACTGGGGGTTGTAACCTGTTCTTGTAATTGTGGGGTTTTTGGTTCTGTCTGTGCTGGGGGGTTAAATTTCAAATAGCGGGCAATCTGGGGTTGCAGGTAAGGAGTAATATCCTTTTGAAAGCTGAACACAAAGCCAATAATAGTAGCAATTGATAAGGATAAAACCACTCTTAAAACTACTATTTCCGGTTGATCCCTAAATGCAGTCCACGTTGCCCAAATCACAATTGGGTTGATAGTTGGTGCTGCTAGCAAAAAACCAATAGCAACCGACGTGGGCACTCCTTGCATTAGTAATCGTCTAGCTACTGGTACGTTACCACACTCGCAAACTGGAAATAAAAAGCCAATCATGCTGCCAAACAAAGCTCCCAGGAAGGGATTTTTAGGCATTATATCTACAAGTTTGCGCTCTTCAACGAAAAACAACAACAAGCTAGAAAATAAAACACCTAAAAGCAAAAAAGGCATTGCCTCGACCAGCAGACTTAGAAATAGAGTAAAACCATTATTTAATTGACTTATCATCATTTCGTCTTAGTCAAAAGCGATTTGGTAACTTTAGGTTATACCCAGTTATTCTATCTAAATATTGGTCAAATCGGGAATGGGGATCAGGGGAGATTCCCCCTGATAGAATTAGAGAAACCAACCGTAGGAATGTAAGCCTTTACCCAACAGATTTACGCCTAAATAGCAGGTCCAAACCACTAAAAAACCACCAGCTGCTAAAATTGCTGGTTTTCTTCCTTGCCAACCACGGGTAATTCTGGCGTGAAGATAAGCAGCAAAAACCAACCAGGTAATTAGGGCCCAAGTTTCTTTTGGATCCCAACTCCAATAGGAACCCCACGCCTCATTGGCCCAAACGCCACCAGCAATAATACCTATTGTTAGTAAGGGAAAACCAAGACCAATTACCCGATAGCTAATATTGTCCAAGGTTTCCGCTAGGGTCAGACGTTGGGGAGAAAGGGTTGTAACTGGTGATATATGGTCAGCTTTCACCACTTCTAAAACTGCTGTACTATATCCATTACCATTTTGATTGCTTTCTACCCGGGCAAAACCATTCTTTTCTCCTCCAGAACCTTCCATCATTAATTCCTGGGATTTGAGCAGTTTATAACCATTGGTACGATAACCACCATTACCTACCGAACTACCCTGTAATTCAATATTTTGACCCTGGGTGACAATTAAAAAGGCGATCGCCAGTAAAGAACCTACCATTAAAGCTGAATAGCTTAACATCATCACACTGACGTGCATCATTAGCCAGTTAGACTTAAGAGCTGGTACTAGTGGTTCTGAATTTTGCATTTGCGATGGTAGGGTGAGGGTAGCAAAAGCGGTAATACCCATGGCTACGGGAGCAGTTACTACGCCTACCAATCTGCTACGACTAGTATATTCGGCAATTAAATGAATAGCAGTAATTCCCCAGGTGAGAAAAAATAGGGATTCATAAAGATTACTCAAAGGGAAATAACCCGCCTCCATCCATCTTGCTGTTAATAGAACAGCAATGGACAAATTGGCAATGGCCATTCCAGCGGTTCCCAGTGCTGCGGTGATGGAAAAACTAGGAAAAGCTGTCCCCACCCAATATATCAGCATGGTACAGAACAAAATAGCAAAGGAAGCATTATCTAGCCAATTCTGGAGTACAACCAGATTCATAAAAAGTTCTCCGGTATCTACAACCTACTCAAGTCCACTCGTGCATCAGAAATCAAAAGTCTGCGGGGGATACTACAGTTTCACCTAAGTATTTAGTTAGATAGGGTGAGAAAACCTCATAGATTAAGGTTAAAGGTTTTCCATGATGCCAAAACAAGTAGTGGCGACCCCAAAAAGGTCCTGGTTGCCCAAAACCTAACTGTAGCGCATCCGAGTAACCGCAATAAATTCCTCGAATGTCCCTATACAATTCCGTACGAATTCTTGCTAAACTTGCCCAAATTGGTAGAGAGCGGTTTTGCAAAAATTCATCCACATGACTGGCCTCCCACCAAGATGTAGCATAACCCAATCTTTGACCGGATGATGTCTTTAGCCATACCTGTCGTCGTAATCTTGGGCCTGGTAAGGTTTCAATTAAATTGGGAGCCTGATCTAAATCCATGCCCACAAATGACATATCAATTACATCCACTTCTATTGGCTCACAGGTGAGTAATTGCAGGTGTTTAGTGGGGGAACCATCACCCAATAATAATAACTGCCATGGGGGAGCTAATTGGGTGTGTGGTAGTCCTCCTTGAATTTCTTCTTCCTCACCTTGCCAAATGGGTTGAAGAGGATGCCAGCTGGTTGGCAACTTGTTGGTTGGGGGAGCAAAAGTGGTAGTCAATTAATACCTTAGCCAAAAAAAAGTATGAAAAGGAAGGGTTGATAAGGAAGGGTTGATATGGTAGAGTTATGGTCTTGCAAAACGAAAACTCAAAAACTACACACAGCCCATGTTAGAGATCATAACACTATTATGTTATCATGGTAGGGCAATGCACTGGTGTGGATAGACATCAGTCAACGCCGTATCACACCGAGGTAATGTACTTCAAAAATTTTTTAATCAAAATCGACTATAATAGCTATAATGCTACGTTGAAATCATGATTGATTGGAGGTCAGTATGCTTACCCAGACTCCTCAAAAGAGAGTAGTTAATAGTGTAGTTACTCAGCAACAAAAAGAGAAAAGGCCTGAAGGAGGAAGAATGTACGCTATTGCCTTTGACATGGATATTGAGTCACTCAAGCTTAACTACGGAGATCCCTACAATAACGCCTATAGTGAGATTGGTAGGGTGTTGCAAAGGAACGGATTTACTCGCCAGCAAGGTAGTGTCTATTTTGGCAACGAAAATATTAACGCAGTTACGTGCGTTCTTGCTGCAATCGAGGTATCAAAGTCGCTTCCTTGGTTTGCTACATCTGTAAGGGATATTCGTATGCTTAGAATTGAAGAACTAAATGATCTAATGCCAGCCGTTCAACAAGGTGGAATAGCATAACAAATCACTGTTGTATTTAAAATGGAGTTAAGCGGAATCGAACCGCTGACCTCTTCAATGCCATTGAAGCGCTCTACCAATTGAGCTATAACCCCTCAACTATTCTTGGATGTTACCTTGTCTTGCTCAAGATGTCAAGCAGATTTTCTAAAAAAGCTGTGTTAGAAACACCGGTTTTATCCCAACTTTTCGATAAAATAAACATCTGTACCTTTGGTGTAAAACAGACATGAGTACCAGTCCCTTTTCTTCCCAAGAAATCGCCTCCCAAGGCATTAAACCAGATGAATATGCTGACATAGTGCGTCGTCTAGGTCGTCACCCCAATAAGGCTGAATTGGGAATGTTTGGAGTGATGTGGTCCGAACACTGCTGCTATAAAAATTCCCGCCCGTTGCTCAAACAGTTCCCCACTACTGGACCACGCATTCTGGTGGGACCTGGCGAAAATGCTGGTGTGGTAGACTTGGGACAGGGACTGCAATTAGCATTTAAGATAGAGTCCCATAATCACCCCTCTGCTGTGGAACCTTTTCAGGGTGCTGCTACCGGTGTAGGTGGTATATTAAGGGATATATTTACCATGGGGGCGCGTCCCATTGGAATATTAAATTCCCTCCGGTTTGGCAATTTAGAGGATCCAAAAACCCAAAGATTATTTACGGGTGTGGTGTCGGGTATAGCCCATTATGGGAATTGTGTAGGTGTTCCCACTGTGGGGGGTGAAGTTTATTTTGATTCAGCCTATTCAGGAAATCCTCTAGTTAATGTTATGGCTTTGGGATTAATGGAAACACCCACCATAGTTAAATCTGGGGCAGCAGGAATAGGGAACCCAGTTCTATACGTTGGTTCTACCACTGGGCGAGATGGTATGGGTGGTGCTAGTTTTGCCAGCGCTGAATTAACCGATGAGTCCATGGATAACCGTCCCGCAGTGCAGGTGGGCGACCCATTTCTGGAAAAGTCTTTAATTGAGGCATGTTTAGAAGCATTCAAGACAGGAGCGGTAGTAGCTGCTCAGGATATGGGCGCTGCAGGGATTACTTGCTCTACTTCGGAAATGGCTGCTAAGGGTGGTGTAGGTATTCAGTTTGACTTAGATAAGGTTCCGGCTCGAGAGTTAGGAATGATACCTTATGAGTACCTGCTTTCCGAATCTCAGGAAAGGATGTTATTTGTGTCCCAGAAGGGGAGAGAGCAGGAGTTAATTGATATTTTCCAGCGTTGGGGACTCCATGCAGTAGTTGCAGGGGAGGTAATTAGTGAGCCAGTGGTGAGAATTTTATTTCAGGGGGAAGTAGCAGCATCCATTCCAGCAAAGGCTTTGGCTGAAAATACTCCTTTGTATGAAAGGAAACTATTGTCGGAACCTCCAGAATATGTAAAACTAGCTTGGGAGTGGACTTCAGCCAAGTTACCAACTTGCGATGTCAGGGGAATTGAGGTACAGGGAGAGTTTTTAAGTTGGCAAGATATTCTCTTGAAATTACTCAATACGCCTACTATTGCTTCTAAGAGTTGGGTATATCGTCAATATGATCATCAAGTCCAAAATAATACTGTATTGTTACCTGGTGGTGCGGATGCAGCAGTGCTGCGATTACGTCCCTTATCAGAATCCACGGTCACCCATTGGGAATCTGGGGTGGCGGCTACGGTAGATTGTAATTCGCGCTATGTGTATCTTGATCCTTATGAAGGTGCTAAGGCAGTGGTGGCTGAAGCAGCGCGGAATCTTAGTTGTGTAGGTGCACAACCGTTAGCAGTGACTGATAACCTGAATTTTGGCAGTCCAGAAAAGGAAGTAGGTTATTGGCAGTTGGCTTATGCTTGTAAAGGAATTAGTGAAGGATGTAGGGAGCTGGGAACTCCTGTAACGGGTGGTAATGTTTCTTTATATAATGAGACCTTTGATGCACAGGGAAATCCTCAGGCAATTTACCCTACTCCGGTAGTGGGAATGGTTGGTTTAATTGAGGATTTACAAAAAATCTGTGGTCAGGGTTGGCAAAATGTAGGTGATGGAATTTATCTGTTAGGTTTACCAGTTTCCGTGAAGTTGGAGTTGGGTGGATCGGAATATTTAGCAGTTATTCATCACACTGTTGCTGGTAAACCACCAAAAATTGATTTTGCCCTGGAACGGGATGTGCAACAGGTCTGTCGTTATGGTATTAGTCACAAATGGGTTAGTTCTGCCCATGATAGTGCTGAAGGTGGTCTGATAGTCGCTTTGGCAGAATGCTGTTTGAGTGGAAATTTAGGAGCATCCATTAATTTGGGTATTTCTTCTAATGAGGAATGTCGCTTTGATGAAGTGCTTTTTGGTGAAGGTGGGGCCCGAATCCTAGTTTCCGTACCCGGAACCTATCAACAAGTTTGGGAGTCCTATTTACAAACACACCTAGGGAATAATTGGCAAAAGTTGGGTTCGGTTGTCAATTTATCATCTGGGTTGACTGTTTCTACCCTTGATGACTATGAGGTAATGGGTATGGATATTCCTCAAATGGGCAATGTTTATCATCAGGCGATCGCCCAGCGACTGGCTTTTTATGAGTGAAGTAACTAACAATTTATTTTTTATCCTTGACCGATTTGCGATACTCTGATAGTGAATGGTTAAGTTTTAATTAAGAATGAATAAGGATAGCAAAAGTTCGACATTTATTTCTAGATCAATAACTACCTAACCATTCTCTAACCCACCCGTATTTTCTAATATTTAGTGACTCACCAGGAGCAAAAACCAGCATGATTCCCCAGCATCCTACCACTTTTGATCTAACCATGAACAGTTCTGAAAACCTCTGTGACAAACCGGAAGAAGCCTGTGGTGTTTTTGGTATATATGCCCCGGAACAGGATGTGGCAAAAATGACCTATTTTGGATTATATGCGCTGCAACATAGAGGACAAGAATCCGCTGGTATTGCTACATTTGAAGGACCTTATGTACATCAACATAAGGATATGGGTTTGGTTTCTCAGGTATTTAGCGAGGCGATTTTAGAGCAATTACCAGGTAATATGGCAGTTGGTCATACTCGTTACTCCACCACCGGTTCTAGTCGTAAGGTGAATGCTCAACCAGCATTGGTGGAAACTCGTTTAGGAACCCTGGCATTGGCTCACAATGGTAATTTGGTGAATACCATGCAATTACGGGAAGAATTGCTCAAAACCAACTTACACCTGGTGACAAGTACGGATTCAGAAATGATAGCCCATGCGATCGCTGAGGAGGTAAATACTGGTGAGGGATGGTTGGAAGCTGCAACTCATGCATTCCACCGATGTCAAGGCGCATTTAGTTTAGTAATTGGAACACCGGATGGAATTATGGGAGCAAGGGATCCCCATGGGATTCGTCCCCTGGTGATTGGCAAATTGGATAGTGAGCCAATACGCTATGTTTTGGCCTCAGAAACCTGTGCTTTAGATATTATTGGTGCGGAATATATAAGGGACGTGGAACCGGGAGAGTTGGTTTGGATTACAGAAACGGGTCTAGCATCTTTATTTTGGAATCCCCAACCCCAGCGCAAATTATGTATCTTTGAAATGATCTA
This sequence comes from Cylindrospermopsis raciborskii Cr2010, assembly GCF_003367075.2. Lineage (NCBI taxonomy): Bacteria > Bacillati > Cyanobacteriota > Cyanophyceae > Nostocales > Aphanizomenonaceae > Cylindrospermopsis > Cylindrospermopsis raciborskii. Next base: position 2,422,953 of record NZ_CP065936.1, read on the forward strand.
CTTTGCCCGTCCAGATAGTTTAATGCACAATGAGACGTTGTATAGTTATAGAATGCGACTGGGAAGAAATTTAGCGCAGGAGTCTCCGATAGATGCTGATATAGTCTTTGGTGTACCCGATTCTGGTATACCTGCTGCTATAGGGTTTTCCCAAAAATCAGGTATAGTATATGGCGAGGGACTAATTAAAAATCGTTACGTCGGTAGAACATTTATTCAACCCACTCAGAGTATGCGAGAGGCGGGGATAAAAGTAAAGTTGAACCCGCTCAAGGATGTGTTATGGGGAAAAAGAGTAGTAATAATTGATGATTCTATTGTCAGGGGAACTACTAGTCGCAAACTGGTGAAAGCACTGCGGGAAGCAGGCGCTAGGGAAGTGCACATGAGGATATCTTCTCCACCGGTGACTCACCCTTGTTTCTATGGAATAGATACGGATACACAGGAGCAGCTTATTGCAGCTACAAAATCGGTTAGTGAGATAGCTACACATTTAGAGGTGGATACTCTCGCTTATTTAAGTTGGGAGGGAATGTTAGCCGCCACTGGGGAAGATACAAATGGGTTCTGTTCTGCTTGTTTTACGGGTGATTATCCTGTAGCGATTCCTCAACAGATGAAGAGTTCTAAGTTAATACTAGAGAAGACTAACCAATACGCTGTTTTATAGCTTTGGTAGTAGGAGGTAAAGGTGGGTCACTTTTACCCGTCAACTCTGTATATGGCGTTTTAGATAAAGCTATATATACATAACGTCTCTTGAATAACGATTATTATTAAGTTATGATTAGGGATTAGATAACAACTTGAGTTGATAATCCGCAACACCTCCCAATTTGAACACCTCCTTGACCAACATGAAACTCCCTCTTTTTTCGTTCAATTATCATCCAATGGATCAAACCAACTGGCCACGAAAAATCTGGAAGAAATTTTCCCCTTGGCTATGCTTAATTTCCCTATTGACAGTGGTACTCATACACTCAGTACCAAGTGTAACCGCTCAAATGTCTCGCGAAGAAATTCGGGGTGTTTGGGTAACAAGTAACGATTTAAATGTTTTCAAGGATCGTGCCCAAGTTAAAGATGCTGTGACGAAATTGCGGCGGCTTAATTTTAATACAATTTACCCGGTGGTGTGGAATTCAGGTTATGTTATGTATCCTAGCAATGTAGCTAAGAGCTTGGATATTCAACCCTTTGTATTTCGCGGATCCGATGGTCATGATATTTTAGCAGATATTATTAATCAGGCCCATAGTCAAAATCTACTGGCAATACCCTGGTTTGAATTTGGATTTATGACCCCCAATACTGGAGAGCTGGCGTTAAATAAGCCAGATTGGCTCACTAAAACGCGAGATGGTGCTGTAGTTTCCATGAGTGCTGCTGGTGAAGTATCTTGGTTAAATCCCTTTCATCCCCAGGTGCAAAAATTTATTATTGATCTGCTGGTGGAGCTGACTAACAATTATGATATTGATGGTATTCAGTTTGATGACCACACTAGTTTACCCCATGAATTTGGCTATGATGATTATACCGTAAACTTGTATAAGCAAGAAACGGGTAAAAATCCCCCAGCTAATTCTCAAGATCCAGAATGGGTAGCATGGCGAGCCAATAAAATCACGGAATTCATGGTGAGGTTGAACCATACTATCAAGCAAATTAAACCAAAACTCATATTTTCGGTTTCACCAAATTACTACAATCATGCTTATAGGTTTCAGTTACAAGATTGGTTGAATTGGGTAAGACTGAATATTGTGGATGAGTTAGTTATGCAGGTTTATCGTTCTGATTTGGAAAGTTTTACCTCTAAAATTGCCCGGGATGAAATACAAGAAGTGCGCCAAATTATTCCTACTGGAATTGGCATTATGGCCGGTTTGAGAACTAGTCCTGTTCCTATGCAACAAATTACTAAACAGGTCAGAACTGTGCAAAGGGAAGAGTTAGGTATAGTTTTCTTTTATTATGAAACTTTGTGGAATCGCTCTCCTGAAACTTTGGAACAACGCTTGGAAGGATTTAGAAATTTCTTTCCCTATCCATCTGTAAGAGTTGCAGCTGAATGATCAACTTGCTGGATTGTTGGTATTTCCAATGCTAACAATCCACCCCTATCTATAGTTCTTAAACTAATCAAATCGCCCCATCAGTAAAATTTCCTTAGCTGCGCGATCGCACACTCCAACCGAACCCAAACATTGACGCATTTCTTGATAATCTAATAAGGTTTTTTCTCTTTTCTCACTATTTAATAATAATTCCATCGCTGCTTTGGTAATATTATCCGCTGTAGCTTGTTCCTGTAATAGCTCAGGTACAATTTCTCGCATAAGAACTAAATTCACGGGGGAAGCAAAGGGAATGGAACCTTTGAGAATCTTTCTACCTACCCAAGCAGTGAAAGGATTAAGACTATAAACAACTACTTGAGGAACATTGGCCAGGGCCAATTCTAAATTGGCCGTCCCCGATTTAGTAATTGCTAAGTCAGCAGCAGCAAAAATTTCCCTCTGATTCCCAGAAAATATTCTGGCCTTTAACCCATATTCCCTAATTGCTCTGGTAATTTTTCCCCGAAATTTTTCTAAAGATAAGGGTATAAGAAAACTTACTTTTGATAGTTGGGATTGTATATTTTTCCCAGCTTGAAAAATTGCAGGTAGTAAGTATTTTAACTCTTGATGACGAGAAGCAGGCAAAAGAGCGATCGCCAATTCTTGCTCCTTAATACCCAATATTTTTCTGGCACTTTCACGACTGGGTGTGTTCGCCATTTTATCTACTAAGGGATGGCCCACCCAATGAACATTAGCTCCGTTTTCCCCATAATATCTCGCCTCTTGGGGAAAAATTGCCAACAACTTATGAGTAAAACTAACGATTTTCTTAGTTCTATCTAAACTCATTGACCATACCCATTCCTGGGGAGCAATATAATATACTATGGGAACTTGGGGAAAATGCTGCTGCATATAACTACCAATTCCCATATTTGGTGTCATGTAGTCAATCAACACTGTTATATCCGGAGGATTTTTTTTTAAATAGGCGATCGCCTGTCTTTGCACCCTAATAGTTGGTATAATATATGGCAATGCCTCAACAATTCCCATGGAACCAATACCACTAGTATCTCCCAAAACTCTCGCCCCAGCTTTAGCCATTTGGGATCCACCTAGTGCTACTATCTCTAATGGCAAGCCCAAAGTAGCAGCTTGATTTTTCAGTGCTGTAATTAACATAGCACCCTGTAAATCTCCCGAAACTTCCCCAGTACTGATAAATACTCGCATGAACTTTAGATTTTAAATGAGGTAGACATTCTAGGTGCTCTGGCATTTCAGCCAAATGATGAGTACTTATTAAAGTTTATGAATATAAGTAAACTCATCATTCATAATTTGTCAAGACTAGCTAAATAGCGAATCACAACTCATTATTGTCACTACCTTTGGTGGCACTTTTCCCTGGAATCAACCCCCTTCTTCCTGGCATTTGTGAAAGTAGCAAGAAACGACGTAAATGTTTTAGCTGTGATGTATCCCCCAATAGTTCCAACTCAGATAAAGCATCCTTAAACAACACATTAGAGCAGTAGAGAATACGAAAAGCCTTTTTCAGTAGTTGAAACTCATTCATCGGCATTCCTGACCGCTTTAATCCCACCAGATTGAGTGATCGGATGCGGGATGGATTTCCCTCCACTAACATATAGGGAGGAACATCCCGATCAATACGTGTCATACCTCCAATCATGGACATACCACCAATGTGGACAAATTGGTGCACACCCAAAACCCCACTAAGTCTAGCTCGGGACTCAATATGTACATGACCAGCCAAAGCTACAGAGTTAGCAATAATAACTGAGTCTTCAATTATACAATTGTGACCCACATGGACGTAAGCCATTAGCAGATTACCATTACCAATAACGGTGGCTTCACCATGACCGGTAGCCCTGTTAATAGTCACATACTCACGAATGGCATTATTATCACCAATCTTAACCCAAGATAGTTCCCCCACATATTTCAGGTCTTGGGGTTCCATACCGATTACAGCGCCTGGAAAAATGTGATTTCCCGATCCAATTTTACATGGTCCTTCCACCACCGCATGGGCACCAATAACGGTTTCTGGTCCGACTTGAACATTCGCTCCAATCACAGCATAGGCACCTACTTGCACCGTTGAGTGGAGTTCCGCGTTAGGATGTATTACAGCAGTTGGATGAATAAGTGTCTTCAAGGGTGACTCTCCAGAACTGGTTTCATAGAAAAAGTGTCGGGCAAAATAAGTGATGTGTGAGGAAGGCGAATTTGAGATGTGAATGAGATTTGAAATTAGGGAGCAGGGATGACAAAATATTTATTAATTAGAATGATGCACTTCACGGCTGCATCTAAATACGCAGGTTTTTATCTATCCGAATTTTAACTAATTAAAGAAAACATTAGTTCTCCCTCGGCGGCGAGATTTCCGTCAACTTCAGCTCGACCCTGCATTTTTCCAAACCGACGTTGTTTGACAGATAACAGTTCCACAGTCATAATTAATTGGTCACCGGGTACCACCTGACGACGAAACCGCACTTTGTCAATACCTACAAATACAAATAGTCCTTCGGGCATATTAGGCATTTGACTCATAACAACCCCTCCAACTTGAGCCATAGCTTCCACGATTAGAACCCCTGGCATTAGGGAACGTCCGGGAAAATGTCCCTGGAACTGAGGCTCGTTAAAAGTAACATTTTTGATACCTACAGCTAACTTTCCCGGAATATAGTCAACTATTTTGTCTACTAGTAAAAACGGGTAGCGATGGGGTATTAGTTGCTGAATCTCTTCTATGGTGAAAGTTGTTTTAGTTGCTGATGTATTAGTGGTTTGGTCTTCTCCTTGAGATGTAGTCACTTGGATAAAATTGGTTTGGCTGAGGGTTGACATTGGCAATGGATTTGATTGAGATGTGGGAAGCTAAATTAGCCTAGATAATAGCGTATAATCTTAAAGTTTACTTAATTTTTAGCACAACTTTTCAGACACTTTCTAAAATTTTGCGTGCTAACTGGATATGGAGGTGATGACTAGCTTTGTAGGCTAGAAAGTGGCCCTTGGGAAACTGTCCTAATAGGCTGATATCACCTACCAGATCGAGGATTTTATGTCTGACTGGTTCATTTATAAACCTTAATGGTGGATTTACCCAGCCATCCATTCCGCAAACCAGGGCGTTTTCTAGACTACCACCTTTGATTAAACCAGATTTTTGCAAGTGTTCAATTTGATGTAATAGGCCAAAGGTTCGAGCTGGGGCAATTTCGGTGACAAAGGAATGGCAAAGGACAACACTGTGCCATTGATTGCCAATTGCTGGCACGTCAAAATCAATTCCGTAGCTAAAACGTGTATCCTCTCCGGGTAGGACACAGACAAATGCGTCCTTTTCATAAACGTAGATAGGTTCCTTAATTACTATGGCTAAATATTCATTACTAACAGGTTGTGAAGTTATTCCTACAGCAGCAATACTATTAGTCCATACTTGGGCAGAACCATCTAAAAGGGGCACTTCGGATCCGTCAATTTCAATCCGGGCATTATCTACACCCATAGCAGCCAGGGATGCTAGTAAATGCTCTACTGTGCGTACATGGGCATTTCCCGTGCCTAATTCAGTAGAGAGAAGAGTTTGATTAACTGCGGCGATTTCAGCGGGAATAATTGGCAAATCAGGTAAATCTACCCTTACAAAGTAGCGTTTGCTCCCGATGGGAGCTGGTAGTATTCGCACGGTACTATTTACACCACTATGAAGTCCCACACCCGTTTGGCAAATTTCAGCAGCTAAAGTATGTTGGTGCATTTGTAAACGCCAGATAAATTCCAGTTAGTTATGATAGGATCAAATTATCCCTTAGAACCGCTCCAGATGATTGACTGATGGATGGTGTGGGGGTGGGAACCGGGGATTTTTTTTCTCGCTTGGGCCAGAATCCTAAAAATCCGGCCGCCAAAACTACAGCCAACAAAATTAATAGCTGTATGGGGATTTTGCGGTTATGATCCTTACTATATGGATTTTCAGGAATCACCCGAGTTGATTGGGGGAAATAATTTACATCCCTTGCTTGGGAATTACTACCCGTTATATTCACTGTTTTACTGAAACTAATGGGCGGAATTTTTGCCTCTAGCACTGTATTGGGCTCTTGATATTGAACTTGATAATGTAACAGAGCAATAGTGACATTATCATGCCCATTCTTAGTATTGGCAATTTCTACCAGTCGAGACGCCGTAGTTTCTAAATTAGACTCCCCGCGCAAAACAGGTAGAATTTCGGTTTCCCAGTAGTCTTCTACCCGATCAAAATCCGTCAGTCCATCGGAACTGAGGAGAAAAATACCATCCTCATCTAGAATAAACCGCTCACAGGTGGGAGAGAGTAAAGCGCTATTACCCATACCCAATGCCTGAATTAAGGAACCTGAACCACGATGTTGTATGGCTTCACGGTAAGTAGCATAACCTAAACGCACCTCACGAGAAGCCACATCATCATCCAGAGTCACTTGATAACAACCATGATGGGTAATCCAATAAGCACGACTGTCTCCCACATGGGTAATGTACATCTGATGAGCAATGGGTATGGCCATGACTAGGGTGGTTCCCATTCTCTGACGACCTTGACGGTGATCAATATCGTTCTGCTGGCTGATCTTATCGTTTGCTAGTGCTACTCCTTGTTCTAACATTTGGACAACTGTTGATAAATCTCTATAGTTGTCTGCACTTTCCTGGATTGTTAATATTTCCTCTACTTGTGGTACAATGGTTTTTACTGCTAAATCGGATGCTACATTTCCCCCCTCATGTCCACCAATACCATCACAAACAATAGCTAAACCATCCTTGGGGGAAGATGGACTAACTACAATGCCTGGAGGCGGATAGCAGGAGTCCTCGTTTCTTTGACGACTTGGACCTGGATCTGTTTGAGTCAAAATCTTTGTGTCAATGCTTGAAGTGTTTTTTTGCAACTTATCTATTTGTGATAGCGCTTGGTCCAAAGTTATAGTTAAATGTTCAGACGAACTAATTTCTTCTTTAATCAAAGATTCACAAACTTGCTCGAGCAAGTCCACTAAGCATGGTTGAGCATTTGCTAAAAGTTGTTGCCAATTTTTCCCTAACTGTGACAGGTTTATCGGTAATCTGTCACTGCGTAATTCCAGGAGTTTAACTAAACCCCCTTGTACTCTAATTAAGTCCCAGCTTAACAAACTACTAGCAACCCCTTGCTCGTACAAGGGTTGCCACAGTTTCGCCATTTGCCACAACCAATTGATTTGTCGTATAGAAGAAGCTTTACCCCAAGCTGTGATTAGGTCACTCCATAAATGTACTCGCTGGTTTTTGTTATCATGGATTAGGGGTATGGCTTCTAAAAGTATTGTATTGGTTCTAGGTTCTTGTTCAGTTATAGAAAGAACCCCATAAATCTGTGGTACGTGCAGGCGGTAAGGGATGAGTTTTAGATAGGGTTTTATTTGATCTAAATAAACTAACTCAGGTGCTTGGGGTGGTAATCCAGGTTTGAGGTCCAAAATTATCGACCTCTCAATGATTACATAACGGTCTCCCACAATTTCACCCGGATTACCCAGATCATGGACCCCCACCGTCCACAGATAACGCTTAGGCAAGGGTGTGGAGCATCTCTGACAAAACCTGTGGTTTAGAGGATTGGGGGCTTGACAATATTCGTTTGGGCAGAAAAGCATTGCTACTTCATTTTCCATATTTCTCGCACCAAGCAGCGACTAGCAATTATTCAAGAGTATGGTTAGGAGATGTTACACCCAACTTTTTAGAGCCTGGTTTTACCAGAGCCCTAATTTTGTTGATGGGTTAGAAACTTTCATTTACCTTAACTCATCAACCATGAATGGAAGCAAATTTTTATCTCATGGATTGTCATTCGCTGCAACTTGGGGTAGTCCCATGCTGTAGTTGGTGACGCGAGCAGCAAGATTGTAGCTAATCTCACCTTTTTGTAACAGCGATCGCACAAAATGCTCTAAATCTGAACCAATCCGACGTAAATTATAGTCTGTTAGGTCTACACCTTCTGAAGATTCTACAATTTCATCAAATTTACGATATACTTTCTGTAGTGCATCTTCGCTCCAGTTAAATTCGTTATCTGGATCAACGTCTAAAGTAAGAACCTGGTTACTAGGGACTAATTCCTCTTGGTTTATTTCCGCCGCAAAAATGCGGATATGACGGGTTGTGGACTTGAGCAGTATTGGGTTATCCATAATTAGGTCTAGGATTTTGGTTAATCACACTGCAATTATTTTAACTGCTGTGCCCGATCTTAATTGTTTGGATTTGCCAAATAGATTGATTAACAGAATCGGTAGGACTTCGCTTATATATATCAAATATTGCTAGGTTTGATGTTACTTTTATTACAAATTTTAATACATGTACCAAATGACACTGATTTTGTTTAATAAAACTGTTCTTAGACATCAAATTGTATTACCTGTATAGACTTTAAAAAATGAATTTAAATATAATTACTAGTTGATAAAGTGATATATTTTCCCAGTATTGACGTTTGGGTAAAGTTGTTGTACAAACTTTTAAAAAGGTAGGATGAGTTCTTGCAGAACCTAAATTATGTAGAACTTAAAAATCCCATCATGCTTTACTACTTCAACATACAACACTACACAAGGAGGGGTAAAATTGGAACAGTTAAAAGCGATTTTTCATCACTATGGAGGGCGGAATGGAAAAGAAATTTAGCGGATGAGTAAACTAAAATTACCTCTTCGCTGTGTTTGAGAAAATATAAAGATTTTTTTGGTGGATATTTTGGCTCCCCACCTGTATGAACACCGTTTCTAACCCAGTAAAGGAATCCTCACAACTATGAACTCCAAAGCATTACCACGCCAGGTCAATAATCTCGAAGTCGGTGTTTATGAATGTGAAATTCACCTTAAGTTTCGCTTAATAGAAGAAAAAAGTTTGTTGGGAGATCGTGAACAGCTTCTACAAGTCTTCTTAGACGCACTTACAGAGGGATCGGATGAATTTTTGGAAATGCTACAAGCATCTGTTAAAGCTCAGGAGATCTCTGAATTTAAGGCCTCTCCTCAAATGAGAAGACAACTGATGCGGTTGAGAAACTCTTTGGATAATACCCAGCAGTAGCCAAAACTCAAGGACAGGTTGCACCTCACCACAATTATTATCACTGAATTATCACCCATAAATTAGTTTAAGTGATAACCTTTATGACCAAGCAAGCATCTACAATTATTAGAGTATTCATTAACATGGCAAACGGGGGACAGGCGATTCAGTCCCCAGGTTCTTTGATACTAACTTACTTTTTTTTAGCAGCCGCTTTTGCTGTTTTTGCCGCTTTTTTGGCTGCTTTTTCTGCTTCCATTGCCGCTAATTTAGCTTGTTGCTTTTCTTCCTCGATCTTAGTCAGATAGTAGTGATAATCTCCTAGATAAACTCGAAATTCTCCATCTCGAATTTCTACAATTTTATTTGCCACCTGGGAGATAAAGTAACGGTCATGAGACACTACTATAGCTGTACCATCATAGTTTTGTAGTGCTTCTTCCAGCATTTCTTTAGCGGGAATATCTAGGTGATTAGTGGGTTCATCCAAAATGATCAAATTAACTGGGCATAATAGCATCTTTGCCAATGCCAGTCTTGCTTTCTCCCCTCCGCTTAGGGCCCCTACTTGTTTGAAAACCGTATCCCCGGCAAATAAAAACCTTCCTAGCAACGTACGCACTTCCTCATTTTTCCAATCAGGAACTTCATTATGAATAGTCTCCATGACGGTTTTATTTAGATCCAGGGCCTCCGCTTGATTCTGTTCAAAATAACCTGGAATAACATTATGGTCTCCTAGTTTAACAGTTCCTTCCGTGGGAATTTCCATACCCGTAATTATTTTTAACAAAGTGGATTTTCCTGCTCCATTGGGTCCTAGGAACGCGATCCTGTCTCCCCTTTCAATAAGTAAATTTGCCCCTAGAAACAGGATTTTGTCTCCATAGGTGTGGGTAAGATCTTTAATTTCTACCACTTCCCTACCACTGCGCGGTGCAGGTGGAAAACGAAAATGTAGGGTTCTCACCCCTGTAGTTGGTGCTTCAATTCTTTCAACTTTCTCCAACTGCTTTTCTCTGCTTTTTGCCTGGGTGCTGCGAGTAGCACTAGCGCGAAATCTGTCTACAAATGCTTGCTGCTTTTCTATTTCCTTTTGTTGACGTTCAAAAGCACTTAACTGAGACGCTTCATTCTCAGCCTTTTGTTGGAGATATGCAGAATAGTTACCTAGGTAGGTAGTAGAAACCCCTCGTTCAGTTTCCACAATTTGTGTGCAAAGTCGGTCTAAAAACTCCCGGTCATGGGAAACAATTACCATGGGGGTGGTCAAACTCCTGAGGTAATTCTCTAACCATTCAATGGTTTCTAGGTCTAAGTGGTTTGTCGGTTCGTCTAGTAGTAATAGGTCTGGCTTTTGTAAGAGGATTTTGCCCAAACTCATGCGCATTTGCCAACCCCCCGAAAAAGCACTCACCAGACGATCCCCATCTTCTACCTGAAAACCCATTTCTGGCAGAATTTTACCAATGCGAGCATCTAAATTATAACCATCTAGAGACTCAAACTGACGTTGTAATTTGTCTAACTTATTAATTAGTTTGTCTAATTGTTCTACGGTCGCTGTTTCCATGTCACGTTGCACTTCATATAGTGCTAACTGCACCGCATTAGCTTCTTTGAAAACAGTCCAAAACTCTTCCTGAACTGTTCGTGTGGGATCTACTTCAAACTCCTGGTTAAGATAGGCTATGTGCAAACTAGCAGGACGAATTATCTGACCAGCAGTGGGCTCTATTTCCCCAGAGATAATTTTCAATTGGGTAGACTTTCCCGCACCGTTAACGCCCACTAAACCAATGCGATCGCCCGGTTTGACTTCCCAGTTAATATCTTGTAGAACTTCACCTGTCGGGTAAATTTTACTAATGTGTTCCAGTCTTAACATGAAATATCTCTCGAATAAGGAATAGAAGATCAAAAAAGCGAAACTTTTAGGTCATTTTCAATCTTAACAAAAGTTAACAACATATTGATTGGTTTGATTCTCAAGGTCAGAATTGACCAGATCACTGGTGGGGGAATTTGGATAATGTAAAAGCTACAACACACCCAAATCACTGACATACCAATTCAAATTACAACAATGAACAATCCGATCAGTAATAAGACCCGTTTTTTATTTTATATGTTTAGGCTGCAAATGTTGAGTTTGTTTACGCTGTTCACTCTTAACGGTTGGATGGAGTTGGCGTTAGCCAATTTATCCCCTAAAGCTACGCTCTATAAGTGGCTATTTCATGTCAAATCACAACAGATAGAAATAAACCTTTCTAACAAGACTAAACCGGAGTACTTCTACCTTGAACAACCTTCTCGGTTGGTGATAGATTTACCTAATACCCAACTGGGCAATGTGGAAACCCAAAAAACCTATTCTGGTAGAGTTCAGAAAATTCGCCTTTCCCAATTTAGCTCTCAAATTACCCGTATGGTGATTGAATTTAAGCCCGGGACAGTGGTGGATATGAACGCTATGGGGGTGCAGAGCGGTCACCAGTCCAAACGCTGGATATTACGCCCGGTATTTTCCCATGATCAAACCACCACCAAATCTTTCCCCTCTTTTAGTTTGCCATCAGCAATTACTAACCCGACGCTTAATCACCAACAACCCTTTATTATGGTGCCGCCTCCCAATCGAGGCACTTCTGCACCTTCTCAATTCTTGATTATGCCCTCTAACACCAAAACGACCCCTTCAAATCAAGGTTTTCAAGTTCCTGTTATTGAATTTGGTCAACCAATACCTTTCTTGAGGTAAAAAAATAACTATCAATCAATAACTAGAATCGGTCTGTTTCCTGATTAGGCGCTACTGCACCTGGTTGAGATAAGAAGAAATTTTGACCCGCCTCATTTTGATATATACATCTAATATCGGGCTTTTCACTGTCCAAATTGCCGGTAAATCCAAAAGTATTCAGACGATTTTTACACTCTCTTACCTGATCAGATGTGACCAATTTCTTGTTTTCTAAAATAGCCCAGTTATTTTGGCGGATTACACACCCAGGACGAATATTTGGTTGTGATACGTAGACATTAAATGGGTTAAGAGTGACAAATAATCGGGCATCCATCACCATTGCACTGGCCCCATACTGAACACAAATTTCTGGATTTGGGGCTTTTAAATCAATAAATTCACGGCTAGCTACGTTTGAGGGCGCAAGGGTGGTGGTAGAGCTAAAAGCAATGCCAATGCCAATACCCAAGACCAATACTCCCCCTAAAATAGCAATGGTGGTTAAATTAAATATGGGAGATTGAAAAATAGAGGGTTTGGAACTTGTCGCCGTTCTAGGAGTTGATTTACGTCTCATTTTTACTTAACCACTTGCTTCAATTTGCGGATCTGGACCCGAACCTGGCCAACGGCGAATAGGTTCGCCGGTAATTAAATACAATTAAATGTGATTAACTGCAATTAACTGGCAAGTAAGGTTTTTTCTAGGGGAGTCCAACGAAAATAGCGATCGCCACCCCTTTCAATCACTACCTTGACCCGTGGTTCCAACCGGGGTAAATTGGTGAAGTATTCCACTTCCTGATCGGAAAGAATATTGCCCTCAATTACCCACAATAACAATCCTTTGGAATTGGGGGGTAGTTGGGCTAAATGGGAGGAGATTAACGGAGGTAGATATTGTACCTCACCTACCGCTGCACCATTGCTGGTACTCTTTTTGCCCAAATGGGGAGGTCTAATTCCGTGAACCCCCATCAAATAGGCTGCTACGTCTCCTAAACCTCTAGCCGTAATATGAAGGTTAACATATCCTGCAGCCCTGAGACGACGACGATAGCGACCTTCATATCCTCCTTCCAAGGGAACAAATACACCCAAGGAACCAAATTTTTCCAAATCCCGGATGAAACCGCTGCCAGTGGTAATTAGTGCCATAGATTTTTCTCCCACCTATATATTTCTATTATTCACCTTAATGGTAGATTAGGATAGGTTGGGAAATTGGATTTTGGCAATATTAACCATTTATTCGCTGCCAAAATATCTTTGATTAACCACTGGACAAAACCAGGTTTATGGATTATACTATTAGATCGTAACTAAAACCTCGCCATTAGTGGTCTTCTCAATTTAGCCGCCTTGGAAAAAAGCACCGCAAAACCTTGAGTCTTTATGGTGAAAAAACCAAAAAGCTGCTAAAATGGAGACAATTTAGGTAAGACTAGGTAAAACTCAAGCGAAGGCCCCTAACCCACAGCCAAAACGAAGTTGAGTTATAGTTCGCTCCGGCCAGCCCTAAAAGGGCAGATCCTCAAACGATAGTTTAAGGTGTTAAGAGCAACCTGAAAGTTATCAGGAAATGGATACTGAGCATCACTGCTTAAGTCCTGTTGCGAACGGAGAGTGCCAGAGCAGTGGAACAAAGTAACCCATTGCTGCACAAAAGCAAAGCTACAAGCTTTTGCACTGATACCAGAAATAATGCCTTGCAATCAAAAAGGTAATTATCACTGTTCTGGTGGATAAAAAAGAGAAACAATAGACGGATTCACCAAACAGTAGGCTCACAGTTTGTTACGTCACTAGTAACTTGCACTGTCTAATGTCAGTACAATTTTGTTATGGACGTAGTAAAATCCTCTGAAGATCCGCTCCCAAGGTCAGCAACTAGATTAAGGAGAACCAGTTACTGTGTCTGTAGGTATTCTCGGCACCAAGCTGGGCATGACCCAAATTTTTGATGAAGCGGGAGTATCCATTCCCGTGACCGTCATCCAAGCTGGTCCATGCACTGTTACACAAGTTAAAACCCAACCCACGGATGGTTATTGTGCCATTCAGGTTGGTTATGGGGAAGTAAAACCAAAAGCGTTAAACAAACCCAAGTTAGGTCACCTGGCAAAGTCATCAGCAGGACCAGTGCGGTATTTAAACGAGTATCGGACTGACGCGGCGGGTGATTATGCCCTAGGACAGGAGATAAAGGCAGATATTTTCAGCGTAGGTCAGATTGTAGATGTGATTGGGACGAGTATCGGTCGTGGTTTTGCGGGTAACCAGAAGCGCAATAACTTTGGCAGGGGACCAATGTCCCATGGTTCCAAAAACCATAGAGCCCCTGGTTCCATTGGAGCGGGTACAACCCCTGGTCGTGTTTATCCTGGTAAAAGGATGGCAGGAAGATTGGGAGGTAGTCGCGTCACCGTTCGTAAACTGACCGTGGTGAAAGTAGATGCGGAACGTAACCTGATATTAATCAAGGGAGCAATTCCTGGCAAACCCGGTGGCTTAGTCAACGTAGTGCCCACGACTAAAGTTGGTAACAAATAGTTTTAGTTGATTAGCTGTCAGTAAAACTGACAACTGACTACTAACAAAGGACAAAAAAATGGTTGAGAGTACAGTTAAGAACTGGCAAGGAGAAGAGGTTGGTCAAACCAGCTTCGAGTTGCGAGTTGCCAAGGAAGAGACAGCGTCCCACATAGTGCACCGGGCCCTAGTTAGACAAATGACCAATTCTCGCCAAGGTACAGCCAGCACCAAAACCCGTGCAGAAGTGCGAGGAGGCGGTCGCAAACCTTGGAGACAGAAAGGTACTGGTCGCGCCCGAGCAGGTTCTATTCGTTCACCATTATGGCGTGGCGGTGGTGTGATCTTCGGACCAAAACCGAGGGATTTTAACATCAAGCTTAATCGTAAAGAGAGACGTTTAGCACTGCGCACAGCTTTTGTTAGCCGTAGAGAAGATTTGATAGTTGTAGAAGAGTTTACAGACCAACTACAACGTCCTAAGAGTAAGGAATTGGTGGCAGCACTAGCTCGTTGGGGAGCAACAGCGGATCAAAAAACCTTACTAATTTTGTCAGAAATTGGGCAAAACACGGAGACTATCAGTCTTTCAGCCCGTAATGTGGAAAACATTAAGGTGATTGCGGCTGACCAGTTAAACGTATTTGACTTGTTGCACGCTGACAAGATTGTAGTTACATCTTCAGCATTAACCAAAATTCAAGAGGTGTACAGTGCCTAAACTTGAACCCCGCAACCTACCAGACTTAGTGCGACATCCCATCCTGACGGAAAAAGCCACCATCATGATGGAGCAGAACAAATATACGTTTGAGGTCACTCCTAAGTCTACTAAGACCCAGATTAAAGCAGCCATTGAAGATTTGTTTCAGGTTAAAGTCGTTAAAGTAAATACTGCCCTACAACCCAGGAAAAAGCGTCGTGTTGGGAAGTTTACTGGCTTTAAACCTCAGTACAAAAAAGCTGTGGTGACTGTTGCATCTGGGGATGAAGTAAAAATCAGACAAGTTCTGTTCCCAGACGTTTAAGAATTTGAGATTGGATTTGAAGCTGAGTAAGTTACGTCTAATATCTAATAGATGTACTAGATATATTTAAGCAGCAACGCCAAAATCCCCATCCAACTCAAAAGCCTCCCATACTAAAATCCAAAATCCAAAATCGTTTATGGGTACTCGTTCCTATCGCCCTTACACCCCTAGCACTCGCCAAGTCACTATTTCAGACTTTGCGGAGATCACAAAAACCGAACCTGAAAAATCACTGACTGAATCAGTGCATAGACCCAAAGGTCGGAATAATCAAGGGCGGATAACTAGCCGTCGTCGGGGGGGCGGACACAAACAACTATACCGGATTATCGACTTTAAAAGAGATAAGCGGGATATAACCGCTACAGTTATAGCAGTTGAATATGATCCTAACCGGAATGCGCGGATTGCCTTAGTAGAATACGAAGACGGCGAGAAGCGGTATATATTACATCCCAATGGCTTGAAGGTGGGAGCAAAGATCACTGCTGGGCCCCAAGCACCTTTTGAAGACGGTAATGCCCTACCCCTAAGTAATATTCCCCTGGGTACTAACGTACACAATGTGGAAATGACACCAGGAAAAGGTGGGCAAATAGTGCGTGCAGCTGGAGCAACAGCCCAGTTGATGGCAAAAGAAGGTAACTATGTCACCTTAAAGCTGCCATCCGGGGAAGTGAGAATGGTGCGCCGGGAATGCTACGCCACCATTGGCCAGGTGGGCAATACGGATGCCAGAAACCTGAGCGCAGGAAAAGCTGGTAGAAATCGCTGGAAAGGTCGTCGTCCCAAGGTCAGAGGTAGTGTGATGAACCCTGTAGATCACCCCCATGGTGGTGGAGAGGGCAGGGCACCTATTGGTAGATCGGGTCCGGTTACCCCTTGGGGTAAACCAGCTCTGGGTGCTAAAACCAGAAAGCGTAAAAAAGCTAGTAGTAAATTGATTGTACGTCGTCGTCGTAAGTCTTCTAAACGGGGACGTGGCGGTCGTCAGTCTTAGGATGTAAATTCAACAAATCCAAAATCTGAGATTGAACTATGGGTCGTTCTTTAAAAAAGGGTCCTTTTGTCGCTGATCACTTACTCAGCAAGATTGAAAAGCTCAACGCCAATAATGAAAAGCAAGTTATTAAGACTTGGTCGAGGGCTTCTACAATTCTGCCACTTATGGTAGGTCATACTATTGCAGTTCACAACGGTAAACAACATGTTCCAGTGTTTGTGAATGAGCAAATGGTGGGACACAAGTTGGGAGAATTTGCTCCCACTCGTAGCTACAGGGGCCACGGAAAAACTGACAAAAAATCGGGGAGATAGTTATGTCATTAGTCATTGGCCCCAAAAATAGCTGGTGACAAGTGGCCCTAAACGGAGTGAATTATGGCAACGTATACTACAGAAGTTAAAGCGATCGCTCGATACATCCGCGTTTCTCCCTATAAAGTGCGGCGGGTGTTAGATCAAATTCGGGGGCTATCTTATCGGGAGGCACTAATTATCCTGGAATTTATGCCTTATCGTGCTTGTGAACCAGTGTTAAAGGTATTAAGAAGTGCCGCTGCGAATGCTGAACATAACGCTGGATTAGACAGGGCGAGTCTAGTAATCACCCAAGCCTATGCGGATCAAGGGCCAGTCCTGAAAAGATTCCAGCCTAGAGCCCAGGGGAGAGCTTACCAGATTCGTAAACCGACCTGTCATATTACTGTTGCTGTGGGAGAAGCTGCTCAATGAGTCAGATAAGGTTACAACCACAGCTACAAATAATTGGGTTGTGTGAGTACAGTCAGAAATTTTAGAGGAAGCATTTGTGGGACAGAAAATTCATCCAGTCGGGTTTCGTCTGGGTATAACACAAGAACATCAATCCCTTTGGTTCGCAGTTCCCGGTCGCTATCCGGAACTGCTGCAGGAAGACCACAAACTCCGTCAGTACATAGAACAAAAGCTGGGTAGAAACGCTCAAAATAATGCTGGTCTCTCGGAGATCCACATTGAGCGTAAAGCTGACCAAGTTGATTTAGAGCTGCGGACGGCCAGACCCGGTGTGGTTGTAGGCCGGGGTGGACAGGGTATAGAAGCCCTGCGTACTGGACTCCAGCAATTGTTGGGCAGTCACCGACAAGTGCGCATCAACGTTGTAGAAGTGCAAAAAGTAGATGCGGATGCCTATTTAATTGCTGAATATATTGCTCAACAGCTGGAAAGACGCGTTTCTTTTCGTCGCGTAGTTCGCCAGGCGATTCAAAGGGCCCAAAGAGCAGGAGTACAGGGAATCAAAGTGCAGGTGAGTGGTCGTCTCAACGGTGCGGAAATTGCTCGGACTGAATGGACTCGTGAAGGCAGAGTACCGTTACATACCCTACGGGCTGATATCGACTATTCCTATTGTACAGCTCAAACGGTTTACGGGATTTTGGGTATTAAGGTTTGGGTGTTCAAGGGAGAGATTATTCCCGGACAAGAAGACATTGTCTCCCAACCAGTGACCAGAGAGCGTGAACCCCGTCGTCGTCAACAACAACGCCGTCGCCAGCAATTTGAAGACCGGTCAAATGAAGCGTAATTAGGTGACTAGAACAAAACCAGTCGCAACCAATTACCAACTACCAATCGACAAACCATGTTAAGTCCTAGAAGAACGAAATTCCGCAAACAACAACGCGGACGCATGGAGGGTCTAGCACACCGTGGTAGCACCCTGAATTTTGGGGATTTTGCCCTGCAAGCCCAAGAACCATGTTGGATCACCTCTCGCCAAATAGAAGCCTCCCGTCGGGCAATGACTCGTTATATTCGCCGGGGTGGTAAAATCTGGATTCGCATCTTCCCAGATAAACCTGTTACCATGCGTCCCGCAGAAACCCGGATGGGTTCTGGTAAGGGTAATCCGGAATTTTGGGTGGCGGTGGTCAAACCAGGTCGGATTCTGTTTGAAATCGCTGGTGTGTCTGAAGAAATAGCTCGTGAAGCTATGCGCTTGGCCGCTTATAAGTTGCCAATTAAAACCAAGTTTATTGTTCGCTCTCAACCACAGGAGCAGGAGTAGGTTATGCCTCTTCCCAAGATTTCAGAAGCTCGAGAATTAAGTGATGAAAAACTAGCTGAGGAAATAGTGAGTTTGAAAAAACGACTATTTCAACTGCGATTACAAAAGGCTACTAGACAGTTGGAAAAACCCCACCAGTTTAAACATGCCCGCCAGCGTTTAGCTCAATTACTAACAGTAGAGACAGAGCGTAAACAGGCAAGTAGTCAACCGACCCAAGAAAGCAACTAGAAGATTATGGCAATCAAAGAACGAGTTGGCTTGGTAGTCAGCGATAAAATGCAAAAAACTGTGGTGGTCGCCGTGGAAAACCGGTCTTCTCACCCTAAGTATGGTAAAACCGTGGTTAAAACCCGGCGCTATAAGGTTCATGATGCGGAAAACAGCTGCAAAGTGGGCGATCGCGTTCGTATTCAGGAAACTAGACCCCTGAGCAAAACCAAGCGTTGGCAAGTGACGGAAATCCTCAATGTCAAGGCTTGATGAATGGTTGTTGTTTAGGTTGTTATTTGATTAACAACTTTTATCGGGAGATTAATTGTGATTCAACCCCAAACCTACCTCAATGTTGCCGATAACAGCGGTGCCCGCAAACTAATGTGCATAAGGGTACTGGGTGCTGGCAATCGCCGTTATGGTGGCGTGGGCGATAGAATTATCGCCGTTGTTAAGGATGCCCAACCCAATATGGCTGTGAAAAAGTCTGATGTGGTGGAAGCGGTAATAGTTCGTACTAAAAAGAGCATTAACCGTGACAGTGGCATGAGTATTCGCTTTGATGATAATGCAGCAGTAATTATCAACAAAGAAGGTAATCCCAAAGGTACACGGGTATTTGGACCGGTAGCTCGGGAATTACGGGATAAAAACTTTACAAAAATAGTTTCTCTTGCTCCGGAGGTGCTGTAATGGCCAAGGTAAAACCCAAGGTATTCCATAAAATGCACGTCAAAACCGGTGATACTGTGCAAGTGATTGCTGGCAAGGATAAGGGTAAAGTAGGCGAGGTGATTAAAGCATTACCTCAAGACAGCAGGGTGATTGTTAAGGGTGTTAACATCAAGACCAAGCACGTTAAACCTCAACAGGAAGGCGAATCTGGTCGGATTGTAAGCCAAGAGTATCCCATTCACAGCTCTAATGTGATGCTCTATTCTACTAAGCAAAACATTGCTAGTCGTGTCTGTTACACTTTTACCGAAGACGGCAAAAAAGTGCGCATGCTGAAGAAAACAGGTGAGATTTTGGATAAGTAGGTGAATGGCAACAACTAGACTCAAAACTTTATATGGCCAAACAATTGTCCCCAAACTAACCCAACAGTTTCAGTATACTAATGTGCATCAAGTACCTAAAGTGCTGAAAGTTACTGTTAACCGAGGTTTGGGGGAGGCGGCTCAAAATGCTAAGGCCTTAGAAGCGTCTTTAAGTGAAATTGCTCTAATTACTGGTCAAAAGCCAGTGGTGACCAGAGCAAAAAAGGCGATCGCTGGCTTTAAAATTCGTCAAGGCATGCCCGTGGGCATTATGGTGACTCTCCGAGGCGAGCGGATGTATGCTTTCTTAGATCGGTTGATTAGTTTGGCCCTACCCAGAATCCGGGATTTTCGCGGGGTTAGTGCCAAGAGCTTCGACGGTCGAGGTAACTACACCCTAGGGGTGAGAGAACAACTAATCTTTCCAGAAATCGAGTACGACAGGATCGATCAAATCCGTGGTTTAGATATTTCAATTATCACCACAGCCAAAACCGACGAAGAAGGTCGTGCTTTGCTTAAAGAAATGGGAATGCCCTTTCGGGATCAATAAGTTCATCTAAAGAGGGAACGATGGCCGCTAACGACACAATTGCAGATATGCTGACGCGCATCCGCAATGCTAACCTGGCAAGGCATCAAACAACGGAAGTGCCAGCAACAAAAATGACTCGTAGTATTGCTAAGGTTCTACAGCAAGAAGGGTTTATTTCCGAGTACACTGAAGCGGGAGAAGGGGTAAAACGTAACCTAGTTATTTCCCTGAAATACAAAGGTAAAAGTCGTCAACCTCTAATCACGACTCTAAAACGTGTAAGTAAACCTGGGTTGCGAGTTTATTCCAACAAAAAGGAACTGCCAAGAGTCCTAGGTGGTATTGGGATCGCGATTATTTCCACCTCTAGTGGAATTATGACTGACCGGGAAGCGCGTCGCCAGAACCTGGGTGGTGAAGTGCTTTGCTACGTTTGGTAAAAATAAGCTCAGGAGTTCGGGAGTAGGGCAACCCAGGCTAATTCCAGATGACTCATACTCACAACTCATAACTGACAAAGGACAAAATTCATGTCTCGTATTGGTAAACGTCCAATTACTATTCCCGCCAAAGTACAGGTGGCAATAGATGGTACAAAGGTGGTGGTTAAGGGTCCCAAGGGGGAGCTTTCCCGTGATCTACCCGCCCACGTCACAGTTTCTCAATCTGGAGAAACATTGTTAGTCACCAGACGTGATGATACACGCACTTCCCGACAAATGCACGGTTTAAGCCGGACTTTGGTAGCCAATATGGTGGAGGGAGTTTCCCAAGGTTTTCAACGCCGGTTGGAAATTCAAGGGGTAGGCTATCGGGCTCAGGTGCAGGGTGCCAATCTGGTATTGAATATTGGTTATAGCCACCAGGTGCAAATCGAACCACCAGCGGGAGTTCAATTTGTTGTTGAAAATAACACTAATGTCATTGTTAGTGGTTATGACAAAGAGGTGGTGGGTAACACGGCAGCTAAAATTCGTGCTGTTCGTCCCCCGGAACCATATAAAGGTAAAGGTATTCGTTATGCCGGTGAAGTGGTAAGACGTAAAGCCGGTAAGACTGGTGGTAAAGGTAAGAAGTAAACATGAAACTTACTCGTAGAGAATCAAAACAACGTCGCCATAGGCGGGTACGTGGTAAAGTTAACGGTTCCCCAGAACGTCCACGTCTATCAGTGTTTCGCTCTAATGAGCACATTTATGCTCAAATTATTGACGATACACAACATTGCACACTAGTAGCAGCATCAACAGTAGACCCTCAATTGAGGTCTGATTTGGCCTCTGGTGCTAACTGTGATGCTTCAGCCCAAGTTGGTAAGTTAATAGCAGCGCGCTCCTTAGAAAAGGGTATTACTAAGGTCGTATTTGATCGAGGTGGTAATCTTTATCATGGTCGTATTCAGGCTTTAGCTGAGGCAGCACGGGAAGCAGGTTTGGATTTCTAAAGTTTTCTGTGGGGAAAAAGTCCCAACTGACAACTGACAACTGACGTTGAGAGAAAAGTGATTATGGCAACGGGTCGTCGTAAGGCAAGTAAAGCGAAAAAAGAAGAAACCAACTGGCAAGAACGGGTGATTCAAATCCGTCGTGTCAGTAAGGTGGTCAAAGGTGGTAAAAAACTCAGCTTCCGGGCAATTGTCATCGTTGGCAACGAACGTGGTCAGGTGGGTGTGGGAGTTGGTAAGGCTTCCGATGTGATCGGAGCGGTGAAAAAGGGTGTCGCAGATGGCAAAAAGCATCTGATTGAAATTCCCATCACTAAGTCTAACTCTATTCCCCATCCCATTGATGGTGTTGGTGGTGGAGCTAAGGTGATTATGCGCCCAGCTGCACCAGGTACTGGTGTAATCGCCGGTGGTGCAGTTAGAACTGTATTGGAATTAGCTGGAGTACGTAATGTTCTGGCTAAACAACTAGGTTCTAATAATCCTTTAAATAACGCTAGAGCTGCTGTTAATGCTTTATCTACACTGCGAACATTTGCTGAAGTCGCTGAAGATCGGGGCATTGCAGTAGAGAATCTCTATATTTAATCATGCTTTATGCGGGATTTTCTAAAGAAAATCCATAGCAAAACCAGAGGATCAATACTAAATCTAAACACCCAAATCAACATGAGACTGAACGATGTTAAGCCTCAAAAGGGCTCTAAAAAACGCCGTAAGCGTGTAGGTAGAGGTATTTCTGCCGGTCAAGGCGCTAGTGCGGGTCTGGGGATGCGGGGTCAAAAGTCCCGCTCTGGTAGCAGCACTAGACCAGGTTTTGAAGGGGGTCAACAACCTCTTTACCGTCGAATACCCAAGCTCAAAGGTTTTCCTGTAGTCAATCGTCGGGTTTACACTACGATAAATGTAGAGAAGTTGGCTTCCCTACCTTCTAACTCGGAAGTAAATCTGGCCTCTTTAAAAGAGGCAGGTATTCTTACCTCCGTTAAAGGACCTTTAAAAGTATTGGGTAATGGGGAATTGGGTGTTCCACTCAAGGTGCAAGCTGCTGCTTTCACCGGTCAAGCTCGGAGCAAAATTGAGGCTGCTGGTGGTAGTTGTGAGGTTTTAAGCTGAAGACATGCTAGTCAACTAGCTGCCCCGGTTCACTATCAAGGTAAGACTTTATGATCAGTCGAGACAAAGCCCCAACGGCTCAAGAAACTTTTATGCAAATGGCGCAAGCAGCTGGACTGAGAGGAAGGCTGCTTGTCACGGTCGGGATTCTAATTTTGGTGCGATTGGGCATCTTTTTGCCAGTTCCCGGAATTAACCGCGAAAGATTTGCAGAGGCCATATCTGGAAATAATGCCATTTTCGGTTTGTTGGATATATTTTCGGGAAGGGGACTATCCACCTTGGGTGTTTTTGCCTTGGGTATTCTTCCCTTCATCAATGCGTCTATTATTATCCAATTGTTGACTGCTGCTATTCCTTCTTTAGAAAATTTACAGAAAAATGAAGGAGAAGCAGGAAGGCGGAAAATATCTCAGATTACCCGATACGTGTCTTTGGGTTGGGGAATTCTTCAGAGTACGGCTTTTTCAGCTTTATTCCTACAGCAGTTTGCCCTCAATCCAGGCCCCATTTTTGTGGCGGAAACCGCAATAGCCTTGACTGCTGGTTCCATGTTTGTTATGTGGGCATCCGAGTTGATTACGGAGCGGGGGATTGGTAATGGTGCATCTTTGTTGATTTTTGTCAATATTGTGGCTTCCTTACCTAAGTCCCTGGGTGACACTATTGACTTGGTGCAGGTCGGTGGTAGGGAAATTGTGGGACGGGTGATTGTTTTGGTGTTGGTGTTTGTAGCCACCATTATTGGTATTGTGTTCGTCCAGGAAGGTATACGCCGAATTCCAATTATTTCTGCACGTCGTCAAGTAGGTCGGCGAGTTCTGGCAGAACAAAGAAGTTTTCTGCCCTTACGTTTGAATCAGGGCGGTGTCATGCCGATTATTTTTGCCGCTGCCATTCTCAGTTTGCCTTTACTAATTGCTAACTTCACTAAGAATGTTGAATTGGCAAATATAGTTAACACCTATTTGAGTCCTAGCGGATCTAGTTCTTGGGTGTATGCTTTGGTGTACATGGTTTCTATTATCTTCTTTAGCTATTTCTACTCTTCCTTGATTCTCAACCCGGTAGATGTAGCTCAAAACTTGAAGAAAATGGGTTCTAGTATTCCTGGAATTAGACCTGGCAAAGCTACTAGTGAGTATATTGAGCGGGTCAGCAACCGCTTAACTTTTTTAGGAGCTATGTTTTTAGGACTGGTGGCCATTATTCCTACCGCTGTGGAAAGCACTTTAAATGTACCAACTTTTAGAGGTTTGGGAGCCACTTCCTTGTTGATTTTAGTGGGTGTGGCCATTGATACGGCAAGGCAAATCCAGACTTACGTTATCTCTCAACGCTATGAAGGAATGGTGAAACAATAGTGACGCGATTAATCTTCTTGGGACCACCAGGTGCAGGTAAGGGAACTCAAGCCAAGGTTTTGGCTGATTTTTTGCAGGTTCCTCACATTTCCACTGGGGACATCTTACGTCAAGCTATTACTGACCAAACAGCTCTAGGTGTGAAAGCTCAGGAGTATATGGATAAGGGTGATTTAGTCCCTGACCAGCTGGTGCAAGATATGGTGGAAGAAAGACTGCAAAAATCGGATGCCCAAAAAGGCTGGATTCTTGATGGTTTCCCCCGCACAGTATCTCAGGCAGTTTTCTTGGGCAATCTTTTAGACCAGATCCAGGGTGATTCAGAAAGGGTGGTTAATCTCGATGCACCCGATGAGATTGTCGTCTCTCGCTTGTTAGGAAGGGGTAGAAAAGATGACTCGGAGGATGTTATTCGCCATAGACTAAATGTTTACAGGCGAGACACTGCTCCCCTAATTCAGTATTATGGCGATCGCCAGAAGCTCTTGACTGTTAATGGTAACCAATCCCAAGAAGAAGTCACCAGCGCCTTAAAAATGGCTATCACTGTTTTAAGGAAATGACCCCAGTTTCTAATCTATTTTCCTTCTTCCCTTTTAGCTAAGATATATTAATAAGCTGTTGATATATTCCACATTGGTTCCTTGTCAAGATTGCATTTGTCCTGGAACGAATAATTACCGAGTTGAGGAAAAACCTTGTCTAAACAAGACTTGATTGAAATGGAAGGGACTGTAACCGAATCATTGCCCAACGCTATGTTTCGAGTTGACCTAGATAACGGGTTTAATGTCCTGGCACACATTTCTGGGAAAATCCGCCGTAATTATATCAAAATTTTGCCGGGGGACCGGGTCAAGGTGGAGCTGACCCCCTATGACTTAACTAAGGGTCGTATTACCTACCGACTACGGAAGAAGTAAGACCAGCAATCTTAATCATAAAATCTGCGGATTTTCCCTTCGTAGTGACTGAAATAATTTTTCGGGAAATGTTATAATTTACCATTTGGAGTTCAACAAAAAGGGCATGAAAGTTAGAGCCTCAGTCAAGAAAATCTGTGATAAGTGTAACGTGATTAAACGTCGTGGTCGCGTTATGGTTATTTGTGAAAACCCTAAACACAAGCAACGGCAAGGCTAAAACTGTCAATGAAATTTGCAGTTTCAGTACGCTGACAAAGAAAATGACCAAAAAAAGAGGGAGAGATTAATTGTGGCACGGATTGCAGGAGTAGACCTACCGCGTGACAAACGCGTAGAGATCGGTCTAACTTACATATATGGGATTGGACTGAGAAGGTCGCAGGATATTTTAGCGGCCACAGATGTAAACCCAGATACCCGGGTTAAGGACTTGACTGATGCTGATTTAGCGGCTTTAAGAGCTGAGATAGAAAGCAACTATCAAGTGGAAGGGGATCTGAGACGTTTAGAGGCCATGAATATCAAGCGTCTAGTTGATATAGGCTGTTATCGTGGTCGTCGTCATCGTATGGGTCTACCTGTGAGGGGTCAAAGAACCCGTACCAATGCCAGAACCAGACGCGGTAGAAGACAAACAGTGGCTGGTAAGAAAAAGGCCCCTGGTAAATAAGTGAACAAGTTTTAGTCTAAATTCAGCTAAATTCAGCAAACAAACATGGCAAGACAACCAACCAAAAAAACCGGGAGTAAAAAGCAGAAGAAGAATGTACCTAATGGCGTTGCCTACATTCAATCTACTTTCAACAATAGCATTGTCACCATTACGGACCAAAATGGAGATGTAATCTCCTGGGCCAGTGCTGGTTCCAGTGGATTTAAGGGGGCAAAAAAAGGTACTCCCTTTGCCGCCCAAACCGCAGCTGAAAGCGCCGGTCGTCGCGCTATTGACCAGGGAATGCGTCAAATTCAGGTGATGGTTAGTGGACCAGGAGCAGGAAGGGAAACGGCAATTCGCGCTTTACAAGGGGCAGGATTAGAAATTACCCTGATTCGCGATGTTACTCCTATTCCTCATAATGGCTGTCGTCCACCTAAACGCCGTCGGGTGTAAATATGGTGTAAATATCTAGCTTTGGTATTAATGGTCAACAGGATTCCCCCTTGATGGGCTTTCCTCAAGGGGAGCGGAAAACTCTAGATAACCAATTGGGAAGGTTAAACTTTTATCACTGGAAAGATTGGTTAAAGATTGGTTTAAATTATGGCACTTTGATCCACCAAAATCACAGATCAAGGCATAAAGTTAATTCGAGGGGCAAATTTTTGCCAGCAGCACCTTAAAGGGGAGGCTACTCCGTGGCGCAGTTTCAAATTGAATGTGTAGAGTCTAGTACCGAGGAAAGTCGTAATCATTATGGTAAGTTCGTCCTAGAACCCCTGGAAAGGGGTCAGGGAACGACGGTAGGTAATGCGTTACGACGGGTTTTGTTATCTAATTTAGAGGGAACAGCAGTTACTGCAGTAAGAATAGCTGGTGTTACCCATGAGTTTGCCACAGTTCCCGGTGTGCGGGAAGATGTGATGGAAATCATCATGCGGATGAAAGAGGTGATTCTTAAAAGCTATTCCCATCAACCGCAAATAGGAAGGTTGCTGGTTACCGGTCCCACAACGGTTACCGTAGCCCATTTTGATTTGCCTGGTGAAGTAGAGGTGATTGATCCTACCCAGTATGTAGCTACTTTAGCAGAGGGCGGCAAACTGGAAATGGAGTTTCGCATTGAAAGGGGTAAGGGCTATCGCACTGTAGAAAAGGGAAGAGAAGAGGCCACATCCCTGGACTTTTTGCAGATTGACTCAGTATTTATGCCAGTGCGAAAAGTTAATTATAGCGTGGAAGAATCCCGTGGTGATGGTAGCTTAAAAGATCGGCTTTTGTTGGAAGTTTGGACTAATGGGAGTATTTCACCCCAGGAGGCCCTGTCTTCATCTGCGGCAATTCTGGTAGAATTATTTAACCCTCTTAAGGATATCTCCTTGGAGCCTACGGACATGGGCTTGGATATGCCAGATGATCCCACTGCCCAAATTCCTATTGAGGAGTTACAGCTATCTGTTCGTGCTTACAACTGCCTGAAACGCGCTCAAGTTAATTCTGTAGCAGATTTGTTGGATTATACCCAAGAGGATTTGTTAGAAATCAAGAACTTTGGTCAAAAATCGGCAGAAGAAGTGGTGGAAGCCTTACAGCGTCGTCTAGGTATTACTTTACCACAGGAAAGAAGTTCTAAACAAAGCTAGTCCGATTGTTTTTCATACTAATAGGTCCCTATTATGCGTCACCGTTGTAAAGTAAAAAAACTTGGTAAACCAGCAGATCAGCGTCGTGCTTTATTGCGATCGCTGACTACGGAGCTTATACGTCATGGTCGTATTACTACCACTCTAGTTCGTGCTAAGGTAGTACGCAGTGAAGCTGAAAAAATGATAACTTTGGCAAAGGATGGATCTTTATCAGCTCGTAGAGAGGCATTGGGTTATATCTACGATAAGTCCCTAGTCAAGTCATTGTTTGAGCAAGCACCAGATAGGTATGGTAATCGTCAAGGTGGTTACACCCGTATTTTGCATACTGTGCCCCGTCGGGGCGATCATGCCGAAATGGCGATTATTGAACTAGTGTAGGGAATAGGGAACCCCAACCCATCCAACCCATGATGTCAGATAGCCGCCAGTCCACCCCAACTTACCGAGTTGCCTTAGTTATTCAGTATCTAGGTACTAACTTCCATGGGTGGCAACGGCAAAAAGCCCAACGTACAGTCCAAGAAGAAATAGAAACAGCTATAGCCAGTGTTCTAGGGTATCATGTAACACTACATGGTGCGGGAAGGACTGATGCCGGGGTTCATGCAGCTGCTCAGGTTGCCCATTTTAATGCTACAGGGCATATACCGGCGCACAAGTGGGCAACCGTTTTGAACAGTTACTTACCCCCGGATATACTAATCAGGGCTTCTGCTGGTGTAAAAGAAAGTTGGCACGCTCGATTTAGTGCAACGTACCGACGATATAGATATACAATCTATACTGAAGCTCTACCAAACTTGTTTGTGAGTCCGTTTAGTTGGCATTACTATTATGCTCCCCTGGAAGAAAAGTTGATGCAAGCGGCTTTAACTCCCCTTGTGGGAAAACACCACCTAGCAGCTTTTCACCGTGCTGGATCAGCGCGATCGCATTCCTGGGTAGAAATACAAGCTGTAGAATGTGGTCGTCAGGGTTCATTAGTGCATATAGAGATTCAAGCCAATGGATTTTTGTATGGCATGGTAAGGTTATTAGTGGGGATGTTAGTGCAGGTAGGAAGCAAACAGAAGTCCCTAGAGGATTTCACAAACATTTGGCAAACAGAAGACCGAGAAAAAGTGAAATATGCAGCACCACCTCAAGGTCTATGCTTACTAAGGGTTGGATATAGTGACTTTCCGTTTTCCCAGGAAATTTGGTATGAAACTCAACCCTATTTAGTATTTGGTCATCGGACCGATGACGAATCAATTAAACCCGACAAAGGAAAAAATAATGAGTAGTAAAACTTATCTTCCTCCAGAGGAAGAGATTAAACGTGACTGGTATGTAGTAGATGCCGCAGACAAGCGTCTGGGTAGGCTAGCAAGTGAAATTGCCATGGTTCTCCGGGGTAAAAGAAAAGCTGAATATACGCCCCATTTGGACACAGGAGACTTTGTGGTAGTAATCAATGCGGAAAAAGTAGTAGTTACGGGCAAAAAACAGAGTCAAAAACTTTACCGTAGGCATTCCGGTCGTCCCGGGGGGATGAAAACAGAAACCTTTGCTAAATTGCAACAGCGCCTACCAGAAAGAATAGTCGAGCATGCTGTAAAAGGTATGTTACCTAAAAATAGCTTAGGTAGACAGTTATTCACCAAACTGAAAGTTTATAGTGGTGCGACCCATCCTCACACAGCACAAAAACCTAAAGAACTAATTATTAACACTATTCCCGGAGAAAACTAATCATGGCAACAGTAGCAGAAACTAATAGTGGTCGTGCCCTGTATTGGGGCACGGGTCGACGTAAGTCCGCAGTTGCGCAGGTACGTCTAGTGCCTGGAGAGGGTAAATTTGTGGTCAATGGCAAAGAAGGGGAATTGTACTTCCAATACAATCCCAACTACTTAGGAGTCATTAAAGCTCCTTTAGAAACTTTAGGGTTGGAAAACGAGTACGACATTTTAGTAAAAGCCAAAGGTGGCGGTCTAACTGGACAAGCGGACTCAATTCGTTTGGGTGTAGCTCGTGCTCTATGTCAATTGGATCCGGACAATCGTTCACCCTTAAAAATTGAGGGCTATTTAACTCGGGATCCACGAGCTAAAGAGCGGAAGAAATACGGATTACATAAAGCTCGAAAAGCTCCTCAATACTCAAAACGATAGTTAACGGAAAAGCTGTCGAGTTGCAAAGCTATAAAAGCTATAATTTTGATAAACACCAAAAAAGGAAAAATGGCTAAACCTGATATTCATCCCCAGTGGTATCCAGAAGCTAAAGTCTATTGTAATGGTCAGGTTGTGATGACCATCGGTTCAACCAAACCCGAATTACACGTAGATGTTTGGTCTGGAAACCATCCCTACTACACTGGTACTCAGAAAATTATTGATGCTGAGGGTCGTGTGGAACGCTTTCTTCGTAAGTATGGCATGTCTAGCGAGCAAGGTAACAAAAAGAAAAAGTAGCTGGTTGGCTGTAGCTTGTACTACAGGGGCCCTGCAGTTGTGCGCAGGGTCACTTGTTGTTTTTACCTTGGGCCAACTTGTGATTTTTTAGGAGCTTGTTTACTAGTTATGGCTGAATTATATTTGTTGGAGAAACTCAAATCTGTTGAACAAACCTTTCACGAATTAACTCGTCGCTTAGCCGATCCGGACACGGCAAAAAGTCCTGATGAGTACCAGAAAATTGCCAAGTCCCGTTCCTCTTTAGAAGAGGTAGTAATTGCCTACGAAACATGGAAAAACTCTCAAGAGGAGTTAGTTGGAGCACGGCAGATACTAAAAGAGTCTAATGGAGATCCGGAGTTGCATGAAATGGCAACCATGGAAGTAAAAGACTTGGAAAACAAGATAGAACATTTAGAAGAGCAGTTAAAAATATTACTACTGCCCCGTGATCCTAACGATGAGAAAAACATCATGTTGGAAATCCGCGCTGGTACTGGTGGAGATGAAGCTAGTATTTGGGCTGGAGATTTGCTGCGCATGTATTCCCGTTATGCTGACACCCAGGGTTGGAGGGTGAAACTAGTTAGCGAATCTCCAGGAGAGATGGGTGGATTTAAAGAAGTAATTCTAGAAATTCAAGGTGATAGCGTTTATAGCAAGTTAAAGTTTGAAGCGGGAGTCCATCGTGTTCAGCGGGTTCCAGCAACGGAGGCGGGTGGTAGAGTTCACACTTCCACAGCTACAGTGGCGATTATGCCCGAAGTTGATGATGTGGAAGTACATATTGACCCAAAAGATATTGAAATGACTACCGCCCGTTCTGGTGGTGCTGGTGGTCAAAACGTCAACAAAGTGGAAACAGCAGTTGATTTGTTTCACAAACCAACTGGTATACGCATTTTCTGCACCGAAGAGCGCAGTCAGCTACAGAATAAAGAACGAGCAATGCAAATTCTTAGGGCCAAACTCTATGAAATCAAACTGCGGGAACAACAAGAAGCGGTGACTTCTATGAGGAGATCTCAAGTTGGTACTGGCTCTCGTTCAGAAAAGATCCGCACCTACAATTATAAGGATAGTCGAGCTACTGACCATCGTTTGGGGCAAAACTTCACCCTCAGTCCAGTTTTGGAAGGGGATTTGGAAACTTTAATTCAATCTTGTATTTCTCAAGATCAACAGGAACGTTTAGCAGAACTAGCTACTGCTAATAACTAGAGTTACCTAACTACAATTGCAGGTTGTGGAAATTATTGCTGCAATCTTTAGGGAGTAGTGCTATTATTCGGTTATTAAAAAAGTAAAGGGCAATTTTACTATGACCAAAGCACCTGTTAGTCCTGTGGTGCTAGTCATTTTAGACGGATGGGGCTATTGTGAGGATAAACGTGGAAACGCGATCGCAGCTGCTGAAACTCCCATTATGGACGGTTTATGGGCAGGTTATCCCCACACCCTCATCCGCACATCAGGAAAAGCCGTAGGGTTGCCAGAGGGTCAAATGGGCAATTCAGAAGTTGGTCATTTGAACATTGGCGCTGGAAGAGTGGTTCCCCAAGAACTGGTACGCATCTCTGATGCTGTAGAAGATGGTTCTCTAGCTACTAATTCCGCACTTCTCAACATTTGCCAAGAAGTGAAATCCCGAAATGGCAAGTTGCATCTAGTTGGCCTTTGTTCTAATGGAGGGGTACATTCTCATATTACCCATCTGTTAGGCTTGCTTGATTTTGCTAAATCACAGCAAGTTTCGGACGTATGTATTCACGCTATTATGGATGGGCGTGACACCCAACCAGTGGATGGAATCAAAACCATCCAACAATTGCAAAACTATATAGACCGTGTGGGAGTAGGAAGAATAACTACTATCAGTGGTCGATATTATGCTATGGACAGAGACCGTCGTTGGGACAGGGTTCAACTGGCCTACGATGTAATGACACAAGAGGGTGCTGGTAAAGGAAAAACAGCTGTAGAGGTTTTGCAGTCTCTATATGCTGAGGGGGTAACCGATGAGTTTATCCTTCCTGTGAGAATTGCTCCTGGTGCAATTAGTCCTGGTGATGGGGTGATATTCTTTAATTTTCGCCCAGACCGGGCCAGGGAATTGACTCAGGCTTTTGTCAGTCGTAATTTTGAGGGTTTTCCACGGGAGCAAATTACACCCCTGTCCTTTGTGACCTTTACCCAATATGATCCCGAGTTGCCTGTATCTGTAGCATTTGCCCCCCAGAACTTACAGAATATGTTGGGTGAGGTGATTGCTAATCATGGTCTCAAGCAGTTTCGCACTGCAGAAACTGAAAAGTATGCTCATGTCACCTATTTCTTTAATGGGGGATTAGAGTATGCTTATGAAGGTGAAGACAGAGCAATGGTAGCAAGTCCCCAGGTTCCTACATACGATAAGGAACCCCAAATGTCTGCTGACGCTGTGACAAGTTTGGCTATTTCCGCTATAGAGAAAAGAATTTATTCTTTAATAGTGATGAATTATGCCAACCCTGACATGGTAGGACATACGGGGAAAGTGGATGCTACCGTGGTGGCCATTCAAACTGTTGATCGATGTTTGGGCAAACTGGTAGAAAGCGTGGGTAGAGCAGGTGGCACATTGATCATTACAGCTGATCATGGCAATGCTGAGTATATGGTAGATGAAAATGGCAGTCCCTGGACAGCTCATACTACTAACCCAGTTCCCTTGATTTTAATCGAAGGAGAAAAGCTGAAAATACCAGGATATGGTGCAAATGTTGATTTGCGTAATGATGGCAAACTATCGGACATTGCTCCCACCATTCTGGATATTTTGAAACTACCTCAACCTCCAGAAATGACTGGTAAATCCCTCTTGAGAGCGACCGAATATGATTTACAATTCCCTCGTAGACCTGTACAAGTGGGATTGTAAGTAAGTTATACTTTTTCGTATTTCCAAGTAATAGCGATTCCAGGTCGCAATAGGGATAAAACCTGCACTTGCAGGTTTTTATCACATCATAGTTATTTGGAGAACTTACAATTTTTGGTTAACGTCATTATTCAAGTTCAATTTCACACCATTTTCACATGAACATTAATAACATTCTACAAGGAATTTGGGCTTTTTCCGCTTTGGGTTTAATTGTTTTAGTCTTGCTACATAGTCCCAAGGGTGATGGTATTGGAGCTATTGGTGGACAAGCTCAACTTTTTAGCAGTACTAAAAGTGCTGAAAATACACTCAATCGTGTCACTTGGGCCCTGGCAGTAATTTTCCTGGGTTTAACAGTGGTTTTAAGTTCTAACTGGTTGCCAAAATAGCGTACAATTGGTAGGAATTCACCAGTTTCCAACCGATTCTCTCCCGAAATATGGCTTACTACATCTCTACCCGGTTTTTGGACAAAATAGCCGTTCATATCACTAAAAACTTTCTCAATCTCCCAGGAGTGCGCGTTCCGCTGATTTTAGGAATTCATGGTAGAAAGGGAGAAGGAAAATCGTTTCAATGCGAATTGGCATTTGAAAAAATGGGCGTAGGTGTCACTCTCATTTCTGGAGGGGAATTAGAAAGTCCAGATGCGGGGGATCCAGCGCGATTAATTCGTCTGCGCTATCGAGAGACTGCGGAACTGGTTAAGGTTCGCGGTAAAATGTGCGTGCTGATGATTAATGATTTAGACGCAGGTGCGGGTAGATTTGACGAGGGAACTCAATACACTTAGTTGGTGAATATAATCCTAGGGGTTATCAAGCTCAATCCCCTGTCAAAGAATTACCGACTTTCCAATCTAATCATGATCACAATGACCAAAATGTTCCACATAACACTTTAGAAAATAGCCCGCCCTTAAGTCTGGTAACTCTAGACACCCAGGAGAAAATTCGTCAGGTTTTATCCCAGGGTTATAAGATCACTGTGGAATACGTTGACAAAAAACGATTTTCTATGGGATCTTGGCAAACTTGTGGCAACTTACATATAATTGATTATGCACAAGCAATTTCCGCTTTGGAATCTTGTTTGTTGGAACACGCCGGTGAATATGTACGCTTGGTAGTTATTGATCCTAAATTGAAGCGTCGAGTAATAGAAACTATTATTCAGCGCCCCTAGAAAAAAATCCAGGTTGCTATGGTAATGCTGGTGTAGGTTATAGGCTGTACAAGACTCATGTAGCTTTTGGTAAAACCCCATGATAAAGCTTTTCTAAACTGGTTATATTGTCACTGAGAGTATATTTTTCCAAAACGCGTTTTCTTGCTTTTTGACCTAATAGGGCAGTTAACTCTGGATGATCTTGAAATAAGGGTAAAAGAGTTCTAATTTGAGAGCGCACGGATCTCGTACTGATTACAACACCTGCTCCCTTTTCTAAAACTTCCCCATCTGCACCCACATCAGTAGCAAGACATGCCAAACCGCAGGACATAGCTTCTAATAAAGATAGAGATAAGCCTTCGACTAAAGAAGGTAAAATAAATAAATCCGCACCTCTTAATATTTCTATACGGCGCTCCTCACTAGCAACGAAACCTAACCAGATAATACCATATTCGGAATCATAAAATGGCTCCAGTGAAGATCTCAAAGGACCATCGCCAACTATTAACAGCTTGCTAGTAAGTGACATGGTTGACTGTTTCCATGCTCTCAGTAGGGATTCGACGTTTTTTTCCGGTGCGATACGACCTTGATAAACAAATAGTCGTTCTGCATTAAATTCATCTTTTACCTTAGATTTACCAGGAGAGTATTTCACAGTATCTACCCCATTAGGGATAACAGCAATTTTTGCCTCCCTAACTCCCATTTTTACCAATAATTCTTTTTGAATTTGGGAAAATACAATCACCCGATGATAGTTGTCCAAAAAAGGAGCATATAACTGGTACGCTAGTAGTTGAGTACCGGAGATCAATTTAGCACCTTTACCCGCAAAAGGAGTATGGAAAGTGGCCACTAGGGGAATATCTAGTTCCTGACAAATTTCGGGTAAAACAAAGTCAAGGGTAGATAAGGTTAAGGAAGCATGAACTATTTGGGGTTGTATTTCCCGTAGCGCGTCTTTTAAAACTTTAGTTGCATTAAAAGCGGGAAGTGTGTAAACTTGCGACTTATAAATAAATGGTAAGGGAACTTCCTTAAAATTTGGCCAGTTATCAGGTTGAGATTCTTCCTGGGCAAAGTGTAAAAAACTTACATCATGTCCCCTGTCTAACAGACCATTTGTAATTTCCCTACTGTAAGTAACATTGCCACAAAAGGGTGATTTTTTTCCAATCCAGGCTATACGCATTCTTTATTTGGCTACGAAAAATTGAGAAATTATGTTGTAAACAATTGTAGCACAAAACTTAGTGGTTTTTGAGCTGTTAATTAACTTTTATCAACTAATGATTGCTTGAATTATACCAGGTAATTATTCCTCCGCCAAATACAATGACGGATAAAAGCAAAAAAACTGACCTTAACCCAATAAAATTCTCCGCTATACCAGCTAAAGCTAGAGGTAGGGTTAGAGCAATGTTAATCACGTTATTTTGCAGTCCAAACACTTTACCACGCATTTCTGCTGGGGTTTCGGTTTGAATAGTCGTTTGCATGGGAATACCGACCAAAGCCCCAAAAACACCTAGCAATGCTATAAATAGCAGTACGGGCCATAGTTGGTTTGTGAAGATAGCAAGACCAATCAAAGATCCCGACATTCCCAAGGAACCCCACAAACTCAACTGTCCATAAGTAAAACTGCGACCGAACTGTCCCACAATTGTAGCACCAGCAGCAATACCCACACCACCTGCGGCTAGTAAAAAACCAAATTGGGAGGCCTTTAAATTGGGGATAATTTCTGCCATGCGAACTGCTAAAACAGTAAGCGCTGCAAATACGGAAAATAATATGGTTAACTGTAGCATGGCATTTCTAATGCTGCGATTGGACTTGAGGTAGTTCAAACCATCCCACAAGTCAGATAAAAGATGAGGAAATTCTGTTTCTGGAGGATGAGGTTTTTCCTTAGTTTGAATTAGGAGTAAAATAATACCAGCAACACCATAACTACCGCCAACTAAAATTTCCTTGCCCAGTCCACCAGGACCACCGAATTTTGCCCAGAGACTATCAGCTAAAACTAAAACTGGTTCACCTACTGCAAAACCAATAATTACCGATGCCATCATTGTAGTTGTGTACAGGGAATTGGCAGAGAGTAAATATTGTTCTTCCACCACCAGAGGAATAGTGGCCTGTTCTGCAGGGGCAAAAAATTGGGTGAAGGTAGAAACTAAAAAGGTTACCAGTAAAATCATTAAAAAACCTACTGGCAAAGCGCCTATAGGATGCCAATCATGAGTTAACCAGATTAAAAAGGGAATGGCAATAACTAGAACACCACGCCAAATATTAGATGCTACTAGTACAGCTTTTTTTGACCAGCGGTCTACAAATACGCCAGCAACAGAACCAAACAAGACTGCGGGAATGGTAAAAATCATCATTAGGGCTGAAACCCAACCACTAATACTTTGACCCCTTTGTTGAAACTCACTGTTGATTAAGGCAATCATGAGAACTAGATATACTTTGTCAGCTAATTGACAAAAGATTTGTCCCCCCCAAAGTGCTAGAAAATTGCGATTTTTTAATACTGGGAAAAATCCTT
Source organism: Cylindrospermopsis raciborskii Cr2010 (assembly GCF_003367075.2). Classification (NCBI taxonomy): domain Bacteria; kingdom Bacillati; phylum Cyanobacteriota; class Cyanophyceae; order Nostocales; family Aphanizomenonaceae; genus Cylindrospermopsis; species Cylindrospermopsis raciborskii. The sequence goes on from NZ_CP065936.1 coordinate 2,459,604, forward strand.
CTTTTTCATGCTTATTACTAGCTTTTAGATCTGATCCAGAACCGTCTTTATCTTCTAGGTCTAGTTGTGGTGGTGTCTCTTCTAAAACTGCTTTTTCTTTTTCATGAATGGTCTCAACAGATCCATTAATAGGATTTACCTCCAGAGGAAGATCCGAGTTGGTGGGAGGTGATTTTGGTAAATCACTTGTCTTGGTTTTTTCCATGGAAAATCCCTTCACGGATCTTTGCTGGTGATTATCTTGGTATGATTTCACCCTATTCTTGTGTTTAACTTTGGGTGATAAGGGCTGGTTGTTTCTATCTAAATCAGACGATTGCATCATGGTTGGGAGCAAAATAGGAATCTATCAACGTAGCAGAGCGAATAGGAAAACCCAGGTGGTACTGAGTATAATGGCGCAAGATCTGCTCAACAGATAACCAGCTATCATCATAGGCTGAATCTATTTGTATTATCCCTGGTTGGGATAAATATTGGAGCATCATTAATTCTTTTGCTCCCAATCGACGGGAAATTTTTGGTAACTCTTGGTGGTGCAAAACCCTTTCAAAGTCATTTTCTGGGATTTTTGGCTCATGAAAGTTTTCCTGTTTTTTGAAGTTTTCCCAGGTTTGTAGGCAAATTGTTCCCCCCGCTGTTGTACTGAAACCAGCTTGCCATTTTGGATTGCTTAAATCCGGTATTAAGGGTTTTTGGGTTAAACAGCACACTTTGATCTGTGGGCTTATTCCAGCTAATTTTAACATATCAAAGACTCCCTTAGCTAAATGTGCTACTATGGCAATCTGGGGAATTGGGGGGAGGGAATCTAAGGTGTCCAGATGTTGATTTAATAGGTCATATAGCTCTACTTGGGTATGCTCCTCCAATGCTTGATGGAGGGCAATTTCTGCTAGGTATTGACTCGCTGCCAGTTTTCCTAAACTTTTGGTGAGTCCAGGATAGGTCTTGAGGGTCTGTGCTTGGTTAATCTTATAAAGGTTTGATGTTTGAGTAGGGTTAGATTTGCCAAGGGAAATCAACAATTCATTCACTGTGAATATTCCACTTCTACCATTTAGGCTGGATTGGTACTTTCTGGAACCAGGGGCGATCGCCTTAATTAGGCCCAACTCCCTGGTTAACACGGTGAGTATTTTATCCGACTCACCTAGAAACTGGCTTTTGAGATTGATTCCCCTTACGTGATAACTCCCGTTCATTAGTAATTACCCCTGTGATTTTTCTGTATCCAGGCGCTGATGGAGTAAGTCTATTCCACGAGATGTACCCAGTCTGGTTGCACCGGCCATAATTAGATCTATGGCGTCTTGGTGGGTACGAATTCCTCCAGAAGCTTTTATTCCCACCCTTTCTTTTGTTATTTGTTTTAAAAACTCCACGTCTTTCACTGTTGCTCCACCATTCCAACCCGTACTAGTTTTTAAAAATGCAGCACCCGCATCCATAGCTATTTCAGCAGCCACTTTTTTTTCTGTATCTGTCAGTAAACTGGTTTCTAAAATTACTTTGACTGGTTTCCCAGTTTCTTCGCAAATTGTGGCAATTTCTCGGTGTAATTGCTCAGTCTTGCCGATTTTTAACCAGCCTAAGTTAATCATTAAATCCAACTCCGTGGCACCATTTTCTACCGCCTCCTGTGCTTCATATAATTTGACTGTTGAGGTGGTCAACCCTGTGGGGAATCCAATTACAGTACATACTTGTGGCTTTTTGTTGTGTAATAGCTCCGCCGCTTGCTTAACATGGGATGGGTGAATACAAACTGCAGCAAAGTTAAATCTATACGCATCCTCACACCACTTTTCTACCTGGGGTTCTGTTGTGGTAGGTAAAAGCAGGGAGTGATCAATAAATGGGGCAATATCAATTTTTGGGTAGTCTGTTGTCATATCACGATTCTACCTCAATTTTGTGCCTAAGAACATCCTCGGCTTCTTTTGCAACTGCTTCTACTGAGTCAGTAGCCAACACTTCTAGAACTTTCCTAGCCTCTTTTCCACCTAAATTGGCTAAAGCATGAACTAAGCGATGACGTACTTGCCAATCTGGGTTTTCAGTATAGGGAGCTAGAATAGTTACTGCATCTGGGTTACCCAATTCACCTAGGGAACTAATGGCCGCACTTTGGACTAAACCATTATCTGATTCCAGAGCTTTTTTGAGCAAATCTACTCCCCTTGGATCTCCCAGGGATCCAAGGGTGGCAATTATGCTGAATTTTACTACCCATTCTGGGGTCTCATGGTAAAGCTTTTCTAAATCGGGAAAGGCTACTTGTAGTTTTAGCGCCCCCAAACAATCAGCTGCTGCTGCTTGTACATCCGCTTCAGGATCATTTAGCAACTCTCTTAAAATATTTAGGGAAAAATCTAAATCCTCCGTCCCTAAGGTGTCTAATTGACTTACAGCACAATAACGCACTCTCGAATTTTGATCTTTAATGGCAATTTGTAATAATTCTAAACCCTGTGCGGGTTCCAATTCCCGAATTTGATTCACACCACGAAGGCGATCGCCTAAATTTTCAGAAATGAGTAGTTCTTTAACCGTTTTATAAGATATGTGAGCCATTGTTTTTAAATTTGAAGAGTATAATTGGGATTTTGGTGTGACCGGGTAGGTAAGTAATCAGTTGTAGGATTTTAGAAAGGGTAAAACCCCAACAATTGGTGGTTTTTGCCAACTGATAGTGGAAATTTTGCCAGGGAATACAAAAATTGACCCCTTTTTTGCCAAGATAGAAATAATGGAAATATTATTCTGTAAAAAGCTACTTGGCAAAAATCAGCATGACTCAAACAAACATGGAAAACTACGGCAAAAGTTTTCTCGTAATCATTGCGCCAATTTCTTTTTTGATTATTGTCGTTCTCAACACCTGGAAGTTTTTACTCATAGGGTTATTCCTCATGATGAGTCTTCATCTGTGGCAAAAGTATAGGTGGGAAAAATGGTGTGATCAGGTAAATCCTCTGTTTTATGAGTTAATTGAGGAAAATCAGGGAAAAATCTCCTCGGTTGACCTGGCCATCAGGGGAAATTTTCCAGGAGACGACGCAAAACGCTACCTAGAAAAGAAAGCCAAGGAATTTGGTACTAATCCGGTAGACTCAGAAACCGACAGTCCATACTACTACTTTATCACTGGGAGTATTCTGGGTGAGATTTTAGATGGTAGCGAATCAGATATGAAACCAGTTGGTAGAGCAGTAACTAAGGAGGCCAGAACTCTACTATCTCCACCTGTACTTGTTTTAGAAGGTAAGGAAGGAAATAAAGAAGGTCAAATCACTAATCGCTTGGAAACCAAATCCCTGGAGAAACAGCTAGCTTTTGGTTCCCTAATCCAGTCTGAATTGGCCCAGCGCTTAGGTGTTTATTCAAGTACAGTCTACAAACGACGCAATGATCCTGATTTTTCGGAATGGACTCGTAGTCGAGACCCAGATGGAATTGCTTGGTCTTACTCCCGCAAAAATAGAGAGTTTTTCCCCATGGATAAATAACCGGTGGTGACTTTAACTATTGATTCCCACCGCATCACCAATGGAACCCAAGCCGTGATTTTGCAGTTTTGCTAATAATCCTGTCAAGACTCGGCTTGCCATCATTGGTCCCTCATAAATCCATCCAGTGTAAACTTGGATTAAACTTGCACCTGCTGTAATTTTTTCCCAGGCGTCCTCTGCGGTAAAAATCCCTCCCACACCAATAATTGGTATTTGACCCTGGCTTTGTTTATAAATAAAACGTATAATTTCTGTGGAGGGTTGACGTAATGGCAATCCGCTAATTCCTCCAGGTTCTGCTTGGGGTGGGTTACCAGTTTTTTCTATCACCTGGGTTTTTAGTCCTTCACGACTAATAGTAGTGTTAGTGGCAATAATCCCTGCTAGTTTATAGGTTTTGGCAAGATTAATAATGTCTACTATTGCTTCCCATTCCAGGTCAGGTGCTATTTTGACAAATAATGGCTTGGGTTGGTTTTGCGTACTGTTTTCTGTTTGAATGACCTCCAATATTTGACTGAGCATGGGTCTATCCTGAAGCGATCGCAGTCCTGGAGTATTAGGAGAAGAAACGTTGACCACAAAATAATCACCTAAGCTATTTAGCAACCGAAAACTTTGTAGGTAGTCTGTTGCTGCTGCTTCTAAGGGGGTGATTTTAGATTTACCGAGGTTTATGCCTATAGGTATGGCAGGTAGCTGTTGTTGATAAAGCAAAGTTAGTCTTGCAGCCATAGCAGCAGCACCGGAATTATTGAAGCCCATACGGTTAAGAGCTGCTAGGTCCATGGGTAAACGAAACAAACGAGGTTGGGGGTTTCCTGGTTGTCCGTGATAAGTGACAGTACCTAACTCAGCTAAGCCAAAACCGAACATAGACCAAAGGTGAGATCCCATACCATCTTTATCAAATCCTGCGGCCAAACCCAGCGGGTTAGGAAAATTCAAACCGAATAGGTTCTGTTTTAACCTATTGTCATGGACACATAAAGAATCCCCGACAAAAGATTTCAACCATCTAGCACGATGAGGATGGGAAGGTTGTAGAAACCAATCTATGCCACTTATTAGTCCATGATGCAGCCACTCTGGATCTGCTTTTACTAGATTAAATAAGAGGGGAAGAATTACTGCCTTATAAATATCCAATTAATATCCAAAAAAGTTGTCAAGTGATTAACTACCTAATTACCTTTTTTTAGGTTACCATAGTGTAAGATTAAAATGGTAACACATTTACAGCAATTTCTAACCTTCCATTTATGGGGCGTAAACTTTCTAAATCTCACCTACCTGAAAAAATTTGCCCTGTATGTCAACTACCCTTCACTTGGAGGAAGAAATGGCAAGATTGTTGGGAAGATGTGAAATACTGTTCAGAACGCTGTCGTCGACGTCGTTCTCAAACTACGTAAAACTTAAATACATACTTAAACTAATAAATGTCTTTATCAACACAAAATCAAGTACAACCTAAACTGATTATTCATGGTGGAGCAGGTAGTTCCCTCCAAAGTAAAGGAGGATTGGCCAGCGTCAGGCGATCGCTCCATAACGTCATAGAAGACGTATACTCAATGCTACTCTCTGGTGTATCTGCCAGCGAAGCAGTGGTTAGGGGGTGTCAACTCCTGGAAGACGATCCTCGTTTTAATGCTGGCACAGGTTCAGTCTTACAATCCGATGGTCAAATTCGCATGAGTGCTTCTTTTATGAATGGCACATCTGGCAAATTTAGTGGAGTAATTAACGTTTCTCGGGTGAAAAACCCGATTGAAATGGCCCTATTTCTACAACAGTCTCCTGACCGGGTATTGTCCGATCATGGTTCCCTGGAGTTGGCACGAGAGTTACAAGTTCCAAGTTATAATGCTTTGACAGATTTACGACTCAAAGAATGGATACAAGAAAGAGAAGACAAATTTAAGAGAACTATGGCTGGAGTAGTTGCCGAACCGGAAACCCCAGATCCTGAAGCTGGGAGGGGAACCATTGGCGTAGTAGCTTTAGATACCTTTGGGCAGTTGGCTGCAGGCACTTCCACTGGTGGTAAAGGCTTTGAACGCATTGGTAGAGTCAGTGATTCTGCTATGCCAGCAGGTAACTATGCTACTAAACATGCAGCAATAAGTTGTACAGGTATTGGAGAAGATATCATTGACGAGTGTTTAGCCGCCAAAATTGCGGTTCGTGTTGGTGATGGAATGTCTTTAAAGGAAGCGATGTGGCGTTCCTTTACCGAAGCCAGTAAAAACCAAAGAGACTTAGGTGCGATCGCCCTAGATTCCACGGGAAACATATCCTATGGTAAGACCAGTGAAATACTATTGGCAGCTTATCACAATGGTCAGAGCATTGGTGATACCCTAGAATGGAATGATGGAGAACTAGTTGGAATAGATTAGGTCGGGGTTGGTAGGGTAAACCCCACCAGAAATTCCCAAACTAGAATAAAATCCAACTAGAATTAGAATATATATTTTCAGTATGTTGACTAATTTGCTCTATGTCAGTTTTAGCAGCGATAGCAGTTTTGGCGACCCTTATCTTAGTACATGAGTTGGGACATTTCATAGCAGCTAGATCCCAAGGGATTTATGCCAATCGTTTTTCCCTGGGTTTTGGTCCTATTTTGTTGAAATATCAAGGATCACAAACAGAATACACAATTCGTGCTTTCCCCCTGGGTGGTTTTGTGGGTTTCCCCGATGATGATCCTGATAGCACAATTCCCCCCAACGATCCCAACCTATTGCGAAATCGTCCTATTCTAGATCGAGCAATTGTCATTAGTGCTGGCGTGATGGCAAATCTGGTGTTTGCTTATTTAGTCCTTGCTTTGCAGTTAGGTGTTGTAGGTATACCAAAGGAATTTCAATATCAACCTGGAGTTTTAATCAAACCAATTAACGAGCAATCAATAGCTTACCAGTCTGGTATTAGAGAAGGTGATATTGTTATTAGCGTTAATGGACGTGAATTAGTGGCTGGTAAAGATTCCACCCTATATCTAACACGGGAAATTCAAAACCATCCCCGTCAACCAATTGATTTGCAACTCCAACGTCAAGACCAGGAAATTGCCCTACAAATCACCCCTGGGGAAAATCCAGAAGGGAAAGGATTAGTAGGTGTGGAACTTGCGCCCAATGGTAAAGCTATTTACGAGCGTCCTCAAAATCCCATCCAGATTTTTACTGTTGCAGGAGAGAGATTCCAGCAGTTATTTGTTGGCACAATTAAAGGATTTGGACAACTGATCACTAACTTTCAACAAACCGCCAGTCAGGTGTCGGGTCCGGTCAATATCGTCAAAATTGGTGCTAAATTAGCAGCAGATAATAGTGCAAATCTCCTTTCATTTGCAGCTATAATTAGTATTAACTTAGCAGTTATCAACATCTTACCATTACCAGCTCTGGATGGTGGACAATTGTTTTTTCTGTTGATTGAAGGTCTATTTGGTAAACCCCTACCTATGAAAATTCAAGAGGGAGTTATGCAAACTGGACTAGTGGTGTTACTAGGACTGGGAATTTTCTTGATTTTTAAAGAAACTCTCCAGTTAAGTTTTATCCAACAAATATTTCAGAAAATGTAATTCCAAATCACCGACTAATCGAATAAAACCGGTTAGTCGCAATGTTAAAATCATCAGAATCCTGCGTCTCCATGGGTAATAAAAAAATCTCCAAACTATCTAAAAGGGGACTAGCTTTAGAAATTCTCTCTCGTCTTTATCGTCTTTATCCTGATGCAACCTGTTCTCTAAACTATCAAACCCCAGTCCAACTTTTGGTGGCCACTATTCTTTCCGCACAATGCACGGATGAAAGAGTTAATAAGGTAACCCCAGATTTATTTGGTCGCTTTCCCGATGTCCAAAGTTTAGCAGAAGCAGATGTATTAGAATTAGAGAAATTAGTTCATTCTACTGGTTTCTATCGCAACAAAGCCAAAAACATTAAATCCGCGTGTATGATGATAGTGAGTGATTTTAACTCAATTGTTCCAAATAAGATGGAGGAACTATTAAAACTACCCGGGGTAGCAAGAAAAACGGCAAATGTGGTCTTAGCTCATGCTTATGGTATTAATGCGGGGGTGACGGTGGATACCCACGTTAAAAGATTAACTCAACGGTTAGGTCTAACAGCAAGTACCGAACCAATTAGCATAGAGAAAGATTTAATGGAACTACTACCCCAACCGGAATGGGAAAACTGGTCAATAAGATTAATATATCATGGTCGTGCAGTTTGTAAAGCTAGATCTCCCAGTTGTGAAAATTGCGATTTAGTTGATGTATGTGCTAAAAAACTTTAATAAAAAAATAAAAATCTATTGTAACTCTCTACTGCATTCTATCTATAGTTCTATATTGAATTGCCTCTGCGACGTGTTGAGACTTTAAGTTTTCCTCATCTGCTAAATCCGCAATAGTCCGTGCTACTTTAAGAATGCGATCGCTCGCCCGTGCGGAAAGTCCTAGTCGTGTAATTGCACTTTCTAACAGCTTACGACTTGTATCATCTAACTTGCACCATTTTTGTAGATGACGACTTTGCATGTGAGCATTGGATTTAACATGGGGTTCAGACTGAAAACGAAGGTTAGCAATAGCTCTGACTTTTTGCACTCTTTCTCTGACAATTTTGGAGGATTCTCCCCTGGTTTCGCGAGTAATTTCCTCTGGTTTCAACCGGTTTACTGCTACCTGTAAATCAATTCTATCCATTAATGGACCCGACAACTTTGCCCAATATTGTTCTCGTTGTCGGGGGGAGCAAGTGCATGGTTGGACTGCATCACCATAATATCCACAAGGACAGGGATTGGTACTAGCAACCAAAGTAAATAGTGCTGGAAAAACTACTGATTGACGAGTGCGAGAAATAGTTACATATCCATCTTCTAAAGGTTGTCTCAAAAATTCCAAAACATCCCTTTTAAATTCTGTTAATTCATCTAAAAAAAGCACACCTCTATGGGACAGTGAAATTTCTCCGGGGCGAGGAAAACTACCACCTCCCACTAGGGATGGACCGGAAGCGGAGTGGTGAGGACTGCGAAAAGGACGCTCGTACACTAATGAACCACGGTTTTTCAATAAACCAGCAACAGAATGAATGCGAGTCACTTCCAAAGATTCAGAAAATTCCAATGGTGGCAAAATCCCTGGTAAGCTTCTGGCCAACATTGTTTTTCCACTCCCGGGGGGACCGACAAAAATCAAATTGTGTCCCCCTGCAGCGGCGATTTCTAATGCTCTCCGGGCGTGGGATTGACCCTTAACATCCTGCAAATCCGCCGAGTTAGAAGATGTAGATAATAGACTTTCCTGGGTGGGTTTTAAACTTACCTTCTTGTGGTTTTTGATGTTATTTAATAAATCCACCACTTGTAAAATGTTAGTGCAACCGTAAACATTTAAACCCTCTACTACTGCTGCTTCTTGAGTATTTTCCATGGGTACTACTAAACTACTAATCCCCAATTTTTCAGCAGCAGCTGCAATGGGTAAAACTCCTGTAACGGGTAGGAGTGTACCATCTAGGGAAACCTCGCCTAAGAATAAAAATTCTCCCAATAAATCAAGATTGACTTGTTCTGATGCGGCCAAAATTCCTATACTAATAGGTACGTCAAAAGCAGGTCCTTCTTTCCTAAGATCTGCGGGAGTCAGATTGATCACTATTTTACGTACAGGAACGTTAAAACCTGCATTTCTCAAGGTTGCTTTTACCCGTTCCTTAGACTCTTGAATTGCTGAATCGGGTAAACCTAAAATGATAATTCCTGGTAATCCTCCACCAGAAATGTCCACTTCCACGCCTACTTTCACAGCGTCTATACCAACAATGGATGCACTCCAGACTCTAGATAGCATTTTACTATGGGAAGAACTTTTGATATCACTCCACTTTATAAAAGCAGATTTGTTCCCAGATTGCCATTGGGGAAATTACGCAAAACTACTCTAAAACTACTTTTGAGATGGCCAGATTTGTCCTAAAATTTACAGACAAACCACTTTAGCAATATTTAACAGCAATTCTTCATGACTTTAACTCCAGACACCATTTTCGGTAAAATCATCCGTCGGGAAATACCCGCCAACATAGTTTATGAGGATGAATTGGCTTTAGCATTTACAGATGTTAACCCCCAAGCACCCACTCACATTCTGGTCATACCCAAGAAACCCATAGTCAATCTAGCTACTGCACAAGCGGAAGACCAGCTGTTGTTGGGACACTTATTATTAACCGTACAAAAAGTCGCCCAAATAGCGGGTCTTGAACAGGGTTATCGCGTAGTTATGAATACAGGACAGGATGGAGGACAAACAGTCTATCACCTGCACATACACATCCTGGGGGGAAGGTCCTTGTCCTGGCCTCCAGGTTGAAAAGACCCAAAATCCCCGAGTCAATCCGGGGGTAGGGAGGCACAATTATTCTTAGGATGGGTTAGTGGTAGCCTAACCTGTGCGGGTGTTGGGTTTCATACTTCAACCCAACCTACGTTCATCTTACTATTTAATTCCACCCACTCCTGGAGGTTTATATTCAAAAACTATTTGATAAACTTATCATAATCAGGAAATGTTATCAGATTTACTAATAGTAAACCCCTTTACAATAGAAGAAGTATCCTTTAAATTAGTATATCAAGTAGGGATAACCGCCTACTTATTATCATATCATAAAGCTCATAAAGCAATCATAAAAAATGACCACTACCTTACAACAGCGCTCTAACGCTAGCGTATGGGATCGTTTCTGTGAATTCATCACCAGCACCGAAAACCGTATCTACGTCGGTTGGTTCGGAGTGCTAATGATCCCTACCCTATTGGCTGCAACCACCTGTTTCATTATTGCCTTCATCGCTGCTCCCCCTGTGGATATTGATGGTATCCGCGAACCCGTGGCAGGATCTTTGATTTACGGAAACAACATCATCTCCGGTGCGGTTGTTCCTTCCTCCAACGCCATTGGTTTGCACTTCTACCCCATTTGGGAAGCTGCTTCCTTAGATGAATGGTTATATAACGGTGGTCCTTACCAGTTGGTAATTTTCCACTTCCTGATCGGTTGCGCTTGCTACTTAGGTCGTCAGTGGGAATTGTCCTACCGCTTGGGTATGCGTCCTTGGATCTGTGTAGCTTACTCTGCGCCTTTGGCTTCTGCTACTGCAGTATTCTTGATCTACCCCATCGGACAAGGTTCCTTCTCCGACGGTATGCCTTTAGGTATTTCCGGTACATTCAACTTCATGATTGTGTTCCAAGCTGAACACAACATTTTGATGCACCCCTTCCACATGCTAGGTGTAGCTGGTGTATTTGGTGGTAGCTTGTTCTCTGCAATGCACGGTTCTTTGGTAACCTCTTCCTTGGTGCGTGAAACCACCGAAACCGAATCTCAAAACTACGGTTACAGATTCGGTCAAGAAGAAGAAACCTATAACATCGTTGCTGCACACGGCTACTTTGGTCGTTTGATATTCCAATACGCTTCATTCAACAATAGCCGTTCTTTACACTTCTTCTTGGCTGCATGGCCAGTAGTTGGTATTTGGTTTACTGCTTTAGGTGTAAGCACCATGGCATTCAACCTGAACGGATTCAACTTCAACCAATCCATTATTGACTCTCAAGGTCGTGTAATCGGTACTTGGGCGGATGTAATCAACCGCGCTAACTTGGGTATGGAAGTAATGCACGAGCGCAATGCTCACAACTTCCCCTTAGACCTAGCTGCTGGTGAAGTTGCTCCTGTTGCTTTGACTGCTCCTGCAATCAATGGTTAATCTCAAACAGTTTTAATTGATTGAAAATGCCCTCCAGTAATGGGGGGTATTTTTTTGGTTTCTTTTTTCAATTTTTTTAATTCAATATAAATATCCTGATCCATAGGAAATTTAGCAGAAAAGCAAAACATGATTTTAGCATACTTCCTTCAACATTATACTGGGTGACAGTATCGATAATTTCATTTTTTTAGTTAGTTATGTCTATCATTATGTCTAGCTGGAAATCTCAAGACAGGGACGACGATAAATTAAATACTGATAACGCAACAACATCAAAATCAATCTTTCACCATCGTAAACTACCTCTAAATACTGATTGAGAATTTGAAAATTAGAGTTTTATTGGTAGTTAGGTAGTGGTGGAGGAATGCTCACCAAAGCTAATCAGATGGTACATACCTGTCCAAGAAGTTATTTATATTTCTCCAGCAATAATTATTGGGGAGTAGATTGTAATGATATTGGTGCTTATTATGATGATTAAGCCCAATCTTTTCTAAAACCCAATAAGGATGTTTTTATTTGACGACTACCGACAAATAACATAGGAAAATCAACGGAAATGGTTAGAATAAAGTCAGGATTCAACGCTGATGACCAACACCCCATTCAAGCCACTTCAGCAGATATTATTCTGCGCCAACAGCTGGAATACTCTATCAGTCGCTACTTTTATCATGGGTGTGACCGGAATATTCAAAACTTGCTCTCTTACTGTCGTTGGTACATGATAACAGATACTAAAGCTTTGACTTTAGTAATTGAGTGTCCAGACCAGGTAAGCAATTGGCGAATTTTGCAAAAAATTGTCCCCATGGCTAGTTTACTTTACAGTGTGGTTAGCAGTGCCAAAATTCGTATTTGTCCGCCCGATGCTGGTGCTATACCATTTGAAATGAGGGTAGATGAACTCTCTGTTTATCGGGATTGGGCGTAGAACCCGAGATTTATAGGTCTTATAAGTCCTAAGTAAAGTTAGCGTTCTCAATTGTTGTAATTAGTTCTGCAAAAACTAATTGAGCGGAGTGATTAACAGCAGGACTTAAATCTAGACCAAAATCTAGATTTTCCGCTTCAATCAAATAAACAGTCACATCCTGGGGGAAATCATCCGCAAAGATTTTTCTCCCAGCAGCTAGGGCGTGATCCCAACGGAAATCATGCAGGTTATAACCCACTTGGGGTAGACCTTCCAATTCTTTCCCTGGGACTCTAAATATAGCACCAGGTTGGGAATTCGTGCAACTAGCATCCACAATAATTAATTTTTTGCTTCCTCTAGCTTGGAACATCACTTCTATTCCCCCAGTACCACAATCAAAAATCCTCACCTGGGGGTGGGGATTTTCCGCCACATATTGCTGTAATTTCTGGGCAATGATTACCCCCACACCGTCATCATTACGATTGAGATTTCCGCATCCGATGATAGTTAACATGGAATGTTGATCTTATTTTTGCCAATACTTATATGCTGCATAGGCCAATGTCACGACTCCGGTAATAATTGCAGAGTCATCTACCTCAAATTGAGGATGATGTAAGGGATGATTGATAATTCTGTCTTTATAACCCACCCCGAGACGAAACATGGAACCAGGAGCATAATCCAAATAAACAGAAAAATCCTCTGCTCCTAGGGAGGGTTCTGGTAAAACCTGTACGTAATCGCTACCCCATGCTTCTTCCGCAGCAGATTGTAATAATTGGGTTAGGGAATAATCATTTTGCACGCTGGATATACCATGACGGTAATTCACTTGATATTTGGCATTATAACAATTACAAACGTTAGCAACTATTTTATCTATCCATGCTGGCATTTGACTGCGAGTTTCTGGGTGAAGAGACCGCACTGTACCTAGTAACTGAACTCTATCGGCAATTACATTTGGGGCTCTACCACCACTAATTTTACCAATGCTCAATACTACAGGACGTAAGGGATTTTGAGTTCGACTAATAGCTTGCTGTAGGGCAGTAATTACTTGAGATGCAATCCAAATTGCATCTACTGCTTCATGAGGACGAGCGCCATGTCCAGATTCACCTAAAATAATAATTTCTAAATCGTCTGCTGCTGCAGTTAATGCACCATAACGAATACCTACAGATCCGGCAGAAATAGACGGAAAAACATGAACCCCTAAAATGGCACAAACATCATTCATTGCTCCCTCTTGTACCATCCAACCCGCACCCTGGGCAATTTCTTCTGCAGGTTGAAATAAAAACCTGATTCTCCCTTCTACATGGTTGGCTATTTCCGATAGCACCATGGCTGTTCCTAGACCTACTGTGGTATGAACATCATGTCCACAAGCGTGCATCACTCCATCCCTGGATGAACTATGGTCTAGTCCGGTACGTTCTTGTATAGGTAAGGCATCCATATCAGTACGAATTGCCAAAATCTCCTCTCTCGGATGATTGGTGAGTAATTCCCCGACAACACCAGTTTTACCCACTTCCTCTAAGACGTGCAATCCGCTGGAAGACAACACACCCGCCACAAATGCTGCAGTTTGATGTTCTTGACCACTCAGTTCCGGGTGAGCATGAAGGTGACGGTAAATTTCTCGTAAGCGAGGTGCAATATTATTACTTATTTCCTTAATGCGGTTTAGCATTTTTGAAGTTATTTGGAATGTACTTTGCTAAGCTTCCTACCATGATAGTTGATTAATTGGCTAATTCAAGCATATACAGATTCTTTTTTTATCAAAAAACCAGCCAGGGATCTAGTAAAACCTAGAAATATAAATTTTTTATAAATTTTTGTTAATTGAACTCTCAAGGGGTAGCCAAAATGGAATAGATTGGTTATATTTTACTTAATTGACTATACCGAAAGACTTATAGACTATTCAATATGTGATCCCCCCAGTTTGGAACTAACCTCTCTGGGGGGGTCTTGTTTTTGAGGGAGCTAGGTTCTCAAATCAAGTTTGACAATCATAAATTATATACAATGATATATAATGTAAATTCATATTTGACCAGATGTTTGATGCACTATCTGACCGCTTAGAAGCTGCCTGGAAAAAACTCCGGGGACAAGACAAGATCTCCCAATCTAACATTCAAGATGCCTTGCGCGAAGTGCGTCGTGCTTTGTTAGAAGCAGATGTTAACTTACAGGTAGTCAAGGATTTTATTGCCGATGTTGAAACTAAGGCCCAGGGAGCAGAGGTAATATCTGGAGTACGACCTGACCAGCAGTTTATCAAAATTGTTTATGATGAACTAGTGCAGGTCATGGGAGAAGAAAATGTACCCCTAGCAGAAGCACAAAACCAAACCACCGTCGTCCTGATGGCTGGTTTACAGGGTACGGGGAAAACTACCGCTACTGCTAAGTTAGCTCTCCATTTAAGAAAAACTAATCGCAGTTGTTTGTTGGTAGCTACGGATATATATCGTCCTGCGGCTATTGATCAATTAGTTACACTAGGTAAGCAAATTGACGTACCTGTTTTTGAAATGGGTAGTGATGCTGACCCGGTTGAAATAGCTCGTCAAGGAGTGGAAAGAGCCAGGAATGAAGGGATCAACACGGTAATTGTTGATACAGCTGGAAGGTTACAAATAGACCAGGACATGATGGCGGAATTATCCAGGATCAAATCAACTATTGAACCTGATGAAACTCTATTAGTTGTGGATGCCATGACAGGACAGGAAGCAGCTAATCTGACCCGCACCTTTCATGAACAGATTGGGATTACCGGTGCTATTTTGACTAAAATGGATGGTGATAGCCGAGGCGGTGCAGCTTTATCAGTGCGGCAAATTTCCGGAGCCCCAATTAAATTTATCGGTGTGGGGGAAAAGGTTGAAGCTCTACAGCCATTTTACCCTGACCGCATGGCATCCCGTATTTTGGGTATGGGTGATGTGCTGACCTTGGTGGAAAAAGCACAGGAGGAAATTGATCTAGCTGATGCTGAGAAAATGCAGGAGAAAATTCTCTCGGCCAGGTTTGATTTTACCGACTTCCTCAAACAGCTGCGCCTCATGAAAAATATGGGCTCTTTAGGTGGGGTTATGAAATTAATCCCCGGAATGAATAAAATTTCTGATGAGCAGTTAAAACAAGGGGAAACCCAACTAAAACGCTGTGAGTCTATGATTAGTTCTATGACTAAGCAAGAGCGTAAAGACCCAGATTTGTTGGCTAGCTCTCCTAGTCGACGCAGGCGAATCGCTTCCGGTTCTGGTTACAAAGAATCGGATGTGACTAAATTAGTATCAGACTTTCAAAAGATGCGATCGCTAATGCAGCAAATGGGACAGGGTAATTTTCCGCCAGGTATGTTTGGTGGGGGTAACCCCCTAGCAGCAGGAAATCGTCCCAGTCCAGGTTGGCGGGGTTATCCTGGAGGCGCACCACCTACCACCAAGAAAAAGAAGGAAAAAAAGAAAAAAGGATTTGGCACCCTATAGGTTTCCCTATTCCTTGATGGCTATGCTATAGTTGGGGTTTAATGCCCAAAAAATGACCACTGATAAATTAACAGGAGAATAAACTCTCAACATGATCAAATTGCGCTTAAAGCGACTTGGTAAAAAGCGGGAAGCAAGCTACCGTATTATTGCCATTAACGACCTATCTCGTCGTGATGGTCGTCCTTTGGAAGAACTAGGATTTTACAACCCCAGAACTGATGAAGTGCGTCTTGATGTTCCTGGTATTGTAAAGCGTCTGCAACAAGGCGCTCAGCCTACGGACACAGTTCGTCGCCTTTTAGTAAAAGCTAATGTTTTTGAACAAGTCAGTGCCAACGCCGCATCATCATAAGCTAGAGACAAAATTATCAACAACCAGTCCTAACTATACGGGACTGGTGAGATTTCTTGTGGAACCATTTTTGGACTCCCCAGGGTCTTTGAGAATCGATTGTGAAATGTCCAATACCCTAAAACGGGCTTGGATTCGCATTGCTTTTGACCCTACGGACAAAGGCAAGGTTTTTGGTCGGGGAGGACGCAATATTCAGGCAATTAGGACTGTAGTTACAGCAGCAGCAGAATTAGCGGGTCAATCGGTATATCTGGACATTTATGGCAATAATTCCCATAGTCCAGATGGAAGTGATGAGGAAGAAAAAATATTCCCACCCAAATCACGGAGTGGAAATACCCCCGGATCTTTTTCTAAACCCCGTTTCCGTCGTTAAGTTATCAACAACCTCATACTGGGATCCTTAACTTCTTTAATGAGGTTAAGGATGTATGTTCCACGAATTTTACAAATATGGCAGGTACGGTTATAATTGGGTTGCCTAATATTCCTAGTGCGATCGCACTAGCAGGATATGGGGAAGCAAATCTGAAATTTCTGTCCCAACAAACGGGAGCTAATTTGGTTCTCAGGGGACAAGAACTTCTGGTTTCCGGTAAGGAACAACATGTGGATCTAGCAGTGAAAATAGTCCAATCCCTAGAAGAGCTTTGGAGTACAGGGAATAATATTGCCAGTGCGGATATTTTAACCGCACGTCAAGCAATAGAGGGCGATCGCCAGGGGGAACTGCAGGATTTACAACGGGACATTCTGGCTAAGAGTCGTCGTGGTCAAGAGGTTCGCGCTAAAACTTTTCGTCAACGACAATATATTGAAGCCATTCGCAAACGAGACCTAACATTTGGTGTTGGTCCTGCGGGCACGGGTAAAACCTATCTTGCTGTTGTGGTTGCTGTACAAGAACTGCTATCTAATCAGTTTGAAAGATTGATCTTGACACGTCCTGCAGTGGAAGCTGGGGAAAGACTAGGATTTTTACCTGGGGACTTGCAGCAAAAGGTTAATCCCTACCTGCGTCCTCTTTACGACGCTATTAATGAGTTTATTGACCCGGAAAAAGTACCCAACTTGATGGAACGGGGAATCATCGAAGTGGCACCTTTGGCGTATATGCGGGGACGTACTTTAAACAATGCCTTTATCATTGTTGACGAAGCCCAAAATACTACACCTTCCCAAATGAAAATGGTGCTAACCCGCTTAGGCTTCGGTTCCCGTATGGTTATTACCGGTGATCTCACCCAAACTGATTTACCCCTCAATCAAGACTCAGGTTTGACCGTGGCCTTACAAATTTTAAAACACGTTGAGGGTATTGCATTTTGTGAGTTTACCCAAAAGGATGTGGTGCGTCATCCCCTGGTGCAAAGGATAGTTTCCGCCTATGAAAAACACCAGAAGTAGGGAAAACCCCCGCCATATAGCTATATAGCGGGAGAGAAATTGCAGTTATAAAGTAATGTAAAATTCAATACCTAAGAAAGCCATTCCAGAACAGCTTCTTCCTTGGTATTAGTATGGCGAGAAGGTGTTTCCCGTTCAAACTTCATGTGAATAGAGCGGGTTTGCTCACCATCAGCAGCAACAGCCAAAATTGGGTAGTCAATCAAACCATCTTGGAAGGACATTTGGAAACGGAATGTACCATCTGGATTGAGTTTAATTGGACGACCACCAATGGTCACCGTAGCATCTGGTTCAGTCGCACCATAGACAATTAGTTCCGCATCAGCAACCAACCAAAATTGTCTAGGACGTACAGGTATTGCGGAAGCAGAGAATCCGACACCGGACATGCCAACACCAGACATATTAACGTTAATGCCAGATGCAGTGGGGACTGCCCACATACCAACACCGGATGGGAAGACATAAGAACTTATAGCCTGTTCTGGACGTACGGAACCAGGTACATGCTGCATAGAGCCAAACAGGGAACCAGCAACTCTTTGTGCTTCCCCTGATTCCGCTAAATCATAGATTTTGTCACGAACTGGATCACCTCCAGGGATTGCAGTAGAAACTCCAATCGCCGCTTTCTTAGCAGGAGGTATTAATTCATACTTGGTCTTACCACGCAGGTCTTCCTCAAAATCCACGGTGATGAACACATCTTCAATCCAATCCGAGGGATATACAGGAGGAATATGAACCCTCGCAGAACGTGCTAGCACCAACCAGCGACCATCGGGAGTACGATAGCCAATATCTATAACATAATCGCGATCGCTCACAGGAATAGGTAAGTACCATTCCCTAGCCAATTCGTCCGCAGGATATTCCTGAAGACTATGAGGACTTTGATGATCTAAATCAACATCGGTGACATCATAAATCCGTAGAGCCAATTGTTGTCCACCTTGGCGACGCAACTCTTGCTTATGCTCATTAGGTATATCCCAGTAGGTGTAAGCCCATTGTGGATCCCGGGGTAAAAGTACGATGCGACTTTCACCATAACCACCTGGTAAATCTCCTAGTCCAGCGTCCACGTCAGACAAAGAACCACCATTACGATCTTCTTGACCTAGTTCAAATTTTGTTGCTTCCACGTTTTCCTGCGCCTCCAGTGACTGAGATGGACTAATCGAAAATTTGCGAGTTTGCACTTCTTGAATTGATGCCAGCAGTTGGGATTTACGCATTCTGCTGTACCGAGATACACCATACTCACTGGCAACTTTACGGAGTTGCCTGAGGGTCATCTCCTCCATAGGTGGGCGTTCTTTTGCCATTGGCTTTAGCCTCCAGTAGTTTGTAGGGCAAATTGCTTCCCCTGATTATAGGAAGGTTCATAAAATGTTACCCATTCTAAATGAATTTTCATTCCTGACTTCTGGTTTTGCCCAGTGTATAAGCGTTTTTATTGTTTTTTTAATTTGTTTACATACTTTCCGATTTTGGGATCGGGCGGTGTGTTTTTCCTGATGAAATACTAACAGGTAATTATGCCTATTGATCAAGGAGTAGAGTGGGTTTTTTACCCATTTTACCTATTTATCAGGTCTTCGGGGATCAATTGTTATCAAATTATAACATTTACTCCCGGTTCAGGGATAGTTTTGTTAGGAAATTATGACATTCTACCCAAACAGCTTTGGATAAATTTGCCGTAGACCCTTTTCATCAATAAAGTTGCCAATCGGAATTTAGTGAGTTGGGGAATAGTAGATAATTGATGGCTTTGATGGTCAAAAAAGTGGTTAATTTCCGATAGGATTACTAAAAGTCGTGCTGTGATGCTTTCAGTTCGATGCTCAGACAAAACTTGATTAGACAAAGTTAAATGAACTGAGGAATCCAATATTTTTATAATGCGTTGTAAATCATACTCAATAGAATAACCAGCTATTTTATAGCAATTAAATGCGGGATCTAAATAATCTGAAAGACCACCGTTAATACTAGAAAAAACCTGACAACCACATGCTAAAGCTTCCATGGGTTGTAACCCAAAGCCTTCAGTAACAGACTGTTGGGCCCAGTATTCCGCAGAGTCATAAAGGTAAATCTTCGACCTATTGAATAGTCCTGGTAAATCTGGAACATAAGAATCCGCTACTAAAACCCGACATTTTTGTTGGAGTGCGGGAATTAATTGCTGGAGTAGATATTCTGAGGACTTGCGAGACTGGACTAGGACATCAATATCCCTGTCTAAATGAAGATTAGTAAACTCGTCAGAAATTTGATTAGGTAAGTAATAAATTAAATTATTGGGTGCTTTTTGTCCCCAGTATCCCATAGTATTGCGACTGACCGCAATAATAGGTATAGAAGATGGCAGATGAAATTTATATCCAGCACTGTGAGCATGATAGACCACATTGTATTTTTGCAGTTTACGTACCAATTTAGGAATGTCAAATCCCCAGCTAACCACAAAAATCACATCCTGCAAATTTGGGTTTGGGAGGAGATCGTCCAAAAACAGTAGGTTTTTTTCCCGTTGTCGATAGGTGACAACTTCTGCATTACAGATGTTGCGGACTAAACTAATGGTTTTTAACTCAGCCCAAAGACCACCACAGGCGAACTTACCATTTGTTCCCGGTAATAAAAAGTAAAGTTTTCTCATTTTTTTTATAGATGTCCCGTTCATGCTAAAATGCTTCTTTGGATTTATAGGCAGCTTTTTGATAGAGCAAACAGATGTTAGTTTGTCAAATCAATTAGCTGATATTTGAATCCTGTGAACCATTTGAGATATCGTAGTTAGGCAATGTACAACAATTAATATCATTTAAGCATACTTTTCCCCACTGTAAAGCCCAACGTACTAAAGCTACTCGGTTGTCTGTCCTGGTTTTGGTCAAGATATTGCTAATGTGGTTATCAACCGTACGTTTACTAATTTCCAACTTTGCTGCAATTTCTTGGTTAGTTAAGCCTGCGGCCACCAAGTCGATGATTTGCAGTTCTCTATCTGAGAGAGTAACAGGGGTCCGAGACTCACTAGTAGCCATGATTTATAGATTTCTCCGTTAGTATTCCAAAGATTAACTCTGTTGGTAGTTAAAAATAGACAAATTTGTTATATTATTGCACCAAATATTCTAAAAGATAGGATAAATTTAAGATATAATTTAGTTGTTTGATCATATTGAACAGACTAAAAATAGTGAACTCTATTGTTTTTGAATCCATTCCTACAGACTCCCCAACTAGGTCATTTATCTAAAGTCAGATGAGTAATTCCAGTGTTTTGTGTCTTGGCGAGATTTTATTTGATTGTCTAGCTGATCAAATAGGTCTAAAATTAGAAGAAGTGAACTCCTGGACTCCTTACCCGGGGGGAGCTCCTGCTAATGTGGCCTGTGCTTTGGTTAAACTAGGAACAAAAGCAGGATTTATCGGTGCTGTAGGACAGGATGAACCAGGTGACACCCTGGTAAAACTCCTGGGAGATGTAGGTGTAGATACTAGAGGTGTTCAACGCCATCCTACAGCTCCTACCCGTCAAGTTTATGTGGTTAGAGACTTGAATGGCGATCGCACTTTTGCTGGATTTGGTAAATATCATACCAGGGAGTTTGCTGACACCTGCTTAAAGGCCAGTGATTTACCTGAAGAGTTGTTTAACGAAGCGGATTTTTTAGTCTTGGGAACATTAGAATTGGCCTACCCCGAAAGTGAAGCCGCTACTCATCAAGCTTTAAAACTAGCGGAACGGTATGACTTAAAGATTATTTTGGATGTGAATTGGCGACCTGTGTTTTGGCAAGACAGCGAGTTAGCAAAGCAGAAGATTCACCAAATATTACCCAATTGTGATTTTATCAAGCTGACTAAAGAAGAGGGCGAGTGGCTATTTAATACTAGTGATGCCGGGGCAATTACTTATAGAATTAACTCTTTAGAAGGGGTTTTAGTAACAGATGGAGAAAATGGTTGTTCCTATTGTTTGGCGGAAAATGAGGGCAAACTACCAGCCTTTTCCGTACCCGTGGTGGATACCACTGGTGCGGGAGATAGTTTTTTGGCTGGGTTTGTCCATCAGTTAAACCAGTATGGCATTCAAGCTTTAAGCGATCCGCAAATTGCCAAATCTGTTATTACCTATGCCAGTGCGGTAGGTGCCATGACTACTATCAACCCAGGAGCGATCGCATCTCAACCAACTGCACAGGAAGTAGAGACTTTTCTCCATCGATTTAACCCCGAATGACAACGATTGCTCTACCCCCTGGACTGACCACTTCTTCTGTAGTCGTGCGTTCTTCAATGGGAAGTAAACCAGGACGGCGATCGAAGATGACTAACCAACCCGTATGGAGTCCCAGTCCCGCGAGATATTTGTCTAACTGTTGGAGTCCCTGGGGGAGTGGATCTTTCTTACCCGGTTTCCACACCTTCAGTTCCATCCCCATCACCACTGCACCGTAGCGCAAACAAATATCCATGCGACCTGAGCCGATCGCGTACTCCCGCTCTAACCTACCGCCACCATTCAGTACGCGATGCAAAAACGCCATTAACACCAGATGAGGAGCAATTTCATGGTAAGGCGCACTTTTCAAAAGAGGTTCCCCATGTTGTCGCCAAAAGTCCAGAAAAGACCCCAGTAGTGCCTCTGGATTCAGGCTACGATCAGGGTTTAGCCAATGGGGATTAAGAGAAGGTGCAGGTAAGGAAGCAGTGGTTACATAAGCCAGCACCCTGGGAATAATCTCTTTGTAAATTGGGTTAGCTACTTGCAAGCCACTGCCATTTTGCAAGCGGCAAAGTCCTAAATCCAGTAACAGTTGTACATCATCCTCTGGTATATTCCCCAGTTCATCACCAGATAACATGGGTTCAAAAATAGCCTGAATTTCAGGCTCTCGCAACCGCTTCACTAAGCTATCTAGGTGGGTTTCTTGACGTTGAATAATCAATTCCTTCGCCTGAGCAACCTCTGCAACGGTAATGGGCTGAGTGGGATCAGTGACTAAGACTTCCACCAGTTGACGAGCGATCGCATTGACTAACCAGGGTTGCCCTTGGGTTAAATGAAACACTAACGCCACGGCTTCTGGTAAAAACACCTGTCCCGTTGCGTCCGTGTGTTGCTGGTAGAGAGTAGTCACCTCTGAAAGGGTGAAGTTACTGAGGGTAAAGGACTCTAGTTTTATATTAAAGGGGCTAGCAGTATTGAGGCGAAAACTACCACCAGAAGCAACCTTGTAATCCCGTACATCTCGCACCCCAATCAAGGCTAGGGAATGGGGAAAACCGTGGGGACGGAGGGGAAAACCGGCTCGTAACTGTCGCAGCACTGTAATCAGGGTTTCATCTTCCAGACTGTCAATTTCATCTAAAAAGACCACCAGAGGACGAGGAGAAGCGAGAGTCCAAGCCTGAAGATAGGTTTTAATATCCAAATCACTGGGGTCAAGTAAACCCATTTCTTCTTGAATGTCTCGCAACTTGGGTGGTTGTAGTTCCCCAGGTAAAGTTACCTTAGTCGTGCCAATCCAACTCCGAATAATATATTTTTCAGCCAGTATAGGGTCATGTTTGAAGGCGGATCCGGTTTCTACTGACAGAACAATCGCTGTGTAGTTACCACTTTCTGTTAACTGCTGTGCGAGGGTCATCATAGCAGTGGTTTTTCCCGTTTGACGGGGAGCATGAATGACAAAATAACCTCGCTGATCAATCAGGTTCCCTAAGGTGGGAAGACGATCGAGGGATGAAAGCATATAGTGGATGTCGGATTGGCAGGGGCCAGCGGTGTTAAAGTGTTTGGGCATGGTTTAGCAATGTCGATGACAAACTTCTACTAATGTGCTGGTAAAATTAGGATAGGAAATAGCTGCTGCTTCAGCACGATGAATGGTAGTAGTACCAAGAGCATTTAAAGCTGCGATCGCCAAACTCATGCCAATTCTATGATCTGTATAACTATCCACCTCCGTACCTACTAAAGTAGTACCACCAATAATTTCCATACCATCAGGTAACTCAGTAACTCTAGCACCCATTTTATTCAACTGTTGTGCCATTACAGTAATGCGATCGCTCTCCTTGACTCGCAACTCTGCTGCATCTCTTATTATAGTTGTTCCCTTAGCAAAGGTAGCAGCAACGGACAAAATAGGAATTTCATCAATTAGTCTAGGTATAATATCGCCAGCAATGGTACAACTTTGTAGTTGACTAGAGCGCACATGCAAATCAGCAACAGGTTCTCCTGCGACTTCCCGCTGATTTTCTAATTGGATATTTGCTCCCATAATAGTCAAAGCTTCCAGAATTCCTGTGCGGGTGGGATTGACACCGACATTTTCTACCACTAAATCAGATCCAGGAACAATAGATCCAGCAACCAACCAAAAAGCAGCAGAGCTGATATCACCAGGAACAATCACCTTCTGACCATAAAGTTTAGCGTTACCCGTAATAGTCACACTATTGCTTCCTGGGTCTATGGTTAAATCCGCTCCAAAAGCCTTTAACATTCGTTCACTGTGATCTCGAGATAAAGCTGGCTCTGTTACCGTAGTTTTTCCTTCCGTGTTCAAACCAGCAAGAAGAATACAAGATTTGACCTGAGCTGAAGCAATGGGGGAGTGATAATGGATGGGTTTAAGAGATTGCCCTTGAATAGCTAAAGGTGCTAAAGTATTACCCTTTCTACCCCAGATTTGAGCTGACATTTGTTGTAAAGGCTTGACCACACGGGACATGGGACGCGATCGCAAGGAATCATCACCAGTCACAGCGAAAAATCTGCCAGGATGGGAAGCTAACAAACCCAACATTAGGCGAATAGTCGTACCCGAGTTGCCCGCATTTAAAACATCGAGAGGTTCTTGGAAATTCCCTAAACCAATACCCTTAACCCGCACCAACTGGGTGTTCAAATCAGAAATTTCCGCACCCAGAGAACGAAAACAGCTGGAGGTGCTGCGGGGATCCTCACCCAATAGCAGTCCTTGAATTTCCGTTTCTCCCTCAGCAATAGCTCCCAACATCAAAGCGCGATGAGAAATAGACTTATCACCGGGAACCTGAATGCGACCTTGTAGAGACAAATCGGAATCAGATCTGTGAATAATTAAGTTATGAGAACCAGTTTCTTGAGTTTCTAAGGTTATAATATCAGCTGACATTAGAGTACACTAGCTTTGGAATAGGTGGGAATTTTTCAGTCGCTTCTGTTGCTGTCACTGGTAAATTCCTCCCCAATATCCTACCCCTTTTTAGGTCCTAGTATCCAAGTTTCTAACAAAACATGCTCTCCCATATAGCTGCGGCGATTGATCATGCTCACTCATCACCACAAACCCGTTTGTTTATCTATTATTTCCACCGATTTACCAGTTTGGTCAGTGGTGGAAACTCCTGCTACCCTATATCAAAAAGATAGTGAAAGGTTTCACCTACTTCTAACAGCACCCCCCTTAATTAGTTGTGAAGCAGACAATATGTCCACTACGGAAAATGCGATCGCTCCCATCCACAAACATTTGCAAACCCCTCCCAGTCCCAGAGTTTTATGGTTAGAGATTTCACCCTACCGAATAACCATGACCATGCAGGGTAATACTCAAATCAGTTACAGGCATTTTTGGGAGAAAGGGGTTTATGGAATTAGTCGCTATTGGCTACCTCTGGAATCTTTACAACCATGCCAACCCATTCGCTTACGTAATTTTACCACTAATCTAAAATTAACTGGAAAAATTTTGCCAGAAAATTTACGGATTGAATATGAATTGTGGTCGCAAAAGTTGCAATTGGGTCGATACATTCTCAACTTGGAAATTCATCATTGATCTGTTCATATGACACCAGAAGTTAAAATGGATAGATTTAATTACATTGCAAAGTATAAAAGCAATCAATTGATTTACGGTCATGGAAACACAGCAGTAGTAACTGGTTGGACCGTAAAAGAAGCCCTATGTAAACGTCTACAACCATCCGAGTATGCAGTTATTGGACAGTTGTACTCATCAACTAGGGGGATAAATATATTAGTTCGCAATTTGTTGTTAAATCCCCATGTGCACTATTTAATAGTTATAAATGCTACTAAAGAAGATAAAAATGCTGGTGCTATAGAATGTTTGCTAGATTTTTTTGCTCATGGTGTGGAAGAAAATTTTAGTGCTAGTGGTCGCAGGTCTTGGGTAATTTGCTCTTCTATTACTGGATATATAGATATTGATATTGACCTGAATGCTTTAGAAAAACTACGTCACAGTATAGAGGTAGCAACAGCAAAATCAATTTCCCTAGCGGTGGAAAAAATTAAATATTACGCCCAAAAACCTATGATTGCTCCTTGGGGTATGGCACTAGAATTTCCCATATCTCAGTTTGAAACCACAATTTTACCGGGGGTACGCTACGGCCATAGAATAGAAGGTAAAACCATAGCTGAAACCTGGGTGAAGATTATCCATCGGATTAAAACCACAGGGATAATTAGACCTAGTGCTTATGATAGTCAATGGCAAGAATTAATCGATTTAATGGCAATTATCACCGATGAACCTGATGATTTTTATTTTCCTGAGCCTAATTATTTACCCATCGAAAGAAGCTATTTACCAGAATATATTTCCCAGGTTTTAGATGATGCTCCTGACCAAGAAGGTGTCAAATATACTTATGGGAAAAGATTACGTTCTTGGTTTGGCAAAGACCAAATTCAACAGGTCATTGATAAATTAATTAATGATCCTGATTCTGCTAGAGCAGTCATGTCTTTATGGGATGCGGTCAAGGATGAGCATGACAGTCCACCCTGTTTAAATCATATTTGGGTGAGAATAGTAGATGATCAATTATCTCTAACAGCAACATTCCGTAGTAATGATATGTTTTCTGCTTGGCCAGCCAATGGGATGGGATTAAGAGCTTTACAAAAATATATTTATGATGGCATTGTCCGGGGATCTGATATTCATCAGAACCTCCAACTTGGACCGTTAATTACTGTTAGTCAAAGTGCTCATATTTATGATGAATGCTGGGAACATGCAGAAAATGTAATTGCTTCCCACTACCACAAAATATGCCAAAAAAAGGATTACTATGACCCAGCTGGCAACTTTATTATTTACCTCCAAAATGGTAGCATTATAGTGGAGCATACTACTCCTAATTCAGGCGAAGTAGTTAATTGTTATTCTGGTAAATCCTCCACTCAACTCTCCCGAGAAATAACATTAAATTCTCCCGGACTACAAGTTGACCACGCTATGTATTTGGGTTCGGAATTACAAAAGGCCGAAATAGCTCTATCCAGTGACTATCACCTGATTTATCAACAGGATAAACCCTTGAAGTTTAGTCTGAACCCGGCTTAAACCTGATAGTATTCCCTATACCATTTAACAAACTGTCTCACTCCCACCTCGATAGGAGTATCAGGCTTAAAGTTAACGTCTTGAATTAAATCATCAACATCCGCATAGGTGATAGTCACATCTCCAGGTTGTAGGGGTAGCATATTTTTTTTGGCTTTTATCCCTAGGCACTGTTCTATAACTTCAATGAAGTGCATTAACTCTACCGGACTGTTATTGCCAATATTATATATTTTGTATGGCGCTCTACTGCTACCAGGATCAGGAATATCACTAACCCAGTTAGGATTGCTTTGAGGGATAGTATCTATAACTCTTACTACCCCTTCGATAATATCATCAATATAAGTGAAGTCACGCTTCATTTTACCATAATTAAAAACATCTATGGGCTGTCCGGATAAAATAGCTTTGGTAAATGAAAAGTAGGCCATATCTGGCCTTCCCCAAGGACCATAAACAGTAAAGAAGCGTAGTCCAGTAATGGGTAATTCATACAGATGACTGTAAGTATGTGCCATTAGCTCATTAGCTTTTTTAGTAGCTGCGTATAAACTAATAGGATGATCCACATTGTCATGGGTAGAAAATGGTATTTTGGTATTAGCTCCATAAACAGAGCTAGAGGAAGCAAATACTAAGTGTTTCACTCCATAGTGACGACAAGCTTCTAAAACATTAGTAAATCCTATGATATTACTATCAATATAAGCGTGAGGATTTTTTATGGAATATCTGACCCCAGCTTGAGCTGCTAGATTAACAACCACATCAAATTGGTGTTGGGCAAATAAATTGTTGACCCTCTCGCGATCAGCTAAATCTAGGGGGATGAAGCTAAATAGTTTATTGTGGGGTTCTAATTGCACCAATCGAGCTTGTTTTAAAGATACATCGTAGTAGCTGTTCAGATTGTCAATTCCTACCACATAGTCACCCCGATTTAATAGGTAGTTACTCAGATGGAATCCAATAAAGCCTGCTGCGCCAGTAACTAAGATTTTCATAATACTTCCTAATGATAATAATGGTTATCCCCCATGAACATAGATATTGTTATTATATGGTTTAATTGTTATATACTTATATACCCCCAGGGGAATTCGAATCCCCGTTACCTCCGTGAAAGGGAGATGTCCTAGGCCTCTAGACGATGGGGGCGCTGGACTTCACTGTTATTAACCTACCCTATTATTTCGGGAATGTCAACTAGTTTAAGAAAAATTTTTTTTGCTAACTTTTTTGGGTAAGAGTAAACCTCTTAATTGCAGCAATTGCACATCTTTCAATCCAAGATTTCCTCACATTTCCGACATAATATGCCCAGCGGGTGGCTAAATCCGGAAAAAACATGTAATATAGGGAGCCAAGTAGAAAAAACGCCCTCGGATTCGTCATGACGGGAATGTTATTTAGACTTGTAAACTTACACTTGTAACTATTGAAGAGGTTAATTAAAGGATTTTGAGGCCAAGATCACAAAATCCACAACATGGAAACATCTTTTCAAATCACTTTACAAATGGTACTAACGGTTCTGGTAGGTATTAGTGCCCAGGTGATGGCTGCACACTTCCGTCTGCCAAGTATCGTACTACTACTCCTCTTGGGCATCATCCTGGGTAATGATGGTGTGGGAATATTACATCCTCAATTATTAGGTATCGGATTAGAAGTGATTGTCTCCCTAGCAACGGCAATCATCTTATTTGAAGGTGGACTGAAATTGGACTTCCGTGAGGTGGGTAGGGTTTCAGTGAGTTTGCAACTGTTAGTAACCCTGGGGACTTTAATTACCTTGCTGGGTGGGAGTATGGCAGCCCATTGGCTAGGAGAATTTCCCTGGAACTTGGCCTTTCTTTACGCCTCCATAGTTGTAGTTACTGGACCAACTGTTATTGGACCATTAGTTAAACAAATTAATGTAGATAAGCAAGTTGCTACCCTATTAGAAGGGGAAGGGGTTTTAATTGATCCTGTGGGGGCAATTTTGGCTTATGTGGTGCTGGATACCATTGTTAATGGCGATCCGGATCCCATGGGAGCAATTATGGGTCTAATAATGCGACTGGGTGTGGGAGGGATTATTGGAGTTCTAGGCGGTTTAGTCATGAGCATGGTCTTCAAACGTGCCAACTTCCTCTCCTTTGAACTGAAAAATCTGGTAGTTTTAGCATTGCTATGGGGTCTGTTTACCATGGCGCAAGCCATCCGCAGCGAATCTGGGGTAATGACCACAGTTGTAGCGGGTGCGGTATTTGCTAACTCATCCGTTCCCGAAGAACGCTTATTACGCAGCTTTAAAAATCAACTGACAATTCTGGGCGTTTCCGTACTGTTTATTTTATTGGCAGCGGATTTATCTATTGCTAGTGTTTTTGCCCTAGGTTGGGGCAGTTTATTTACCGTCCTGGTATTAATGTTTGTAGTGCGTCCAATTAATATTCTTTTGTGTACTTGGAATAGTGGTCTGAATTGGCGGCAAAAGTTGTTTTTAAGTTGGGTTGCTCCCAGGGGAATAGTTTCCGCCTCTGTAGCTTCATTATTTGCCATTTCCCTAACCCAACATGGAATTAATGGTGGAGATGCCATTAAGGCTTTAGTATTTCTGACTATTATTATGACTGTTTTTTGTCAGGGTTTAACAGCTTCATGGCTCGTGAAATGCCTAGGAATTACTTCAGAAAATTTAACAGGAGCCTTGATAGTTGGCTGTAATCCCCTCAGTTTGCTGATTGCTCGCTTTTTCCAGGAACGGGGAGAGAAGGTAGTAATAATTGATACTGATTCAGAATATTTAGCTCAGGCGGAAGCTCAAAACTTGCCTGTGGTTGTGAATAGTGCTTTAGATGCTCAGGTTTTAGAAAATGCGGGTATTGCTAAAATAGGTACATTCATAGCAATGACTAACAATGGAGAAGTGAATTTTGTTTTGTCCCAGCGGGCAGCAGAAGAGTTCAATCCACCTCGAGTTTTGGCCATATTCCCCCGAGATCCTCATGGTAATGTTTCAGTTCATAGTAGGGTCAGTCAGGCTTTTGTTTCTGACCTACCAATAAAAACCTGGAATGAGTATTTGAGCGGTGGTAGGGTGAAATTGGGAAATACAACTTTAAACGAAGAAGAATTTGAAAGTCAACAGCAGCATATTCAGGAAAAGATTCGCACTGGCGTACTAGTGCCCTTGTTATTGGAAAGAGAAGAAAGGTTACAGGTAATATCGGTGAATGAAACTTGGGAAGTGGGCGATCGCATTATTTATCTGTTGTATGATTCCCGACCAAGTCTGTTAAAACTTCTCTCTGGATCCAGTCAGTCCGGGGTTTTAGCCTTAGAAACTTTACCAGAGGTGGAGGAAAAAATGCCTATGAGCAAATTCTTTTGATAGGTTGATAGGTGGACAGTTATTATTTGTAGAATAGATGAAGCCACATTTGGAAAATGGGAATATAATTTAAGAAATCAAGTTTCTAGTTGGGCATGGCACAAATGGCTGTGACTGCAAACCCCAAGTAAGTTATGTTAGTTGCCCGCCTTTTGCCTGCTGGAACTAGCTGACAGCAACTAAGTCGAGTGAACGATTCAGATTATGTCTTACGTCTCCGTCCTGAAAAGCATTCCAGAAATATTAGGCCAGCCCACAGGAATAGCTGCCATAGCTTCTCTTGGTATCCATGGGGCTATTGCCTTGATTGTGCCATTAATGCCCATTGATTCTAATCACAATCAGACTGCACGAACTGACACGACTAAGGCTGTGGGACTAATGGAATTGAGTCCTGCTGACCAAAATAGACTGCCACAGTCTACTTCAGCCCAAATAGCCGCCCAGCTCCCCCAACTGGCCTTACAATCCCAAATTCCCCTGGGTGGTTTGAGTGTTGCTGGACAAGAACCTCCTGTTCAGCCAGTTTTACCCCCTCCCCTCTTACCTCCTATCCCTACCTCTTCTTCTAACTATAATCTTTCTGTATTGCCTCAAAGGCAATCACTGCCAAGGATCCCCGCCACTAGTGTAGATAAAGCTAGTAATTTACGCTTCAAAGATAAATTTTCCCCTTCATCAACATCTGCTTTTGTCAATAATATAGATGCCCAAATTAGACTAAATCAATCCAATGATAGTAAATCACCACAAGCTGATAACCAAGTAACCACGGAAATACCAAGTGAGCCTTTAAATAATCCTTCTACTGCTAAGATTGATAGTGACCCTAGTGGCGGTGCGCAAGACACTGGGGTAATAGCTCAAAACCAGTCCCCAGCTAACTTTAATCCACAGCAAAATGTAGCTGATTCCAATCCATCTTCTCCTTCACCTACTGCAGGCCAGTTAGGTGGGCCCCTTGCGGTTGTTCCAGACAAGCCAGTTCCAGATATTCCTACAAAGTTACAGGAACAAGCGCCTAGTTTGCCTAGTTCCCAACCAGAAGTGCAAAACCCTGTATCTCAAGGGAATGATGCCAGAACTCAAAAAAGACAACAATTACTCGCTAGGTTGGAATCCTATAACAAACTCAGACAAACCATTCTTAAGGAATACCCTAATTCTAAAGAACAGTACCCAATCCGCCAAAGTGTGTCTGTGAACAACCGGGATATGGAAGGTGTAGTTTTCGGTCGTTTGGTTGTGGACCCTGATGGCAAGGTTTTGGATATTAAGTTTCAAGACCAATCGGTGTCTCCCCAACTCCAATCTCAAACCCGGGAGTTTTTTAACGCCAATCCCCCTAAAGGTGAACAGAACATTAGTTCTTATCCTTTCCAACTCCGTTTCAATTTGGTCAATAATGCCAGTGAGAACGTTCCTCAAACTCAGGGCGCAACCCCAAAGTAGGTAGGTAAAATGAGCATGGCTTGTTTAGTGGTGGTCATCACATCATAGTTTTGATCTCCACTAAATCTACCATCCTGTTTCTGCCATTTGAAAAACATAGAGACCCACCTCTAGAATTTCTTCCTTGGTTAACTTGTTCTTAAAAGCAGGCATGGCACTTTTCCCATTCTGAATTTGATTCACAATCGCTCCAATAGGGTCAGTGTCATAGTTTTCTAAGTATTTTTGCATGGCTGATGTTTTCAGAGTCTTATTTTCAACAAGTATGTTACCACCCCCTACATGGCAGGAAGCACATTCGGTCTTAAAAATAGCATGACCTCTACTTGTTTCTGCTGATAAGACTGGTTCGATAATAAGTGTGAAGCTAAAAAATACAACGATCGCTAGAATTAAAACTAATAACGGTAGAGGTCTAGACAAGAAATTTTCCTCCCAATAATCACTATTTGATTATACGTCAATGGCACGCTGGGCGTGCCATAAATTCACTCTAACCGTTTTTAAAAACCGAAGCTATATCTTTTAGCTAGCAACAGTTATTTTACCCGCCATACCAGCGCCACGGTGGGGAGCACAGTAAAAGGTATAGTCACCAACAGGTGCATCCGCTGGAAAAGTTGTGGTCGCACTTTGACTAGTATTCAACAATAATTTAGTGTGGGACAAGGATTTGGCTAAGACTTTATCCTTACCAGGGTTTTTAACGGGATCAAATACAATGTTATGGGGGGGAACTTTATTGTTAACCCATTTGATTGTGTCCCCGGGTTTAATTGTTAACTTACTGGGTTCAAATTTTAAGAGTCCTCTGTCAGTACCTAGTTTGATGGTGTAGGTTTCAGCTGATGCGGTGGGGGTAAACAGGACTAAGGTGCTAACGGCTAGAACCAAAGTCAGCACAGTCAAGGTTAAACGCTTCCAATTTGCCATGATTAGTTTCATAATTCTCTCCCGAGATATAGTTTTATTTTTCCAATCTCATGTTATCTATATTTAACACTAAATATGACAGCTTGTCATATAAAAATTTATTTTTCCGGTTATTTTTTATGGATTTAGCCAGCTGCAAGGGATAAACGCTTTTTTTTAGTTGTACTTATTAAATAATTCCTAGACCGGAGTTCGTGGAGCAGATGAGAATTTAATCAAGTTAAACCCCCATACTCTTAGCAAATCAGGACTAGGAACTAAAACTATTTTAAAACAAAAATGTGCGCATTAGAGAAAGCTACCGACTAGAGATGTTTAGTAGTATATTTTACCACCACCCCAGCGAGTACCAACGACTTTGGGTTGGATAAGAATGTAGGCCGATATCTCTTTTAAATCATCCTCTGTGAGGTTTTTCATTTCCGTAAAGATATCCGCGCTCTTGAGACCAGGATGTATTTCCGATATATCCTCTTCACCATCGTAAGTTTTAGGTTCCTTGAGAAAGTCCACCAATCCTTCAATGTTGTCACGTGCTGGGACAGCACCCGCCAAAGCTTCTGGTTCCAGACCCACATTCTGGTTGGTTTTAGTTACACCACCAGCATGACATTGAGCACATGTGTCTTGAAATAGCCTTTTTCCTTCTTGTAACTGCTTAGGGCTAATAACTATTGTATCACCAGCTTCATTCAGTTTGACGGTTCTCGTGGCTTCATCTAGCTCTACTGCGGTTGCACTACCCATAAAAAGATGAAACGACAGCAAAACAGTAGCCAAAACAACGCTTATCAGTCTTATAAACATATTTCCCCATCATTAACATCAGCATGAATCAGTTTACCATTTAGGGGATTTCAGATTTCAGATTTTTGATTTATAGCTGGTGATTGATGGGTGGGGGTTGTGGCTATATTCCCACCCCGGTTTCAATTTTAGGTTCCAGCTAATAAAACCATATTTACTGCTGTGGGCACGGGTTGGTGTAAGGATATCAGTTGGGTTAGGATATGTTTTAACTGGGTTCGAGGAACAATTTCATCTACAAAACCGTGTTTTAGCAGATCTTCAGCGGTTTGAAAGTCTTCCGGGAGTTTTTCCCGCAGGGTTTGTTCAATTACCCTTCTACCAGCAAAACCGATGGTGGCCTTGGGTTCGGCAATAATTACATCCCCTAACATGGCAAAACTGGCAGTAACACCACCGGTGGTAGGATTGGTCAAGACGGGAATATATAGTAAACGGGCATCCTGATGACGCTGGAGAGCGGCAGAAATTTTAGCCATTTGCATTAAAGATAACATTCCCTCCTGCATTCTGGCACCACCAGATGTACAAACTATTACTACCGGATAGCGTCTTTGGGTGGCCTGCTCTATTAAACGGGTTAGTTTTTCCCCTACCACTGAACCCATACTCCCTCCCATAAAACGGAAGTCCATCACTCCTAAGGCAATGGGTAAACCGTTGATTTGTCCTAATCCGGTTTTGACCGCATCCGTTAACCCGATTTTTTCCTGGGTCTCTCGCAGGCGATCGCTATAGGGTTTGCGATCGCGAAAACCCAAAGGATCTGTGGGGCGTAAGTTTTCATCCATAGATGTCCAGGTATTGGCATCTATTAATTGTCTAATGCGTTCATCGCTATGGACACGATTATGATGACCACATTCTGAACAAACCATTTGATTAGCTTTGAGATCTTTAGTATAGGAAAGAACTCCGCATTCAGGACATTTGTGCCACAATCCATCAGCAATTTCTCGTTCCTGACGATCCAAATTTGTGTTCCCGGATTTACGACGATTTGCAAACCAATCTAATAAAGACTTTAAACCGCGGGATTCTTCGTTGTTTGCCATTGTTATCTTATGGTTGTTGAACTTTTATTAAGGGCTTTGATGAGATTTTCTGTCATTTCTCATCTCCTTTGAATTATATTACAACACATATATTTCACCTCAAGAATGGGATAGTACAAAGCGCAGGTAATGATCCAGGATGACCTCACCACCAAATATAGAAATCACCGATCCCCAGGCTAAAAACGGTCCAAAGGGCATTTTTTGTTCCATTTGACCATCACAGACAATAATTGCCCCAAAACCTACTAACACCCCAGAAAAGCAGGCTATAAAACTAGCTACTAATAAGTATTGCCAACCCAGCCAAGCACCCATCATTGCTGCTAGTTTACCATCACCACCACCCATAACTGGTTTGCCATAAAACAGAAATCCCAAGCTAGCAATAATGTCAAACAACCATAAACCTAAAACCATACCACCTATTCCCCACATTAACTGCCCAATGGTGCCATACCAGGTGTTATGTGCTACATAACCTAAGGTGGTTTGAAATATTAAACCCAATACTAGTCCTGATTTAGTCAGACTACCTGGTAGGGTCATTGTCTCCCAGTCTATTAGGGATAAAGCTAGTAACCAACTACAAAAAACCCAATAGCCAATAGTTGGCAGTGAAAATTGAAACACCCAAAATACGATTAAAAATATTATTCCGGTCAACAACTCTACTAGGGGATAACCATAGGAAATTTTACCTTGACAATCAGCGCATTTTCCTCTTAACCATAGCCAGCCTAAAATGGGCAAGTTATGATAAACCTTTAATGGACTCAAGCAATGAGGACAATGGGAAGAAGGCCATAGCAATGACAATCCTCTGGGTAGTCGGTAAACCACCACATTGATAAAGCTACCAACGCATGCACCTAATACTAAAACAATGATACTGCTAGGCACTAAAGTTAGCATGATATCAACATCTAATTACTGGTTTAGTAGACACAAGACTCTATTTGTTGTAAAGGTATAAAACACTCCTGAGGTAAAAGAATCGGTTGTTGGGTAAAAATGACCTTACCCCTATAGGTTGTGCGACTAATCGCCACCCCTGATACTTGACCGATAATTTCTGGATGGACTTGAGAATAAGTGTGATAAATTTGCCCTGCAGCTTTAATCACGGCGGGATCGATCAAAGCAGTTTGGTTGGGTTGGACACTGAAACTATTGAGATCTGGTTGTGAAAGGTACACTGGAACCCTTTGGTTATTATATAGATGGAGTTAGATTTGGTTTTAGTTTATCGGAAACCTTTAGCAAGTAACGCTAAATTTTTCCTCATGGACTATCTAACTATATAGACCATTTAACTATTTTTTTCCAGAATGTCCATTAAAGCGTCACCCATAGCTCTACACCCTAAAAGATTCATTCCTGGAGACATAATATCTCCTGTGCGATCGCCTTGTTGTAAAACCTGTAACACTGCGTTTTCTATGCTGTCTGCTGCTGCTGGTTGGTTTAACCCATAGCGTAACATCATAGCCGCACTTAGGACTTGTGCTAGAGGATTGGCTTTGTCTTGTCCTGCAATATCAGGAGCAGAACCATGGACGGGTTCATACACACCTGGACCGGAAGATCCTAAGCTAGCTGATGGCAACATGCCTATACTACCGGTTAGCATAGCTGCTGCATCGGAGAGAATATCACCAAAAAGGTTGCCAGTGACAATAGTATCAAACTGCTTGGGGGCTCGAACTAATTGCATGGCAGCATTATCTACGTATAAGTGGGATAACTCTACTTGGGGGTATTCCGGAGCCAATTTATTCATCCCCTCTCGCCACAACTGAGATACTTCCAACACATTAGCTTTGTCAACTGAGCAAAGTTTGCCACCTCGTTTTTGTGCTGTTTCAAAAGCAACTTTGGCAATTCTTTCTATTTCTGATTCACTGTAAACCATCGTATTTACACCACGTTTTTCTCCTGTTTCTGTAGTGAAAATACCTTTGGGTTTACCAAAATAAATCCCCCCTGTGAGTTCTCGTACCACCATGATATCCACACCCTCCACTACTTCCGGTTTGAGGGTGGAAGCACCTATTAACTGAGGGATTATTTTTGCGGGTCTTAAATTGGCAAATAGTTCTAACCCAGCTCTCAATCCCAATAGTCCTGCTTCAGGACGTTTATTTGCAGGTAAAGAGTCCCATTTATAACCACCTATAGCAGCCAATAAAACTGCATCACTGCGCCCACAGGTCTCCAGGGTATGGGATGGTAGAGGTTCTCCGGTTTCGTCGATCGCTGCACCACCGATTAGAGCAGTTTCAAACTGAAAATTCAAGTTGAATTGCTTACCAACCAGTTTTAGTACATCCACCGCTACTTCCATAATTTCAGGACCAATACCATCGCCAGGAAGTAGGGTAATACTATATTTTTGGGTCATAATTAAGGTTAGTTAGTATTTTGATTAGCTACTGTTAAGTCGCTCATCATATCATTTGAGGAGCTTGTTTTTAAAAATATCATTAACAATTGGGCAAACCACAAGCGATCGCCAATGAGTCATAAACGTAAATGTTAATCGATCCCCATTTCCCATTCCCTATATTTCTAAAGCTGCTTCACCTCAGAGACCAACTTAGCCACCATATCCTTGGCACTACCAAATAACATGGTTGTTTTTTCCTTATAAAACAGCTCATTGTCTACACCAGCAAAACCCTTACTCATACCTCGCTTAATCACAATGGTTTGCCTAGCCCTATCAACCTCTAAAATGGGCATGCCATAAATTGGACTGTTAGCATCACTGCGAGCTGCGGGGTTCACCACATCATTGGCACCAATAACTAGAGCTACATCAGCTTGTTCAAATTGGGGGTTAATATCCTCCATGTCATACAACTGAGTATAAGGCACATTAGCTTCTGCTAACAATACATTCATGTGTCCTGGCATTCTACCAGCTACTGGATGTATGGCGTATTTAACATCCACACCCATGCGCTCCAGTTGATCTCCTAACTCACGAATGCTATGCTGAGCTTGTGCTACAGCCATACCATAACCCGGTACTATGACTACAGAACGCGCATAAGCCAACATCATAGCCCCCTCTTCAGGATCAATACTCCGCACAGTTTGATTACCAGTAGCAGTAGTAGCTCCACCACTAACAGTAGAAACAGAACCAAAGGCACTAAATAGAACACTGAACAAAGAGCGGTTCATAGCCTTACACATAATTTCTGTAAGGATAATTCCAGAAGCACCAACTAAAGCACCGGCAATGATTAACATATTATTCATCACCACAAAGCCTGCTGCTGATGCTGCCACACCTGATAATGAGTTTAGCAGAGAAATTACTACTGGCATATCTCCACCGCCAATGGGTAATACGAACATTACTCCAAGTACCAGGGAAACGGCCACCACGGCTAAAAATACTGGTAAACTGTCGGGAGAAGCAATTAAATAGGCGCTCCCCGCTAGATATGTACCTAAAAGCAACAAATTCACAGGTTGTTGCAGGGGAAAAGTAATGGGAGTACCACTAACTAAACCTTGCAATTTAGCAAAAGCTAGAAAACTACCAGTAAAAGTCACTCCACCTATTAACACATCCAATAGCATGGATATATTAATATCCAAAGGTATAGATTGGCCAGCATCCAAAAGACGCCAAAACTCAGCAACAGCTACAAGAGCGGAAGATGCTCCACCCAAACCGTTGAGTAAACCCACCATTTGAGGCATTTCCGTCATTTGCACTTTATAAGCTGCAATAGCCCCAATAATGGAACCAATGACTAGACCCACCAGTATCATCTGATAGTTGAGAACCTCTTGGTCTAATAAAGTAGCAACTACGGCCAATAACATTCCCACTGCTGCAATAACATTACCATTGCGTGCAGTTGCAGGAGAGCCTAATTTTTTCAAGCCAAATATAAATAGGGATGCAGCCAGTAAATAGGTTAGCTGAATACCGGTAGGGATAAAACTGGTCATGCTTTAACCTCCTTTTTCTTAAACATCTGCAACATTCTGTCAGTTACCAAAAAACCACCGACAACGTTAACCATGGCCAATATGACCGCAATTAAACCAAGAATTACCGATAAACTAGTGTTTTTCTCCCCCGCTGCTAAAATCGCACCAATTACGGAAATTCCCGAAATAGCATTGGAACCGGACATTAAAGGAGTATGTAGTGTGGGGGGAACTTTGTTAATGACTTCAAAACCTATAAAAGAAGCCAAAACAAGTACAGACAAAGCCGCAAGTAGTGTTTCAGTCATTGTGATTTGAGATTGATTTCACAGATTGTTAGTTCGAGGTTGTTCAAAAATTAAACTGGAACAGCCTGTAGCGCATCCTTGATGCGTTGATTTCTAATTTCACCATTGTGGGTAATACAAGCAGCATCAACAATGTCGTCTGCAAAGTTAATATTTAGGGCTTTATCTTTAACGACCAGCTGCATTAATGCAGTAACATTCTTGGCATAAAGTTGACTAGCGTGTACAGGCATTGACGAAGGCAGATTAATCGGTCCAATAATAGTCACACCGTGATAAACTATATCCTTACCAGGTGCTGTACAAGCGCAGTTTCCTCCCTGTTCCGCCGCTAAATCCACAATTACAGAGCCAGGTTTCATTCCTTTTACCATATCCTCCGTGACTAGGATGGGGGCTTTTCTACCTGGTACTTGAGCTGTGGTGATGACTATGTCCGAGTGTTTGACGTGTTCAGCAACCACCTCTTGGGTGCGTTTTTTGCTATCTTCAGAAATCTCTTTGGCATAACCACCCGCTGCTGTGGTTTCTTCTGTTAATTTAATCTCTACGAATTTCGCTCCTAAGCTTTGTACCTCCTCCTTCACTGCTGGGCGTATATCAAAAGCCTCTACTAAAGCACCTAGTCTACGAGCAGTAGCTATAGCTTGTAACCCAGCTACTCCTGCACCCATAATAAAGACTTTAGCAGGCGCAATAGTACCTGCTGCGGTGGTCAACATCGGAAAGTACTTGGGCAGTGCTGCTGCGGCTAATAATACAGTTTTATAGCCAGCTATGGAAGCTTGAGAAGACAGGGCATCCATGCTTTGGGCCCTGGTAGTACGGGGTATTAGTTCCATACTTAGAGCAGTGATTTGCCGTTGTGCTAATTTTCGAGCTACTTCCGGATTACCCAGGGGGTTGAGAAAACTAAGTAACACTGCTCCTGGTTTGAGCAGGTCTATTTCCTCACGACCATCTTCCCTTTCCTGGGGTGGACTCACCTTAAGCAGTATGTCAGCTTCACCCCATAATACAGCAGCATCAGTAATAATTTTTGCCCCTGCTGCTTCAT
Organism: Cylindrospermopsis raciborskii Cr2010; assembly: GCF_003367075.2. Classification (NCBI taxonomy): domain Bacteria; kingdom Bacillati; phylum Cyanobacteriota; class Cyanophyceae; order Nostocales; family Aphanizomenonaceae; genus Cylindrospermopsis; species Cylindrospermopsis raciborskii. The sequence goes on from NZ_CP065936.1 coordinate 2,499,506, forward strand.
AGTCCCCATCACTAAAGTATGCTTTTTCTCCTGCACCGGTTTCCACAGAGATTTCTAGTCCCTGTTTGACCAGTTTGGCTACCATGTCAGGAACTAATGACACCCGCCGTTCACTTACTTCTATTTCCTTAGCAACTGCAATTTTCATTTAGTCTCCTCAAGATGAATAAGATCAATACTCAATATTTCCTAACATCCCAGCTTCGGGTTTAATCTTCATGGATTACCGTTGGTGCTTGCGGACGTATAATCCTGGACATTAGCAAGCTGTTGTACTTGATGTATATTTGATGTATATACTATGTGTCAGGTTTTGTGTGTAAGTTTTCAGATTATCTTAGGGATTTTTTTATCCATATTACTGAGTATATTATTGTGGTTCAAAACAAGTGGCTAGGTTCTTGAGATTGTTTTTCTCATTTGTTTAGGGTATTCTAGTGGTTTAGTTAAAGCTGTGTCCAAAATCGAAAAAAAACTTAACGTCCGTAAAAATTGCTTGATGATTGCTGGCACCTTTATGCCAGTTTCTACGTCATACCAATCAAATCTATCATCGAATGGTTAAAATTATGAAACGTTTACTCCCGGCTTTAGCCCTGTCTAGTTGTCTATTAACTGGTATTTCCACTACCACCCTAGCTCAAAGCCTACCAGGCTTAACACTGTTTAGCGGTGTAAAATCAGAAAACCAGCTGTCGTTTTTCTTGGATTTTGGCGGACAAACTAACAGCACAGACAGATATAGACTAAGACTGCCTGCCAATAAAATGAAATTGCCAGTATCTCAATTTAATATCACTTATCCTGAACACTACAAAGGTAGCTTTGACACCAAAGAAATAGAAGTTCGAGTTAAAGGTAAAAGTTTAGATATAAAAGAAGTAAAATGGGATAAAGAAACAAGAGTAATTGAGATAGTGACCCAAGAACCCGTGCCTGCTCGTAGTAAAGTTGAACTAATTCTCTCCAACGTGCAAAACCCAAGTTTTGGCGGGATGTTCTATTTTAACTGTCAGGTTCTCTCCCCTGGTGGGGTGCAAATTCCTCGCTATCTTGGAACCTGGATCATTAGCATATCCTAAATCTAGTACCTGCAAAATATGTTCTGATCTGGAGTAAAGTGCTAAGATAAGAGATTGTGACTTTTTATAAAATTGCCTAAGAGGAGAAAACAATGCAAAGAACACTGGGTGGAACTTGTCGCAAAAGAAAGAGAACTTCTGGGTTTCGCGCCAGAATGCAAACCCCAACCGGTCGAAACGTAATTAGATCCAGAAGAAAAAAAGGTCGTCATCGTTTGAGCGTTTAATAGGAACCTAGCTAACACAAACCTATTGTGCCGTTGCCAAAAGCATACAGACTAAAATCCCGTGGCGACTTCCAGGCAGTTTTCCGGGAAGGAGTCCGGTGTCATAGCTCTCATTTCACCCTGAGAGCTTTAAAACCCCTATCTCCAACTCACCTGCACTCCTCTTCTATAAATATACCTGCTAATACCTGTGAAAACTTACCTAATACTAAAATTGGTATTTCTATTAGCACTAAAGTTAGCAAAAGAGCAGTGGTTCGCAACCGTATCAAAAGACAAATTACGGGTGTTTTGTACCAATTATTACCGAAGTTATCCAAAGGATGGCGACTGGTGGTAATTGTCAAGCCAAAGACAGGAGAATGGGAGTGCATAAGCCAACAATTTCTGCGAGAATTAGAGCAGTTGTTGGTAAAAGCTGAGGTGATAAATGGGCATTCGTGAGGAAGTTTATTATGAAGGTGGTCCCCACATTGGGGATTTAATTCTCAATCTACTAATTGGCTTGACTATAGTTGGCTTGCCATTGACCATTGGGGCGATTATTAGAGCTTTGTGGTTGCGTTTTAAGATCACTGATCGGCGAGTTGCTGTGATGGGTGGTTGGATGGGACAAAATCGCACTGATGTGATTTATTCAGAAGTTGTGAAGGTGGTGAAAGTCCCTCGTGGCGTTGGTCTATGGGGTGACATGGTGTTAACCCTGAAAAACGGTAGTCGTTTGGAAATTAGGGCTATTCCCAACTTTCGAGAGGTTTATGAATATATCAATGATAGGGTTGCCGCTAAGAATCCTCAATATACTTCTAACCCCTCTTGATCTACCTATTATCTTGTAGGTGCGGCTATCCGTAGCTGGTGATAGTCGCCAGTAAATCACAATTTAGATAAATTAGATTCAGTTTACGTTTACATTACTTTGGGTTGGATTGAGAATAATGGATTTTGGTATTGGGTTTCTCTCGAACAATGTCATGTTGCCAATCATAGACTTTTTCTATGGCGTTTTCCCCAGCTATGGACTGGCAATTGTGGCTTTAACACTAATCATTCGGTTCGCACTCTACCCCCTGAGTGCTGGGTCTATTCGCAGTATGCGTCGCATGCGAATAGTACAACCTGTGATGCAAAAGCGGATGGCGGAAATAAAAGAGCGCTATAAAGATGATCCGCAAAAACAGCAAGAGGAAATGGTAAATGTCCAAAAGGAATTTGGCAATCCCTTAGCTGGGTGTTTGCCACTGCTGTTACAAATGCCAGTGTTGTTGGCTTTGTTTGCTACTCTCAGGGGTTCGCCATTTGCTGGTGCTAATTACTCAGTTAACCTACAAATTGTACCCTCAGAACAAATTGAACGGATTCAACCTCAGGCTTTTGCTACTCCTCCTCAAAACATTTACGTTGCAGATGGTGTGCACACTCAAATCACTGCCATTCTTCCTGGTGGCAATAAATTGGCAGTAGGGGAAAAAACCAAGATCCAATATCAAACTATGGAGGGCAAACCCTTTGATGCACTCTTGGTGGAATATCCTCAAACAAAGTTGACTCCTGAATGGAAAATCATTAAGGGAGAAGACCGCATCAAAATTGATCTCGATGGTAATGTTGAAGCTCTGGAACCAGGAGACGTGACAATTCAAGGCACAATTCCTGGACTAGCTGCCAATAGTGGATTTTTGTTTATTGATGCGTTGGGTAGGGTGGGAGCAATTGATCCCGATGGCAATATTCACTGGGACATCGTGGGTATGATTATTTTCTTTGGCATTAGCTTATACTTTAGCCAAATGCTGTCTGGGCAAAACTCCAGTGGTGGTAACCCTCAACAGGAAACCGTCAATAAAATCACTCCTGTAATTTTTTCTGGGATGTTTTTGTTCTTTCCTTTACCTGCAGGTGTACTTATGTACATGGTAATTGGTAATGTTTTTCAAACTCTCCAGACCTATATTCTGTCTCGGGAACCTTTACCAGAAGAACTCCAAAAAATTGTAGCAATTCAGGAAAAAGAAAAACAAGCAGCAACGGTAGAAGTCAAAACCCTACCCTTTGAACCAAAGGGTTCTAAGAAAAAACAGCCCAATAACAAAGAATCTAAAACCTAAGTAACCCGATTTATGAGTGACATTTCTATGCAGCACAGTGAACAGTGGTTAAAACAATTGCTGCAGTTAGCTGGAATCTCTACTAATGTTTACAGTCAATTGGGTGCTGCACCAACTTTAGAAACAGCTCCCCTGGAACCAAATAGCTACTGGTTGACAATTGATGACTCTAATTTAATGCCCGAACAGATACGGGTATTGATAGGTTCTAGCGGATCTGTTTTAGATGCTATACAGTCCTTGGCTAATTCTGTATTGAACTTAAATCACCAGGAACAGGAACAAATATCCTATATCATTGAGTTAAATCGTTATCGTGTTCTAAGACAAGCAGAAATCAGTACTTTGGTGAAAACTGCAGCTGAGGAAGTGCGCTTTTCTGGAAGGGAGGTAGAAATTAGATCACTAAATTCCGCCGAGAGACGACAAGTTCACAGCTTCTTGAAGGAGTTTCCAGATTTGGAAACCTTTAGTCGTGGTCGAGAACCTAGTCGCAATCTGGTGATTCGTTTAGCCACTGAATCTTCAGCTAATCCTGATTATTCAAGCTAAAATTGGGTAAATATTGAAGTGTATTCATAAGTATCATGGATGCTATTTTTCTGCCACAACTAACTAAAGCTCCGCAGTGTACAGAAGAGATTCAGGTTGATGAATTTCTACCGGAGCTGGAAACTTTAACACCCGTGCGTGGTGTTGTTCGTTTGCAACACCATGGTAATTACTTAGAAGTTTCTGGTAAAGCAGAATCTATAATTACTTGTAGCTGTAACCGATGTTTACAACAATATAATCAGAGGTTAGCTATTAAGACTAAAGAAATTATTTGGTTTGACACTAATTCTAGTCCGGTAGAAGATTTACCTTTAGAAAGGGAAGTTGCTATGGAGGATTTGGTAGAAACCATTGCGCCTGATGGTTATTTTGATCCCGGTGAATGGCTATATGAACAGATGTGCTTAGCTATTCCTCAACGCCAGTTATGTAACTCAAATTGTCCGGGAATTATAGCTACTGGGGTTAATGAAAGTTCAGTTGATAGACGTTGGTCAGCTTTAGAGAAATTGAAAAATCAACTTTCCTAAGGGTGTGATTAATTGGAAATAGTTCAAACTTTTTCCAATTACTTTCCAACTACTTTTCAATTTTGGTCACTAGGTCAATCCCAACTGACGTAGTAGTTTTTTTAAGGGGGATTCTTTTTTCAGCTTTAATGCTAATATTTGGGTGGTTTGTAGTCTATTAAAGTTGTTATCACTCACCAAAATTAGGGAAATACTGCCATCGGATAATTTGGGTCCGATAGTTAGTCCCTCTATATTATCCAAGGGTAGGGGTAGGGTTTGTAAATCTAGAAGTAATTTTTTCTCAACTGGTTTGATTTTGCTCATGTCAACAGTTGCAAGATTGGGGATATTATGAATATCATCAGCATTGTTTAAAGATACTTCAAAGAGGGAAACTGCAAAGCCCAAACCAGTAAAACTTCTTTCTAAACTAAGAAAGTTTCCTCTATTATCTAAAGCTACTAAATCCGACAGTCCACTATCGAATCTACCCGTGAAGTTAAATAGGGGTGTAACTGGTTCCATCGGGTAAAGAAATTCTTTTTGCGGTTGATTATAACTGAGATTATATTGTAGAATTCGACATGGAGTACCAAAGTTAGGTTTAGCAGCTTCACCATCTTGAACTAGGGCGTTTTCTGTAGCTGTAAATAGCATTTGATTGTTGGGTGTGATTGTCAGACTTTCAAAGGCTAAATTATTACGTACACCCCGTTGATTTTTGCCATCGGGTAAAAATTTCTCTGGTATGGGTAGACTATTGATTGCGTTCCCTGAAGCTAGAGAAAATTCATGAATAAAAGGATTGATTGATTCACTGACATCCCCCTCCGAAGAAATAAAGACGGTGGATTTTTTTGTCACTGCAATACCCTCGGGATCAATTCCCCCAAGGGCAAATTTTTGATTGTTTTCATCTAGTAGAGTTGTAACACCTACGGGTAACACTTTACTTTGGTCTAACTTCCCTTTACTTAGGTCAATTTTGAAGTTATAGAACCGGGGTGGTCCTTTTTGTCCCCGATCATCGGAAACAACATAGTAAAGATCGTTCTCAACATCATAAGTAATTCCCGAGAGTCCACCTACTTGAGTATTTTGAAAGGTATATCCCGTGGGTAAAGTGGCTACACCAAGAAACTCTATGTCCGTGATTCTAACAGTTGCAGTCGCTATCTGACCCAAAAATAAACCTATAATACTAACAACGACTATGGTGATAATAGCATAAATGACCATTC